>NZ_VYKC01000020.1:0-510279 GCF_032424305.1 Pseudomonas sp. JV414 | reverse complement strand
ACAGCCGCGAGGAACTAGTGATTAAGGTCGTCGACCAGGGCCCGGGTAACGCGGCGGATAAACGTGAAGTGGTGTTCGAACCGGTCTTTCGCCTGGAAGGTTCGCGTAATCGCAACTCCGGCGGCGTCGGTCTGGGCATGACCATCGCCCGGGAAGCAGCGGTGCGTCTGGGTGGGCAGTTGAGCCTGGAAGAAACTTCCGGGGGAGGCCTGACGGCGGTCATCCGCCTGCCCCGTCTCTAAGCCACAACGACTCTCCTGTGGGAGCGGGCTTGCCCGCGATAGCGGTCTGACAGCCAACATCGATGTTGAATGTGCCGGCCTCATCGCGGGCAAGCCCGCTCCCACAGGATTTGAGCCTGACCAATACTTGTGTGTACCGGACGGTACAAACCCCACATACCCACGACACCTTATCCCTTGAGGCTGCATAAGCCGGTGTACCCACCGGTTTCCCATTCCAAGGAGTGAGCACAATGATCGGTAGTGTCAGTAACTACACGAGCTATACCAGCACCAGCAGCACCTCCACCAACAGTGCCCGCAGCCAGCAATTCCAGAAAGACCTGCTCGCCAAACTCGACAGCAACAGCGATGGCGCAGTGGATCAGGACGAGCTCACGAGCGCTCTGTCGCAGAAAACCGACGACGGTCTGCTGGTCAGCCTGAGCAAAAACTTCAGCGACCTGGGCAGCGACGAAAGCGGCAGCCTGAGCAGCGAGGAAATGGCCGCGATGGCCCCTGCGCCACCGCCACCGCGCGATCAGGCGCCGAGCACCGAACTGGCCGATGCGCTGATCAGCGCTTTGGACACTGACGGCGACGGCGCCATCAGCAGCGATGAACTGAGCAACGGCCTGACCAGCGCCGGCAGCACGGCCGACAGCGCAGAAATCTTCTCGGCGCTGGACAAGAACGAAGACGGCACCGTCAGCCAGGACGAACTCGTCGCCAGCCTGACCCCACCGCCGCCGCCACCTCAGCAGGTGTCCAGTGAAGAGCTGTTCAGCCAGCTCGATATCGACAGCGACGGCAGTGTCACCGCCACCGAACTGAGCAGCGCCCTGGCCAGCGACAGCACCTCGTCGACCAGCACCGACACCAGCGCCGCATTGCTCAAGGTGCTCGATAGCGACAGCAGCGGCGGCGTCAGCAGCGATGAACTGAAAGCCGCCCTGCAAGCCGGTCGCGAGCAGAACACTGACAGCTCCACCGATCAGCTCAACGTGACCGAAGCCCTGAACAAAATGATCGCCAACCTGAGCAAGCAGTACTCGCTCGACAACGTGGCGACCGTGGGCAAATACCTGAACGAGGCGACCTGAGTCGAAAGCTTCGCGGGCAAGCCTCGCTCCTACGGATGTACGTGGCATCAGCGCCCCTATACATCCGTAGGAGCGAGCGGTGCGGCGATCCGACTTGCCCGCGAAGAGGCCCTAAGCCCCAACAAAAAACCAGGGCTGGCGATATTCACCCCGGGCCTGTTTTTTGCTCCAGAGACACAGGTTTGTAGATCAAAAGATCGCAGCCTTCGGCAGCTCCTACGCGGGATTGTGCTCAACCGCGATAGGGCAGTGAACACCGAATCCGTAGGAGCTGCCGAAGGCTGCGATCTTTTGACCTTCAAAACCCCAAACAACAAAAAGCCCACCATTTCTTTCCAAAGAAATGGCGGGTTTGTACGTTTAGATCACACGGTATCCACCTTCAATGAATGGTCATTGAGCATGCCATTGATGATCGTCGCCGTATCGTGACCGCCGGCAATCACACCATCCGCTCCGGGGGTAACGCCGTAATGACTGGCCAGGTTCACCCCGGCAAGATCAATGGTCTGGTTCGGCGTGGCGCCGGCCATGGCGCTGACGTCGATGCTGGTAATCACCGATGCGCCACTGCCGCTGACGGTGAAGTGCAGGTAGTCATCCAGCGATGCCGCGGTGCCGTTTTCGCCTTGCAGCAGTTGCGACAGGTCGAGTTTGTCGGTGCCTGGGGTGAAGTCGGTGATGACGTCGTGGCCGCTGTTGCCTTTGAGCCACTGGAAGGTGTCGGCGCCGCTGCCGCCGGTGAGGGTGTTGTTGCCGAGGCCGCCAATCAGGAAGTCGTCACCGCCCCCGCCGTTGAGCACATCGTTACCCAAACCGCCGTTGATGATGTTGCTGTTGTTGTCCCCCATGAGGCTGTCATTGAAGTTTGAGCCGGTGAGGTTTTCGATGCCGGTCAAGGTGTCAGTACCAGCGCCAAGGGTGTTTTGCGCGGTAAGCAGGCCCAGGTCGACGGTGACCCCGGCGGTGGCGTGGGCGTAGTTTGCGGTGTCGTTGCCGGTGCCGCCGTCGAGCAGGTCGTTGCCGGCGCCGCTGAACAGCAAGTCGTTGCCCGCACCGCCGTGCATCTCGTTGTTGCCTGAACCTGCGGTGAGTACGTCATTGCCGTCGCCGGCATTGATGACGTTGTTGCCAGCGCCCGCCACCAGTACGTCGTCACCCGAAGTGCCGGTCAGCGTATGGCCATCCTGATAGCTGATGGTCACATTGGCCGAGTCGCTGCCGCCGTGGTTGTCGTTGGCGGTGTAGGTACCGTGGAAGTCCGGCGTGGCGTCGTGGGCTCCGGCGTAGTTGACGGTCATGGTCAGCTGGTAGTTTTCCGCCCCCTTCCCGCTGTTGCCCGGGCCGCCGTCGTCGATGTTGGTGATGTGGATCTGGTACGTGCCGTCCGCTGTGGCAGTGATGGTCTGGCCGTCGGCGATGGCAATGTAAGCACCGCCGTTGACCGAGTACTCCATGGTGACGTGGCCGGCCGCCAGGTTGTGGTCCAGGTTGAGGGTTTCACCTTGTTTGAGGGTGACGGTGATCCGGTCCTCATCATTGGTATTGTTGGCGCTGACCGCCCCCAGCGCCCCGCTGACCACCAACATCGCCGTCATGGCGGCTGTGTTGGCGACGAATGCGCTGCGGGCGATGGTCACTGCCTGGGTGTTATTGGCGGTGAAACTGAAGTTCGGATTGGTGCCGGTAAAGTCCCCGCCCCTGGCCGTCCAGCCAGTGTTGAAGGTGGTCGGCGATGCCGTGAGCGCATCGCCATTGACGTCGGTATCGTTGGTCAGCAGCAGTTCGCCCGGCAGCACAATGCTGCCCGACAGCACGTTGGTGATGACGTGATCATCGACCGCCACCGGTGGTGTGTTCGGAATCACGTTGATCACCAGAGTGGAGCTGGCCAGATCGCCGTCGTTGTCGCTGGCGGTAAAGCCGATGTTTTCAGTGATCACCGCGGCCGTGGTTTTCTGCGAGAGGTAGGTGTATTCGCCGGTGTCGAGGTTTACCACCAGGGTGCCGCTGTTGTCGGTGGCAATGCTCAGGGTGTTATTGGCGGTGTTGAACGTGCCGTGGTTCGCACCGCCGCTGAAGCTCAGCGAACCCTGATTGCTGTTGGCTTTCGGGTCATAGGTGTAGGTGGTGCCATCGATCGTAATCGATTTGATGAATCCGCCATCGGCGCCAAATGTACCGCCCTCGCCCAACAACGAACCGGTGACCGGCGCGCCTTGCACGGTGCCCGAGAGTACCGAGTTGAGCTGATTGAGGTCGGTCACTATCACGGCGTCGGTGTCGGTGTGCGTGCTACCGTCATAGGCCACTGGATCGAGGCTGGCGTTACTGACGCCACTGCCCAGGCCGATGGCGTAGTTCTTGATGTCATTGGCGTCGAGGAAGGCTTTGAGCGCGGTCTCGTCCGCGGTGCCGATGTCGCCTTCGTTGGGTTTGCCATCGGAGAAGAAGTAGCCGACGTTCTGCGCCCCGATCAGTTTGCCCGAGGTGTTGAACGCGGTTTGCATGGTCGCCACGGCTGCGTCGTAGTTGGTGCCGCCGCCCTCGCTGAGACCAGCGATGAGCGACTTGGCGGTCGCCACATCGACCCACACAGAGGTCAGGTCCGTGGCGCTGCTGCTGAAGGTGACGATCTGCACTTTCACATCGCCGAGGTCGTCATACTTGTCGAGCAATGCGCTGATCGCCTGCTTGGCCAGGTCCAGCCGCGACAGACCCGACACACCGGAAGGATCGACCATGCTCCCGGACACATCGATCACCAGCAGCAGGTTGGAGTCGATCTGCACCGCGGGCACCGAACGGTCCGAGGCAACGGCTTTGGGCACGTCATCGACGATGCTGACCACAAGGGTGCCGGTGGTGCTGTTGCCCACGGCATCGGTGGCGGTGTAGGTGAAGCTTTCGTTCAGGGTGTTCGCGCCGTCGTTGGCGTTGGGCGAAGTTTTCGGCGCCGAAGTCAGGGTGTAGGTATAGCTGCCGTCGGGGTTGAGCAGGATCTGCCCGTAGGTTCCGGTGGCGCTGCCGACCAGGGTGTAAGTGATCGCGCCGCTGGCACCGGTGACCGCACCGACCAGCGTACCGGAGCCGGTTTCACCGCTGTTGCCAGGCTCGCTGCCAGTGACCGTGCCTGCTGCCAGGTCCTGGCCGTCCCGGGTCAAATCCAGGGCTTTTTCGTAGACCGTCACGTCGGTATCGGTGACCGTTACAAGGCAGTTGTTGGACACGTCGATGGTCAGGGTGGTGGTGCTTTCATCACCATCAGCATCGCGCACGGTGTAGGTGAACACATCCGTGGCGCCTGGTTCGCCGACCGAGTTGGGGTTGCTGTGGTACACGGCATTACCGTTGGCATCCAGTGTGAGATAGCCGTAGGTGCCGTTGATTTGGCTGTTCAAGCCGCCGATGGCCGAAGTCGAGGTGTCGCTGCCGGCGCGCACGCCGACCACTGCACCTCCCAACGCCGGGCCGTCAGCACCGAGCACATCGTTGTGCAGCACATTCCCGCTGACGGTCCCGCCCTCTACCACCGAGACTGAGTCGCAGTGCGCAGTCGGCACGTCATCGACGATGTTGATCACGATGGTACTGGTGACGCTGTTGCCTAGAGAATCGGTGGCCTGATAGGTGAAGCTTTCACTCAGGGTGTTCGGTCCGTCATTCGCGTTGGGAGTGGTCGCTGGTGCGGAAATCAGGGTGTAGGTGTAGCTGCCATCCGGGTTGAGCAGGATTTGCCCGTAGGTCCCAGTGGTGTTACCGACCAATGTGTAAGTGATCGCGCCAGTGGCGCCGGTGACGGAGCCGGCCAAGGTGCCGCTGGCGGTTTCGCCGGTATTGCCAGGCTCACTGCCGGTAACCGTGCCCGCCGCCAGGTCCTGTCCATCCTTGGTCAAATCCAGCGCTTTTTCGTGAACCGTCCCGTCATTATCGGGGACCACTACGAGGGAGCAGTCGGCCACGTTAATGGTAATGGTCGTGGTGCTTTCATCGCCATCGGCATCACGCACGGTATAGGTGAACACATCCGTGGCGCCCGGTGCGCTGACAGAGTTTGGATTGCTGTGGTACACGGCGTTGCCGTTGGCATCCAGAGTCAGGTAGCCGTAGCTGCCGTTGATTTGCGTGTTCAAGCCGCCGATGGCCGACGTCGAGGTGTCGCTACCGGCGCGTACGCCGACCACTGCACCACCCGACGCAGGGCCGTCAGCACCGAGCACATCGTTGCCCAACACATTACCGCTGACTGTCCCGCCCTCCGCCACCGCAACTGCATCGGCGTGGGCGGTGGGTACGTCATCGACGATGTTGATCACGATGGTACTGGTGACGCTGTTACCCAAGGGATCGGTCGCTTGATAGGTGAAACTTTCGCTCAGGGTATTCGGCCCGTCGTTGACGTTGGGCGTGGTCGCTGGCGCGGAAGTCAGCGTGTAGGTGTAGCTGCCATCCGGATTGAGCAGGAGTTGCCCATAAGTCCCGGTGGCGCTGCCGACCAGGGTGTAGGTGATCACGCCAGTGGTGCCGGTGACCGAGCCGACCAACGTGCCGGAGGCGGTTTCGCCGGTGTTGCCGGGCTCGCTGCCGGTGACCGTGCCCGCTGCCAGGTCCTGGCCATCCTGGGTCAAATCCAGGGCTTTTTCGCTAACCGTCACGTCGGTATCGGTGACCGCCACGAGGGTGCAATCGGCCACGTTGATGGTGATGGTCGTGGTGCTTTCATCGCCATCGGCATCGCGCACGGTGTAGGTGAACACGTCCGTGGCGCCCGGCGCGCTGACCGAGTTCGGGTTGCTGTGATACACCGCGTTGCCATTGGCATCCAGCGTCAGGTAGCCATAGCTGCCGATGATTTGCGTATTCAGGCCACCGATGGCTGAAGTCGAAGTGTCGCTGCCGGCGCGCACGCCAACCACCGCACCACTGAGTGCCGGGCCGTCGGCACCACCGACGTCATTGTCCAGCACGTTGCCCGAGGCCGTTGCGCCCTCGTCTATCGTGGCGAGATCAGGATTGGCGGTGGGCAAGTCATCGACGATGTTGACGTTGATCTGACCCAATGCCGTGCTGCCATCGACGTCGGTGGCGACGACGTTGAGGTTCTCGGTGATGCTGTTGGTGCCGTCGGCGTTCGGGTGGGTTTCGTTATCCGTCAGGGTGTAGCTGTAGCTGACAACGCCGGTCGTACTGTTGAAACCGGTGATGGTCAGCGTATTGCCGAGCGCAGTGACAATCGATTGCGGGAAGCCTGCGGCCACGCCACCGGTGACTACCGCGATGCCGCCCACGGTCAGGGTTTGCAAACCGTCGAGGGCGGTGACGGTGAAGGTGCCGCTTTGAGTCAAGGCGGGCGTGTTGGGGCTGGTGCCGTCGCTGAGGTTTTTCTCATAAACGTTGAGTTCACCGCCGTTGACGTTCAGGCCATCGAGGGTCACTGGGTCATCGTTGTTCTGGATGTTCAGCACCAGCGTCGCGGTGCTGGTATCGCCATCGGAATCGGTGAGGGTGTAGACGAAATTCTCGGTAGCGTTGCCACCGCCGTTCAAGGCTTTGAAGTCCGCATCGTTGGTGTTCAGGGTGTAGGTGTACGTGCCGTTGGCGTTGAGTACCAGGGTGCCGTACGTCCCGTTGAACGTGCCGCCGATGACCGGCCCGCTGTCGGGGCCGGTGGCAATGCGGTCAGCGCCCTGGAGGTCGTTGGGCAGCACGCTGCCGGTCAGGGTCAGCAGGGTTTCCGAGGCGGTATTGGCGTTGGTGTCGTCGACCGCTTTGGGCACATCGTCAGTGATGTTGACGTCCAGCGAACCGGTGGCGGTATCGCCGTTGCTATCACTCGCGACCACGGTGAACTGTTCGCTGAGGTTGTTGGCGCCGTCGCCAGCCGAGTGGGTTTCGTTGCCAACCAGGGTGTAGCTGTAACTCACCACGCCGGTGGCCGGGTTGTAACCGGTGATCGTCAGGGTGTTGCCCAGTTGCGTGGTGATCGACTGCGGAAAACCGGCGGGCACACCGCCACTGATCACGTTGATCCCGCCGATGTTCAGGCTGGTCAGCCCGTCAGCCGCAATGACTGTGAATGTGCCGTTTTGAATCAGTGCTCCGGGGTTGCTGGCTGAACCGTCCGCCAGATGGGCTTCATTGAGGGTCAGTTCGCCCCCCGCCGCCGACAGGCCAATGAGGGTGACCGGGTTATTCAGCGCGCCGGTCCCACCTGCACCACCCGCACCGTTATCGCCATTGCCCGGATCAGCGTCTCGGCGCGCCAGGGGGAATTCGGGAATACCGTTGAAGCCCGCGGTGGGGAAACCAATGATGGGATCGACCCGGCCCGCCACTTCCTCCAGCAACACAAAACTGTGACCGCCGCCCAATCCACCCGGCGCGCCCGAGGCGCCCGGTCCGGCGGCAGTGGCTTCACCTGTTTGAGTCGGGTCGGCGCCAGCGGCAATGGCTTTTTGCAGTTGCTCGACATCGGTCAGTTGCGCCTGGCTCGGTGTTACTGCCTCGGCGGTCTCCACGTGTGGGACCTGATGCGCCAGTAATTGGGTCGTCATCTGCAGGCTGCTGTCACGCCCCAGGGTCAGCTCCTGGCCATTTTTCAACTGCACCGCCACCGCGCCTTCGGCCCCGGTGACCAGTTGCTCGCCGGCAAACAGCCGATCGCCCTCGACCAGAGTGCGTCGGGTGCCATCACCCGCCACTGCGTACACCTGACCGATGACCTTACTGACGATACCGATGAGCGTTGCCATGTGCATTTCCTCCGCTGCCAACTGCTGTCGGCATCCTGTTTGCGCGAAGACGTGCTCATGGTTCAGGCAGGTTGCCTGGCGGATTGTTTGCCGAGAAAGCGTTTACCTGAGGTAAACCGCTGCCTCCCGACATTCTCGCCAAGCGTGTCGCTCGCAAGGGGGATTCCTGGATCGGGATAAAACCCTCTGCAATCAATGGCATCGGGGTCCACTTCCAAAATAACCGCCCTGTTAACGATGCGTAACGGTTTTGAATCACTTGAGCGACAAAAAATTGTCGCCTCTAAACCGTCTCGCTTCCCTCCCCTCCAGCACTTCTTCGCCCTGTGTCGAAAAGTGAATGGAACTTTCCTAAAGCCCGTCGATGCTCTGAGAGCTCACAAAAACAAGGCTTTCGCATTGAACAATGTGCTGGATTTTTCAGAGCGCATAAGTTTTTTTCGGCATAAGACTTATGAGAAATCCTTCTTAGCTTCTCTTCAGGATGTTCTTAGCTCTGTTGTAACAAGCGTGAGACGGTTTCGCTTAAAAATAACGTCAAATATTTGGCGACTCACTAAGTACCATCAGGAATCAGGGAGAGGCATCCATGCGCGTTTTAACCCCCCTCTGCAGCGCGATTTTGCTGGCCATGGCCTGCACTTCTCAGGCTCAGGCGATGTCATTGACCGAGGCGATCCAGAGCACCATTGCGACCCACCCGGAACTGTCGTCGCGGGTCGATGCCCGGCTCTCGGCCGACGAGCAGATTAAAGTCGCCAAAGGGGGCTTTTATCCATCGGTGGATTTGAACGCCGGCTACGGGCGCGGGTACAGCGATAACACCACCACTCGGGCGCAGGGCAACCACCACACCGAAATCCTCACCTACACCCAATCGGAACTGCGCCTGCGGCAGATGCTGTTCGACGGCTTCAACACCTCCAACGAGGTCGCGCGCACCAAAGGCGTGGCCAACTCGCGAGCCTATTACGCTCAGGGCACCGCTCAGGACCTGGCCCTGCGCACCGTCGAGGTTTACCTCGAAGTGCTCAAGCGCCGCGAACTGGTGACCCTGGCCAAGAACAACCTGCAAGCGCACATGCGGGTCAACGATCAGATCGGCCTGCGCACCGAACGTGGGGTTGGCAGCAACGCCGACTCCGACCAGTCCACCGCTCGCCGGGCGCTGGCGCAAAACAACCTCGACACCGCCGAAGTCGATCTGGCCGATGCCGAGACGAATTTCTACAGCGTCGTGGGGCGCATGCCCGATGAACTCGAAGCGCCGCCATCGACCCGCGGCGAATTGCCCGCCACCCTTCCGGAAGCCCAGCAGAGCATGGTGGAAAACAACCCGTACCTGAAATCCGCCCAGGCCGATGTGCAATCGGCCGAGAGCCAGTACGAAGTCTCCAAGTCGCCGTTCTACCCGCGTTTTGACGCTGAAGCGGCGGTGGGCGCGAATAACAATATTCAGGGCGACGAAGGCCACGACAACGAATGGCGAGTGGGTGTGGTGATGAACTACAACCTGTTCCGCGGCGGCAGCGACAAGGCCCGACTGGCCTCCAATGCGCACCAGATCAACCAGGCGCTGGACATCCGCAACAACGCCCTGCGCCAGCTCAACGAGAACATCCACCTGGCCTGGAACGCCATGCTCAACGCCAAGAAACAAACCCCGACCGCCCGTGAATACGCCGAAACCACCACCCGTGTGCGGGCCGCGTATCAGGATCAGTTCGGCCTTGGTCAACGGACCTTGCTCGACTTGCTCGACAGTGAAAACGAGCTCTACAACGCCAACCGCCGCTACACCGAAGTGCGCTACACCGAGGAGTTTTCGATGTACCGCGTGCTGGCGAATATGGGTCAGTTGCTGAGCAAACAACGGGTGGTGCTGCCCGCCGATGCGATCGCCTCCACCGAAGTGAAAAACGAAGCTCGTTTGCCTGAACTGAAATGAAGTAACCCCGTGTAGGAGCTGCCGAAGGCTGCGATCTTTTGATTTTGTTTTTCAAGATCAAGATCAAAAGATCGCAGCCTTCGGCAGCTCCTACAGGGAGATATGTAGATATTTATGCCAATTGCCGCAGCGCAACGGGAGCGATCAAGTGACCAGCATGGAAACCGGCAACACTGGCGTCGATCCGCGTCTGAGCTTCGATGACCCGCTTCTGGACGGTCTGTTGATCCTCTGCAAACTTCATGGCGCGACGGTCAGTCGCGCCAGCCTGAGTGCCGGGCTGCCAATGGCACACCAACGTTTGAGCCTGGACCTGCTGCCGCGCGCAGCGGCCCGGGCCAGTTTGCAGGCGCGTGTGTTGCGCCGTGAACTGGGGGAGATTTCCGCGCTCAACCTGCCTGTGATGCTGATCCTCAACCATGGCCGCTGCGCAATCTTGCGTCGCTTCGGCAATGACGGTCAGGCACTGATTCTGCCGAGCGAAGCCGACGGTGGAGAACAATGGGTCAGCACGGACGAGCTGGCCACCAACTACAGCGGCCAGGCCTTGTTCGCCCGGCCGCGGCATGAACTCGAAGACTTGCGCGCGCCGCTGGTGCCGCGAGTCGAGGCGTGGTTTCGCGACACGCTGAAGTTGTCGAAGTGGCTGTACAGCGATGCGATTCTGGCGAGTTTTCTGATCAACCTGCTGGGCCTGATGGTGCCGCTGTTTGTAATGCAGACCTACGACCGGGTGGTGCCGAACCAGGCCACTTCTACCTTGTGGGTGCTGTCGATCGGCTTGTTGATCGGCACCGGGTTCGAATTGGTGCTACGGGTGGTTCGTGCGCACTTGCTGGACACCGCCGGGAAGAAAACCGACGTGATTCTTTCGGCGACCTTGTTCGAACGCATCACAGGGATGTCGATGAAAGCGCGGCCAGCGACCATCGGTGGTTTCGCCCAGAGCATTCATGACTTTCAAGGCCTGCGGGAATTTCTCACCGCCGTCACGCTGACCAGCCTGATCGACCTGCCCTTCGCGGTGTTGATGCTGGTGGTGATCGGCCTGCTTGGTGGCTGGCTGGTGGTGATTCCGCTGTTGGCGTTCCCCATCACGATCATCTTTGCCATGGTGATCCAGTCACGTCTGCGCGACACCGTGCAGAAGAGTCTGAGCCTCGGCGCCGAACGCCAGGCCCTGCTGATCGAAACCCTCGGCGGCCTGGAAACCCTCAAGGCGTGCAGCGCCGAAAGCGAACGCCAACACAAATGGGAAAGCACCCACGGCGCCCTCACCCGCCTCGACAGCCATGCGCGCAACCTCTCGGCGCTGGCCACCAATGGCACGCTGTTCATCCAACAGTTCTCCGGCATGGCGACCATCGTCGCCGGCGTCTACAGCATCATTGCCGGCAACCTCAGCGTCGGCGCTCTGGTAGCGACCTACATGCTCGGCAGCCGCGTGCTCGCGCCGCTGGGACAAATCGCCGGGCTGATCACCCGTTATCAGCAAGCGCAACTGACCATGAAAAGCACCGATGCGCTGATGTCGTTGCCGCAAGAACGTGACGCCAAACAGCGACCATTGGAGCGCACGCAACTGCAAGGCGCACTCGACGTCAGCGGCGTGACGTTTCACTACAACGGCCAGAATGCTCCGGCCCTGGCCAACGTCAGCTTCAGCATGAAACCCGGCGAACGGATCGGCATCATCGGCCGCAGCGGTTCGGGCAAAAGCACGTTAGCGCGGCTGGTGATGGGGTTCTATGCGCCGGAAGAAGGCCAGTTGCTGCTCGATGGCCTGGACCTGCGACAACTGGACGTCGCCGACCTGCGCCAACAGATCGGCTACGTTGCCCACGACCTGCCGCTGCTGGCCGGCAGCCTGCGCGACAACCTGACCCTCGGCGCGCGCTACATCAGCGATGCCCGGATGCTTGAAGTCGCTGAACTGACCGGCGTCACCGAACTGGCTCGTCAACACCCCCAGGGCTTCGACCGGCCGGTAGGCGAACGCGGTCAATTGCTGTCGGGCGGTCAACGCCAAGCGGTGTTGCTGGCGCGGGCCTTGTTGCTCGACCCGCCGATCATGCTGCTCGACGAACCCACCAGCGCCATGGACAACAGCAGCGAAGACGTCCTGCGGCAAAAACTCCACGGCTGGATTCAGGGCAAAACCCTGCTGCTGGTCACTCACCGCACCTCGATGCTCAGCCTGGTGGACCGGTTGGTGGTGCTGGACAACGGGCGGATCGTCGCCGACGGCCCGAAAGAAGCGGTCATCGATGCATTGCGCAAGGGCCGTGTCGGCTCTGCGACGGTTTAGGAGTTGCCCATGTCTGATTCATCGTCCGCTTCATCAAAGGACAGAGGCTACTTTGGCAGTTTCAGCAAAAGCGCCGAAAGCGAATTCATGCCGGAAACCGCCGGCGCCTCGTTGCAGGATTCGCCGCGCTGGTCGCGGATCACCGTGTGGCTGGCAGCGGCGTTGCTGATCACCGCGCTGGTCTGGGCCAAGTTCGCCGTGTTGCAGGAAGTCACCACGGGCGAAGGCAAGGCGATTCCGTCGAGCAAGATTCAGGTGATCCAGAACCTGGAGGGTGGCATCGTCACGGAAATCTTCGTGCGCGAAGGGCAAATGGTGAACAAGGGCGACACGTTGCTGCGCCTGGATGACACGCGTTTTCTGTCGAACAAAGGTGAAAGCGAAGCGGACCGCTATGCACTGACCGCGCAGGTCGAACGCCTGTCGGCCGAAGCGGAAGGCCGGCCATTCAAGTTGTCCGCGGAAGTGATCGCCAAGGCGCCGCAAGTGGCCGAGGACGAACGCTCGCTGTACGAACAACGCCAGCGCCGACTGGCCAGCGAACAGCGCACGCTGACCGAACAACTCCGGCAGAAAACCCAGGAGCTGGCGGAATTCCGTTCCAAACAGGGGCAGTTCAGTTCCAGCCTGGCACTGCTGCAACAAGAGATGAACATGTCTGCGCCGTTGGTGGGCACCGGGGCGGTTTCGCCGGTGGAAATCCTGCGGCTCAAACGCAGCGCGGTGGAGATCCGTGGCTCGCTGAACGCCACGACCCTGGCGATTCCCCGTGCCGAATCGGCAATCAATGAGATCAAAAGCAAGATCGATGAGTCCGAACAATCCTTCCGTTCGGACGCGGCGAAAGAGCTGAATGAGAAACGCACCGACCTGTCGAAAATCACTGCCTCGAGCATTGCCATCGACGACCGCGTGACGCGCACCACCGTGGTGTCGCCGGTTCACGGCATTATCAAAATGCTGAAGGTCAACACCATCGGTGGCGTGGTCCAGCCGGGTAACGACATGGTGGAAATCGTGCCGCTGGAAGACAACCTGCTGATCGAAGCCAAGGTCCGCCCTCAAGACGTGGCGTTCCTGCACCCGGGCCAGAAAGCCATGGTCAAGTTCAGCGCTTACGACTACACGATTTATGGGGGGTTGAGTGCGAAGCTGGAGCTGATCGGGGCGGACACCATCACCGATGACAAGGGCAACAGCTTTTATCTGATTCAAGTGCGCACCGACAAGAATCACTTGGGCGGAGATGCGAAACCGCTGCTGATCATTCCGGGGATGGTGGCGACGGTGGACATTATTACCGGGGAGAAAAGCGTGCTGGATTATTTGCTTAAACCGGTGTTGAAAGCGCGGACCGAGGCGATGCGGGAGCGATAGTGATTATCCAGATATTGCGGTGATTGATCCGGCCTCTTCGCGGGCAAGCCCGCTCCCACAGGGATCTGCGTCGTACACAAATATTGTGAACACCACCAAACACTGTGGGAGCGGGCTTGCCCGCGAAGAGGCCGGCATAAACAACCACTATTTCGGCCCATGATTGCGCTGAAATACCTCCTCCCCCATCGCCGCAATCTGCCCCTCGATCAACGCCTCGAATGGCTTCAACAACGGCTCAAAACTGACCGGTGACTCAAGCGTCTGCAACGCCTGCACAATCGCCTCCACCGTCGACAACGCCCCCGGCCCCGGAGCTTTGCGCAGGCGATAACGCGACACCCCGCCCTCGGCCAATGTCACTCTGGGCAACGCCGCCAATAATGGATTGAGGTGCAGCATTTTGCGCGCCTTGCGCCAGGTGCCGTCCGGAACCACCAGCAGCAGCGGCTGATCATTAGCGGTGTAAGTCTGCATCGTCTGCGCCTCCTCACCGGGAAACAGCAAACGTGCCTGATAGCCCGGCTGATTCAACAGCGTCGGCAAATCCTCGAACATCTCGCCCACAATCAACTCGGCATTCTTCAACCCCAGCGCCGCCAATCTCGCGGTGTTCAGCGCGTGATTCACTTCGCTTGGATGCTGAAGCAGCAACACCCGAGTGCGACTGTCGAGGCTCGGGATCAGCGGGCACAGGCAATGGGTTTGCGGGCGGAGACAGCGTGGGCACTGGATTCTGGACATTGTCTTAAGCCTGATTGAGCTGCGCTTTGAGCAGGTCGCGGAAGGTCTGGATCAGCGGTTCGCGGCTGCGGCCCCGGCGCACGATCATTGAAAATGGCGCTTGATAACCGAACGTCGCCGGCAGCAGCACGCGCAAATCACCTTTGTCGGCCCAAGCTTGGGCGTAATGCTCCGGCAGGTAACCGATGTACGCACCGGACAGCACCAGAATCAGCTGGGCCTCCATACTTTCCACGGTCGCCGCGCTGTGTTTGAAGCCGTGGCGGGCCAGTTCGGCCTGGCTCCAATAGCCGCGACCGACCATGCGCTGTTGGGTAATGACTTGCTCGGGAATACGCCGCTCGGTGAACAGCGGGTGGCGACTGCTGCAATACAGCCAGTGTTGCTCGCGGTAGAGCGGCATGTAGACCAGACCGCTCATGCGCGTGGAAAAGGCACCGATGGCCAGGTCGAGGCGGTTGTCCTGCACGCCGAGTTGCAGTTCGTAGGGGCTCATGACCGACAGATGCAAATGCACCGCCGGGTGCTCCTGACTGTAGGCGCCGATGGCTTCGGCGAACGGCAAGGCCTTGTCGCTGACGGTGGAGTCGATCACACCCAGGTTCAGGGTGCCGCGCAGCTCGCCTTTGAGGGCGGCGGCGTATTGTTCGAAACCTTCAAGTTCCGCCAACAGACGCAGGGTTTCCTGATGGAACAGCTCGCCCTTGCTGGTCAGGCTGAAACCACCGCGACCGCGATGACAAAGCACCAGGCCCAGGGCCGCTTCGAGCTGGCTCATGTAAGTGCTGATGGCCGAGGTCGAGAGGTTGAGCTCTTGCTGGGCGTTGGCGAACCCCTGATGGCGGACCACGCTGACGAAAATGCGCAATAGTTTCAGGTCGGGTAAAGCGTTGGCCATTGGATGCTCCGAAAAGAAACCCTGAGTTTCTGTGGCGAACGATATCTGTGGCGAGGGGGCTTGCCCCCGTTGGGTTGCGCAGCAGCCCCAAAACCATTCACCCCGGTGTCATCAGACAGACCGAGTTGGCAGGTTTACGACTGCTGCGCAGCCGAACGGGGGCAAGCCCCCTCGCCACAAAGGCCCCTCACTACAGGGGGTCTGTGTATGACGGTAAGTCTATCTCTGCCCTCGCCATTAGTTTAGAAAAATCTGAACTAAGTATTTGCCCGTAGCGATTCTTCCCGGTCACTACATTTCGCAGAATCGGCCCACAGCGGTGCCCGTCTCTCCCCGAGCCTTGCAACCGACATAAATAAAACAACGACGATGAGGCCTTACCCGTGGACAAGATTCTTCACCAACCACTGGGCGGCAACGAAATGCCGCGCTTCGGCGGCATCGCCACCATGCTGCGACTCCCCCATTTGCCCTCTGCTGCTGGCCTGGACGCTGCCTTTATCGGCATCCCACTGGACATCGGCACTTCCCTGCGCCCCGGGACCCGTTTCGGGCCGCGTGAAATCCGCGCTGAATCGGTGATGATCCGCCCGTACAACATGGCCACCGGCGCCGCGCCGTTCGATTCGCTGTCGGTTGCCGACATCGGTGACGTGGCGATCAACACGTTCAACCTGCTGGACGCCGTGCGGATCATCGAAGAGGCCTACGACAATATCCTCGAACACGATGTGATCCCCCTGACCCTCGGCGGCGATCACACCATCACCCTGCCGATTCTGCGTGCCATCCATAAAAAGCACGGCAAGGTCGGCCTGGTGCACATCGACGCCCACGCTGATGTGAACGATCACATGTTCGGCGAGAAGATCGCCCACGGCACCACCTTCCGTCGCGCCGTAGAAGAAGGCCTTCTGGATTGCGACCGCGTGGTGCAAATTGGCCTGCGCGCCCAGGGTTACACCGCCGATGACTTCAACTGGAGCCGCAATCAAGGCTTCCGTGTGGTTCAGGCTGAAGAATGCTGGCACAAATCCCTGGCACCGCTGATGGCCGAAGTTCGCGAGAAAGTCGGCGGCGGTCCGGTGTACCTGAGTTTCGATATCGACGGTATCGACCCGGCCTGGGCACCCGGCACTGGCACCCCGGAAATCGGCGGTCTGACGACCATTCAGGCGATCGAAATCGTGCGCGGCTGCCAAGGCCTCGATCTGGTCGGTTGCGACCTGGTAGAAGTCTCGCCAGCGTACGACACCACCGGTAATACCTCGCTGTTGGGCGCCAACCTGCTGTACGAAATGCTCTGCGTACTGCCAGGCGTGGTCCATCGCTGAGGATCGGTCATGAGCGAACGCGATCAGGTACTCAACGCCGCTGCCGAGCTGGTGTCAGCCTTTGCCCGTAACGATCGCGAAGCCTACTTCGGCGCATTCAGCGTTGATGCCAGCTTCGTGTTCTACACCCTCGAGCAGCCCCTGCTGTCGCGCAATGCCTATCAGGCATTGTGGGACACCTGGCGCGCCGAGGACGGCTTCGAGGTGCTGTCGTGCATCTCGAGCAACGCCTTCGTCAGCCTGCAGGGTGACGTAGCGATTTTCATCCATGACGTAGCCACCGAGCTGCGCATGCAAGGGGAGCAACACTTCAGCCAGGAACGCGAGACGATTGTTTTCAAAAAACAGACGTCTGGCCAAGAACAACAAGGCCTATGGCTGGCCTGCCACGAACATTTGTCCGCAATGCCGGAAGGGCTGCCACCCCCTTAGCCAAACAGGTGACGCTCACACACGATGAGCGCGCCTTTATGATCGGAGCAGATCATGAATAACAACAACAAAGACCAAAGCCTTACGCAAATCGAAACCTACGGGGTCGAACAGATCCCGGACAACGAACGCACCGCAGGCCCGACGGACTTGTTCCGGATGATCTTCGGCGGTTCCAACACCTTTGCCACCGCCGTGCTCGGCAGTTTCCCAGTACTGTTCGGCCTGTCTTTTCAGGCGGGCGTCTGGGCGATTGTGCTGGGCGTATTGCTGGGTTCGTTGATCCTTGCGCCGATGGGCCTGTTCGGTCCGCTCAATGGCACCAATAACGCTGTTTCGTCCGGTGCGCACTTCGGCGTGCACGGGCGGATCGTCGGTTCGTTTCTATCGCTGTTGACCGCCATCGCCTTCTTCTCGCTTTCGGTGTGGAGTTCGGGCGATGCGTTGATTGGTGGCGCGAAACGCCTGATCGGCCTGCCGGAAACCGACCTGACTTTAGGCCTCGCCTACGGTCTGTTCGCGATCCTGGTGCTGACGGTGTGCATCTACGGTTTCCGCTTCCTGCTGTGGGTCAACAAGATCGCCGTATGGAGCGCCAGCCTGTTGTTCCTGTTGGGCATCTTCGCTTTCGCAGGTCCCTTCGATGTGAACTACGCCGGCAGCGTCAGCCTCGGTCAACCGGGTTTCTGGGCGGCCTTCATCGGCGCTGCACTGGTAGCGATGAGCAACCCGATTTCCTTCGGCGCGTTCCTCGGCGACTGGTCGCGCTACATCCCGCGTGACACCTCCAAGCGCCGGATCATGGCCGCCGTGGTGATCTCGCAGGTCGCCACTTTCATCCCGTTCCTGTTCGGCCTCGCCACCGCCACCATCGTGGCGATCAAGGCACCGGACTACATCGCGGCCAACAACTACGTCGGCGGTCTGCTGGCAGTGTCGCCGAGCTGGTTCTTCCTGCCGGTGTGCCTGATTGCGGTGATCGGCGGCATGTCCACCGGCACCACTTCGCTGTATGGCACCGGGCTGGACATGTCCAGCGTGTTCCCGCGGGTGCTGTCGCGGGTCAAGGCAACGCTGCTGATCGGCGTGATGTCGATTGCCTTCATCTTCATCGGGCGCTTTGCGGCGAACCTGGTGCAGAGCGTGTCGACCTTCGCCGTGCTGATCATCACCTGCACCACCCCGTGGATGGTGATCATGATCATCGGCCTGCTGGTACGTCGCGGCTTCTACTGCCCGGATGACCTGCAAGTGTTCACCCGTGGCGAAAAAGGTGGCCGCTACTGGTTCACCCACGGCTGGAACTGGCGTGGCCTGGGTGCCTGGATCCCGAGCGCGCTGGTGGGTTTGTGCTTCGTGAACCTGCCGGGGCAGTTTGTCGGGCCACTCGGGAATCTGGCGGGCGGCATCGACATCAGCCTGCCGGTGACCCTCGGTCTGGCCTCTCTGGTGTACCTGACGCTGCTGAGCCTGTTCCCGGAACCGCGGGAAGTATTTGGCCCGACCGATGCACGCAGCAAGGGCAAGGATTCGCTCGGTAAACCGGCTCTCAGACAAACAGCTTGATCCACCTGTAGGAGCGAGGCTTGCCCGCGAAGAACGATAACGCGGTCTGCCTGACGGACCGCGGCGTTCCCTTCGCGGGCAAGCCTCGCTCCTACAGGGGTCGATTTACCACAAAGATTGATTTTCGCCTCACCATAAAAAAGACAATCGGAGACACGCCATCATGGCTTTGGATTTATTCGTCGTACTCATCTACGCCGCCGCGATGCTGATACTCGGCTACTACGGCATGCGCAAGGCCAAGACCAACGAAGACTTTTTGGTCGCCGGTCGTAACCTCGGCCCGAGCCTGTACATGGGCACCATGGCCGCTACCGTTCTGGGCGGCGCATCTACCGTCGGCACCGTGCGCCTGGGCTACGTCCATGGCATATCCGGTTTCTGGCTCTGCGCGGCTCTCGGTTGCGGGATCGTGGCGCTGAACCTGTTCCTCGCCAAACCGCTGCTGAAACTGAAAATCTACACCGTTACCCAGGTGCTGGAAAAACGCTACAACCCGATGGCCCGCTCCGCGAGCGCGGTGATCATGCTGGCGTATGCGCTGATGATCGGCGTGGTCTCGATCCTGGCCATTGGCACCGTGCTGCAAGTGCTGTTCGACCTGCCGTTCTGGCTGTCGGTATTGGTCGGCGGTGGCGTGGTGGTGATTTATTCGGCGATCGGCGGCATGTGGTCCCTGACCCTGACCGACATCGTCCAGTTCGTCATCAAGACCGTGGGCCTGATGTTCATCCTGTTGCCAATCTGCCTGTACCGCGTCGGCGGTTGGGATGAGTTGGTGTTGAAACTGCCGGCCACCGCCTTTAACTTCACCACGATTGGCTGGGACACCATCATCACCTACTTCATGATCTACTTCTTCGGGATCCTGATCGGCCAAGACATCTGGCAGCGCGTGTTCACCGTCAAGAGCGCCAAAGTGGCTCAGGTCGCCGGTACATTCGCAGGCGTCTACTGCATCATTTACGGACTGGCCTGCGCCCTGATCGGCATGGCCGCTCATGTGCTGATCCCGGACCTGGACAACGTCAACAACGCCTTCGCCGCCATCGTCAAACTGTCCCTGCCGGACGGTATCCGTGGCCTGGTGATTGCGGCTGCCCTGGCGGCCATGATGTCCACCGCCAGTGCCGGCCTGCTCGCCGCCGCCACCACCCTGACCGAAGACCTGCTGCCGAAACTGCGCGGCGGTAAACAGTCGAGTCTGGGTATCAATCGCCTGTTCACGCTGCTGACCGGCATCGCCGTGCTGGGTATCGCGCTGGTGGTAAACGACGTGATCAGTGCCTTGACCCTGGCCTACAACCTGTTGGTGGGCGGCATGCTGATCCCGCTGATCGGTGCAATCTTCTGGAAACGCGCAACCACCGCCGGCGCTATCGCCAGCATGGGCATGGGCTTTGCCACCGCGCTGCTGTTCATGGTCAAGGACGGTATGGACGCCAACACCCCGATCTACTACAGCCTCGGCGTGGGTCTGGTGAGTTTCGTGGTCGTCAGCTTGCTGTCCCGTCGCCCAGCAGTGGTGGCGAGCGCTGTCTAAGCTTTCTATAACGACTTGATGCTTTCTTCGACGGGTGTGGCGTCGGTTGCCACACCCGTTTTTTTCGTCTGAAGAAAACTGCTATTACGCACGATGATTGACGAGTGGCAGCGCCGACACGCCTGAAGCCTGCTGTACTCAGCACCAGGGACAACAACAATAACGCCCTCGAAGAACAATCATGACAAGAGATGCCGTTCGTACAGCCGTGCACCGCTTCATCAGCCGCCTGCTGGAGGGCCGGGATGACTTCGACGACAACACCCCTCTGGTGCAGTTGGGATTGGATAAAGAAGATATTGAAGAACTGATTTTCCATCTGGAGGATCAGCTGGGTTTGACGGCATTTACCGCCGAAGAAGACCGGATGCTCAAGACTGCGACGACCGTCGACGACTTGAGCCGGTTTTTGATTGAGATCGGTCGGTATTAAACCGCCACACTTGATCTAACCTGTCGACCGCCAAGATCGCAGCCTTCGGCAGCTCCTACAGGCGTACCCGCAATCGCAGCACAGACACACTCCCTGTAGGAGCTGCCGAAGGCTGCGATCTTTTCAGGATTTATGACTTACCGGCGGCGTTGCTGCTGGCGGCGACGTTGTTCGTCGTCAGTGCGAATAGGCACGGGTTGCAGAGGCGGTTCGATCAAACCGAGTGCGACACCCAGATCATGCAGCCAGTTTTGGATTTTCTCTTTCATGGTGCCCCCTTCAGGGTAGTGCCGAGCGGCCGAAGTTCTGTAGCCCCTTCGCACTGATAATAGTCCGAAGTCCTACGCAATGCTCGTCCAACATCGCAATGATCTGTTACTGAATTGATCCAAATCCTTGCACGCCCGTTCAAGCAAATGCCTGGGCCTGAATCGCTGCCGACGGATACACCGCCTGCTGCTGCTCGATCCACGCATTCAGATTGGCGCCGACCATACCTTTGCGCCACATCAGCCAGGTGGTCGCGCTGGCGAACGGCTCGGCCAACGGGTGAACCGCTACGCTTTCGCGCCCCGGCAGGCTGGCGAGCATCGACTCCGACATCAGCGCCACGCCGGAGCCGGCAATCACGCAGGCCAGCATTCCCGGATAAGACTCGATCTCCATCGCGCGGCCCATGGCTGCATGGTCATGGGCAAACCAGGCTTCCAGACGCATCCGGTAGGAACAGCCCTGCCGAAACGTGAACACCGAACGCCCTTCGACATCCAGCGCGCTGCGTACTGGCGGATGATCGGCTTCGCTGATCAACACCAGCCGTTCGTCGCACAACGGCACGCCGTCGAGCCCGGCCAATTCCAGAGGGCCGTCCACCAGCGCCGCATCAAGGCGCCCGGTGAGTAGACCTTCGAGCAATTCGCCGCTGGGCCCCGATTGCACCTGCAGGTTTACCGCCGGATAGCTGCGGTGATAACGCGCCAACAGCTCCGGCAGGTGAATCGCAGCGGTGCTGTACATGGTGCCGAGCACGAAATCCCCGGCCGGTTGCCCGCCCTGCACCGCCGCGTGGGCTTCGTCGTGTAAGGCGAACAGCTTGGCGGTGTAGTCCAGCAGGACTTTTCCCGCAGGTGATAACTGCAAACGCTGACGCTCGCGCACGAACAGTTCGACACCGAGTTGCTCTTCGAGCTGCTTGAGCCGGGTCGACAGGTTGGACGGCACGCGATGCAGGCGTTCAGCAGCGCGGGTAATGGAGCCCTCCTCCGCCACCGCCTGGAAGATCCTCAATTGGCTGAATTCCACACCATTCTCCAAACAAGAACAAGTTTCTCACTATTATTCATTTTTAAAGAAAGTCAATCAGTCCTAGCCTGACGGTCATTGATCCTCGAAACGGAACTCAGACTATGTCCCCTCTGATTCGCTTAACCGCCAGCTTCATCGCCTTGATGATGGCCATGGGCATCGGGCGTTTCGCCCTGACCCCGCAACTGCCGCACTTGCTCAGCGAAGGCCAGATCGACCTGACCGCCGCCGGTCTGATTGCCGCCGCCAACTATCTCGGTTACTTCGTCGGCGCGGTGGACGCGATGTTCGCCCGTCGCCCCGAGCAGGTTCGTCGACGCCTGCTCGGTGGTTTGTGGCTTTGTGTGCTGCTGACCCTGGCCTCGTTCTGGGCCGACGGGTTCTGGTCGCATCTGGTGCTGCGTTTCGGCACGGGCGTGGCCAGCGCCTGGGTGTTGGTGATGATTACCGCATTGAGCCAACCGCTGGCAGCGGAGGCCGGTCGTCCGCGGCTCGGCGCGCTGGTCTTTGCCGGGCCGGGGCTGGGGATTTTTCTGACGGGATTGTTAGCCTTGGGTTTGAACCTGCTGGGTCAGACGTCCGCGACCTTGTGGCTGGTGTACGCCGGTGTCGGGCTGGTGATGCTGCTGGGGATTCTGCCATTCCTGCCGCAGTCGGCCGCCCCTTCTACGGCGACCTCACCTGCTGCCATATCGGGCGTACAAGGTGTCGAACGTTTACCGGTGATCTACGGGTTATACGGTTTGGGCTACATCATCCCGGCCACTTTCCTCTCGCAAATGGCCAGTGCGCAGTTCCATGGCCAATGGCAAGCCGATCTGTTCTGGCCATGTTTCGGCCTGGCGGCAGCAATCGGAATAGTGTTGGTGAGCCTGCGTCAGCACAACCCGAACGCCACTCGCCATTGGCTGATGGCAACGTTGTGGTTGCAGGCGGCCGGGGTCTTCGCCTGCCTGTTGGGCAGCGGCGCCGGCCTGGCGTTGGGGGTGATCCTGTGTGGCGGACCGTTCCTGGCCTGCATGCAACTGGTGATGCAGCGCTCCCGAGAACTGGCGCCCCATGCCACCCAGCGCAACGCCGGGCTGCTGACCGCGTGCTTCGCCGTGGGTCAGCTCAGCGGGCCGTTGCTGGCCGCGCTGAGCAGTCATTTCAGCGGTGGATTACAACCCGCGCTGCTGATCGCCGGCAGCGGTTTGCTCATCGCAGGAGGCCTGTTGCTGCGCCCGGTCAGGGTTGCCCAAGTGCTTTGCGCAAACGACGGCGGACCCACTGTTCTGCGCTCACAAAAGTGATCCCGAGCAGAACCAGCACCGCGCCGATCACAAAGTTGAGGCTCAGTTCTTCGCCCAACAGCACCACACCGAACGTGACGCCGAACAATGGCGTCATGAACGAAAACACCGCCAGGTTCGCCGCCAGATAACGGCGCAGCAGCCAGAACCAGGTCAGGTAACTGAAGAATGACACCACCAACCCCTGGAACAGCACGCTGGCCACGGCAACTGTGGTCAGGCTGACATGGGTGACCTGACCGCTGAGGATCGCGATCAACAGCAGGCCGACGAAGCCGACAATCAGTTGATAAAACAGCGTCAGGGTCACCGGCGCTTCCGACAGACGTGAGGCGCGCACCACCACGGTGGTCGCGCCCCATGACGCGCCGGCCAGCACGCCCAACGCATCGCCCATCAACATGCGGTGGTCGAGGTTGTCCCACGACACGCCACCGGCAAACGCAATGGCAATGCCGATGAAGGCGAGAAAAATCCCCAGCCACTGCACCGGTCTTAAACGCTCACTCGGCAGCAGCCAATGCACGCCCAACGCGGTAAAAATCGGCGCGGTGTAGAGGAACACCGACATGTGCGCCGCCGGGGTCAGTTGCAAGCCTTCGGAAATGAAGAAGAACTCCAGGCCAAACAACGCACCCGCCAGCAAGCCGCCGCGCCAGGTATTACCGACTTGATCCCAACCGCCCTTCCAGCAGATCAACAATCCTACGAGCAACGCGGAAATACCCGACCGCCCCGCTGCCTGCATGACCGGCGCGATGTCGGGCGCCGCCCACTTGATCATCACCTGCTGCACACCCCAGATCAGGCACAACCCGACCATCACTTGCAGGGCAAATCCATCGGCGCTACGCCGGGTGGCGCTCACCGGAATACCTCGACAACACAATCCATGGCAGTGACTCGACAGTAAAAGCAAAGCCCCGACCTTCTGGCTGAGCAGAGTGCCGGGGCGAAAAATTATGCCGTCGATTGTTAACCAGATGGACAGAAAAAGGTGTCTGCAAAAGACCTTTAAATCGTTGCTTGCGTCATCCCGCTATGACCAGCGTCGCCGACTGCTGTGCCTGCTCGCGTTTGGCCAGTGCGAAGTACAGGACGCCGCCAAGGAAGCAGCCGGTAAACCAGGCGAAGTTGGCCATCGACTGCAGGACTGGAATGAAGGTGATCGCCACGCCCATCAGGGTGGCCGGAATCAATGCCTTGACCGCCGTCCAGTTGATCCCACCGCTGTAGTAATAACGTCCGCTCGGGCCGTCGTTAAACAGTGCATCGACGTCGATCTGCTGTTTTTTGATCAGGTAGTAATCCACCAGCAGAATCCCGAACAGCGGCCCGATGAACGCCGCCAGCACGTCGAGGGTGTAGTGAATCACTTCGGGGTTGTTGAACAGGTTCCACGGGGTGATGAAGATCGAAGCCACGGCGGCGATCATGCCGCCGGCACGCCAGCTGATTTTGCTCGGGGCGACGTTGGCGAAGTCGAACGCCGGGGACACGAAATTGGCGACGATGTTGATGCCAATGGTCGCCGTGACGAAAGCAAAGGCGCCGAGCAGCACCGCTACACTGTTGTCGATGCGCGCCACGGTGGCGATCGGGTCGTGAAGCATTTCACCGAATACCGGCAAGGTGCCGGAAACGATCACCACGGTCACCAGTGAGAACGCCAGAAAATTCACCGGCAAGCCCCAGAAATTGCCACGCCGCACGTCGTTCATGCTGCGGCAATAGCGACTGAAATCGCCGAAGTTCAGGGTGGGGCCGGAAAAGTACGACACCACCAACGCCGTTGCCACGATCACCTGACCGAAAGCTTCCCAGCCAGACAGGGATTTTTCCGCCAGGGTGAAGCTGATGTTGCTCCAGCCGGCCTGCCAGACGATCCAGCCGGCAAGCAGGAACATCACGCCGTAGACTACCGGGCCAGCCCAGTCGATGAAGCGGCGGATCGACTCCATGCCAGTCCAGAACACCAGCGCCTGGACGAACCACAGGCTGAGGAAACCGAACCAGCCGAGGTAGGACAAACCGGCAAAGTGCGGTTCGGCATAAGCCGCCATTGAAGGAAAAAACCGCAACACGACGATGATCAAGGCGCTAGACGCCAAGTACGTCTGAATTCCGTACCAGGCCACCGCTATCAGGCCGCGGATGACTGCAGGAATATTCGCCCCGAACACCCCGAACGCCAGGCGGCAGATCACCGGGTATGGCACTGCGGCTTGCTGACTTGGCTTGGCCACCAGGTTGGCGATCAACTGCACGATGCAAATCCCGCCCAGCAAGGCAATCAACACCTGCCAACTGGCCAGCCCAAGTGCAAACAAACTGGCGGCGAACACATAGCCGCCGACGCTGTGCACGTCACTCATCCAGAAGGCAAAGATGTTGTACCAATTCCATTTCTGCGGCAGCGGCCCCAGGTCCTGGTTATACAGGCGTGGGCTGTAGCCGTTGGGCAATTGCTCGGTCATCGCAGGGCTCCTCGAAAGTACAGGCGCGGCCCCCGAGATTGATGTGGCGACCACACTGCGTACGGGAGCTGGCATGGTTTGTATACGAGTTGCTACGCAGAATGCGTGCCATACGTTCGAAAGATGCGACAAATCGGGCTTTCAACTCTGTTCAGAGGAAAGGCTTTAAGAAGTAGAGGGGATGGTAATGCCCATGAACAGGGCGTCAGCGCCTGCAAACGGTGCAGGACGTTATGTATACAAAGATATGGGTGACTGCAGCACAGTCAATCGCGAACAGGCTCGCTGCCATATAGGATTTGTGGTGAGCCCGGGAGTTTGCGCCCGACACATATTGTAGGAGCTGCCGCAGGCTGCGATCTTGTCTTTTACAGTCAAAAGATCGCAGCCTGCGGCAGCTCCTACAGGGGCCGGCGTAAGGTCAGCTGAGTTCGATACGATCAGCGTGAATGACGATCTGGCCGTTCTTGTACAACGCACCGATGGCCTTTTTGAAGTTGCCCTTGCTGACGCCGAACATGCTGCTGATCAGCGTCGGGTCGCTCTTGTCGCTGACTGGCAGGGTGCCGTTGTTGTCGCGCAACTTGGCAAGGATCTTCGAGTTCAGACTGGTGGCGGCTTCTTCGCCCACCGGTTGCAGGCTCAGGCTGATCTTGCCGTCGGCGCGGACTTCTTTGATAAAGCCCTTCTCTTCTTTACCGGCGCGCATGAACTTGAAGATTTCGTTCTTGTGGATCAGGCCCCAGTGCTTGTTGTTGATGATTGCCTTGAAGCCCATATCGGTCGCTTCGGCCACCAGCAAATCAACTTCCTGACCCGGGGTGTAATTGGCCGGAGTCTTGTCCAGGTAGCGGTCCAGACGCGCCGTCGCGGTGATGCGTCGCGTGTGTTTGTCGAGGTAGACGTGCACCACGACATACTCGCCGGCCGTCATCTGGCGCTTTTCTTCGGAATACGGCAGCAGCAAATCCTTCGGCAAACCCCAATCCAGGAACACGCCGATGCTGTTGACTTCAACGACTTTCAAACTGGCGAATTCACCGACCTGAACTTTCGGCTTTTCGGTCGTAGCGATAAGTTTGTCATCGCTGTCCAGATAAATAAAAACGTTGAGCCAATCTTCATCTTCGCTGGGAATATCTTTAGGGATATAACGATTAGGCAGGAGGATTTCACCATCCGCGCCACCGTCCAGATATAAACCGAAGTTAGTGTGTTTAACCACTTGCAAACTGTTGTAGCGCCCGACTAAAGCCATGTCCAATACCCTCATTGCGTGGGCGGCATTCTACCCGGTTTTGCGGGCCGCGTTCGGCGGCCGGCCCGGTGGCGCAAGAAAATCCATGGAAGGGCTTAATTTTCCTGGGTTTTGCGGTGTGCATTTGGCCGCTCGTCAGGCCATTAGGGTGCCCTACAGCTTGGTCTGGCTATCCGAAAAGCGCTTTTTCTTCACTTGGGTTCTTAGTTAAAACAGCGGCTTAGGGGAACATTGCGAATAATAACTTGCGATAAATTGCGCTTCTCCAAGGTGTATTTCGGGAGGATATTTACCAAGCAATTGTCAAGTATTTCCTGTACGATGCCTGGCCAAGTTAATTTCTACAGGTTAATGGCCGCCATGCGTGTAAAAGCATCCAACAGCAAAGCAAAGCCAGCTCCAGCCGTTGAAACCAGCGAATCGATCAACAACCAGATCGCTGCGTTCCTCAAGTCCGGCGGAGAGATCCAGCAAATTGCCAAAGGCGTCAGCGGCCAGACGTTCGGCCCGTCCAAGCAGATCACGCTGGGCAAGAAGTAATTTTCCCCGCGTTAACTGGTCCCTAAGCGCTTTGAGCTTCGAAGCGCTTGGACTGGAACCCTTCCGCAATACCCCATAAAACAAATCAATATTTCAAAAATCGACGAACGGCCCTCGATGCCGAACATTCGTCGGTATGCTTGCACGTGTCTGGATCAAGCGTTTCAGCAGGTTTTCAGTACCTGCTCCTCGCTGTTCATGGAGTGACGCATGTTCAAGCCCTCTCTTTTCCTGCTCGGCAGCCTGCTGTGGTATTCGGTCGCCCAAGCGCAAGTCTTTCAGCGCGAACTGGGCGACTTCGATCTCAAGCTCGCCACCAC
This sequence comes from Pseudomonas sp. JV414, assembly GCF_032424305.1. Lineage (NCBI taxonomy): Bacteria > Pseudomonadati > Pseudomonadota > Gammaproteobacteria > Pseudomonadales > Pseudomonadaceae > Pseudomonas > Pseudomonas sp. JV414. Next base: position 482,428 of record NZ_VYKC01000020.1, on the reverse strand, counting down.
CCCCAGTCGCAGCATGGCCCAAGGTCTGGTCAAGCCCTCGACGACCGGCTCGTTCCACGGCGGCCTGGACCTGAGCCATGACAGCGGCTTCTACGTAGGTCAATGGTCCCCCAGCATGGGACTGAGCCCCTCAAGCAATCTCGAAGTCGATTCCTACATGGGCTTTAAACAGCCTTTCGATCACTCCCTCGGCTACGAAGTGGGCATGATCCATTACAGCTACCCGAAAGCGGACACCCTCGACAGCCAAGAGCTGTTCGGCGGTCTGACCCTGTTGGGCAGTCGGTTCGGCGCGGCCTTCAGCAACGACCCGGACAAACAGAACAGCACCCTCTTCGCCGACCTCAGTGGCAATCAGCCGTTCGGCATCGGGATCAGCCTGAAATACACCACCCACCAACTCAACACACCGGTATCCGTCGACGATGGGTATGTAGGCAGTTTTACCGACTGGTCAGTGAAATTGTCCCGGCCGTTCATGGGCATCGATCTGGACTTGATCTACAGTGATTCAAGCTTGAGCGGCAGTGATTGCTCCGCTTATTCCGGCCACAATAGCCAGTGCGACGGCCTGGTGACGCTCAAGGCTGCGCACAGCTTCTATTAATCGGCTGAACTGCCGGGCTCATCCCGCGATCACACAAGAGAACCCCTTAAGAAACCAGGTCTTCGCAAGGACTCGCCATGTCGCACTGGTGGAAACAGATCGGCGTCATCATCACCCTCAGCCTCACCGTCGCCGCGTGCAGCCGTGTGGGCCTGGCCTACCGCAACCTCGACGCGATCATTCCCTGGACGCTCAACGAATACCTGGAGATGAATCACGAGCAAAAAGACTGGTTCAACGAGCGCCTCAAAGAACACCTGAGCTGGCATTGCACGACACAATTGCCCGGCTACCTCGATTGGCTGGATCGTTTACAAACCATGGTCGAGGCCAACCAGATCACCGACACCGCACTGCAAACCCGCACCCAGGAAGCCAAACAGGCCATCGCCGAAACCGCCCGGGAAATCACTCCGTCGGCCATCGAGCTGTTGCAGGGCCTTGATGACAAGCAAGTCGCGGAAATGAACGACGCCTTCGCCAAGGACCAGCGCAAACGCCAGGAGGCCTACCTCAAACCGTCTCTGGAGCAACAGATCAGAGAGCGGAGCAAACGCATGGAGAAACGCCTGAATGACTGGCTCGGCCCGCTCAGCCCAACCCAACAGCAACGAGTAATGGCCTGGTCAAATGCCTTGGGTGATCAGAACAAACAATGGATTGCCAACCGCGCCCATTGGCAGCAGCAATTCAGCGCGGCAGTCACGCAACGACAGAGTCCAGAATTCCCACAACGAATCGAGACACTTCTGGTGAATCGCGAGAGCTTGTGGACGCCGGCTTACCGCGAGGCCTACGCCAACACCGAAGCCCAGGCTCGGGCGTTGCTGGTGGACGTGATGGCCGAGAGCACGCCGGCTCAGCGTCAACAGTTGTTGAAGAAAATTGAAGGCGTGCGCAAGGATTTCACTGATTTGAAATGCCTGAAGGCGGCGCGGCAAGGCTAGAAGATCAAAAGATCGCAGCCTTCGGCAGCTCCTACATAGATCGCGTAACCCTGTAGGAGCTGCCGAAGGCTGCGATCTTTTGCTGTCACCACAAAATCAAGCAATCTGCGCCTTCGACGCCACTTCATCAAACGTCAATTCCTCCAGCGCATCCTCCTGCTCATCCAGCACCTGCCGCGGATGCTCATTACCCGGAATGCTGCTATCGATCAGGCTCAACAATCTCGAGCCCCGAGGCGTCAAAATGTAATTCTCGCCATTGCCACCCTGGTCCTCCGGACGAGGCTCGATGTAATCCCGCAGCAACAGTAACTTTTCGTACTCACCAGCCACCGTTTTCAGGTGATCCAGGTTCTCAAATGGCTCGCCCGCGTTGGCTTTTGCCGCCGCATACTGCTCGGCGTAGGGCCGCGGGGTGAAACTGTGGCCGGCGCCGTTCTGCACTTCATGCAGCAAGCGTTCAATCAAATCCCAGTTATAAGTCGTCATCCTGATCAACCTCCAGAGCCCGTGAGTGAAATGGCCTTCATAGGTTGTGACCGACCGGGAGGGCGGCCGTTCAGCCTGGTTATTTCGCCCTACCGACCGGCGGTATGTCGAATAGGGAACAGGTCAAACGACTAGGCTATGTAAGACGGTTTAACCCGCAGCGCGAATCGACTTTCGCCACAGCATGCAGGAGAAATCACCATGAACATTCAGAATCATCCGGTCGTGTCCCGAGAAGAATGGCTCGCCGCCCGCAAACAACACCTGGCCCACGAAAAAGCCTTCACCAAGGAACGAGACAAACTCAGTGCCGAACGCCGCGCCCTGCCCTGGGTGAAAATCGACAAACCCTACCGCTTCCAGGGCCCCCACGGCGAACTGAGCCTGGCCGACCTGTTCGGCGGTCGCAGCCAATTGATCATCTATCACTTCATGTTCGCCGCTGGTTGGGACGAAGGCTGCCCGGGTTGCTCGTTCCTGTCCGACCACATCGATGGCGCCAACCAACACCTGGCTCACCACGACGTAGCCGTGGTCGCGGTTTCCCACGCACCGTTCGCCGAATTCCAGCCCTTCAAACAGCGCATGGGCTGGAAATTCGACTGGGTCTCGTCGGAAGGCTGCGACTTCAACTACGACTTTGGCGTATCAGCCCGAGCTGAAGACGTCGTCGCGGGAAAAGCTACCTACAACTACGAAAAAACTGACGGCGCCGAGGAAGAACTCCCAGGGCTCAGCGTGTTTTATCGCAATGAAGCGGGGGAGATTTTCCACACCTATTCCACCTATGCGAGGGGCCTGGACCTGCTGGTCGGCGCCTACAACTACCTCGACCTCACGCCCAAGGGCCGTAATGAAGAGGAGATCATGGATTGGGTGAGGCATCACGACCGGTATGAGGACAAGGCGCCGGGCAGTTGCTGTCATGGGGGATAGGCCGCAGCCATCGCGGGTTTTGGCTCGGATTGAACACAACATCCGCCAACACCACAAATCCCCTGTGGGAGCGGGCTTGCCCGCGATGACTGACTGACATTCAACATTGATGTCGACTGATACACCTCTATCGCGAGCAGGTTCGCTCCCACAAGGTTGCGTGGTGTTCTGTATGTGCGGCCGGTTAACTGACCGCAGAGGGCATACTCGTCACGGGAATGCGCTCCTGAGGCTGCGTTATATCGTAGATATGCTGCTCACAGCGACTACCAACAAACTGAAACTCCACCAAATAGACCTTGCTTCTTTCCGGCGTGAAAGTGGTTTTGAGCGGACCGCAGCTATAAGTATTCCCGACTCCCCCACCCTTCGAATAACCCGACACCTGGAACGGCTGATCGGCATCGGCCTGTACTTCCAGCTGAATGAAATCGGGGACAGACCACGTTTAAATCGAAAGAGTACTGCCCTACTCTCAGGAAAAACGTGGTCTGTCCCCGTTTACCCAATGGCAGACAAAAACGTGGTCTGTCCCCGTACATCCTATATCCTGTTATAAATTCTTAATTCGCCGTAGGCAGACACACGCCTAATCTGCATTAGTCAGCCCGTCGCCCAAAAGGCGACCGGGTTTGGCGACCTGGCCACAGAGAGTCCTTATCAATGACAAGAGACTCCACCCATGGATAGATACATGCCCCTAATGGGTGCCCCCGTTTATCCCTCCGTTTTCCCTTCCTAAATCCCACACAGCCTCACAAACTCTGCGAGCGAAATACTTACCCCCTCATCCGCCTCAGGTAACAATACATCCTGTACAACAACAACCTGCCTTTCGAAATCTATAACAACATCAAACAGATTAAATTCAAACTCCCGAATAGCCGTTACACTATCTGACCTCCCAGCTTCCATAATAGCCAAGCGTAAAACCTCACGAGTTGACGCGTCTAACTCTTCCTGCAAAAAGCCTTCTAGCAAGTCACGTTTCATACCCAACCCCTATAGTGGAAAGACCGTATGAATTACGCCATCCCTGACATTTATCTTCAACGTACTGGAAGGGCTACCAGCTTTATCTACACCTATCAACCTCCCAACATTGTACTCGACAACATAGCCGCCGGGACCGTTAGGAGTAACCTTTCCATACCTCAATGCATTATCAACGTATGTTGAGATGTCTTTGACTGAGGTTCCCTCAGCGAATTTACTAACGCCCGAAAATCCTGTATTTGGTCCATGACGATACATGACATGTTCAATGCCTGTCATGACACCACCCTTCTTATAGTCATTGACACTCCATGCGGCATCGATTTGGCGAGGTCCCGGCAAGGCTTTGACTGTGTCTTCAGCTTTACTCGCCAAGCCAGTTAATGCGGCGCCTTCCCCATTTTTAACAAGTATCGCACCGCCGCCTCCAAGGCCAACCAGACCTTGCAAAGTATTGCCGACGCCCCTTACAAACTGGCCTAAATTGATCGCTGTCAGGGCTAGAGTTGCCTTTTGTTCCAAATCGAGTCTCGATGCCTCTGACTCTGTCGGGCTATAGAGGACATCCCTCAGCTGGGGAACCCTCGAATACATGTAGCCATCAATGAAGGCGATCGCCTCAGGTTTGATGCCGTCTATACCTTCACCATGCGCGCCCTCAACTCGCATGGCGTTAACCACATCCTCAACTGTAAGACCTGAAACATCGACGCCTATATCGCACTCTCTAGGATTAGACTTACATTGTTCCAACGCCTCTTTAGCGATTTTTTGCGCAGCCCCTTCATGTAGATAATGGTTGTACTGGGTCGCACTTCCCGCAATATTTGCTCCTAGCTGAAGATCTCCATCTACTGCAGCTGCCGCTACCAGCCCAGTAAGTTGCGAGAGCATTTGGTGTAAATCTTCATTACCCTCCACAAGGCCGACCAGCCCATTCATCATCACTTCGTTAAGCCCTGCTGCAGCTGCACCGGTGGCGAAGTCGCCCCCCATTGCCTGAGACAGCAAGCCGCCCATCAACGCATGAGCGACAACTTTTTCGAGGCTCCCGTCCGGAAACTTAATGGTGTCGCCGATCCAGTTAAACCCGGTAGCCATGGCCACATTGCCAGCTTCCCCCAACAGCGCTGCGCCGAGGTTATCGCCAAAACTGCCACCCCCGATGGCGGTTGAGATGCCGCTGGAGATCACCGCTCGGCCACCCACCCGTATCGCAATGTCGGTGAAGTTGGTGCTGGTGAGAATGGACTTCGTACCTTCCGCCGCACCGGCAAACCAATTAGTGTCCGCGTAATCGAGCATGCCCGCGGTGAATCCGGCAATGGCGGCGCCTTTCAGGCTGTCTGCGCTGAATGTTTCCTTGAACGCCGTGCCCAGATTGCCTTTGTTGCTGATGGTGCTGGTAACAGCAGTGGTCGCCAGGCTGGTGGCAACTGCGCCCCCGGCACCAGCGCCCACCAAGCCCAGCCCCGCCGGGCCCATGATGAAAGACATCAGGATGGCGATGGCGATTTTCGCCCCGGCGCCCAGTCCAGAGCTGTCGTACTTGAAGCTCTCGTGAATCTCCTTCACCTGACGCCAATCGATGTCGCCGCGGGCCTCAGCCTCTTTCATCCAGGCAAGATTCGGGTCGGCTTCAACCATCGCGTCGATGGTCTGGCTGACGCTTTGCTGGTCGACTTGTTTGATGTCGATGCTGATCTGGCCAGCAGCCTTGATGACCAGCCGGCCTTGGGCGACCAGTTCGCTCTGACGCAGGGTTTCATCGGTGCGACCACTGCCTTTGGCTTCGAACCAGGCGAGGTCGCTGTCACTCTTGGAGTGGTTCTCGTCGTGAAGATCTTTCACCCCTTCAAAAACGATCGAGCCACCGCTGTCGAGAATGATGTCCTTGTCACTGTGAAGTTTTGCCACCTGATAACGCTGATCGCCGCCGCTGGCCAGCGTCAGATTGCCACCGGTCTTGATCTCGGTGCCGACGTGGGTTACCTGGGTGACCTCGTCATGCTGGGCTTTCATCGCGCCCCAACCACCCTTCTCCTTCATGTCATACAGCGTGTAATCCTTGTTCTGCGCCGCCAGCAGATTCAGGTTATTACCCGCATACACATACGCCTCATTCCCCGCGCTGATCTTGCTCGCCACCAGCGTCGTGTCCCCGCCGGAGCTGGTTTTCACATTGCCGCCAGCACTGAACTCCGCCGCTTTCTGAACCGTGTGGTTGTCCTCTTCGTGGATGCGTTTTTTGCCGTCCTTGCTGTGGGTTTCGACGTTGTGTTCGTCGCCGGCCGAGGCCAGGGTGAGGTCGCGCCCGGCGTCGGCGGTGAGGTTGCCTTCGGCCTTGGCGGTGCTGGCGATGACGTTGATGTCGCGGCCGGCGTCGAGGGTCAGGTTGCCGCCGCTGGTGACGCTCGAGGCGAGGTTTTCCACGGTGGTGGTGACGGTGGAGCGATGGCCGCCATCTGCCAGGTCGTGGATTTCGCTTTCGTTGCGCGTGGCCAGCAGGTTGAGGTCACGGGTGGCGCTCAGGCTGGCGTCGCCACCGCTGCGGATGGCCGCTGAGTTGGTCAGGTCGCGGCCGGATTTGATGGTCAGCGTGTCGCGGGCGCTGATGCTGCCGCCATCGTCGACCAGGGTGCGCATGCCGGAGCCTTCGCCCACGGCGATGGCGGTGCGGTCGTTGACGATGTCGCCCTTGAGCGTGGTGAGGCTGACCTGGTTGCCGCGAATTTCGCCGGCCAGGGCGTTGCGGATACTGTCCGTGGCCATGAGGCTCAGGCGTTCGTTGGCTTCGACCAGACCGCCCTGATAGAGGCTGCCTTTGACGTCGGTGGACAGGTCGTGGGTGCCGCGCAGGGTACCGACGTTGACCAGGTCGTTGCCGGCGATCAGGGTCAGGTCGCGACCCTGGATCAGGCTGCCGCCGCGCACGTTGCGCGATTCGGCCTGGGCCAGATACAGCACTGGCACCAACACTTTCTGGCCATCGACGATACGCTCTTCCATCCAGACGATGTCGTGGGTCAGGGCCGCGACTTGCTCGGAGGTCAGGTTGACGCCGAGTGACAGGTTCAGCTCGTTTTTGCTGGCCAGGGCGTTGTTCATCAGATAACGGAATTGCTCGCTATCGTCGTTCAGCCCGTTGGCGAGAAAACGCTGGCCGGTCTGGGCCAGTACCGCATCGCTGATCAAGCGGGACTCATAGCGACCGTCACCGAGGCGACGCGCGGCTTCATCAGCGCTGAAGTTGAGCTTGCCCAGCAGGTAATCGGAACTCATGAACGCCGCGGACTGGGTCAGCTCCGGGTTGGTTTCGATCAGGTAACGGCTTTGCGGATTGCGACTCTGCACGAACATGCCGTACGGGCCGTTGGGCAGTCGGAAGGTCGTAGACGCCGTCGGGTCCACGGCGGCAAACGGCACACCCCGGAAGTCGACCGGGACGAAGCTGACTTGCTTCACGCCATCGGCATCCACGCGTTCGATGCGCGTGACGTCCTTGGGCACTTGGGCGCTGGCGTCGGTGCTGCGTTTGCCCAGGTTGATGTTGATACCGCCGACCGAAGCGGTCTGCTCGCTGCTCAGCGAACCGGTCAGTTGGCCGAAGGTGTTTTCGTAAAGCGTGCCGTTCTGGATAGTGTTGGTGACGTTCAGTCTGACGTTGCCACCGGCTTGCAACACGGCGGCGTAAACGGTGTTGCCGTTTTCATTCCAGGTGGTGACGTCACTCTTTACATTGAATCGACTGTCACTCGAACGGTCGCTGAGTTCCTTGAACCGTGCTTCGTCAAAGTTACCTGCCGCTGTCGCCGCGTTGAACGCCGGAACGTCGATGAACTCCATCTGGTCCCACAGGCTGTTGTCGATACGGCCGGGGGTACCGATATTCAACACCCGCCGGCCCGAGCGGGACGCGCCACCCTGGTTGAGCAGGCTGTCGGCGGTCAGGTCGAGGTTGCCGTTGGCCGCCATCAGGCTGTAACGGTTTTCCACCTGATTGGCCTGGAGGGTGAAGTTTTTACCAGCCACCAGACGCGAGGCGCGAGAGTCCTTGAGTACGGTGTCGTTGAACTCGGTGATGATGGTGATCCTGCCGCGTTTCCAGCCGTCGCTACCATCGCAGTGCTGGCCGCATTCCCAATCCAGGCTGCCGGAAGACTGCCCCGCCGTCAGTTCGAATTCGGATTTGGCGTTCACCAGCGACGCCACGTTAATGTTGATGTCGCCTTCGCTTTCGATAGTCCCCGACAGGTTGCTGAACGAGGCCGCACGGCCGCCATTCAGGGCACTGAAAGACAGGTTGCCGCGGCTGTAGATATCGCCGAAATAGTTGCTCAGGCTATTGCCGTGCAGCTCCATCGCGCCGCCGCTGAACAACAGCGTATCGGCACCGTTACTGATGCCGTTGGCCGCGTTGAGAGTGACCTTGCCTTGAGCACCGAGGGTGCCTTTGTTATCGATCCGGGCCGCCGTCACCGTCAGGTTTTGATTGGCGATCAGGCGACCGAGGTTGTCGAGGGTGCCGCGCAGGGTCAGTTGCGTGTCGCCGCCACTGACCAGACGACCGTCGCGCTGGATCAGATCGTTGGCGCCGATGGTCAGTTTCTGTCCGGCCGAAACTCGGCCACTGTTGAGCAGATTGCCGCCCAGAGTCAGCGACAGGTTGCCGTCACTGAGCAGCTGGCCGGCGTTGGTCAGGTTGGCGACATTCAGGCTCAGTGCCGAAGCGCTGGCGATACGGTCACCGGCATTGAGGGTCAGGTCTTGCGCGCTGGTGTAGGTCAGGCCGCCGTTGAGTTGCCAGGTACCCACTCCATTGACGGAGCCAATGTCCCAACTGCCATTGCCCAGACCGGTGAGGCTGCCCTGGCTGCCAGTCAGGTTACTCAGGTCGAGGTCGAATAGACCCTGCGCTGCGTGACGTACGCTGCCACTAAGGTTATTGAGCTGAACGCCGCTGAGGATCAGGTCCTGGCTGCCGATCTCGATGACGCCGTTCTGGTTGTTCAGGTTGCCGGTCAGTTTGATCTGACTCGACGCGCCACCGAGCGCGCGGACCTGGCCGCCGGCACTGTTATTCAACTGGCCGCTGATGAGGTTCAGGCCGGTGGCCGACTCGATCAGCCCACCCTGGTTGAGAATCTGGCTGACGGCTTCAAGCCCCAGCCGCGTACCGCTGATCTCACCACCGGCGTTGTCCAGGCTTGAACCATCGAAGATGACCTGGTCTTTGGCGAACAACTTGCCAGCGCGGTTGGTCAGGCGAGTGACCGTCAATTGCAGGTCGCCCAGCAGACTGGAAATCAGCCCGGCCTTGCCGTTGACGGCGCTGTTGTCGAGGTCGCTGGCGGTAATGTCCAGACTGTCGGCCTGAAGGGTCCCACCCTGGTTCTGCAGGCTGCCCTGGCCCAGTGCCAATTCCCCGTGACTGCCGTTGGCGAGAATCACACCTTGCTGGTTTTGCAGGCTCGTGCCGACGATTTTCAGGCCATCGCTGCCGGCGATGATCTGGCCTTCATTGCGGTTGTCGACGGCCGTGCTGCTGATGTCCAGACGCTTGCCACGCAAGGTGCCGCCACGGTTGTTGAGTTCAGTCAGCTGTTCGAGCAGCAGGCGCTGATCACCGGCGTCGACCACGCCGGTGACGTTGCTGAAAATACCGGCGACTTTCAGTTCGACGGTGCCATCGCTGCTGACGATGCCACCCTTGTCGTTGTTGCTCAGTTGCCCCGTGGTGACGTCGATGGTTTTACCGAGCAGGACGCCGGCACTGTTGTCGACCGTGTCACTCTCGATTTGCAGACCGGCTTCGCTTTGAATCCGGCCCTTGAGGTTGAGCAACTGTGACTGACCGGGGGCCGTCTGCTTGAGGATCAACCGTGCGCCGTCAACGCCCGCCGCTAGAAGGCCGTTATCGCTGTTGTCGAGGTTGGCGGCTTGCAGGTCCAGGCGATCGCCCATGATCCGCCCGCCACGGTTGTCGATGCGCCCGCCTTCGGCTACCAGCAACAATTGCTGACCGGCCACGACACCTGCGCGGTTGTCGATGCTCGCGGCCTGAATCTCCACGTCCCCGTGGGTGGCCTGCAATCGGCCCAAGGCACTGTTCAGGTGCTGAGTGACGATCAGCGTGAGCTTGCCGGCCTCGGCGCTTAAGGTGCCGTTGGTATTCTGCGTGAGATTGTCGAGTGTCGTATGGACGATGCCGCCCAGCAGCTTGCCCTCGGTGTTATCCAGGTCACGGCCAACGAGTTTGAGGCTTGTGCTGCCCTGAATCAGCCCCTGGGTGTTATCCAGATCCTGGGTACCCAGAACGCTGTCTTCAGACGAGATCGTGCCTTGGGTGTTGTCGAGTTTGCCGCGGCTGGTCAGCTCGAGGGTTTTGCCCGTCAGGCTGGCGTTGCGGTTGTTGATGCTCTGGGCGGTGACGGTCAGTTGGCTCGAGGCCTGCACCTTGCCGTCATGGTTATCGAGGTCTTCGTCGAGGGTCAGGTTCAGCGCACCATCCTCGGCGCTGATCACGCCTTTTTGGCTGTTATCCAGGCGAGTGGCGTTGACGGTCACTTTATCGGCGGCCAGCGTGCCGCCCTGATTGAGCAGTTCGCCGCCGAACAACGACAGGGTTGTCTGCGCCTGGATTTTGCCTTTGCCGTTGTCCAGTCGCTCACTGGCAGTGACTTTGGCGTCGGTCTGATTGGCCGCGATCAAACCGTTGGTGTTGTCGAGTTGACGAGTGACGAGGTCCAGACGCCCGGCAATCATTTTGCCGTCGCCGTTCTTCAACTCCCGGGCGTTGAGCGTCAGGCTGCCGCCGGCGATTTCAATGCGGCCCTGGCGGTTGTCCAGGTTGTCGAGGGTCAGGGTCGCCGCCTGGCCATCGGCGAAGCGGATCAGACCGTTGAGGTTGACAATGGCCGGGGCGTTGAACGCCAGATTCGCCTCGCCATAAATACGCGCGTTGACGCCCTGGTTGACCAGGCGCTGTGCCGTCAGGATGACGTTCTGCCCTTGCAGGATGCCGCTCTGGTTATCGAGCAGCGCACCCGCTTTTACATCGACAGTGCGGCTGGCCAACAAGCTGCCGCTGTTGCTCAAGCCTTGACTATTGATGGTCAGGTCGCCGCTGGCATTGCGGCTGTTATCGGCATTGACACCAGCTTCGATCACGCCTTGGTTGGTGAGCTTACCCTGGCTGGTGATATTGACGCTGTCCCTGGCCGCCAGGCTTTGTCGGTTGACCAGATCTTCAGCGGTTTGCACGGTTATTTGCGTGCCGGCATAGACCGTTCCCTGAGCATCGAGCCCCTTGGCTTTGATGTCCACCGCATTGCTGGCAGTGGTTTTGGCCAGGCTCAGATGGCCATTGGCATCGAGCTGGATATCACCCGCGCTGGCGGCCAATTCACCGGCCAGTTTCACCCCGACGCCAGCCTCGGTGCCCACCAGTCTGATCGCCCCGGCGTACATGCCACCGAGCGCCGAGGAGTCGATGGCCAGTTGCGGTTTGGCGCTACCGTCGTCAGCGCGGGCGGTGGCGTTGAGGGTGTCGGCGTTGACGTCATTGCGCCCGGTGGTGATGTTCAGCCGTTTGGCATTGATCTGCGCATTGATCTGCGCACTGCGGGTGATGATCTCGAAACTGTCGACCGTGGACGCATCCAGGCCTTTGCCGTCGAAAGAGACACTGCCCTGATCGACCTGAAAACGATCCAGCCGACCCGCGCCATCCATCACCGGTTTACCGGTGGTCAAGGTCACGCGAGGGGTATTGATGAAGCCGCAGCCGTTGCAGCTGATGCCGTAGGGGTTGGCGACGATGACCCGCGCCGACTGCCCCGCCACTTCGGTGTAACCGCGCAACTGACTGGGGCTGCCGCCGATGACTTCGTTAAGTATTGTCTGCGCCGCGCCGCTGTTTTTCAGGTGCGGGTTGCCAATGATGATCCCGCCCAACTGCGTCGCACCGGTCTGGTTGGTGACGTTGTTGAGGATTACGCCTTGGGTGCCGACGTTGTAATCGTGGAACTGGTTATGGGACAGACCGCTGCCATTGGGTGTAGCGATGTTAATGATCGGCACCCCGTTGCCGGCTTGATCCAGCGTGGTGCCCGGCGTGCTGACGACGATGCCGTCGGCCTGGGCCCATATCGGTTGCCAGAACATGACGTTCGCCAACAGGAACGCTAGCCCGCGCTTGGGCATACCCCAGAAGCGTTCACGGTTTTTTACGGCAGCAGCGGGCTGGCCGGCTAGAAAGGCCAGTTGACGAACGTCCATGATTTGAATCTCGTTAAAGCAGAATTTAGAGGAAGAAATCCACGCGGAAATAGATCGGCGCTTCACGCTCGGTCAGGGTGTCCGGGCGTTCCAGGGAATGGGCGAAGGTCACGCTGGCGGCCAGATGCTGACCCCGGGCAAACAACTCCACCGAGTTGCTGGACATGCGCCCGTGCTGATCGCCGTTGTAGCGATCGCCACGGATCACGCCCTGGTCGTAGCCGAGGCTGGTGCCGTATTCGGCGAACACCGGGCGCAGCCATTCCAGGCTCACCGGGCGACTCCAGCGCAGGTCGTTGCGCCAGTAGCCGCCGCTGTCGCCGGATAAGGATTGATCCTTGTAACCACGGATCGACGACTGCCCGCCGAGGCTGGTGCGCTGCGGGCTGAACAGCACGTCTTCGCTGCGCTGGCCGGTCATCAGGCTGCTGAAACTGAAGGACTCGCCCCACAGCTTGAACGGTTGCAAATAACTCGCGGTGGCGGTGTATTTGCGGTAACGCGCATTCGGTTCGCCAGGCCCCGGATCACCGTTACCCTGAGCGTCGAACGCGCCGATGCCTTGCTGCATGCCCAGGTCGAGGTTGACGAACGCACTGCCGACCCGCCGACCGTGGTTGATGCCGAACTGCGCTTCGCTGATGCGGTTGCTGCTCAGCTTGAGTTTGCTGTCTTCGATGAAGTTGTTGGTGCGCAGGTACGAGAGGCCGGTGCTGAGGGAGGTCTTGCTCACGGCATCGCGATGGATCACCCGCTCGACGCGTAGCTGATGGTTTTCACTGTCGCCGGTCTGCTTGAAATTGAAACCGTTAGCCTGCGCTTGCGAGCGGTATTCGCTCTGGCTGTAGGTGTAACTGAAATTCCACCAGCCCCACGGCACGCTGTAATTGAGCATCGCGTTGTTGGAGGTGTGCTGGTGATCGGTCATCGCATCGTGACCGCCGCGCAGCATCAACTGATCGGCCAGGCCGAGCGGGCTGTCCCAATCAAACGTCGTGCCCCACTGTTGCTCGCCAGTGCTGCGCTGGCCATCATTACTGCGAGACAACCCGGCACGCCAGGGCTTCTGCGGGGTGTTCTTGACCAGCACTTCGCTGCCACCAACGTTCTTGCCCGGCGACAATTCCATCTGCGCCTGATTCGACGGCAAGCGGTTCAACTGATCGACCATCTGCTCGATTTCCCGCAGATTGACCAGATCACCACTCTTGCCGGGAAAAGCCATGCCCAATTCACGGTCCGACAGCTTGCTGCCCTCCGCGCCCTTCAACCCTTCGAGCCTGCCCTCGACCACCAGCACCTTCAAATGCCCGCCAGACAAATCCTGCTGCGGCAAATAGGCCCGGCTAGTGACCAAGCCTTTTTCGATGTAGTAATCGGTGATGACTTTCAGCAGCTCGTTGAGCTGTGTGACACCCAGGCACTGACCGATGTAAGGCTTGAGCAGACGATGTTTGTCGCTGTCCGAGAGACTGTCGGCGCCTTTGAGCTCGATGTCCTTGATGGGGAAACAACGCGCGTCGGCCGGGGCCGTCGGTGGCGTGGGTTTGGCTTCCTTGCCGGGTAATTCCTTGAGCTCTTCGAGACGTCGACGCTGCTCTTCGAGCAAGCGATCCTGACGTTCGCGGATCAGATCGGTTTCACCGGGAGTGGGGGCGGCATGAGCAAGGTTCAGCGGAGAAAGGCACAGCAAAGCCAGGCACAACCTCGCCACGAGGGCGGGTGGGTACATGTTCGATCCCTCGAATGGAGAGTGATAGCAGAATAGTGGCGCGATATTAGATGGCCAGTATTCTGGCGTCAATGAATGGATCCATTTGGGGGTGGGGGTCGATGAGCGGTAGGGAGTGGGTGACGTGGGATTTGATGAATGTCATGCAGACGACTGCCTGTGCAGACAAAGTCCTACGTAAACCTCGGAATCAGACGCCTTGCACCGCTGGAACGATGGAGCTTATAGTCCGCCCGTCGTCCACATGGCGACCGGGTTTGGCGACCTGACTAACGAGTGCGAGAGCTGTCTGCTTATTTGCAGGCGCCTCCGCATCCGCAAAACTGCTTTTTTATGGCAGTTGTGCGCGGGAGACCTCCGGGTCTGCCGGTTACTCGTTTCCGGTTCGCCAACCTGCGTACAGCTGCCACCCTTTTCGTTTGGCGACGATTCGTTGGCAGTCTCAATAAACTAAACGAGGCTCCACCTATGGATAGATACATGCCCCTCACCGGAATCGACTTGATCCCGGCATCTCTGCTGATCGACACCCAAGCTCCACTCGATGTTCTGCAAGCCATGGCTGACTACCGCATTCGCACCGTTACTCAGGTGCTGGAAAACATCGCGTTTCGCGCTGAAATTGGTTGCGATACGGTGGTGCTTTCCGACTTTGCAAAACTGCTGGCCATACCGTTGCGCGATGGTTGTGATTTGATGGATGTGATTGGTAGGCGGTTGCGGGCGTTGGCTGCGGAGTGAATGAAAATGGGCGACCTGTTGGTTGCCCGTTTCCCGTTATGCGAACAAATAAATCTGATGCGTTTGGATTTTTTCTACGACAGTTTCACGGTGACTACTGTTTCCAAGGATTCAGACAGTCCAAGGAAATACCTCCACTGCTCCAGTACCAGACGCCATTCCTGCAGGGTAAATTTACCCTCGGGTTGTCCGACCCAGTCGTCGTTGATCAGGATATCGACCTGTACACCTGAAGCGTCCATGGTCAGCTCAACATCATTCCCCCCCCCGACCTCTGATGTTTCGGAACCATCTTCGATCGACGTTATGCAGCCTAGTAGTCGATCACAATCCTCTTGTGTCTGAGCAATCGCGTTTAGCACAGTGCAAATATAGAGCTCATACCGCTCGGTATTCTCTCCAGAAGAAACCAGCGCGGCCCTGTATAGAACCTCCCCTGTAATAGGATGATTTCCCCCGGGAATATAGTAATACTTCAGCTCCATCCATCTCCCCTGCTTCAAGGTTTATAGATTGGGTAAACGGTTACCCTTGGTGACGTGTACCCCTAACCGAAGAAAAACAGGGGATACCACGTTTAAATCGAAAGAGCACAGTCCGACTTCAGAAAAACGTGTCCCCGTTTACCGCCCGGGTTGATACAGGGAGATGGAGCCCGGCCTGGATTCACCTACCCATGAATGCACAACGCGCCGGAGTGCGGCGCGTTGTGGGGGTCAGATCAACACTAGGCGATCAACGGTTTTGTACGCGCTCGATGGCCGTGTCATACACCGGGTTGGCCTTCTGCGTCTTGGCTAACTGGTAATGACGCAGGGCATCGGGAAACTGACCGGCCGCTTCATAGATACGGGCAATGTTGTAGTAGGAACCGGCACGCACGGTGGCGGCCGAATTGCCGCTGGCCAAGGCAATGGCCTTGCGGTTGGCCCAGATCGACTCGGCGGTGTTACCGGCCTTCTGATACGCCAGACCCAGGTTGCCGTAGGCCTGACCGTAGCTGTTATTCAGATCAATCGCCTGACGGAAGAAGTCGATTGCCAGCGGCAGGTTACCGGTTTTGTAGGCCGCTTCGCCTTTGGTGTTCAGGCCTTTCGCATCGGCCTGTGCCGAAGCGCTGACCGCCACCGCCGTCAGGGCAACGCTGTCATCCAGCAACGGCGACACTTCGTTCAACACGTTTGCCGCATTGACCCTGGCACCCGTAATGCTGTTGATGTCCTGGAAGTCGCCGTTGCCGGTCATGCGGAACACGGTCCACAGGTTGCCGCTGCGGTTCTGCGGCACGTAGTAAGTGCGCACCAGCGACTGGCCCATGTACACGAACACCTTGGCCTGGCTGTTAGAGAGATCGCGCGAACCCGACTCGCTGCCGTTGCTGAAATCATGCACGGCGTAGACGTAACTTTCGCCGAAGTGTTTCTTCTCCAGGGTGATGGTTTCCGGGCCATAACTGGTGGTGTCGTCGACATCCAGATTGGCATCGTCACCGTGCTGATTTTCGAAATAGATGTTGTTACCGGGGAAGATCATGTGGGAGTCGAGGTCCGACGGCGTCGCACCCCAGGTCAGCACCACGCGCAGACCGTCGAGGTTCTGCATTACCGGGCTGATGGCATAGGTCATGCCCTTGCACGGGCACTTGACCACCAGATTGGAGTAGCCGGGCTTCTTGATGATCAGCAGGTTGCCGGCATCATCGGCAAACTCAGTGGTCAGACTAACCTGGCCCTGAGCGTTGGTGCGACCCACCACGTTTTGTGCACCGTTGCGCTGCAACAGCAGCTCGGCGTCGGCGATCTTCTGGTCCTTGACCACCGCACTCAGCACTTCGATCGGCAGTTGCTCGGCCTGTACCGAAAACGCCGCCGCCCACAACGACAACACCGAAGCCACGCGAAAAAACCGCATACTTAATTCCTTTAAGTGAAAGTAACGGACATAGCGAAATGTCCTACAGATTTTGGCGCGAACCATACACAGTTTTTGCGTCCGGCGCCCGACAATCGCATAGGAAATTCGTTCACTAAGGGAATCGCTGAAAAAACCAGGGAAGTGCGTAGGAACAAGGCTTAACAATAAGTAAAAACCCTAGTAAAAATGGGGGAAAACCACGTTTCCTATCTAAGAAATAGAATTCTTTTTCGGTCTGCCCGGGCAGCCCCGCCGAGCCCGTCGCCCAATCATAGCTTCGATTTCGGCAGTAAATCGCGAACTACCAAGTACATAGTTACCATTGGTGGCAGCCCGAATCTGGTCAACCAATCCTATCTCCAACTCGCTTCTAAAAAGCTCGCGATAGACTTCAGCAAATTTATTTCCTAGATAATCCAGACAAATAAATCCGTCCCCTTTTCTCGAGTGAATGGAAATGGGCGGCCTCTGGGTCGCCTGTTACACTTCAAAAATACCCGTGAAATGCTTTAACTATCTTATCCATCACCGCATGTTGACCCGCAAGCTTCTGAAAATCTCTTGA
This sequence comes from Pseudomonas sp. JV414, assembly GCF_032424305.1. Classification (NCBI taxonomy): domain Bacteria; kingdom Pseudomonadati; phylum Pseudomonadota; class Gammaproteobacteria; order Pseudomonadales; family Pseudomonadaceae; genus Pseudomonas; species Pseudomonas sp. JV414. Next base: position 465,221 of record NZ_VYKC01000020.1, on the reverse strand, counting down.
GCTTATAAAGCTTTTCTTAAGCACCTTGGAAAACGATGAAACATTAAGACTGGATTTCACTGCTAACACACCAAACTCTTCGTGTGCGCTCTCAAATGCTAGCCAGTCAAATGCTAGATCCCCAATGACCATTGGGTAATCAACCTCACCTGCAAAAAAATCACGAAATCCTTTATTTATGAACTCCACATCCCCCTCAACATCAACACCGTCCAACAAAAAACATGTATTTTCCGAGCTTCCACCAAACCTTATAAACACAGTTGATGAAAAGTCTTCATAACTCGCAGAAATCAGCTCAATCAAAACATCTGAAAAACTGACTAACGGTCTTTCAAAAAAACAAAACTCAAAATCGCTTGTACGAAAAATCATGGCCGGTAGGTCTGTCGCAAAATTAACAACGTTTGATAAGTCTTGCGTTATACGACGAGAGTCTTCTGACTCAAGCTTATGCACCGTCATATCACTCTCCTTTCAGCCTGATTTTGACTATCGTTTTTTTAATTCCGGCAATATCTAGCGATGCCGTCGGTTCGTTCGTTGATGTTGACTTTGGATAAAACCTGTAGGTCCTATCCCCCTTCACCAGAATTGATACCGTACCATCCTTCGAAAACGACTTGGTGTAACCATTGAATTCAAGCATTTTAATTGCTTCCGCAGGCGTCGTTTGAGCTTCAATTTGGCCTGAGCTATTCCGTGTGAGTTTTTTCCCGAATTCGATAGATGTCGAAGGTGGTGAGCTCTTACCAATGAGCAAGATACCTACTGCCGTCTGGAGTTCAGTCATCAGCGTTGCTCGCTCGTTCAGAGAAAGCGGCTGTCCAGCGGCTTGGTCCATCCAACTGGTCTCCTTGACCCATTGATCGACACCGGCCAACTCGGCAGGCGTCAGCCAGCCTTCCTTGAGATTCTTCGCAAAAGCCATTTGCTTATCCGAAGTAAACAGCGCTCCCCAACCATCAACACCCTGCGATGGAACGGCAATTGCCCCTGGATTCCCAGTAAGGAGCCCGGCCATATCGTAGGAAATATTACGCCGCAGGAAGTCCATCAGATCCTTGGCCACCGGTGCTTCCAGTAAAACAGCACTTTTCTGGATCGACTCTACACAAGCCCTGCTGTCACAGGCATTGATAGCCATCGAACGCTTGGTGGACAAGTCTTCGTATTGCGCAACAATCTCGCGAATGTTCTGCGCACTACAGCCCTCAGTAGCCCGACAGCCCTGAAGCTCTTTGAGTAGCCGTTCAGCAGAAGGGTGGTCGAGGTTGTTGTACTGCGTTGCGTTTGCCGTCACTGCAGCGGCGGCAGACGCATCGCCTCCCGTAACGGCCGCCGTCAACACGCCGACCAGTTGAGACGCCGCCAGCAGCTTACTAACCCCTTGTTGGTACTCAAGGCTATTTTTGTCGACCCCGACCGGTAACAACTTGTCAGCCAAGAAGTCCACAACCGCTTCATTTGCCCCCGCAGCCAGAGCCCCCGTACGGAAGTCGCCCCCCATGGCCTCAGCCATCAGGCCGCCGAGAGCAGCGTGCATCGCGAGTTTCGTCAACTTGCCGTTTTCAAACAGGGTTACATCGCCAATTTTATTGGCCCCGATTGCTCCGGCAATACTGATCCCGGCCCCCAGCGTCGCGTCGACCAGATTATCCGTCAGGCTACCGCCCATAATTGCCGTCTTGGCAACCGTGTCGGCTGCAATCTTAATGGCTACGGCCTTGATACCCGCCGAGTCGAACGTCAACTTCGTAGGGTTAAAGCCGAATTGTGCTGCAATGCCTGCGGTGGCACCTGCAAGCACATAACCTTTGAGGTTTTCAGAAGAGAAGACGTCTTTGAAGGTTGCTCCTATATTGCCTTTGTTGTTGATCGTGCTGACGGCCGCGGTGCTTGCCATGGAGGTCAAAACGCCCGTCGCAATCACATTACCCAGTCCAGCGGCAGTAGCCGAAGTGGCAGCAGCAGTGGCTGTTGCTGCGGTGGCTGCAGAAGCGGCTGCCATGGTTCCACCGGCAGTGGCTCCCATCGCGGTACTGGCAGAAGCCACCGCAGCGCTTGCCGCCCCGGCTGTCAACACAGTGACAATAATAATGATCGCCAACATCGCGCCCTGACCGAGGCTCGAACTGCTGTATTTGAACGACTCGTGGGTTTCCTTGATCAGACGCCAGTCCACATCACCGCGCTTCTCCGCTTCCTTGAGCCACGCAAGTTGCGGATCTGCCTGCACCATTGCATCGATGGTCTGGCTGACCGATTTCTGGTTGATCTGTTTAATATCGATGTTCAGACCATCCACGGCTTTGATGACCAGATCGCCCTGAGCCACCAATTGACTTTGCCGCAGGGTCTCGTCGGTATTGCCTTTGCCCGACATTGAGTTCCAGGCCATGCTGGAATTACTTTTCTCGTGACTCTCCTGATGCAGGTCCTTCACGCCCTCAAACGTGATCGCGCCTCCACTGCTAATGGTCAGGTCATTACCGCTATCGAGCTTGGCAACCTGGTAATGTTGATCGCCGCCACTGGCGAGCACCATATTGCCGCCGGAGGTGATTTCGCTGCCGATGTTCTTCACATCGGTGACTTCATCGCGCTTGGTTTTCTTCGAGCCGAAGGAGCCTTTTTTCTTCTTGTCGTATAGCGAGTAGTCGCTGTCTTGCGCGGCGAGAATGTCGAGGTTGTCACCCGCTACCAGATACGCCTCGTCGCCCGCGGTAATGCCGCTGGAGACCACGGCGAGATTATCACCGGCACTCAATGCCACATCGCCGCCGGCCGTGATACCCGACATGACCTGGCTGACGTGATCTTCCTGCCTTGTGAGCTTTTTGCTCTTGGACAGGGAGTGTTCCTCATCCGCGGCAGAGCTGATGATCATGTTCTCGGTCGCAGCCATCGCGATGTCGCGCTTGGGAAAATCGGGGACAGACCACTTTTAAATCGAAAGAGCACGGCCCGACTTCAGAAAAACGTGGTCTGTCCCCGTTTACCCTACCAACTCATCAATGCTCATAGGCAATTGGTACTGAGTCCCCATTCCAGGCTTTCCAAACCAAGGAGCTGCGCTTACAGAGTTTACCTCTGGGTGTAATAAGGGAATTGTAATAAGGGACTGTAATAAGGGGACAGATTTATTTTCTGGACAAACCAGACAAATAAATCCGCCCCCTTTCTCTTCCTCTATTCGAATTCTTTATTCCTTAATTCAGCTATTAGAAAAACTTGGGCGCGGGCAGATAGCTCTTCCCATTGAGAAATGCTTAACACCACATTTTTTTTGCTCGGATAAAAGGTAAATTCAATGACCCCTTTCTCAGAAATCCCGACATCCATAAAAGGCTCATTTTCGCCTTTAAAACAAACACACAAGTAAGGAAAAAAACTATTTATATCCCCTACTTTTTCAAATTCGAGCTGTTTCATCAGTTCTTGACTCCACGGAAGCCGATAAATTTCCCATCCAGCCCCCAACTCGCCGCCCTGCCGTTCGGCAATGTGTAGGTCACCCATCCAGCTGGATACCTCCCACTCACACCAGTGGTTTTGACCCCGCCTCGTAGAACATCTCTAATCGAATTTTCTGCAAGCTCATTCAATTGAGCATCACTCCTGTAAACCTTACGCAGTGCTGCCGTATCCTCAAAGCCAAAATACTCCGGATGCTTTGTGACCGCCCGACCGGCGTTGGAAATAACCTGACCCGCCTTGAATGGCTGCATCGTGGCATCTATCAGGTCAACCGAAAGCTTCCCTTCAGCATAAGCATAGGCTGCAGCGGCTTTGTCTGCTGCACCTATGCCTCCCGAGATGCCACCCAGCACACCACCTGCGGCACCGGACTCCTGCCAGAATGTTTGTTTCCAGGGGTCATAGGCCACACGGTCGTCGGCGTGATTGATGTCTTGGAAGTGCTCAATAATATCCCGTTCTTCAGAGCTTAATTTGGAAGTTCCAAGCAGCCAGTCCAAGGACGCAGAGCCGGATTGAGCATCCGCAAGTTGATCTGCACACGCCGTTTCCCCGCTTTTTTTGCAATCGTAGAGCGATACGCCGGTTTTGCTGTCACTAATTACTTGGTATTTGCTTTTTACATTTGCTCGGCAGGCAGCTGGATCAGGGTTGTAGCGGCAGCCAATCAGCTCGCCTTCGAGTTTCTCGACTTCGACGTGCCCTAAATAGTTATTGGCTGTAGCTTGACCCGTTACCCAGCCGGCAACCTCTTGATCTTTCTCGCTTCCTCCAGCCGCCGCGGCGATAGTCATGCCGAGCAACTGCGAAGTCATCGCCAAGACTTGTTCGTGTACCGGCCCCGGAAAGACTTTTTCCCCTACCGCGCTCACAAAAGCTTCGTTAGCGCCTGCTGCCAGAGCGGCTGTTCGGAAGTCGCCACCTGCCGCCTCGGCAATCAATCCTCCCACCAGGGCATGGACGGCAATTTTCGTGGGGAGCCCCTCAAAAATCAGCTTGTCGCCGATAGATTGATAGAGCGACGCAGTCAGATAGTTCGCCGCTAACTCAATCCCGCCCTCGACCAAGTTGTCTTTGAAACTGCCCCCTTTCAATCCCGCCGTTACTACCATTCGGATTGGGATACTGTTCCCCGCAAGTGCTCCTGTGAGTGTCGCCTGTGCTATTGCCTTCAACGATTCAGCGGACAACATCTCCTGGGTCACAGCGAACAAGTTGCCTTTGTTGTTGACCGTACTGATGGCTGCTTGACTGACGGCAGCCTGGAATCCCGCAGAAGCGGCGTACCCCGCAACGGTTCCCAACGCAGAGGCTGTGCTTGCCGATGCGCCAGCAGCCGCTGCAGCACTGCTTGCCGAACTTGCCGCAGCACCGGCGACACCCGACGCTGCCCCTGCCGTCAGTACCGTCACAATGATGACAATTGCCAGCATCGCCCCTTGGCCAAGACTGGAATTGCTGTATTTGAAGGACTCATGGACTTCCTTCACTTGCCGCCAATCTACATCTCCGCGCTTCTCGGCCTCTTTGAGCCAGGCCAGCTGCGGATCTGCCTTGACCATTGCATCAATGGTCTGGCTTACGGTTTGCTGATTGATTTGCTTGACGTCCACATGCAGGCCGTCAACCGCTTTTATAATCAGGTCACCTTGGGCAACCAACTGGGTCTGTCGCAAGGTTTCATCTGTATGGCCTTTACCCTTCATCGAGTTCCAGGCCAGGCTCGTATTGCTCTTTTCGTGACTCTCCTGACTAAGATCCTTAACCGCTTCAAAGGTAATGGAGCCGCCACTTTGTAGGATCAGATCATTGCCACTATTAAGCTTCGCTGCTTGATAACGCTGGTCGCCGCCACTAATCAGCGTCAAGTCACTATTGGTCGTTATCTGGCTGCCGATGTTTGTGACTTTGGTGACTTCATCACGCTTTGTTTGTTTTTTGCCCCAGCTCCCCTTTTTCTTTTTGTCGTATAACGAATAGTCCGTGTCTTGAGCCGCCAATAAGTCAATATTGTTCCCGGCCACCAAGTAGGCTTCATCGCCCGCGCTAATACGACTGGAGATCAGTGCCAAATCCTTGCCTGCATTCAACGACACACTGCCACCTGCCGTGATGTCAGTCATGACTTGGCTGACATGATCTTCCTGTACCGTGAGTTTTTTGCTTTTGGACAAAGAATGTTCTTCATCCGCCGCAGAGCTGATGATCAGATTTTCGGTCGCAGACATGGCGATATCGCGCTTGGCTTCAATCTGGCTAGCAATAGCGGTGATATCACGTCCTGCTTGGGCCGACAGATCGCGCCCGGCACTCAGGCTTGCACCTAACTGAGTGATGTCGCTGCGATTATGTTTGCTGTCCTGGACCAAACTATTGGTGACTTGCACAGATGAAACGTTGACGTCCCGACCTGCATTCAGATTCATGTCACGACCGCTTTGCAGTACACCTCCGGCAATATTGATGTCCTTACCTGCCCATACACCAAGATCGTTGGCGGCCTCAATACGCGCTGCGTTATTGGCGTAGTCGTGATGCTGGGTGCCAAAACGGGTGCTGCGGTCTGACGACGTGATGGTCCGCTCGTTGAGCACATCACCTCTGGTCGCCGTCACACTCACATCGCGACCAGCAAGAATGCCACCCGACTTGTTGATGACGTCATTACCCGCCAGCACATCCAGACGATTACCCGCCTGAATCAGCCCGCTGTTTACCAAGTCCTTACCCGCCGTCGCCGACAGGTTATTGGTCGCACGCAACGTCCCGACGTTATCCAGATTCCGACCGGCGATCAGCGTTACGTCGTTGCCCGCAATCAGCGCACCGGTCGGGCCAAGGCGACCTTCTGCCTGCGCCAGATACAGCACCGGCACCAGCACTTTCTCGCCGTTCACTTCGTGCTCTTCGAGCCAGACGATGTCGTGGGTCAGGGCCGCGACTTGTTGCGAGGTGAGGCTGACACCCATCGACAGATTGAGTGCGTCCTTGCTGGCAATGGCGTTGTTCATCAAGTACTTGAACAGGCCTTCGTCGGTGGTCTGGCCGTCGATGTAGCGCTGGCCGGTGCGAGCGACGACCGCTTGCTGGATCAGGCGCTGTTCGTAGAGGCCGTCGCCCAGGCGTTTGGCGCTGGTGTCAGGGTCGTAGCCGAGGTTGCCCAGCAGGTAATCCGAACTCATGAACTGCTTGAGGTTGGTGAGCACCGGATTGGTTTCGATCAGGTATTTGTGGCCGTTGGCCGGCGCTTTCACGTCCGGCAGACCGGTGACGCGAGTCACGGGACGATTGTCGACCGAGGTCTTGATGTCGTCGCCGCGTCCACCCGTGCGAGGACCGACCGACGTCACGGAAGCGTCGAGTGTGCTGGCAACGCCCGCAGTCACCGTCGGTGTGCGCCTGGCAGGGAGTACGGAGCGGTCACTGCTGGAGACGGCCGCCGGGGCATCCACCAGCAAGCTGCGCGGACCACCACTGGAAGCGGCGGTCACGTGTCCCTGCGTGCTGACACTTTCACCGCCCACCGTCCAACCTGGCGGATGCACTGTGCCTGCAACCGGCGCCAGATCACTGGTGTCCTGAGTACTCAGACGAAACAGGCCGTTCTCCCCGGTGGGAAGACTGAAGCCCGGTAATGTCAGCGGGTTGACTTGCTGCTGGGCAAGATCGGGGGGCAGTTGACTATTGAGCCTTATGACCGTGGTGCCGGTACCGCTGGCCTTGGTATCCGCGACTTTATTGGTGCCACCGGTGGAGCCGTAGTCTTGGTGGATGACACTATTCTGCAGGTCCTGAGCAGCGGTAATCGAGACATTGCCGCCGGCCTGGATAACGGCGCTGCGCCCGGAGTTGACGCTGCCACCATCGCGCGCCGTTTCAATGTCACTGACCAGGGTGTAGCTCTGCAAGCGGGTCGGCAGTTCCACCAGGTTGTTGCGATCGTATTGGGATTGAGGGCTGATAGAACCGACGGAATAACCCGAGAGAGTGTTGGTCACCACCTTATTCGTCACGGTGTCCTTGACCACGACTATATCGATCGTGCCACCCTCCCGGCCACCCTCCCGGCGGGTGCCATACGCAGCGGTACCTAAACTAAAACCTCCAGAACCGTCGATGTAGTAGAGGTTCGGAAAATCCGGGTTGTTACGCTGGTTGTATGCCACCACCTGCGGCATGAAGCGATTGACCGTTCCGTCGGTGACCCGGCCGGTCCGATAGGTGCGCGTGCGCTCGATACTGCCACTGACGGCACCAATGTTTTTCAGGTTGTTGGCATTTATGGTGATGTTGCCGGTCGCACTGACGGTGCTTTTGCTATTGAGGAAGTCGCCACCGTTGAAGACGAAGTCACCGCCTGCGGTCAACAGGGCGGATGCCGTGGTGTCGCTGTCCTGCCCGCCCTCGAAGACTTCTCGGGCAATGTAATTGACCTCGTAGTCGTCGCCGAAGCAATCGCCGCATTGCACCGCAAGGAAACCGGAAACCAGGGTACGCGACAGGCCAAAGTTCTGGGTACCGTCGTCGCCCGAAGTACGGTTGGCGAAGGAGCCGGCGTTGAGTGTGAATGTGCCGCCGCTCTCCATGGAACCGGAGATGTTTGAGACTTGGGTGGCTTGGGCCGCTCCGCCGTATCCTTTAACGACGACATCGCGCAAACCGTACAGGTCGCCGTTCTGGTTGGTGAAGTTACCCACACTCAACGTCATGTCGGCACCGCTGAAGATCAGCCCGCGATCATTGAGCAGCGACGGGGTTTTGAGGTCGAGGTTTTGAGCGGAACCCAGCGTTCCGTAGTTGACAAGACTGCCGGCTTCTACGGTCAGGCCGGCGTTGGAAGTCAACCGCCCGGCGTTGGTCAGCTGTCCGCCGATTTTGATCGTGGAGTCACCACCACCGGCAATGCTTGAGGCAGCAGTCAGGTTTAGCTGCGCCGCCGTCAGGTAAATGCCGCCAACACTCGACATCCGTCCGTTGCCGCCATAGATCCCGCCCAACTGCATATCCACGACGCCATCGCTGGCAATCAACCCATCATTGGTCCAGTTACCACCACGAGCTTGAAAATACTCCGAGGCCAGCAACTTGCCACTGGCGGTCTGACTGAAGTTACCGACGTTGACGTTCAAGCGCCCGGCCTGGATGACGCTGGAGTTGATCCAGGTATCAGCATTCAAATCCAGCGTGCCGCCGGTGGTGATGCTGCCCCCGGCGCCAATGACATTGGCGGTAGAGATATCAAACTTGCCGCGCCCCACGTGATTGAGTTGGCCACCGGCATTCAGAAAGCTGCCAACGGCCAGGGTCAGGTCGGTGTTGGCGGTTTCGAGCACGCCATTACGGTTATCCAGCAAACCACCAATCTGGAAGCTGGTCTTGCCGGTGTTGCCCAGGGAGCGAAGCCGGCCAGTCTGGTTATCGACGCTAGCCGCTTTGACGGTCAGCGTGGTGTCGCTTTCAACGATACCGGCACGGTTGCTCAGGGCGCCGCTGAGGCTGAGGTCGATGCGGTTACCGGCAATCTGCCCATTACCGTTGTCCAGACTGGTGCCGGTCACGCCGGCGAGGCCCTTGGCGTAGAGCACGCCATTACGGTTGTCGAACGCGGCGGTGGTGATGCTCGCGTCGGTGGCTTGCGCCGAGATCCGCCCGCCGTTGTTGTCCAGGCCGGCCAGTGCCGACAGCGTCAGGCCCTGGCCTTGAATGATCCCGCCCTGGCGGTTGTTGTTGAGGTCGTAGCCGTTGCGCAGTACGCCGACGGTTCGCGCTTCAAGGGCGCCTTTGATGCTCGACAGCACGCCGCCACGGTTGTCGATGTTGGCGGCGTCGACCTTCACGACACCGTCTTGGGCAATGACTTTGCCGCTCTGGTTATCGAGGTTGCCGCTGACGTCGAGGGTCAAGCCGTTCTGGCTCTGGATCGCGCCTTTGCCGTTGGCCAGGCTGGCTGCTTTTAAGTTCAGGCCGGCGTTCTGGCTGTAGATCAGACCATTGGTGTTGTTGCGTACCGCGCCGCTGGCGGTGATCTGCAAAGCGTCCTTGGCGGCGATGGTGCCGTTGTTGCTGTTGTCCAACGAACCGGTCAGAAGGGTCAGCGTGCTTTGGCTGGCGAGTTGGCCGTTCTGGTTAGCGAGGTCGGTAACGCCCTTGATCAGCACCGGACCGGCGCCGACCAGTTTGCCGCTGGTATTGGTCAATGCGTTGCCGAGCAGATCCAGCGTCACTGCGCCATTACCGGCGATGCTCCCGGCCGTGTTGTCCAGGCCCGTGCCCGTGACATTGATCGCCTCTTGCGCGTCGATCGTGCCGCCCGCGTTGGTCAATGCCCCGGCGGTGATATCCAGTGTGGCGCCGCTGTCGATCAAGCCACCCTGGTTGTTGTTGAGAGACTCGCCCAAGGTAAGGGTCTGTCCTGCCGCGCTGCTGAGGATGCCTTTGTTACTGTTATCCAGACTCTTTGATTTGACGCTCAGGCTGCCCTGGCTGACCAATGCCCCGGCATTGCTGTTGAGCAAGGCGCCCTTGAGGTCCACGGCAACATCACCGTTGCGACTCGAGAGTGTGCCGTTGTCGCGGTTATCGAGGCTGTCACCATTGACGGTCAGGCCCTGCCAACCGGAGATCAGTCCCTTCTGGTTGATCAGGCTGGTGCCGTTGACCGTCAGTAGCTGACTGCTGATCAGCTTGCCAGCGCTGTTATCCACGGCGCGGGCAATCACATCGAAACCGAGGTTGCTGGAGATTTCCCCGTTCTGGTTGTTGAGATCGCGCAGGCGCTTGAGGGTCAGTGGCCCCTTGGCCGTGAGCACGCCGTTGCGATTGTCGAAATCGCCGTTGGCCAGCTCCACGGTGACGGCTTTTTCGCCAAGCAGGCGACCGCCGTCTTGGGTCAGGGACGTCAGGGTCAGGTCGATATCGCCCTTGGCCGAGACTTCGCCATCGTTGCTGGAGTCCAGGCTAGTGGCGGTCAGGGTCAGTTTGCCCTGGCTGTTGATCAACCCGTTATCGCGGTTGTTCAGCGCCATGGCATTGAGGATGACGGCGCTGGCGCCAAGCACCGTGCCGCTCTGGTTATTGAATTCGGCGCTACCGATTTTAAGTAGCTTGGCCGCGTTGATCAGGCCCTTGGCATCGTTGCGCAACAACCCGTCGACAGTCAGCTCGAGGTCGCCGCGGCTGGTCAGGCTGCCGCCGCTGTTGTTCAGGCTGGCGGCACGCACGTCGAGGGACGCAGCGCCGATCAGGCCTTTGACGTTGTCCAGCGCGTTGGCGATGCGCAGGGTCAGGCCCTGATTGCTCAGCAATTTGCCGTTACCGTTGTCCAGGCTTTGCGCGGTCAGCGTGAAGGCTTCGGCGCTGGAGATTTCACCCCCCTGATTGTTGACGCCCTTGAGTTGTTTGAGCAGCAAGGTACCGGGGGCATTGATCAGGCCGTTCTGGTTATTCAGTTGGCCGTTGTTCAGATCCAGGCTGAGGCTGGTGTTGCTGAACAACTTGCCGCCCTGCTGATCCAGCCTGGTGACCGAAGCGGTCAAGGCGCCCTGGCTGCCGATACGGCCGTCGTTCTGATTGGTGACCTGGCCCGCGACGAGGTTCAGGGTACTGGCGCTGTTGAGTCGGCCACCCTGGCTGTTATCGAACGCGCCGGTGGTGACCGTCACCGCGCCTTTGCCGCTGATGTTGCCTTGCTCGTGGTTGTCGAGGCTGGCGCTGATGAGCGTGAGCGCGCCATCGGTGACCACAGTACCGCCTTGGTTGCTGACGCTGCCGTCGCTGGTGAGCTTCAGATCGGCTGCGCTGGAAAGACTGCCCTGGGTGTTGGTCAGTTGCGTGGTTTTGACGGTCAGCGCACCTTCGCTGCTGACCTGGCCCAGGCTGTTGTCGAACGCGCCGGTCAGGTTCAAGTGCATGTTCTGCACGCTGAGCAGATTGCCGCCGCTGTTATCCAGCAAACGCCCTTGCAGGTTCAGCGCGGTGGTGGCGCTAAGCAGGCCTTTGTTGCGGTTGAGCAATTGGTCCACGGTAAGGGTCAGCGCCTGACCGGTAAAAACCTGACCGCCATCGCTGTTGTCGAGTTTTGTACCGGTGACCGACAAATCGGCGTTGGTGCTCACTTCACCGCCACGGTTATCGAGGTCATCGACCGTCAGGGTCATGGCTTTGGTGGAACCCAGCAGACCTTTTTCGCGGTTGTCGAGGGTATCGGCGGTCAGCTTGAGCACACCGGTGGCGATCAATTTGCCTTTCTGGTTATTCAGGGTTTTGGCCTGAACGGTGGCGTCGGCCTTGCCGGCAACGTCGCCGCCAAAGTTGTCCAGGGTGTCGGCGGTGAGCAACAGTTCACCGTCAGCGATGACCGCGCCTTTTTGGTTATCCAGCGTGTTGTCGGTGGTGAGTTCCAGCCGGCCACGGCTGCTGATCAAGCCTTCACTGTTGTTGAGGCTGTCGCTGTGGCTATCGAGGGACGCGGCGGAAATCACGCCTTTGAGGTTGTTCAGGGCTTGTGCGATGCGCAGGGTCAGACCCTGATTGCTCAGCAACTTGCCGTTACTGTTGTCGAGGTTCTGAGCAGTCAGTGTGAAGGCTTGAGCGCTGGAGATTTCACCGTTCTGGTTGTTGACGTCCTTGAGGTTTTTCAACATCAGCAACGGCGCGTTGATCAGACCACCTTGGTTGTTCAGTTGACCGTTGTTCAGGTCCAGGCTCACGCTGGCTTGACTGAACAGTTCACCGCCCTGCTGGTCGAGCCCGGTAACCGAGGCGGTCAACGCTTGCTGGCTGGCAATGCGTCCGGTGGCGTTATTGACCTGCTTGGCGGTGAGCTCCAGGGTGGCGCCGCTGATGAGGCGACCGCCCTGACTGTTATCAACGTTGCCGGTGATGACGTGGGTGGCGTCTTTACCGGATATCAGGCCTTTCTGGCTGTTATCCAGGCTGGCGCTGTCTAGGGTCAAGGTGTTGTCGGTGCTGATCGAACCACCCAGATTGAGCAAGGCGCCACGACTGGTGACGGACAACGCACCGGCACTGCCCAAGCTGCCAGAGCTGTTATCGAGGCTGGCCGCGTTGACGGTCAAAGTCCCTTCGCTGCTGATCAGCCCTTGGCCATTGAGCAAGGCATCGTCGAGGGTGATCACCAGACTTTTGAGGCTGTCGAAGGTGCCGCCGGTATTGTCCAGCGTGGTGCCGGTCAGCGTCGTTGCGCCCTTGGCGACGATCAGGCCTTTATTCTGGTTGATCAGTTTGGCAACGATCATTTGCAGATCGGTAGCGGCGAAAATTTTCCCTCCGTCGCTGTTGTCCAGGCGTTGACCTTCGACCTTCAGCAATAGGCTGCTGGAGAGCTCGCCTGCGCGGTTGTCGATGTCGTCGACTTTTAGCGTCAGCGCTTTAGTGGTGCCGATCAGGCCGCCATTGCTGTTATCGAGGGTTGTGCCGGTCAGGCTCAGGTTGCCTTGGGCGACCAATGCCCCGCCTTGTTGTTGCAGCAGGCCAATGGTGGCGGTGAGGTCACCTTGGCTGGAGATCCGCCCGGCCGCGTTTTGCACTTCATCGGCGTCGAGGGTGACCGGGCCGACAGCACTGAGCAAGCCGCCACTGTTGTCCAGGCGAGTACCGTCATAGGCGATACCGGCCTTGCCACTGATCAAGCCTTTGTCACGGTTATCCAGTTGGCCAACTTGCAATTTCAGCTGTTTGTCGGCCTGGATCACCCCACCGCGGTTATCAGCAGAATCGCTGATCAAAGTCAGCGTGTCTTTACCGCTGACTGTGCCACCGCGGTTGTCGAGTTTGCCCGTGCGTACATCGATGGTGCCCTTGGCGCTGATTTCACCCGCGTTCTGGTTATCCAGCAAATCGCTGATGCGCGCGGTGAGGCTGCCGTCGCTGACCACCACCCCGGCGTCGCGGTTGTCGAGGCTGGCGGCTTTGAGATCCACGCTCCAGCCCGAACCCAATACACCGTCGCGGTTATCCAGGGCGCCGCTGAGGTCGATATTCAAACCCAGGTCGCCCAGGACCTGACCACTGCGGTTGTTCAGTGTGATCGCGTTGAGTCGGGTGATGCTGGCACTGGAAACTTCACCGTTACTGTTGTTCAGCTGACCGATCGTGCCCGTCAAATTGCCCGTGCTGTTGATCACCCCCTTGGTGTTGAGGACCTGATTGGCCGTTACGTTCAGCGTGCCGCTGCTCAACACCCGGCCATTGTTCTGGTTGTCCAGAGTCCCGGCGGTGATGTTGGCGGTTTGCGCGGCTCTCAACGTGCCGCCCTGGTTGTTCAGGGTCTGACTGGTGTTGACCGTCAGATTACGACTGGCCACCACGCTCTTGCCGGTGTTGTTGAGGTTCTGCGCGCTGAGGCTCACATCGCCCGTGGCGTTGCGGCTGGTGTCGACGTTGACCCCTGCTTCGATGACGCCATTGTTGGTCAGCTGACCGCCGGCACTCAGGGTGATGCTGTCTCGGGCAGCGAGGGTTTGCTGGTTGGTCAGGTTGCCTTGGGTTTGAATGTTGACGGCGGTGCCGGCGTAGACCGGTCCCTGAGCGTCGAGACTGGCGGCTTTGACGTTCACTGCCCCTGTGGCAGAAGTCTGCGCGAGGCTGAGATGCCCATTGGCATCCAGCTGGATATCCCCGCCACTGGCGATCAGTTTGCCGTCGAGTTTCACCCCGACCCCGGCCTCGGTACCGACCAGTTTGATCGCCCCGGCGTACATGCCACCGAGGGCCGAAGAGTCGATGGCCAATTGCGGTTTGGCGCTGCCGTCATTGGCACGGGCGGTGGCGTTGAGGCTGTCGGCGTTGACGTCGTTGCGACCGGCAACGATGGTCAGGTTCCTGGCCTGAATCTCGGCGTTGATCTTCGCGCTGCGGGTGATGATTTCGAAGCGGTCGACGTTGCTGGCGTTCAGTCCGGCGCCATCGATGGCGACACTGCCCTGATCGACCTGGAAGCGATCCAGCCGACCGTTGTCCAGCACCGGTTTGCCGGTGGTCAAGGTCACGCGCGGGGTATTGATGAAGCCACAGCCGTTGCAGCTGATGCCATAGGGGTTGGCGACAATCACGCGGGCCGACTGCCCCGCTACTTCGGTGTAACCGCGCAACTGGCTGGGGCTGCCACCGACCACTTCGTTGAGGATGGTTTGTGCCGCGACTCCGTTGGTCAGGTTCGGGTTGCCGATAATGATCCCGCCCAATTGCGTCGCGCCGGTCTGGTTGGCGACGTTGTTGAGGATCACGCCCTGGGTGCCGACGTTGTAATCGTGAAACTGGTTATGCGACAGGCCGCTGCCGTTGGGCGTAGCGATCTGGACAATCGGCACACCGTTGCCCGCCTGCCCGAGGCTGGTGCCCGGCGAGGCCACCACAATGCCGTCGGCCTGCGCCCACATCGGTTGCCAGAACATGACGTTGGCCAACAGGAACGCCAACCCGCGCTTGGGCATGCCCCAGAAGTGCTCACGGTTTTTGACCGCAGCAGAGGGCTGGCCAGCGAGGAAGGCGTAGTGGCGAACGTCCATGTCAAAAGGTCTCGTTGCGAACGATAAGGGTGGGTGAGCAATTCACAGACACAGCCGTCCCGACACGGCAGACGCTGGGGGCGTTTGCAGAGCGAATACGTCATAAGGGGATAAATGCGCGCTTGGGTCAGAAGGTCCCAGGCGTGGCGTAAACGACCATTGCATCAGCGTGCGGATGGTCTGTTCGGTCCCTCGAAACGGCAAAGTGATATCAATGTGATGGCGCGATGTTAAGTTGCCATAATTCTGACGTCAATAAGCTGTTCGAGGTGTTTTTGGCGGAGGCTCTAGCGCGCGGGTTTGGGTCCACTGGCTGAACTTTCCGGGTGGAAAAACCCTCCACTCAATAACGCCGTGACATTGAGAAATGAGGCCCCGCTCATGAAAACCACTCTGCTGAAACTGACTCTCGCTGCCAGCCTCGCCTGTGCCCTCCCCGTTTGGGCCTGCCCTCCCGATGTAGCCACCGCCAAGCGCGAACAATTGGCCAAGGAGGTCGCCAAGATCACTGAGCAGAACCCGGCCAAGGCCAAGGAGATCAATGATGAGTTGCAGAAGATGGACCTGGAGACGGCCAGCAAGGATTTGCCGGACAAGTGCCAGTTGATCGATCAGCGTCTCAAGGAGTTGCAGTCGGCGGAGAAGAAAGCCGAGAGCTGAACGGCAAGATCAAAAGATCGCAGCCTTCGGCAGCTCCTACACGGGTTTGAGCGTGCAGCTGTAAGCGCTGCTGCGATCTTTTGACGTAAAAAAACCCGGACACTGGCCGGGTTTTTTATGGGATCGCTACCGCGCTTTATTCAGCAGCCGGTGCTTCCGGCTTGCGGCGCTTGAGCGGGGCCATGCCGTCCTTGCTGACCAGCGACAGGGCGTCGGTCTTCGGGCGGTTGGCGATCTTGCGCTTGGTCGGAGCCTTGGCGCCGGTCTTCTTCTTGTCGCCTTTGGCGTCGACTTTTTTCTTCTTCACGCCAACGGCTTTACCCGAGGCCTTGACCTTTTTCGGTCCGCCGTAGGTGCCTTTGACTTCCTTGATGGTGCGGCGCTCGAAGCTCTGCTTGAGGTAGCGCTCGACGCTCGACATCAGGTTCCAGTCGCCATGGCAGATCAGCGAGATGGCCAGGCCATCGTTGCCGGCGCGGCCGGTGCGACCGATGCGGTGAACGTATTCGTCGCCGCTGCGCGGCATGTCGAAGTTGATCACCAGGTCCAGGCCTTCCACGTCCAGGCCACGGGCCGCAACGTCGGTGGCCACGAGGATCTTCACGCCGCCCTGCTTCAGACGGTCGATGGCCAGTTTGCGGTCTTTCTGGTCTTTGTCGCCGTGCAGCACGAACGCTTTGTATTCCTGCGCCACCAGGCGGCCGTAGATACGGTCAGCCATGGCCCGGGTGTTGGTGAACACAATGGCCTTCTGATAGGTCTCGTTGGCCAGCAGCCAGTTCACGATCTGTTCTTTGTGCTGATTGTGGTCGGCGGTGATGATCTGTTGACGAGTGGTGGCGTTCAGATCGCTGACGTTGTTCAGCTGCAAGTGTTCAGGGTTGTTCAGGACCTTGGCGACCATCTCGCGCAGGCCCGAACCGCCGGTGGTGGCGGAGAACAGCATGGTCTGCTGACGGTTGGTGCACTCGTCGACCAGCCGCTGCACGTCTTCGGCAAAGCCCATGTCGAGCATGCGGTCGGCTTCGTCGAGCACCAGCACTTCGACTTCCTTGAGGTCGAGATTGCCGGCGTTCAGTTGCTCGATCATCCGGCCCGGCGTACCGATCAGGATGTCCGGCACCTTGCGCAGCATGGCGGCCTGGACCTTGAAGTCTTCACCGCCGGTGATCAGGCCGGACTTGATGAAGGTGAACTGAGCGAAGCGCTCGACTTCCTTGATGGTCTGCTGGGCCAGCTCGCGGGTTGGCAGCAGGATCAGGGTCTTGATGCTGACACGGACTTTGGCCGGGCCGATCAAGCGGTTGAGGATCGGCAAAACGAAGGCCGCGGTTTTGCCGCTACCGGTTTGCGCTGTCACCCGCAGGTCACGCCCCTGGAGCGCGAGCGGGATAGCCGCTGCTTGCACAGGCGTTGGCTCGACAAATTTAAGCTCGGCCACGGCTTTGAGCAGGCGTTCGTGCAGGGCGAATTGGGAAAACACGGGTGCTACCTCGAAGAAATACAAAAAAACAGCTGCATAGGGTAACGGTTTCGAGCGCGAAGGCCGAGTTTCTTTATACAAACGGCTGCAAACAGTGGTTTTTTTGTTGCCTGTTTTGTCTCAAAACGTCATCCGGAACGTCTTAAATGCTCTAATCGCCCCGTCGCGGCCTACAGAAGAACCGTTTTCACCCATGGATATCAAACAGCTCTGGCTCAACGCCCAAGACCTCTGGGGTGCTCTCGATCAGCACCCGCTCCTGCATTCCACGCTCGCGCTGATGTTGCTGCTGGTGGTGGCGCTGGTGCTCGGACGAGTGGCGCGTTACCTCATTCTTCATATGACCAAAATACTCGGCCGCCAGCCGTCGCTGCACTGGATCACCGATTTTCGCCACAACAAAGTGTTTCATCGCCTGGCGCAGATGACGCCCTCGCTGGTGATCCAGTTCGGCCTGCACCTGGTGCCGGAGTTGGGCAAAACCAGCCTGAACTTCCTCGGCAACGTGGCGCTGGCGTTCACCATTCTGTTCCTGGTGCTGGCCGTCAGCGCATTGCTCAATGCCCTGCTGGACATCTATGCCCGCACCGAACATGCCCGCACCCGCTCGATCAAGGGCTATGTGCAACTGGCGAAAATGGTGTTGTTCGTGTTTGGCGCGATCATCATCGTCGCCACGTTGATCGACCGTTCGCCGCTGTTGCTGCTGTCGGGTCTGGGCGCCATGTCGGCGGTGATTCTGTTGGTCTACAAGGACACTCTGTTGTCGTTCGTTGCCAGCGTGCAACTGACCAGCAACGACATGCTGCGGGTCGGTGACTGGATCGAGATGCCGCAAGTCGGTGCCGACGGCGACGTGGTGGACATCACCTTGCATACGGTCAAGGTGCAGAATTTCGACAAGACCATTGTGTCGATCCCGACCTGGCGCCTGATGTCCGAGTCGTTCAAGAACTGGCGCGGCATGCAGCAGTCCGGTGGGCGCCGAATCAAGCGCAGCCTGTTCATCGACGCCAGCGGCGTGCGGTTTATTCGCGATGACGAAGAGCTGAAACTGGCTCAGGTGCATCTGCTGACCGACTACATGAGCCGCAAGAAAGCCGAGCTCAAGGCCTGGAACGAAGCACAGGGCAACGTCGCGGCGATGTCGGCCAACCGTCGACGGATGACCAATATCGGCACCTTCCGCGCCTATGCGTTGGCGTATCTGAAGAGCCACCCGGAGATTCAGCCGAACATGACCTGCATGGTTCGCCAGATGCAGACCACCGCTCAGGGCATCCCGCTGGAAATCTACTGTTTCACCCGCACCACCGTGTGGGCTGATTACGAGCGGATTCAGGGGGATATTTTCGATTACCTGCTGGCAGTGCTGCCAGAGTTTGGCTTGAGCCTTTATCAGCAGCCGAGCGGTGGGGATTTGCGGTCGGGGTTGCTCCCGGCGGTGCTGGGCGCGAGCCACATTCCCGAGTCTGAAAAACACGTTATGTAGCAGCGCCTCTAACCTGTGGGAGCGGGCTTGCCCGCGATGAGGCCATGTCAGTCGATATCAATATTGCCTGACACAATGCTTTCGCGGGCAAGCCCGCTCCCACAGGGTTCAGTGGATAGCCACAAGTTTGCGTACACCCAACCGACTAATCCACACCGCCATCAGAATCACCGACCCACCAAACAACAACCGCCCCAGCTCTTCATGCTGATTCCAGATCAGCAAGTTGATCAGCAACCCCACCGGCACATGCAAATTGTTCATCACCGCCAGCGTCCCGCCGTTCACCAGGCACGCGCCCTTGTTCCACCAGTACAAACCCAGCGCGGTCGAGACGAGGCCGAGGAACAGCAGCACGCCCCATTGCAGTGGCGCTTCAGGCAGGAAGTTCTGTTTGCCGAACAGCAGAAACGCCGGCAACACCACCGCCAACGCACCCAGGTAGAAGTAGCCGAAGCGCCGGTAGTGCGGCAGATCGCTCGGATGTCGGGCCACCAGATGTTTGTAGAGCACCTGCCCGGCGGCGTAGGTGAAGTTGGCCAGTTGCAGCAGCAGGAAACCCATGAAGAAATCCGGGTTGATCCGGTCATAGCGAATCACTGCCGCCCCGAGTACCGCCACCAATGCCGCGATCAACGCCCACGGATTGAAGCGCCGGTTCAGCGCATCTTCGATCAGGGTCACGTGCAGCGGAGTGAGGATGGTGAACAGCAACACTTCCGGCACCGTCAGCACCCGGAAGCTCAAATACAAACAGACGTAAGTCACGCCAAACTGCAACGCGCCGATCAGCAACATACCGCGCATGAACGCCGGCTCGACCTGACGCCAGCGCGTCAGCGGAATGAACACCAGCCCCGCCAGCAGCACCCGCACCAGCACCGCGAAGTAACTGTCGACATGCCCGGCCAGGTATTCGCCGATCAAACTGAAGGAAAACGCCTGGATCAGCGTGACAAAAAGTAGATAGCCCATGGTCGCCTCATTTCGAATGGCGGCGACGATAGCGGGTTTTGCCCTTGATCGCGAACAGTCAGGCAATACACAAATCTACTGTGGGAGCGGGCTTGCTCGCGAATGCGGTGGGTCAGTCAACATTAATATCCACTGACACGCCCTCTTCGCGAGCAAGCCCGCTCCCACAGGGGTTGTGTGCTCATTCACTAAATCGCAGGCAAAAAAAAGCCCGATCTCGCTAATGCGTTCAATCGGGCTAGAGCACTCAGGAGCAACAAGTGCAAAGGGAGGTTCGATGCGCGTACAGGCTTGAAGGGTTGCGCCAGGTCACTAGACCATCCAGCGATTATCTGGCGATTAACGGCTCAGGCGACCTGAGAAAGCTTGGCGTTGGCCTGGTTCAGGCCTTTCTCCTGGAAGCCGCCGCCCAGGTTCATGCCTTCGGCGTGAATAAACGTTACGTCGTGGATGCCGATGAAAGCCATGACCTGACGCAGGTACGGTTCCTGGTGATCCGAGGCGGCTCCGGCATGGATACCACCGCGAGCGGTCAGCACATAAGCACGCTTGCCGTTGAGCAAACCTTGCGGGCCGGTTTCGGTGTACTTGAAGGTCACGCCGGCACGCAGCACATGGTCGAGCCAGGCTTTGAGGGTGCTCGGAATGGCGAAGTTGTACATCGGCGCGGCCATTACCAGTACGTCGGCGGCCAGCAGTTCATCGGTCAGCAGATTGGAGCGTTCCAGCGAGGCTTGTTCGATGTCATTGCGTTGTTCGGCGGGTTTCATCCAGCCGCCCAACAAGTTGATGTCCAAGTGCGGCACCGGGTTGGTGGCCAGGTCACGAACGGTGATCTGGTCGACCGGGTGTGCGGCTTTCCATTGGCTGATGAAGGTCTGGGTCAACTGGCGGGAAACCGAGTCTTGCTGACGGGCGCTGCTTTCGATGATCAGAACGCGGGACATGGGATGTAGCCTCCATCTGAGAATGCTGTAGGTCGATGGAGTGAAGGTTAAACAGAGTCATATCGATGAAAAAGCGCAAATAACTGCTATAAAGCATCGATAAATTCGTTTATAAGCGGAGCATGCCCCAGCCAGCTTGCTCCGCTTGATGTCATTTCGGGGTGCAGGTCAGGTTGATACGCATCTTGATGATGGTTCGGGTGAACTTTGCGGTGGCGTTTTTGTGTTTACCGGCGGGCACTTCGATTGTGCGGTTACGCGGCGCTTCTGGACCATTGTTGAAAACCACCTTGCAGATCGCATCGGTGCTGCCGTAGTTGTTCACCTGAATGGAAGCGATATCGGCATCTGTATCAAAGGCGTTGTAGTCGATGCTCATGCCGTTCAATTGCTTTTGAACGTCGATCGGATAAGCAAATGCAGTCAGCGGCAGCATCGCAAACACCGCACAACCCGCCATCACACAACACAGTTTTTTCATTCGGCAGTCTCCAATAAGGACTGCCAGCTTAGGACAAGAGGAGCTCAACATGAAAGCGCCCCGCGTGACCCTTGATCAATGGCGAACGTTGCAGGCCGTGGTCGATCACGGCGGTTTCGCCCAGGCCGCCGAAGCGCTGCACCGCTCGCAATCGTCGGTCAGCTACACCGTAGCGCGCATGCAGGACCAGCTCGGTGTGCCATTGCTGCGCATCGACGGCCGCAAAGCGGTGCTCACCGAGGCCGGCGGCGTGTTGCTGCGCCGCTCCCGGCAACTGGTGAAACAGGCCAGTCAACTGGAAGACCTGGCCCATCACATGGAGCAAGGCTGGGAAGCGGAAGTGCGGCTGGTAGTCGATGCCGCCTACCCGAGCGCCCGCCTCGTCCGCGCACTGACCGCGTTCATGCCGCAAAGCCGTGGCTGCCGGGTGCGTCTGCGCGAAGAAGTGTTGTCGGGTGTCGAGGAGGTGTTGCTTGAAGGCGTGGCCGATCTGGCCATCACCGGGTTCAGTATTCCTGGCTACCTGGGCGCGGAACTGAGCGACGTCGAATTCATCGCGGTGGCCCACCCCGAGCATTCCTTGCATCGCTTGAACCGCGAACTGAACTTCCAGGACCTGGAAAGCCAGATGCAAGTGGTGATCCGCGACTCCGGCCGTCAACAACCGCGAGACGTCGGCTGGCTCGGCGCCGAACAGCGCTGGACCGTCGGCAGCCTGGCCACCGCCGCGACCTTTGTCAGCAGCGGCCTGGGCTTCGCCTGGCTGCCTCGGCACATGATCGAGCGTGAGCTCAAGGAAGGTACGCTCAAAGTGCTACCGTTGGACCAGGGCGGCAGCCGCAACCCGAGCTTCTATCTGTATTCGAACAAGGACAAACCCTTGGGCCCGGCCACGCAGATTCTCATCGAACTGCTGCGCACCTTCGATACCGCGCCGCTGGATGCGCCCTTCGCCGCCCCTGAACAAGCCTGACACGGAGTGTACCCATGGCCTATTTCGAACATGAAGGTTGCAACCTGCACTATGAGGAATATGGCCACGGCACGCCGTTGCTGCTGGTCCATGGGCTGGGCTCCAGCACCCTGGACTGGGAAATGCAGATTCCGGCGCTCTCGGCCCACCATCGAGTGATTGTCCCGGATGTGCGCGGCCACGGGCGCTCCGACAAGCCCCGCGAGCGCTACAGCATCCCCGGGTTCAGCGCCGACCTGATTGCGTTGATGGAACACTTGAATCTTGGCCCTGCACATCTTGTCGGGCTTTCAATGGGTGGCATGATCGCTTTTCAACTGGCGGTGGACCAGCCGCAACTGCTCAAGAGCCTGTGCATCGTCAACAGCGCGCCCGAAGTCAAACGGCGCAGCCGCAACGACTACTGGCAGTGGTTCAAGCGCTGGAGTCTGATGCGCGCGCTGAGCATGGGCACCATCGGCAAGGCCCTGGGCGCCAAACTGTTTCCCAAGCCTGAACAAGCTTCGTTACGACAAAAAATAGCGGCGCGCTGGGCAAAAAACGACAAACATGCTTATCTCGCCAGCTTCGATGCCATCGTTGGCTGGGGGGTTCAGGAACGACTTTCCAAGGTTTCCTGTCCAACCCTCATCGTCAGCGCCGACCGTGACTACACCCCGGTCGCGTTGAAAGAAACCTATGTAAAACTGCTGCCCGATGCGCGGCTGGTAGTGATCGCCGACTCGCGCCACGCCACCCCGCTGGATCAACCCGAACGTTTCAACCAAACGCTGCTCGAATTTCTCACCGCAGTCGACACCACCACTCAGGATCACTGACTTATGCTGAAAAAAATCGCCCTCGTCGCCGGCTCCGTTCTGTTTGCCGCCAACCTGATGGCCGCCACGCCCGCCAAGGCGCCGCACGTGCTGCTGGAAACCACCAACGGCCAGATCGAAATCGAACTGGACCCGGTCAAGGCACCGATCAGTACCAAGAACTTCCTTGAGTACGTCGACAGCGGCTTCTACAACAACACGATTTTTCACCGAGTGATTCCTGGCTTTATGGTCCAGGGCGGCGGTTTCACTCAACAAATGCAGCAGAAAGAAACCAAGGCGCCGATCAAGAACGAATCCAAAAACGGCCTGCATAACGTGCGTGGCACGCTGTCCATGGCCCGTACTTCCGTCCCGGATTCGGCCACCAGCCAGTTCTTCATCAACGTCAAAGACAACGACTTCCTCGACCAGGGCGACGGCTATGCCGTGTTCGGTAAAGTCGTTAAAGGCATGGACGTCGTCGATGTCATCGTCAACTCCCAGACCACCACCAAAAGCGGCATGAAAGACGTGCCAGCCGACCCTGTCTTCATCAAGTCGGCCAAGCGCATCGACTGAGAGTAAGCTGGACAGGGAGTTTTGAGCGGCCGCCGGTGCTTCCGGCGCCGCTCATATCGTTTAAAGGAGAGCCCGTGCGCGGGCGAATAACTGATGCTTTATCGCCGTTTTGAAAAACTGATCGACATTTTCCGCGATGCACCGACGGCGGCTCCGCCGGATCGGGTTCTCCCCTTCTATACCTATTACCTGAAGCAGGTCTGGCCGAGTTTCGCCGCCCTGCTGATCGTCGGCCTGTTCGGCGCGCTGATCGAAGTGGCACTGTTCAGCTACCTGAGCCGCATCATCGACCTGGCGCAAGGCACCCCGAACGTCAACTTTTTCCAGGATCACGGTCTCGAATTGGCCTGGATGGCGGTGGTTGCACTGATTCTGCGCCCAGTATTCGTTGGCCTGCATGACTTGCTGGTGCATCAGACCCTGAACCCCGGCATGACCAGCCTGATTCGCTGGCAGAACCACAG
Organism: Pseudomonas sp. JV414; assembly: GCF_032424305.1. Classification (NCBI taxonomy): domain Bacteria; kingdom Pseudomonadati; phylum Pseudomonadota; class Gammaproteobacteria; order Pseudomonadales; family Pseudomonadaceae; genus Pseudomonas; species Pseudomonas sp. JV414. The sequence continues at coordinate 441,359 of NZ_VYKC01000020.1, read as the reverse complement.
TTACGTGCTCAAACAGAGTCTGAATTTTTTCCAGAACGACTTCGCCGGGCGCATCGCCCAACGCATCATGCAAACCGGCAACTCCCTGCGCGACTCTGCCGTACAAGCGGTGGACGCGCTGTGGCACGTGCTGATCTACGCCATCAGCTCACTGGTGCTGTTTGCCGAAGCCGACTGGCGTCTGATGATCCCGCTGCTGATGTGGATGGCAGCGTATATCGGCGCGCTCTGCTACTTCGTGCCGCGTGTGAAGGAACGTTCGGTGGTGTCCTCCGATGCGCGCTCCAAACTCATGGGGCGGATTGTCGACGGCTACACCAACATCACCACCCTCAAGCTGTTCGCCCACACCAACTTCGAACAGCAGTACGCTCGTGAAGCCATCGAAGAACAGACTGAAAAAGCCCAACTGGCTGGCCGTGTGGTCACCAGCATGGACGTGGTCATCACCAGCATGAACGGCCTGTTGATCGTCGGTACCACCGGGTTGGCCCTGTGGCTGTGGACGCAGTCGCTGATCTCGGTCGGCGCGATTGCCCTGGCCACCGGTCTGGTGATCCGGATCGTCAACATGTCCGGCTGGATCATGTGGGTGGTTAACGGCATTTTCGAAGACATCGGTGCCGTTCAAGACGGTCTGAAAACCATCGCTCAACCGGTCAGCGTCACCGACCGTGAACAGGCGAAACCCTTGGCGGTGGCCTGTGGCGAGGTGCGTTTCGATCACGTCGATTTTCACTACGGCAAGAAAAGCGGGATCATCGGCGACCTCAACCTGACCATCAAGCCCGGTGAGAAAATCGGCCTGATCGGCCCCTCCGGTGCCGGCAAATCGACGCTGGTCAATCTGCTGTTGCGCCTGTATGACGTGCAGGGCGGACGGATTCTCATCGACGGCCAGAACATCGCCGAAGTCGGTCAGGAAAGCCTGCGTGAACGCATCGGCATGATCACCCAGGACACCTCGCTGCTGCACCGTTCGATCCGCGACAATTTGCTGTACGGCAAACCCGACGCCACCGACGCCGAGCTCTGGGAAGCAGTGCACAAGGCCCGCGCCGACGAATTCATCCCGTTACTGTCGGACTCTGAAGGCCGCACCGGTTTCGATGCTCACGTCGGTGAACGCGGAGTGAAACTCTCTGGTGGCCAGCGTCAGCGGATTGCCATCGCTCGGGTACTGCTCAAGGACGCGCCGATCCTGATCATGGACGAAGCCACCTCGGCACTGGACTCGGAAGTCGAAGCGGCGATTCAGGAAAGCCTCGAAACCCTGATGCAGGGCAAGACCGTGATCGCCATCGCCCACCGCCTCTCGACCATCGCGCGGATGGACCGGTTGGTGGTGCTGGAAAACGGCAAGATCGCCGAAACCGGCAGCCACGCCGAACTGCTGGCCCATGGCGGGTTGTATGCGCGGTTGTGGCAACACCAGACCGGAGGGTTTGTCGGGATCGATTGAGGCAACACGAACCCTGTGGGAGCGGGCTTGCTCGCGAATGCGGTGTATCAGGCAACTTTAATATCGACTGACACTCCCTCTTCGCGAGCAAGCCCGCTCCCACACTACAGCGTCAACACCATCTCATGCCACGCCATCCCGCCATGGTCGGACGCCGAAGGCTTGATGTAGGCAAAACCAAACCCGGCATAGAGCGCAATGTGCCGCTCTTTGCACATCAGGTGGATGCTGGCCTTGTTCAGTGCGCGCATGCGCTGGATGAACTCACCCATTAAGCGTTTCGCCAGCCCCTGCCCTTGGTAGTCCGGATGCACCACCACCGACATGATCACTACGTGCGGGCCGGCCGGGTCGTGGCCGATCAGTTCCTTGAACGCCTCGTCCGACATCTCCACCTCAAACGCCGCACCGGAATTGATGAAACCGGCGACAACGCCATCCACTTCAGCAACGATGAAGCCCTCGGGCCAGGTGGCGATGCGGGTGGCGATTTTCTCGCGGGTGGCGGCTTCATCGCCTTCGTAGGCAACGGTTTCGATGGCATAGCAGCGATCCAGGTCAGCGGGGCTGACGTGGCGGATGACGGTGTTCATGGCAGCTCTGAATCGGCGTGGGAAAGGTTGGGGATCATAAATCAGCATCAACACGACATCGAGAGGCGAATCACCGATCCGCCTCTCGATCCAGGCCATTACGCCTTGAGCGGCAGCCAGATTTCCAGCACGCCGGTATTGAGCTTCGGGTTGAAATCGTCGCTGTAGCGCTCGAACTCCGGAGCGTCCGCAGCTTCATGGCCGGACTTCGGCAACCAGGTTTTCCAGATGTATTGAAAGGTCTGGGGCAAGGTATCCAGAGAGCCCTTGTGTTCGAAGACTGCATACTTCTGAGGCTGAACTTCGATCCAGCGGTACTTCTCGGGCAGGTCGTCGAGCTTGCTGATTTCGACACCGGCGATGTATTCGAAACCACCCTTGCCATCCGGATTACAGCAGATGCCGTAGGTTACTTCGCCTTTCTGACCGGGAATTTTGCCAATCTCGGGGATGAATTTCTCCCATAGGTCGGGGATCGCTTTGGTCGTATCCGCAGTAAATCGGCCGCCAAGCCCCGCTATGAGCATGAAGTGCCCGTTTTCGAAGCGCGGCTCGGCCGTTTCGACGCCTGTTTGCTCATCCATGACTCAACTCCTGGTACAAAAAGTGGGTTCGGCTGGGAGTATAGAAGCCAAACCCGATTCGCCCAATTACAGTGCGTGCAACTGTTCGATGGCGCCTGGACCGATAAACTCGTTATAACCCGATAGGATCACGTAGACCGCGAAGTAGCAGAAGATCGCTGCCGATGCCATGTAGGAATAACGCAGCAGTTTGTCACCGAGCAATTTGCCGCCGTGGCTCGCAGCAAAGCACAGACCGACACACCAGAGCACTCCGGCGCACAAGAAACCGCCGAGAAACAGCGCCGAGCTCAGTGCGCCACCGCCGCCGGAACGAGCGATCAGCGTGCCGCCCACCGCGGCAAACCAGAGAATGGCACTGGGCGATGACATGGCGAGGAAAATCCCGCGCAAGAACTCTTTCCGGTGCGAGTTGTGCCCCACTTCCGGGGTTTGCGCCAACAGCGCTTCATGGTGAATCGCCGAATAAATCATCTTCGCCGCAAAATACAGCAGCAGCGCCGACCCGCCGATCCACAACACCCAGCGCACGGTCTCGTACTGCAGCAATACGGTCATGCCGGCCAATGCCAGCACGGCATAAATCAGATCGCCGACACACGTCCCCAACCCCAGAGCAAAGCCTTGAAAATAGCCGCGCTGCATCGCCAGCGTGATCATCGCGATATTGGCCACGCCGATGTCCAGGCACAGCGAAAGGCTCAACAAGAAGCCACTGGTAAATTCCATCGACCATATCCTTGGGAAAAATTTATTGATGCGCAGGCTAGACAGTTTGCCATGACTGCCCTTACATTCCGCCACAGGCCACCGCAGTGGCCAGCGTCGCTCGGACGGTTCCGGGCGCTTACGTTATCCGAGGCAACAATGGCCGAACAAGGTTCGCCGCGCCGCTTTGCGCGCATAGATCGACTCCCCCCTTACGTTTTCAACATCACTGCCGAGCTGAAGATGGCCGCCCGTCGTCGTGGCGAAGACATCATCGACTTGAGCATGGGCAACCCCGACGGCGCCACGCCGCCGCACATTGTCGAAAAACTCGTCACCGTCGCCCAGCGTGAAGACACCCACGGCTACTCCACGTCCAAAGGGATTCCTCGCCTGCGCCGGGCGATCTCCAACTGGTACAAGGATCGCTACGCGGTCGACATCGACCCGGAAACCGAAGCCATCGTCACCATTGGTTCCAAGGAAGGCCTGGCGCATTTGATGCTGGCCACCCTCGACCAGGGCGACACCGTACTGGTGCCGAACCCGAGCTACCCGATTCACATCTACGGTGCCGTGATTGCCGGCGCCCAAGTGCGCTCAGTGCCGCTGATCCCAGGCGTGGATTTTTTCGCCGAGCTGGAACGGGCGATTCGCGGCTCGATCCCGAAACCGAAGATGATGATCCTCGGCTTCCCGTCCAACCCCACCGCCCAGTGCGTGGAGCTGGACTTCTTCGAGCGGGTGATCGCCCTCGCCAAACAGTACGACGTTTTGGTGGTGCACGACTTGGCCTACGCCGACATCGTCTACGACGGCTGGAAAGCCCCGTCGATCATGCAAGTGCCCGGCGCCAAGGACATCGCGGTGGAGTTTTTCACCCTGTCCAAGAGCTACAACATGGCGGGCTGGCGCATCGGTTTCATGGTCGGCAACCCAGAGCTGGTCAACGCCCTGGCGCGGATCAAGAGCTACCACGACTACGGCACGTTCACCCCGCTGCAAGTCGCGGCCATCGCGGCGCTGGAAGGCGATCAGCAGTGCGTCAAAGACATTGCCGATCAGTATCGGCAACGTCGCAACGTGCTGGTCAAAGGTCTGCATGAACTGGGCTGGATGGTCGAAAACCCGAAAGCATCGATGTACGTCTGGGCCAAGATTCCCGAGGCTTATGCACACATGGGCTCGCTGGAGTTCGCCAAGAAACTGCTGGCCGAGGCCAAGGTCTGTGTCTCGCCGGGTGTGGGATTTGGCGAGTATGGGGATGATCATGTGCGCTTCGCGCTGATCGAAAACCAGGACCGGATTCGTCAGGCCGTGCGCGGGATTCGCGGGATGTTCCGGGCGGATGGGCTGGTTCAGAAAACCAACACCTGACACAAATAACTGTGGGAGCGGGCTTGCTCGCGAAAGCGGACTAACATTCAACATCTACTTTGAATGTTATGTCCCCTTCGCGAGCAAGCCCGCTCCCACATTTGTTTTGCGGTGTGCTTAAACGAACAACGACAACAGCAGGATGAAGCCCAGGCCCACCACGGACAGGATGGTTTCCATCGCGGTCCAGGTCTTGAAGGTTTCCGCCACGGTCATGTTGAAGTATTGCTTCACCAGCCAGAAACCGGCGTCGTTGACGTGAGACAGGATCAACGAACCGGCACCGGTGGCCAACACCAGCAACTCACGGTTCACACCCGGAATCATCCCCACCACCGGCACCACGATGCCTGCGCCAGTAATGGTCGCCACGGTTGCCGAACCGGTCGCGATGCGAATCACCGCCGCCACCAGCCAGGCCAGAAGGATTGGCGAGATCTGCGCTTCCACCGCCATGTTGCCGATGACATTACCCACACCGCTGGTCACCAGCATCTGTTTGAAGCCGCCACCGGCACCGATGATCAGGATGATCGCGGCGGTTGGTGCAAGGCTCGCGTCCAGCCATTTGAGCATCTGTTGCGAACCGATGCCCTGCTTGTAGCCGAAGGTGTACAGCGACAGCAGCAACGCCAGCAGCAGCGCCGAGATCGGGTGACCGATCAGGTCCATGAAGGTGCGGAAGAAGTTGCCGTCCGGCAGCGCCACATCGGCAAAGGTCTTGAGCAGCATCAGGAACACGGGCGACAGCACGGTGACCAAGGTAATGGCGAAGCTAGGCAGATCACCTGCATCCTCATCGCGCACCAGTTGATCCACCAGTTCCTGATTCGGATGACCAGGAATGTGCTTGGCAATGAACGTACCGAAGATCGGACCGGCGATGATGGCGGTCGGCAGCGCAACGATCAGGCCGTAAAGAATGGTTTTACCGATGTCGGCACCGAACACGCCGATGGCCAGCAACGGACCCGGGTGCGGCGGAACCAGACCATGCACGGCGGACAGACCGGCCAGCAGCGGGATACCGATCTTGATGATCGACACGCCGGTACGACGGGCGACGATGAACACCAGCGGGATCAGCAGCACGAAACCGATTTCGAAGAACAGCGGGATGCCGACCAGGAAGGCCGCGAACATCATGGCCCACTGCACCTTGTCCTTGCCGAAGGCCCGAATCAGGGTCTGGGCGATCTGATCCGCCCCGCCCGACTCGGCCATCATTTTGCCGAGCATCGTGCCCAGCGCCAGGATGATCCCGACGAAACCGAGCACCCCACCAAAGCCGTCCTGGAACGCCTTGATGATGGTGCCGATCGGCATGCCGGAGGTCAGCCCGAGAAAGGCTGCGGCGATGATCAGGGCGATGAAGGGGTGAATCTTGAACTTGGTGATCAGGACGATAAGCCCGATCACCGTGACCACTGCATCCAGCAGCAGAAAGGTCTCGTGGGACATGCCAAACATAAGGGGTGTCTCCTGTTTGTTGTTGTTATTAAAGCGGTTAATCAGAAGCCGTCAGGACAGCGCTATCTTTTGGAGTAAAACTCAACTGGCGAGTTTCAAGCCATGATCGAGCCACCAGGCATGAGCCTGCTTCGCTAACTCATCGACGCTGTGGCTGGACGCATCCAGAGCCAGGGTCAGGGGCTCACCAACGGGCGATTCAAGTGTGGCGAACTGGCTGTCGATCAAGGTCGACGGCATAAAGTGGCCCGGCCGATGAGACACACGATCGGCGGCGACTTCGGGGGTCAGCTCAAGGAAAACGAAGCCCAGGCCCGGCAAGGCACTGCGCAAGCGTTCGCGGTAACTGTGTTTGAGGGCCGAGCAAGTCAGCACTGGGCGTTCGCCCTTGGCATCGATGCGGCGCAGTTCATCGCACAGGCTGTCGAGCCAGCCGGCACGGTCTTCATCGTTCAGGGGGATACCCGCGCTCATCTTTTCGATATTGGCGGCAGGGTGGAAAGTGTCGCCTTCAATGGCGGTCGCGCCGCTAAGCTGGCACAGGGACTGGCTGACGCAGGTCTTGCCGCAACCGGCAACGCCCATGATGACCAGGGCGGTGATGGGATGATTCATGTAACACCTCAGCGCGCAGACAGCGCTACCTTTGCTACGTAAGACTCAAGTGCAAAAGCAGAAGTTGCCGACGCCTTCTTGTCATTTTTGTGGGTTGCAGCATGTTCGTTCTCGAGGCCAAAAAACGAGGATCAGGCAAACCTCGTTCACGCATTGCAGCTGCATCGAGACAGCGCTACCTTAGTGCCTTGAATTTTGTTTGGCAAGCCGTCCGATGATTACCCCTAAAAACGATAAAAATACTCGCACCACTGGCCGCCCTACCCTCAACGAAGTCGCGCGCCTGGCCGGTGTCAGCCCGATTACGGCGTCCCGCGCCCTGCGTGGCGTCAGCACGGTGGCCACCGAACTGGTGGAAAAAGTCCAGAAGGCCGCCCTTGACCTGAACTACGTGGTCAACCCCGCCGCCCGCGCATTAGCCTCGGCCCAGAGCCATTCCGTGGTGGTTTTGGTGCCCTCGCTGTCCAACCTGCTGTTCATCGACACGCTGGAAGCCATTCATCAGGTTTTGCGACCAAAGGGCTTCGAAGTGCTGATCGGCAACTTCCATTACTCGCGTGATGAAGAAGAAAACCTGCTGCGCAATTACATGGCTTATCAGCCTCGCGGTTTGTTGCTGACCGGTTTCGACCGCACCGAAAGTTCGCGGCGAATGATCGAGGCCAGCAATATCCCGTGCGTGTACATGATGGAGCTGGACAGCGGAGCCGGGCTCAATTGCGTCGGTTTTTCGCAAGTCGCTGCCGGCGAAACCGCGGCCGAGCATTTGCTGTCACGCGGTCGCAAACGCCTGGCCTATATCGGCGCGCAACTGGATCAACGCACGCTGCTGCGTGGCGAAGGTTTCCGCCGCGCGCTGCAAAAGGCCGGTTTGTATGATCCGGCCCTGGAAGTACTGACACCGCGAGCCTCGTCGGTGGGACTGGGCGGCGAATTGTTCCTGCAACTGCTCACCGCCCACCCAGACGTCGATGCAATCTTCTTCGGCAACGACGACCTGGCCCAAGGCGCGTTGCTTGAAGCGTTGCGCAATGGAATCAAGATCCCCGAGCGCGTGGCGATCCTCGGCTTCAACGACTTGCCGGCATCTGAGCACATGGTCCCACGCCTGAGCAGCATCAGCACCCCACGAGAAGCCATTGGCCGTCGATCCGCAGAGCTGATGCTGACCTTGCTGGCCGGCAATTCAGTGACCAAACCGGTGCAGGATATGGGGTTTGAATTGAAGGTGCGCGAGAGCACCTGACGTACGACCATTCCCACGCTCCGCGTGCTAGATTCCCGATACCTGGAACAGCAAACGGAGAAGCTCAATGGGACATACGCTGAAGATTTTGGGTCGGGCCTCGTCAATCAACGTCAGAAAAGTCCTGTGGACCTGCGACGAACTGGGGGTTTCATACGAACGCGAAGACTGGGGCAGCGGTTTCGCATCGACCCAGAGCCCGGAATTTCTCCAGCTCAACCCTAACGCACAAGTGCCGGTTCTCATCGACGAAGCCGGCGTGCTGTGGGAGTCCAATACCATTTGCCGGTACCTGGCTGGCAAACACCAAAACACTGACCTGTTGCCCATTGAACCGGCGGCGCGCGCTCGCGTAGAGCAATGGATGGACTGGCAAGCCACCGAACTCAATCCGTCCTGGGGCTACGCCTTTTTTGCGCTGGTCAGGCAACTGCCGAACTTTCAGGACTCGCAGCGGATTGCTGATGGCGTTCGCGGCTGGAACGCGAAAATGGGCATCCTCGAACAGCAACTCGCGACAACCGATGCGTATGTTGCGGGACCGCACTTCACACTGGCCGATATTCTCATCGGGCTGTCGGTCAACCGCTGGCGCATGACACCGATGGAGCGCCCGGACTACCCCGCCGTCGATGCTTATTGCCAACGACTGGCGCTGCGGCCGGGGTTCATGGAACACGCCTGTAACGGCGTGCCTTGATTTCGCCTGAACGATTTACCCGGCTCAGGCGCGAAACCTGTGGGAGCGGGCTTGCTCGCGAAAAGCGGCGGGTCAGGCAACATCAATGTTGACTGTACCGCCGTCTTCGCGGGCAAGCCCGCTCCCACATGGATTGCGGTCTGCGAGCATGCCCAACAACGCCCGCACCGCCGCCGAAGGTTCTTTGTTGGGCGCGACTACCAAGGAAAACTCCCGATCGATACGCGGCATCACAGGCACTACCCGCAAACCTTGGCGATGGGTCGGCAGGGTCATTTCCGGCACCAGGGTCACGCCAATGTTTTCCCTCACGAGGGTGAATGCACTGCTCCATTCTCGCACCTCCGCCCGCACATCCAACAGTTGTAGCCCGGCATCGGCGGCCAGGCTGCGGGCATTGGTCGAACAACCGCCCGTGGCCAGCACAAAGGGTTGCTCCGCCAGTTCCTCCAATGAGACGCCCTGTTCATTCGAACGGCGTGCCAAGGGGTGGCCACCGGGCAGAACCGCCACCCAGGCATCACGTCCCAAACGACCGGTATTGCGCGCGGGCGCCGGGTTCAACGCCACACCGACATCCACCAGCCCGTCACTGAGCAACGTTTCCACTTCATCGTCGCTGACCTCCAGCGCCACCACTTGAATGCCGGGATACAGCCGATTGAACTGGCGCAGCAGTGGCGGCAGAAAGGTCGTCAGCACCAACGGGAAACTGGCCAGGCGAATCGTCCCGCGCTGGATATCTTTAGTGGCGTCGACGGTACTGCGAATGTTCTCCAGAGCCACGAGCATGGTTCGCGCCTGTTCGATCACAGGCAAGCCAATGGCGGTCGGCAAGGTCTGACGGTTTTCCCGACTGAACAGCTGAACGCCCAGGGTTTCTTCGATCAGTGCCAGCGCCTGACTGGCACCGGACTGGGTCATGCCGATCCGCTCGGCGGCCCGGGTAATGTTGCCGGTATCGGCCACCGCCACCACCATTCGCCAGTGCATCAAATTCATCATGGCAGTAGCATTCCTAATGGCAGTGTTCTGAAAGATTAATTTTACCGAGCGTGCCGCGCACTATGACACTGGCGCAAACCCGCAACCAGAGCCCTGCCCATGAAGTTGTATTACGCCCCGCAAGCCTGCTCATTGGCGCCGCACATTGTGCTGCGCGAACTGGACTTGCCGTTCGAGTTGGTCCGCGTCGATAACAGCACCAAGCAAACCGCCACCGGCGAGGACTTTCTGGCCATTAACCCAAAAGGCTACGTTGCGGCATTGCAGCTGGATAACGGTGATGTGCTGACCGAAGGCCCGGCGATTCTGCAGTACCTGGCAGACCTACGGCCTGAGGCGAACCTGGCACCGCCGAACGGGACATTCGAGCGGGTGCGTTTGCAGGAATGGCTGAATTTCGTCTCGACCGAGATTCATGGCGGGCTGGGTTGGCTGTTCAATTCGCAGTTTCCGGATGATGTGAAAGCGCTCATCAAAGAGAAGCTGTTCAAGCGTTTTGTCGTGTTGGGTCAGACGTTGGAGAGGCAGGATTATTTGATGGCTGGCGGATTCAGTATTGCTGATGCGTATCTGTTTACGGTGTTGCGCTGGGCTCGGCTGTTTGCGATTGATTTGGATGATTGGCCGGCGTTGGCGCGGTTTCAAGCGCGGATTGATCAGCGACCAAGCGTGAAAGCGGCGTTGGCGGCGGAGTTGGCGTAAGGCTTTAGATCGCTTCGCGGGCAAGCCCGCTCCCACAGGAATTTTGTGAACACCGAAGATCCAGTGTGGGAGCGGGCTTGCCCGCGATAGCTATCGATCAAACACCGCTGAACTACAAACTCGCACTCACTTTGTTTGCCACTTCCCCCGGCACCCAGGCCTTCCACACCTGCGGCTGATCGCGCAAAAACGCTTCGGCGACCTGACGCGGTGGCTGGCGTTTTTCGCTCATTTGCCCGAGGGTCTGGTTCAGCAGATCGATTGGCAAATCGACCTTTTCGAAGAACGCCACCAGGTCCGGGTACTGCGCCTTGAACGGTGCCGACACGCCGATGGCCAGGCTGGCCGGCATCGAACGCGTGCCCTTGGGGTTCGGGTTGTTGGCATCGGCCAGGGTCTTCCAGGCTTCAGCGTCGAACGGAGGCTCTTCGAGCTTCACCAGTTTGAAGCGACCCAACAGTGGCGTCGGCGACCAGTAGTAGAACAGCACCGGTTTGCCACGGCGGATCGATGAAGCGACCTCGGCATCCAGCGCCGCGCCGGAACCGGTGCGGAAGTTGACGTAGCTGGCAGTCAGGTCATAAGCCTTGAGTTTCTGGCTGTTGACGATCTCCGATGTCCAGCCGGTCGGGCTGTTGAGGAAGCGTCCACGGCTGGGGTCTTCCGGGTCGCGGAACACGTCCTTGTAGCGCGCCAGGTCGGCGACGGATTTCAGCTCCGGCGCCAAAGGCTTAATGCCGCGTTCCGGGTCGCCCTTGATCACATATTCCGGCACCCACCAACCTTCGGTGGCGCCTTTCACCGTGTCGCCCAAACCAAATACTTTGCCCTCGGAGGCCGCCTTGACCCAGGCCGGACTGCGCCCCGCCCACTCTTCGCCGATCACTTGAATATCGTTCTTCGCCAACGCCGCTTCAAGGCTGACGGTGCTGCCCGGCAAGGTGTCGGTCGGGTAGCCATAACCTTTCTCGACGATCAACCGCAGGATCTCGGTGATCAGGCTGCCACTTTCCCAAGTGATGTCACCGAAGTGGATGGGCGTGGTTTTTTCTGCGGCTGGAACATGGCCAGCCACAAGGCTCAGGGCTAGCAGCGAACTGCCGAGCAAGGTTTTGATCGATCTCATGCGGACCTCTGGGTCAAGGGTGGTCGGTTCAAGGGTTCGTTGGCGCTGTGCTGGGCGCACAGTGCCTGGGAGCGGGTCATGTAGACGCTGACCGATCGCTGGGAAATACCCAGCTTGGCGGCGATTTGGGGGTAAGTCAGGCCGTCGACTCGCGACAGCAGAAAGGTTGCCCTGACCTTGCCTGGCAGGCGGTCGAGTGTTTGGTCAAGGCGTGTCAGGGCCTGGGAGAACTGCGCCAGATCTTCGGGCGATGGTCCGTCGAGAGGGTCCACCGGCAATAGCTGATCAAGGTGCAGGCGTTCCAGATCACGACGGCGCCACAGCTGATAAATCAACCGCTGGGCGATGGTGGTGAGCAAGGCGCGAGGTTCGCGAATTGGCGTCAGGCCTGGTGATTCGAGCAACTGCACGAAGGTTTCGGCAGCGATGTCTTCGACGCTGGGGCTGGCACCCAGATATCGGCGCAGCCGTGCGCACAGCCAGGCGTAGTGGGCGCGGAACAATCCGCCCACGTCGTTGCGATGGGAAAGGTCGGCGCCGGACATAGAGGCTCCATGGGTTAGGGGTCGCTGAATGTCCGGTGATCCGGTGGCGCGATCCTAGCAAGGAGCCTTATTCATTAATAATACTTAAAACGAATTTTTATATTCCACAAATGAATTAGCCATTTCGACCTTTCGGCGCTCATCAGATCGCCAAGATCGCAGCCTTCGGCAGCTCCTACATTTGGATGGCGTACACCCTGTAGGAGCTGCCGAAGGCTGCGATCTTTTCCGAAGCTATCGCAACCTCCCATAGCCCAGCGCTTCGGCCTCCTGCTGATAATCGAGAATGACCTGATAGTCGCTTTCGGTGGCCGGCAGCACTTCTTGCAGGCCCAAAGTCTCGGCGACGTCGGGCAACTCCTTCAACGTCTGATTCATCACCTGTCGAAGCTGTTCAGCCTGCTCATCGGTGGTGCCAGCGGCCGCGATGTAGGGCAACGTCGGACTGAACGCCGTGCGCGCCAACACGCGCAGACCTTCGACCTCTCCCTGCGCATACTGCGCGAGATAAGCGAAGGTCACGCTGTCGATGGCGGCCAGGTCCGCCAGGTCATCACGTAGCCAACGCAGGCTTTCGCGGTGGCTGCCGCTGATGGCGACAGTGGCAAAAAATTCTCCGTCGCGCTGCAACGGTGCCAATCGGTGACGCAACAGGTTCATCCCACTGTTGGAGTCTTCACCGTTGATCACACCGCGACTGCCTCGGAAGGCCGACAAGGTCCATCGAGGATCGTCGGCGCGAGTCAGTAACAGGCTGCAATGGTTACCGCCATTGCTGTCCGGAAGTTCGTAACGAGGACGACCGATAACCCGGACGCGACCGCGCAAAGCCGTCATCAAGGGATAGCCGCAGGTCTGGGTCAGCAACAGGTGCGGGGACAGCCAAAGGTCCATCAGCGACAGCCCTTCGGCCTCTCGGCGAGTGCTGCCGAGCCGTTCGACGATCTGCGCCAGCCAATGCTCGTTGGCCTGGCGGATCGGCTCGGGGGAGGTGTACATCAGTAATTCAGCGAGGTGTTGAGTCATCAAAATCTTCCCATGCAACAAAAATCCCCTGTGGGAGCGGGCTTGCTCGCGAAGGCGGTGTGTCATGCAACATCAATATTGACTGACATGACCTCTTCGCGAGCAAGCCCGCTCCCACAGGGGAACTCATTCACAATCAGTGAAACGGATGCCGTGGACTGTCAATCGCCCTCACCCCATGCTGACGCATCAACTGAGCATAACCCTGCACCACAAACCCGCCACTGCGCGCCAGCCATTGCTCGCGGCGCGCGCGATAGACCCGTGGCAGGTCGTACCAGGGCAGGCCCGGCAAGTCGTGGTGCACCAGGTGAAAATTGAGGTTCAGGAACAGCCAGCGCCACGGCCATGCAGCTTCGTTGATGACGGTGCGTTGCTCGGGTTGCACGTGAGGACGGTGTTCATAGTAGGAACGAATCATCGCGATCGACAGCGCCGGCACGCTGATCAGCAACAGGTAATGCCCGACTGGCAACGCGCTGTAGCGCGCGATGAACGTCAGCATCAGCAGCGTCAGCGCGCCGTGGGTCAGCCACATCAACCAGGCCTGGCGCTCACCCGCTTTTAGCCGTTGCAGCTCTTCCCGAGCCAGTGCCAGCAAGGCCAGTGGCGCACCGAGGACAAAGCGCCCGAGCACGGTTTTGTTCAGCCAGTGCAGGCCCTGTTCGAACAACGAACTGCGCTGCCACTGTTCGGCGCTCAGGTAACGGCTTTCCGGATCGCGACCGGGGACGGTCAGGTCTTCGTCGCGGTGATGCAGCAAATGACTGTCGCGGTACAGGGTGTAGGGATACCAGACCGCGAACGGCGCATAACCGAGGACTTTATTCAGCGTTTGCCAACGGGTGGGATGGCCGTGCAGCAATTCGTGCTGCACCGACAACCACAATACCAGCAGTGGAATCAGCAACAACGTGCTCCACCAGAGCCCCAATCGGTCGCTGCCCAGAACAATGCTGAACCAGCCGACGTACACGCCGATAAACAGCAGCCAGGTCGGCCACTCGGTGCGAGCGGTGAAGCGTTGGCGCAGGGTTTCGATTTCTTCACGGTGGGCAGCATCAAAATAATGGGGCATGGCTTTGCTCAGAACGGGAACCAGTCCCCCTCTGTGCAATGGCGCAGGGATTTCTTGCAGATTATCTGGTTATTTCGATAGGCCTGAAAAACAAAGAGCCCGAGAACTCGGGCTCCGTTGACGCGGGATCAGTGACCGAACACGCCCACCTTCTTGGCCTTCTTGTCCGCACGTTTTTCATCGGCGGTTTTAGCCGGTTTTTTCTTTGCCGCTTTCTTTGAATCCATGCCTTTGGCCATGATACATACTCCACTCATACGGGACGTGAGATCAGGTATACACCTATCGCGGCGCCGGCGTTCTTTTATAATCACCCGCTTTGCGCACCGACAGTCCAGGCCCATGCCCAACACCCAGTACACCTTGCTCGACGAGCCGTTGTGGCCGTTGATGAACAAGTTTTACCGCGCCCATCAATCGTCGATGAAAGCAGTCCGCGATGCTCAATTGTGGGTGGCGCGCCGCGAGGAGATTGTCGCCGCACTGTGCCTGCGTCCGGTGGCGGATGGGCATTGGCTGACCGGGCTGTTCGTCGCCCCCCGCTGTCGCGAGCAAGGAATCGCCGCGGCGTTGATCGCTGAAGCGGTCAAGGATCTCGAAGAGCCGGTCTGGTTGTTCTGCCATCCGGATTTGCGTGGCTTTTATGAGCGCCGCGGTTTTACGTTCGACCCGCCCCTGCCCTACGCCATGGCTGAACGGTTGAGCCGTTATGCGCGCAGCAAACCGATGATTGCGATGGGTTTGCAACCAGGTTAGAAGATCAAAAGATCGCAGCCTTCGGCAGCTCCTACAGGTATGCGTACATCCGTAGGAACTGCCAAAGGCTGCGATCTTTTAGCTATCCGCCGCAGGATCCAGGTCCGGGAACATCACCTCGGTAAACCCGAACTTGCTGAAATCACTGATGCGCGACGGGTATAGCCGGCCGATCAGGTGATCGCATTCATGCTGCACCACCCGCGCATGAAATCCCGAGGCAATGCGCACGATCGGTTCGCCCTTGGGATCGAAGCCTTCATAACGAATCTGCTGATAACGATCTACCGCCCCGCGCAGGCCCGGCACGGACAGGCAGCCTTCGAAACCCTCTTCGAGGGTCGGGCTCAATGGCGTGATCAGCGGATTGATCAGAATCGTCTGCGGCACCGCTTCGGCGTCGGGATAGCGTTCGCTGTGTTCGAAACCAAAGATCACCAGTTGCAGGTCGACACCGATCTGCGGTGCGGCCAGGCCGACTCCGCCGACGCTTTCCATGGTCTGGAACATGTCGTCGATCAGTTGCCACAACTCAGGGCTGTCGAACATTTCCGCTGGCACCGGCGGGGCAATGCGCAGCAGGCGCTCATCGCCCATTTTCAGAATTTCACGGATCATTTTATGGCTTCGTCAGTGGTCGGCTTTGAGTGGTCGCGCCCCAGTCCCGAAACGTGGTGCTTTTCTTCATGGCCGGGGCCATGCTCGCCAGGGACCTTCTCGCCAGGGTCTTTGCCTTCGCGCGACATGTGCTCGATCACCGCATTCATTTCCGCGCCGAGCAACAGCACCGCGGCGGAAATATAGAAGTACAGCAGCAACACGATGATCGCGCCGATACTGCCATACATGGCGTTGTAGTTGGCGAAGGTTTTGACGTAGAGACCGAAGCCCAGCGAAGCGATGATCCAGACCACCACGGACAACACCGCACCCGGGGTGATAAAGCGAAACTCTTGTTTGACGTCGGGCATGACGTAGTAAATCAGCGCCACCGCCATCATCAGCAGAATCACCACCACCGGCCAGCGGACGATGGTCCAGACTGTCACGATGAAATCTTCGAGGCCTACTTGCGCGGCAATCCAGCCCATCACCTGCGGCCCGAGCACCATCAGCGCGGCGGCGATCAGCAACATGCCGGCGATCCCGATGGTGTAGAAAATCGACAGCGGAAAACGTTTCCAGACCGGACGGCCTTCGACCACATCATATGCGGCGTTCATCGCGCTCATCATCAACCGCACACCGGCGGACGCGGTCCACAGGGCGATCACGATACCCACCGACAACAACCCCCCCTTGGATTGCTGCAGCTGATCGATCACCGGGTTCACCTGGTCCAGCGCCTGGGGTGGCAAGACCAGTTCCGATTGCAGGCGCAGCCAGGAGAAGAAGTCCGGCAAATGCAGGAAACCGATAAGGGCGATCAGGAACAGGATGAAAGGGAACAGCGAGAACAGCATTTGATAGGCCAGTGCCGAGGCATAGGTCGACATCTCGTCGTCGACGAACTCGGTGACCGTTCGCATCATCACCCGGTGCAGGGGCAAACCCTTCATGTTAGGAAAAAACATTAGCGTCTCCTTTCGCCGCAAAAAGGTTGAAGTCATGGCGACTCAGGGGCCGTTTTCTACAACAAAGTAGCCTACTTGGCGACTTTGAAACAATTTCCTTGCTCAAGTTCAAGCTGACACAGAAACGGCCATCCGCGGATGGCCGTTTCGATTACTCGTCAAAGCCCGGGTTACGCCTTGTCGATGCCTTTTTTAAGAGCATCCTTGGCTTTGCCGACCGCTTGCTGGGTTTCTCCTTTCCTCTCCTGCGCCACGCCTTCGGAGCGCAGTTTTTCGTTGCCGGTGGCCTTGCCGACGCCTTGCTTGACGTTGCCGGCCGCTTCGTTTGCCATGCCTTTAACTTTATCGCCTGTGCTGCTCATGGTATTTCTCCTGTGAACATTTCAACGAGGAAAGTGGTTACACAAGGGTTGACCGAGGGCCTTTGCGCGGAGTTTCATTTATTTATTAACCGGACATTTCGCAGGTTAGGCTTTATGTTTGCGGGCTTTGCCCCGAGAATGCGCAACGTATTCAGGCCATGGCGCTGAAGATCCAATCCCGTAGGAACGTTATGAAACTCGATAAAAAGCTGGCCATTGCCCGCAGAAACCAGGAACTCGGCGGTGCTGTGCTTGGCGTCAACAACTGCCATTTCACCGAATTGAACCGCAACCGCAATATCTTCTGGTTCGATATTCCGGTCGCGCGCCTGGCCGTTGGTCAGTACGAATGGATTCACTTGCTGATGCACACCCCGGATACCGACGAACTGCTGCACCTGAAAGTGCCGACGGTGTTCCTGCGCGAAAAACTCGAAGGCCTGGTGGTGCGCAACCAAGGCAAGCGCAAGGCAGCCCTGAGCCTGGAACTGAGCGCCGACAAGGACTCCTACCTGCAGGACATGCGCCCGACGGGTACCAACGTCAATTTCGCGCAGTTCCGTATGTAGGAGCTGCCGCAGGCTGCGATCTTTTGATCTTGCTTTCTGGCTCTAACAAAAGCCCCGCATCCGCGGGGCTTTTGTTTGACTAGGCGCCTACTTTCTTCGCACCCAGTTTCTTCAGCTCTTCGTCGCGCAGTTCGCGGCGCAGGATCTTGCCGACGTTGGTGGTCGGCAGCGCGTCGCGGAACTCTACGGCTTTCGGTACTTTGTAGCCGGTGACGTTGGCGCGCATGTGCTCCATCACCTGCTCCTTGGTCAGGGTCACGCCCGGTTTGGCGACGATGAAAATCTTGATCGCCTCGCCCGATTTCTCGTCCGGAACACCAATGGCCGCGCATTGCAGCACGCCCGGCAGGGTTGCCAGCACGTCTTCAAGCTCATTGGGGTACACGTTGAAACCGGAGACCAGGATCATGTCTTTCTTGCGATCGACAATGCGCATGTAACCGTCTGGCTGGATCAGCGCGATGTCACCGGTCTTCAACCAGCCTTCGCTGTCGAGGATTTCGTCAGTGGCATCTTGGCGCTGCCAGTAGCCCTTCATGACTTGCGGACCTTTCACACACAGTTCACCGATGGCGCCCAATGGCTGTTCAACACCGGCATCGTCGATGATTTTGCACAAAGTCGATGGAACCGGAATACCGATGGTGCCGATCTGGATGTTCTGGCTCGGGTTCACTGTGGCCACCGGGCTGGTTTCGGTCATGCCGTAACCTTCGCAGATCGGGCAACCGGTAACCGCTTTCCAGCGTTCGGCCGCAGCCAGTTGCAAGGCCATGCCGCCGGACAGGGTGATTTTCAGACTGGAGAAATCCAGCTTGCGGAACGCTTCGTTGTTGCACAGCGCGACGAACAGCGTGTTCAGGCCGACGAAACCGCTGAACTTCCACTTCGACAGCTCCTTGACCATCGCCGTCAGGTCGCGCGGGTTGCTGATCAGGATGTTGTGGTTGCCGATCAGCATCATCGCCATGCAATGAAAGGTGAACGCATAGATGTGGTACAGCGGCAACGGGGTGATCAGGATCTCGCAACCTTCGTTGAGGTTGGAGCCCATCAGCGCTTTGCACTGCAGCATGTTCGCCACAAGGTTGCGGTGGGTCAGCATCGCACCCTTGGCCACGCCGGTGGTGCCGCCGGTGTATTGCAGCACGGCAACGTCGCCGCTGGCCGGGTTGGCTTCAGCCACTGGCTGGCCATGGCCCTTGCTCAGCACGTCATTGAATTTGATGGCCTTGGGCAAGTGATACGCCGGGACCATCTTCTTCACGTACTTGATGACGCTGTTGACCAGCAGGCGCTTGAGCGGCGGCAGCAGGTCGGCCACTTCAGTGACGATCACGTGCTTGACGCCGGTTTTCGGCACGACGATCTCGGCCAGATGCGCCATGTTGGCCAGGCAGACCAGGGCTTTGGCACCGGAGTCGTTGAATTGGTGTTCCATTTCCCGCGCGGTGTACAACGGGTTGGTGTTGACCACGATCAGCCCGGCGCGGATCGCACCAAAGACGGCAACCGGGTATTGCAACAGGTTGGGCAGTTGCACGGCGATTCGATCGCCGGGTTGCAAATCGGTATGCTGTTGCAGGTAAGCAGCAAAGGCACCGGACAATTCGTACAGCTCACCGTAGGTGATTGTCTTGCCCAGGTTGCTGAATGCCGGTTTGTCAGCGAAGCGTTGGCAGGATTGCTTCAACACTGCCTGAATATTCGGATACTCGTCTGGATTGATCTCGGCAGCAATTCCAGCTGGGTACTTATCCTTCCAAAAGTCTTCGATCATGGAAGCCCACTCCTCAGCAACGCGAATTCAAATACCGCATTTGATGCGATTATTATTGGTGTTTGATTATTGGTGAGTCTGGCTTTTAACAAGGCCGAGAGGTCACAAAGCGCGCCGAGAGTAGCAGCTTTGCCAAGGGCCGACTAGAGCCAAAATTGGCCCCTACGGTCACGTTTATGACTCTTGAATATTCAATAGTCACTTTTAGAGCAAAAATTCTATAGCACCTTGGAAGCCCCTGAAACCGGGGTTTCGGTCCCTTAAAAGCTTCGCGGGCAAGCCTCGCTCCTACAGGGTTCGCGTCGTTCACCGCTTTGTAAACAACACTGGACTTGTAGGAGCGTGGCTTGCCCGCGATCCGCGCGAAGCGCGGCCATTCACAGATCAGGCGATCTCACGCAACTCCCGCCGCAGAATCTTGCCCACCGGCGTCATCGGCAACGACTCACGCAAGACGATGTGCTTGGGCACTTTGTACGCCGTGAAGTTTTCCTTGCAATAGGCCTTCAGCTCTTCAAGGCTGACCCCGGATTCGCGGGCCACCACAAACAACTTCACCGCCTCCCCCGAACGCTCGTCCGGCACGCCGATCACCGCGCAGTTGGCGACCTTCGGGTGGGCCATCACCACGTCTTCGATCTCGTTCGGGTACACGTTGAAGCCCGAGACGATGATCATGTCTTTCTTGCGATCGACGATGCGTACGAAACCGTCCGGGTCGATCACCGCAATGTCGCCCGACTTGAACCAGCCGTCGGCATCCAGCACTTCGGCGGTGGCTTCGGGTTTCTGCCAGTAGCCCTTCATGATCTGCGGGCCCTTGATGCACAGTTCGCCACGCTCGCCCAGCGGCTGCTCAACGCCTTCATCGTTGATGATCTTGAGCGTCGTGCCCGGTACCGGCAGGCCGACCGTGCCGATGCGCGACTTGTCACCGTAGGGATTGGTGCAGGCCACCGGCGAGGTTTCGGTCAGGCCGTAACCTTCGGTGATCCGGCAACCAGTGAGCTGTTCCCAGCGCTCGGCCGTAGCCTTGACCAGCGCGGTCCCACCGGAGTTGGTGAGCTTGAGGCTGGAGAAATCCAGGGTCTTGAAGTCGGGATGGTCCATCAGCGCGACGAACAGCGTGTTGAGCCCCAGCAGCGCCGAAAACCGCCAGTTCTTCAGTTCCTTGATGAAGGCGCCAATGTCCCGTGGATTGGTGATCAGCACGTTGTGGTTGCCGGTCACCATCATGCACATGCAGTTCGCCGTGAAGGCATAGATGTGGTACAGCGGCAGCGGCGCGATCATCACTTCCTGGCCTTCGCGCAGCAGCGGTTGACCGTCAGCGCCGAATTGCCCCAGACACGCGCGCGCCTGCTGCATGTTCGCCACCAGGTTGCCGTGGGTCAGCATCGCGCCCTTGGCCAGCCCGGTGGTGCCGCCGGTGTATTGCAGCACGGCGATGTCGTCGAGGCCGACGTTCAGCGGTTTGATGCCCAGGCCCCGACCCAGACGCAGCGCGCTTTTGAAGGAAATCGCCTGCGGCAAGGAATAATCCGGGACCATTTTCTTGACCTTGGCGACCACGGTATTGATCAGCCAGCCCTTGGCTGTGGGCATCAAGTCGCCCATCTTCGCTTCGATCAGGTACTGGATGTCGGTGTCGGGCAGTACTTCCTGGACCTTCTGTCCGAACACGTTCAGATAGACCAGCGCCCGGGCACCGGAGTCCTTGAACTGATGACGCATCTCCCGCGCGGTGTACAAGGGGTTGGTATTGACCACGATCAGCCCGGCGCGCAAGGCACCGAACACGGCAATCGGGTAATGCAGGACGTTGGGCATCTGCACCGCAATGCGATCCCCCGGCACCAGGTCGGTGTGGGCTTGCAGGTAACCGGCGAACGCGGCGCTGTAGCGTTCCAGTTCGGCGTAGGTCAGGGTCACGCCCATGTTGCTGAACGCCGGTCGGTCAGCAAATTTCTTGCAGGAACGCTCGAACACCTCGATCACCGACTTATAGGCCCCAAGGTCAATATCCAGGGGCACGCCGGCCGGGCGTTTGTCATTCCAGAAATCAGGTTGCATTATTTTTGTCCTCTTTACCTGAGCCTATCCGGGGGCCGCTTTCTGTCACTTCTGAAAAAGCGGTGCTTCCCGGACACTAGCAGCTATGGTGAATCAGGCAAATATGCGCACGGGCGTCATAGATCGCGTGAATCTTGCTGCCCCGCCGTGGCCTGATCAGACGGTAGGCGACGGATGCGCTATACAATGCAGCGGGGCTGCTTTCCACCCAGCAGTCTCATGCAGTCCAACGCAAAGGAATCGCCATGATCCACGACACTTTCTGGCTGACCGCGAGTGACCGCAGCCGCCTCTTCGTCAACCAGTGGCTGCCAGCCGCGCCGCTCAAGGCGGTGATCCTGCTGGCCCACGGCATGGCGGAACACAGCGGTCGCTACGCCCGTCTGGCGCAAGCCTGCTGTGATCAGGATTACGGCGTTTATGCGCCGGACCTGCGTGGACATGGCAAAACTGCCGAAAACGGTACGCTGGGCCATTTCGCCGACGATGATGGCTGGTGCAAAGTGGTCGGCGACCTCGCCAGCCTTAACCAACATATCGGCCAACAGCATCCCGGCGTGCCAATCGTGTTGCTCGGCCACAGCATGGGCAGCTATATCGCCCAGGCTTATTTGCTGCACCACAGCGCCAGCCTGCACGGGGCGATTCTCAGCGGCTCGAATTTCCAGCCAATAGCGCTCTATCGCGCAGCGCGGCAGATTGCTCGTCTGGAACGCCTGCGCCAAGGGCCCAAGGGGCGCAGTGCGCTGATCGAATGGCTGTCGTTCGGCTCGTTCAACAAAAAATTCAAACCGGCGCGCACGCCATTCGACTGGCTGAGCCGCGACCCCGCCGAAGTCGACAAATACGCCAATGACCCGCTCTGCGGCTTTCGCTGCACCAATCAACTGTGGGTCGATTTGCTCGGCGGCTTGCAGCAAATCAGCAAAGCGTCCAATCTCGCCCAGATCGATCGGGGCCTGCCGTTGCTGGTGATTGGCGGCGAATGTGATCCGGTGAGCGAAGGCAAACGTCTGAAAGATCTGGCCCACGCCCTGCGCGACGCTGGCTGCCAGAGCCTGCAGCTGACTATTTACCCGCAGGCCCGGCATGAACTGTTTAACGAGAGCAACCGCGACGAAGTGACGTCCGACGTGCTGAACTGGATCGCCCAGGCCTTGAGCAACCGCCGGCCACCCAGAGCCGAATAGTTTTTTTGTGGATTTATTTAATTCGTCACAGGAATCGAGACAGATGACCCAGGTTACCAACACCCCTTACGAAGCCCTCGAAGTCGGCCAGACCGCCAGCTACAGCAAGACCGTCGAAGAACGCGACATTCAGTTGTTCGCCGCGATGTCCGGCGATCACAACCCGGTGCACCTGGACGCCGAATTCGCCGCCGCCAGCATGTTCAAGGAGCGTATCGCCCACGGCATGTTCAGCGGCGCGTTGATCAGCGCGGCGGTGGCTTGCGAGTTGCCTGGGCCGGGGACTATTTATATCGGTCAGACGATGAGCTTTCAGAAGCCGGTGAAAATTGGCGACACGCTGACTGTGCGCCTGGAGATTCTCGAGAAACTGCCGAAATTTCGTGTGCGCATCGCCACTCGGGTATTCAACCAGCGCGATGAGTTGGTCGTGGATGGCGAGGCGGAGATTCTGGCGCCGCGCAAGCAACAGACCGTGACGTTGCCTACCCTGCCGGCGATCAGCATCGGCTGATTTGCAAGTCTGCTGATCGTTCCCACGTTCTGCGTCACTGGTGTCCGGGAAAAACTGAAGGGGGAGCTTGCTCCCCCTTGCTGTGTCTGCCTCTGAGCCAAATCAGAGATTGCGCGATAGCGCCCTGCGCACGCTCTCACTGTTCAGCGCAGGGCTTTCAGTCTCGGCAGGGGATTGCGCCGGTGCAGGACTTTCGACCTGGAAAGAGATTTCAGCCTGGGCCGGGCTTTCAATTTGAACAGGGCTTGGCGCCTGGCCACGACTGGCGACCTGATTGTCCAGCTTCTCGATGTAGGCGTTCAAATCGCTAATCAGCAGTTTCTTGCGCTGGGAGCCCTGATACCACGCGTAGCAAAAGTAGCCTGTCGCCGCCAGAAAGCCTAGCCCGGCTGTAGCAAGACCGGCGACGCACAATCCAAGCACGATCAGTAGTGTCTTCCAGTTAAAGGGCGACAGCTCCAGCTCGGTATTCAGCCCCTTCGCGTCACGCAGCACCCAGCGCTTGGACGCCGTGTGGTTTTGCAAAATGGTGTGCAGCGGCGAACCATCCTTTTTCAAGGCACTGATCAAAGAGATTTCCTGACCTGTGCGCAAAGGAATGTCCACGCCGCGCAGCTTTACATCGTGCTCGACGCCGTCCGGGGTTCTGACCCAGAACTCATGATTGATGATCGAAACAGAACTGATGCGCACAGGCGTCACATCACCATCGTTACCGTTCACATGAACGCCGCCCGTGGATGTCACGCGGGTCTCGCTGAGTTTTTCGCTGCCCACCACTTCACCGCTCAAGACAGTGAAAGAAACGGTTTTATCGCCATGGGTGAAGTCGTGCATTTCGATTCCTTGATTGACCCACGTCGATCGACGTGCAGGAGAAAGATCCGTATGCGGCGGATGCTACTAAGTAGCCATTACGCTGTCCAGAACACCCCCCCACAAGCGACGCTCCGCAGCGCCAATCCGCCACCGATCAAAGTCTTGATCGCGAACTGCAAGGCGCGGCGGTCAGGTGCGAACAAGGCCTGCAAAGTGATGGGCACGTATATCCCGCCCAGTGTTAAATCCCGAACACAAAAAAACGCCAGGCTGGCTGGCGTTTTTGACAGATAACGAACGCTTATGAGCGTGCGCGAGCCTGATTACGCAGGGCTTTCACCTGATCGTGGTTGCGTTGTACGCCGTGATACTGGCGTTCAACGATGTCACGAATGCTCACCAGGTTGTCCTTGTTGATTTTTTCCAGTGCGTCCTTGTAAGCCTTCAGCGCGTGGTCTTCACCGCGTTCGGCTTCGTTCAGCACTGCCTCTTCATCCTTGCCGGTGAACATCGCCTTCACATCGACCCAGCGACGGTGCAGATCGCCGCTGACGCTGGTGGAGGTTTCCGGATCACCGCCCAGGGAACGCACGGCAGCCTGCAGCTCGGCAGCGGCAGCAGCGCAGTCGGCGGAGCGCTGAATGAACAGGTTTTTAAGTTCTGGATGCTTGATGTCTTCAGCGCAAGTCTTGAACCCTTCCTGACCGTCTTTACTGGTTTCAATCAGGTCGTTGAGTACAGAGATCGCGTCTTTATTAATGTCGGTCATTTTTCAATTCCTTGCGGTTGATGAAAGATGCAATAAGTAGTTGCACCCTGCATGCCAGCTTTGAATTGACGTCTTTTTACTTATATTTCAATAAGTTAGTGTTTAAGGCGAAATCTGTATCCGCTTTTTTTGCATGATCTGTCATTTGGCCTGCATGCAGAATGCCTGTATTTTCCAGACTGCTTTGAATCAAGACGACTGATGATGAATCCCGAAAAACTCGAACTGCTGATTACCCGCGAAATGCCCTTCGGCAAATACAAGGGCCGCATCATCGCTGACCTGCCCGGCCAGTACCTGAACTGGTTCGCTCGCGAAGGTTTCCCTCACGGTGAACTGGGCGGTTTGCTGGCCTTGATGCAGGAAATCGACCACAACGGCTTGTCGGAGCTGCTCGAACCGCTGCGCGCCAAACACGGCAAACCCGCCCCTCGCCACTGACCCACCCTACCTCACCGAGTTGCTCATGCCCGATAACACCCGCCGTTCCCGCGATGAAGGTTTTTGGCAGACCTTTGCCGACCGTTATGCCGTCGAACCCGGCCCCCTGAACTTGGAGAACGGTTACTTCGGACGCATGTCGCGCACCGTGGTCGAGGAGTATCAGCGCAACATCGAGCTGATCAACCGCGGCAACTCGGTGCATGTGCGCCAGCGCTTCGAACAGGATGAAAGCGTCAAGATTCGTGCGCAATTGGCCGAGCTGATCGGTGCGCCCGCCGAAGCCGTCGCCCTCACCCGCAACGCCTCGGATGGCCTGCAATCGCTGATCCGCAACTACAATCGCCTGGAACCGGGCGATCAGGTGCTGATAGGCGATCTGGAGTACGACACGGTCAAGGGCGCGATGCGTTGGCTGGCCCGCTATCGAGGCGTGGAAGTGATCGAGATCGAACACCGCCACCCCGCGAGTTTCGACAGTTTACTGGCCACTTACCGCGAAGCTTTCGTGCGTTATCCGCGACTGAAGTTGATGGCCCTGACCCACGTCACCCATCGCACCGGACTGGTCATGCCGGTGCAGGCGATTGCTGCTGCCGCCAGGGAACACGGCATCGACGTGATTCTCGACGGCGCCCATGCCCTCGGCCAGATCGAATTCAATCTCGATGAACTGGGCATCGCCTTTGCCGGCTACAACCTGCACAAATGGATCGGTGCGCCGCTGACTTTGGGGTTCATCTACATTGCGCCCCAGCGTCTGGCCGACATCGACCCGGACATGGGCGAGATGCATTTCCCGGTCACCGACATTCGCGCCCGCACGCCCTACAGCACGCCCAATATTCCGGCCCTGCTGACCCTGCCGCTGGTGTTCGAAGAACATCGCGCCATGGGCGGTTCCATCGCCAAGGGCATGCGGCTCAATTACCTGCGCAACCGATGGGTCAATGCCGTTAGGGGGTTACCGGGAATCGAAGTCATGACCCCGGATGACCCACGCCT
Source organism: Pseudomonas sp. JV414 (assembly GCF_032424305.1). NCBI lineage: Bacteria > Pseudomonadati > Pseudomonadota > Gammaproteobacteria > Pseudomonadales > Pseudomonadaceae > Pseudomonas > Pseudomonas sp. JV414. The sequence goes on along the minus strand of NZ_VYKC01000020.1, from coordinate 415,270 downwards.
GTATTGCGGCATCACCTCGATGCGCTTTACCCGGCATGCCGATCAGCAGGTGATGGTCGAGCGCCTGCTCAACGACTACAACCTGTTTACCGTGGCGCGCAGCGGGGCGGCGTGTGGCCCGTGCATCCGCATTACGCCGGGGCTCACCACCACCGCAGCCGACATGGATCTGCTGACCCGGGCGCTGACTGAATTGCGCTGAGGTCACACAGTGTATTTGTCGAAGTCCTCGGGCTTGATTTGCGATGACACCGCAAACGTGTCGACACCGATGGTCATGTGCCCGAAAAAGCCGTCTTCGTTCGAGTCTCGACCGATGGCATGGACATTCAAGGTCGAGGCTTCACCGCCCATGCCCTGATAGAACTCATCCTGCTCGTTGTTCAGCGCGCAGGTGCCACGCCCACGGTACTCGCGGGCATTGAGTACCGTCCGCGAGGCCACCTCGGGAAAATACAGCTGGCCGACCCAGGCGACATGCCGCTCTTCCAGATAGTTGTTGCCGGCCGTGATTCGTACCGCCACATGAATATGCAGGGCGCGGCCGGCATAAAAACCCGGGTAGATGGTGGTAAATCGCACCACGCCCTGTTGATCGGTAAATTGCCCGCCGCGTAGGTAGGTATCGTCATCGGTGCGCGGGATCGAACCGATGGCATCGACGTCGACTTCCTTGTCCGGGTCGACCTTGCTCCAGCCCGAATACGCCCCGCGCGCGTTGCAATGCCAGATATCGACCACCGCCCCGGTGACCGGTTGACCGGTCATCGCATCGACGATCGTCAGCCGCAGCACCAAGGGGATGCCATCCATGCCTTCGCTGATGTTCCGTCGGATCAGTTTCGGGTTTCGAAAATACGGGCCGGCGATCTGTTCGGGTGACAGTTGGCAGACCGGAGGTGGGGATGTAATTGCAGTGTTGTCGTCCATGACGTTCTCTCTTCCATAAGATGAACGCAGGTTAACGCTGGACGAGCGGTGAGATGCGGTAACTATGTATCGCATGATGTCCTGTAGGAGCGAGGCTTGCCCGCGAAGGCGTCGGCACATTCAGTATTGATGTGGCTGGAAGATCGCCTTCGCGGGCAAGCCTCGCTCCTACAGGTTTCTTTTGGCAAAAAAAGGCGTTGCAGCCATAAGGGGTTTTATTTCAGGCAAAAAAAAACGGTGCACCGACCAAGTGCACCGTAAAGCCGTAGAACACACAACGAAGTGTTTGGTAAAAATCCGGTTAATCAGTCCAGCAGGGCCAACGCCTCGGCGGTGCACTCCTGGATGCGGGCCCAGTCGCCGTTCTTGATCCACTCGGGATCAAGCATCCAGCTACCGCCCACGCACATCACGTTTTTCAACGCCATGTAGCTCTTGATGTTGGCCGGGCTGACGCCGCCGGTCGGGCAGAATTTAACTTCGCCGAACGGGCCGCCCAGCGCCTTGATGGCCGCGACGCCGCCGCTGACTTCCGCCGGGAACAGCTTGAAGCGGCGATAACCCAGGCTATAGCCTTCCATGATGCCGGAGGCGTTGCTGATGCCCGGCAACAGCGGGATCGGGCTGTCGACACTGGCTTCAAGCAGGTCACGGGTGATACCCGGCGTGACGATGAATTGCGAACCGGCCGCTTCGGCAGCGGCCAGCATGCTGCGGTCAAGCACGGTACCGGCGCCGGTCACCAGTTCCGGACGCTTTTCACGCAGGATCTGGATCGCCTTGAGGCCGAACTGCGAACGCAGGGTCACTTCCAGCGCCGTCAGGCCACCGGCCGCCAGGGCGTCGGCCAACGGCAGTACGTCCTGTTCACGCGCGATGGTGATCACCGGCAGGATCCGCGCCTTGGCGCAGAGGCTGTCGATCAGGGCAACTTTGTCCGCCATGGAAACGGTCGGGGATGTGTTTGTCATAGCGGCTGATCCTTGGTTCATGGGCACCAGTAAATCTCTAACGTAGGTTGCAGAAACGCCCGAATCGGCATGGCGGCGACATCGTCACCGGCCAGTGCGGCACTCAGGGTGGTCAGCTTGGACTGACCGGAAATCGATAGAACGGTGGTCTTCGCCGAAGCCAGCAACGCGCGACTCATGGTCAGGCGTTGATGAGGCACGGTCGGCGCCAGCATCGGCCAGCAGCGACGGGTGCCGTCGACTTTCAAGGCATCGGCCAGGTTCGGGCTGTTGGGGAACAGCGAAGCGGTATGACCGTCGTCACCCATGCCCAGCACCAGCACGTCGATCGACGGCAATTCGGCGAGCAAGCGATCAGCCTGCTCGGCGGCCTGTTCCAGGTTGGCGGTGGCACTGTAGAGGCTCAGGAACTGAGCCTTGGCCGCCGGGCCTTGCAACAGGTAACGCTTGAGCAGACCGGCATTGCTGTCGGCGTGTTCCACCGGCACCCAGCGCTCGTCAGCCAGAGTGACGACAACCTTGGACCAGTCCAGCGTCTGCTTGGCCAGGTGCTGGAAAAACGCCACCGGGCTGCGTCCACCGGAAACCACCAAGGTCGCGGTGCCGCGCGCGTCGATCGCGTCACTCAGTTGCTTGGCCACATTCAGCGCCAGGCCTTCGGCCAGCAGCACCGGGCTTTTGAACTCATGAGCGCTAACGCCCTGAGGCAGTTTCAATTCAGATATCGCCATACCACGACCTCCCGTCCCGCGTAATCAGTGCAATGGAGCTCATCGGCCCCCACGACCCGGCCGCGTACGGCTTGGGCGCATCACCGGATTTTTTCCACCCGGCGATCAACTGGTCACACCACTTCCACGCGGCTTCGATTTCATCTTTACGGACAAACAAGTTCTGATTGCCGCGCATCACTTCCAGCAACAACCGCTCGTAGGCGTCGGGAATCCGCGCGCTGCGATAGGTATCGGAAAAATTCAGCTGCAACGGACCGCTGCGCAGCTGCATGCCCTTGTCCAGGCCTTGTTCTTTCGTCATCACGCGCAAGGAAATGCCTTCGTCCGGTTGCAGGCGGATGATCAGTTTGTTGCTGATCTGCAAGCGCTGCTCGGGGGCGAAGATGTAGTGCGACGGTTCCTTGAAGTGGATGACGATCTGCGACAGCTTTTGCGGCATGCGCTTGCCGGTCCGCAGGTAAAACGGCACGCCGGCCCAGCGCCAGTTACGAATATCGGCACGCAGTGCGACGAAGGTTTCGGTGTCGCTCTGGGTGTTGGAATTAGGCTCTTCCAGATACCCGGGTACCGATTTGCCTTCGCTGTGCCCGGCGATGTACTGGCCGCGCACCACTTGAGTGGTCAGGCCTTCCGGGCTGATCGGCGCCAGTGCCTTGAGGACTTTGACTTTCTCGTCGCGGATGCTGTCGGCGGACAGGTCGGCCGGCGGGTCCATGGCGATCAGGCAGAGCAATTGCAGCAGGTGATTCTGGATCATGTCCCGCAGCTGCCCGGCCTTGTCGAAATAGCCCCAACGGCCTTCGATCCCGACCTGCTCGGCCACGGTGATTTCCACGTGGGAGATGTAATTCTGGTTCCACTGGGTTTCGAACAGGCTGTTGGCGAAACGCAGGGCGATCAGGTTTTGTACGGTCTCTTTGCCCAGGTAGTGGTCGATGCGGTAGGTGCGGTTCTCCGGGAAGAACTGCGCCACGGCGTCGTTGACCTTGCGCGAGGATTCCAGGTCCGAACCGATGGGTTTTTCCAGCACTACACGGGTGTTTTCGGTCAGGCCGACCTTCGACAGGTTCTCGCAAATAGCGCCATAAACCGCTGCCGGGGTGGCGAAGTAGGCAATCACCCGCTGGGCGCTGCCAGCCTGCTCGGCCAGGGCGACGTAATCGTCAGCCTTGAGGAAGTCGACGTGCAGGTAGCTCAAGCGGGCCAGGAAGCGCTCGACCACCGCTTCATCCAGCTCTTTGGCACCCACGTAGCGGCGCAGCTCAGTGGCGATGAATGCCAGGTGCTGCTGCTCGCTGCCGGGCTCACGGGCCAGCGCGATAATGCGCGTATCCTCATGAAGCAGGCCGGCGCCATCGAGTTGATAGAGGGCAGGAAACAGCTTGCGCAGGGCTAGATCGCCGAGAGCGCCGAACAAGGCAAAGGTGCACGGTTCAACCGTAATCGAAGGCATGATGTTTGTTCTTTTATCAAGTTAAGCTACAAATACCTTTTTTCAAGGCATCACTCAAGGGAAAATGTAGTAATAACCACAACATTTTCGCAAAATACAGATTCCGAGTGGTGGTCGATCGGAGCCATCAGTAGGATAGGCCACCGTTATGGGTCGTATCAAAGGCCCAATTTGCATTAGCCGAACGCTTATTTGCGCTGCTGACCTAAGGAACATGTAATGGACCGCGTGCGAAATTTACTGGAACAGATCCAGAATCGCCTTGAAGACCTGAACAAGGCAGAACGCAAAGTCGCCGAAGTGATCCTGCTCAACCCAGAGCAGGCCACCCGGTTCAGCATCGCCGCCCTCGCCCAGGCCTCTAAGGTCAGCGAGCCGACGGTCAACCGTTTCTGCCGTTCGTTCGGTGTCAGCGGCTACCCGGAACTGAAACTGCAACTGGCCCAGAGCCTGGCCAGTGGCGCGGCGTATGTCAGCCGGGCGGTTGAAGCCGATGACAATCCGGAAGCGTATACGAAAAAGATTTTCGGCAGCGCCATCGCCTCTTTGGACAGTGCGTTGCAGGCGCTTGACCCGAACCTGATCAGCCGCGCCGTCGACCTGTTGATCCAGGCCCGGCAGATCCACTTCTTCGGCCTCGGTGCTTCGGCCCCGGTGGCGCTGGATGCGCAGCACAAGTTCTTCCGCTTCAACCTGGCGGTGACCGCCCATGCCGACGTGCTGATGCAACGCATGATCGCCTCGGTGGCCCACACCGGTGAGTTGTTCGTGATCATTTCCTACACCGGCCGCACCCGCGAATTGGTGGAAGTGGCGCGCATCGCCCGGGAAAACGGCGCTTCAGTGCTGGGTTTGACGGCCGAGGGGTCGCCGCTGGCCAAGGCCAGTACCTTGAGCCTGAACATTCCGCTGCCGGAAGACACCGACATCTATATGCCGATGACGTCGCGGATCATTCAGTTGACCGTGCTCGATGTGCTCGCCACCGGCATGACCCTGCGCCGGGGCGTGGATTTCCAGCCGCATTTGCGCAAGATCAAGGAAAGCCTGAATGCCAGTCGGTATCCGATTGGGGATGAGTTTAATTAACCCAATCTGAGTTTTATATCGCCTGACAAGCCGCCTTCGCGAGCAAGCCCGCTCCCACATTAGATCTTCAGTGGACACAGTATTTGTGTTCAAAGCAGATCCACTGTGGGAGCGGGCTTGCTCGCGAAGGCGATACCCGCAACACCCTGGATCTTGAGCTAAGCCCCAACCCGCGCCTGCAAACTCAAATGCGCCCTTTCTCCCGGTGCCAGGCACAGGCTGTCGGTCCCGCCGCTGGCTGCCTCCACACAGACGAACTCTAAAACCTCATTCCAGCTCACCCCCAGCAACGGCCGCGAGCCGGGATGCCAGACCACCGTGTCCGCATGGTCACCGGTATCTATGCACAGCTGCCGCTGCCAGGCGTGGTCCATGAGCTGCAATTCGCCGTCATGCTGGAACACTCGCTGACAACCACCGTCGACCCGCAACTCGCCTTGCTGCTGGCAAACCTGGCGGCTCAACTGGTCGTAACCTTGCGCACCGTCGAGCCCAGACAGCGCTACCTCGCCCACGTCACCAATACGCCAATAGGCGTGCAACGCCTGGCTCAACTGGCACGGCATGTCGTCCTGATGCTCGGTGCTCAGGTGCAAATCCATGCGTTCACCCAGGTGCGCGTGCAAGTCAACTTGCCAGTCGCACAGCTGTAACTGCCAGTGCAGGTGCACGCCATCGTCATCACTGCTGCTGTCGAGCAGTTTCCAGTCGAGCAAACGCGCCCAGCCATGGGACGGCCAGGCGTTTTCGCTCGGATGACGGCCGTACCACGGCCAGCACACCGGCACACCACCGCGAATTGCACCGACATGCGGCCACTTCGCCGCGCACCACAGCCAGGGTTTCTGACCCTTGGGCTGGAAGTGCAGCAGCTGCGCGCCTTGCCGACTGAACACCGCCTGACACAGCGGATGATCGATCACCAGCACATCGCGCATCTGATAGCGCTCCCACGCAAACACCGGACGTTCGCGCAAGGATTTGAAGAAGCGTTGTAGCGGATGCTCAAGCATGTGCCACGGTCCTGAAAATCATTTTTCTACCTGATCGTTCCCACGCTCTGCGTTACATACGATGGACGCAGAGCGTCCAGAGCGGCGTTACCACGCAGAGCGTGGGAACGATCTGTCCAAGGGGTGTGCTGCCCCCAAAAAAAAGCGGACAGCCTTGGCCGTCCGCAAAAATGCGCACATAGAGAGGAGCTTATCGCAGACGCGTTAGAACACCGACTGAATTTTCAGGCCGGCGACCAGCGCGTTGTCGACTTCATCCACACCGCCCGGATGAGTGATGTATTGCAGGTTAGGGCGTACGGTCAGCCAGTTGGTAACGTGGAAGCCGTAGTTGATCTCGTAGTTGTATTCGGTGGAACGCAACGGCGAGAACAGCGGATCGTTGTAGTCGGTGACTCCATTGGCGGCGTTGACCAACTCGGCGTTCTTCTTCACGTCGTCGTTGACATGGATACGGGCAAAACCGATCCCGACGTCATCTTTAGGACGCGCATCGAACGGCCCCTTGTACACAAACATCAGCGACTGGTAGTTGTCGACGAAGTTGGTGTCCTTGTCGTGGAAGGTGGCGTTGGCCGCGATGTTCAGACCGCGCGAAGCGTCACCGTTGTGGGTGGTCAGTTGTTGCTGCGCCACGAACCAGTAGCCGGACTTGCTGCTGTGGCTGCGATAGGCATTGCCGCTGGTTGCCGCATCATTGCCGTCTTCGTCTTCACGAACGTCATCGGCCTTGGCCGTACTCTTGTAGTAACCCACACGGTATTCGCCCGGCAGGTTGTTGACCTTCGGTGACCAGACCAGCTCGACCGGCAAGACGGTGCCCTCGGTACCACTGCCGCTGAGCTTGAAGCCGTTACCGTGCTCCAGTTGCGACGGGTTCTGGTTGTACGCGCCGATCTGTGCATAGAACTCTGGCGTGATGTTGTACTTCACGCGAACTGCCGCCTGCATGACCGGCCAGTTGTACCAGATGTTGGTCGCCCAGTTACCCGCTTGGGAACCGCAGAACGCCAGGTTCTGGAACTCGCAAGGGAAGGTGTTGAAGTCTTCGCCTTCGCCGAAGTAACCGGCCTTGACGTCCAGTTTACCGTCGAGGAACTGGTGCTTGATCCACAACTGAGTCAGACGGACCATGTGGCCACGGCCGTAGACTTCCTGGGAGGAACTCAAGGTGCCGGCACGCGGGTCGCCGACACGATCATTGGAGATGTTCTCACCATTACGGTTGGTGAGCTGGATCTTGGCCTGGGTGTTATCCCAGCCCCACAGTTTTTCCAGGTCCAGCGCCACGCCCAAGCCAAACTGGTCGGCGTAACGTGCCGTCTTGTCGTCGTTGTAGCCGCCATGCAGGTTGGCGCCCACTTCACCGACGTAGTCGGCCTTGATGTCGATCCCTTGTTCGATCAGCTTGGTCCGCTCGCCGCCCCAATCCCCGGTCATCCACTGCGAGTCAGCACTGAACGCGTCAGCCGCGTGTACGCTACCGGCCAGCATCATTGCCGCAATCGCTGACAACTGGCAGATAAGCTGAGCGTTATTCTTCTTCTTCATCCCTACATCCTCGTCTTTATTGTTATTAACTGTTTTTATCTAACGCGGTTTACATCGATTGCGGCGGATGTCCCCATTTGCCGCGAATCCCCCCTGTGGGAGCGGGCTTGCTCGCGAAGGCGGTGTGTCAGTCGACATCACTGTTGAATGTCAGACCGCTTTCGCGAGCAAGCCCGCTCCCACATTTGATCTTTATCTGCCTTTGAATTGGGCTACGTTGGCGTTGTGAGCTTCGGTTTTTGGCAGGCCGGCCACCCCCAGGCGTTCACCGGTCTTGGCATCGAACAGCAGCACTTTCGATGGATCGAATTGCAAAGTCAGGGTCTCGCCCACGGCTGGGGCGACGTCCGGTGCCAGGCGGCAGCAGACTTTGGTGTCGTTGAGATTGACGAACACCAGGGTGTCGGGTCCGGTCGGTTCGGTGACCTGCACTTCGGCACGAATGGTCGGCAAACCATTCGGCTCGCTGCCCGCCAGAACGATCTGCTCCGGGCGCATGCCGAGGATCACTTCGCGGTCTTCGAGCCCGGCGTCCTGCATGCCCAGCGGCAATTCGCAGCGCGCCTGACCGCTGTCGAGCAGCGCTACCAATCGCCCTTCCTTTCGCTGCAAACGCAGAGGAATAAAGTTCATCGGCGGCGAACCGATGAAGCTCGCCACGAACAGGTTGGCCGGGTTGTTGTAGATGTCTTTTGGCGTGCCGAACTGCTGAATGATCCCGTCCTTCATCACCGCCACTTTGTCACCCAGGGTCATGGCTTCGATCTGGTCGTGAGTCACGTAGACCGTGGTGGTTTTCAGGCGCTGGTGCATCAGTTTCATTTCGGTGCGCATCTCGACCCGCAGCTTGGCGTCGAGGTTGGACAGCGGTTCATCGAACAGGTAAATCTTCGGCCGCCGCGCCAGCGCCCGGCCCATGGCCACGCGCTGTTGCTGACCACCGGAGAGCTGACCCGGTTTGCGACTCAGCAGGTGTTCGATTTGCAGCAGCTTGGCCACGCGAGCGACTTCTTCGTCGATTTCGGCGGTGGGCATTTTGCGAATCTTCAGGCCGAACGCGATGTTGTCGCGCACGCTCATGGTCGGGTACAGCGCGTAAGACTGGAACACCATGGCGATGTCGCGATCTTTCGGGCTCATGCCGCTGATGTCGGCGTCGTCCACCAGGATCGCCCCGCCGCTGATGTTTTCCAGACCCGCAATGCAATTCATCAAGGTGGATTTGCCACAGCCCGATGGACCGACCAGGATCAGGAACTCACCGTCATTGATCTTCAGTTCGATGTTTTTCAGGGTGTCCGGCAAACCGGCACCGTAGGTCTTGTTGACGTTGCGTAATTCGAGAGTTGCCATGTTCTACCCCTTGACCGCGCCGGACGTCAGCCCACGCAGGAAATACTTGCCAGCGAATATGTAGACCAGCAGTGTCGGCAGCCCGGCGATCATCGCGGCGGCCATATCAACGTTGTATTCCTTGGCCCCGGTGCTGGTGTTGACCAGGTTGTTCAGGGCCACGGTAATCGGCTGGGCATCGCCACTGGCGAAGACCACGCCGAACAGGAAGTCATTCCAGATCTGCGTGAACTGCCAGATCAGGCAGACCATCACAATCGGGATCGACATCGGCAGCAGGATCTTCCAGAAAATCGTGAAGAAGCCTGCGCCATCCAGCCGCGCCGCCTTGACCAGCGCATCCGGAATGCTCACGTAGTAGTTGCGGAAGAACAGCGTGGTGAACGCCAGACCGTAAACCACGTGCACCAGCACCAGGCCGGTGGTGGTGTTGGCCAGACCGATCTTGCCGAGGGTGAACGAGGCTGGCAGCAGTACGGTCTGGAACGGCAGGAAGCAGCCGAACAACAACAGGCCGAAGAACAGTTGCGAACCACGGAAGCGCCACATCGACAGCACGTAGCCGTTCATGGCACCGATGAAGGTCGAGATCAGTACCGCCGGCACGGTGATTTTCACCGAGTTCCAGAAGTAGCTGCCGACACTGTCCCAGGCCTTGATCCAGCCGATGCCGTCAATCACTTGCGGCCAGCTCAGCAGGTTGCCGGTGCGGATGTCTTCCGGGGATTTGAAACTGGTCAGCAGCATCACCACCAGCGGGACCAAATAGATCGCGGCGGCCAGCAACAGGGTTGCGTAGATGGCTATACGGCTGAAGCTGATGGCCGGTTTTCCGAGTTGATTACTCATGGCGTTTGCCTCGCAATTCGGAGTACAGGTACGGCACCAGAATCGCCAGGATCGCGCCGAGCATCATCATGGCGCTCGCCGAACCAATGCCCATCTGGCCACGGCTGAACGTGAAGGAGTACATGAACATCGCCGGCAGGTCGGACGAATAGCCCGGGCCACCCGCGGTCATCGCCGCCACCAGGTCGAAGCTCTTGATCGCGATGTGCGCGAGAATCATGAAAGCGCTGAAGAACACCGGGCGCAGGCTCGGCAGTACGATCTTCAAGTAGATGGTCGGCAGGCTCGCACCGTCGACTTGCGCCGCGCGGATGATCGATTGATCGACGCCACGCAGGCCGGCCAGGAACATCGCCATCACAAACCCGGAGGCTTGCCACACGGCGGCGATCACCAGGCAATACACCACGCGATCCTGATCCACCAGCCAGTCGAGACGGAAGCCTTCCCAGCCCCAGTCACGCAGCATCTTGTCCAGACCCAGGCCTGGGTTGAGCAGCCATTTCCACGCGGTACCGGTAACGATCATCGAGAGCGCCATCGGGTACAGATAAACGGTGCGGATGAAGCCTTCCTTGCGAATGCGCTGATCCAGCAGCACCGCGAGGAACACGCCTAGCACCAGGCTGATGCCGATGAACATGCCGCCGAACACCGCGAGGTTCTTGCTCGCGACCCACCAGCGATCGTTGTCCATCAGGCGAATGTATTGCTGCAGGCCGACCCACTTGTAGCTCGGCATGAAGCTGGAATTGGTGAAGGACAGTACGAATGTCCAGATGATGTAACCGTAAAAACCAACCAGGACGATCAGCATGCTTGGCGCCAAAACCAGCTTGGGAAGCCAGCGCTGCAATGCGTCGAACGGTGAGGCTTTGCTGAAAACCGCCACAGAGCTCATCGGGATAATCCAGGTGAAGAAGTGAGAATCACAGAGCGATCCTTTGTAGGAGCGAGGCTTGCCCGCGAAGGCGGTGTAACAGGTGACAAATGTGTTGAATGTCAGACTGCTTTCGCGGGCAAGCCTCGCTCCTACAGGGGAACGCTCTCAGATATGTGTCAGGGATTACTGGGCAGCTTTGACAGCCGATGCCAGTTGTGCGCTGGCCTTGGCCGGGTCAGCGTTCTTGTCGTTCATGAAGTTGGTCACCACATCGAAGATCGCGCCCTGCACGGCCAGGGATGTGGCCATGTTGTGCGCCATGCTCGGTTGCAGGCCGCCAGTCTTCTCGTCAGCCAGGAAATCCTTGGCCGCCGCTTGAGCGCAAGAATCGAAGCCCAGCGCGCTCATGTCGTTAAGCATGTCGGTACGCACCGGGATCGAGCCTTTGTTGATGCTGAAGACTTTCTGGAAGTCTTTGCCCAGAGCGACCTTGGCCAGGTCTTGTTGAGCGGCGATGTCGCCTTTGCGATCGGCTTTGAGCTTGAATACAGCCATCGAGTCGATGTTGTAGGTGAAGGCTTTTTCAGTGCCCGGGAACGGCACGCACTGGTAGTCCTTGCCCGCGACTTTCTTCGCGGCGGTCCATTCGCTCTTGGCCCAGTCACCCATCATCTGCATGCCGGCCTTGCCGTTGATGACGTCGGCGGCTGCGATGTTCCAGTCACGACCGGCGCGGTTCGGGTCCATGTAGCCGGTGATTTTTTTCAGCTCGGTGAAGGCCTTGGCCATCTCGGGGCCCGAGAGGGTTTTCTGGTCCAGGTCGACCAGGGCTTTCTTGTAACCGTCAGCGCCCATGACCGAGAGCACCACGTCTTCAAACACGGTGCTGTCTTGCCAAGGCTGGCCACCGTGAGCGAGCGCGATGAAGCCGGCGGCTTTCAGTTTGTCGCCAGCGGCATAGAATTCTTCGAGGGTGGTCGGCGCTTTTTCGATCCCGGCTTTCTTGAAGACTTCCGGGTTGATCCACAGCCAGTTGACGCGGTGAATGTTCACCGGCACGGCGACGTAATCGCCTTCGTATTTCACGGTGTCGGAGACTTTCTTGATCAGCAGGTTATCCCAGCCTTCGGACTTGGAAACGTCTTTGAGGGTGTCGGTGCTGAGCAGGCCAGTGCTGCCCCACTCCTGAATGTCCGGCCCCTTGATTTGGGCAACGCCCGGCGGGTTACCGGCCACGGCGCGGCTTTTGAGTACGGTCATGGCCGTGGAGCCGCCACCGCCGGCGACTGCGCCGTCTTTCCAGGTGAAGCCGTCTTTTTCGACTTGGGCCTTGAGCACATCGACGGCCGCTTTTTCACCACCAGACGTCCACCAGTGAACGACTTCCACCGAACCTTTGGCATCGGCGGCAAGGGCACTGATTGGGAATGCAGCAACGGGAAGCAACGAAGCGAGAGAAATGACAGTAGCGAGGCGAGAAATCGCATTCATCTAGTAGTACCTTTCTTGTTGTTATGCATGCAAGTCTGGTGCTTGCGCTGCATAGGATTCTAAACAGGGGATGCCCCTTCGCAGGTAACGAAGGGACGCGCGAATGTCACCACATGGTTACACAGGAGCGCTCTGGCACAATTGCGCCAGCGCAGTGGCCATGCTCGGCGCCAGCGGCAGGCGCGGGATCAGTACGGCTTGCCAGGCGTGATACAGGTCGGGTTTGCCGGCCCAGATATCGGCGCTCGGACGGTTCAGCGGATCGAGTTCGTGATGCCAGCTGCCATCGCAACGGTCAATGAAATGACTGTCACAAAATCCCCAGAACAGTCGGTACCAGTGCTCGTATTGCTCATCACCGGTGCGTTTGAGCAGCGCACTGGCGGCGGCACTGGCTTCGGCGTGCGTCCAGTGCAGGCGATGGCGAACCACCGCGCGATTGTCCCAGTCGAGGGTGTAGACAATGCCCGGCGCACCGTCGACGTCCCAGCCGTGACGGCAATTGTGCTCGAACAGTTTTTGCGCATCGGTGGCGAGCCAGCCCGGCGTGAGTATCCCGGCCTGTACACGCGCAGCTTCAAGATGCAGCAACAGCCGCGCCCATTCAAAACCATGGCCCGGCGTGGTGCCGTAAGGGCGGAAACCATCAGCCGGGTTGTCGTGGTTGTAGTCGCGCAGCGGCTGCCAGTCGCGGTCGAAATGCTCGACCACCAGATAGTCATTGGCCGCGGCATGATCGTGAATGACACGCTCGACGATGCGCTGCGCGCGAATCAGCCAGCGGTTGTCGTCGGTGACATCGGCTAGGGCGAGAAAGGCTTCTGTGGCGTGCATGTTGCTGTTGGCGCCGCGATAGGCTTCTTCTTCACTCCAGTCGCGGTTGAAGGATTCACGCATGGCGCCCTCCTCCTCGCACCAGAAATGGGTGTCGATGATATGGATCGCATCGTCGAGCAAGGCTTGTGCGCCGGGACGCTGAGCGACCACCGCAGAACTCGCGGCCAACGCCACGAAGGCATGCAGGTAAGCGGCTTTGCCGGTATTGCCATCACGGTGTTCGGGCGTGGAGAACCAGCCTCCGTGTTTGGCATCACGCAGCGGTCCGCTGAGGGCCTGGATGCCGTGATCCACCAGCTCGGCAAAACCCGGCAGGCCCTGGATGTGGGCCATGGCGAAGCTGTGGGTCATGCGCGCGGTGTTCATGGTTTCCGCTTGCGCGTTGGCCGACAGGCGACCCTTTTCATCGAGATTGCCAAAGCCTTCGGCAAGCTTTGCAGCCTTGGCAAATGCCAGCAGGCGCAGGCCTTCGGCGGTAAGCCATTGCTGATGGGCAGGCGCGTTCAGCCAACTGCTGAAGGCGGGTTGGAAGGTGTCCATGGGAGTACCTTTTTTGTTGTTATGACTGGGGGCAGTCTAAACAACGAGCGGTGGCGGGCAGGTAACGAAGGGGGCGAGTTATGTCACCGAGCTGTGACATTAGCCTTGAGGGATGTATTGAAGGGACTGACGCCTTCGCGAGCAAGCCCGCTCCCACAGTGGTTCTGCGTCGTACACAAATCCAATGTGGGAGCGGGCTTGCTCGCGAAGAACGATAACGCGGTCTTCCTAATCAACACTACGCGGCAACTGCAACGTCACCCGCAACCCGCCTTCACGCAGGTTTTGCAGGCTGACCTCACCGCCATGGCTATGGGCAATGTTGCGCGCAATCCCCAGCCCCAGGCCATAACCCTGCTGCTGCCCGGCCAAACGGAAGTGCGGCTCAAACACCTGCTCCAGCCGCTGCTCCGGCACGCCCGGCCCTTCATCGTCGACATGCAGGACAAACGCGCTCTCGTCGTCATCGATGTGCAGATGCGCGTTCTGCCCATACTTCAAGGCGTTGTCGATCAGGTTGCCGATGCAACGCTTGAGTGCCAATGGTTTACCGGGATACGGCGCCAGCGCCCGGCCATGCTGAGTCACGCGGCCATTGCCGTTGGGTGCCAGATACGGTTCCACCAAACAGTCGAGCACATGATTGAGGTCCACCGGCTCGATGTTTTCGTGAATGTCGGTGTCTTTCACGCACTGCAGCGCGCCCTTGACCAGCAGCTCCAGCTCATCCAGATCACGGCCGAATTTGGCTTGCAGTTTTTCGTCTTCAAGCAATTCCACCCGCAGTCGCAACCGGGTAATCGGCGTGCGCAAATCGTGTGAAATCGCGCTGAACAACTGGCTGCGTTCGGTCAGGTAACGGCTGATGCGCTCGCGCATCGCATTGAAGGCGCGGCCTACTTCCACCACTTCACTGCCGCCGCCCTCCGCCACCGGTTCGACTTCCGCACCCAGAGACATGTCTCGCGCCGCCCGCGCCAATCGTTTGAGCGGTCGGCTCTGCCAATGCACTAACAGGCCGATGAACAGCAGCAGGAAACCGCTGGTGAGCACGATGAACCAGACCTGCTGCGCCGGCAGGCCTTGCTCTTCAAGACTGGTGTAGGGCTCGGGCAACAGCGAGGCGATGTACAGCCATTCGCCCGGTGCCATCTGGATTTGCGTGACCAGCACCGGCGGGTTCACTGGCTCCAGGGTCAACGCGTAATGCGCCCAGGAACGTGGCAACTCATCGAGTTTCAAACCGCCGTTGAAAATCCGCAGGTCTTCGGGGCTGACGAACGTCACCGAGATGTCGATGTCCTGACCCAGCGACTCGCGCAACACTTCGCCCACCGCTTTGAGCACCGCTTCTTTGCGCGGGGTGATCGGCAGCACTTCCATCCCCAAGGGTTTGTCGTTGAGCGTCACCACGAATCGGGTGCCGCCCATGCTGCGCAATTGATCGAGTACCAGCGGTCGAAACGCCACCGGCAACGAGCGGAAATAACTGACGCTGGCCGTCATCGAATGAGCCAGGCTGCGAGCGCTGGTGACCAGGCCTTCAAGCTGCGTGGCGCGCAATTGCGAGACCCAGATCACGCTCGACAGCGCCTGGGCGAATAACACCGCCAGCAGGGTCAGCAGCAACATGCGCCCGAGCAGCGAGCGCGGCACCGGCACCTGCCCGGCGAGCTTGCGCAGGAACTCAGTGGCCATTGCTGGCAACCACGTTGGCTGCCAGTTGGTAACCACTGCCGCGCACGGTACGGATCAGCCGTGGCGGTTTTTCGGTGTCGCGCAGGCGCTGGCGCAAACGGCTGACCGCCATGTCGACAATGCGATCGAGCGGCATCAGGTCACGGCCACGGGTGGCGTTGCCAATGGTGTCACGGTCGAGGATTTCCTGAGGGTGATCGAGGAACAGTTTCAGCAGCGCGAAATCGGCGCCCGAGAGAATCACTTCCTCGCCGTCGATGTGGAACAGTCGATGGCTGACCATGTCCAGTCGCCAGTCGTCGAAAGCCAGCACTTCGCTGCCGGAACGCTCCTGACCGAACTGCGCGCGGCGCAACAAGGCTTTGATGCGCGCCTGCAATTCACGGGGGCTGAAAGGTTTGCCAAGGTAGTCGTCGGCGCCCAGTTCCAGGCCAATGACGCGGTCGGCCTCGTCGGAACTGGCGGTGAGCATGATGATCGGCACATGGGCCTGGCGCGGGTGTTGGCGGATCCAGCGACAGAGGCTGAAACCGTCTTCGTCCGGCAGCATCACATCGAGAATCACCAGATCGCTCGGCGCCTCGTTCAAGGCCTGACGAAAGCCTGCACCATCGGGCGTGGTACGGACCTGGAAACCGGCGCGGGTCAGGTAGGTGTCCAGCAACTCGCGTATCTCTTGATCGTCATCGACCAACAAAATCGACTTGTTGACTGAGCTCACGGGGCGGCGTCCTTGTTGTTTGTGTTGGGGAGGATTATGCCTGATCGATCAAAGATCTATGTTGTCTGTGAGGGCCTCATCGCGGGCAAGCCCGCTCCCACAAGGTTATGCGCACATTTTCAGATGTAGGTAATCCTGTGGGAGCGTGGCTTGCCCGCGATGAAGGCGACGCGGTTTCAAGCCTGATCCAGCGCCACACCCGCGCCCACCAACCCGGAATACGGCGCCGTCACCAGCCACACCGGAATGCCTTTGAAGTAATCGCTCATGCAACCTTTGTCGGCGAAGCACCGGGCGAAACCGCTTTCGATGAAGAAATCGGCAAACCGTGGAATCACCCCGCCAACGATGTAAACACCACCCCGTGCACCGGTGGTCAGCACGTTGTTACCGGCCACGCGACCGAGCCAGCAACAGAACTGCTCGAGCACTTCCAGGGCAATCGGATCGCCCGCCAGCCCGGCCGCCGTAATCGACTCAGGCGTGTCGAGCACCGGCGTGTGACCGTCCACCGCGCAGATCGCCCGGTAGACCCGCGGCAAACCACTGCCGCTCAACGCCGTTTCAGCGCTGACATGGCCGATCTCGTTGAAGATGTGCTGCCACAGTTGGGTTTCTCGCAGGCTGCTCAGCGGCAGGTCGACGTGACCGCCCTCCCCCGGCAGCGGGGCAAAACGGCCCTCGCCCAAATCGAGCAACGTGCCCACGCCCAGGCCAGTGCCCGGGCCGATCACCACCGCCGGCCGCAACGGTTCCGGGGTGCCTTCGCAGACCACCCGGAAATCGCCCGGCTGCAAACGGGTCATGCCCAGCGCCATCGCCGAGAAGTCGTTGATCAACAGCAGTTGATCCACCTGCAAGGTTTTGCAGAACCCCTTGCGACTGAGCCGCCAGTGATTGTTGGTGAACTTGAATTCATCGCCACTCACGGGGCCCGCCACCGACAGGCACACCGAACCGATCGAACCCGGCGCCAGACCGAGCCCGCTCAGGTAAAGCGCAATAGCCTCCTCCGGGCTGGCGTGGTCTGCCGTCGCCAGCACCTGGACCGATTCCAGCTGCTGGTTTTTCCACAACGCGAAACGTGCGTTGGTGCCACCGATGTCACCGACCAGAGCCAGTTTCAATTAAGCGTCTCCAGGGCAGAAGTAAAGGCGCTGGCGCCTTGCTCTGCGGAGCTGAAGGCCATGCGCATGAAACCAAACAGTTCGCGACCGCTGCCAATGTTGTTGCCCAACAGACCTTTGGCAGGTTCGCGCGCTGCGAATTCTTCGGCGTCCACCTTAAGCTCCAGAGTGCCTTTGACGCCATCGACGCGGATGATATCGCCCTCTTGCACTCGCGCCAAAGCGCCGCCCACATAAGCTTCGGGGCTGACGTGGATCGCCGCCGGGATTTTCCCCGAGGCGCCGGACATGCGCCCGTCAGTCACCAACGCGACTTTGAAACCGCGATCCTGCAGCACGCCGAGGAACGGCGTCATCTTGTGCAGCTCCGGCATGCCGTTGGAACGTGGGCCCTGGAAGCGCATCACCGCGACGAAATCCTTCTCGAGCAAACCGGCCTTGAAGGCATCGGCCAGATCCTGCTGATCCTGGAACACCATGGCCGGTGCTTCGACGACCTGGTTTTCCAAAGCGACGGCGGAAACTTTCATCACGCCACGACCGAGGTTGCCTTCCATCACGCGCAGGCCGCCCTCTGGCGAGAATGCGCGAGCGACCGGACGCAGGATGGTTTCGTCGAGGCTTTCGATCGGGCCTTCGCGCCAGACCAGTTCGCCGTTTTCGAGGAACGGTTCCATGGTGTAGCGGCTCAGGCCGTGGCCGAGCACGGTGTTGACGTTTTCGTGTAGCAGGCCGGCTTCCAGCAGTTCGCGGATCAGGAACGACATGCCGCCCGCCGCCTGGAAGTGGTTGATGTCGGCTTTGCCGTTCGGGTACACGTGGCTCAGGGTCGGCACTACCTCGGAGAGGTCGGCCATGTCCTGCCAGGTCAACTGAATGCCCGCGGCCATGGCGATGGCCGGCATGTGCAGCGTGTGGTTGGTCGAACCGCCGGTGGCGTGCAGGGCGACGATGGAGTTGACCAGCGAACGCTCGTCGACGATTTCGCCGATCGGCATGAAGTCGCCGTTCTGCTTGGTCAGACGGGTGACCTGGTGCGCCGCTTCACGGGTCAGGGCATCACGCAACGGGGTGTTCGGGTTGACGAAAGAGGCGCCCGGCAAGTGCAGGCCCATGACTTCCATCAGCAACTGGTTAGTGTTGGCGGTGCCGTAGAAGGTGCAGGTGCCAGGGCTGTGATAGGACTTCATCTCCGATTCCAGCAGCTCTTCGCGCGTCGCCTTGCCTTCGGCGTAGCGCTGACGCACATCGGCTTTCTGCTTGTTGGAAATGCCCGACACCATCGGCCCGCCCGGTACGAAAATCGTCGGCAGATGACCGAACCGCAACGCGCCCATCATCAGGCCCGGCACGATCTTGTCGCAGATGCCGAGCATCAGCGCGCCGTCGAACATGTTGTGGGAAAGCGCTACAGCGGTGGACAGCGCGATCACTTCGCGGCTCGGCAGGCTCAGTTCCATGCCCGGCTCGCCTTGGGTCACGCCATCACACATCGCAGGGGTGCCACCGGCGAACTGGCCGACGGAGCCGATTTCGCGCAAGGCTTTTTTGATCTGTTCCGGGAAGACTTCGTACGGCTGATGCGCCGAGAGCATGTCGTTATATGACGAAACTATTGCAATGTTGGCGGAGTTCATCATCCGCAGGCTGTGCTTGTCGTCGCTGCCACACCCGGCTACGCCATGGGCGAAGTTGGCGCATTGCAGCTTGCCGCGCATCGGGCCGTCGCTGGCGGCGCCGCGGATCAATGCAAGGTAAGCCTCACGCGTGGCGCGGCTGCGGGCGATAAGCCGTTCGGTGACCTCAAGGACGCGGGGATGCATGTGTAGAACTCCAGGCTAACGGATGTGGCGACCTGATTGTCTATGCTGATCAAGCACCGCTGTGATTGGGATGACAGACGGTTTTCTTGATCATTCGGACCAGTTGATTCAGGTCACTCGTTGTAGATAAAACAAAATATTGCCACTAAAAAGGCTTGTTTTCTATTTTTTTGCGAATAATCTTGTAATTCCAACAACAAAACGACGGCGGCGCTGTAAATGACTCTTCGAATCGCAATCAATGGTTTTGGCCGTATCGGCCGTAATGTCCTACGCGCACTGTATACCCAAGGTTATCGTCAGGATCTGCAGATCGTAGCGATCAACGACCTGGGCGACAGTTCGATGAATGCTCACCTGCTCAAGTACGACACTGTTCATGGCACATTCGATGCCGAAGTCCAGCACGATCAGGAAAGCCTGACCGTCAACGGCGACCGTATTTCGGTCAGCGCCATTCGCAACCCGGCCGAATTGCCTTGGGCCGCGGAAAAGGTCGACGTCGTGTTCGAATGCACCGGTCTGTTCACCGACCGTGCCAAAGCCGCCGCGCATATTACGGCCGGCGCGCGCAAAGTGATTATCTCAGCCCCGGCCAAAGGCGCCGACGCCACCGTGGTTTATGGTGTTAACCACGACATTCTGCGCCAATCGCACCAGATCATTTCCAACGCCTCGTGCACCACCAACTGCCTGGCCCCAGTGGCCCAGGTGCTGCACCGCGAGCTGGGCATCGAAAGCGGTTTGATGACCACCATCCATGCCTACACCAACGACCAGAACCTGACCGACGTCTATCACACCGACCCGTACCGCGCCCGTTCCGCCACCCAGAACATGATCCCGAGCAAGACCGGCGCCGCTGAAGCAGTAGGCCTGGTGCTGCCGGAACTGGCGGGCAAACTGACCGGCATGGCGGTGCGTGTTCCAGTGATCAACGTGTCGCTGGTGGACCTGACCGTGCAGCTCAAGCGTGAAGCGTCGGCCGATGAAGTCAACGCGATGCTCAAACACGCCAGCCAGCACTCGAAGATCCTGGGTTACAACACCCTGCCGCTGGTTTCCAGCGACTTCAACCATAACCCTCTGTCGTCGATCTTCGACGCCAACCACACCAAGTCCAGCGGCAAGCTGCTCAAAGTGCTGGCCTGGTACGACAACGAATGGGGCTTCTCCAACCGCATGCTCGATAACTGCCTGGCGCTCTGCAACGCAGAATAAACAGCTCGACACCTGTGTCGACGCGGACCTGTAGGAGCTGCCGCAGGCTGCGATCTTTTGATCTTGATTTTTTGTCGGCCTCACAGCCGCCAGGATCAAAAGATCGCAGCCTGCGGCAGCTCCTACCGGGTATTTGCAACGGCGAAAGTGCATTGTCGCAGGCGCATTACGCCTGGGAGAAGCAAGCGATGATCGGTATCAGCTTTACGCAAAAAACCCTGGCAGCGCGCAAGCGTATCGCCCTGGTTGCCCACGACCACTGCAAAGTATTTTTGCTGGACTGGGCCGAGCGGCAGAAAGACAAACTTGCGCAACATGAACTGGTCGCCACCGGCACGACGGGGTTGTTGTTACAACAACGCCTCGACCTGCCGGTGGAAAGCATGATCAGCGGTCCTCTGGGCGGCGACCAACAACTGGGCGCGCGAATCGCCGAGCAGCGGGTCGATATGCTGGTGTTCTTCTGGGACCCGTTCGAACCGCAACCCCACGACCCTGACATCAAGGCGCTGCTGCGGGTCGCGGCGGTGTGGAACATCCCGGTGGCCTGCAACGAGTGCAGCGCCGATTACCTGCTCAGCAGCCCGTTGATGGATCAGGCTCACGAACACCGCATCCCGGATTACGCGACCTATCTGCTGGGGCGTGGATGAAGCGTGACCAGTTCCGGGTTTAGCAACAATCAGAAATCCTTGTGGGAGCTGGCTTGCCTGCGATGGCGGTGTGTCAGCCGAATCCTATTGGCTGATACACCGCCATCGCAGGCAAGCCAGCTCCCACAGGATCGGGTATTCGGCCGGCGATCGGCGTTTTCATCTAATCGAGCGGTATTTTGATCTATGCTCGGGCTCTCGTTCCGGAGGGCCTTCGATGACTGGTTTACTCACGTCTATTCAAGCCGCGCTCGGCTTGCCGCACACCCCAATCCCGTTTACCTCGAGTGGCGCCCTGCCCTCGGCGTTTGCCGTCACCGACCTTGCCTGCGCGAGCATTGCCGCCGCCGGTCAGGCTGTCAGTGAATGGCTGCAACAACACACCGGCCGTTTGCCTGCCCTTGAAGTCGACCGGCGCCTGGCGTCGTTCTGGTTCGCAACGTCAATCCGTCCCATGGGCTGGAGCGTTCCACCGTTGTGGGACCCGGTTGCCGGTGACTATGCGACCAAGGACGGCTGGATCCGCCTGCACACCAACGCGCCTCATCATCGTGCCGCCGCTGAAAGCGTCCTCGGCGCCTGTGCCGACCGCGCCGCGATGGCGAGCAAGGTTGCGCAATGGGTGAAAAGTGATCTGGAACAGGCCGTAGTTGATGCCGGTGGTTGCGCGGCCGAAATGCGCAGCTGGTCGCAATGGCAAGCGCATCCCCAAGGTTTGGCGGTGAACGCCGAACCGTTGATTCAGTTCAGCGCCGACAGCGCCGACAGCGGCGAAAACGCGAAGCCGTGGCGGGGTTCGGTGGCGCAACCGCTGGCGGGCATCAAGGTGCTGGATTTGACCCGCGTGTTGGCCGGCCCCATCGCCAGCCGATTTCTCGCCGGCCTCGGTGCCGATGTTTTGCGCATCGACCCTCCAACCTGGAACGAACCGGGTGTGGTGCCGGAAGTCACTTTGGGCAAACGCTGTGCGCGCCTGGACTTGCACAACAATGACGACCGCGCAGTGTTCGAAAGTCTGCTCAAGGACGCCGATATCTTGCTCCACGGCTACCGCGCCGATGCATTGGAAAGGTTGGGTTACGGTGTCGCCGCGCGGCAAAAACTGGCACCGGGCCTGATTGATGTGTGCCTCAACGCCTACGGTTGGAGCGGCCCCTGGCAGAACCGTCGAGGGTTCGACAGTTTGGTACAGATGAGCAGCGGGATTGCCGAAAAGGGGATGCAGTGGAAGAAAGCGAACAAACCGACACCGCTGCCGGTGCAGGCGCTTGATCACGCCACCGGGTATTTGATGGCGGCTACGGCGATCACGTTATTGGGTCGTGGCGGGTCGGCCAGGTTGTCGTTGGCGCGGACCGCCAAATTGCTTATTGAACATGGCGCGGGGACCGATGAGGCGTTGCGGGCGGAGGATGACAACGATCAAGGGATGTTGGTTGAGCAGACACCATGGGGACCGGCCCACCGACTGCAGGTGCCACTGAAAATCACCGGGACACCGCTGCAGTGGGCGCTGCCGGCCGGGGAATTGGGTTCCCATCGCGCGCAGTGGTGGTGACCATCAGATAGCTATCGCGGGCAAGCCACGCTCCCACAGGAGAACACATATCACCTGTGGGAGCGTGGCTTGCCCGCGATGAGGCCCGAACAGTCACCGCAAATACCGGATCACAAAGACAGTATCCCGCTGTACAACCCATACGCCGCCAGCCCCGCCCCGGCAACCACACAGCTGAAAATTCCCTTCTCCACCAACGTAAACAACGGCCTGCCCTGTTCCCGCTTGGCCTGGGCAAACAGAATCACCCCCGGTGCATACAACAACGCCGAAAGCAGCAGGTATTTCACGCCCCCGGCATACAACAACCAAACCGCGTAAGACAGGGCAATGCCGCCGATCAGCAAGTCTTTCGTGCGCTCGGCCGACGCATGCTCATAGGTTTCCCCTCGCCCGCTCAACAACACCGCATACGCCGCCGACCACAGGTACGGCACCAGAATCATCGATGAGGCGAGGTAAATCAGGCTGGTGTAAGTGCCGGCGGAAAACAGTGTGATCAGCAGAAAAATCTGGATCATCACGTTGGTCAGCCACAGCGCATTGACCGGCACATGGTTGGCGTTCTCCTTTTTCAGGAAGGCTGGCATGGTCTTGTCTTTCGCGGTGGCGAAGAGGATTTCAGCGCACAGCAGCGCCCACGACAACAAGGCCCCCAGCAGCGAAATCGCCAAGCCGATGCTGATCAGCAACGCGCCCCAAGGGCCGACGATATGTTCCAGTACCGCAGCCAGCGACGGGTTCTGCAAGGTGGCCAATTCCGGTTGGCTCATGATCCCGAGGGATAACACGTTCACCAGCACCAGCAGCGCCAATACCCCGATAAAACCGATGACCGTCGCCCGGCCCACGTCCGAACGTTTCTGCGCCCTCGCCGAATACACACTGGCGCCTTCGATACCGATGAACACGAACACGGTGACCAGCATCATGTTGCGCACCTGGTCCATCACGCCGCCGAAATTCGGGTTGCTGCGGCCCCAAATGTCGCGGGTGAAGATGTCCGCCTTGAAAGCCACAGCGGCGATGACGATGAACATGATCAGCGGCACGATCTTGGCCACGGTGGTCAGTTGATTGATGAACGCCGCCTCCTTGATTCCGCGCAGCACCAGAAAATGCACCGCCCACAGCAGCACCGACGCGCAGCCGATGGCGATCGGCGTGTTGCCTTGGCCAAACACCGGAAAGAAATAACCGAGCGTGCTGAACAGCAGCACGAAATAACCGACATTGCCCAGCCAGGCGCTGATCCAGTATCCCCAGGCGGAGGAAAAACCCATGTAATCGCCGAAACCGGCCTTGGCGTAGGCATATACCCCGGAGTCCAGTTCCGGCTTGCGATTGGCCAGGGTCTGAAAGACGAAAGCCAGGGTCAGCATGCCCACTGCAGTGATCGCCCAACCAATCAATATCGCCCCGGCATCGGCACGCGCCGCCATGTTTTGCGGT
Source organism: Pseudomonas sp. JV414 (assembly GCF_032424305.1). Taxonomy (NCBI): domain Bacteria; kingdom Pseudomonadati; phylum Pseudomonadota; class Gammaproteobacteria; order Pseudomonadales; family Pseudomonadaceae; genus Pseudomonas; species Pseudomonas sp. JV414. The sequence continues at coordinate 391,323 of NZ_VYKC01000020.1, read as the reverse complement.
AAGGAAAAAATCCCGCCGCCAACCATCGATCCCACCACCAAAGCGATCAGCGCACTCAGGCGAAGCTTTTGCGTCGGTTGCGACATTCGGCGTCTCCATTAACCCCGCCGCGCTATCGCCGCGAGACCGTCACATAGTCGGTTTTTTACTAAATAGATAAAGCGTAATAACGTTTATCAATTAACGCCAATCTTGCCTTTATTTATAACTGATCACGCTATTGCAGCATCCGGAAATAGCGGTTTTGTCGGTAGATCCTAATAAATCAATATCACTGCAAAATCAAACGACCAATACTTGCCAAAACAAAAAAACAAACTAGCGTCTAAACTTCAACTGATACGCTTTATTTCTTTCACTTTTATCCGAGGCCTCTGCACAGGGCTTTCCGGGCATTAGCCTTATACCTGTAAAAGCCCCATAACTCTTTACTTAACAATGGAATGTGACCATGCATTGATCTAAGTCAGATGATTGAACAGCGAACAAAACTAACCTGTTTTCTCTCTTCTCCTGCACTGGAGTCATGCAATGTCTGAATCCCCCGGAAAACTGAAGCTCGGCGCCTTGGTTGCATTGGTTGTCGGCTCAATGATTGGTGGCGGGATCTTCTCTTTGCCCCAGAACATGGCCGCCAGTGCAGACGTCGGTGCCGTTCTTATCGGTTGGGCAATTACCGCAGTGGGCATGTTGACCCTGGCCTTCGTGTTCCAGACCCTCGCTAATCGAAAACCTGATCTGGACGGCGGTGTTTACGCCTACGCCAAGGCCGGTTTCGGCGACTACATGGGTTTCTCGTCCGCTTGGGGTTACTGGATCAGCGCCTGGCTGGGTAACGTTGGTTACTTCGTACTTTTGTTCAGCACCCTCGGCTACTTCTTCCCCATTTTTGGCGAGGGAAATACTGTCGCTGCCGTGATCGGTGCGTCGGTGCTGCTCTGGGGTGTGCATTTCCTGGTATTGCGCGGAATCAAGGAAGCAGCGTTCATTAACCTGGTGACCACCGTCGCCAAAATCGTACCGCTGCTGCTGTTTGTCCTGATCGCGATTTTCGCGTTCAAACTGGACATCTTCACCGCCGACATCTGGGGCGTGAAAAACCCTGACCTGGGCAGCGTGATGAACCAGGTGCGCAAGATGATGCTGGTCACCGTGTGGGTGTTCATCGGCATCGAAGGCGCGAGCATCTTCTCGGCCCGCGCGGAAAAACGCAGCGACGTTGGTAAAGCCACCGTCATCGGTTTCATCACCGTGTTGCTGTTCCTGGTGCTGGTGAATGTGCTGTCGCTGGGGATCATGACCCAACCGGAATTGGCCAAACTGCAGAACCCGTCCATGGCCGCCGTGCTGGAACATGTGGTCGGTCATTGGGGCGCGGTGCTGATCAGCGTCGGCCTGATCATCTCATTGCTCGGTGCGCTGCTGTCGTGGGTGTTGCTGTGTGCAGAGATCATGTTCGCTGCCGCCAAGGACCACACCATGCCGGCCTTCCTGCGCAAGGAAAACGCCAACCATGTGCCGGTCAACGCGCTGTGGCTGACCAACGCCATGGTCCAGCTGTTCCTGATCATCACGCTGTTCTCGGCCAGCACTTATCTGTCGCTGATCTACCTCGCCACTTCGATGATTCTGGTGCCGTACCTGTGGTCGGCGGCTTATGCGCTGCTGCTGGCGGTGCGCGGCGAGAGCTATGAAAACGCTATAGCCGAGCGCAGGAAAGACCTGTTCATCGGCGCCGTTGCGTTGATCTACGCGGTCTGGCTGATCTATGCCGGCGGCGTCAAATACCTGCTGCTCTCCGCCCTGCTCTATGCGCCCGGCGCGATCCTGTTTGCCAAGGCCAAGCTTGAAGTCAACAAACCGGTTTTCACCAACGTCGAGAAGCTGATTTTCGCAGCAGTTGTCGTGGGCGCCCTGGTGGCAGCTTACGGGCTGTATGACGGCTTCCTGACTCTGTAACACCTGACCCATTTGTCATCTGGAGGATCACTGTAATGACCACCGAAAAAGTTAAGTACGGCGTCCATTCCGAAGCCGGCAAACTGCGCAAAGTCATGGTTTGCTCCCCCGGCCTGGCCCACCAGCGGCTGACCCCGAACAACTGTGACGAACTGCTTTTTGATGATGTGCTGTGGGTTGCTCAAGCCAAGCGTGACCATTTCGACTTTGTCACCAAGATGCGCGAACGCAACATCGATGTGCTGGAAATGCACAACCTGCTGACCGACATCGTCGCCATTCCAGAAGCACTGGACTGGATTCTGGAACGCAAGATCACCGCCAACTCGGTCGGCCTTGGGCTGGTCAACGAAACAGGTTCCTGGCTGCGTAGCCTGGAGCCGAGAAAGATTGCCGAATTCCTGATTGGCGGCGTCTCCGCCGATGACCTGCCGGACAGCTTCGGCGGCAAGACCATTCAGATGTTTCGCGAATTTCTTGGTCACTCCAGCTTCATTCTGCCGCCGCTGCCCAACACCCAGTTCACCCGCGACACCACCTGCTGGATCTACGGCGGCGTGACGTTGAACCCGATGTACTGGCCGGCGCGCCGTCAGGAAACGTTACTGGCCACTGCCATCTACAAATTCCACCCGCAATTCACCAACGCCGACTTCCAGATCTGGTACGGCGATCCGGATCAGGACCATGGCAGCGCCACCCTTGAGGGCGGCGACGTGATGCCGATCGGCAACGGCGTGGTGTTGATCGGCATGGGCGAGCGTTCGTCCCGACAGGCCATCGGCCAATTGGCGGTCAACCTGTTCAAGAACAAGGCGGTCGAGCGGGTGATCGTCGCCGGCCTGCCGAAGTCCCGCGCAGCGATGCACCTGGACACCGTGTTCAGCTTCTGCGACCGCGACCTCGTGACCATTTTCCCGGAAGTGGTGAACCAGATCGTCGCCTTCAGCGTGCGCCCTGATGAAAGCAAACCGGGCGGCGTCGATATCCGCCGCGAAGAAACCAGCTTCCTCGACACCGTGGCCAAGGCCCTCAACCTGAAAGCGCTGCGCGTCGTCGAAACCGGCGGCAACAGCTTCGCCGCCGAACGCGAGCAATGGGACGACGGCAATAACGTGGTGGCGGTGGAACCAGGCGTGGTGATCGGTTACGACCGCAACACCTACACCAACACTCTGCTGCGCAAGGCTGGCATCGAGGTCATCACCATCAGCGCCGGTGAACTCGGTCGCGGGCGTGGCGGTGGCCACTGCATGACCTGCCCGATCATTCGCGACCCTATCGACTATTAACTTTCAAACCCTGGCCGCCGCTTATCCAGCGCGGCCCGGGGGATAACCGATACCAAAGGAGATCCAATCATGGCTTTCAACATGCGCAACCGCAGCCTACTGAGTTTGATGCACCACACCACTCGCGAGCTGAACTACCTGCTGGACCTGTCCCGTGACCTCAAACGCGCCAAGTACACCGGCACCGAGCGTCCACACCTGCAAGGCAAGAACATCGCACTGATCTTCGAAAAAACCTCGACTCGCACCCGTTGCGCCTTCGAAGTCGCGGCCCACGATCAGGGCGCCCACGTCACCTATATCGACCCGGTGTCGTCGCAGATCGGCCACAAGGAAAGCATGAAAGACACCGCCCGCGTGCTCGGGCGGATGTTCGATGCCATCGAGTACCGCGGCTTCGAACAGGAAATCGTCGAAGAGCTGGCGAAGTTCGCCGGCGTGCCGGTGTTCAACGGCCTGACCGCTGAATTCCACCCGACGCAAATGATTGCCGACACCCTGACCATGCGTGAACATAGCGACAAACCGCTGCACGACATCAGCTACGCCTACCTCGGCGACGCGCGCTACAACATGGGCAATTCGCTGCTGATGATCGGCGCCAAGCTCGGCATGGACGTGCGCATCGCTGCACCGAAAGCGCTGTGGCCGCATCAGGACTTCATCGATCAGTGCCAGGCCTTCGCCGCCGAAAGCGGCGCGCGCATCACCATCACCGAAGACCCGAAAGCAGCGGTCAAGGGCGTGGACTTCATTCACACCGACATCTGGGTGTCGATGGGCGAGCCGGTTGAGGCGTGGGACGAGCGCATCGAGCAACTGCTGCCGTACCAAGTCAACGCCGAAATGATGAAAGCCTCGGGCAACCCGCGCGTGAAGTTCATGCACTGCCTGCCAGCATTCCACAACAGCGAAACCAAGGTCGGCAAAGACATCGCCGCGCGCTATCCGCACCTGGCCAACGGGGTTGAAGTGACCGAAGAAGTCTTCGAATCACCGGCCAACATCGCCTTCGAGCAAGCGGAAAACCGCATGCACACCATCAAGGCGATCCTGGTGTCGGCGCTGGCGGATATCTAAGGACCGATCCGGTTCCTCCTGCAGGAACAAAGCCCCTGTGGGAGCTGGCTTGCCTGCGATGGCATCGCCTCGGTCTGTCAGATACACCGAGGTGATGCCATCGCAGGCAAGCCAGCTCCCACATTGACCGAGTTCCAACCGGGGCCGAATCGCCCGCAACCTCTGTTTAGAAGGACTGCATTATGCGTATCGTCGTTGCTCTGGGCGGTAACGCCCTGCTCCGCCGGGGTGAACCCATGACCGCGGACAACCAGCGCGCCAACATCCGGATCGCCACCGAACAGATCGCCAAGGTTTATCCCGGCAATCAACTGGTGATCGCTCACGGTAATGGCCCGCAAGTTGGCCTACTGTCGCTGCAAGCCGCGGCCTACACCCAGGTTTCCGCTTACCCGCTGGACGTGCTCGGTGCCGAAACCGAAGGCATGATCGGCTACATCATCGAACAGGAACTGGGCAACCTGCTGGACTTCGAAGTCCCGTTCGCCACCCTGCTGACCCAGGTCGAAGTCGACGCCAACGACCCGGCGTTCCAGGCCCCCAGCAAACCCATCGGCCCGGTCTACACCAAGGCCGAAGCAGAGAAACTCGCCGCAGAGAAAGGCTGGGCGATTGCTCCGGACGGCGACAAATTCCGCCGCGTGGTCGCCAGCCCGAGACCGAAACGCATCTTCGAAATCCGCCCGATCAAGTGGCTGCTGGAAAAAGGCAGCATTGTGATTTGCGCCGGCGGTGGCGGCATCCCGACGATGTACGCCGCCAGTGGCAAACTGCAGGGCGTGGAAGCGGTGATCGACAAGGACCTGTGCTCAGCGCTGCTGGCCGAACAACTTGAAAGCGATCTGTTGGTGATTGCCACCGACGTTAGCGCGGCGTTCATCGACTTCGGCAAACCCACCCAGAAAGCCATCGCCCAGGCCCACCCGGATGACATGGAAAAACTCGGCTTCGCGGCCGGCTCCATGGGACCAAAGGTCCAGGCGGCCTGCGAGTTCGCCCGCCATACTGGAAAAACCGCGGTGATCGGTTCACTCTCGGATATCGAGGCGATCGTCCAGGGCAAGGCCGGCACGCGTATCAGTACGGCGACACCTGGCATAACTTACTTGTAAGGAGAGACGTCAATGGCAACGTTTGAGCCCGGTCATCTGCACATCGAGCGCCACGCGCTGACCCCGGATGATGTCAACTACAACGTGCACCTTGACTATGAGGTCACGCAGGATCCCAAGAAAGGCAAAGGGATGCTGTTCACCCTGCACGGCAGCATGCAGGGAAAGGACATGAAGGAGACCTTCTTTCTGCCCAAGGAGGAGGCTTACAACTTCGCCAACAACGTGACAAAAATCGCCGAGAAGTACGGAATCCCGAAGACACACAGCCAGATCGGCTCGATTCACAAGCATTACGATTTAATGTTTGAAGACATCCGCAAGCAGTTGGATATGAAATCCGGCGACCCGGTAAACCTCGAGAACTTCGAATAACCCACTGACCTTGTGGGAGCGGGCTTGCTCGCGATGACGGACTTTCATTCGCTATGGAAACCGACTGAAAGACCGCGACACACGACCTGTAGGAGCGAGGCTTGCCCGCGAAGCTTTTAGCGGTCTCGATGGCCTCTTCGCGGGCAAGCCTCGCTCCTACAATTAGCACGTACATTTCACCTAAGACCCGCCCCAAGGCATACTTGCCACCCTCCGCACTCCAGAACCCAACCGCCCCATGCGTATCCACGTCAGCTTCATCGACCGCGTCGGCATCACCCAGGAAGTCCTGGCCCTGCTCGGTGGGCGCAATCTCAATCTGGATGCGGTGGAAATGGTGCCGCCCAACGTCTACATCGACGCCCCGACCTTGAGCCCGGCAGTGCTCGAAGAGCTGCGCGACGCGCTGTTCAGCGTGCGCGGCGTGCAAGCGGTGACGGTGGTCGACATCCTTCCCGGCCAGCGCCGTCACTTGCAGCTCGACGCGTTGCTCGCCGCCATGACCGACCCGGTGTTGGCCCTCGACAGCGCTGGCAAGGTGCTTCTGGCCAACCCGGCATTGATTGCCCTGTACGGCCGCGAACCGGCAGGTGAAAGCATCAGCGAGCTGTTTGCCGACCCGGCGTTGCTCGACGCATTGCTGGAAAACGGCTTCCGCCTGCCGCTGAGGGAGATCACCGTCAACGGCCAGACCCTGCTGCTGGACGCCACGCCGATCACCGACGCCGGCGCGCTGCTGACCCTGTATCAACCGAACCGCATCGGCGAACGCCTCTCGGCACTGCACCACGACCATGCCGAAGGCTTCGATGCCCTGCTCGGTGAATCCCCGGCGATCCGTACGCTCAAGGCTCGCGCTCAACGGGTTGCGGCCCTCGATGCACCGTTGTTGATCCAGGGTGAGACCGGCACCGGTAAAGAACTAGTGGCCCGCGCCTGCCACGCCATCAGCGCTCGCCACAGTTCGCCGTTCCTGGCCTTGAACTGCGCGGCACTACCGGAAAACCTCGCCGAAAGCGAACTGTTCGGCTACGCCCCCGGCGCCTTCACCGGCGCGCAACGGGGCGGCAAACCGGGACTGATGGAACTGGCCAACCAGGGCACGGTATTTCTCGACGAGATCGGTGAAATGTCGCCGTACTTGCAGGCGAAATTGCTGCGTTTTCTCAACGATGGCAGCTTCCGTCGGGTCGGTGGCGATCGCGAAGTGAAGGTCAATGTGCGGATCCTCAGCGCGACCCACCGCGATCTGGAAAAAATGGTCAGTGAAGGCACCTTCCGCGAAGACCTGTTCTATCGCCTCAACGTGCTGAATGTTGAAGTGCCGCCGTTGCGCGAGCGCGGCCAGGACATTCTGCTGCTGGCGCGCTACTTCATGCAGCAGGCCTGCGCGCAGATCCAGCGACCGGTCTGTCGTCTTGCGCCGGGCACTTATCCCGCGCTGCTGGGCAACCGTTGGCCGGGTAATGTGCGGCAACTGCAGAACGTGATCTTCCGTGCCGCGGCGATTTGCGAAAGCAGCCTGGTGGACATCGGCGATCTCGACATCGCCGGCACCTCCGTGGCGCGCCAGAGCGACAGCGAGGTCGACAGCCTTGAACAGGCCATGGAAGAGTTCGAGAAAACCCTGCTGGAAAAGCTCTACGTCAGCTACCCCTCGACCCGTCAACTGGCCAGCCGCCTGCAAACCTCCCACACCGCGATTGCCCATCGGTTGCGTAAGTACGGCATACCCAACAAGCCCTGAATGCCCCTGCCTTCGGTCGCATGCTTACCCTTGTATCGGGCCGTGCGCTTATCCATGTAGGAGCTGCCGAAGGCTGCGATCTTTTGACTTTAGCTTTGTAGCGCCTGGGACAAGATCGCAGCCTTCGGCAGCTCCTACGGGTCGGATTTCAATTCAAGGGTTTCTAACCTGTGTAAAAGCGACCTCCATCTGTACTGAAAGCGCTACAGTGGAACGATATCGATACACTCTCTCCTGATCACCGCTGTGCAAGGCTTTGATCCACCTCAGCTTTTTTCTTCAGTCTGTACTGTAGCGATTTCGCTACAGCCAGCCCTTCTCCGCTTTCCGCAAAAACCAATATCCCATTGATTTATAACGAATAAACAACATTGGCCGCGTTTTTGCTTAGTAACCACCTATAAAGAAGGGCTTTTTGCCCAAGCATTCAATCGCGTCCACCAGACGAGTCTGGCCCCCTTAGGAGTTTCCATGAGCGAGTTGCGTTTTACTGAAGATCACGAATGGCTGCGCACCGAAGCTGACGGCACCGTCACAGTCGGCATCACTGCTTTCGCGCAGAACGCCTTGGGCGACGTGGTTTTCGTACAACTGCCTGAGCTGCAGTCCTACGACAAAGGCGCTGAAGCCGCCACCGTGGAATCGGTAAAAGCCGCCAGCGGCGTGTACATGCCACTCGACGGCGAAGTGCTGGAAGTGAACCCGGCGCTGGACAGCAGCCCTGAACTGGTCAACGAAGATCCGCTGGGCGAAGGCTGGTTCTTCCGCTTCAAGCCAACCGACGCCTTGGCTGTCGGCCAACTGCTGGATCAAGACGCTTACGACCGTCTGATCGCCCAAGCCTGAGGAGCGCTGACATGACTCAAGTAAACCTAAGCACCGCCAACGAATTCATCGCGCGCCACATCGGCCCGCGTTCCGGCGACGAGCAAGCCATGCTCAACAGCCTGGGTTTTGACTCCCTGGAAGCCCTGAGCGCCAGCGTCATTCCCGACAGCATCAAAGGCACCAGCGTTCTCGGCCTGGAAGACGGCCTGAGTGAAGCGGATGCCCTGGCGCTGATCAAATCCATCGCCGGCAAAAACCAGCTGTTCAAGACCTACATCGGCCAGGGCTACTACGGCACTCACACGCCGTCGCCAATCCTGCGCAACCTGCTGGAAAACCCGGCCTGGTACACCGCTTACACCCCGTACCAACCAGAAATTTCCCAAGGCCGTCTCGAAGCGCTGCTGAACTTCCAGACGCTGATCAGCGACCTGACCGGCCTGCCGATCGCCAACGCCTCGCTGCTCGACGAAGCCACCGCCGCTGCCGAAGCCATGACCTTCTGCAAACGCCTGAGCAAGAACAAAGGCAGCCACGCGTTCTTCGCGTCGGTTCATTGCCACCCGCAGACCCTCGACGTGTTGCGCACCCGTGCCGAGCCGTTGGGCATCGACGTAGTGGTCGGCGACGAGCGCGAACTGAGCGACGTGACGCCATTCTTCGGCGCGCTGCTGCAATACCCGGCCAGCAACGGTGACGTGTTCGACTACCGCGAACTGACCGAGCGTTTCCACGCGGTTAATGCACTGGTCGCAGTTGCCGCTGACCTGCTGGCCCTGACTGTGCTGACCCCGCCGGGCGAGTTCGGCGCTGACGTGGCCATCGGCAGCGCGCAACGCTTCGGCGTGCCGCTGGGTTTCGGTGGTCCGCACGCGGCCTACTTCTCCACCAAGGACGCGTTCAAGCGTGACATGCCAGGCCGTCTGGTCGGTGTTTCCGTGGACCGTTTCGGCAAGCCGGCCCTGCGCCTGGCCATGCAGACCCGCGAGCAACATATCCGCCGCGAGAAAGCCACCAGCAACATCTGCACCGCGCAAGTGCTGCTGGCCAACATTGCCAGCATGTACGCCGTGTACCACGGCCCGAAAGGCCTGACGCAGATCGCCAAGCGCATTCATCACCTGACCGCGATCCTCGCCAAAGGCTTGAGCGCATTGGGCCTGACCGTCGAGCAAGCCAGCTTCTTCGACACGCTGACGGTTAAGACCGGCGCGCAAACAGCTGCTTTGCACGACAAGGCGCGTGCTCAGAAGATCAATCTGCGTGTTGTAGATAGCGAGCGTCTGGGTCTGTCCCTCGACGAAACCACCAGCCAGGCCGACGTTGAAACCCTGTGGAGCGTGCTGTCTGAAGGCAAAGCGCTGCCAGACTTCACTGCACTGGCCGCGAGCGTTGCAAGCACTCTCCCGGCCGCGCTGGTTCGCCAATCGCCGATCCTCAGCCACCCGGTGTTCAACCGTTATCACTCGGAAACCGAGCTGATGCGCTACCTGCGCAAGCTCGCCGACAAGGACCTGGCCCTGGATCGCACCATGATCCCGCTGGGTTCCTGCACCATGAAACTCAACGCTGCCAGCGAAATGATTCCGGTAACCTGGGCCGAATTCGGTGCCTTGCACCCATTCGCCCCGGCCGAGCAAAGCGCCGGTTATCAGCAGCTGACCGATGAACTGGAAGCGATGCTCTGTGCCGCCACCGGTTACGACTCGATCTCCCTGCAACCGAACGCCGGTTCCCAGGGTGAATACGCCGGTCTGCTGGCGATCCGTGCCTACCACCAGAGCCGTGGCGAAGACCGTCGCGACATCTGCCTGATCCCGTCGTCCGCCCACGGCACCAACCCGGCCACCGCCAACATGGCTGGCATGCGTGTAGTCGTGACCGCCTGCGATGCCCGCGGCAACGTCGACATCGAAGACCTGCGCGCCAAGGCCATCGAGCACCGCGAACACCTCGCTGCGCTGATGATCACCTACCCGTCGACCCACGGCGTGTTCGAAGAAGGCATCCGCGAAATCTGCGGCATCATTCACGACAACGGCGGCCAGGTTTACATCGACGGCGCCAACATGAACGCCATGGTCGGCCTCTGCGCACCGGGCAAGTTCGGCGGCGACGTGTCCCACCTGAACCTGCACAAAACCTTCTGCATTCCCCACGGCGGTGGTGGCCCGGGCGTCGGTCCGATTGGCGTCAAGTCGCACCTGACGCCGTTCCTGCCGGGCCACGCCCAGATGGAACGCAAGGAAGGCGCGGTCTGCGCGGCACCGTTCGGCAGCGCGAGCATTCTGCCGATCACTTGGATGTACATTCGAATGATGGGTGGCGCGGGTCTCAAGCGTGCTTCGCAACTGGCGATCCTGAATGCCAACTACATTTCCCGTCGCCTCGAAGAGCATTACCCCGTGTTGTACACCGGCAGCAATGGCCTGGTGGCGCACGAGTGCATCCTTGACCTGCGTCCGTTGAAAGACAGCAGCGGCATCAGTGTCGATGACGTCGCCAAGCGCCTGATCGACTTCGGCTTCCACGCCCCGACCATGTCGTTCCCGGTGGCCGGCACGTTGATGATCGAGCCGACCGAAAGCGAATCCAAGGAAGAACTGGACCGCTTCTGCGACGCCATGATCCGCATCCGCGAAGAAATTCGCGCGGTGGAAAACGGCACGCTGGACAAGGACGACAACCCGCTGAAAAACGCACCGCACACCGCCGCGGAAATCGTCGGCGAGTGGACGCATCCGTACAGCCGTGAGCAAGCGGTGTATCCGGTAGCGTCGCTGATCGAAGGCAAGTACTGGCCACCGGTCGGTCGCGTCGACAACGTCTTCGGCGATCGCAACCTGGTCTGCGCCTGCCCGTCGATCGAAAGCTACGCTTGATCTATAGGGGGCGGGTTCGCTCGCCCCCATTTCCAAGAACACCACATCTCCCTGTAGGAGCTGCCGCAGGCTGCGATCTTTTGATCTTTTTCTCGAGTTCACTCGGGTATCAAGAGCAAGATCAAAAGATCGCAGCCTGCGGCAGCTCCTACAGGGTGCATGCCTCGTGATATTTACGCCTATAACAAGAAACCGGAGAACAACCATGTCGTTAAGCGTGTTCGACCTGTTCAAGATTGGCATCGGCCCCTCCAGCTCCCACACCGTCGGCCCGATGCGTGCTGCTGCGCGCTTCGCCGAAGGTCTGCGCCGTGAAGGGCTGCTGGCCGCAACCACCTGCGTCAAAGTCGAGCTCTACGGCTCGCTCGGCGCCACCGGCAAAGGCCACGGCAGCGACAAGGCTGTGTTGCTGGGCCTGGAAGGCGAACACCCGGACACCGTAGACACCGAAACCGTCGCCGCTCGCCTGCAAGAGATTCGTGGCAGCGGCCGCCTGAACCTGCTCGGCGAACACAGCATTGCGTTCAACGAGAAAGAACACCTGGCGATGATTCGCAAACCGTTGGCCTATCACCCCAATGGCATGATCTTTCGCGCATTCGATGCGGCGGGCATACAAATCCGCAGCCGCGAGTACTACTCGGTCGGCGGTGGTTTTGTCGTCGATGAAGACGCCGCCGGTGCCGACCGCATCGTCGAAGACGCCACACCACTGACCTTCCCGTTCAAAAGCGCCAAGGACCTGCTCGGTCATTGCAGCACTTACGGCCTGTCGATCAGTCAGGTAATGCTGACCAACGAAAGTGCCTGGCGCCCCGAAGCGGAAACCCGGGCCGGTTTGCTGAAGATCTGGCAAGTGATGCAAGACTGCGTCACCGCCGGTTGCCGCAACGAAGGCATCCTCCCCGGTGGGTTGAAGGTCAAACGTCGGGCCGCGGCGCTGCATCGGCAATTGTGCAACAACCCGGAATCGTCGCTGCGCGATCCGCTTTCAGTGCTGGACTGGGTCAACCTGTATGCCCTGGCGGTCAACGAAGAAAACGCCAACGGCGGACGCGTAGTCACTGCGCCCACCAACGGTGCAGCCGGGATCATTCCGGCAGTGCTGCATTACTACATGCGCTTCATCCCTGGCGCCAACGAAGACGGCGTCGTGCGCTTTCTACTGACGGCCGCCGCAATCGGCATTCTGTACAAGGAAAACGCCTCGATCTCCGGTGCCGAAGTCGGCTGTCAGGGCGAGGTTGGCGTCGCCTGTTCCATGGCCGCCGGCGCCTTGTGTGAAGTGCTTGGCGGTACGGTACAGCAAGTGGAAAACGCCGCCGAAATCGGCATGGAACACAACCTCGGTCTGACCTGCGACCCGATTGGCGGGCTGGTGCAAGTGCCTTGCATCGAGCGCAACGCCATGGGTTCGGTCAAGGCCATCAATGCGGTGCGCATGGCCCTGCGCGGCGACGGTCAGCACTTCGTCTCCCTCGACAAAGTCATCCGCACCATGCGCCAGACTGGCGCTGACATGAAAAGCAAATACAAGGAAACCGCCCGTGGCGGTTTGGCGGTCAACATTATCGAGTGCTGATGCGCGCATCTGCACTATTTTCAGGAGCTGGATATGTCCACCGAACAACTGTTGAAAACCCCGTTGCACGCACTGCACCTCGAACTCGGCGCCCGCATGGTGCCGTTTGCCGGCTACGACATGCCGGTGCAATACCCGTTGGGCGTGATGAAAGAACACCAGCACACCCGTGAGCAGGCCGGGCTGTTCGATGTGTCGCACATGGGCCAGATCCGCCTGACCGGCGCCAACGCGGCCAAAGCCCTGGAAACCCTGGTGCCGGTGGACATCATCGACCTGCCAGTGGGCATGCAGCGTTACGCGATGTTCACCAACGAGACCGGCGGCATCCTCGACGACCTGATGGTCGCCAACCTCGGTAACGACGAACTGTTCCTGGTGGTCAACGCGGCCTGCAAGGATCAGGACCTGGCTCACTTGCGCAAACACATCGGCGAGCAGTGCAGCATCGAGCCGCTGTTCGAAGAACGTGCCCTGCTGGCCCTGCAAGGTCCGGCCGCCGTCACCGTACTCGCACGTCTGGCGCCTGAAGTGGCGAAGATGACCTTCATGCAATTCGCCCGCGTGAAGCTGTTGGGCGTGGACTGCTTTGTCAGCCGTTCGGGCTACACCGGTGAAGACGGTTTCGAAATCTCCGTGCCCGCGGCCAACGCCGAAACCCTGGCTCGTGCCCTGCTGGCCGAACCGGAAGTAGCGGCCATCGGCCTCGGCGCTCGCGACTCCCTGCGCCTGGAAGCCGGCCTGTGCCTCTATGGCCATGACATGAACACCGAAACCAGCCCAATCGAAGCGAGCCTGCTGTGGGCCATCTCCAAGCCTCGTCGTGCGGATGGCGCGCGGGCCGGTGGCTTCCCCGGCGCTGAAACTGTGTTCGCCCAGCAGCAAACTGGTATCAGCCGCAAACGCGTTGGCCTGCTGCCGCAGGAACGCACGCCAGTGCGCGAAGGTGCAGAGATCGTCAACGAAGCCGGCGAAATCATCGGCAGCGTGTGCAGCGGCGGCTTCGGTCCGACCCTCGGCGGTCCTTTGGCCATGGGTTACCTCGACAGCGCTTATATCGGTCTGGATACACCGGTTTGGGCAATTGTTCGTGGGAAAAAGGTGCCTTTGCTTGTAAGCAAAATGCCATTTGTTCCACAACGCTACTATCGCGGTTGATTGACTGTTTCTATAAGTAACGCGGCTGCGTTAACAGTGCACTAATCTGTAACGCAGCCGCCATAAAACAGTGCGCACGTTTCGTTTATGAACGTTACTTATAACGATCGAAAACAACTGAACAACTCTATCGAATAAGCCTGCGCTAGTGCCTCCCTGATAGTCACCAACCCGAGGAAATACGGGCCTTCGCAGGGCTTGTTTTTTCTCCCGTAGTTGGCGTAGAGTTTGTTCACTGTGTTTGCATGGGTCGCTTGGAATCGTGACCTGGGCAGTAGCCTACAAGTTAGCTACATCCCGTTCGACGTCTTCTTACTCTCCTGCAACCAGCCCCAGTACTCTTTCACGAGAAGGAGACTGTCATTCATTTTTGCGTCAAAGGAAATAAGAAATGTCCCAACGTCAGAGCGGTACCGTCAAGTGGTTTAACGACGAGAAAGGTTTTGGTTTTATCACTCCAGAAAGCGGTCCGGATCTGTTCGTGCATTTCCGCGCTATTCAGGGCAACGGCTTCAAGAGCCTGAAAGAAGGCCAGAAAGTGACTTTCGTTGCTGTGCAAGGCCAGAAAGGCATGCAGGCTGACGAAGTACAAGCAGAAGCCTGATCTTCTGTAACGAAAAAGCCCCTGATACTGATATCAGGGGCTTTTTTGTGCGCGCAAATCCGTAAAATGGCTTCTTTTTCCGTTCAGAGGCTGCCATGTCGAAACACCTGCTCTACCCACAGGGCGACTTCCCCGCCGTCGGCCTGGGGCGTCGTCTGGCAGCGATGTTCTACGACTTTCTGTTATGCACCGCCCTGCTGATCGTCACCAGCGGCATTTACAAGATGATCCAGATGGCGATCATCGGCGAAGGCCAAATGCGAGCCTTGACCGAAGCCGGCGCGCTGGACGGTGATCCGCTGCTATCGACGGTGCTGCTGTTCGTGCTGTTCGGGTTCTTCGCCAAGTTCTGGACCTGGTCGGGGCAGACGCTGGGCATGCAGGTCTGGGGCATCCGCGTGCAAAACGCCGATGGCTCATCCATCAGCCTGTGGCAGGCTCTATTGCGCTTTGTGGTGTCGATCGCGTCCTGGCTATGCCTCGGGCTGGGATTCTTCTGGTCGCTGTTCGACAAGCAGAAGCGCAGCTGGCATGACATCTATTCCAATACCCAGCTTGTACGGATCCCGAAGAAAACAAAGTAATTTCAGCAGACAAAAATCACTGTGGGAGCGGGCTTGCTCGCGAAGGCGGTGTGTCAGACAACATCAATGTTGACTGATACGCCCTCTTCGCGAGCAAGCCCGCTCCCACAGTTTTTGCGACTTGACTGACAGATCTCAGGCGTTGCCGGCCAACTTCATCCGCGCAGCCTGTGTGAAATCAAGCATCCGCTTCAACGGCCGCACTGCCTGCGGAATCAACGCCGGATCAACAAAGATCTCGTTCGTCCCTTCACGCAAGCTCTTCAGCGTGCGCTCAAGAGTGTTCATCGCCATCCACGGGCAATGTGCGCAACTGCGGCAGGCTGCGCCGTTACCGGCCGTTGGCGCTTCGATAAAGACCTTGTCCGGGCACAGCTGCTGCATCTTGTAGAAGATGCCGCGGTCGGTCGCGACGATCAGGGTCTTGTTCGGCAGACTTTGCGCAGCAGCGATCAGCTGACTGGTGGAACCCACCGCGTCGGCCAACTCGATGACGGCGGTCGGCGACTCCGGGTGCACCAGAATGGCCGCATCCGGGTACAGCGCTTTCATGTCTTCGAGCTGCTTGGCCTTGAACTCTTCGTGGACAATGCAGGCACCGTCCCACAGCAGCATGTCGGCGCCGGTCTTGCGCTGGATGTAAGTGCCCAGGTGCTTGTCCGGAGCCCAGATGATGGTTTCGCCGTTATCCATCAGGCTTTCGACGATTTCCAGCGCACAGCTGGAAGTCACCACCCAGTCCGCCCGCGCCTTGACCGCCGCCGAAGTGTTGGCATACACCACCACCGTACGTTCCGGGTGCTGATCGCAGAATGCCGAGAACTCGTCCACCGGGCAACCCAGGTCCAGCGAGCAGGTCGCTTCCAGGGTCGGCATCAGCACGCGTTTTTCAGGGTTGAGGATTTTCGCGGTTTCGCCCATGAACTTCACACCGGCGACCACCACAGTCTTGGCCGGGTGGGCATTGCCGAAGCGGGCCATCTCCAGAGAGTCGGAGACGCAGCCACCGGTTTCTTCGGCCAGGGCCTGAATGACCGGATCGCAATAGAAGTGGGCAACCAGCACCGCGTCCTGAGCCTTGAGCTCGGCAGCGATGGCAGTACGGTAATAAGCCTCTTCCTCGGCGGTCAGCGGTTTGGGCTGCTTGGCGTCGAGGTGGGCTTGAACCAGAAGGCGTTCGGAAATCTGCGTCATGTTCGCAAGACCTGCAGGCGCTTTCGCGCGAAAGTCGAGTATACACCCGGCTCCGGACCCTTCGGGGTACCGCCGGGAGAGTGAGTATTCATCAGGCGTGGATAGCGTTGAAGCTGCGCAAGGCTACAGAATATCCCGTGGATGCAAAAGATGATTCTGACCTGCGTCCCCCGGACTGAGCCGAGCTCAAATCGCGGGCAAAAAAAAACCCGGAAATCCTCACTTACGTGGGCCTTCCAGATTTTTTAAAATGGTGGGTCGTGTGGGATTCGAACCTACGACCAATTGGTTAAAAGCCAACTGCTCTACCAACTGAGCTAACGACCCGCTGTGTGGTGGCGCGTATAATACTGATTTTTAAGGACTATTCAACACCTAATTTGAAATAAATCAAAAATAAGGTGTTGGGTCAGTCACACCGGCCGCCGCGAAGCCTTCTGCACGCAGGCGGCAGCTGTCGCATTTACCGCAGGCGCGGCCATTATCGTCTGCCTGATAGCAGGAAACGGTCAGCCCGTAATCGACGCCAAGCTTCACGCCGGCCTGAACGATCTGGGCCTTGCTCAGGTTCTGCAGTGGCGCCTGGATACGGAAGCCCTGCCCTTCTACCCCGGCCTTGGTCGCCAGGTTGGCCATGCGCTCGAAGGCTTCGATGAACTCGGGACGGCAATCAGGGTAACCGGAGTAATCCACCGCGTTGACACCGATAAAGATGTCACGTGCGCCCAGCACTTCGGCCCAGCCCAGCGCCAGGGACAGAAACACGGTGTTGCGCGCCGGCACATAAGTCACCGGGATACCTTCACCCGGCGTTTCCGGTACATCGATGCTAGTGTCGGTCAGGGCCGAGCCGCCGATACCGTTCAGGTTCAGGCCGATCACCTTGTGCTCGACCACACCCAGGTCTTGGGCGACCCGTGCAGCGGCGTGCAATTCGGCGTGAGACCGCTGACCGTAATCGAAGCTCATGGTGTAGCAGCTATAGCCTTCAGCACGGGCCATGGCCACGACAGTCGCGGAGTCGAGGCCACCGGACAGCAAGATGACCGCACGTTTCTCTGCAGTGTTCGTTTGTTCAGTCATTTCAGCGCCCCGGCTCGTCATTCCAAAGATATTTATGCAGCTGCAATTGCAGACGCACAGGCAGATTGTCCGCTACCACCCAGTCCGCCAGATCACGCGCGTTCAGGTCATGGTGGCTCGGCGAGAACAGGACTTCGCCGGCACGCTGGTCAAGACCGTACTGAATCAACTTGGACACGGCCCAGTCGTAGTCTTCCCGCGAGCAGATGACAAATTTCACCTGATCGTTAGGCGTGAGCAGTTCGATGTTCTCGTAGCGGTTGCGGTGCGCTTCTTTTGAACCCGGGGTTTTCAAGTCGACGACGCGACTGACCCGTGGATCGACCGCCGAGATATCCAGCGCGCCACTGGTTTCCAGGGACACTTCGTAGCCGGCATCACACAACTGCTTGAGCAAGGGAATGGCATTAGGTTGCGCCAGGGGTTCGCCGCCCGTGACACAAACATAACGCGGACGAAAACCGGCGACTTGCTCGAGGATGTCATCGAGCGTGCGAATGGTGCCGCCAGTGAACGCGTAGGCGCTGTCGCAGTATTGGCAACGCAATGGGCAACCGGTCAGGCGCACAAAAACAGTGGGCAGCCCGGCAGTCCGCGTTTCACCCTGCAACGAGTAGAAAACTTCGGTGATTCTCAATGTGTCTTGCATAGTCGCCACGGGCGTAACAGCTAAACAGGCTGTCCGCCTCCGTCAGGCACTTCAAGGAACCCCGCCAACGCGCGGATCCCCAAAAGCGTGTTTCATAAAAAGGGGATGAATTCTAACGAAAAAACCCGCGACAAGCGCGGGTTTCTTCAAAACGACCAAGCAGGCTTACATGCGCTGCAAATCGCGCTGAGCCAACTGAGCGGCGGAAGTACCCGGATATTGGGACACAACCTGCTGCAGAATGCCTTTGACCCTGTCGGTATGACCGAGGCGGCGTTCTACATCAGCAAGCTTGTACAGCGAATCAGGCACTTTAGGGTGCTTGGGGTACAGTTGCGAAACCTTGGCAAAAGCCTGACCCGCACCTTGCAGATCGCCTTTGGCCAGGTTCACTTCACCCAACCAGTACTGGGCGTTGCCCGCGTATTGGCTGTTCGGGTATTTGCGCAGGAATGCGGCGAAAGCCTGGCTGGCCTTGTCGAAATCCTTGGCCTTGATCAGGTCGAAAGCTGCATCGTAATACAGTTTTTCCTTCGCCGGATCAGCCGGTTCGCCACCCGCGGCAGGCGCTTGAGCGGCTGCCGCTCCGGCACCTGCGCCGGCTGCTGCACCGGGGGCATTCAAATTGCCACCGGTGGAAGAATTATCAGGAGTCGCGGCTGGTGCAACGCCGGTTCCTATGCGCCGATCAAGATCCTGATATCGCTCCAGGTTCTCTTGCTTCATGCGCGCTACATCATTTTGCAGAACTTCGATCACACCCTGTTGGCGTGAGATCTGCTCCTGCATCGATTGCAGTTGGTTGAACAGCTCGCCCTGTGCCGAGACAGGGGCCGAAACCCCTCCCCCGGCATAGGCGCCGTTCGTACCGTAACCCGCAGGCGGATAACTACTCCCGCTATTGTTATAGCCGGAGTTGTCCTCGACCACAGGAACCGCAGCCCACACCGCAAGCGGTGCGAGGCTGAGAGCCAAAACAGTTACAGCACGACGGCACGTTCGCATGACGAATTACTTACGCAGTTCGACGCGACGGTTTTGAGCCCAGGACTGCTCGTCGTTGCCGGTAGCAACTGGACGCTCTTCGCCGTAGGAAACCAGTTCCAGCTGAGCTGGGGAAACACCTTGCAGTACCAGGTAGCGCTGAACGGCTTTCGCACGACGCTCGCCCAGTGCCATGTTGTACTCACGAGTACCACGTTCGTCGGTGTTGCCTTCCAGAACAACGCGAGCGCCGTTTGCTTTCAGGTCTTTGGCGTGAACGTCCAGAGCGCGCATGGCTTCTGGCTTCAGGTCCGAGCTGTCGTATTCGAAGTAGAAGGTGGTGATTGCGCGCAGAGCAGCTTCTTCGCTCAGGGAGCCGTCAACAGCACCAGTGTTTGCGCCGTAACCAGCGTTTGGATCAACAGCGCCTTCACCGGCATTGTCGCCGCCTTTGGACGAGCAACCTACAGCTACAGCCATGGCCAGAGCCAGCGCAGCAAATTTACCAAACTTCAGCATTTCCATCGTGAAACTCCTAATGAACCCCAGTGTGTTAAGTACAACGTGTAGCGCCGCGTCAGTTCAGGTAAGGGGACCAGGACGGTTCTCTGACTTCGCCTTGTGCGGTAGGAAGCGGGAGCCTCACGCGTCCATTAATGGACACGAGCATCAAGACTCCCCGGCCCTGCTGGCGGGTGGCGTAGATTACCATGGTGCCGTTGGGCGCAACAGTAGGCGACTCGTCCAGAGTGCTATCAGTGAGGATCTTTACACTACCGCGCTGCAAATCCTGGGCCGCCACCTTGAAATTGGTGAAGCCTTCCTGACGATGGATCATCACCAGGGTCTTTTCATCGGCCGACAGTTTAGGGTTGGCGTTGTAGTTACCGATAAAGGTCACACGCTCCGCACCACCACCGCTTGCGCTGGTTTTGTAGATCTGTGGCTTGCCGCCACGGTCGGAGGTGAAGTAGATGGTCGAACCATCTTTACCCCAGAACGGTTCGGTGTTGATGCCCTGACCGTTGGTGACGCGACTGATCTGACGCGAACCCAGGTTCATTACATAAATGTCCGGGTTACCGTCTTTCGACAGTACGAACGCCAGGCGCTGACCATCCGGCGACCATGCCGGCGCACCATTCAGGCCTTCGAAGTTGGTGATCTGCTCACGGCGACCGGTGTCTATGTTCTGCATGAAAATGCGCGGACGCTTCTGCTCGAACGAGACGTAGGCAATGCGCTTGCCATCCGGTGCAAAACGCGGCGACAGGATCGGCTCGCGCGATTGCAGCAGGGTCACGGCACGGGCACCGTCATAGTCCGAACGTTGCAGCGTGTAGCGAGTGTTCTTCTCGGAGAACCGCTCGGCCGTCACGTACAGCAGACGAGTCGAGAACGCACCTTTGATACCGGTGAGTTTTTCGAATGACTGGTCGGAGATGTAGTGCGCCATGTCGCGCAGTTGATCGACGCTGCCCGACACGCTGCCGGTCAGCACTTGCTGCTCGGTGGCGACGTTGAACAGTGCGTATTGAACCTGCAGGCGACCGCCCGCTGGAACAATGCTGCCGACCATGACGTACTGGGCACCCAGCGCCTTGAAGTCACGGAAGATGATTTCGCTGGCCTGGCTTGGCTGGCTGATCATGTTCTGTTTCGGAATCGGCGAGTAGTAACCCGAGTTGCGCAGGTCGTTACCGATGATTTCGGCCATGTCGTCCGGCAGCACGCTGCCGCCCTGGTTGCCAAACGGAACGACTGCAATCGGGGTGGCCCGATCACTGCCGCTGGTGACCAGAATGTTTTTTTCATCAGCTGCCGCTATCCCTGCCAGGCAGCAGATAACGACAAGCATTCCTCGAAGAAGGTTTCTCACAAGGCTAGATCCTCAGGTGTGAATGTCATCTTGAATGAACGATACGGAGCGAAATCGCTCGGCTTCATTCCTTGCATTTCTGTCAAACGTCCAATGTTCTTGACCGCCGCTACAGCGGAGGCGTCAAACGGACCATCGCCGCTGGACTTTGCCACGCCAACCGAAGTCACCGTACCATCCGGCAACATGCCGATTTGCAACACGACCGTCATGCCTTTGCGTGCCGAAGGTGGACGAGCCCAACCTTCCGCTGCACGAGCACGAATCAGATCATCGAAACTGCCGGCGACTTCGTCACCCTGCTCATCGGCCAAGGCCTGCTGACGCTGCGGCGTGTCGGAAAGCAAATCTGCCAGGGCCTGAGCCTTTTTCTCTTCGGCGGATTTACGCGACGCTTCCTGCGATTTTTTCTTCGCGGCATCGGCAGCAGCTTTCTTCTTCGCGTCTTCGGCGACTTTCTTCTTCGCCTCTTCAGCTTCAGATTTCTTCTTGGCGTCTTCCGCGGCTTTCTTCTTCGCGTCTTCGACGATCTTTTTCTTCGCTTCTTCAGCGGCCGCTTTCTTGGCCTCTTCTTCAGCAGCTTTCTTGGCTTCTTCTTCAGATTTCTTCTTGGCTATATCAGCCAATTGTTTCTCTTCGGCCTTTTTGGCTTCGGCGGTCTTCTTGGCTTCATCGGCTTTCTTGGCTTCATCAGCCTTTTTTGCCTCTTCCGCTTTCTTCGTCTCGTCGGCCTTCTTGGATTCTTCGGCTTTTTGAGCCGCATCTTCCTTCTTTTGTTCCGCGGCCTTGATCGCTTCCTGCTCGATCTTTTTCTGTTCCATCTGTTCGACTTCGGTCTGGCGCGCAGCAGATTTCTGCGCTTCACCCGCAATCTTCTGATTGGTCTGGGTGGTCGCCCGACTTTTCGATTTCAACTGGTACAGGGTCGCCTGGACGATCGGCTTGGCCGGCGGCAGCTCCGGTGTGAAGGCGAAACTGACAAACAGCATGCCGAAAACCAGCACGTGCAGGACAATCGCCCAGACACTAGGCCAGAAGTAGCTTTCCGAGGCGGACGGCTCTCGCATTTGCTGCATCAGGGTGCCTCGGTAATCAAGCCAACATTACCGACCCCGGCTTTCTGCAACCCACCCATCGCGCCCATGACGGAGCCGTAATCGACAGTCTTGTCGCCGCGAATGAATACCTGGGTACGCTTGCCGCCTTCAGTACCGACGCGAATGATCTTGGTCACGGCGTCGGTCATTTGCGGCAAGGTCATGGCCCTGTCCTGCTGCTTATCGGTGTCGACTTCGCTGCCAAGGTTCCAGTAGTAGGTCTTGTCAGACTTGATCGAAATGGTCAGGACCTGGGTGTTGTTGTCCTGCGGCAAGGCTTCGCTGGAAACCTTGGGCAGATCAACTTTCACGCCCTGATTGAGCATCGGCGCGGTCACCATGAAGATGACCAGCAGTACCAGCATCACGTCGATGTAAGGCACCACGTTCATCTCGGCAACCGGCTTGCGCTTTTTGCGAGCTCGAGCGATTAAAGCCATTGGAAATTACCTGCTTATTCTTCGCTGGTGTGCACTTTGCGGTGCAGGATCGCCTGGAATTCGTCGGCGAAGGTGTAGTAACGGCCCAACAGGGTTTCGCTGCGAGCAGCAAAACGGTTGTACGCGATAACGGCCGGGATGGCGGCGAACAGACCGATCGCGGTAGCAATCAGTGCTTCGGCGATACCCGGGGCCACAGTGGCCAGGGTCGCTTGCTGGGCAGTTGCCAGACCACGGAAGGAGTTCATGATGCCCCAGACCGTACCGAACAGACCGATGTACGGGCTGACGGAACCGACGGTGGCGAGGAACGGCAGGCTCTGCTCGAGCTTTTCTTCCTCACGGGAAATGGCGACGCGCATGGCACGGGCCACGCCTTCCATGACCGCTTCCGGGTCAACGCCGGACTGCTGACGCAGGCGGGAGAATTCCTTGAAGCCGGCACGGAAGATCTGCTCGACGCCCGAATCCGGATCAGGGTTGCTGCCAGCCTGACGGTAGAGTTTGGACAGGTCGATACCGGACCAGAAGCGCTCTTCAAAGCTCTCCAGGGCACGTCGACCGGCGCGCAGCAAGTTGCTGCGCTGAAAGATCATGATCCATGAGGTCACCGATGCGGCTACCAGGATCAGCATTACCAGTTGCACCACGATACTGGCATTGCTGACCAGGCTCCACATGGAGGAATGGTCGACGACGTTAGCTTCCACGCTTTATCTCCTGCTTTGAGTGTGTACCCGCGCCGCTCACGTCGGCAAAGGCCGCACGTAGAGCTTCGGGAATGGCCCGGGGTTTCAAACTGTTGGTGCGCACACAGGCCACCAGAAACTGCCCTTCGCAGAGCAGCACATTATCCGTAGCCCGCCTGACCTGCTGTTTGAAGCGCAGGCTGACCCGGTTCAATTCAATTACTTCAGCGCTTACCAGCAGTTCGTCGTCCAGTCGCGCCGGCGCGTGGTAACGCGCTTCGCTGGAATGCACGACAAACAACAGGTCCTCCCCTGCCAGCGCCGACTGGGCAAAGCCCAGCTCTCGGAGCCGCTCGGTTCGAGCCCGTTCCATAAACTTGAGGTAATTGACGTAATACACGATGCCGCCCGCATCGGTGTCCTCGTAATAAACGCGACAACGATGTGCGAAAGGCTCAAGCCCGTTTTGCGCGCGCATACTCTAGTGCTTACTCCTCAGGTTGCCAATCCGGCCAGGCAACTGTTTTTCATTGATTCGCGGCTTTATGGCGAAAGTACGGTCCTGGGACAGCACAAACCCCGAATAAATCAGCGCGCAAAGGTTACTAATCGTCCACGGCATCGAGGAACTCGTCTACCACGGGCATCTCGCCTAATCGTGACGGGATGTTTAAACCGAAGTGCAGGTACGCATGCCGAGTGACCACCCGCCCCCGCGGAGTGCGCATGATATAGCCCTGCTGGATCAAATACGGCTCCAGCACGTCTTCAATGGTGTGACGCTCTTCGCTGATCGCCGCCGCCAGACTGTCCACCCCCACCGGCCCACCGTCGAACTTCTCGATCATGGTCAGCAGCAGGCGTCGGTCCTGATGGTCGAAACCACGCTCGTCGACATCCAGCAGGTTCAGCGCCAGGTCGGCGATCGGTTTGGTGATGTGGCCCTTGGCGCGGACCTCGGCAAAATCCCGGACCCGGCGCAGCAAGCGGTTGGCGATCCGCGGCGTGCCACGGGCACGGCGGGCGATTTCGAAGGCGCCTTCCGGGTCCAGTGGTAAACCGAGAATGTTCGCCGAACGGCTGACAATCGTTGCCAGGTCGGCGGTGTTGTAGAACTCCAGACGCTGGACGATCCCGAAACGGTCGCGCAACGGGTTGGTCAGCATGCCGGCGCGAGTAGT
The DNA here is from genome assembly GCF_032424305.1 of Pseudomonas sp. JV414. Taxonomy (NCBI): domain Bacteria; kingdom Pseudomonadati; phylum Pseudomonadota; class Gammaproteobacteria; order Pseudomonadales; family Pseudomonadaceae; genus Pseudomonas; species Pseudomonas sp. JV414. The sequence goes on along the minus strand of NZ_VYKC01000020.1, from coordinate 366,924 downwards.
TGCGCCGACCAGGGTGAACGGCGGCAGATCGAGCTTGATCGAGCGCGCGGCCGGCCCTTCGCCGATCATGATGTCGAGCTGGAAATCTTCCATGGCCGGGTACAGCACTTCTTCGACGATCGGCGACAGGCGATGGATCTCGTCGATGAACAGCACGTCATGGGGTTCAAGGTTGGTCAGCAGCGCCGCCAGATCACCCGGACGCTCGAGGACCGGCCCCGAGGTGCTTTTGATCGACACGCCCATTTCCTGGGCAATGATGTTGGCCAGGGTGGTTTTACCCAAGCCCGGAGGGCCGAAAATCAGCGTGTGATCCAGGGATTCATTGCGCCCGCGCGCGGCCTGAATGAACAACTCCATTTGCTCGCGAACGGTCGGCTGGCCAATGTATTCGGCCAGGCTGACGGGACGAATCGCCCGGTCCTGGACTTCCTCGCGGTCACGGGGACCACCCGTGGCGGCGATCAGACGATCAGCTTCAATCACTTAGATCATTCCCTTAAGGGCACGACGAATCATGTCTTCACTGCTCAAACCTTTCTCCTTGATCGCGGAAATCGCCTTGCTGGCCTCCTGCGGCTTGTAGCCCAGGGAAATCAGCGCGCTGACCGCGTCATTTTCGGCGGTGGCGACCGGAGGCGCATCTGGCCCACCCGGCTGGTTTGGCACCAACGCGAACATCGCCGGTACGGTTTCCCACGCTTTGAAGCGGTCCTTGAGTTCCACCAGCAAACGCTCGGCCGTCTTCTTGCCCACGCCCGGCACCTTGGTCAGCGCCGAAGTGTCCTGGGACTGCACGCAACGAACCAGCTCGTCGACCTCCAGGCTCGACATCAAGGCCAGCGCCAGTTTCGGTCCCACACCATTGAGACGGATCAACTCGCGAAAAAAGTCTCGCTCGCGCTTGCCGAAGAAGCCATAGAGTAACTGCGCGTCTTCGCGTACGACCAAATGGGTGTGCAAGGTCAGCGGTTCACCGACCGACGGCAAGCGATAAAGCGTGGTCATGGGTACTTCCAGCTCATACCCCAGACCGTTTACATCCAGAATCAGATGCGGCGGCTGTTTCTCAGCCAAAGTGCCGCGCAAGCGTCCAATCACGTTTCAGATCCTTGAGCCTTGGCCAGATCAGTGCTGGCGACTGACAGAACAAGGGTTTTGCGCCGACAACACAGGCGCAAAACCCTCATTCCATAAAAAATGATTGCTGATGCTATCAGAGACGCAGGCGCCCGCCACGACTGCGTGCCGTACCCAGACCATGAGGCAACAGGCTGGAGCGGGTGTGAGCGTGGCAAATCGCGATGGCCAGGGCGTCCGAGGCATCGATTTGCGGCTTGCTGGTCAATTTCAGCATGTGCATGACCATCATTTGCACTTGTTCCTTGTTCGCCCCGCCGGTGCCGGTCACCGCCTGTTTGACTTGGGTCGCGGTGTATTCGGCGATTTCCAGGCTTTCCTCCGCACCAGCCACGATGGCTGCGCCGCGGGCCTGGCCGAGTTTGAGGGCGGAGTCGGCATTGCGCGCCATGAAGACTTTTTCAATGCCCATGGTCACCGGGCCGTAGGTCTGGATCACTTCACGCACGCCTCGATAGACGATTTGCAGGCGCTCATGCAGCTCGCCGGAGCCCGTGCGAATGCAGCCCGACGCCACGTACACGCAGCCACGCCCGGTATCGCGAACCACGCCATAACCGGTGATACGCGAACCGGGGTCGATTCCAAGAATTAAAGTCATAACGCCTGCGGGGTCAGAAAAAGCACGATATTCATTACAGCGAATAACAAATGTGGGAGCTGGCTTGCCTGCGATGACGTAGGCACATCAAACAATGATGTAGCCTGACACGCCGCCATCGCAGGCAAGCCAGCTCCCACACTGAATCTTAGTCGCCTTAACTGAGCTGTGCGGCGACCGACTCTGGAATGTCGGCGTTGGAATACACGTTTTGCACATCATCCAGGTCTTCAAGCATGTCGATCAGCTTGAGAACCTTCTCGGCGCCTTCCAGGTCCAGTTCGGCACTGGTGGTCGGCAGCATGACGATTTCCGCATCATCGCCCTTGAAGCCGGCAGCCTCCAAAGCGTTGCGCACCGAATAGAAGCCGGCGAACGAGGTGAACACGTCGATCGAACCGTCTTCGTGGGTCACCACGTCATCGGCATCGGCCTCCATGGCCGCTTCCATCAGCGCATCCTCATCAACGCCTGGCGCGAAGGAAACCTGCCCCTTGCGCTCGAACAGGTAGGCCACCGAACCGTCGGTGCCGAGGTTGCCGCCGCACTTGCTGAACGCATGGCGAACAGCCGCTGCGGTGCGGTTGCGGTTGTCGGTCATGCATTCGACCATCACCGCCACACCGCCCGGGCCGTAACCTTCGTAGGTCAGTTCGACCATGTCGTCGGTATCGGCGGCACCGGCACCACGAGCAACCGCGCGGTCGATGATGTCGCGGCTCATGTTCGCACCCAGCGCTTTGTCCAGCGCCAGACGCAAACGCGGGTTGGAGCCCGGATCACCGCCACCCTGACGAGCAGCAACCGTCAGTTCACGAATCCACTTGGTGAAAATCTTGCCCTTCTTGGCATCCTGACGTTCTTTGCGGTGCTTGATGTTCGCCCACTTGGAATGACCCGCCATAACTCGCTCCGAATTATCTTTGAAACATTGCCCGCCACGCCATGATGCGCCAGCCAGCAAAAAAAAATCTCGACCATTCTATAAAGAAAGGGCGCATCCGAAGATGCGCCCTTCTGGTCAGCCTTACTCAGCTTTAGGCGTTTCGCGCAGACGAATGTGCAGTTCGCGCAATGCCTTGGCATCCACCAGACCCGGTGCCTGAGTCATGACGCAGGCAGCGCTCTGGGTTTTCGGGAAGGCGATCACTTCACGGATCGACTGGGCGCCGGTCATCAGCATCACCAGACGGTCCAGACCAAAGGCCAGGCCACCGTGCGGCGGCGCGCCGTATTTCAGGGCGTCGAGCAGGAAGCCGAACTTCTCTTCCTGTTCCGCTTCGCTGATACCCAGCAGACGGAACACCGACTGTTGCATTTCCTTGCGGTGGATACGGATCGAACCGCCACCCAGCTCGGTGCCGTTCAGGACCATGTCGTAGGCACGGGACAGCGCGGTCGCCGGGCTGGCTTCCAGTTCTTGCGGCGTGCACTTCGGCGCGGTGAACGGGTGGTGCAACGCGGTGAAGCTGCCGTCGTCGTTTTCTTCGAACATCGGGAAGTCGACGACCCACATCGGGGCCCACTCGCAGGTCAGCAGGCTCAGATCGTGACCAACCTTGATCCGCAGCGCGCCCAGGGCTTCGCTGACGATCTTGGCTTTGTCGGCACCGAAGAACACGATGTCGCCGTCAACCGCGCCAACGCGATCAAGGATCACATTGAGGTTGGCTTCAGGGATGTTCTTGACGATCGGCGATTGCAAGCCTTCAACGCCTTTGGCGCGCTCGTTGACCTTGATGTACGCCAGGCCCTTGGCACCGTAGATGCCGACGAACTTGGTGTAGTCGTCGATCTGCTTGCGCGGCATGCTTGCCGCGCCTGGAACGCGCAGAGCGGCAACACGGCATTTCGGGTCGTTGGCAGGGCCGCTGAACACCTTGAAGTCGACTTCTTTCAGTTGATCGGCAACGTCAACCAGTTCCAGCGGGTTACGCAGGTCCGGCTTGTCGGAACCGTAACGACGCATGGCCTCTTCGAAGGTCATGTGCGGGAAGTCGCCGAACTCCAGATCCAGCACTTCCTTGAACAGGTTGCGGATCATTTTTTCGGTGATGCCCATGATCTCTTTTTCATCGAGGAAGCTGGTCTCGATGTCGATCTGGGTGAATTCCGGCTGACGGTCGGCGCGCAGATCTTCGTCGCGGAAGCACTTGGCGATCTGGTAGTAACGGTCGAAGCCGGCGACCATCAGCAGTTGCTTGAACAGCTGCGGCGATTGCGGCAAGGCGAAGAAGCTACCTGCGTGAGTACGGCTTGGCACCAGATAGTCACGCGCGCCTTCCGGGGTCGCACGGGTCAGGATCGGCGTCTCGACATCAAGGAAGCCGTTCTCGTCCAGGAAGCGACGGATGCTGGTGGTCATGCGCGAACGCAGACGCAGCTTCTCGAGCATTTCCGGGCGACGCAGGTCGAGGAAACGATAACGCAGGCGGGTTTCTTCGCCGACGTCGGAGAACTCGTTGAGCGGGAACGGCGGGGTTTCCGCTTCGTTCAGCACTTCAAGCTCGTAGCCCAGCACTTCGATCATGCCCGACGCCATGTTGGCGTTGGTGGCACCGGCCGGACGCAGGCGAACCTTGCCGGTGATCTTGACCACGTATTCGCTGCGCACGCGATCGGCGGCGGCGAAGGATTCAGCGCGGTCCGGGTCGAACACCACCTGGGCCAGACCGTCACGATCACGGATATCGAGGAAAATCACCCCACCGTGGTCACGGCGACGGTGAACCCATCCGCAAAGGGTAATTTCCTGGCCTTCCAGGCTTTCGTTCAGTTGGCCGCAATAATGGCTGCGCATCATGGTAGTGGTTTCACTTCTCGTAATTCGAAATTCGGTTGGAGGTCTTGCCGCACCCCCACACCTAAACAAGGTGCCAGATGATGCAAGAGCTCGCGCGTGTCATTCAGCCCGGGCGCTAGACCCTAGTCAGCTTTGTCGCCACCGGCCAGATTCTTCTTGGAACCGGTCTTGAAGTCGGTTTCGTACCAGCCGGTGCCGCTGAGGCGGAAGCCCGGCATGGACAGCATCTTTTTCAGCTCTGGCGCCTGGCAGGCAGGGCAGTCGACCAGCGGTGCTGCGCTGATCTTTTGAATGGCTTCCAACTGATGACCACAGGAAGCACATTGATAGTCGTACATCGGCATGGGGGTTGTCTCGGCGATCAGATTGCTACCGCGCATACTGGGCTTTGCGGCAAAGGGCGGGATTATATCCATTAAATGCAGCCTGTGCAGCCGTAAGACTGCACAGACCGACACTCGACCCGATCAATCGCCACCGCTAAGCCATGACGAGGCAACTTCCCTCCTTCAGGCTGTGCACGACGCAGACAACCCGCACCAGCCCGGTGAAGTTCTTCACCCCGCCATGACGCAAATGCACTTCACGATCCACGTGGGACAACAGCGCACTGACCGAGCAGCAATTGACCTTGGCCATATCACCCAAAATATCCCAATAGACCTGCTCCAGCCGCAAACAGGTGGCAAAGCCATTCAAACGCACTGACCGGGAAAATGGCTGGGCCAGGCCCATATCGAATTCGCTGACTAATGAATCAATACTTACGTCCTTGAGTGGACCGACCCTCCCCTCGTTTCGCCTGTCTTCATGAACCATACCGTTGACACTCCTTTGCCATCCTTGCTGCTTATAAGAGTCATATTCCGTTTCCTTATAAAAGCGCAGGCGCACAGGCATATCCAGATGACTTTATGACCATCAACGTAGGATAAGCCAACAACGGAGGGGAGATCATGGAGCACGTCCTAGGCCGGACGTTTTCCCACAAGAACTGACGCAACATCACTCAATGAAAAGGCAAAAGATCCGAGGAACACTGCGCGCGAACAACACTCAGCAAGCGTCATCTGCATACCGGCCAGTGGAAAGCACCGCTGGACTGCCTGATTTGAGTAGCCGCGGGCTTTGCTGTTAAATAGGCAGTGTGTCGCTACCGCCTATTTTCCGGGGGTTGCGCATAGGCTGATACCGGGCACGTGTCCAACGCCTCTTATTGTTCTGAAGCGAACCGTGCTCCATCAGCTCTTCCTTGTGATCCGTCTTAACGTGAGTTAATTAAAATGTTGAAAATCGTCCACCTGCTAATGGGCGCAGCAGCCCTGCTGCTGTCCTTCATCCCTAGCCTGCGATCCGAAGCGGTACCTTACCTGCAACAACCCGATGCGCTGTACCTGGCCTTTTTCGGCCTGCTCAACCTCACCCTTGCACCTGTTATCCCTTACTGGAACAAAGGCCCGCGTCATCAACTGCAAAACCTGGTCAGCGCCTTGCTGGTGCTGGCTGTCGTGCTGCAAACCCTGACACTGATCGCCCCGATGCCTGTCATCGCCGGTCAACCTGCCGTTCTGTTCAGCCTGGTCGTTGCCCTGATCGCCATTTTTTTGCACCTGGCCGTCAGCTTCTACAAATCTTCACCGGCCGCCGCCTCGCCAAGCTATGACATGAGCAACCGCGATACTGGCACCGTCAAGTGGTTCAACACCTCCAAGGGCTTCGGCTTTATTTCCCGTGACTCCGGCGATGATATTTTTGTGCATTTCCGGGCAATTCGCGGTGAAGGCCACCGTGTTCTGGTCGAAGGCCAGCGCGTGGAGTTCTCTGTCATGAACCGTGACAAAGGCCTGCAAGCCGAAGATGTGATCGCCGCCCTGCCGCGTCGCTGATTCCAAGGCTAAAAAAAACCGCGAACAATCGTTCGCGGTTTTTTTTGCCTGCATTTCAGTAATGCGGCGGTGGCGCCTCTTCTTCGAAGGACTCGAACTGACCGGCCATTTCCTCTTGCCGCTTGAGCAATGCGGCCATTTGCAGTTGCAGGCGCTCCACTGCGCGCTGCTGCGTCGCCAGCACATCACTCAATGCCTGGATGGTGTCATCCTGAAACGCCAGCTGGCTCTCCAGATCGGTAACGCGCTCTTCCAGGCTCATGATTCAACCCTCCAGAAACGTGAAGTCATCGGTCAACACCAGACGCAGCCGTTCGCGAATCGTCGCGATCTGCTCTGGACTGTATGGCAAAGCCTGCTGCTTGCCCCAGACCGGAGCTGGCCAGGCGGCGTCCTCACGCTTGCGCACAATCACATGCATGTGCAACTGACTGACTACATTACCCAGGGCCGCGACGTTCAACTTGTCCGCGTCGAATGAGTCCTTGAGCATTTCCGCCAGCGCGGTCGTTTCCTGCCACAGCTGCTGTTGATCTGCGACATCTAACTGAAATATCTCACTGATATCCTCGCGGCGTGGCACGAGGATGAACCACGGGTAGTTCGAGTCATTGGACAACAGCAGCCGACAGAGCGGGAAATCGCCGATTGGCAACGTGTCTTGTTGAAGTCGTGGATCTAAAGCGAACACAGCGCGCACTCCCCTCTGGTCATCTTTTTTCAGCTTAGCGCCCATACCAAAAGACGGCGGCACCAAGCGACAGGACGGCAGCATACCTGCGAATGCCACGCGCTTCACGACGAACTGCCACCAGCAGCGTCCTCCGGGCGCCCCGACATGAGCCATTTTGATCCGGCATGCACCATGACAGAACCAGCCACAGCACAAAAAATGCCGAAATGACCGATAAACAACGGGCTGCTCGATTCGATCACAAAGCGACACTGTGTGAATTCGGTACAGCAATTGAAATTTTTTGCACCAAAACCGCACAACGCGTCTACGCTCAGTGCGTCAGCATCCGCTAACTACTCACTGGCGGGGTGAACCGGTAACGTTTTTGGTTGTCGCCCCCATCAGTTCGATGTGGTAAACACGATGCGAAGCATGGCGTCAAGCCCAAGTAAAACGAGCTTGAACCCCCCGGTTTTATGGGGTTTTTACAGCAGCAGGCAGGCCTTTGGAAAAAAACAGCAACAGAATTCCGATTTGTGCACGCTTGTTGCATTCACACCTATATCGTCTATAAGGCGTCCGCTGGAAGTGGAAGCCTTAAGGCCAATAAAAACAGTGGCAGGGTTGCCCAATGGAGATTCAAGTGCAGGATCAGGGACTCTTTTTTACCGATGCTCAAGTCATGGAAAACAACGCTAAAGTTGTCAGTCCGATTGCGTCGGGATTGTGAATTTGCGACATCTACCCAGCCATTTGCGACAGGGTCGTAAAGAAGCTGAAAGGTTAGATCCGCAAGTATCGCCAACATGGTCGGCGTGATATAAGTTTGCGCCGACACAAAAAGAAAGAGCCGCCCGGATAATAAAACAGGCGGGACGGCAGTACTCTTCTAAAAACCAAAGGAGCAAATCACGATGCGCGTGATGAAGTGGAGCATGATCGCACTGGCAGTTGCAGCAGCAGCCAGTACTCAAATGGCAACAGCCGCACCTTTCGTAGGCGACCAAGCCGAAGCCAAAGGTTTTGTTGAAGACGCAAAACTCGACTTGCTGCTTCGCAACTATTACTTCAACCGTGACAGGTCCGCCGGCTCAAACGATCAGAAAGACTGGACCCAGGGTTTCCACGGTGTATTCAGCTCCGGTTACACCCAAGGTACTGTAGGCGTCGGCGTTGATGCGTTCGGTTATCTGGGCATCAAACTGGACGGCGGCGATGGCACAGCTGGCTCGGGCAACATGAGCCGCAACTCCCAAGGCGATAACGACGACGATTTCGGCAAAGCCGGTGCGGCCGTCAAAGTTCGCGTATCCAAGACTGAACTGAAGTTCGGTGAGATGCAGCCAAGCACCTCTCCCGTGTTCGCTGTCGGCGGTTCCCGTCTGTTGCCTCAAACCGCTACCGGTTTCCAACTGCAGAGCAGCGAAATCACAAACCTGGACCTGGAAGCAGGTCACTTCTACTCGGCCTCCAGCCAGGACGAGATGAACAGCGATGGTGAACTGCATTCCCAGTACTCGAGCTTTCCTAGTGACGGCCAACCTGTAACCGGCAAAACCATGGATTATGCCGGTGGCAAGTACGGCATTACCGACAACCTGAGCGTTTCGCTCTATGGCTCCGAGTTCAAGGACATCTGGAACCAGTACTACGGTAACGTGAACTACACCATTCCAATGGGTAGCGACCAGTCGGTCAACCTGGACGGTAACATCTACCGCACCAACGACACTGGCGATGCAAAAGCGGGCGACATCAGCAACACCACGTTCTCGCTGGCAGCCGCTTATTCGTTCCTGAAGGCTCACACCGTCACCCTCGGTTTCCAGAAAGTTAACGGCGACACCCCGTTCGACTACGTCGGTGTGGGTGACAACAACCGCGGCGGTGACTCGATCTTCCTCGCCAACTCCATCCAGTACTCCGACTTCAACGGTCCAAACGAAAAGTCTGCACAAATTCGTTATGACCTGAAAATGGCTGAGTACGGCGTACCTGGTTTGAGCTTCATGACCCGTTACGTTAAAGGCTGGGATATCGACGGCACCAAAATGGATGTCAACAGCCCATACCGTCTGTACGGCTACGGCGAAGATGGCAAGCATCACGAAACCAACTTCGAAGCCAAATACGTAGTTCAGACCGGCCCTGCCAAAGATCTGTCCTTCCGTATTCGTCAGGCATGGCACCGCGCCAACACCGACCAGGCTGAAGGCGATATCGACGAGTTCCGCCTGATCGTCGACTACCCGATTTCGGTTCTGTAATTGCCGAAAGTTAGTTCGCGGTAATCAAAAAAAGGCCCATCTTCGGATGGGCCTTTTTTATTGGTTAGAGCATTGTGTTTAATGGAGCGGACTCTTGCAGAACAAGTCTGACCAAAAGGTCAAACATGTATCGAAGGACCAATCATTACACCGTTGCCGACTCCTGAACCACTCGAATAACCCGCTGCGGAAACGGAATATCGATACCCGCTGCTTTCAAACGATCACGGGCGTGCTCGTTAAACATGAACAGCACATTCCAGTAATCAGCAGTCTTGACCCAGACCCGTAGCGAAACAGTGATCGAGCTTTCGCCCAGCATGGAAATGACCGCTTCCGGTGCAGGGTCAGTCAACACCCGCTCATCCCTGGCCAATTCCAGCAACACTTCGCGGGCCTTTTGCAGATCCGCGTGGCAATCCACACCAACATCAAACACTACTTTGCGTGTCGTTTGACGATTGGTATTGGTAATGATGCCGTTCGACAGATTGCCGTTAGGCACGATGATGGTTTTGTTATCGCCGGTGCGCAGTACGGTGTGGAAGATCTGGATGCTGTCGACAGTACCGGCAACACCTTGGGCTTCGATCCAGTCACCGATGCGGAACGGGCGGAACAACAGAATCAGTACGCCGCCGGCGAAGTTCGCCAGGCTGCCCTGCAACGCCAGACCGATCGCCAGGCCGGCCGCACCGATGGCCGCGACGAACGACGTGGTTTCCACCCCGATCATCGACGCCACGCTAACGATCAGCAGAACCTTGAGAATGATGTTCGCCAGGCTGCTGATGAAACCTTGCAGCGCCAGGTCGGCATTACGCAACGCGAGCAGGCCGCCGAGTTTTTGCGTCACCTTGTTGATCAGCCACCAACCGATGGCCAGGGTAATCACCGCCAGCAGCACGCGGCTGCCGTATTCCATGATCATTGGAATCCAGGCTTGAGACACCTTGACCAGGTTGTCCACTTCAGCATTCAAATCCATCTTCTTTCTCCTGATTTCCGGCTACCCGGCACGCAAAAAATGAGCGGCAGAAAGACCGAACCCGTGGGGGATTCAATCGTTTCTGCCGTTGCTTGGGCCTCGGACGTCGAAAACGTCGAGAGGTTCCCGCTTGAAAGTCAGTCGCGGAAGTTATTGAACTGCAGTGGCATGTCGAACGTCTTGGCGCGCAGGGCCGCGATGGCTTCCTGCAAATCGTCACGCTTCTTGCCGGTAATGCGCACTTGCTCGCCCTGAATGGCGGCCTGGACCTTGAGCTTGGCGTCTTTGACGTGAGCGACGATTTTCTTCGCCAGCTCTTTGTCGATGCCTTCCTTGAGGACCGCTTCCTGCTTCATCAACTTGCCCGACGCGTAGGCATCCTTGACTTCAAGGCACTGCACGTCGATCTTGCGCTTGACCAGGGCCAGCTTGAGGATCTCGATCATCGCTTCGAGCTGGAAATCGGCTTCCGCAGTCAGGTTGACGGTCAGGTCCTTTTCCTTGAACTCGAAGGTGCCTTTGCCTTTCAGGTCATAACGACGATCGAGTTCCTTGACGGCGTTCTCGACCGCGTTGGTGACTTCGTGTTTGTCCAGTTCGGATACCACGTCGAACGACGGCATGTAATCTCTCCAATAAAAAGGCACGCTCGATAACGAAGGAGCGCGCTTGGCTTGCGGTTAAAATCGGGCTCATTATAACGGGTCTTTTCCAACCGATACTGCGAGCCTCACATGCCAGCGACAAACCGAGCAAAAAGCTGATGTCTACCCCTTGGCATATTTTGGGCGCCGGCAGCCTCGGCACCCTTTGGGCCACACGTCTGGCACGGGCCGATGTACCGGTCAGGCTGATCCTGCGGGACGCGGCGCGCTTGCAGGCTTATCAAGCGACGGGCGGGCTGACGCTCGTGGAACACAGCGAAGCAAAAACCTATGCCGTGTCCGCACAAACAGCCGACAGCGACGAGCCCATCAGCCGTCTGCTGGTGGCCTGCAAAGCCTACGATGCCGAGAAAGCCGTCGCCCAACTCGCCCACCGTCTGACACCCGACGCCGAACTGATCCTGTTGCAAAACGGCCTCGGCAGTCAGGACGCGGTTGCCGCGCAGGTGCCTCAGGCGCGCTGCATCTTCGCCTCCAGCACTGAAGGCGCATTTCGCGATGGCGACTGGCGTGTGGTGTTCGCCGGCCACGGCTACACCTGGCTGGGGGATGCCGGCCATCCGGTGGCGCCGATCTGGCTGGAGGACTTGAGCGCCGCCGGCATTCCCCATGAGTGGAGCACGGACATCCTCACAAGGCTGTGGCGAAAACTGGCGCTCAATTGTGCGATCAACCCGCTGACCGTGCTGCACGAATGCCGCAACGGCGGTTTGCAGCAACATCATTGCGAAGTCGCCACCCTGTGCGCCGAGCTCACCGAACTGCTGGAGCGCTGCGGCCAGCCAGCAGCGGCGGAAAACCTCCGGGAGGAAGTCGAACGGGTGATCCAGGCCACCGCGGCCAATTTCTCCTCGATGTACCAGGACGTCGCGAATCAGCGCCGCACCGAAATCAGCTATCTGTTGGGCCATGCCTGCAAAGTCGCGTCGCGGCATCAGTTGAACCTGCCTCACCTCAATCAATTGCAGCAACGCTTGATCGCCCATCTGCGCAGCCTTGGATTGCCCAGCGACTGAGCAGCGGCTACGCTGGCCACTTGTTCCTTTTCAGCGATGAACCTGATGCCATTGCGCCAGCGCCTTGAAAACCTTCCAGTCGGCCAGAAATTGCTGGCCGCCCTGCTGGTGCTGTTGACCACCGTTTTGCTGGTCGCCAACCTGACCTTTATCAGCGCCGCGTATTACATCTCCCAGGAAAGCATGGCCCCCCAGGCCTTGCAGACCATTGGCCGACTGGTGTCCAACCCGAGCCTGATCTCCGAAGCGTTGAAGTCGCCGCAAAACGCCGAACGCCTGCTCAACGAGCTCAACAGTTATACGCCGTTGCGCGCGGCGGCCCTCTATGACGGTAAAGGTGTGCGCTTGGCACAGTTGCAGGCGGGCGACAAGCTCAACCTGCCGGGGCACTACCGGCACATGGAGGTCTGGCAAGCCTCGGAGTTTCGCAGTAATCAAGTGATCACCCTGCCCCGCCCCGGTACCGAGCCCGGCCATCTGTTGTTGGTCGCCAGCAGCGAATTGCCGATGGCGTTCTACACCGGGACCCTGACCGCCAGCCTGGGGATTCTGATCTTCAGCGTGCTGTTGTGGCTGGTGATCGCCCGGCAGATCAAACGCCTGATTACCCGGCCGATCCATCAGCTCGAAGAGTTGTCCCGGCAAGTGACCCGCGAAGAGAACTACGCCCTGCGCGCCTCTCGCGGCAACCACGACGAAATCGGCAGCCTCGCCGAAGCGTTCAACACCATGCTCTCGCGCATCGAGGCCCGGGAGCAGCAACTCAAGCGCGCCCGCGACGACTCCCAAGCCGCTTACGACCAAGCCCAGGGGCTGGCCGAAGAAACCCGTCACACCAACCGCAAGCTGGAGCTGGAAGTTCAGGTACGCAGCAAGATCGAAAAGAAACTCACCGGGTTCCAGAACTACCTCAACAGCATCATCGATTCCATGCCGTCGGCCCTGATCGCCCTCGACGAGCAGCTCTACGTGACCCAGTGGAATCAGGAAGCCAGCGCCCTGTCCGGTACGCGTCTCGATGAAGCCTTGAACCAGCCGATCTTCCTCGCCTTCGAACCGCTCAAACCGTTTCTGCCGCAGCTCAGGCAAACCGTCGAGCAGCACACAGTGGCGAAGATCGAACGCGTCACCTGGCTCAAGGACGATGAACCCAAACATTACGCCCTGACGTTCTACCCGTTGATGGGCGGTGCCGGGCGCGGCGTGGTGATCCGGATCGACGACATCACCCAGCGTCTGTCCCTGGAAGAAATGATGGTGCAGTCGGAAAAAATGCTCTCGGTCGGTGGCCTCGCCGCCGGCATGGCTCACGAGATCAACAATCCGCTGGGTGCGATCCTGCACAACGTGCAGAACATTCGTCGACGCCTGTCACCCGATCTGCCGAAAAACCTCGAACAGGCCGAGCAACTGGGCATCGAGCTGGAAACGGTCAACCAGTACTTGAAAGCTCGCGAAGTGCCGCAGTTACTCGATGGCATTCAACAGGCCGGCGCCCGGGCGGCAAAAATCGTGACGCACATGCTCAGCTTCAGCCGCCGCAGTACCCGGCAAATGGCCCCGTGCGACCTACCGGCGCTGATCGATCAAGCGGTGGAAATCGCCGGCAATGACTTCGACCTGGCCATCGGTTTCGACTTCAAGGGCCAGGCGATCATTCGCCAGTTCGATCCGGCGCTGGGCCCGGTGCCTGGCACTGCCAACGAACTGGAACAGGTGCTGCTCAACCTGCTGAAAAACGCCGCGCAAGCCATTCATCAACGTACAGACGACCGCGAACCGGGGCGGATCATTCTGCGTACAAGACTGAATCCACCGTGGGCGGAAATTCAGGTCGAGGACAACGGCATCGGCATGAGCGAGAGCGTACGCAAACGCACGTTCGAGCCGTTCTTCACCACCAAGGAAATCGGTCAGGGCACCGGCCTTGGGCTCTCGGTCTCGTACTTCATCATCACCAACAACCACAAAGGCCAGATGGAAGTGCAATCGACGCTGGGCCAAGGCACTTGTTTCACCTTGCGCCTGCCGTTGTCGGGCACTCCGGTGGTTTCTCAAGAACTCAATCAGCTGTCGAGGTAACCATGGGCTTTCGCTTGTCGAAGATTTACACCCGCACTGGCGACAAAGGCGAAACCGGGCTCGGCGATGGGCGCCGGGTGCCCAAAGACCATCCGCGCATCGAGGCCATTGGCGAAGTCGATACGCTGAACAGCCAGGTGGGAGTGCTATTGGCCGGATTGGCGACGGAAAGTAACGCGTATCCGGGGTTGAACGAAGTGATCGAGGTGCTGGCGCCCTGCCAACATCGGTTGTTCGACCTGGGCGGTGAACTGGCGATGCCGGTTTATCAGGCACTGAACACGGTAGAAATCGAGCGCCTGGAAGCGGCGATCGATGTGTGGAATGAAGAGTTGGGGCCGCTGGAGAATTTCATTCTGCCCGGCGGTTCCGCGCTGATTGCCCAGGCCCACGTATGCCGCTGCCTGGCGCGCAGTGCCGAACGGCGCTGTCAGCAGTTGAATGCGATCGAGCCGTTGGCCGGGGTTGGCCTGGCGTATATCAATCGGCTATCGGATTTGTTGTTTGTGGCGGCACGGTTGATTGCCAAGCGTCAGGGGATTGCCGAGATTTTGTGGCAAGCGGCAGCGAAACCCCAGGTTTAGTTGGCGCGTCCGAAGACGCCATCGCGGGCAAGCCCGCTCCCACAGGGATCAGCGTCGTACACAAATCTGTGTCCATCACGAACCACTGTGGGAGCGGGCTTGCCCGCGATGGCGCCAGCAGCAACACCGCAGAATCAGGCCTCAGGCCAAAACGCCCGAATCCCCGCCACACCCTGTGCTCCTGCTTCCCAGGCTTTCTGCCGCTCTGCCGGGCCAACCCCACCGAGCAAAAATACCGGCTTACTGAAGCCCTCGATCAAGGTCGAAGCCTGTTCCCAACCCAATGGCAAAGCATCCGGATGGGTCTGCGTCGGCTGTACCGGCGACAGGGTCACAAAGTCCACGCCCATCTGCTCGGCCAGTGCCAGTTCCTCAGCATTGTGGCAAGACGCTGCCAACCAGCGCGACGCCGGTAGCGGGCGCCCGGCCGCCGCGTACTTGCGCAACTGCGTCGACGTGATGTGCCAACCAGCGGACGGGAAGTCCCCCAGCCATTCAAACGGCCCCTTGATCATCAACTGCGCCTTGCCGGCACACAGCCCTGCCGCGTCCACCGCCAGATCGCGGTATTGCGGGTCGTAGCCGTTGGGCGCGCGCAATTGAATCAGCTTGATGCCGCCAGCGATGGCTTTCTGAATACCGCGCAGCAAGGCCGGGGTTTCCAGGCCCTCCGGGGTGATCAGGTAATCGCCGGGCAAGCGCGCAGCGGCGACGATCGGCTGGTTAGCGGCCGGGAAGTCGTAGTCCACCAGTTCCCGCGCGGTCACCCAGGCCAAAGGCTGACCTTCGGCGCCATGGGGTTCGCCGGTAAACGCCGAGACCTCCCAGACATCCAGCAATACCTGCTTGTCCGGGTAATCGTGGCGGACCTTGATCATCGGCCGCGCGGTATTGACCACGATACCCAGCTCTTCGTGAAGCTCGCGAGCCAGGGCCGTTTCGACGGATTCGTCATCCTCGACCTTGCCACCGGGGAATTCCCACAAACCACCCTGATGCTGGGTGTCGGCACGGCGCGCGATGAGGATCTTGCCGTTGCTATCGCGGATAACCGCGGCTGCTACATGGACTCGTTTCACCGCTCTATTTCCTCCAGACCCGCCTTCCGCCAGGCCTTAAAGGCTGGCCATTGGTAGATGGTTTCGACATAGGCCGCATCGGCCTCGGGCAGCTTCACCTGATAGGTGCGCAGACGCACGGCGATCGGTGCAAAAAACGCATCGGCCAGGGTCGCGCCGCCAAACAGGAACGGGCCGGTTTCAGTCGAGGTGGCACGACACTCAGCCCACAACGCCAGCATGCGCTCGATTTCAGCCTGAACCTCAGGCGGGGTCGGCGACAGTGGCGCATCGTGGCTCAGATCGAACGGCATGTTGCCGCGCATGGCGAAAAAACCGCTGTGCATCTGCGCGCACGCCGAACGCGCCTGGGCACGGGCGGCAGTGTCTTTGGGCCACAGGCCGGCATCGGGAAATTGTTCGGCCAGGTACTCGGCAATCGCCAGAGAATCGGCGACGGTGCCGTGTTCGGTTTTCAGCAGCGGGACTTTCCCGGTCGGCGAATGCTTGAGCACGCGCTCGCGAGTGTCCGGCTGGTTCAGCTTGATCAGTTCTTCGGTGTAGGACACGCCGGTCAGGTCGAGGGCCAGTGCGGCGCGCAGGGACCAGGAGGAATACAGTTTGTCGCCGATGATCAGGTGGAGGCTCATATATGGGTGCCTTCTCGTCAGGGGAACAATCCAGAATGTCTAGCGTCAGGTGGCCCGTCATCGCGGGCAAGCCCGCTCCCACAGTGATTGCGCCGTACACAAAGTTTGTGCACACCACTGAACTTGTGGGAGCGGGCTTGCCCGCGATGGGGTCGACGCAGTCTTACGTACGGTACTCAGCGTTGATCTTCACGTATTCGTGGGACAGGTCAGTGGTCCAGATGGTTTCGCTGCAATCACCGCGACCCAGCTCGATGCGGATGGTGATTTCTTCCTGTTGCATCACCGCCGCGCCCTGGGCTTCGGTGTAGGTGGCAGAGCGAGCGCCACGGCTGGCGATGCACACGTCGCCGAGGAATACGTCAATCTTGCTCACGTCCAGGTTCGGTACGCCGGCACGGCCCACGGCGGCCAGAATGCGGCCCCAGTTCGGGTCGGAGGCGAACAACGCGGTCTTGATCAGCGGCGAGTGGGCCACGGTGTAACCGACGTCCAGGCATTCCTGGTGATTGCCGCCGCCGTTGACTTCCACGGTGACGAACTTGGTCGCGCCTTCGCCGTCACGCACGATGGCCTGGGCCACGTCCATGCAGACTTCAAACACCGCTTGTTTCAGCAAAGCGAACAGCGGACCGCTGGCTTCGGTGATTTCCGGCAGTGCTGCCTGACCGGTGGCGATCAGCATGCAGCAGTCGTTGGTCGAGGTGTCGCCGTCGATGGTGATGCGGTTGAACGACTTGTTGGCGCCGTCCAGCAGCAGGTTTTGCAGCACGTCCCGCGAGACTTTGGCGTCGGTGGCGATGTAGCCGAGCATGGTCGCCATGTTCGGGCGGATCATGCCCGCGCCTTTGCTGATGCCGGTGACGGTGATGGTCACGCCGTCATGCTGGAACTGGCGGCTGGCACCCTTAGGCAGGGTGTCAGTTGTCATGATGCCGGTGGCGGCGGCTTCCCAGTTATTCACCGACAAGTCGTCGAGGGCGGCTTGCAGCGCGCCTTCGATTTTTTCGACCGGCAGCGGCTCGCCGATCACACCGGTGGAGTACGGCAGCACCAGGCTTGCATCGACCCCGGTCAGTTCAGCCAGTTTGGCGCACGTGCGCTCGGCAGCTGCCAGGCCTGGTTCGCCGGTGCCGGCGTTGGCATTGCCGGTGTTGGTCAGCAGGTAACGTACCGGGCCTTGTACACGTTGCTTGGCCAGGATTACGGGAGCGGCGCAAAAGGCGTTGAGGGTGAACACGCCCGCCACTGTGGAACCTTCGGCACAGCGCATGACCACGACATCCTTGCGCCCCGGGCGCTTGATGCCGGCCGAGGCGATACCGAGTTCAAAACCGGCAACCGGGTGCAACGTTGGCAAAGGACCAAGACCAACAGCCATGAATGCGCTCCTTAATAAATGATGTCTGCACCGCCGTCGGGGCGTCGGTGGTTTAAATGGCAAAACGCCGCGACGGCATAAGCCGGTCGCGGCGCGGGTATTTCAGCGTATGAAACGGGTTTACTGGATCTGCCCGTGGCAATGCTTGTACTTCTTGCCCGAACCGCAGTAGCACAGCTCGTTACGGCCCAGCTTCTGCTCGTTGCGTACCGGTGCGGTGGCGAGGGCTACATCGACCTCTTCACCCAACACTTCCGGTTGCTCCAGGCCAGGTGCTTCGTCGTGCTGGAACTGCATGCGCGCAGCCAGCGCTTCGGCTTCCTGACGCAGGCGAGCTTCTTCTTCGATCGGGTCTTCGCGGCGAACCTGAACGTGCGACAGCACACGGATCGAATCGCGCTTGATCGAATCCAGCAGCTCGGAGAACAAGGTGAAGGACTCGCGTTTGTATTCCTGCTTCGGGTTCTTCTGCGCATAACCACGCAAGTGGATGCCGTGACGCAGGTGATCCATGGTCGACAGGTGGTCTTTCCACAGGTCGTCCAATACGCGCAGAACGATTTGCTTCTCGAAGGAGCGCAGTGCTTCGGCACCGGCCTGGTCTTCTTTCTCGTTGTACGCGGCGATCAGCTCGTTCATCAGCTTCTCGCGCAGGGTTTCTTCATACAGGTGATCGTCTTCGTCCAGCCATTGCTGGATCGGCAACGCCACACCGAAGTCGCTCTGCAACGCCGCTTCCAGACCAGCCACGTCCCACTGCTCTGGCAGCGATTGCGGTGGAATATGCGCGCTGACGGTTGCGTTGAGCACGTCCTGACGGAAATCGGCGATGGTTTCGCCAATGTTGTCGGCGGCCAACAAACTGTTACGCATGTGATAGATCACTTTACGTTGTTCGTTGTTGACGTCGTCGAACTCGAGCAGTTGTTTACGGATATCGAAGTTACGGCCTTCAACCTTGCGCTGAGCCTTCTCGATGGCGTTGGTCACCATGCGGTGCTCGATCGCCTCACCGGACTGCATGCCCAGCGCCTTCATGAAGTTCTTCACCCGGTCAGAGGCGAAGATGCGCATCAGGCTGTCTTCCAGCGACAGGTAGAAACGGCTGGAACCGGCGTCGCCCTGACGACCGGCACGACCGCGCAACTGGTTGTCGATACGGCGCGATTCGTGACGCTCGGAAGCGATCACCTGCAAACCGCCCGACTCCAGCACTTGCTGGTGACGTTTCTGCCAGTCGGCCTTGATCTGGGCGATCTGCTCAGGGGTCGGGTCTTCCAGCGAAGCCACTTCCACTTCCCAGTTACCGCCCAACAGAATGTCGGTACCACGACCGGCCATGTTGGTGGCGATGGTCAGTGCGCCCGGGCGACCGGCCTGAGCAATGATTTCGGCTTCTTTTTCGTGGAACTTGGCGTTCAGAACCTTGTGTTCGATGCCTTCCTTCACGAGCAGGCTGGACATGTGCTCGGACGTTTCGATGGTGGCGGTACCCACCAGCACCGGACGGCCCTGAGTCATGCACTCCTTGATGTCGTTGATGATCGCCGCGTATTTCTCTTCGGCGGTCAGGAACACCAGGTCGTTGTAGTCTTTACGCGCCAACGGTTTGTTCGGCGGGATGACCATGACCTGCAGGCCATAGATCTGGTGGAATTCGAACGCTTCGGTGTCTGCGGTACCGGTCATGCCGGACAGCTTGTTGTACAGACGGAAGTAGTTCTGGAACGTAGTCGACGCCAGGGTCTGGCTCTCGGCCTGGATGTTCAGGTGTTCCTTGGCTTCGATGGCCTGGTGAAGGCCTTCGGACAAACGGCGACCCGGCATGGTACGGCCGGTGTGTTCGTCGACCAGCACGACCTGACCGTCCTGCACGATGTATTCAACGTTGCGATTGAACAGTTTGTGCGCGCGCAGGCCGGCATAAACGTGGGTCAGCAGACCGAGGTTGTGCGCCGAATACAGGCTCTCGCCTTCAGCCAGCAGGCCGACGCGGGTCAGCATGTCTTCGATGAACTGGTGACCGGCTTCGTTGAGTTCGACCTGACGGGTCTTCTCGTCCACGGTGTAGTGGCCAGCCTTGGTGACTTCGCCTTCGACTTCTTCGACGTGCAATTCCAGCTGCGGGATCAGTTTGTTGATCTCGATGTACAGCTTGGAGCTGTCCTCGGCCTGACCGGAGATAATCAGCGGGGTACGGGCTTCGTCGATGAGGATGGAGTCGACTTCGTCGATCACGGCAAAATTGAGTTCGCGCTGGAATTTTTCTTCCATGCTGAACGCCATGTTGTCGCGCAGGTAGTCGAAACCGAATTCGTTGTTGGTGCCGTAGGTGATATCGGCGGCGTAAGCGGCGCGCTTCTCTTCCGGCGGCTGGAATGGGGTAACCACGCCGACCGTCATGCCGAGGAACTCGTAGAGCGGACGCATCCAGTTGGCGTCACGGCGGGCCAGGTAGTCGTTCACCGTCACAACGTGCACGCCGTTGCCGGACAGCGCGTTGAGGTAAACGCCCAGTGTTGCCACCAGGGTCTTGCCTTCACCGGTACGCATTTCCGCGATCATGCCTTCATGCAAGGTCATGCCGCCGATCAGCTGGACATCGAAGTGGCGCATACCCATGACGCGCTTGCCGGCTTCGCGGGCGACCGCAAAGGCTTCGGGCAGCAGCTTGTCGAGGGTTTCCCCTTTGGCGAGGCGGGCCTTGAACTCGTCGGTCTTGGCACGCAATTGATCGTCCGAAAGGGCTACCATTTGCTCTTCGAAGGCATTGACGAGCTGCACCGTCTTGAGCATGCGCTTGACTTCACGCTCGTTCTTGCTTCCAAAAAGTTTCTTTAACAAAGGCGCAAACATATCGGCAGGATCTTCCACACTAAAGGGATGGAGGGCGGCCCCGTGAGTCGCCCGTGCAGCCCTCATGGCCGCATGCGAACGAGCATTCTACCCGGAAACGATGGTGAGGAAAGTGGCGTTATTCCACGATGCATGCACTGCGCTGTGACGGGGCTCACTTAAAATAAGGGCATTTTGCTGAACTTCAACCCATCGAGGGCACAAGTTACTCGTTGATTTAATGGGTAAAGCGCTCGCAAAGCAATGGGTCGGGGGCAACGGGTGCTTTCTGTTACCATGGCCGTTCTGTTACTTCAGGTGTTCGATCATGGCATTTCGCCCTCTCACGGCCAGAGCACCCGCCGTTCTGCTTCGCGAAGCCAAACCGCTGAAAGCCATTTTTGGCCATGCTCAACGCCTGGGTCATTTACAACGCCTGGTGGAAAGCCAGTTGCAGCCGGCTGCCCGCGAGCATTGCCATGTGGCGTCGTGGCGTGAAGGCAGTTTATTGCTGATTGTCACCGACGGCCACTGGGCCACCCGCCTGCGTTATCAACAAAAGCGTCTGCAACGGCAGTTACAGCTGTTCGACGAGTTCGCCAGCCTGACGCGAATTCTGTTCAAGGTTCAACCGCCTACCGTTCAGCAAGGGGCGGCGGGGCATACGATAAATTTGTCGACCGATGCGGCGGCGACCATTCAGGCGACGGCTGATGGGATAACCGACCCGAACCTGCGGGCAGCCCTTGAACGCCTGGCGGCGCACGCCAAACCCAAGGCCTGAAGCAAGATCAAAAGATCGCAGCCTTCGGCAGCTCCTACGCGCCTGTGGGCGCTGCCGAAGGCTGCGATCTTTTGCTTTTCAGCGGCGTTTGCTGCCGCCGAGCAATGAGCCCATCAACCCACGTACCAATTGTCGGCCCAATTGATTCGCCGCCTGTCGCATGGCTGATTTCAACGCCTGGCCTGCCGCCGTACCAAGGAGTTCCCCGGCCTTGTCGGTGAAACTCGGCTCTTCAGGTGCTGGTTTGCCCGCCGCAGCTTCGGGATCCGGCGCCAGCCCTTTGCGCCCCATCAGCACTTCATAAGCCGATTCGCGATCGACCGGTTTGTCGTAGCGCCCCTTGAACGGCGAACCGGCGATCAGCACGGTGCGTTCGGTCTCGGTCAGCGGCCCGATCCGCGATTGCGGCGGCGCAACCAATACACGCTGAACCATCCCCGGCGTGCCCTTGTCCTGCAAGGTGCCAACCAGCGCCTCGCCGATCCCCAACTCCGTCAACACCGACAAGGCTTCAAATGCCGGGTTCGGTCGGAAACCGTCGGCCACCGCGCGCAGGGATGTCTGTTCTTTGGCGGTAAATGCACGCAAACCGTGCTGAATGCGCAGGCCCAGTTGAGCCAGCACATCATCCGGCAAGTCGCCCGGCGATTGGGTGACGAAATACACCCCCACGCCTTTCGAGCGGATCAGTCGCACCACTTGTTCCAGACGTTCCTGCAACGCCTTGGGCGTACCGGCGAACAACAAGTGCGCTTCGTCGAAAAACAGCGCCAGCAGCGGTTTCTCGGCATCGCCACGCTCCGGCAATTGCTCGAACAGTTCGGCCAGCAACCACAGCAGGAACGTCGCATAGACCTTCGGTGCTTCATGCACCAGACGGCTGGCATCCAGCAAGTGAATGCGCCCACGACCATCCACGGCCGGTTGCAACATGTCTTCCAGTTGCAGCGCCGGTTCGCCGAATAACGCTTCAGCACCCTGTTGTTCCAGCGTCGCCAAACGGCGCAACAGCGCCTGGCTGGAACCGGTGGTCATCAACGCCGCGTCATCCCCCAACAACTCGGGGTTGTCGCGCAGGTGATTGAGCAGCGCCTTCAAATCCTTCAAATCCAACAGCAACAGCCCTTCGCGGTCGGCCACCTTGAACGCGGCATAGAGTGCCGACTGCTGACTGTCGGTCAGTTCCAGCAGGCTGCCGAGCAGCAACGGGCCCATTTCGCTCAGGGTTGTGCGCAGTGGATGACCGGACTGACCGTTAATGTCCCACAAGGTCACCGGATACGCCTGCGGCTTATGGTTCAGCCAGGGCATGCCGGCGATCCGCTCGGCGACTTTGCCTTGAGGGTTGCCGGCAGCGCCCAGGCCGCACAGGTCGCCTTTGATGTCCGCCGCGAACACCGCCACGCCAGCATCGCTGAAGGCTTCGGCCAAGCGCTGCAAGGTAACGGTTTTACCGGTCCCGGTAGCGCCCGCCACCAGGCCGTGACGGTTCGCCAGGCGCATGGCCTGGGCAATGGACTGGCCCGCGAGATCGGCGCCGATAACGAGTTGCGATGAGTCAGGCATTTTGTCACCCATGGTTAATCTTTGATCCTTCATGGCCGATATAAAAGACTGAAAAGCGTCGGTAATCCCCCTAAGGAGAGGACGGAAATATCAGCTTGATTTCAACACTGCCCGTTTTGCGTGCCTTTATAAAAGCACGCCCTGAATAATAAGACCTTAGCGGAACCCCAAGCCATGAATAAAAATCTGCGCTTCAGCCATAAAATACTGCTTGCCGCCGCCCTCATCGTTATAGCTGCCTTCGCCTCGTTTACCTTGTACAACGACTATTTGCAGCGTAATGCGATACGCAACGATCTAGACAACTATCTACAAGAAATGGGCAGTGTGACGGCCAACAATATCCAGACCTGGCTGGCTGGCCGTAGCCTGCTGATCGAAAACCTGTCACAAAACGTCGCCCTGAACGCTGACACCGGCAATGTCTCCAAACTACTTGAGCAGAAGGCGGTGACCTCGACCTTCATGGGCGCCTATCTGGGCAACAAGGATGGCACCTTCATCATCCGTCCTGACAGCAAGATGCCTGAGGGCTATGACCCTCGCGCCCGGCCTTGGTACAAGAGTGCGCAAAGCACCGGCGGCTCGGCACTGACCGAACCGTACATCGATCTCGCGTCCGGCCAACTGGTCATTTCCATCGTCAACAGTGTGCTCAAGGACGGTCAAAGCATCGGTGTGGTCGGTGGCGACCTGAGCTTGCAGGTGATCGCCGACAGCCTCAACGCGCTGGACTTCG
This sequence comes from Pseudomonas sp. JV414, assembly GCF_032424305.1. Lineage (NCBI taxonomy): Bacteria > Pseudomonadati > Pseudomonadota > Gammaproteobacteria > Pseudomonadales > Pseudomonadaceae > Pseudomonas > Pseudomonas sp. JV414. The sequence goes on along the minus strand of NZ_VYKC01000020.1, from coordinate 343,203 downwards.
ACGGCATGGGTTATGCCTTTCTGATCAGCGCCGATGGCAAGATCCTGGTTCACCCGGACAAAACCCTGGCGATGAAGTCCCTGAGCGAGGCGTTTCCGAAAAACACCCCGCGCATCAGCAGCGAACTCAGTGAAATCGACGTCGACGGCAAGCCCCGTATCGTCACGTTCACCCCAATCAAAGGTTTGTCTTCGGTCAATTGGTACATCGGCCTGTCGGTGGATAAAGACAAAGCCTTCTCGATGCTCAGCGAGTTCCGCGCCTCGGCGGTCGTCGCAACCATCATTGCCGTGGCAATCATCATCGCCCTGCTCGGCATGTTGATCCGCATCCTGATCCAGCCGCTGCACGTCATGACCCGCGCCATGGAAGACATCGCCGACGGTGAAGGCGATCTGACCAAGCGCCTGACCATCCAGAATCAGGACGAATTCGGCATCCTTGGCACGGCGTTCAACCGTTTCGTGGAACGGGTTCATACGTCGATCCGCGAAGTGTCCTCGGCCACCGGCCAGGTCAACGAAGTGGCCCTGCGTGTAGTGGCCGCCTCGAATTCGTCGATGTTCAATTCCGACCAGCAAGCCTCGCGCACCAGCAGCGTCGCCGCGGCAATCAACCAGCTCGGTGCCGCGGCCCAGGAAATCGCCCGTAACGCCGCCCAAGCGTCAAGTCAGGCCAGCGACGCGCGCAGCCTGGCCGAAGACGGCCAGCAAGTGGTGGATCGCAGCATTGCCGCGATGAATCAGCTGTCAAGCATGCTCAGCGCCTCGAGTACCAACATCGAATCGCTGAACAGCAAAACCGTGAACATCGGGCAGATTCTCGAAGTGATCACCAGCATCTCCCAGCAAACCAACCTGCTGGCGCTCAACGCTGCCATTGAAGCGGCGCGTGCCGGTGAAGCCGGGCGTGGTTTTGCCGTGGTGGCGGACGAGGTGCGCAACCTGGCGCATCGCACGCAAGAGTCGGCGCAACAGGTGCAAACCATGATCGAGGAGTTGCAAGTCGGTGCCCGCGAGTCCGTCAGCACCATGAGCGACAGCCAGCGCCACAGCCAGGACAGCGTGGAAATCGCCAACCTGGCCGGTGAACGCTTGAACAGCGTGACGTTGCGCATCGGCGAAATCGACGGCATGAACCAGTCCGTGGCGACAGCGACCGAGGAACAGACGGCGGTGGTGGAATCGATCAACGTGGACATCACCGAGATCAATACGTTGAACCAGGAAGGCGTGGAAAACCTGCAATCGACATTGCGGGCGTGCTCGGACCTTGAGCAGCAGGCGGCGCGGTTGAAGCAGTTGGTCGGCAGCTTCAGGATCTAAGGCGCTCTCACCGGCCTCTTCGCGGGCAAGCCCGCTCCCACAGTAATCTCTGTCGTACACAAAATTTGTGTTCATCGAAGATCATTGTGGGAGCGGGCTTGCCCGCGATGGCGATCTGCAAAACCCCGCTAAACCTCGCTGACACCCCCGCCGCAAAACCCCAATCGAACATCTATCCTTCATATAGGTCAACCAAGGGAGAACAAACGGACCGGAGGAATGTTCATCGTGCATATCGCTGACATAACCATGTTCTACGCCCCTGCCAGCGGTGGCGTGCGCACTTATCTGGATGCCAAACACCGTCGTCTGGGCATCAAACCGGGCATTCGCCACAGCCTGCTGATTCCCGGGGCTCATTTCAGTGAACGGGACGGTATCTACACGGTTCCGGCCCCTGCCCTGCCCTTTGGCAAGGGTTATCGCTTCCCCCTCCGTCTCGCGCCTTGGCGCAACGTCCTGCAGGATTTGCAGCCTGATCTGATCGAAGTCGGCGACCCATACCTGACTGCCTGGGCTGCTTTGGACGCCAAGCGGCAACTCGATGTGCCGGTGATCGGCTTTTATCATTCGGACCTGCCGCTGTTGGTCAGCAATCGCATGGGCAATTGGGTTACCCCCAATGTTGAAGCTTATGTCAGCAAACTCTATGGCAACTTCGATCGGGTTCTGGCGCCGAGTCAAATCATGGCCGATAAGCTGATCGGGTTGGGCGTAAAGAATGTTTTCGTACAACCTCTGGGCGTCGACCTGCAAACGTTCAACCCCAGTAAACGGGATCCAGGTTTACGGGCTGAATTGGGCATCGATGAAAACACTCATCTGCTGATCTTCGCCGGCCGTGGATCCAAGGAAAAAAACCTGCCAGTGCTGCTCAAATGCATGAAACGCCTGGGTCGTCGCTATCACCTGTTACTGGTGGGCTCGTCGATGCCGACCCTGGTACCGCGCAATGTCACCGTCCTCGATGAGTTCTACCCGGCGGCGCAAGTCGCGCGCTTGATGGCCAGTGCCGATGCGCTGGTGCATGCCGGTGATCAGGAAACCTTTGGCCTGGTGGTCCTTGAAGCCATGGCCAGCGGCATTCCGGTGGTGGCCGTGGCGGCCGGGGCTTTTCAGGAAATTGTCACCGATCAATGCGGCCTGCTTTGCGCGCCGAACAATCCAGCAGCGATGGCCAACGCTGTGCGCGAACTGTTCAGTCAGGGCAGCGCCGCGCTGGGCAAACAAGCCCGCAGCCATGTCGAACAGCATTACGCCTGGGACATCGTGGTCGACAGCCTGTTGGGGCACTATCACGCCGTACTCGGCACTCAATGGTCACTGACCGCCAATGGTTGAGCCCATGAACGCGCCCAGCCTGTTACTGGTATTACACGACGTTGCGCCGCAAACCTGGCCCGATTACCAAGCCTTCGTCGAAACCGTCGACGCGCTGGGTGAGGTGCCGATCACTTGGCTGGTGGTGCCGAATTTCCACAAACATAACGACCTGGACGCGTATCCGGCGTTTCGACGTTTGTTGACCCGTCGCGTCGCTCGCGGTGACGAACTGGCACTGCATGGTTACTTTCATTGCGATGAAGGACCGATCCCCATCACTCCCCGAGACTGGTTCATGCGCCGAATCTACACCCATGAAGGCGAGTTCTACGACCTGTCAGAGGCCGCCGCCCTCACCCGCCTGCGTGCCGGAATCGAGGTGTTCCACCGCTACAACTGGCCATTGCAAGGTTTCGTCGCTCCGGCCTGGCTGATGAGCGAAGGCACCCGCCAAGCCTTGCGTCAGGTACCGCTGCGCTACACCAGCGACTCGCAGCATCTGTATCGACTGCCGGATTTCACCGCGATCGATGCTCCGTGCCTGGTCTGGAGCGCGCGCAGCGCCTGGCGTCGCGGTCTGTCGAAAATCGTCAGCGATCAGCGCGAACAACGCTGGCGCCAGGCGCCGGTGATCCGTCTTGGCCTGCACCCCGTGGACATGCGCCATGAGTTCTCGCGTCACTACTGGCTGCAAACCCTCAAGCGCTTGCTCGACGAGGGCCGTGTGCCGATGACCAAGGCCAACTGGCTGGCACAGCAACGCGACCCCATCGGTCGCGCCGCATGAGCCGCGGGATTTTGCTAGTCGTCGCCCTGCTCGCTGCGGTGCTCATCCCGTCGTTGCTGGGCGGCGGAGAGACATGGTCGCGGTTGCAAAGCTTTCCGCTGAAATGGCTGCTGATCATGTTCGGCATGATCCTGCTCTGCTGGATGCTCAACACCCAGCGCTTGCGCCTGCTGTTGGGGGATCAGTGCGGCAAGGTCAGTCGCTTCAAAAGCCTTGGGGTGGTCATGTCCGCCGAGTTCGCCTACTGCGCCACCCCCGGCGGCAGTGGCGGACCGCTGACCATCATGGCGCTGCTGGCACGTCACGGCGTGCGGCCGGCCAGGGGCAGCGCCGTGTTCGCCATGGATCAGTTGAGCGATCTGCTGTTTTTTCTCTGCGCGCTGAGCGGGATTCTGATTTACGCACTGTTCCAGCATCTCAGTCAGCGCATGGAATGGCTGCTGACGGTCAGCGCCATCTCAATGTTCGGCGGGTTGTTCAGTTGCGTATTAGCGGCTCGCTACCACCGCTCGCTGATTCGTCTGAGTGGTCGGTTGCTCGCTCGCCTCAATGTCAAAGGCACCACCCGGATGCGCTGGGCGCGAAAGCTCCTGCACTTTCTGGCGGCCTTTACTGACACATTGAAGTTGCCCTTTCAGACGTTGATCACAGTGTTTGCACTGACCTGCCTGCATTGGCTCTTGCGCTATAGCGTGTTGTATCTGGCGTTGCGTGGGCTGGGCGTGGATTTACAGTGGGCCTGGTGCTTTCTGATCCAGATGCTGTCGCTGAGTGCGGGGCAGTTCAGCCTGTTGCCGGGCGGTGCCGGGGCGGCGGAATTGACATCGGCGGCGCTGCTGGCGCCCATGGTCGGGAAATCCACCGCGGCGGCGGCGATTCTGATCTGGCGGACAGTGACCTATTACTTCTACCTGGTGGTCGGTGGCCCGGTGTTTTTACTGATGCTAGGGCGGCCATTGCTCAGGAAGTTGATGAAGCTCAAACAGGCTTAAAAGATCGCAGCCTTTGGCAACTCCTACACACTGTGGCGAGGGGGCTTGCCCCCGTTGGGCTGCGAAGCGGCCCCCGGCATTCGTTCAGGCAAACCCTGCGACGGCTGCGCCGCCGAACGGGGGCAAGCCCCCTCGCCACTTAACTGCTCCCACAACTCGGCGGCACCGGGAAACTCCGTGCCGTCTTCGGGGCTCAGGTCATCCGGGTCATAGCGACTCAAACATCCCTCACCCAATATGGCGGGTGCTTTGGAAGTGGCTTTGTCCAATGGATCGGCCATGGTTATGTCCTCTGGATCGTTCCCACGCTCTGCGTGGGAATGCAGCCCTCGACGCTCCGCGTCTGCTGCCGGGGGTGACGCAGAGCGTCACAGGATGCATTCCCACGCGGAGCGTGGGAACGATCAGCAATGATCAGCAGACCATCAGAACACGACGGTTTTGTTGCCATGCACCAGCACCCGGTCTTCCAGGTGATAACGCAGACCACGGGCCAGCACCATTTTCTCGACGTCACGGCCGAAGCGCACCATGTCTTCAATACTATCGCTGTGACTCACGCGCACTACGTCTTGCTCGATGATCGGACCGGCGTCCAGCTCTTCGGTGACATAGTGGCAAGTGGCGCCGATCAACTTCACACCGCGCATCGAAGCCTGGTGATACGGCTTGGCGCCGACAAACGACGGCAAGAAGCTGTGATGAATATTGATGACTTTATGGGCGTATTCGCTGCACAACTCGGGCGGCAGAATCTGCATGTAACGGGCAAGTACCACCACTTCGGCCTCGTGCTGCTTAACCAGACGCGAGACTTCGGCGAAGGCCGGCTCCTTGTTCTGTGGGTTGACCGGCACATGGTAATAAGGAATACCGTGCCACTCGACCATGCTGCGCAAATCATCATGGTTGGAAATCACGCAGGCGATTTCACAGTCCAGTTCGTCGCTGTGCCAGCGGTGCAGCAAGTCGGCCAGGCAGTGAGATTCGCGGCTGGCCATCAACACCACGCGTTTCTTCTGCTCGGTATCGGTGATGCGCCAGTCCATCGAGAACTCTTCGGCAATCGGTGCAAACGCTTCGCGAAAGGCTTCGATACCGAAAGGCAGCGAATCGGCACGAATTTCGTGACGCATGAAGAACCAGCCACTGAGATTATCCGAGTGATGGCTCGCTTCAGTGATCCAGCCGTTATGTGACGCCAGAAAGTTACTGACTTTAGCAACGATGCCGACGCGGTCCGGGCAAGCAATCACTAGCCGAAAAGTGCGCATGAGGGGGAAACTCCAGAACTTCGCAAAGGCCGCTATTCTAGCGATTACGCAGCAAAACTGCAGTATTGATGACGTTTGGCTTTGCCCGCAGGTCCGGTACAGGTTCTGCAAGCACCAGGCTGCCCCACGCGATGGTGTTCTTGCGGGCAATCTTCAAGAGCTCAACTGTGAATATTTGTGACGCTATTTAACTGTCACTCCAATGTGTGTCCTATGCCGCAACTAATTTAAATAAAACTCCGGTTAAATGTTTACTTGATGAAACACCCTGACTATTATTGTCGCACTGTCACCCTGCCATCCAGCGCCCAACATAAGGTAGTCCTCATGTCCTTGATCAACGAATATCGCGCCACCGAAGAAGCTATCAAAGAGCTGCAAGCCCGTTTGAAGAATCTGTCCCAAGACGACAAACTGCAAACCGAGCTGGAATTCGAAGGCAAACTGCGCACCCTGATGGGCGAATACTCCAAATCCCTGCGTGACATCATCGCGCTGTTGGATCCAGAGTCCAAAACCAAGGCTCCACGTGGCGGCGCAGTAAAAACTACCGGCACCAAGCGTGCTCGCAAAGTTAAACAATACAAAAACCCGCACAACGGCGAAGTCATCGAAACCAAAGGTGGCAACCACAAGACTCTGAAAGAGTGGAAAGCCAAGTGGGGCGGTGACGTGGTTGAAAGCTGGGCTACCCTGCTGGGCTAAGCCGCAAGCGTGTCGCAGACTCATCCGCGACCAAAAGAACGCCAGCAAATGCTGGCGTTTTTTTATGCCTGGAATTCAAGCGCAGACTATTGTCGTTTTCAAAGACTCAAACGTTTGCGTAATGTCTGGACATGATTCTGCCATTCATCCAGAACCTCTCGCTGAAACGATGTAGCACTAGTCATCAATTGAGCCGCCACCTCCAGAAAACTATCCAGCGTATTTGGCGCGCCCCACTCAGGTGCACACAAACGTTTCTGACAGAATATTCGCCAGCGTTCTTGCTCTTCCAGGCTCAACGTATCGGGAAAGTTGCGTGCGCGATAACGAAACAATAATTCAGGCAAACGTTCATCATCGAAAGGCCACTGTTCTTGTGCTAATTGCGCAGGGTCGGCGGCTCTGACTTGCTCACATAGACGCCGGTCCCGATCACCGATAAAACCGTCGTATAACTGTTGCTCGGGGTCTTGGCTCGGAGAGAAATCGTCGCTGGAGTAAATGTCTGACACTTTATCTCGCCAAACTTGTTGTGCGTCACTTAGCCGCAGCGCCCGCTCCTGATAAAGCGCCATATCCAGTCCCAAACGTTGCTGGTCCAGAGGACGAAGTACCGATAACGGCGCCACTACCGGGCACTTGTTGATGTGTATGAGCTTGAGCGGCACCGGCAGTTCACCTTCGGCCAAGTCATCGCGACGGGTATAAAGCCGCTGACGCAAGGTTTCGGCATCCAGATCAAGCAACCCCTGAGGGTCCAGGTGCAGGTCACAGACAATCAGCGCGTTGCGATTACGTGGATGCCAGGCCAACGGCAGCACCACCCCCACATAGCTGCGGGCAGCCGAGAAGCGCCCGGAAATATGCACCATCGGCTGCAACAGCCGAATTTGATCCATGACCTTTTGTTTACTTCGCAGTTGAAACAGCCAGTCATACAACTTCGGCTGTTTTTCCCGAATCAGACGCGCCAGGGCGATGGTGGCGCGAACATCCGACAGCGCCTCGTGTGCATGCCCGTGATCGATGCCATTAGCGGCGGTCAGACGTTCAAGTTTGAGCGTGACTCGCCCTTCGTCGTCCTTGGGCCAGACAAGGCCATCGGGACGCAAGGCATAGGCTGCGCGCACCACATCGATCAAGTCCCAGCGGCTGTTGCCGCCCTGCCACTCCCGTGCATAAGGATCGAAAAAGTTTCGATACAGGCTGTAACGGGTCATCTCGTCGTCAAAACGCAGCGTGTTGTACCCGGCCCCACAAGTGCCCGGCGCCGCCAGTTGGGCATGAACCCGTGTCATGAAATCGGCTTCGCTCAAACCCCGTTCAGCCAGACAGCCGGGCGTAATACCGGTGATCGCGCACGCCGCCGGATGAGGCAGGATGTCGTCGCTGGGCTGGCAGTAGAGATTGACCGGTTCGTCTATTTCATTGAGATCGAAGTCGGTGCGAATCCCCGCCACTTGCAGCGGGCGGTCGCAACGGGGGTTGATGCCAGTGGTTTCATAGTCGTACCAGAAGATCGAGGTCACGGGTTGTTCCTGAACTGAAGACCGGCGAAGTCTAGGCGCACACACGGCGCCCCGACCAGCAATCTTGTCATTCAATCATCTCTGACCACGCACTGTGCAATACATAGTTATGTCGTTTTCCCCCGAGAGGCTGCTAGCATCCGACGGACCAGGCCACATCAAGGTTGCCCATGCTCGAGACCACAGCACTGCAAAGGAACGCGACGCTGGCCCCGCCACTGGACACGCGGTATCACGTCGAAACGCCCGAAGGCATCGACTTGCCGCTGCGCCCGGCCGGGTTGATGGTACGTGCGCTGGCGTTCGCCATCGACCTGGGTCTGCGCGGTTTGATCCTGGGCCTGCTGTTTATGGTGTTGGCGTTTCTGGGAAAACTCGGTGCAGGGCTTGGCTCGATTTTGCTGTTCGTGGTGAGCTGGTGGTACATGGTGCTGTTCGAGGTGCTCAATCAGGGCCGCTCGCCGGGCAAGCAATGGATGGGGTTGCGCGTAGTGCATGACGATGGCACGCCGATCGGCTGGTCCGCGTCCTTGTTGCGCAACCTGTTGCGATTTGTCGACATGTTGCCGTTCGGCTACTTTCTCGGGGCGATCAGCTGCCTGCAACATCCCTCCTTCAAACGCCTCGGCGACCTGGCCGCCGGTACGCTGGTGATCTACCGCGAACAACCGCTCACCCGACCGCAGCTGCCCGACGTCCCGCCGCGGCGCGCTGCTTTCGCGCTGACGCTGACCGAACAACGCGCCATCCTCGGGTTTGCCGAACGCCAAGGTGAACTCTCCGAGGCGCGGGCCAACGAGCTCGCCTCGATACTCGCGCAACCGTTGCAGGTATCGAAGCCACAGGCCAAGGCCGAACTCAACGGCATCGCCCGTCGCCTGTTGGGTCCCACATGAAGCAAAGCCTGTTCGAAAGTCGCCACAGCGCCGAATGGGAGCAGTTTGCACTCATGCTTGAACGGCTGGAACGAGGCAAGAGCGCCTCTGGAGTCGCCAGTTTCCCCAGCGATTATCGACGGATCTGCCAACACCTGGCCCTGGCTCAGGAGCGCGGCTACAGCAGTTTCCTGATCGACTCATTGCAGCAACAAGTCCTGCGCGGGCATCAACAGCTTTATCGGCATCGCAGTCGACTGGGTGCCAACGTGTTGAGTTTCATCCTCGCCGATTTCCCGCGACTGGTGCGTGAGCAGTGGCGTTTCGTGCTTGCCGCCAGCCTGATGTTTTTTGGCAGCCTGATCGGCATCGCGTTGCTGGTGTATCTGTTCCCGGACCTGATCTACAACCTGATCCCGGCCGAGCAGGTCAGTGAGATGCAAAGCATGTACGACCCCGTCGCCGGCCACCTGGGACGTTCGGCCGAACGGGCGGCCAGTGAAGACTGGGTGATGTTCGGTTACTACATCATGCACAACATCGGCATCGCCTTTCAGACCTTCGCCAGCGGTTTGCTGTTTGGCCTGGGCAGCGCGTTTTTCCTGTTCTTCAACGGGTTGATGATCGGTGCGGTGGCCGGGCACCTGACGCACATCGGCTATGGGCAAACCTTCTGGTCGTTCGTGATTGGCCATGGCGCCTTCGAACTGAGCGCCATTGCCCTGGCTGGCGCCGCAGGCCTGCAACTGGGCTGGGCCTTGATCGCGCCGGGGCGTTTGCCCCGCGCCGAAGCCCTGCAACTGGCAGCGCGCAAGAGCGTGTTGCTGATTTGCGGGGTCATGCTGTTTCTGCTGATTGCGGCGTTTATCGAAGCCTACTGGTCGTCGCGGACCGGGCTCGCGCCGCTGACCAAATACCTGGTCGGCGCAGCGCTCTGGTGCCTGGTGGCGACTTATCTGCTGTTCGCCGGACGGACTCGCCATGCGCCTGAGTGATGCCACTGTGGTGATCCGCCCGCGCACGACCTGGGAAGCCATGGACCTGGGAGTGCTGCTGAGTCAGCGCCATCGACGCCTGTTGATGACCAGTTGGGCGATCGTGACCTTGCCGGTCTTCGCCCTGCTCACCTTGCTGCTGTGGGATTCGCCCTCCCTCGCCGTGTTCCTGTTTTGGTGGCTCAAACCGGCGTTCGATCGGCTGCCGCTGTACATCCTGTCCAAAGCCATGTTCGGCGAAACCCCCACGCTGAAACAGGCCTTGCACCAATGGCCACGGCTGCTCAAACCGCAACTGCTGGCCAGCCTGACCTGGCGCCGCCTGAGCCTGAGCCGCAGTTTTCTGATGCCGGTGGTGCAACTCGAAGGTCTGGCGGGCGAAGAACGCCAACAACGTTTGCGCGTGTTGCTGCAACGCAACGCGGGCGCCGCCCAGTGGCTGACGATCATCGGCGTGCATCTGGAAACCGCGCTGTGGATCGGCTTGATGGTGCTGTTCTATATGCTCTTGCCGCAACAGGTCGAACTCGACTGGGGCTGGCAGACCCTGATCACCGCCGCCACCCAAGACTGGCGCTGGCTGGAACACCTGACCAATACCTTTTACGTTCTGGTGCTGATTGTCTGGGAACCGATCTATGTGGCCTGCGGTTTCAGCCTTTATCTGAACCGGCGCACGCGGCTGGAAGCCTGGGATATCGAGCTGGTCTTTCGCCGATTGCGCCAACGCTTGGCCAGCGCGGTTGTCACGCTGCTGCTGGCCGCGATCCTGCTGGTGCCGACGACGCAAAGCGTCTGGGCCGCCGAACCGGTTATCACGCCGGACAGTCCGCGTTTGCTGGAACAACCACTGACCAGCCAGGCCTCCCGGGACAGCATCAAGGCCATCCTCGATCAGCCCCCCTTCAAGAACAAGGAAACGGTAACGCGCTATCGTTTTGGCGAAGACAAACCCGCCTCCGACACTGCGGACAATGGTCAAACGCCCGCATGGCTGAAGGCGCTGCTCAGCTTGATGGACAGCCAACGCTTTGGCGTATTGGCCAACCTGATCGAGGTGTTGCTGTGGGGCACAGTAATCGGTGCCATTGGGCTGTTGATCTGGCGTTACCGCGACTGGCTACAGGCCTTCGTCAGCCGCCGACCCACGTTAAATCGCAAAGTCGCGCGGCCATTACCGCAGCAGGCATTCGGCCTGGACCTCAACCGCGAAACCCTGCCCGCCGACATCGCAGCCAGCGCCGAAAGCCTCTGGCAAACCAATCCCCGTGAAGCCCTCGGGTTGCTCTATCGCGCCCTGCTCAGCCACTTGCTGCACGATTTCAACATGGCGCTCAAACCCGCCGACACCGAAGGCGAAGTTCTTCAGCGCGTTGAACAATTGCAACAACCTGCGTTGCTGGCTTTCAGTAAAAACCTCACTGGGCACTGGCAGAACATGGCCTATGGGCATCGATTGCCCCCCGCGCATTTGCAACAGGAACTCTGTGATGGCTGGCGCGCGTTGTTCGGCCCGGGAGCGGCGCGTTGAACCGGCGCTTGTGGCTTTCAGTCGGTGCGTTCATCGCCCTGCTAGTGTGTGCGCTGAGCGTTTACCTGTATTTCAAGGCCATACCCTATCCAGCAGAAATCGATCACGGCCCATCCCCCGAAGCCCAAGCCAACCCCTATCTGGCGGCCGAGCATTTTCTGCGCAAACAGAGCCTGACCGTCAGCCATGCCAACAGCCTCGACATCCTGCCGACCCTCGAACCTCACCAGCGCAGTTTGTTGCTGCTCGGCGATCGGTCGAACATGTCACCACGACAGGTGGATCAGGTACTGAACTGGACCCGCGCCGGTGGGCGCCTTTTATTCGTCGCCGAAGCCCTGTGGGATGAGAAGACCGGTCAGAGCAATGACCTGCTGCTCGACCGGGTGCAGCTTCACCAGTCCCTGAGCAAAGACCTCAAGGAACCGCCGCCCGATCCTGTCGACGACCCCTACCCCAAACTGACCAAGCTCTACCTGGAAAACGAAGAGGCGCCGGCCTACGTCGGCTTCGATACCGCGTTCCACCTCGACGACCCGAAAAACCTCGCCCAGGCCTGGGCCAACAGCGGCAAAGCCACGCACATGATGCAGCTGACTCACGGGCTCGGTTCGATCACCGTGGTCACCGACGCCGACCTCTGGAAAACCCCGGCCATCGACCAGTACGACAACGCCTGGCTGCTGTGGTACCTGACGGCCGACACAGCCGTGACCCTGCTGTTCAATACCGATCACGACAGCTTGCTGACCTTGCTGTGGCGCTACTTTCCACAAGCCTTGGTGGCCCTGATCGCCTTGATCGTTTTTGGATTCTGGCACGTCGGCGTGCGCAACGGCCCGTTGCTGGAGCCGGCCCCGAGAGCCCGCCGCCAGCTTCAGGAACACCTGCGTGCCAGCGCTGATTTCATGCTCCGCCACAACGGTCAGCACAGCCTGTTGCAAGCCTTGCAACAAGACATCCTGCGTCGTGTCCGTCACCGTCATCCCGGTTTTGAACAACTCGGCGTTGCCGAACAATGGCTGGTGCTCGCACGCCTGACTGGCCAACCCACACGCGCCATCAGCCAGGCCATGAGCCCGCGACCGAAGCAGCGGCTGCCCAGCGCTGAATTCAGCCGTCAGGTCGCCCACCTGCAAACCTTGAGGAACGCCTTATGAGTGAACAGATCGAGCCCGGCACACAGACCCACGCCGCCCAGCAGCGCCAGCGCGCCAGCCAGTTGGCCCAAGCGATAAGGACGGAACTGCAAAAAGCCGTGATCGGCCAGAACATCGTGATCGACGATGTGCTTACCGCCCTGATCGCCGGCGGCCATGTACTGCTCGAAGGCGTGCCGGGGTTGGGCAAGACGTTGTTGGTGCGCGCCCTCGCCCGCTGCTTCGGCGGCGAATTCGCACGCATCCAGTTCACCCCGGACCTGATGCCCAGCGATGTCACCGGGCACGCGGTGTATGACTTGCAAACCGAGCAATTCAAACTGCGCAAAGGCCCGCTATTCACCAACCTGCTGCTGGCCGACGAGATCAACCGCGCTCCGGCGAAAACCCAAGCGGCGCTGCTCGAAGCCATGCAGGAACGCCAAGTCACCCTCGAAGGCCGCGCCCTGCCCATCGCGCAACCGTTCATGGTGCTCGCCACGCAAAACCCCATCGAGCAGGAAGGCACATATCCACTGCCGGAAGCCGAACTCGACCGCTTCATGCTCAAGGTGCGCATGGACTACCCCGATGCCGAGCAGGAATTGAACATGGTGCGCCAGGTCAGCCGCTCGACCCGGGCCGACATGCTTGATGTGCAACCATTGCGCACCGTGTTGCAAGCCAAGGACGTGCTGGCCTTACAGCGCATTGCCAGCGATCTGCCAATGGACGATCAGGTACTCGATTACGCGGTGCGCCTGGCCCGCACCACCCGGACCTGGCCGGGGTTGACCCTCGGCGCCGGGCCACGCGCATCAATCGCCCTGGTGCGTTGCGCCCGCGCCCGGGCCTTGTTGCGCGGCGGCGAGTTCGTGATTCCCGATGACATCAAAGGCTGCGCACTGGCCGTTCTGCGTCACCGTGTGCGAATTGCCCCGGAGCTGGACATCGAAGGGCTGGAAGTCGATCAGGTGCTCCGGCAATTGCTCGATCAAGTACCGGCGCCACGGCTGTGAACACCATGATCGAGATCCGCGTCGCCCCAAGAAAAGATCGCAGCTTGCGGCAGCTCCTACGCCGAATGCGGTCTCCTGTAGGAGCTGCCGAAGGCTGCGATCTTTTCAGCAGGCAACACGGTGTCACACCATGAAACCGTCCCGGCTGCTGCTGATCTGGCTCGCAACCCTGCTGGCCATCGGCATCGTGCTGGGCGCATTGCGGGCGCTGGACATCGCAGTTCCATCGAGCCTTTTGGCGATCAACTGGGGATTACTGTCAGCACTGCTGGCATTGGCGATCATCGACGCCATCCGCCTCAAAAACCTGCCCTCGCCTCACGTACAACGGCAAATGCCTGGCAGCCTGGCGCTCGGTCGATGGGGCGAAGTGCGACTGGAGGTCGAGCACGATTTTGCACAACCGCTGAACGTGCACATCTTCGACCATGTGCCGCACGGCCTGGACTTTGAATACCTTCCATTGTCCGTCGAACTGCAACCCGGCCAACAGAGCCAGATCGGCTATCGCCTGCGCCCACTCAAGCGCGGCCACTTCACCTTCGAACACTGCGAAATCAGCCTGCCAAGCCCAATGGGCCTATGGTCAGGCAAACGTCTACTGAACGTAGTCGACAACACCCGCGTCTACCCCGACTTCGCTCGCCTCTACGGTGGCCAACTGCTGGCGGTGGATAACTGGCTCAGCCAACTCGGCGTGCGCCAACGTCAACGCCGCGGGTTGGGTCTGGAGTTTCATCAACTGCGCGAATTCAGAGAAGGCGACAGTCTGCGCCAGATCGACTGGAAAGCCACTGCACGCCAACGCACACCGATTGCCCGTGAGTATCAGGACGAGCGTGATCAGCAGATCATTTTCATGCTCGATTGCGGGCGGCGCATGCGTAGCCAGGATGATGAACTGTCGCACTTCGACCATGCACTCAATGCCTGCCTGTTGCTCAGCTACGTCGCTCTACGCCAAGGCGATGCGGTGGGCCTGAGCACCTTCGCCAGCCATCAGCCGCGCTACCTCGCCCCGATCAAAGGCACTGGTCAACTCAACGTATTGCTCAACAGCGTTTACGATCTCGACAGCACACAATGCCCCGCCGACTATCTGGCCGCCGCCAACCAGTTATTAACCAGACAAAAACGCCGGGCACTGGTGGTGCTGGTAACTAACCTGAGGGATGAAGACGACGAAGAACTTCTTGCCGCCGTCAAACGGCTGAGCCGTCAGCATCGGGTGTTAGTAGGCAGCCTGCATGAAGAGGTGCTCGACAGTCTGCGGCACGCTCCGGTACAAACATTGCCCGAGGCACTGGCCTATTGCGGGACAGTGGATTATATGAATGTACGGGCAGAGCTCCATGAGCGGTTGAGTGCTCATGGAGTTCCGGTGCTGGATGCTCGGCCCTCAGAACTGGGGGCCGAGATGGTGTCGCGGTATTTGGGATGGAAAAAGGCTGGAACGATGTAATGGCCAATCTGATATAAAATAGTCGTGTCGCGACTCCATATGAATATGATGTGCGAGCACGTATGACTAGCTCTCATCCCAGAGTAATTACGAGAAGCAGCCCCACTTAAGAATCTGATATCTCTATCACAAGGAATCAATCATGGACGAGCCAAAACTATTCGCTTCAGTGCTAACGCAGCTCAATGAGAACCAACTGGCATTGCGTGCCGCTGTAGAGGAACTATCGAATTGGGTGGCGCAGCAAGGGGCTGCCGAAATATCGGATAACGTCCGATGTGCCTTACAAACGCTAGATGTAAACCAAGACTTTATCTCTTTGGCACTTATTTCTATCTCAACCGATTTTAAAGAATTACAGATCCCAAAAAAACCTGACTCTAATGGCTAGCTAACCTTCAATATTTGTAGTTTCTCCTAAGCATTACCCGATGCTCCTGATCGTGCAGTAACGAGGGGCAATAAGCTCTGCCGTGTAAAAACTGACGTTCATGGCCGGTAATTTGCCTGTTGTCCTCTCCCATCAGGCTTCTCAAATAACTGCGCTAATGACTACAGAATGAAGCGCCTCTGCCTACAAATATCAGCGACCCAGTCTGATTGTGGGTGGTGTCCATCCCGACATAAGGTTCTCCTGTCGCCGCCGCCCATTCGTTATTTCCGAATCGGTGGCAGCCCCAACAAGGAGTTAACCGTGATAACGCCCCGACTCAACCCACTCAAAACCACCTCCCGTTCGCCCTACCCCACCCTCGACTTGAGAAAACTCCGCGAAGCTGCCGACAGGGCCCTAGATCACTATCTCAAACGGGAAAACACTAAACCGTGCTTTGCCGACGAACGCACCACAGAGGAACGATCCATGAAGATGTTTACCGTCGTAGCCAATGCCAATCCCGAAGCCCTCGCCATCCAAACCTATGAAACCTTTTCTTCGGTGAGCATTCTGCTGCTCGACCTGGCTGAAAGCCTGGACGACAAGCCGCGGCATCTGGCGATGGCGATTTATCAGATGAGTGAGATGGGGTTGTTGTTGGCGGAAAGGTTGCTGGAAAGCGAGCGGGCGATTAAGCCGACGTAACGTCAAGATCAAAAGATCGCAGCCTTCGGCAGCTCCTACAGGGATTGATGTTCATCCGCGATAGTGCGGTGAGCATCAATCTCTATGTTCATCCGCAGTTAATGGCGGCGAATACGTTCAATGTAGGAGCTGCCGCAGGCTGCGATCTTTTGCTGTTCAGGCAGAGGCCGGCAAAGGCTGAAAACTGAAGTACTGCTTCAGTGCCTCGACCAATTGCCCATATTCCGGCGGTGCCTGTTGCAGGCTGAAGCCGGCGTCATAGTGGTGAGGGGTTTCGTCCTCGTGGCACCACAGGCAGCAGGCATTGAGGTCGATCACCTGCTGACAATGGCCATCCATGGGGATTTTCAGGCGCAGATTAAAATCGGCGCCCACCATCATTGGCAACTGGCTGATCAACATCAGCCCGTCCTCGGACAGATTGCCCAGAAAGCCAATGGGCTTGTCGGTGACGCTGTTGAACACTTTGAGAAAATACGGCAGTTGATGCCGCTCGATCCGGCGGTCAGTGAACATGCTGATTTCGCTACGCAAGGCCCTTAAGCAGGGCCGCACTAATGCTTCGGAACGGGGCCTGCTCTACTGCTTTATAGGCATAAGCCGCGCTCTCCCCGATCCTGGTGCGACAGTCCATCCATCCGCTGCCGCTTACTGCTGCCGATCACAGGTGTTACCTCGAATTAGAAACAAGGCTCTAAACCGATCTATTCGACTATAGCTCACCGCCGCCGGTCAGCCAGCCGCTTCAATCAGAACCGGGTCGGGCGCACCGCCGCCGCACTGCGAGTCGGGTAATGCCCCAGGCTCTGCAAGGTTTCCAGGCGGGCACGGGCGCGATACGCGTATTCGCTCTGCGGGTACGAGGCGATGATGAACTGGTAAGTCTGGACCGCGTCGACAAACATTTTCTGCCGCTCCAGGCACTGGCCGCGCATCATCGACACTTCCGGCCACACATAAGGCCGTGCGCGGCTGGCGCGCTCGACCTTGGACAGTTCGAGCATCACTTGCTCGCAGTTGCCGCGCTCATAGGCGCTGTAGGCGTTATTCAAATGATGGTTCATCGACCAACGGGTGCAGCCCACAACACTGAGGGCAAGAACGGCAATGAGCACGAATCGCATGGGGGATCTCCTGTCTTGAGCTCTGTATCGACCCGTTGTCGGAAATCTTCAGGAGGGCTTGCTGCAAAGTTGTCGGGTTCAATAAAGAAAGCAATAAGTAGTGCAAACGAACAATGACTACACCCAAAGACCATAGTAGCCTCTGCTTGCGCTTGAACTCAGGAGTCTTTGCATGTCCGTCCGTCGTACCAAAATCGTCGCTACCCTTGGCCCGGCCAGTAACTCGCCGGAAGTTCTCGAACAGTTGATTCTTGCTGGCCTGGACGTCGCCCGTCTGAACTTCTCCCACGGCACCCCCGACGAGCACAAGGCTCGCGCGAAGCTGGTGCGTGACCTAGCCGCCAAGCATGGCCGCTTCGTCGCCCTGCTGGGTGACCTGCAAGGCCCGAAAATTCGTATCGCCAAATTCGCCAACAAAAAGATCGAGCTGAAGATCGGTGATCAATTCACCTTCTCCACCAGCCATCCGTTGACCGAAGGCAACCAGCAAGTGGTCGGCATCGACTACCCGGACCTGGTGAAAGACTGCGGCGTGGGCGACGAGCTGCTGCTCGACGACGGCCGCGTGGTCATGCGCGTCGATACCGCCACCGCCACCGAGCTGCATTGCACCGTGACCATCGGCGGCCCGCTGTCGGACCACAAAGGCATCAACCGTCGCGGTGGCGGCCTGACCGCACCGGCCCTGACCGAGAAAGACAAGGCCGACATCAAGCTCGCAGCCGAAATGGAAGTCGACTACCTCGCGGTGTCCTTCCCACGTGACGCCGCCGACATGGAATACGCCCGTCAACTGCGCGACGAAGCCGGCGGTACTGCCTGGCTGGTGGCGAAGATCGAACGCGCCGAAGCCGTGGCCGACGACGAAACCCTCGACGGCCTGATCAAAGCCTCCGACGCGGTGATGGTTGCCCGTGGTGACTTGGGTGTGGAAATCGGCGACGCCGAGCTGGTAGGCATTCAGAAGAAAATCATTCTGCATGCACGCCGCCACAACAAGGCTGTGATCGTCGCGACCCAGATGATGGAGTCGATGATCCAGAACCCGATGCCAACCCGCGCCGAAGTGTCCGACGTAGCCAACGCCGTGCTCGACTACACCGACGCCGTAATGCTTTCGGCCGAAAGTGCTGCCGGTTTGTACCCGCTGGAAGCCGTACAGGCCATGGCGCGCATCTGCGTCGGTGCTGAAAAGCACCCGACCAGCAAGACCTCCAGCCACCGTATCGGCACAGTCTTCGAAAGCTGCGACCAGAGCATCGCGCTGGCGGCCATGTACACCGCCAACCACTTCCCGGGCGTGAAGGCGATCATCGCTTTGACCGAAAGTGGCTACACGCCGTTGATCATGTCGCGCATCCGTTCCTCGGTGCCGATCTACGCGTTCTCCCCGCACCGCGAAACACAGGCCCGCGCGTCCATGTTCCGTGGCGTCTACACCGTACCGTTCGACCCGGCATCGCTGCCGCCTGAGCAAGTCAGCCAGGCCGCGATCGACGAGTTGCTCAAATTGGGTGTGGTCGAGAAAGGCGACTGGGTCATCCTGACCAAGGGCGACAGCTACCACACCACCGGCGGCACCAACGGGATGAAAATCCTGCACGTTGGCGACCCGATGGTCTGAGTGATCGCTCGCTGAAAAACAAAAGCCCCGCCATGTGAATGGTGGGGCTTTTTGGTTTTTGATCCGAAAGTTGTGTTGCCTGGGCGGGCCTCATCGCGGGCAAGCCCGCTCCCACAGGATTTGTGTTGAAATTCGATTTGTGGACACCCGCAATCCCTGTGGGAGCGGGCTTGCCCGCGATGAGGCCAGTACAGTCAGCGAAAAATTCAATGGCGTTTGATGAATCCAGTCAACGCCGCCATCGCTTCCGGCGAACGCAGCCGCTGGGTGAACAACGCGCCCTCCTCTTCTATTACCTTGCGCACCAGTTCTCGATCCGGTGCTTTCATCAATTGCTTGCTGATCCGCACCGCCTCCGCTGGCAGCGATTCAAATCGCAACGCCATCTCCCGCGCCTTGGCCAACGCCGCTTCGCCACTGCCCAAGGCTTCAGTCGCGATCCCCCACTCGGCCGCCTGTTCACCACTGAACGCTTCGCCGAGCAGCAACAACTGCGCGGCTTTGGCATGCCCGAGCAGACGCGGCAGGATCAGGCTGGAACCAAACTCCGGGCACAACCCAAGATTGACGAATGGCATGCGCAACCGCGCATCACAGCTGACGTAAACCAGATCGCAATGCAGCAGCATCGTCGTGCCGATCCCCACCGCCGCACCGGCCACGGCGGCGATCACCGGTTTACGGCACTCCAGCAAATTGAGCATGAAGTGGAACACCGGGCTGTCGAGGTTGCTTGGGGGTTGCTGAAGGAAATCAAAGATGTCGTTGCCGGCGGTGAAACACTCAGCGCTACCGGTGATCAACACCGCATTGATTTCAGGATCGGTATCGGCTTGTTTCAGGGCCTCGGCCAGGTGACTGTACATCGCGCGAGTCAGGGCGTTTTTCTTCTCGGGGCGATTGATGCGCAGGGTCAGCAGGCCGCGCTCGCGTTCAAATCGGATGGTATCGGGCATGGTGAGTCTCGCGTCGTTAAACGATGCGCTCAACCACGGGGTAGAAAGACATCCGCCAGCAGTTGATTGCGCGGCAAACCGGCCAGGTACAGGCGCCGGGCAAAGGCGTCGACGCTGTCGGGGGCCCCGCAGACTAAGGCCAGGGTTTGCCGCGAAACAAGGCGCAGTTGCGCCAAAGCCGCGGGCAACTCGGCCGCCGTCCACAGCTCGATGTTCAGGTTCGGACGGCTGGCGGCCATGGCTTGCAGGGGTTTGGCCAGATAATGTTCATCGGCATCATGGGCCAGATGAATGACACGAATGGCGCCCTGGTGATCCTGACGCAACGCTTCGCGCAAAATACCGAACAACGGCCCCAGACCGGTGCCAGCCGCCAATAACCACAGCGGTCGGGTGTACCAGTCCGGATCGTAATGCAGTGCCCCGCCGCGCAACTCGCCGAGGCGGATCGGGTCGCCGATTTTCAAGCAACGCGCCGCATCACTGAATTCCCCCGGCTGACGGCAATCGAGGTGGAACTCCAGAAAGCGGTCTTCTTCCGGCAGACTGGCCAAAGAATACGGCCGCGCCACCTGGCCCGCCCACAACACTAGATGCTGCCCCGCCTGATAGCGCAACGGTCGCTCACTGGTCAGCCGTAAACGCAAAACGCTGGGGCTCAGCCAATCGCTGGCGGCTACCTGAGCGGCAAGCCCGTCACGCAGCGGGTCAAAAGTTTCGATTTGCAGATCATCGACCACCTGGCACTGACAGGCCAGCCGCCAACCCTGCTGACGCTGCTCATTGCTCAAGGCATCTGGACGGCTGTCGCTGGGCAAGCCCTCGACACATTTAACCAG
Source organism: Pseudomonas sp. JV414 (assembly GCF_032424305.1). Taxonomy (NCBI): domain Bacteria; kingdom Pseudomonadati; phylum Pseudomonadota; class Gammaproteobacteria; order Pseudomonadales; family Pseudomonadaceae; genus Pseudomonas; species Pseudomonas sp. JV414. The sequence goes on along the minus strand of NZ_VYKC01000020.1, from coordinate 322,623 downwards.
GCACGCATGGCAACTGCCGGCGCGGCAACTATAGGGCACCGACACGCCGTTCTGATTCAAGGCATCGAGCAGGTTGCTGCCCGGCGCCACCGTCCATTGGCGTTCGCCGACCCGTAACTCAGGCATCGACATTCTCCCAGGCCGCCGCGCAACGGTTACGGCCATCCCGCTTGGCGCGGTACAGCGCCTGATCGGCGCGGTGCAAGGCGTCATCCAGATCGTCACCCAGTTCCAGCAACGTCATGCCCGCCGACAGGCTGAGGTGACGCACATTGAGGCCGATCATCTCCACATCCATAAAGGCAACGCGCAATCGTTCGCAGCAAGCGGTCAGACGTTCGGGATCACAATCGGGCAACAGCACCACGAACTCTTCACCGCCATAGCGGGCCAGAATATCGCCATCGCGCAGGCAGGCGGTGGCCACCCCGGCGAACGCTTGCAACACCTGATCGCCGGCGGCATGGCCGTGAACATCGTTGATGCGTTTGAAGTGATCGAGGTCGATCAACGCCAGGCCATGCACCACATCGGTTTCCATGGCGTTCAACTCGCGGGAGGCCAGGCGCAGGAAATGTCGGCGGTTAAACAGCCCGGTGAGTTCGTCGGTCGCCACCAGGTCTTCGAGCTGGCGCATCATTCCGCGCAGGGTGTCTTGATGCGCCTGCAAGGCGAACCGCCGCTGACGCATACGCTGGCGCGACATCTGCACGTAGCGGGCATAAAACACCAGCCACCCGAGCACCACAAACAGCACGCACACTTGCAACAGGGCCAGCGTCGGATCGGGCAGCTGAAAGTGGTAGCCCTCCCACAAGGTGATGGCGCTGAAACTGAAAAACACCAGAAACGCGCAACGGGCGAAAGCCGTGCGCGACAGATGAAACAACCCGAACAACAGAATCAGCAGGTAAAACACCAGAAACGCGCCGCGTGCCTCGTCCAGATGGGCGATCAGCCAGGTTTGCCAACCCAGCCCCAGCAGTATTTGCACTTCGGTCAGGCTCGGGTCGGAAAAGCGCAGGTTGCGGCCGCTGGAGAACACCGCGAACAACGCCGCCTGGCTGAGCACTACCAACGCGCTGCCGATCGCCATGCCGGTGGCGGATTCTTGGTAGTGACCGGTGAAAAACGCCAGCCACAGCAGCAGCAAAGCCAGGGCGTAGGTGCCAGCTGCGAGGGCAAAGCGTTTGAGCAAAAGCCGCTGGATGGCGTTATGGGTCAATCGTTGATTCACCGTGAGAAAGGAGGCTGCCCGAGTGTCCTACTCTACAAGCCGAATGCCACTTTAGTGGCGAGTCTGATAAATGACCATTCAATTTTTGGGGCAAAAAACTGGCGTCAAAGCCATGACCCGAGTTCGGGATAACCTGTGGCGAGGAGGCTTGCCCCCGTTCGGCTGCGCAGCAGTCGTAAAACCTGCCAATGCGGTATGTGTGTGTGTGTGTGTGTGTACCAGAAAGAATGTCGGGGAGCGCTTCGCACTCCAACGGGGGCAAGCCCCCTCGCCACAGGCAAGCCCTCTCGCCACAAAATCAGGTGCGTGTACAGGCCATCGAGGCGCGGTATACTGCCGCGCCTTTTTAGCGTCGCGCCAGCATGCCCGGCGTGCCTTGAAAGGTGCTTGCAACCGACCGATGCACCCAAGCTGCAAGCACCTTATTGAATGTTCCCGTCTTTTAGAGGAGCGCGACTCATGACCGTGATCAAGCAAGACGACCTGATTCAGAGCGTTGCCGACGCCCTGCAATTCATTTCCTACTACCACCCCGTGGATTTCATCCAGGCGATGCACGAGGCCTACCTGCGTGAAGAATCGCCGGCAGCCCGCGATTCCATGGCGCAGATCCTGATCAACTCGCGCATGTGCGCTACCGGCCACCGCCCGATCTGCCAGGACACCGGTATCGTTACCGTGTTCGTGCGCGTGGGCATGGACGTTCGCTGGGATGGCGCCACCATGGGCCTGGACGACATGATCAACGAAGGCGTGCGCCGGGCTTACAACCTGCCGGAAAACGTCCTGCGTGCCTCGATCCTCGCCGACCCGGCGGGCGCTCGCAAAAACACCAAGGACAACACCCCGGCCGTTATCCACTACTCCATCGTTCCGGGTAACACCGTGGAAGTGGACGTGGCGGCCAAGGGCGGCGGCTCCGAGAACAAGTCGAAAATGGCCATGCTCAACCCATCCGACTCGATCGTCGACTGGGTGCTGAAGACCGTTCCGACCATGGGCGCCGGCTGGTGCCCACCGGGCATGCTCGGCATTGGCATCGGCGGCACCGCCGAGAAAGCCGCCGTCATGGCCAAGGAAGTGTTGATGGAGTCCATCGACATTCACGAGCTGAAGAAGCGCGGCCCGTCCAACCGTATCGAAGAGATGCGCCTGGAACTGTTCGAGAAGGTCAACCAACTGGGCATCGGCGCCCAGGGCCTGGGTGGCCTGACCACCGTGCTCGACGTGAAGATCATGGATTACCCGACCCACGCCGCTTCGTTGCCGGTGTGCATGATCCCCAACTGCGCCGCCACCCGTCACGCCCACTTCGTGCTCGACGGTTCCGGCCCGGCCTCGCTGGAAGCGCCACCGCTGGACGCCTACCCGGAAATCGTCTGGGAAGCAGGTCCGTCGGCCCGTCGCGTCAACCTCGATACCCTGACACCGGAAGAAGTGCAGAGCTGGAAGCCGGGCGAAACCGTCCTGCTCAACGGCAAAATGCTCACCGGTCGCGACGCTGCGCACAAGCGCATGGTCGAGATGCTGAACAAGGGTGAAACCCTGCCGGTGGATCTGAAAGGTCGCTTCATCTACTACGTCGGCCCGGTCGATCCGGTCGGTGACGAAGTGGTCGGCCCTGCTGGTCCTACCACCGCGACGCGGATGGACAAGTTCACCCGTCAGATCCTCGAGCAAACCGGCCTGTTGGGCATGATCGGCAAATCCGAGCGCGGCCCGACCGCAATCGAAGCGATCAAGGACCACAAAGCCGTTTACCTGATGGCTGTCGGCGGCGCGGCTTACCTGGTGGCGCAAGCCATCAAGAAATCCCGCGTGGTAGCTTTCGCCGAACTGGGTATGGAAGCGATCTACGAGTTCGACGTCAAAGACATGCCTGTGACCGTTGCGGTCGATAGCAAGGGCGAGTCGGTGCACATCACCGGCCCTGCGATCTGGCAGCAAAAGATCAGTGAAAGCCTGGCGGTAGAAGTGCAGTAAGCACCTCCCTCACTGCCAAAAAGGCCGGGCCGTCTCCCCAGACGACCCGGCTTTTTTTTGGATATCGATTTAACCCTTCGATCTAAGCAGAGGTCACTAACGAATTGGCGTATACCCAGACCATGTTGCGCTCTCGATCGAGTAAATTTACTTCCGTCTGAACACATGATGTCGGGACGAAGGAAACGCGGGCCCATGGTATGGTGCCCGCCCGTCCTTCAACCTGTTTCCCACAGTATGCTGCCGACTTCCCGTACCTTGCGTCTGTCGTTCTATATCCTGCTGATCATCGCGGGTGCAGCCTTGGCCGCGACCCTGGCCATCCGTCACACCGAACGCCAGGCGTTGGTGGAAGATGCCGCGCGGGCCAATCAGCAACTGGCGCTGTACGCCAACTCGCTGCACACCCTGATCGACCGCTACCGCGCCCTGCCCGCCGTATTGGCGCTGGACCCGGAATTGCGCGCCGCGCTAAACGGTGAAGTGAGCCCCGAAGAGCAGCTTGCGTTGAATCGCAAACTGGAAAAAATCAACGGCGCCGCACACTCCTCGACCCTGGAGTTGCTCGACCGTACCGGCTTGGCCGTGGCCGCCAGCAACTGGCGTTTGCCCAGCAGCTACGTCGGCCACAACTACGGCTTTCGCCCCTACTTCAGCCAGACCCGCACCCAAGGCACCGGGCGCTTTTATGCGGTGGGTGTGACCAGCGGCATTCCCGGCTACTTCCTGTCCAGCGCGGTGACCGGCGACGGTGGTGAGTTCCTCGGGGCCATGGTGGTCAAACTCGAATTCCCGGAACTGGAGCGCGAATGGCGTCAGGGTAGCGACACGTTGCTGGTCAGCGATGCGCGCGGGATCATTTTCATCGCCAACCAGCCGGGCTGGCGTTATCGCCAATTGAAACCGCTGAGCGACAGCGATCACGCCGAGCTCAAAGCTACCCGCCAATACGACAAACAGCCGTTGACCCCGCTTGACTATCAACCGGTGCGACGCTTTGACGACAACAGTGCGCTGACTCGCGTCGTTGGCCCCGACGGGACGGCGGATTACCTCTGGGAATCGCTGCCGCTGGCCGCCGAAGGCTGGACGCTACATCTGTTGCGTCGCCCGCAGGTCGCGTTCGAAGACCGCCGCAACGCAGGGCTCGCCGCCGCTGGTGCCTGGCTAACGCTGGTGTTTCTGTTGCTGTTCCTCAACCAGCGCTGGCGCCTGGCCAAACTGCGTCAGCGTAGCCGTGAAGAACTCGAGCGACTGGTGGAAGAACGCACCCGGGATTTGCGCACCGCTCAGGACGGGCTGGTGCAATCAGCCAAACTCGCAGCCCTCGGCCAGATGTCTGCGGCGCTGGCCCATGAAATCAATCAACCATTGACCGCCCAGCGCATGCAGCTTGCTACTCTGAGGCTGCTGCTCGATCACGGCCGTGTCGAAGACGCCTACAAGGCGCTCAAACCGGTGGACGACATGCTCACGCGCATGGCCGCCCTCACCGGCCACCTGAAAACCTTCGCCCGCAAAAGCCCCAGCGGTTTGCGCGAACGGCTGGATTTGGCGGCGGTCGTCGACCAATCCCTGCAGTTGCTGGATGCGCGCCTGCGTGACGAGCACATCAGCACCGTGCTACATCTGACCCGTCCGGCCTGGGTGCGTGGCGATGCGATTCGTCTGGAACAGGTGCTGATCAACCTGCTGCGCAATGCCCTGGATGCGATGCACGACAAACCCTGCAAGCGTCTGGAAATCCGCCTCGAAGCCGATGAACAATTGTGGCGCCTGACCGTCGCCGATAACGGTGGCGGCATTGCCGAAGAGCACTTGGCCAACGTGTTTGATCCGTTCTTCACCACCAAACCGGTGGGCGATGGCCTGGGCCTCGGGCTGGCGGTCTCCTTCGCCATCGTCCACGAATCGGGCGGACGCCTGAGTGTCGATAATGGTGAAAACGGCGCGGTGTTTACTATGACGTTGCCCATTGATCTGGAGGTGCCTGGCTGATGCTCAATTCGGTGATGGTGGTCGATGACGAAAGCAGCATCCGCAGCGCCGTCGAACAGTGGCTGAGCCTCTCAGGGTTCGAAGTGCAACTGTTCAGTCGCGCCGACGAGTGTCTGGCGCAACTGCCGAAACATTTCCCCGGGGTGATTCTCAGCGACGTGCGCATGCCTGGCATGACCGGGCTGGAGCTGCTGGCCGAAGTCCAGCGCCGCGATGCCGACTTGCCGGTGATATTGCTGACCGGTCACGGTGATGTGCCGATGGCCGTCGAAGCGATGCGCGATGGCGCGTACGATTTCCTCGAAAAACCTTTCAGCCCGGAAACCCTTCTGAGCAGCCTGCGCCGCGCTCTGGACAAACGCCGGCTGGTGCTGGAAAACCGCGCCCTGCACGAGCGGGCGGACAATCGCGCCAAACTCGACGCCACCCTGCTGGGGGTGTCCCGTGGTTTGCAGACGTTGCGTCGGCAGGTGCTGGACCTGGCGACGTTGCCGGTCAATGTGCTGATCCGGGGCGAAACGGGCAGCGGCAAGGAATTGGTTGCCCGTTGCCTGCACGACTTCGGTCCCCGCGCGGACAAGCCCTTCGTGGCGCTGAACTGCGCGGCGATTCCCGAGCAATTGTTCGAGGCCGAACTGTTCGGCCATGAGAGCGGCGCGTTCACCGGCGCCCAGGGCAAACGCATCGGCAAGCTCGAATACGCCGACGGCGGCACGCTGTTTCTCGATGAAATCGAAAGCATGCCGCTGGCCCAGCAGGTGAAATTGCTGCGGGTGTTGCAGGAGCAGAAGCTTGAGCGATTGGGTTCCAACCAGAGCATCCACGTGGATTTGCGAATCATCGCCGCGACCAAACCCGACTTGCTGGATGAAGCCCGGGCCGGACGTTTTCGCGAAGATTTGGCCTATCGATTGAACGTCGCCGAGTTGCGTCTGCCACCGTTGCGTGACCGGCGTGAAGACATTCCACTGTTGTTCGAATTCTTCGCCCAGAGTGCCGCCGAGCGTTTGGGCCGCACCTTTGCGCCCTTGAGCGGGCCGCAACTGAGCCATCTGCTGAGCCACGACTGGCCGGGCAATGTGCGCGAACTGGCGAACGTCGCCGAACGACAAGTGCTGGGCCTTGGCGAACCGGAACCGGTGGGGATCGATCCTGGCCAGTCACTGGCGGCGCAGCAGGAAGCCTTCGAAGCGCATTGCTTGCGCGCGGCGTTGACCCGGCATAAAGGTGATGTGAAAGCGGTGCTTGAAGAACTGCAACTGCCGCGCCGTACCTTTAATGAAAAGATGCAGCGGCATGGGTTGAGTCGCGAGATGTTTCTCGGCGAATCATGATCGTTAAGATCAAAAGATCGCAGGCTTCGCCAGCTCCTACGGGTGTACGCCAATCCCACGTAGGAGCTGCCGAAGGCTGCGATCTTTTCGGCGGTTTCCCGCTCACCACCCTCCGACAGATAAGCGGATTTCCGCTCAACAGAACCCGCCACCCCCTCTAAACCGGCCCTCCTCTCCTTGGCACAGCTCCTGCTATAGCTCCAGCAGGCTGCGTTTTAACGCGCTCCACAAAAACAATTAAACGAAGGATCCTTCAATGGATAACTCCAACGCCTTGCCTCTTGGGTCGGCTGCCGCGCCGGCTACAGAAAGAACCACCGCTAGCCGGATCAAATCGATCTTCAGCGGCTCTGTCGGCAACATGGTCGAGTGGTACGACTGGTACGTCTACGCCGCCTTCTCCCTGTACTTCGCCAAAGCCTTCTTCCCCAAAGGCGACACCACCGCACAACTGCTCAACACCGCCGCGATCTTCGCCGTGGGCTTCCTGATGCGCCCGATCGGTGGCTGGCTGATGGGCCTCTACGCCGACAAGGCCGGTCGCAAGAAAGCGCTGATGGCTTCGGTGTACCTGATGTGCTTTGGCTCGCTGCTGATCGCCCTGAGCCCGGGTTATGAAACCATTGGCATCGGCGCACCGATCCTGCTGATTTTCGCCCGTTTGCTGCAAGGCCTGTCGGTCGGTGGCGAGTACGGCACCTCGGCGACTTACCTCAGCGAGATGGCGACCAAGGATCGTCGCGGCTTCTACTCCAGCTTCCAGTACGTGACCCTGATCTCCGGCCAGCTCATCGCCCTGGCGGTGTTGATCGTGCTGCAACAGACCCTGACCACCGAAGAGCTGTACGCCTGGGGCTGGCGCATTCCGTTTGCCATCGGCGCACTGTGTGCGGTGGTCGCGCTGTACCTGCGTCGTGGCATGGAAGAAACCGAGTCGTTCACCAAGAAAGAGAAAGCCAAGGAAAGCGCGATGCGCACCTTGATGCGCCATCCGAAGGAACTGATGACCGTGGTCGGCCTGACCATGGGCGGCACGCTGGCGTTCTACACCTACACCACGTACATGCAGAAATACCTGGTGAACACCGTCGGCATGAGCATTTCCGACTCCACCACGATTTCTGCCGCCACGCTGTTCCTGTTCATGTGCCTGCAACCGATCATCGGCGGGCTGTCGGATAAAGTCGGTCGTCGTCCGATCCTGATCGCCTTCGGTATTCTCGGGACACTGTTCACCGTGCCGATCCTGACCACCCTGCACACCATCCAGACCTGGTGGGGCGCGTTCTTCCTGATCATGGCAGCGCTGATCATTGTCAGCGGCTACACCTCGATCAACGCGGTGGTTAAAGCTGAATTGTTCCCGACCGAAATCCGTGCGCTGGGCGTCGGCCTGCCGTACGCGCTGACCGTGTCGATCTTTGGCGGCACCGCTGAATACATCGCGCTGTGGTTCAAGAGCATCGGCATGGAAACCGGTTACTACTGGTATGTCACGGCGTGCATCGCGGTGTCGTTGCTGGTGTACGTGACCATGAAAGACACCCGCAAGCATTCGCGGATCGAGACGGACTGACAGTTACATTGATGGAGGCTGTTATGGCCTCTTCGCGGGCAAGCCTCGCTCCTACAGGGATTGTGGTGCCCTTGTAGGAGCGAGGCTTGCCCGCGAAGGCCATGACTCGGTCTCACCTGAACAGCCCCCGCAATCTGCAACACCACAGCCCGGCCTTCGCCGGGCTTAGTCGCTTCTGGGGAGCACAGTGATTGAGGATGGGCTGGAAATATGCCGCCGGCCCTTGCACCATGACCGCCTCCCGAACGCCCCAGGAATTCACTGTATGCCCGACGACATCCATTTCTACGAACCCGCCAACGGCCACGGCCTGCCGCATGACCCGTTCAACGCCATCGTCGGCCCGCGTCCTATCGGCTGGATTTCCTCCCAGGACGCCAATGGTCGCCTGAACCTGGCGCCCTACAGCTTTTTCAACGCCTTCAACTACATCCCGCCGATCATTGGGTTTTCCAGCGTCGGGCGCAAAGACAGCCTGAATAACATCGAGCAAACCGGTGAATTCGCCTGGAACCTGGCGACCCGCCCATTGGCCGAGCAGATGAATCAGAGCTGCGCCATGGTCGGGCCGGAGGTCGATGAGTTCGAACTGTCCGGGCTGACCACCGTCGCCTCGAAAGTCATTCAGGTGCCACGGGTCGCCGAAAGCCCGGTGTCCTTTGAGTGCAAGGTCACGCAGATCATTCAGTTGCAGCGTGCAAACAAGGAAGTGGTGCCGAGCTGGCTGATTCTCGGCGAAGTGGTCGCCGTGCATATCGCCAAGCGGCTGCTGAAGGATGGGGTATACGACACCGCCGCGGCAGAACCGATTCTGCGCGGCGGCGGGCCGGCGGATTACTTTCAGCTGGGGCCAGAGGCATTGTTCAAGATGTTCCGCCCGGGGGCGGTCAAGTAATTACCAGAGCAGGTCGGCGTCTTCTTTAACGTCTTTGAGGCGGGTCAGCTCTTTGGCCGCGGCCTCGTCGGCTTCATGAGCGGTCTTGAAAGTCTGGCCTTCCAGCACTTTGTGAAAAGTCGGGGCACCGGAACCACCGAGGGCTTTGACGGCAATCGCGGCGTGGTAACCGCCCTCGCCCGGTACTACTGCTGAAACGGCTTCGAAGTGTTCAAAGGCTTTGCGTGCCATGTCGCGGATCCTGGCTAATGGAGAATTGCGCCATTAAACCCTCAACCGACGAGTTTGTGTACCGCTGCCTGGGACTGGCCAAGGGCCTGGGCCGCCGAGACATCCTTGAAGGTATGGAAATCCAGACTATTGACCACCAGCTCCTGCACCAGCTCGGCAAAAATCTGCATTGCCGGGCTGCCGAAGTAAGCGGTCATGGCCTGTTGGTTGTCCCAGAAACCGGACACCAGCCACAGCTCTGGATCGCATTGCGAGTGCTGCAGGGCGAAGCTCAGGCAACCCGGCGCGTTGCGCGACGGCTCGATCAGGGCGCTCAGGCGCGCACCGAGTTCTGCCGAACGCCCGGCGCGGGCGCGGACGAAGGCCATATGACTGACGGGGATCTGCGTAGACATGTTCAACCCTCCTAGGTCATCCAGTGGCAGCCGAGGACGGGCTGCGACAGGATCCAAGATTAGGCGGCGCGCCCTGGTCGTCGTTAGTCGATTTCTGCCGGCTTGTTGCACAATCCTGCGCGGCTGCAGAAAGCGTCTGTAACAGCATGTAAACCATGGTCATGGCACTGTCATATGAGATTCGGGCAAGTGTGCTGAACTCATGTAGGAGCTGCGATCTTTTGATTTTGAAAGACCAAGTCAAAAGATCGCAGCCTGCGGCAGCTCCTACAAAAGCAAAGCCGCGCCCGGCAAACGTTGGAGCGCAGATCCACCCCGTGCAGAATCAGGCAAGCTTTTGGCAGGATGTGTCTACCGTTGTCCCTTGCACAAATTTAAGCTCAGCCCATCACCAACGCGTCACCGAGGATGCCCTGCATGTCGTCGCTCGATCATTTTCAAGCCCCGCTGGATGCCGACATGGAAAAACAGCGCGCGGAACTGGCCGCCCTCATCCGCCGTAACACGATGGAGGATGGCACTTATGCCACCGCCGTCGGTTCGCTGTTCATGTCGCGCCACAGTAAAAACCACGACTTCGCTCCAGTGCTGGCGCAACCGGCCCTGTGCATCATGGCCCAGGGGCGCAAGGAAGTGCGGCTGGCGGATGAATACTTCAATTACGACCCACTGAATTACCTGGTGGTGTCGGTCTCGATGCCCTTGAGCGGGCGGGTGGTGAACGTCTCGCCCGAGGAACCGATCCTCGCCGTGCGGCTGGACATCGACCCGGCGGAAATCAGCGCGCTGATTGCCGACGCCGGGCCCATCGGCGTCCCCACACGTCCCACTGGCCGCGGCCTGTATGTGGAGCAGATCGACACGGCAATGCTTGATGCCGTGCTGCGTCTGGCGCGTTTGCTGGATACACCCAAAGACATCGCCATGCTGGCGCCGCTGATTCGTCGAGAGATTCTGTATCGGCTGTTACGCAGCCAGCAGGGTCATCGGCTGTATGAGATTGCCATCGCCAACAGCCAGAGCCATCGCATCAGCCAGGCGATCAAATGGCTCAACGGCAATTATGAGCAACCGCTACGCATCGATGATCTGGCGCGGGAAGTGAACCTGAGCGTGTCGACATTGCATCACCGATTCAAGGCGATGACGGCGATGAGTCCGCTGCAGTATCAGAAGCAGTTGCGCCTGCAAGAGGCGCGGCGGTTGATGCTGGCTGAAGGGCTGGAAGCTTCGGCGGCGGGTTATCGGGTGGGGTATGAAAGCCCTTCGCAATTCAGCCGGGAGTACAGCCGATTGTTCGGGGCGCCGCCGCTCCGGGATTTGGCGCGGTTGCGGTTGTCGGTTTGATCTGACTTTTGTTGTGTGGCTGATGACCCCATCGCGGGCAAGCCCGCTCCCACAAGGTCCGGTGTACACGGAAACCTGTGGGAGCGGGCTTGCCCGCGATGAGGCCAGGAAGGCCAATATCAAATCTGGATCAGGCGCTTAGTACTCGGCACGCCTCAGCCGGCAATGTCACCGACACCGGATTGCCAATGCTCAACCCAACTCCCTGACACGGCGTGCTCAACGCAGTAAACGACACCCCGGAACACTCAACAGTCGTTTCAATCGTCGCACCGATATCCCGCACAAACGTCACCTTCCCGAGCAAGCGATTCCCCGCCGTGGCCTGGGGTTGCGACAGTTGCAGGTCTTCCGGGCGGATCAGCATTTTCACCTTCTCCCCCACCACAATGCTGCTGCAGATCGGCACTTGCAGGGCATCGCCACCGGGCAAGCTGACCTTGCCGTTGCCCAGCGCCGTGGCCGGGAAAATATTGCCCGAACCGATAAAGTCCGCGACAAACTCATTGGCCGGATGCCGATAGATTTCAATCGGCGTACCCACCTGCTGCACCCGATGCTCACCCAGCACCACCACGATGTCAGCCATGGTCATGGCTTCGCGCTGGTCATGGGTGACCATGATGGTGGTGATGTTCAAACGCTGTTGCAGCTGACGGATTTCCACCTGCATCGACTCACGCAGCTTGGCGTCCAGCGCCGACAGCGGTTCGTCGAGCAGGAGGATTTTCGGCCGCGAAGCAATCGCCCGGGCAATCGCCACACGCTGACGCTGACCGCCGGAGAGTTTTGCCACCGGGCGATCAATCATTTCCTGCAGCTGAATCAGCTCCAGCAACTCCACCACCCGCGCCTGTTGATCAGCCTTGCTGACCCCACGCAGTTTCAGCGGATAGGCGATGTTCTCCCCCACCGTCATGTGCGGAAACAGCGCCAGCGATTGGAACACCATGCCGAAATTACGCTGATGCGCCGGCGTATGGCCGATGTCTTCACCGTCCAGGCGAATCTCGCCGCCGGTCAGGGTTTCAAGCCCGGCAATCATCCGCAGCAAGGTGGTTTTGCCGCAGCCCGAAGGGCCGAGGAAACACACCAGTTTGCCCTCGGGCAAATGCAGGTTCACATCTTTTACCGCGCAGGCCGAGCCGTAATGTTTCTCGACGTTTTCCAGAATCAGACCAGTCATGTTGCACCTCAAGAATCAGAACGAAACGCCACCTTCACCGACCAGCTTCTCCAACGCCCAGATCAGGACGAAGTCGATCAGCACGATCAGCACGGCAAACGAGAAAACGGTAGGGTCGAGCGAAGACACTGTGCGGCTGTACATCCAGATCGGCACGGTCATGACGTCGATGGTGTAGAGGAAATAGGTCACGGTGAATTCGTTGAACGAGACGATGAACGCCAGCAACATGCCCGCCAGAATCCCCGATTTCATCAGCGGCACCACCACATCGACAATCGCCCGTAGCGGTGAAGCGCCGAGCATTTGCGCGGCTTCCTCGACTTCGCTGCCGATGGAGAGCATCGCCGCCGTGCAGTTTTTCACCACGAACGGCAGCGCCAGAATCACGTGGGCAATCACCAGTCGCGAGGTGGTGATGTGGAAAGGCAGGCTGTCGAATACCAGCAGCAAGGCCAGGCCCAACACCACCATCGGGAACACCAGTGGCAGCGACATCAATTGCAGCGCCACGGCCTTGCCGCGAAACTCGCAACGGGTCAGGGCATAGGCTGCCGGCACCGCGATAATCGTGGCGAAAATCATGGTCAGGCAGGCCACCATCAAACTGGTGGTCATGGCTTTGCCGAGGCTCAGCACATCGCTGGAATCTGGCGATACGAAGGTGTTCCAGGCGGCCTCGTACCATTGCAGGCTGTAGCTGCTGGGCGGGAAGTCGAGGTTCGATGCGCCACTGAACGACATGACAATCATGGTCAGAATCGGCAGCACCGCCAGCAGCAAAATGAAGCCCGACAGGATGCCGGCGAACTTGCCGGTATCGCCCGGCAGCAGCGAGTGGCGCTTCTTGATCAGGGTACTCATTGCGAAGCCTCCAGCATGCGCCGACGACGGCCAGTGATGTATTCGGACAAGGTCATGATCGCCAGGGTGGTAACGATCAGCACCACACCGGCAGCAGACGCGGCGGGCCAGTTCATCAGCGGGGCGATCTGGTCATGCACCATCACCGCCAGCATCGGCACGCGCCGACCACCGAGCAGCAGCGGCACCACAAAACTGCTGGCGTTGTAGGCGAACACCAATGTCGCGCCAGTGATAATCCCCGGCAAACTCATCGGCAACACCACCTGGCGAAACACCTGCAAGCGACTGGCGCCGAGGGTGGCAGCGGCTTCTTCGTAAGTGCGGGCGACGCCGCGCATGGCGCTGGCAATCGGCAGCACGGCCAACGGGAACGCGGTTTGCACCAGGCCCATCAACACGCCGTTCTGGTTGTAGAGCAGCATGATCGGGCGCTTGATCAGGCCCAGGCCCATCAGCGCCTGATTGAGCATGCCGCCGGGGCCGAGAATCACCAGCCAGCCGTAGCTTTGCAGCAGCAGGTTGACCAGCAATGGCAGCAGCACCGCCGCGAGGAAGATCCGCCGCACAAACGGCGAGGTCAACCGCGACATGGTGTAGGCGACGGGGATCGCCAGCAGCACCGCAATCACCGCACTGATCAGCGCCAGGCGCAACGTCAGCAGCAACGATTTGAGGTAATAGGGTTCCAGCAATTGCGCGTAACTGGCCAGGCTGAACCCGGTCCATTCCGCGCCTTTGGTGCCGACGCTCATGCGCAGCACCAAGAGGCTCGCGGCAATCAGCACGCCGAGAAACAGCATCGACGGCGAGAGGAAAAGCCAGGCGCGCGCCGTCGGTGAGACACCCCGATTGAGGCGCACGGGTGCGGCGCTTACCGGATGGGTCAGAGGTTGGTGTTCCATAGCAAAGGGTCTCGTCAATGGAAGATCAGGAATATCTCGCGCCCGGCCCGTGTAGGAGCTGCCGAAGGCTGCGATCTTTTGATCTTTTTCAGAGCCACCGAAGAGCAAGATCAAAAGATCGCAGCCTCCGGCAGCTCCTACGGATCAGGAAGAAAAGATTTCCGTGTAACGACGAATCCATTGGTCATGTACGGAGGCCAGGAAGGCGTTGTCGTGCATGATCGCCTTCTCGGCAATCTGCTCCGGCGTGAGGATGTACGGGCTCTTGCGTGCTTCGGCGGAGATGATCGCCTTGGCGTTGACCGGGCCGTTGTAGATGTCTTCGGCCATCTTGCCCTGCACCAGCGGGTCCAGAGAGTGGTTGATGAAGGCGTAGGCCAGGTCGATATCGCCCGGACGATTTTTCGGCATCACCGACAACATCAGGTCGGTGTAGAAGCCTTCCTTCATGCCGAACGTAGCGCCCAGACCGTAGGCCGGATCGCGAATCTGTTTCGGGAAAAACGCCGGCGCGTACAAACCGCCCATGTCCAGAGAACCGGTGCGGAACAGCTCGGCGATCTGGTTCGGGTTTTCGCCCAAGGTCACGACGCGATCTTTCAGCTCGGCGAGTTTCTTGAAGCCTGGCTCGATGTTGTGTTCGTCACCACCGGCCAGTTTGGCGGCGATGATGATCAGGTCCATGGCCTCGGTCCAGTTCGGCGGCGGCAGGAAGATGTTCGGCGACAGCTCCGCGTCCCACAGGGCGGCATAGCTGTCTGGCGCTTCTTTGATGGTGCGGGTGCTGTAGACCAGGCTGTTGCACCACAGCAGGTAACCGATGCCGTGACCGTTGGCGCCAGTGCGGTATTTCTCCGGCACGTCGATCAGGTTAGGGATGCGGTTGAGATCGGGTTTTTCCAGCAGGTTGGCGGCGGCCAGACCTTCGGCGCCGACGCCGGCCAGAGTGATGATGTCGTACTGCGGACGATCACCGCCGGCCTTGAGTTTGGCGACCATTTCCGAAGTGCTGCCGGTGCGGTCAGCGATGACCTTGCAGCCGTACTTGGCTTCGAAGGTTGCCGCGATATTGCGCAATGCTGCAAGGCCGGTGTCATCGGACCAGGTCAGCAAGCGCAGGGTCTTGCCCTGGAAACGTGTGTCGCTGGCATTGGCCTTGATGAACGGCATACTCATGGCCGCCGCCGCCACGGACGCCACGCCCACGGTTTTGATGAATTGACGTCTGTTCAGATCGTGCTCGCCCATGAAGGACTCCCTTTGTTTTTTTAAGTATGAGGTTGGTCGCAACCGTTGCATCCGCGCGGCCAGATCAGCTTCAAGCCCCCGGTTTCAATGGGCCTTGGCGATGCCAGCGGGTTCATCCTGAGGTCGTGCAAAACACCTGACTATCGATAAAAACTCATTGAAGCCATGACGCTGGCGCATGCCTCATCACGAGGCATGCGCGGCCTTTTTTCGTGCCTTCAGACGGCCCGAATCACGTGTTTGATTTCCTGGAAAGCCTGCAAGCCCCATGGCCCCAATTCGCGGCCGATGCTGCTCTGTTTGTAGCCACCCCAAGCGGTCTGCGGGAAGATCACTTGCGGCGCGTTGATCCACACAAGCCCCGCCTGCAAAGCGTTGGCGACCCGATCAGCCGCTTCGGCGTCGCGCGTGACCACGCTGGCCACCAGGCCGAATTGGCTGTCGTTGGCCAGGGCAATCGCCTCGGCTTCAGAGCTGAAACTGCGCACGCAGATCACCGGGCCGAAAATCTCTTCGCACCACAGCGCACTGTCGAGGGGCACGTCGACGAAAATGGTCGGCTGCAAAAAATAGCCGTGTGACAGGTCCGCCGGACGATTACCGCCGCAGATCAACTTCGCCCCAGCGCTCAAACCGCGATCGATGTGCCCCAGCACACGTTGGTATTGCGCCTGATTGACCAGTGCGCCCATTTCCACGTTCGGGTCGAACGGGTCGGCCACGCGAATGGCTTCGGCGCGCGCCTTCAATCGCGCTACAAATTTATCCGCCAGCTCATCGGAAACCAGCACGCGGCTGGTGGCGGAACACATCTGCCCGGCGTTGAAGAAACCACCGCCACAGGCCACTTCCACGGCCAGCTCGATGTCGGCATCGGCGAGCACCAGCAGCGAAGATTTGCCGCCCAATTCCAGGCTCACACCCTTCACGGTTTCCGCCGCCCGCTGCATCACCTGCACCCCCACTGCGTTGCTGCCGGTGAAGGAAATCTTGGCGATGCGTGGGTCAGCCGACAGTGGTGCGCCAACAGCCAGGCCGGTGCCGCAGACCAGATTGAACACACCGTTTGGCAGACCGGCCTCGGCAATGATCGTCGCCAGTTCCAGCTCCGGCAGCGGCGTCACTTCCGACGGTTTGAGCACCACGCAGCAACCGGCGGCCAGGGCCGGGGCGAGTTTCCAGGCGGTGGTGACCATCGGGAAATTCCACGGCACGATCAGCCCCACCACACCGCATGGCTCGCGGCGCAAACGGGCGCTGAACTCGTCGCTCGGCAACGCCACGGCGTTGTCCTGTTTCGCGTCCAGGCCTTCGGCCAGATCGGCGTAATACTCGAACGTGGCGATTACATCGTCGACATCAATGGCCGCTTCGAACAGCGGTTTGCCGTTGTTGCTCGACTGCAACTTCATCAACTGTTCACGACCAGCCTGCACGCCTGCGGCGATTCTGCGCAGGATCGCCCCGCGCTCGGCGCCGGTGGTTTTCGACCATTCTTTGAAAGCGTTGGTCGCCGCCGTGACGGCCTGATCGACAGCGTGTTCATCGCCGCCGTTGACGGTTGTCAGCAGCGCTTCGGTCGCCGGGTTGATCACGCGTAAGTGTTCGTTGCCGGCCGACCATTGACCATCGATGTAAAGGCCATCAAGCGTGGTCGGGAACGTCGCAGAAAAACTCATTTCGACACCGCCTTCATCCACTGGGTCTGATCGATTTCAATCAGGGTCGGGCCTTGGCGATCGGTGGCGAGACGCAGCGCGCTGCGCAGTTCTTCGACACCGCTGACCGCCTCGGCCGCGCAGCCCAGCGCCTTGGCCACACCAATGAAGTCCGGGGTGTAGATGTCCACGCCAACCGGCTCGATGTCGCGGTTGACCATGTATTTCTTGATCTCTTCGTAGCCCTGGTTATTCCACAGCAGGACGATCACCGGGGTGCGTGCTTCCACCGCACTGGCCAGTTCCGGCAGAGTGAATTGCAGACCACCGTCGCCAATCAGGCACACCACCGGAGGGCGTGCGCCGCCTTCGACGCTGCCACCGAGCCAGGCGCCAATCGCCGCCGGCAAGGCGTAACCGAGGGTGCCGTAACCGGTGGACGAGTTGAACCAGCGGCGCGGGCGTTCCGGGTTGAAGGTCAGGTTGCCGGTGTACACCGGTTGGGTCGAATCGCCGACAAAAACCGCGTTCGGCAATTCGTGCAAAACAGTTTCCAGGAAGCGGGTCTGGGCCAGCGTCGGGGCGTCCCAGGATGCGGCCAATTCATCGCGCAAACGCGCGGCACGCACCTGGCCCCAATCGTTGCGACGCTCGGCCAGCGACTGGTGGGACAGCGCACTCAGCAAGGCCTGAGCGGCGTTGCGCGAGTCGGCGACCAACGCGACTTTCGGCGGGTAATTACGCACGGTCTGGTCGGGGTCGATGTCCACGCGCAGCAGCACGCCGGGAATGTCGAAGCCGCCAGCGAAGGTGATGTCGTAATCGGTTTCGGCCAGTTCGGTGCCGATGGCCAGCACCACGTCGGCTTCGGCGACCAGCGCGCGAGTGGCTACCAGGCTTTGGGTCGAACCGATCAGCAGCGGGTGGCTGGATTCGAGCATGCCTTTGGCATTGATGGTCAGGGCCACCGGCGCATCCAGCAGTTCCGCCAGTTCAGTCAGTTCGGCCGCGGCATCGATGGCGCCACCACCGGCGAGAATCAATGGGCGCTTGGCACCGGCCAGCCAGTCGGTCATGCGGCTGATCGCGCTTGGCGAAGCACCAGCGCGATCGATGTTCACCGGCACGCTGGCGAGCAAGTCATCGGCCTCTTCGACCAACACGTCCAACGGGATTTCGATGTGTACGGGACGCGGACGGCCAGCCTGGAACAGCGCGAAGGCGCGGGCCAACACGCCCGGCAATTCAGCCGCCGACATCAAGGTGTGGGAGAACGCCGCCACGCCGCCGACCAGCGCGCTCTGGTTTGGCAGTTCATGCAGCTTGCCGCGACCGCCGCCCAATTGGCTGCGCGATTGCACGCTGGAAATCACCAGCATCGGGATAGAGTCGGCGTAAGCCTGGCCCATGGCGGTGGTGATGTTGGTCATGCCAGGACCGGTGATGATGAAGCACACACCCGGTTTGCCGCTGGTGCGCGCATAACCGTCGGCCATGAAACCGGCGCCCTGTTCGTGACGCGGAGTGACGTGGTTGATGCTCGAACGGGCCAGCCCGCGATACAGCTCCACGGTATGCACCCCGGGAATGCCGAACACCTGCTCGACCCCGTAACCTTCGAGTAACTTGACCAATACTTCGCCGCACGTCGCCATGTCTTTGCCCTTTTTGTTCGTTTGAGACGCCGGGCCTGCGCAGTGTTTATGATGGGTTGGCAGGTCCAGGGATGGCCTCATTGGAACGGGCGACGCGTAGCCGCAACAATGGATAAAAAGTCATACTAGCCATGTCCTCACGTCATACCTTGGATCCCAATGAAACGATTGCCTCCCCTGCCGGCGCTGCACACTTTTCTGATCACCGCGCAGTGCTGCAACTTCACCCGGGCCGCCGAACAGCTGCACATCACCCAAGGCGCGGTAAGCCGGCAGATCGCCGGGCTGGAAGATCATCTGGGTTATGAGCTGTTTATTCGCCAGGCGCGGGGCTTGAGCCTGACCGCCGAAGGACGGGAATGGCTGCCACGGGTGCAGCAGATTTTCAGCCTGATCGACGAGGCGGTGGAGCAGATCGGCGAGAAGCGCGAAACCCTGCAACTGAAAGCCCCGACCTGCGTGATGCGCTGGCTGTTGCCACGCCTGTTGCAGTGGCAAAAGGAACGCCCGGACGTGCCGGTGGAATTGACCACCACGGTGAAACACGGCGTGGATTTTCATCGCGAGCAGTTCGACGCGGCGGTGATGTATGGCCCGCCGCCGGACAGCTCACTGGCCTCCCGGCATCTGTTCGATGAGCAACTGACGCCCGTGTGTTCCCAACCGATGCTTGAAGGGCCGATGGCTTTGCAGACCCCGGCCGACCTGCAGCAACACTTGTTGCTGCACCCCACCCGCGATGAACGGGACTGGAACGCCTGGCTGAAGGCTGCGGATATTCGGCTGAGCAATGTCGGCAAGGGGCAGCATTTCGAAACCCTGGACTTGGCGATGTCGATGGCGTCCCAGGGGACAGGTGTAGCGATTGGCGATTGGTCGTTGATCGGCGATGACCTGAGTGCCGGACGGCTGGTCATGCCCTTTGACTTGAAGGTGAAAACCGGGTTGGCGTATTACCTGGTGTTCCCCGAGAAACCGGAACCTTCGCCGAAGTTGCGTGAATTGATGGGGTGGTTGGTGGAGCAGGCGCAGAGCCGCTAAGAGATGATCGTTCCCACGCTCCGCGTGGGAATGCAGCCCGGGACGCTCCGCGTCCCTTCCAAAGCCGAACGCGGAGCGTCCGTTGAGGCATTCCCACGCAGAGCGTGGGAACGATCAGACGATCAATACCCGACAGTAAACCGCTGGCGGGAATGCTTCGGTGTTTCCACTTCATCGATCAGCGCAATCGCGAAGTCAGCAAAGGTAATCCAGCTACGGCCTTCGGCACTCACCAGCAAGTCATCCTTGCCAACCCGAAACGAGCAGGTGCGCTCACCTTCGACGAACTCCGCCGACGGGGACAGGAAGGTCCAGTCCAGGTCCTTTTCCTGACGCAAGGTATTCAGGAACGCGGCACCGGCGCTGGCCTCGGCCTTGTATTCCTCGGGGAAGCCTTCGCTGTCGATCACCCGTGAGCCGTCCGGCAGCAACAGCGAACCGGCACCGCCGACCACCAGCAGACGCTTGACCCCAGCCTTCTTCACCGGCTCGATAATCGCGCTGGCACGGATGGTGGAGAAATGCGCAGCGCTGATCACCGCATCATGCCCGGCCACGGCGGCTTGCAATGCTGCGGCGTCGAGCACATCGACGTTTTTGCTCACGACATCGGCACGCGGGGTGATTTTCGAAGTGTCGCGAGCGATGGCGGTGACGCTATGACCGCGACGCAAGGCCTCTTCCAACAGTTGGCTACCGGCACGACCGGTGGCACCGATGATTGCGATGTTGCTCATGACGTTTCTCCAGTTGGCTTGGGTGAATCTGTATTGAGTTGTGCGGCATGGGGCGACGCAGAACCTGTGGGAGCGTGGCTTGCCCGCGAAGAACGATGACGCGTAATCCCTGAAAAACCGCGGTGCCTTCTTCGCGGGCAAGCCACGCTCCCACAGGATTTTCGTCATCCTCCTCTCCACTGCTCAGCGGATTACCACTTCATCTCGCCCTTGGCGACTTTGGCGCTCAGCTCCAGCGAGCTTTCTTCGCCCAGGGTCGGGTAGCGTTTTTTCATCGCGGCGATCAGTTCGGCAGCGTCTTTCGCCTTGGCGGTTTCTTCGTCGAAAGCCTTGATGTAACCGGCAGTGAACTGCACCGCCGCCAGAGAGCGAGCGCTCTCACCAAGGTAGTGACCCGGTACGATGGTTTTCGGCTTCAGCGCTTCGATCGCCTGCAACGTCGTCAGCCAATCGGCATGGGATTGCGGGGTCTGGGTGTCGGCCATCCACACGTGAATGTTTTCCGCGACCACCACGCCACCGACCACAGCCTTGATTGACGGGATCCACACAAAGCTGCGATCAGGCTGCTTGCCGTCCAGGCCGATCACCTGCAATTTTTGCCCTTCCAGCATCAGGCTGTCGCCCTTGAGCACCTGCGGCACGATGGTTTTGTTCGGTACGTCAGCGCCCATTTTCGGGCCCCAGAATGCCAGTTTGCCGTCGACGGTTTTTTTGATGTGATCAACCGTCGGTTGCGAGGCCAGCACCTTGGCTTTCGGGAACGCTTGGGTGACGGTGTCGAGACCGAAGTAGTAATCCGGGTCACCGTGGCTGATGTAGATGGTGGTCAGTTGCTTGCCACTGGCGCGAATTTTTTCCACCACCTGTTCGGCCTGGGCTTT
Organism: Pseudomonas sp. JV414; assembly: GCF_032424305.1. Taxonomy (NCBI): domain Bacteria; kingdom Pseudomonadati; phylum Pseudomonadota; class Gammaproteobacteria; order Pseudomonadales; family Pseudomonadaceae; genus Pseudomonas; species Pseudomonas sp. JV414. Next base: position 301,449 of record NZ_VYKC01000020.1, on the reverse strand, counting down.
GCCGAATTGCGCGTCCACCAGAATCGCTTCCTTCTCGCCACTGACCAGCACCGAGGTCACCGGGAAGATCGCGTTGGTGCCTGGGTTGTAGACGTCCAGCGTCAGAGTGGATGCCGCAGCGGCATGGGCCGCGAAGCCGAGCGTGGCGGTTGCCAGAAGAATGCGTTTGATTGAAGTGAAGCCGATCATCTGTTGCTCCGTTGTCCGAATGCCGTGCTTGGCGATGGGACAGAGCTTAGTTGCCTGGTTCGATACAAAAAATGCGATGCTTGAACATAGTTTGTTTCTGAAAGCGGGCAAATCATGGATCGTCTACAAGCAATGCGGGTGTTCGTTACGGTGGTGGACCTGGGCAGCCAATCGGCTGCAGCCGATCACCTGGACCTGTCACGGCCGGTGGTTTCACGCTATCTGGCGGAACTGGAAGACTGGGTCGGCGCGCGCCTGATGCACCGCACTACGCGCAAATTGAGTCTGACCGCCGCCGGCAGTGAGATCCTGCCTCGCTGTCGGCAGATGCTCGATTGGTCCACCGACATGCAGGCCGCCGTCAGCGAACCGGACGACGCACCGCGAGGCCTGTTGCGGATCAGCGTCAGCACCTCATTCGGCCAAGCGCAACTGGCGGACGCCATGGCGGCCTACGTCAAACGTTACCCCGGCGTCAGCATCGATATGCAAATGCTCGACCGCACGGTGAACCTGGTGGACGAACGCATCGACCTGGCCATCCGCACCAGCAACGACCTGGACCCGAACCTGATCGCCCGGCGGCTGACGGTCTGCCGCTCAGTGATCTGCGCCTCCCCCGCTTACCTGCGCGAGCACCCGACACCGCAACGGGTCGAGGACCTCAGCCTGCACAACTGCCTGACCCACTCCTACTTCGGCAAAAGCCTCTGGCATTTCGAACAGGACGGAGAGCCTGTTTCGGTGCCGGTGCAGGGCAATATCAGCGCCAACGAAGCCAGCACGCTGTTGCGCGCGACGATGGCCGGCGCCGGCGTGGCGATGCTGCCCAGCTATCAGGCGGGAGTGCATATCCACAGCGGTGAACTGATCCGCCTGCTGCCCCAGGCCGAGCCTCGGCAGATGAACATTTATGCGGTGTATGCCTCACGCAAGCACATGCCGGCGGCGTTGCGCAGCATGCTGGATTTTTTGGTGCTCAGATTTCCCGAAGAACCGGAGTGGGATATCGGGCTTTAAAGCTTCGCCAACTCCTGGAGTTTGAATGCTTACCCTGTAGGAGCTGCCGAAGGCTGCGATCTTTTGATCTTCAGCGGCGGCGAGAAGATTAAGATCAAAAGATCGCAGCCTTCGGCAGCTCCTACACAACTCACCCGCGCTGACCTATGCTCAAAGCAGTACCGGAAGGTATTCGTTCAGAGGTCAACGCCATGAACATCAAAACAAAAAGATACCTCGCCATTTTCATCACTTGCGCGGCGACGCTGGCGCTGTATGGCACAGCCGCCTGGCGTGTCGAGCAGTTGCGACAAGTGCCCCGCGAATACGCGAGCTGCAACTTCGAACGCTGCATTCCCCACAACGCGACCCTCAATGCCCTCCGGTAACGAACACCCTGTGGCGAGGGGTCAGGCCTCGTTGTCCTGATCGGCATGGTCCTGATCGGCCTTCAAACGGTCGCGAAAGGCCTTCGGTGAAATCCCCACGCGACGCCTGAACAGGCGTGTGAAGTTGGTCGGATCGGAAAACCCCAACACGTCGGACATTTCATAAATGGTCATGCTGGTGTAGGTCAGCAAGCGCTTGGCCTCCAGCAATTGACGCTCGTGCATGATCTGCAACGCCGGTTGCCCCGCCAGTTCACGGCATGTGCCGTTGAGGTGGGACACGGAAATTCCCAGCCGATGAGCCAGGTCCTCGACCTTGACGTGCTGGCGATAGGTTTCTTCCACCAGCTGAATAAAGCCATTGAGGTATTCCCGGGCCCGTTGCGGACGCTGAGTGGCGGTTTGGCGCTGAATCACCTGACGGCTAATCCACACCATGATCACGCTGACCAGCGAATGCATGAGCATTTCGCGCGCCGGTTGATGGCCGGTGTATTCGCTTTGCAGCGCTGAAAACAGGCTGTTGAGGTACTCGCTGTCCTTGCCCGCCGGGTAGCTTTCGGCCTGTGCCAGAGCGTTCACCGAATTGCCCAATTGTGCTTGCAGGTGGGCGATCAGCGGCGCGGCCAGCGTGACGACGAAACCTTCGACGTTCTCGGAAAACCGATAACCATGCACCGATAACGGCGGCAGAATCAGGATTGCCGGCTCGGTCAATTGTGAGCGTTTGCCTTCGATTTCAAGCTCTGCCTGACCTTTGAAAACGAAGAGCAGCTGACACAAATCGGCGTGGCGGTGGGGTTTGATTTCCCATTGATGTTCGCGGCTGCGTTTGGAAATGGTTTCACAGTGCAATAAGTCAGGGGTCGGCCAGTCCAGGCTTTCACCGTAGAGTTTGAACACCGGAATCGATGGCAGGTCAGGCTTGTTCATCACTTCAATCCAGGCCTCGAGGGTAACGGGGCGATAATCGCACCGATTGGCAGAATGTACAGGTATCGGCTCAGTTTTCCCCTTCAATTGACAGACTCGCAAGTGAAAAATGCAAGTACTCGATCCATAAAAATCATTCACCGGTCTTGGCCGTGTGGAGCTTGCGAGTCATAAAAACAATGAAAACACTGAAAACCCAAGTCGCGATCATCGGTGCCGGCCCCTCTGGTTTGCTACTCGGCCAATTGCTGCATAACGCCGGCATCGACACCCTGATCCTCGAACGCCAGACCCCGGACTATGTGCTCGGACGCATCCGCGCCGGTGTCCTCGAACAAGGCATGGTAGAGCTGTTGCGTCAGGCCGGGGTGGGGCAGCGCATGGACGCCGAAGGGTTGGTCCATGCAGGCTTCGAACTGGCCCTCGACGGGCGCCGGGTACACATCGATTTGCAGGTGCTGACGGGCGGCAAAACCGTAACGATCTATGGCCAGACCGAGGTCACCCGCGATCTGATGGCCGCTCGTCGGGACGCCGGTGCACAGACGATCTATGAAACCAGCAATGTCGCCCCCCACGACATGAAAACCGCTGAACCCTTTGTCACCTTCGACAAGGACGGCGAAACGTATCGACTCGATTGTGACTACATCGCCGGTTGCGATGGTTTCCATGGCGTGGCGCGGCAATCGATACCTGCTGATTGCCTGAAGATATTCGAGCGGGTTTATCCGTTCGGCTGGCTGGGGATTCTCGCTGACACGCCACCGGTCCACGAAGAATTGGTCTACGCGCGGCATGAACGGGGTTTTGCGCTGTGCAGCATGCGTTCGCCGACACGTACCCGTTATTACCTCCAGGTTCCGGCCCAGGACAAAGTCGAAGATTGGTCCGATCAGCGCTTCTGGGATGAGCTCAAATCCCGTCTGCCGACTGCCCTCGCCGCCTCTCTGGTGACCGGCCCGTCGATCGAAAAAAGTATCGCGCCGCTGCGCAGTTTTGTGGTCGAGCCGATGCAGTACGGGCGGATGTTCCTGGTCGGCGACGCCGCACACATCGTTCCGCCCACTGGCGCCAAAGGGTTGAACCTGGCGGCCAGCGACGTCAGTACGTTGTTCAATATTCTGCTGAAGGTTTACCGCGAAGGCCGTGTGGATTTGCTGGAGAAGTATTCCGAGGTCTGCTTGCGGCGGGTGTGGAAAGCCGAGCGGTTTTCCTGGTGGATGACCTCGATGCTGCATCGCTTCGACGAGCATGACGCGTTCAGCCAGCGCATCAGCGAATCGGAGCTGGCCTATTTCGTGGACTCCGAGGCCGGCCGAAAAACCATTGCAGAAAATTACGTCGGCCTTCCTTATGAGGCTATCGAATAGCCTGCTACCGACTTACACTGGCGAGCATCCCGCTCGCCTTGGCTGCTGCGGGTCCATTACTGCCCGCAGGTTTTACCCGTGACCAATCTCAACCAGCCTGAAACGCCCAAACCGGCCATTCGCAGCGTGCTGATCGCCCTGATGCTGGCGATCTTTCTGGGCGCGCTGGATCAGACCATCGTCGCCGTGTCGATGCCGGCCATTTCCGCGCAATTCAAGGATGTCAGCCTGCTGGCCTGGGTGATTTCCGGGTACATGGTGGCGATGACCGTGGCGGTGCCGATCTACGGCAAACTCGGCGATCTGTATGGCCGCCGCAAGTTGATGCTGTTCGGCATGGGGGTGTTCACCCTGGCGTCGTTGTTCTGCGGCATGGCGCAAAGCATGGAGCAACTGGTGCTGGCGCGGATCCTTCAGGGCATCGGTGCCGGCGGGATGATTTCGGTGAGCCAGGCGATCATCGGCGACATCGTTCCGCCCCGCGAACGCGGTCGCTATCAGGGTTACTTCAGCAGCATGTACGCGGTGGCCAGCGTGGCCGGCCCGGTACTCGGTGGCTACATGACCGAATACCTGTCCTGGCGCTGGGTGTTCCTGATCAATCTTCCATTGGGCCTAGGTGCCTGGCTCGTGGCCCACCGCACGCTGGTGGGGTTGCCAGTGCCGCAGCGCAAGCCGATCATCGACTACTTCGGCACCGTGCTGATGATCATCGGCCTGACGGCGTTGTTGCTGGGCATCACTCAGGTCGGCCAAGGCCATTCGTGGCGCAGCACCGAAGTGTCGGGTTTGCTCGGTTGTGCGGTGGTGGTGCTGGCCGTGTTCGTCTGGCATGAACGGCGGGCGCGGGAACCGTTGCTGCCGATGCACTTGTTCGCCAACCGCAGTGCGATTCTTTGCTGGTGCACGATTTTCTTCACCAGTTTCCAGGCGATTTCCTTGATCGTGCTGATGCCCCTTCGCTTCCAGAGCGTCACCGGCGCCGGAGCCGACAGCGCGGCGCTGCACCTGTTGCCGCTGGCCATGGGTTTGCCGATAGGCGCGTATTTCGCCGGACGCCAGACCTCGGTGAGCGGTCGTTATAAACCGATGATCCTGACTGGCGCCCTGCTCATGCCATTCTCGATTCTCGGCATGGCGTTCAGTGCGCCTCAGGCGTTTGTGCTGAGCAGCCTGTTCATGTTGCTCAGTGGGATCGCCAGCGGTATGCAGTTCCCGACATCGTTGGTGGGTACACAAAACTCGGTGGAACAACGGGATATCGGCGTCGCAACCAGCACGACGAATCTGTTCCGTTCCCTGGGTGGCGCGGTGGGTGTGGCGTTAATGTCGGCGCTGCTGCTGGCGTTGTTGCAGGATTCGAGTTTCGCGCATCTGGCCGGCTCATCGCTGATTGCCGAGGGCCATTCGGGGAATGTCTTGCTCGATGGTTTGAACGCCGCACCGGGGGATGCACAAAACGCCCTGCGCGCTGAGCTGTTGCTGACCTTCCGGCATTTGCTGATGGTCAGCGCGGCGGTGTCGCTGTTGGGGCTGGCAGCGGCGATTGCCATGCCGAACAGAGTATTGCGAGGGCGGGAGGACACGGTTCGCTAACCCCTCCGACCGATCGTTCCCACGCAGAGCGTGGGAACGATCAACAGGCCCCTATTAAGGCCGGGCGCGCAGCTGTTGCTGCAGATTCTGGATCTGCGCCTGCAGGGTGTTGATGTTGCGGGTGACCTGGCCGCGGAAGGCGTCGAACTCGGCGGTGTTGGTGCCACCTGGTGTGGCGGCCGGGCGGTTGTCCTGTTGGCTTTTGAGTACGATCATGTCTTGCTCCAGGCGCTCGATGGCGGCGCTTGGATTGCCTTGTTTCTTCAGCGCAACGATGTCAGCGCCCAGGCTTTTGAGTTGGGCGTCGAATTGGCTGGTATCGTCCGGCGCGTTCTTCAACGCGGCCAGTTCGCCGCTCAAGGCTTTGACCTGAGCCTGCAACTGAGCATTGGCGGTTTGTTGTTCGGTGGCTTGCGCGGTCATTTGCGCCAGGCGCTTGTCCAGATCGGAGGTCTGGCCGAGTACGCCTTGCTGCTGCTTGCTCTGATCCTGAAGCTTGCTTTCCAGCTGTTTGCTCTGGTCCTGTAGTTTGCTTTCGAGCTGTTTGATTTGCAGCTTCAACGCTTCACTGCCAGTGCTGACGTTGGACTGGCTGGCCACGACCTTGCCGGAAATGTCCTGCAAGCGCCCCGCCGCTTCCTCACTGATGCGCGCAAAACTTTCCTGGGTCGCCACCAGTTGCTGTTCCATCAGCGAGATCTGCTGAAAACTCCACCAGGCAAGGCCGGCGAAGGCAAAGAACAACGCGCCGACCAATGCCCACAGAGGGCCGGTGCTCGGGCCTTTGACCTTGACCACCGGTGTGGTGCGCGAATGCACGGAAGTGCGAGCGGTGGTCGGAAAATCATCGTCATCGAGACTGTTGGCGCGCAGGCTCGGGACATCGTCGAAGTCGTCGTTGGCATCGTTACGCATGGGCATTAGGGTCAACCTTTGTAAAACGCGGTGATGGCTTGATGCGGCGAAGTATAACCCCCGCTGCCGCACCGGTTGACCCTGAACCCCGAACTCGGTTCAGTCAGGGCCGCCCTTGTGTGTCAGCGAATGTCCTGAGCCTTCCACCAGCCGCAGAATTCATCGAGGGCGGTCCAGAGGCTGACTTTCGGATCGTAGTCCAGATAATGCCGTGCGCGACTGATGTCCAGGGTGAAGTTTTTGTTCATGACCTGCATGCCCAGCCGCGACAGTGTCGGCTCGGGACGACCAGGCCACAGCTTGCACACACCCTCGTTGAGCGCGGCAAGGCTGTAGGCCAAACCGTAGGAACGGTAACGGGTAACCTGTGGGACATCCATTTGGCGCATCACGTAATTGACCACATCCCACAACGGAACCGGCGCTCCGTTGCTGATGTTGTAGGCCTTGCCCAAGGCCGAACCGCTGGCCAGCAAGCTGCTGAGCAACGCTTCATTGAGGTTTTGCACGCTGGTGAAATCGACCTTGTTCAGGCCATTGCCGATAATCGCCAACCGCCCTTTGCGCTGCATTTTCAGCAGCCTGGGGAAAATGCTCATGTCGCCGGCGCCCGTCACGAAACGCGGGCGCAGGGCCAGGGTTTCGAGGCCGAATTCCTGCGCACCGAAGACTTTTTGCTCGGCCAGGTATTTGGTCGCGGCATAGGGATGTTTGAAGCGCTTGGGCACCTGTTCTTCAGTCAACCCCAGGTGATCGCGGCCATCGAAGTAGATCGACGGCGACGACAAATGCACCAGGCGCCGAACGCGCTGTTTCAGACAGGCCTCGACCACGTTCTCGGTGACTTCGACGTTGCCTTGATGAAAGTCCTGATACCGCCCCCACAAACCGACAGCGCCGGCGCAATGGACCACGGCTTCGACGCCTGAACACAGGTCGCGCGCCAGTTGCGGGTCGCTCAAGTCGCCCTGAATGAACTCGGCGCCACGGCGCACCAGATGCTCGACGCTTTCGGCCCGGCGACCGTTGACCCGCACGTCCAGGCCCTGCTCCAGGGCGAAACGCGCAAAGCGTCCGCCAATGAAGCCGCTTGCGCCGGTGACCAGAATCTTCATGAATTGCTCCGAATATTTCGTTTTGCATATTGCATAGGGCGTGAGGTCTTGACGCTGCCCGTCAGTCCAACGGCACCAGCCATTGCTTCGACGAGCCCACCAATTGATCGGTGAGTAACCCCAACAGCTGACCGCCATTGCGCCAATGATGCCAGTACAGCGGCACATCGATCGGCTTATCTGGCAAAAGCTCCTGCAATTGACCGCGCTCCAGTTGCTCGCGCACCTGCAACTCAGGCACCAGGCCCCAGCCAAGCCCTGCTTCCGTGAGGCGAAGAAAGCCTTCGGACGATGGGCATAAATGGTGTTCGAAACCGCCATCCACACCGAGGGATGCGAGGTAGCGATGCTGTAGGAAATCGTCCGGCCCAAACACCAAAGCCGGAGTTTTCGCTAACTGATCGGCGCGCACACCTTCGGGAAAATGCCGGGCAATGAACGCCGGGCTCGCCATCGCACGGTAGCGCATCGCCCCCAACAGAACGCTGCGCGCTCCGGCCACCGGCCGTTCACTGGCGCAGACACACCCCGCCACTTCGCCTGCGCGCATGCGTTTAAGGCCAACGGTCTGGTCTTCTACTACCAAGTCGAGCAACAGATGTTGTTCCGCGCAAAAGTCGCCCACCGCCTCGGCCCACCAAGTTGCAAGACTGTCGGCATTCAGCGCGATACGCAGGCGTTCCGGCAGGCCTTCTTCGTCCAGCGCCGGGACCAACGTTTGTAGATCGCGCTCAAGCAATCGCACCTGCTGCACATGGTTAAGCAATCGCCGGCCAATCTCCGTCGGCGCCGGAGGTGTGACCCGCACCAGCACCGGTTGGCCGACCCGTGCCTCCAGCAGTTTGATCCGCTGAGAGATGGCCGATTGGGACAACCCCAGCACCTGCGCGGCACGTTCGAATCCGGCCTGCTCGATTACGGCGGCGAGCGCGGAAAGTAATTTGTAGTCGAACATCAGTTTTCCTAATGGGCGATCAGTACTATTGGTTTTTCTTATACAGCCTTCAACTGGAGAATGGCCAGCAAGAACTCTTGAACAAGGATCACCGACATGGCTGGCGAAACGTCATTGGCAACCCTGCTGCGCAGCATGAGCCCGCAACTCAACGACGGCGAATACGTGTTTTGCACATTGCGCGACGGCAAGCTGCCTGCCGGCCTTGAGATTGTCGGCAGCTTTCGCGAGCGGGAAGGCCTGACGGTGATTCTGGAACGTTCCCACGCTGAAAAGGCCGGTTTCAGCTTCGACTATGTCGCCGCCTGGATCACCTTGAACGTGCACTCGGCCCTCGAAGCCGTCGGTCTGACCGCCGCGTTCGCCACCGCATTGGGCCAGGCCGGCATCAGTTGCAACGTGATCGCCGGCTATTACCACGACCATTTGTTCGTCGGCCAAGCCGATGCCGAACGCGCCCTGCAGGTACTGCGGGATCTGGCGTCCAACGCGGAGTAATACGTATGTGGCAAAGCTATGTGAACGGCCTGTTGGTGGCCGCGGGGCTGATCATGGCGATCGGCACCCAGAATGCATTTGTGTTGGCGCAGAGCCTTCGGCGTGAACATCACCTGCCGGTGGCGGCGCTTTGCGTGACCTGCGATGCGTTGCTGGTGGCCGCCGGAGTGTTCGGCCTGGCGACGGTGCTGGCGCAAAACCCGACCCTGCTGGCCATCGCCCGTTGGGGTGGCGCAGTGTTTTTGCTGTGGTACGGCAGCCTGGCGTTGCGTCGGGCTTGCTCGAAACAAAGCCTGCAACAGGGTGAAAATCAGACGGTACGCTCGCTGCGGGCGGTGCTGCTCAGTGCGTTGGCGGTGACGCTGCTCAACCCGCACGTTTATCTGGACACCGTGTTGCTGATCGGTTCTCTCGGCGCACAACAGACCGAGCCCGGTGCTTATGTGGTGGGCGCGGCCAGTGCGTCATTGTTGTGGTTTTTCACTTTAGCCCTTGGCGCGGCATGGCTCGCACCATGGCTGGCACGGCCAAGCACCTGGCGAATCCTCGACCTGTTGGTCGCCGTCATGATGTTCACCGTAGCGTTCCAGTTAATCATCGCTTCATGATTTATTCCAAAAGGCTCTGGAACCTCTATTCCACACAGTTGTTGCGTGGTTATGCCGCCCCCCCGGTGCTATGATCCGATCCCTGCGCCGCAAAGAGTACAAACTCCCCGGCGCATGTCTGGCCGCCCGTGATCGGCCTTGCGCTCACCGCAACTGACCTGATTAGGAGAATCATCATGGCTTTCGAATTGCCGCCGCTGCCTTACGCACACGATGCCCTGCAGCCGCACATTTCAGAGGAAACTCTGCAGTACCACCACGACAAGCACCACAACACCTATGTCGTGAACCTGAACAACCTGGTGCCAGGCACCGAGTTCGAAGGCAAGACCCTGGAAGAAATCGTCAAGACTTCCTCGGGCGGTATCTTCAACAACGCCGCTCAGGTCTGGAACCACACTTTCTACTGGAACTGCCTGGCGCCAAACGCCGGCGGTCAACCAACCGGCGCGCTGGCGGATGCCATCAACGCAGCTTTCGGTTCGTTCGACAAGTTCAAGGAAGAGTTCAGCAAAACCTCCATCGGCACCTTCGGTTCCGGTTGGGGCTGGCTGGTGAAAAAGGCTGACGGTTCCCTGGCCCTGGCCAGCACCATCGGCGCCGGCAACCCGCTGACCAGCGGCGACACCCCGCTGCTGACCTGCGACGTCTGGGAACACGCTTACTACATCGACTACCGCAACCTTCGTCCGAAGTACGTCGAAGCGTTCTGGAACCTGGTCAACTGGAAGTTCGTGGCTGAGCAGTTCGAAGGCAAAACCTTCACCGCTTAAGCTTCGCGCCAGTCAAGAAACCCGGCTTTTGCCGGGTTTTTTTATGGGCAGGGGAAATGGGTACATCCCTACAGCCGCCTTCGCGGGCAAGCCTCGCTCCTACAGTAGGAGGGCGCTTTCCCACAACACGAGTGGCATTCGCCCTCTTGCCCTCACATCGCAGCGGTCTAACATCAACCACAAGGAAAAATTGTCCCGCTCCCCTCAAGTTGAGGCCCCCAACAACCGACACAGTACTAATAGGGCAAATACTCAAAACAACAGCATATCGGCCAAGCTACCGGCAAAATCCCCTGGGTTGGAATGTCCCTTTGACTGACATCACGGGATTGCCAATACTCATGGCAACTTGACGCTACCCGCACGGAACAAGGAATAACCCTTTGAAGCTGGAACTCAAGAACAGCTTGTCGGTGAAGTTGCTCCGGGTCGTGCTCCTGTCGGCATTGATCGTCGGCGTAGTCTTGAGCTGCGCGCAGATCGTTTTCGATGCCTATAAAACACGTCAGGCCGTAGCCAGCGATGCCCAGCGCATCCTCGACATGTTCCGCGACCCCTCGACCCAGGCCGTCTACAGCCTGGACCGGGAAATGGGCATGCAGGTGATCGAAGGCCTGTTTCAGGACGATGCCGTGCGCATGGCCTCCATCGGCCATCCTAACGAAGCCATGCTTGCGCAAAAAACCCGTGAACTGCAGCACTCCAACAGCCGCTGGCTGACTGACCTGATCCTCGGCAACGAACGCACCTTCACCACCCAACTGGTGGGCCGCGGCCCCTACAGCGAGTACTACGGCGACCTGAGCATTACTCTCGACACGGCCACCTACGGCAAGGGATTCATCGTCAGCTCGGTGATCATCTTCATCTCTGGTGTATTGCGCGCCCTGGCCATGGCTTTGGTGCTGTATCTGGTCTATCACTGGCTGCTGACCAAACCGCTGTCGCGGATTATCGAGCACCTGACCGAAATCAACCCGGACCGGCCCAGCGCCCACAAGATTCCGCAGCTCAAGGGTCATGAGAGAAACGAGTTGGGCGTCTGGATCAACACTGCCAACCAGTTGCTCGAATCCATCGAGCGCAACACTCACCTGCGCCACGAAGCGGAAAACAGCCTGCTGCGCATGGCCCAGTACGACTTCCTCACCGGTTTGCCGAACCGCCAGCAATTGCAGCAACAACTGGACAAAATCCTCGTCGACGCTGGCAAATTGCAGCGTCGGGTTGCGGTGCTGTGTGTCGGGCTCGATGACTTCAAAGGCATCAACGAACAGTTCAGCTATCAGACCGGCGACCAGTTGCTGCTGGCCCTGGCCGATCGCCTGCGGGCTCACAGCGGTCGCCTCGGCGCCCTCGCCCGTTTGGGTGGCGACCAGTTCGCACTGGTCCAGGCCGACATCGAACAACCCTATGAAGCGGCCGAACTGGCCCAAAGCATTCTCGATGATCTGGAAGCGGCCTTCGCCCTCGATCATCAGGAAATTCGCCTGCGCGCCACCATCGGCATCACCCTGTTCCCCGAGGACGGTGACAGCACCGAGAAGTTGCTGCAAAAAGCCGAGCAGACCATGACCCTGGCCAAGACTCGCTCGCGCAACCGCTATCAGTTCTATATCGCCAGCGTCGACACGGAAATGCGGCGGCGCCGCGAGTTGGAAAAAGACTTGCGCGATGCCTTGATCCGCGACCAGTTCTACCTCGTTTATCAACCGCAGATCAGCTACCGCGATCATCGCGTGGTGGGCGTCGAGGCGTTGATTCGCTGGCAGCATCCCGAACACGGGCTGGTGCCGCCGGACCTGTTTATCCCGCTGGCCGAGCAGAACGGCACCATCATCGCCATCGGCGAATGGGTGCTGGATCAGGCCTGTAAACAATTGCGCGAATGGCACGATCAGGGTTTCGACCTGCGCATGGCGGTGAACCTGTCCACCGTGCAATTGCACCACGCCGAGTTGCCGCGGGTGGTCAACAACCTGCTGCAAATGTACCGCCTGCCACCGCGCAGCCTGGAGCTGGAAGTCACCGAAACCGGCCTGATGGAAGACATCAGCACCGCCGCCCAGCATCTGCTGAGCCTGCGTCGCTCCGGCGCGCTGATCGCCATCGACGACTTCGGCACCGGTTATTCATCACTGAGCTATTTGAAAAGCCTGCCGCTGGACAAGATCAAGATCGACAAGAGCTTCGTTCAGGATCTGCTTGATGACGACGACGATGCGACCATCGTTCGCGCCATCATCCAGCTGGGCAAGAGCCTGGGCATGCAGGTGATTGCCGAGGGTGTGGAAACTGCCGAGCAAGAGGCCTACATCATCTCCGAAGGCTGCCACGAAGGTCAGGGTTATCACTACAGCAAACCGCTGCCGGCACGGGAATTGAGTGTCTATCTGAAACAGGCGCAGCGCAGTAACGCGGTTATTTTGTAGAAGATCAAAAGATCGCAGCCTCGTTTCACTCTGTAGGAGCTGCCGAGTGAAACGAGGCTACGATCTTTTGATCTACCTCACGTGTCCCCGTGAATAAGAAATATTTACAAGCACAACCCTTTACACATAATGCGAAAGATTTGCATTATGTCGCAGTTTTGCGCGCCCTCCACGCGCGTCCATCAATCACCGAAGCAGGATGTTCGCCATGATTCGTATGCCTCTGGCCACCGCCAGTCTGCTGGCCATCGCTATTTCCCTCGCCGGTTGCGGCGAAGGCAAAGACAAGGCTGCCGCTCCACAAGCGCCGACCCCGGCCGCCAGCACCTCTGCCCCGGCTGCGCCTGCTGCTACCGGTAAAATTGATGAAGCCGCCGCCAAGGCTGTGGTTGCGCACTACGCCGACATCGTCTTCGCCGTTTACAGCGATGCCGAATCCACCGCGAAAACCCTGCAAACCGCCGTCGACGCATTCCTCGCCAAGCCGAACGCCGACACCCTGAAAGCCGCCAAGGCTGCCTGGGTCGCGGCCCGCGTGCCTTACCTGCAGAGCGAAGTGTTCCGCTTCGGCAACACCATCATCGACGACTGGGAAGGTCAGGTGAATGCCTGGCCACTGGACGAAGGCCTGATCGACTACGTCGACAAATCCTACGAGCACGCACTGGGTAACCCCGGCGCCACCGCCAATATCATCGCCAACACTAAAGTTCAGGTCGGCGAAGACAAGGTCGACGTGAAAGACATCACCCCGGAAAAACTCGCCAGCCTGAACGAGCTGGGCGGTTCCGAGGCCAACGTCGCCACCGGCTACCACGCCATCGAATTCCTGCTCTGGGGCCAGGACCTGAACGGCACCGGCCCTGGCGCCGGCAACCGTCCAGCTACCGACTTCCTGGAAGGCAAAGGCGCTACCGGCGGTCACAATGATCGTCGCCGCGCTTACCTGAAATCCGTGACCCAACTGCTGGTCAACGACCTGCAAGAAATGGTCGGTAACTGGAAGCCGAACGTGGCCGACAACTACCGCGCCACCTTGGAAGCGGAACCGGCTGAAACCGGCCTGCGCAAAATGCTGTTCGGCATGGGCAGCCTGTCCTTGGGCGAATTGGCGGGCGAGCGCATGAAGGTTTCCCTGGAAGCCAACTCCCCGGAAGACGAACAGGATTGCTTCAGCGACAACACCCACAACTCGCACTTCTACGACGCCAAAGGCGTGCGTAACGTGTACCTGGGCGAATACACCCGCGTAGACGGCAGCAAAATGACTGGCGCCAGCCTGTCGTCGCTGGTCGCCAAAGCCGATCCGGCTGCCGACACCGCGCTGAAAGCCGACCTGGCCGCCACCGAAGCCAAGCTTCAGGTCATGGTCGATCACGCCAACAAGGGCGAGCACTACGACCAACTGATCGCTGCGGGCAACGCTGCCGGCAACCAGATCGTGCGCGACGCCATCGCCTCGCTGGTCAAGCAGACCGGTTCGATCGAAGCGGCCGCTGGCAAACTGGGCATCAGCGACCTGAACCCGGACAACGCTGATCACGAGTTCTGATCAACGCTGGCTGAGTTATAAGGCGACCTCAGGGTCGCCTTTTTTTATGCCTGATTTTTGAGTGATGCTGATGGCCTCATCGCGGGCAAGCCACGCTCCCACAGGGGCTTGCACTGAACCTGTGGGAGCGTGGCTTGCCCGCGATGGCCGCGACTCGGTCTCAAGTGAAACCCTGCCCCACATCAACCAAACGATAATTCCTCTTATTCCAACTCCCCTGCCCTGTTAGACTTTGCGCCCTTGTTTTGCTCGTCTTGCAGGATGTCCGATGCCCTCGCTGCCTCTTCGCTTGTCCGCACTGTTGCTGGCCCTGGGCCTGAGTGCCTGCGATGACGCCCCGCGTTTTACCCAGGCCGAACCCGGTGAAGCCCGGTCCGGCGGCAGCGCAACGGTGCGCAAGACCGATCAGAACGCATTCTCCCTGCCGTCCGCCAATCTGCCGCCGTCACGGCGCGTCGATTTCAGCGTCGGCAACAGTTTCTTTCGCAGCCCTTGGGTGATCGCGCCGTCGACCACCACCGCCCGCGATGGCCTTGGCCCGTTGTTCAATACCAACGCCTGCCAGAACTGCCACATCAAGGACGGGCGTGGTCACCCGCCCGCGCCCGATGCGCCGAACGCAGTGTCGATGCTGGTGCGTCTGTCGATTCCCGATTCGCCGGCCTACGCCAAGATCATCGAACAACTGGGCGTGGTGCCAGAGCCGGTCTACGGCGGGCAGTTCCAGGACATGTCGGTGCCCGGCGTCGTCCCGGAAGGCAAGGTACGTGTCGATTACACAGCGGTCCCGATACGCTTCAAGGACGGCAGCGAAATCGAGTTGCGTAAGCCGACCCTGCAGATCACTCAACTCGGCTATGGCCCGATGCACCCCGACACGCGCTTCTCGGCGCGCATCGCACCGCCGATGATTGGCCTGGGCTTGCTTGAGGCGATCCCCGACGAGGCCATCCTGGCTAACGCCGAGGCTCAGGCGCGGGAGAAAAACGGCATCGCCGGACGACCGAACCGGGTCTGGGACGACGCGCAGCAGAAAACCGTCCTCGGGCGATTTGGCTGGAAGGCCGGGCAACCGAACCTCAATCAACAAAACGTTCACGCGTTCTCTGGAGACATGGGTCTCACAACCAGCCTGAGAACCGTTGATGACTGCACCGACGCGCAAACCGCTTGCAAGCAGGCACCCAACGGCAATGGCCCGGATGGTGAGCCGGAAGTCAGCGATAACATCCTGCGTCTGGTGCTGTTCTACAGCCGTAACCTCGCGGTACCGGCCCGTCGCGATGTCGGCGCGCCTGAGGTGCTGGCCGGCAAGAATCTGTTTTTCCAGGCGGGATGCCAGTCCTGCCACACCCCTCAATACACCACCGCCGCCAACGCCGCGGAACCTGAATTGGCCAATCAAGTGATTCGCCCTTACAGCGACCTGCTGCTGCATGACATGGGCGATGGCCTGGCCGACAACCGCAGCGAATTCCAGGCCAGCGGCCGCGACTGGCGCACGCCGCCGTTGTGGGGCATCGGCCTGACACAGGCGGTCAGCGGCCACACCCAGTTTTTGCATGACGGCCGCGCCCGTAACCTGCTCGAAGCCGTGCTCTGGCATGGCGGCGAGGCAAAGGCGGCGCAGCAACAGGTTTTGTCTTTCAATGCCGAGCAGCGCGCGGCGTTGCTGGCGTTTTTGAATTCTCTTTAATACGTTTTCCTTCAGCGGGAGCCCGACATGTTCCGTCCCAAATTGTTGTTCACCAGCCTTGCCGCCCTCGCCCTGGGCGCCTGTTCGCCCCAGGATCCGCAAGCGGTCACGTCGGCGGCCATTGCCAAGCAAGTCATCCTGCCGACCTACAGCCGCTGGGTCGAAGCCGACCGTCAATTGGCGGTCAGCGCCCTGGCGTTCTGCCAAGGCAAGGAAACCCTGGACACCGCCCGCGCCGACTTCCTGCACGCGCAGAAAGCCTGGGCCGAGTTGCAACCGCTACTGATCGGGCCGTTGGCCGAGGGCAACCGTTCGTGGCAAGTGCAGTTCTGGCCGGACAAGAAAAACCTCGTGGGCCGTCAGGTCGAGCAACTGGTCACCGCGCAACCGCAGATCGATGCCGCCGCCCTGACCAAATCCAGCGTTGTGGTACAAGGCCTCTCGGCCTATGAGTACATCCTGTTCGACAGCAAGATCGACATGGCTGACAGCGCGCAGAAAGCCAAATACTGCCCGCTGCTGACCGCCATTGGCGAACGCCAGAAGCAATTGGCTGAAGAGATCCTGTCGCGCTGGAACACCAACGACGGCATGCTCGCGCAGATGAGCAAATTCCCGAACCAGCGCTACGCCGACTCCCACGAGGCGATCGCCGATCTGTTGCGCGTGCAAGTGACGGCGCTGGACTCCCTGAAGAAAAAACTCGGCACGCCGATGGGCCGTCAGAGCAAGGGCACGCCACAGCCGTTCCAGGCCGATGCCTGGCGCAGCCAATCGTCGCTGCAAGGCCTGCAAGCGAGCCTGAGCGCGGCGCAAACCGTCTGGGTCGGTGTCGACAACAAAGGCCTGCGCGGTCTGTTGCCAAGCGAGCAGAAACCCTTGGCCGACAAGATCGACGCGGCCTACGAAGCGTCTCTGAAACTGTTCGCCAGCAACCAGCGCTCGCTGACCGACATGCTCACCAACGATGCCGGGCGCCAGCAGCTCAACGCGATCTACGACAGCCTCAACGTTGTCCATCGCCTGCACGAAGGCGAGCTGGCCAAGACGCTGGGCATCCAACTGGGCTTCAACGCCAACGACGGTGACTGATGAGGGCTAGTGCCATGCTGCGACGCCAGGCTCTGACGTTAGGGAGTTTGCTGCTGGGTGCGGTGACACTGGGCGGCTGGACGCTGTTCAAGCAAAAGGACAAAAGCCCGCTACTGCTCTCGGCGCGGGACGATGGTGACGGCAAGCATTACGCCGTCGGTTATCGGCTGGACGGTACCCGGGTGTTTGCCACCCAGGTCGGCCAGCGTTGCCACGACATCATCAACCACCCGACGCTGCCGATAGCGCTGTTCGTCGCTCGACGTCCCGGCACCGAGAGTTACCTGATCGACCTGCGCGACGGCACGTTGCTGCAAACCGTGGTCTCGCAGCCGAACCGGCACTTCTACGGTCACGCCGTGATTCACCAGAGCGGCGACTGGCTGTACGCCACCGAGAACGACACCTCCGATCCGGGCCGTGGCCTGCTCGGTGTGTATAAGTTCGAAGGTGAGCGACTGGTGCACAGCGGCGAGCTTCCCACCCACGGTGTCGGCCCGCATCAGGTGTCGTGGATGCCCGATGGCGAGACGCTGATTGTGGCCAACGGCGGCATTCGCACCGAGGCCGAAAGCCGGGTCGAGATGAACCTCAATGCGATGGAACCGAGCCTGGTGTTGATGCAGCGCGATGGCACTTTGTTGAGCAAGGAAACACTGGCCCAACAGATGAACAGCGTGCGGCATTTGGGCGTCGCCAGCGACGGCACCATCGTGGCCGGCCAGCAGTTCATGGGCGCTGCCCACGAGTCATCGGAGCTGCTGGCGATCAAGCGGCCCGGCCAACCGTTCGTGGCGTTCCCGGTGCCCGAGCATCAGTTGCAGGCCATGGGGCATTACACCGCCAGCGTCGCCGTACACAGCGAACTGCGTCTGGTCGCCCTGACCGCGCCGCGGGGCAACCGCTTTTTTATCTGGGACTTGGACAGCGGTGAAGTACGCCTGGACGCGCCACTTCCAGATTGCGCCGGTGTCGGGGCCGTGGCCGATGGTTTTGTCGTGACCTCCGGTCAAGGACGATGCCGGTACTACGATTGTCGCCAGACAACCCTGGTTGCAAAACCTCTGGAGTTGCCTGCGGGGCTCTGGGACAACCATCTTCATCTGATGGTTTAAAAGATCGCAGCCTGCGGCAGCTCCTACATGGGAATGCGTACCTCGTAGGAGCTGCCGCAGGCTGCGATCTTTTTCGTAAGATCACGCAAAAAACATCCATTGGAATCCCCTTCGCAGTGGGAGTAATGTTCCCGCCTGTCTCACCTGATTTTCTCCAAGGAACTGGATATATGCTGCGTCGCCGCATGCTGATCATGTTGGGTGTTGTTCTGCTAATCGTGCTGGTCCTGGCCGGTTACAAAGCCTTCTCTATCTACACGATGATGCAAGGCTTCTCCGCGCCGAAACCGCCGATAAGCGTCGCCGTGGCCACCGCCACCGAACGTCCGTGGCAAAGCCGCTTGCCAACGGTCGGCACCCTCACGGCGCTGCAAGGGGTCGACCTGAGCCTGGAGATCGCCGGCACTGTCAAAGAGGTGCAATTCGAGTCCGGGCAGAAGGTCAAGGCCGGTCAGCCGATCCTGCAACTCGACACCGCCGTTGAAACTGCCCTGCTGGCAACCGCTCAAGCCGACCTGGGATTGGCGCAACTGGATTACGGACGCGGCAGCCAATTGGTGGGCAGCCAGGCTATTTCCAAAGGCGAGTTCGACCGACTCTCGGCGGTGTTGCAAAAGAGCCGTGCCACGGTCAATCAGCTCAAGGCGGCACTGGAGAGAAAACGCATCCTCGCCCCGTTCAGCGGGACCATCGGCATTCGTCAGGTAGACGTTGGCGACTACGTGGCCAGCGGCACGATGATCGCCACCCTGCAAGACATCAGCAGCCTCTACGTCGACTTCTTCGTGCCCGAGCAATCGGTGCCGAAAATCGCACTCGGCCAACCGGTACAGGTCATCGTCTCGGCCTACCCGACGCAGAGTTTCCCCGGGACCATCAGTGCAATCAACCCGAAGGTCGAGAGCAGCACCCGCAACGTGCTGGTGCGCGCTACCCTGGCCAACCCCGATGGCAAACTGTTGCCGGGGATGTTCGCCAGCCTGCAGGTGATGTTGCCTGATCCGCAGCCACGCATCGTCGTGCCGGAAAACGCGATCACCTACACCCTTTATGGCAACTCGCTGTACGTCGTCGCGCAGAAAAAGGCCGAAGACGGCAGCCTCGAAAAAGACGACAAGGGCGAACCGATTCTGATCGCCGAACGACGCTTCGTCGAAACCGGCGAACGCCGCGACGGGATGGTCATGATCACCAAAGGCGTGCAGAACGGCGAAAAAGTGGTCACGGGGGGCCAGATCAAACTGGACCACGGCGCACACATTGCCATCAGCGACGACAAGACCCTAGCCGAGAAGAGCAGTCAGCCGCGCGCTGACTGATCAAGGAATCCCCATGGCTTTTACCGATCCGTTCATCCGCCGCCCGGTGCTCGCCACCGTGGTCAGCCTGTTGATTGTGCTGCTGGGCTTCCAGGCCTGGAGCAAGTTGCCGCTGCGCCAATACCCGCAAATGGAAAACGCCCTGATCACGGTGACCACCGCTTACCCCGGGGCCAACGCCGAAACCATCCAGGGTTACATCACCCAACCGATGCAGCAGAGCCTGGCCAGCGCCGAAGGCATCGACTACATGACCTCGGTCAGCCGCCAGAACTTCTCGGTGATCTCGATCTACGCGCGCATCGGTTCCAACAGCGACCGCTTGTTCACCGAACTGCTGGCCAAGGCCAACGAGGTCAAGAACCAGCTGCCCCAGGACGCCGAAGACCCGGTACTGAGCAAGGAAGCCGCCGACGCCTCGGCGCTGATGTACATCAGCTTCTTCAGCGACGAGCTGAGCAATCCGCAGATCACCGATTACCTGTCACGGGTCATCCAGCCGAAACTGGCGACCTTGCCGGGCATGGCCGAAGCCGAGATTCTCGGCAACCAGGTGTTCGCCATGCGCCTGTGGCTGGACCCGGTGAAACTCGCCGGTTTCGGCCTGAGCGCCAGCGACGTGACCAACGCCGTACGCCAATACAACTTCCTCTCCGCCGCCGGCGAAGTGAAAGGCGAGTATGTGGTCACCAGCATCAACGCCAACACCGAACTCAAATCCGCCGAGGCCTTTGGCGCGATCCCGCTCAAGGTCGAGGGCGACAGTCGCGTACTGCTGCGGGACGTGGCGCGGGTCGAGATGGGCGCAGAGAACTACAACACCATCAGTTCCTTCGGCGGCACGCCCTCGGTGTACATCGGCATCAAGGCCACGCCCGGCGCCAACCCGCTGGACGTGATCAGGGAAGTGCGCAAGATCATGCCGGAACTGGAAGCCCAGTTGCCGCCGAACCTGAAAGGTGAAATCGCCTACGACGCCACGCTGTTCATCCAGGCCTCCATCGACGAAGTGGTGAAAACCCTGTTCGAAGCGGTGCTGATCGTGATCGTGGTGGTGTTCCTGTTCCTCGGCGCCCTGCGCTCGGTGGTGATCCCGGTGGTCACCATTCCGCTGTCGATGATCGGCGTGATGTTCTTCATGCAGATGATGGGCTACTCGATCAACCTGCTGACCTTACTGGCGATGGTATTGGCCATCGGGCTGGTGGTGGACGACGCCATCGTGGTGGTGGAAAACATCCATCGGCACATTGAAGAAGGCAAGACACCGCTGGATGCCGCGATTGAAGGCGCTGCGGAAATCGCCATGCCGGTGGTGTCGATGACCATTACCTTGGCGGCGGTCTATGCGCCGATCGGCTTCCTGACCGGCCTGACGGGAGCGCTGTTCAAGGAGTTCGCCCTGACCCTGGCCGGGGCGGTGGTGATTTCCGGCGTTGTTGCCCTGACACTGTCGCCGATGATGTGCGCCCTGCTGCTGCGCCACGATGAAAACCCCAGCGGCCTTGCCCATCGCCTGGACGTGATCTTCGAAGGCCTCAAGCGCCGTTACCAGAGTGTGCTTCATGGCACCCTCAACACCCGGCCGGTGGTGCTGGTGTTCGCGGTGATCGTGCTGTGCCTGATTCCGGTCCTGCTCAAATTCACCCAGTCGGAACTGGCGCCGAACGAGGACCAGGGCGTCATATTCATGATGGCCAATGCCCCGCAACCGGCCAACCTCGACTACCTGAACACCTACACCGACGAGTTCCTCGCGATTTTCAAGGAGTTCCCCGAGTACTACTCCTCGTTCCAGATCAACGGCTTCAATGGCGTGCAATCGGGGATCGGCGGCTTCCTGCTCAAACCCTGGAACGAACGCGACCGGACCCAAATGCAGATCCTGCCCGAGGTCCAGGCCAAACTGGAGAGCATTCCGGGCTTGCAAATCTTCGGCTTCAACCTGCCTTCCCTGCCGGGCACGGGTGAAGGCTTGCCGTTTCAATTCGTGATCAACTCGGCCAACAGCTATGAGTCATTGCTGGAAGTGACGGACCGGGTGAAAAAAAGAGCGATGGAGTCCGGCAAGTTTGCCTTTGTCGACGTCGACCTGGCCTTCGACAAACCCGAAGTCGTGGTGGATATCGATCGCGCCAAGGCCGCACAGATGGGTGTGTCGATGCAAGACCTGGGCGGCACCCTCGCGACGTTGCTGGGTGAAGCGGAGATCAACCGTTTCACCATCGAAGGTCGCAGCTACAAAGTCATTGCACAGGTGGAACGGCCCTTCCGGGATAACCCCGACTGGCTGAACCATTATTACGTCAAGAACACCAAGGGCGAATTGCTGCCCCTATCGACCCTGATCACCGTGACCGACCGGGCGCGCCCGCGCCAGTTGAACCAGTTCCAGCAACTCAACTCGGCGATTCTTTCCGGGGTCCCGCTGGTCAGCATGGGTGAAGCCATCGACACCGTGCGCCAGATCGCCCGGGAGGAAGCGCCGGCGGGTTATGCCGTCGACTATGCCGGTGCGTCACGGCAATACGTTCAGGAAGGCAGCGCGCTGTGGGTCACCTTTGCCTTGGCGCTGGCGATCATCTTCCTGGTGCTGGCGGCCCAGTTCGAAAGCTTCCGCGACCCATTGGTGATTCTGGTCACCGTGCCGCTGTCGATCTGTGGCGCGTTGATCCCGTTATTCCTTGGCTGGTCGAGCATGAACATCTATACCCAAGTGGGATTGGTGACGTTGATCGGGCTGATCAGCAAGCACGGGATTCTGATCGTCGAGTTCGCCAACCAGCTACGCAAGGAGAAGGGCTTGTCGCCTCGCGAAGCGGTGGAGGAAGCGGCGGCCATTCGTCTGCGTCCCGTATTGATGACCACGGCGGCGATGGTGTTCGGCATGGTGCCGTTGATCATCGCCACGGGCGCGGGAGCGGTCAGCCGGTTCGACATCGGCACGGTGATCGCGACGGGGATGTCGATCGGGACGCTGTTCACCTTGTTCGTGTTGCCGTGCATCTACACGTTGCTGGCCAAGCCTGATAAACCTTAACGTCAAAAGATCGCAGCCTTCGGCAGTTCCTACACGATCGTTCCCACGCTCTGCGTGGGAATGCAGCCGGGATGCTCCGCGTCCCATCCAAAGCCGAACGCGGAGCGTCCGTAGAGGCATTCCCACGCAGAGCGTGGGAACGATCGACGTCAAAAAGCAAAAGACCTCGCATTTGCGAGGCCTTTTATTTGGGCTTCAATCTGTTCAACTTTGTGGCCTCAGTCCCTGAGAGAGTCCGAACATGAACAGTAACAAGTCATGATCGGGTTGAGTAGCCACGGGTGCTTTGGCAACCCGGGGCAACGGACAATGCGCGTCACCGTGCACGGAGCTGAGGACTTGCGTGCGGGGCTGCTCCCACGCTGCCACCGCCAATGAAGTAACTGCCAAGGCTCCGGCTAAAAACAAACCTCGTGCAATTTCGAGTTTCATTGTTATAAGCCTTTGATAGCGCTGCCAAACGCCGTCTTATAAAAATAGACGAGTTTTTCCCAGTCCGTATCGCGGAACGACGAGTGGCGACGCAGTTGTTTCAGGTCATGGGTCGCCGCTTGACGAGCGGTCAAACGCTGCCGACATTTCTCCAGATCGATCAAGGCAATTTCGACCTTGGCTGACTCGCCCTCGCCGGTTACCCGCACGAATACGTGCTTGATGTAGAGGCAGCTGTGCTGCCAACGGCCCTTGTGCATGCGGACCAGGTTGTCGGCCAGCTCCTTCAATACGCGATCATGCACCGCCTCACCATAACGCTCCCGACCGCCACCCGCGTACCAGTGTTCGATTTCTTCGAAGCCATCCAGGGACTTGGTAACCAGCAATGCGCGCCATTTATGCACGGGATCACGCTGTGCCCCACAGAAAACGATTTCCGGAACACTAACGTCGAGCAGGCGCAGGCCAATGAGCGCATCGCGCTCGCGCAATACTGTTGGCCGGCCGAACGGGTGTAACCCGCTGCGATAGATATGCCCGGTTTGACGCTTGGTGTAGAGCAGCTGTCCATCACTGCCCATGACGCGCTGCACGCCACTTTCTCCACCACGACGGACATTGGGTTCTTCTACCCATTCACCGCGCAGGTTCCAGAAGTAGTCAAAGCGGTCCTGAGAAGCAACTTCCGTTTGTGCTGCACACTGCACTGCCATCTTGTTACCTCTTGCGTAATACATAGACCCGCCACATGGCGTAGAGCGGTAAAAAGTCCAGTTGCTCCTGGATACGGAAACCCGCCTGCTCGAATTCTTTTTCAACCGTGGCAGCCGGTAACACAAATCGATTTTGGTAACTTTCCTGCTCACGCGTCTGCTCAAGGCGTTTGCGTTTCCAGGCTTTGAAATTGCCGTCCACCCACAACGAAACAATCACGCTGTCACGGGTGACGCGCTCGAATTCGCTCAGGATGGCCAGGCGATGCTCGGCTTCACCGATGTGATGGAGCAATCGCATGCAGAAAATGCTATCGACGGCGTTATCAGGCAAGGCAATGTCGAATGCAGAAGTGTGCAAGGGTTGTACCCGTTTTACGACGTCAGCGGGTTGCGCCCGCATGGCAATCTTCAACATGGACTCCGAGTTGTCGGCTCCAATGATGACACGGTTGTGTTTTTCCGCCAGCAATGGCCAGAAACGCCCCGCGCCACACGGAAGATCGAGAACCAGCCCCGGTTCACCAACCAGAGTCAGAGCCTTGCGTGCCAGTTGCTCGTCACGCCAATGGGACAGTTTGCGACTGAGGCCATCCTGATGCTTGAGCAGATATTCTCGTGCGTGTTGATCGTCGTACTTTTCGGAAAAATCGAGTTTGATCGGGCCAGCCATCACTGCAGTCTCCTGAACGTCTGATGACTACCACCTTAGGTAGCGCCGCGTCAGCGTCAGGTCGTGCCTTTGTGAAAAAATTGTCATGTAAAACCTGGAATTATTACGAGGTTTTACAGGATCGAATGCGGTCTTTTCGGCCCCCTATCAGATCCGGGACAGACTCAACTCCACCTGAAAACGGCAACCATTGGGTTCCATGTTCGTCAAACTGACGCTCCAACCCTGGTTCTCGCAAATCCGCTGCACCAGCGACAGTCCCAGCCCCAGGCCCTCACCGCGTTTCTCATTGCCACGCACGAAAGGCTCGAACATCGCCTCGCGTTTTTCCTCGGGAATGCCGACACCACTGTCCTCGACCACGAACCCTGTATCTGTCAAGGCGAGGCGAATGTAACCGTGCTCGGTGTAATGCAGCGCATTACGCAACAGGTTGCCCATCACCGCATGCAAAAGGGTCGCGTTATAGCGGGTGTCCGGCGGATTGCCCGGCTCAAAGTTCAGCGTCAGGCCCTTGGCTTCGATCGGCTCGCGCCATTGAGAGAGTAGCCCGTCGGCCACTTGGCTCAGGGTCTGCTGGGGGGCCATGCTGGCGTCTTCATGTTGAGCGCGAGCCAGCATGAGGAAGGTTTGCACCAGCTCACGCATTTCGGCACACGCACGGGCGATTCGCTCGACCTGGGCGCGCCCGCGCTGATCGATACCGGGGTTTTCCAGCAACAGCTCACAGGAACTGGCCAACACCATCAACGGTGTGCGCAGTTCGTGGCTGACGTCACTGGTGAACAATCGCTCACGGGTCAACGCCTGACGCAAGCGCCCCAGGGTAGCGTCGAAGGCCACGGCCAGTTCGCCCACTTCATCGGCGGCATAATCCGGCGCCAGTGGTGGCGCCAGGCCCAGCAATTGATCGCGATGACGCACCTGACGGGCCAGTCGTACCACCGGCGCCATGACCTTGCGCGCCAGCACCCAGCCAAGAAATACCGCCAATGCCAGGCTCAGGACGAACCCCACCAGCACCACGGCAAACAGCACCCGCTCACGCTCTTCGAAATCGCTCTGGTCCTGCAACAGTACGTAACGCCGACCGTCGACGATTTCGACCATCGCGTGGTACGACAGCTGCTCGCGAAAGACTTCATGAAAGCCCGAGTCCAGGTGCCGCAAATCCTTGGGCAAATCGAAGTCGCCCGGCCCGCCGCTGAAATAGAACAGCTGGTCCGGCTCGGGACGGTGGCTCCAGTCTGACACGCTGTCCATCAGCAACAGGCGTTGCAAATCGCCGCCCAGACCTGCCGAGATCAGTTTCTCTTCCACCAGGTGCACGGTCGCCACAATGCCCATGGCGAAGGCTCCCGCCACCAGTGCGCTCATCAACGCAAAGGCGATGATGATCCGTTGAGCAAGGCTCTGCTTAAACTCCATCACGGCCCTCGGCCAAGCGATAACCGACGCCATGCACCGTGTGCAGCAAGGGCTTGTCGAACGGCTTGTCGATCACCTGGCGCAGTTGATGGACGTGGCTGCGCAGGCTGTCGCTGTCCGGGCAGTCATCGCCCCACAGGGCCTCTTCGAGAACCTCGCGGCGTAACACATGGGGGCTTTTCTGCATTAACACGGCCAGCAGCTTCAGGCCCACCGGGTTGAGTTTCAGCAGACGGCCTTCGCGCGTGACTTCCAGGGTATCGAGGTCGTAGCTCAGATCACCGACTTGCAAGGCTCTGCGACCGCCCCCTTGGGCGCGGCGCATGACCGCCTCGATCCGCGCGGCCAGTTCGGACAGGGCAAAGGGTTTGATCAGGTAGTCGTCGGCACCGGATTTGAAACCTTGCAAACGGTCATCCAGTTGATCGCGCGCCGTGAGCATGATCACTGGCGTGTCGCGGCGGGCGTCTTCGCGCAGGCGTTTGCACAGGGTGTAGCCGTCGATGCCGGGCAGCATGATGTCGAGCACGATCAAGTCGTAATGCTCGGTGGCCGCCAGGTGCAGGCCTGACAGACCGTCCTGCGCGCAATCCACGGTGTAACCCTTGAGCCCTAGATAATCGGCCAGGTTGGCCAGGATATCGCGGTTGTCTTCAACCAATAGAATTCGCATCGGCACCTCCTCCGTACACAGTAACGGCTGTCTTGGCGCGCAGCTTAAGGCCAAGTGTGGCTCAGGGATAGGGTGGCGTGCAGGGGTAAATCCGACAAAAAAAGCCTGAGACGGCGTTAACAACTTTTTCACCATCGATTCACAGGCTGACGACAGCGGCGTGTACAGACTCCCCGCGGTTGCGCTCTTCAGAACATTTTACTCACCAAGGAATTGCCATGGCTTCGACCGCTGCCCGCCCCGCTTCCAGGCCAATGAATGCCTGGCTATTCCTGGGATTGCCCGCCATTGCGGCGATCACCCTGCTGCTGCTCGAACTGACGTCCCTGGACATGGACCTTGCCAAGCGGTTCTATGACCCGGTGGCAGGCGAGTTCATCGGACGGCACAGTTACTTCCTGGAAAACATCCTGCATGACCGGGCCAAGCAAGTGGTCATCGCCTTTTCGGTGTTCGCCATCCTGGGCTTCATCGGCTCCTTTTTCATGGAAAGGCTCAAACCGTTCAAACGTGAACTGGGTTGCCTGGTGTTGTCTCTGGCACTGGCAACCTCGTTTGTCACCCCGGTCAAAGCGGTGACGGCGGTGCAATGCCCATGGAGCCTGGAGCAATTCGGCGGGCACGAAACCTACAGCGAACTGCTCAGCCCTCGCCCGCACACCGACAAGCCGGGCCGCTGCTGGCCTGGCGGTCATGCGGCGACTGGCTTCACGTTGTTTGCGCTGTTCTTCGTCCTGCGCGACCGTCGTCCGCGCCTGGCGCGCAAGGCGTTTGTCCTGGCCTTCACGTTGGGCTCGGTGTTTTCCCTCAGCAGGATGATGCAGGGGGCGCACTTCTTTTCGCACAATGTGTGGACGGCGATTTTCTGCTGGCTGATTTGTTTGGGGGCGTATTACTACATTCTTTATCGACCAGCTTCCAAGGCTGAGCTAGTCACCAAGGCACAACCAGTCAGTACCTGAAACACAATTCCAATGTGGGAGCGGGCTTGCTCGCGAAGGCGGCTTAACATTCACCGAAGATGTTGAATGTCAGACCGCTTTCGCGAGCAAGCCCGCTCCCACAGGGGGCCGATGTAGATCCCATGATCGGGACAAACTCCGGGCAATAAAAAACCCCGCCTGCTCAACGCAGACGGGGTTTTTATGTACGGGGTAAGGCTGGCTTACATCATGCCGCCCATGCCACCCATACCACCCATGTCTGGCATGCCGCCGCCAGCTGGGCCGTCTTCCTTGATCTCGGCGATCATGGCTTCGGTGGTGATCATCAGGCTGGCAATCGACGAAGCCGCTTGCAGAGCCGAACGAGTCACTTTAGCCGGGTCCAGGATACCCATTTCGATCATGTCGCCGTATTCGCCGGTAGCAGCGTTGTAACCGTAGTTACCCGAACCCTGCTTGACCTTGTCGACTACTACGCTTGGCTCGTCGCCGGAGTTGGCAACGATCTGGCGCAGTGGCGCTTCAACAGCGCGACGCAGCAACTGGATGCCAACGTTCTGGTCATCGTTGTCGCCTTTCAGCTCGGAGATAGCCTGCAGGGCGCGAACCAGTGCCACGCCGCCGCCAGGTACCACGCCTTCTTCAACGGCTGCACGGGTAGCGTGCAGGGCGTCTTCAACGCGGGCTTTCTTCTCTTTCATTTCAACTTCGGAACCAGCGCCAACCTTGATCACTGCAACGCCGCCGGACAGTTTGGCCAGACGCTCTTGCAGTTTTTCACGGTCGTAGTCGGACGAAGTATCAGCCACTTGCTGACGGATCTGCAGAACGCGAGCCTGGATATCAGCCTCAACGCCGGCACCGTCGATCACGGTGGTGTTTTCTTTGGACAGGATCACGCGCTTGGCATTACCCAGGTGTTCCAGGGTAGTGCTTTCCAGGCTCAGACCGATCTCTTCGGAGATAACGGTACCGCCAGTCAGAACAGCGATGTCCTGCAGCATTGCCTTGCGACGGTCGCCGAAGCCTGGAGCCTTGACGGCTGCGACTTTAACGATGCCACGCATGTTGTTCACAACCAGAGTCGCCAGGGCTTCGCCTTCAACGTCTTCGGCAACGATCAGCAGTGGACGGCCGGCTTTGGCAACGGCTTCCAGTACTGGCAACATTTCGCGGATGTTGGAGATCTTTTTGTCGACCAGCAGGATCAGCGGACCGTCCAGCTCGGCAGTCATGGTCTCTGGCTTGTTGACGAAGTACGGGGACAGGTAGCCACGGTCGAACTGCATGCCTTCAACAACCGACAGTTCGTTTTCCAGGCCCGAGCCTTCTTCAACGGTGATCACGCCTTCTTTACCGACTTTTTCCATGGCTTCGGCAATGATGTCGCCGATGGAGCTGTCGGAGTTGGCCGAGATGGTGCCGACCTGAGCGATGGCCTTGGTGTCAGCGCAAGGCTTGGACAGGGCTTTCAGCTCTTTGACGATAGCGATGGTCGCTTTGTCGATGCCGCGCTTCAGGTCCATCGGGTTCATGCCGGCAGCGACGGCTTTCAGGCCTTCGTTGACGATCGATTGAGCCAGAACGGTAGCGGTGGTGGTGCCGTCGCCTGCGTCATCGTTGGCACGGGAGGCAACGTCTTTGACCAGCTGCGCGCCCATGTTTTCGAAGCGATCTTTCAGCTCGATTTCTTTGGCAACGGACACGCCGTCCTTGGTGATGGTCGGAGCGCCGAAGCTCTTCTCGATGATCACGTTACGGCCTTTAGGGCCCAGGGTCGCTTTTACTGCGTCAGCCAGGACGTTGACACCGGCGAGCATTTTCTTGCGGGCGGAATCGCCGAATTTAACTTCTTTAGCAGCCATGATCGATATTCCTTAAATACTTTGTAGTAGCGGGAAAATGAGCGGGGAATCAGCCTTCGATAACGGCGAGGATTTCGCTCTCGCCAATTACCAGCAGGTCTTCGCCGTCAACTTTCACAGTGTTGCTGCCGGAGTAAGGGCCGAACACAACCTTGTCACCCACTTTCACGGCCAGCGCACGCACTTCACCGTTGTCCAGTGCTTTGCCTGGGCCTACAGCGAGGACTTCACCCTGGTTTGGCTTTTCAGCAGCCGAACCTGGCAGGACGATACCGCCAGCGGTTTTCTTTTCTTCTTCGCTGCGACGGACGACGACGCGGTCATGCAGAGGACGAAGCTTCATTGTCGATCTCTCCTAATTGTGGTTTTCATCGGCCGGTGTAGTCCCGGCGGGTTTAACAAATCCGGCGGAGCCGGGTGCGGTTCGTCAAGCGAACCGCGGAAGTCTGTCTGGCGCAATTGCCAGAAACCTTGCGGTGACCGTTACATAAGGGCGTACAAGCTTATTTCAAGGGCGGGGAGCGAAAAATTTTTACCTCTACGCCCTGAAAACGAACACGGCACCCGAAGGTGCCGTATCGATGGAAGTGTTACTTGGAGTCGCGGTGTTCGAACTCGCCTTCGATCACATTGGGCTCACGGCCCAGTGGCTGCTGCGGAGCAGGACCGCCCCGTGGCTGAAGGTCATCGGCGAACGCACGCTGACGCATCGCTTGTTCCTCGGCGCGCAGGCGCATTTTGTTGGCCAGCAGTCGACGAGAGATCGGCAGCAACATGATCAGACCCAGCACGTCGGTGACGAAGCCCGGCAGGATCAACAAACCACCCGCCAGGGCCAGCATCAGTCCTTCGAGCATGGTCTGAGCCGGCAGCTCGCCGCGGCTCAGGCTTTCACGGGCGCGCAGCGCAGTAGCCAGACCGGCGATACGCAGCACGAACACGCCGAGCATCGAGCCGAGAATGATCAGCAGCAGGGCCGGGAAAAACCCGATCGCCCCGCTGACCTTGACGAATACGAACAGCTCCAACACCGGGAACAGTACAAAGAGCAATAAAAAAGGGCGCATCAAATGGTTCCTCAACGCAAGAATGCCTTGCCAGTCTTCCCTAGATGACGTCGCCGTTTCGTGAATTCAAGCGTCGGCCACTTCATTTTTCGGCCAATGCTCGGCGTGAGCCAGAAAAACCAAGGCTTCCCGGACTTGTGTCGGCGTATTACAGGGCGTTTGAAACGGCAGCCAGTAGAGCCCCTGACCGATGCGCAAGTGCATGCCTTCGGTGTCGATGCCGGCCAATTGCGCCGGAGCGGTTTTCGGCAGCCCCGCCAGCTCGACGTAGTGCGCAATGGCTTTGGCGTGATCGGCATTCATGTGCTCGACCATGCTCACTTCGGCCTTGCCGGCGAACGGATTGGCGAGGGTCAACTGATCAATCCAGTGGATCGCACCGAAGCCACCGATGTAGCGGTGACGTACCTCGTTGAGCACCCAGAAATCGAAATCATGGGCCTTGTGATAGTTCTGCGAATCAGGGAAATAGCGGTAGTAACGCTCGGCCGCCGCTTCGATAGCAGCGGGGTCTTGAAGCTTTTCTGCCTCGGCGAGGTAAGTCAGGCGACCAACGGCTTGTACGTCTTCGGCTTCACGCTCACCCACCAGCAGCGAACATTTTGGATCTTTCTGCAGATTGTGAGTGTGCTGAGCGATGCGGCTGATAAGGATCAGCGGCCGGCCCTGCTCGTCCAGACAGTAAGGAACCACGGAGCCAAACGGAAAACCGGGCATCGATTTGGAGTGCGTCGAGAGCACTCCACGGTATTCCTTGAGAAGCAATTCTCGGGCATGCTTAGCCACTACAACGCTCAATTTATGACTCCTTATATAGAATCCGTCAAAAAAACGGACAGGCGCCTGGGTAAAGTTCCAGCACGCCATAGGGGCAGTTCTCATGTGCAGCCAGGCCATATCAGGCTCAGATCGAGAGGCCCTCTAGAAGGAAAACCACTCCGATCTGCTATGGGGCTATGCGAATGCAACTCACTGACAAAGTAATCATTATCACCGGCGGTTGCCAGGGTTTAGGTCGTTCCATGGCCGAGTATCTCGCAGGCAAAGGCGCGAAGCTGGCGCTGGTGGACCTGAATCAGGAAAAACTCGACGCCGCCGTCGCGGCGTGCAAAGCCAAGGGTGTCGAGGCCCGCGCCTACCTGTGCAACGTCGCCGATGAAGAGCAAGTGACCCACATGGCCGCCCAGGTGGCCGACGATTTCGGTGCGATCCATGGCTTGATCAACAACGCCGGCATTCTGCGCGACGGCCTGCTGTTGAAGGTCAAGGACGGCGAAATGACCAAGATGAGTCTGGCTCAATGGCAGGCAGTCATCGACGTCAATCTGACCGGTGTGTTCCTGTGCACCCGTGAAGTCGCGGCAAAAATGGTCGAGCTGAATAACAGCGGCGCGATCATCAATATCTCGTCGATTTCGCGCGCCGGCAACGTTGGCCAGACCAACTACTCCGCCGCCAAGGCCGGTGTCGCTGCGGCGACCGTGACCTGGGCCAAGGAACTGGCACGCTACGGCATTCGCGTGGCAGGCATTGCGCCGGGTTTCATCGAGACCGAGATGACCCTGAGCATGAAGCCGGAAGCGCTGGAGAAAATGACTTCGGGGATTCCGCTCAAGCGCATGGGTAAACCTGAAGAGATCGCCCAGTCGGCGGCCTACATTTTCGAAAACGACTACTACACCGGTCGGATTCTGGAATTGGATGGCGGGTTGCGGATCTAGAGCAAGATCAAAAGATCGCAGCCTCGCTTCGCTCGACAGCTCCTACAGGTGTAAGCCTATTCATGTAGGAGCTGCGATCCTTTTTCAGCGAATCAATCGTCGCTGACGGTAATGTTCGGCATCGCCGGCGTTACCGCTTCCTGCAACACAATCCGCGCGCCGACATGGCGGGCCAGTTCCTGGTAAACCATCGCAATCTGACTGTCCGGCTCGGCGATCACCGTTGGCTTGCCGCCATCGGCCTGTTCGCGGATCAGCATCGACAGTGGCAACGAAGCCAACAGTTCGACACCGTACTGGTTGGCCAGCTTCACACCGCCCCCCTCACCGAACAGATGCTCGGCATGCCCGCAGTTGGAGCAGATGTGCACGGCCATGTTTTCCACCACGCCCAGCACAGGGATGTTGACCTTGCGGAACATCTCCACGCCCTTGCGCGCGTCCAGCAATGCCAGATCCTGTGGGGTGGTCACGATTACCGCACCGGCCACCGGGACTTTCTGCGCCAGGGTCAGCTGGATATCACCGGTGCCTGGCGGCATGTCGATGACCAGGTAATCCAGGTCGCCCCAGGCCGTTTGCGTGACCAGTTGCAACAGGGCGCCGGACACCATCGGACCACGCCAGACCATCGGCGTGTTGTCGTCGGTCAGAAAGGCCATGGACATCACTTCGACGCCATGGGATTCAATCGGAATGAACCACTTCTGATCCTTGACCTTTGGTCGGGTGCCTTCGGGGATACCGAACATGATGCCTTGGCTCGGACCGTAGATATCCGCGTCGAGAATCCCGACTTTGGCGCCTTCACGGGCCAGCGCGAGGGCCAGGTTGGCAGCGGTGGTGGACTTGCCCACGCCACCCTTGCCGGACGCCACGGCCACGACGTTCTTGACGTTGGCCAGCCCCGGAATCTGTGCCTGGGCCTTGTGCGCGGCGATCACACTGGTGATCTCGACGCGCGCGGTGACGACGCCTTCCAGGCCTTCGATGGCCAGTTGCAGCAACTGCGCCCAGCCGCTCTTGAACAGACCGGCGGCGTAACCCAGCTCCAGCTGGACGCTGACGCGATCACCCTGGATGTCGATGCTGCGCACGCACCCGGCGCTGACCGGGTCCTGGTTCAGGTAAGGGTCGGTGTATTGGCGAAGGACGGCTTCCACCGCTGCGCGATTGACGGCGCTCATGGGCAACTCCGATAGCAAGACTGGAAAATCAGGCGGGTATCGTACCTGTTCTGATCGTTCGGCGGGATGCCATCAAAAGATCGCAGCCTTCGGCAGCTCCTACAGGGCCTGCGTATGACATCGCTTTTGTAGGAGCTGCCGAAGGCTGCGATCTTTTGCCGGCACCACTCATTCGATCATCGGAGGAAACAACCTCACGGGGTGAAAAATATGCGCCAGCGCTTTATAGTGGCCGACCTCCGTTTCATCAAGTAGCCGAGCCCCATGTCCGAGCCACGCAAGATCCTCGTCACCAGCGCCCTGCCCTATGCCAATGGTTCGATCCACCTCGGCCATATGCTGGAATACATCCAGACCGATATGTGGGTGCGCTTCCAGAAGCATCGCGGTAATCAATGCATTTATGTCTGCGCCGACGACGCCCACGGTTCGGCCATCATGCTGCGCGCGGAAAAGGAAGGCATCACCCCGGAACAACTGATCGCCAATGTCCAGGCTGAACACAGTGCCGACTTTGCCGAGTTCCTGGTGGACTTCGACAACTTCCACTCCACTCACGCTGAAGAAAACCGTGAGCTGTCGAGCCAGATCTACCTGAAGCTGCGCGACGCCGGGCACATCGCCACGCGCTCGATCACTCAGTACTTCGACCCGGAAAAGAAAATGTTCCTGGCCGACCGCTTCATCAAGGGCACCTGCCCGAAATGCGGCACCGAAGACCAGTACGGCGACAACTGCGAAAAATGCGGTGCAACCTACGCGCCGACCGACCTCAAAGATCCGAAGTCGGCAATCTCCGGCGCCACCCCGGTGCTCAAGGATTCCCAGCACTTCTTCTTCAAGCTGCCGGACTTCCAGGAAATGCTGCAAACCTGGACCCGCAGCGGCACGTTGCAAGAGGCCGTGGCCAACAAGATCGCCGAATGGCTGGATGCCGGCCTGCAACAGTGGGACATTTCCCGCGATGCGCCGTACTTCGGCTTTGAGATTCCCGACGAGCCGGGCAAGTATTTCTACGTGTGGCTGGATGCGCCAATCGGCTACATGGCCAGCTTCAAGAACCTCTGCGCTCGCCGTCCGGAACTGGACTTCGATGCGTTCTGGGGCAAGGATTCCACCGCCGAGCTGTACCATTTCATCGGCAAGGACATCGTCAACTTCCACGCCCTGTTCTGGCCAGCCATGCTTGAAGGTTCCGGTTTCCGCAAACCGACCGGCATCAACGTGCACGGCTACCTGACTGTCAACGGCCAGAAGATGTCCAAGTCCCGCGGCACGTTCGTCAAGGCGCGGACTTACCTGGATCACCTGTCGCCGGAATACCTGCGCTACTACTACGCCGCCAAGCTCAGCCGTGGCGTCGACGACCTGGACCTGAACCTCGAAGACTTCGTGCAGAAGGTCAACTCCGACCTGGTCGGCAAAGTCGTCAACATCGCCAGCCGTTGCGCCGGTTTCATCCATAAAGGCAACGCCGGTGTGTTGGTAGCCGGCAACGCCGCGCCGGAACTGACCGATGCCTTCCTGGCCGCCACGCCAAGCATTGCCGAAGCCTATGAAGCTCGCGACTTTGCCCGTGCCATGCGCGAAATCATGGGCCTGGCCGACCGCGCCAACGCCTGGATCGCCGACAAGGCGCCGTGGTCGCTGAACAAACAGGAAGGCAAGCAGGATGAAGTCCAGGCCATTTGCGCCTTGGGCATCAACCTGTTCCGCCAGCTGGTGATTTTCCTCAAACCGGTACTGCCGCTGCTGGCCGCTGATGCCGAGGCATTCCTGAACGTCGCCCCGCTGACCTGGAACGACCACGCGACCTTACTCAGCAATCATCAGCTGAACGAGTTCAAGCCGTTGATGACCCGCATCGACCCGGTAAAAGTACAAGCCATGACCGACGCCTCGAAAGAAGACCTGACCGCCAGCGCAACCGACACCGGCGAAACTGCACCTGCAGGCAACGGTGAACTGGCCAAGGATCCGCTGTCGCCAGAGATCGAGTTCGACGCCTTTGCCGCCGTAGACCTGCGCGTGGCGCTGATCGTCAAGGCCGAAGCCGTGGAAGGCGCCGACAAACTGCTGCGCCTGACCCTGGACATCGGTGACGAGCAACGCAACGTGTTCTCCGGGATCAAGAGCGCTTACCCGGACCCGTCCAAGCTCAATGGTCGCCTGACCATGATGATCGCCAACCTCAAGCCCCGCAAAATGAAATTCGGGATCTCCGAAGGCATGGTGATGGCCGCTGGTCCTGGCGGTGAAGAAATCTACCTGCTGAGCCCCGACAGCGGCGCCAAGCCGGGTCAGCGCATCAAGTAAAGGTCTGCGGTAAACCGATCCCACAGTCGTGCCCGGCGCGACTGTGGGATTTTCATGTCTGGCCCATACTATCTCTGAAGTCCGGCCTCACCTTGCAGGAGCTGCCGAAGGCTGCGATCTTTTGACTT
Source organism: Pseudomonas sp. JV414 (assembly GCF_032424305.1). Taxonomy (NCBI): domain Bacteria; kingdom Pseudomonadati; phylum Pseudomonadota; class Gammaproteobacteria; order Pseudomonadales; family Pseudomonadaceae; genus Pseudomonas; species Pseudomonas sp. JV414. The sequence continues at coordinate 265,710 of NZ_VYKC01000020.1, read as the reverse complement.
TGCTCTTTCAAGATCAAAAGATCGCAGCCTTCGGCAGCTCCTACGGAGTTATTCAACAGCCATCAGCAATGTGTGGATACGGACCCTTCAGGTAGACAGATCATGACCGAACTGCTTCTTACGCTTATCAGCGCTGCCCTGATCAACAACCTCGTGTTGCACTGGCCGCTGGGCGTCGATCCGGTGCTGGGCAGCGAGCGGCCACAGGTCCACGCGCTAGGCATCGCGACAACTTGTCTGATGCTGATCACCGGCACGCTTGGCTATGCGCTCTATTACTGGCTACTGGTGCCTTTGGGGCTGACGTCGCTGCGTCTGTTCGTGTTCTTGCCGCTGAGCGTTCTGCTGATCGGCCCGCTGCTGAAGCTGCTTTCACGGTTATTGGCAAAGCTTTCATTCGATGGTCTCTGGCCCCTGCTGCTGGGGAATGCCGGGGTGCTTGGGCTGACATTGCTCAACGCTCAAGACGACAAGGGAATTTTCCACGCCATAGCCCTGAGCCTTGGCGCCGGGCTGGGTTTCTGGCTGGTACTGAGTCTGTTCAGCGACTTGCGCCAGCGCACACTCGATAACGATATCCCCCTGCCCTTTCGCGGCCTGCCGATCGAATTGATCGGCGCCGGATTGATCGCGGTGGTTTTTCTCGGATTCAGCGGGCTGATCAAAACATGAGTCTGATTCAACGCATCGACGCCCTCTTGCCGCAGACCCAATGCGGCAAGTGTGGCCACCCCGGATGCAAACCCTACGCCGAAGGCATCGCCAGCGGCGAGCCGATCAACAAGTGCCCACCGGGCGGCAGCGAAACCATCGCGGCCCTGGCCGACCTGCTGAAAGTGCCGGTGCTGGAACTGGACGTCAGTCGCGGTTCGGCACCCGCGCAGATCGCTTACATCCGCGAAGCCGAATGCATCGGCTGCACCAAGTGCATTCAGGCCTGCCCGGTCGACGCCATTGTCGGCGCGGCGAAATTCATGCACACAGTCATCGTCGACGAATGCACCGGTTGCGACCTCTGCGTGGCGCCCTGCCCGGTGGATTGCATCGAGATGCATCCGTTACCGCTGGCCACGGTGCTGCCGATTGTCGGCGGGCTGGCGTTCAGCCTGGAGGAACAACAGGCCCGGGCCGCCAAGCGCAATCACGCGCGACGCCGTTTCGAACAGCGCAATGCCCGTTTGCATCGCGAAGAGGAACAGAAACACGCCGAACGCCAAGCCCGCGCCCAACGCGCCGTGCAGCACAGCGAAGTAACGCTCGACCCGGTTCAGGCTGCACTGGAGCGCGTCCGCGCACAGAAGGCCGACAATGCCGATGCAGCATTGAAAAAGGCCAAGGTCGATCTGGCGATGAGTCGGGCGCAGTTGAACAAATCGCTCAAGGCCTTCGGGCATCCGCCAACCTTCGAACAGCAATCGCAACTGATCGTGCTGCAACAGCAGTTCGAAGCCGCCGAACAGGCGCTGGCGCAACTGGAGATCAGCGCACCGCCGGTCTCCGCGCCACCTGCCCCGGCAAAAGATGCCGAGTTGAAACGGGCGAAGATCCAATTGGCCATGCGCCGCGCCGAACTCAAGAAAGCCCAAATAAGCGAAGCGCCGGCCGAACAGATCGAAGCGTTGCAACATGCGCTCAGCGAAGCCGAGCGTCAGGTGGATGCCTATGTCACCCCTTGAATCGGTGGACGAACGCCTTCAGCAAGCCATGAAGCTGGTATTGCTGGCCACCGTGCCGGGGATGCTGATGTTGTTCTGGCTGTATGGCTGGGGCGTATTGATCAACCTGATTCTGGCGGCGGCTACTGCATTGGCCGTGGAAGCGACGGTATTGCAGCTGCGCAAGCAACCGGCAAAACCGACGTTGAGCGATGGCAGTGCGCTGGTCAGTGCGACGCTGTTGGCACTGGCCTTGCCGCCTTATTGCCCGTGGTGGCTGACAGTCAGTGCTGCGGCGTTCGGACTGTTTTTCGGCAAGCACTTGTATGGCGGCGTCGGCAAGAATCCGTTCAATCCGGCGATGCTCGGTTTCGCGCTGGTCCTGGTGATGTTTCCCCAGCAAATGACCCATTGGCCGGCGTCCCATGGCATGGATTTGTTCGGTGGGTTGCAACAGGTGTTTGGCTTCAGCTTTGGCCAGGCTCCCGATGCCTGGGCTCAGGCCACGGCGCTGGACAGTCTGCGAATCAACAAAAGCCTGACCATGGAAGAACTGTTCGCCGGCAATCCGGCATTCGGCCGTTTTGGCGGCCGAGGCGTGGAATGGGTCAACCTGGCGTTTCTGGCGGGCGGTGCGTTTCTGCTGCAGCGGCGGGTATTCAGCTGGCATGCGCCGGTCGGCATGCTCGCCAGCCTGTTCGTCATCAGCCTGTTGTGTTGGAACGGTACGGGCTCCGACTCTCATGGCTCGCCACTGTTTCATCTGCTCACCGGCGCAAGCATGCTGGGTGCCTTCTTCATCGTGACAGAACCGATATCCGGCGCGAAAAGCCCCACGGCCCGATTACTGTTCGGCGTAGGCGTGGGGTTACTGACTTACCTGATTCGGACGTGGGGCGGTTATCCGGACGGCGTGGCTTTTGCGGTTCTGCTGATGAACCTTTGTGTACCGGCGCTGGAGCGGTTTGCCGCGCCCAGGCAGGAGCAAGTTGCCCCATGAACCGAGCGACGAGCGTTGTGATTCTGATAGTGCTGGCGGGCCTGGGGATGGGCGCGACTTACCTCGTGCAGCACACCAGCGCCGCGCGCATTGCCGCCGAACAACGCCTGATCGACAGCCGCCAGTTACTGGATCTGCTACCGCCCGGCAGCTACGACAATCAGCCACTGGAACACCCCCTCAGCCTCGAAAGCACTCGCCTGGCCAACAGCACACTGTTGGGGGGCTACCTGGCGTCCAAGGCTGGCCAACCGAGCGCCGTGTTGCTGCGCAGCCAGACTCTGGGCTACGCCGGCTCCATTGACTTGCTGATCGCCATCGACCCCCACGGCAAGTTAGTGGGGGTCAAAACGCTCAAGCAATCGGAAACCCCGGGGCTGGGCGGCAAGCTCGCCGACTGGCCCAATGCCTGGCTTCAGGTGTTTACCGGCAAGTCTCTGATCGACCCCGATGACAATGGCTGGGCCTTGAGAAAGGACCAAGGGCAGTTCGATCAGATCGCGGGCGCGACCATCACCTCAAGAGCGGTGATCAATGCCACCCATGATGCGTTGCGCTACTTCGACGAACACCGGCAACCGCTGATCGGGAGCAGCTCCCATGAATAAGTCATCGACCCTGCAGAACTCGCTGATGCTTACGCCGTTGATCGGCGTCACTGATTCATTGGTAACGGCCCTGGGCTTGTGGCTGATGTTCGCCCTGGTGCTCAGTGCTTATGGTGTGAGCATGAGCGTCTTGCGCTCGCGAATGATTCCGGCAACACATTTGCTGGCATGCCTGCTGCTGACTGCCACGCTGACCAGTTGCGCGGAACTTGCCACACAAGCCTGGTCGCTCCAATGGCACCAGCATCTGGGTTTCTACGCAGGATTGATCGCCTTGCAATGCGTCGTGCTGGAACATAACGGTTTTTTCCAGAGCCCACGGCGTGATCGACTGCGTCTGTGTGGCCTGTTCGGCGCCTTGATGGTGGGCTTGGGCCTGCTGCGCGAGTTCATCGGCAACGGGACACTCGCTAGCCATTTGTCCTGGATGGCCGGTGCCACGCAACCGGACTGGCAAGGCTGGACGCTGATCGCCGACGGTGGCCTGCATCTGGCCACGTTGGCCCCTGGCGGGTTTATTCTGCTGGGACTGTTGATCGCCGCACATCAAGCCTGGACCCGCCGCCCGGCTGCCCCACATTGACCGCCTTCGAGGAAACGCATCGCCCATGAATGCCGCAAAACGTCTTGAAATTTTCCGCAGGTTTCACGAAGACAATCCTGAACCGAAGACCGAACTGGCCTATTCCTCGGCGTTCGAATTGCTGATCGCCGTGATTCTCTCGGCGCAGTCAACCGATGTCGGCGTGAACAAGGCCACCGCCAAGCTGTTTCCGGTGGCCAACACGCCAGCGGCGATCCATGCCTTGGGCGTCGAAGGGCTGTCGGAGTACATCAAGACCATCGGCCTGTTCAACAGCAAAGCAAAAAATGTGATCGAAACCTGTCGCTTGCTGGTGGAGCGCCATGGAGGTGAAGTGCCGCAGACCCGCGAGGCACTGGAGGCATTGCCCGGCGTTGGTCGCAAGACCGCCAACGTGGTGCTCAATACCGCCTTTCGTCAGCTAACCATGGCCGTGGACACTCACATTTTCCGGGTCAGTAACCGCACCGGCATTGCTCCGGGCAAAAATGTGGTGGAGGTGGAGCAAAAACTGATGAAATTCGTGCCGAAGGAATATCTGCTCGACGCCCATCATTGGCTGATTCTCCATGGGCGCTACGTCTGCCTGGCCCGCAAGCCCCGTTGTGGCAGCTGCCGGATCGAGGATTTGTGCGAATACAAGCAAAAGACCTCGGACGATTGAGGCGCTATTAGTTTTTTTGATTGATCGATTGAAAAAATCTTTTTTACCCGCCGGGAAATTGTCGATATAAGGAGCGCCAAAGGCAGCCTTAGCCTGGAGTTAACCTTATGAGTACTGGCAAAGAGCAATTGGACGTAGAAGACGACTTCACTCCCGTTGAGGCCGATGATGCTGAGCCGGTAGTGGAAGTGGCAAAGACCAACCTGAGCAAACGCCGCACCATCGACAATCTGCTGGAGGAGCGCCGACTGCAGAAGCAATTGGCCGATTACGATTTTGACTTGTAACACTTAAAAGCCTCCCGAAACGGAGGCTTTTTACTAAGTGCCGCCCCCTGATAACGCCCGTTCATCGCGCCTCGTCAAACGCAGGCAGCTTCATACCAGGCCGTTGCGCTGGGCCAATTCAATCAGGTCGACCAGTGAGCGAGCATTGAGCTTTAACAGAAGACGAGTCTTGTAAGTACTGACTGTTTTATTGCTGAGGAACATTCCATCGGCAATTTCCTTGTTTGTCTTTCCTCGGGCCAGTTGTTGCAGGACCATCATCTCTCGCCCGGACAAACGATCCACCATATCGGCTTCACTGGCGTTCCCAAGACTGGAACGCACGGTATGCAGAGCCTGATTAGGAAAATAGCTGTAGCCTGACAGTACGGCTTTTATTGCACTGAGCAACTCAGTGAGATCCTGTTGCTTACAGACATATCCGGCGGCACCCGATTGCATGCAACGCATGGAAAAGTGCCCTGGTGCCTGGGACGTCAATATCAGTACTTTAAGAGGCATCGCCGTCGATGTCAGACGCGCGATGACTTCCAACCCATCCAGTTTCGGTATTCCAATATCCAGAATGACAATATCTGGCATTAGTTCACGGGCAAGTTGTAATGCGTCCACACCATTATCTGTTTCTGCAATGACTTCGTAGCCATGACGTTCCATTAGCATACGTACCGCAAGACGAATGACGGGGTGATCATCCACGATCAGCACTTTATTCATGGGCAAGTCCAATTTTCGCTGTTCGAATTTTTAGAGCCCGCACCATAGCCTAGTCGTTTCACCCATGGCATGCCGTCACCCCCGGCCACCCGCAGCGAGAGACATGGCCTACAAACAACACGGATTATTCCTACAAAAAATCATTGCATATCATGAGCCATGAGAAGGCTACTAGCCGAACGCTGTTCAGCACTTCGACAGTTTTTTGTATCGACGTACAACCGAAAAAAACACAATAACAGGGTTTGATACTAGTCATCCGACAGGCTGCGACTATTGAGCTACTCTTAAAAGTAACGAGCATTTTCCACCCCCCTGTACAACTCGGCTCGAACGACTTATGAAAGCTCACATACAGCAACATTTCACCAACAGAATAAACACATATAACTTTAAAACAAATGAACAGCCATACCTGAACCAAGAACAATACAGTTACTATAATGACCTACATCACTTATCAAAAAAAAGGAGCCCAACATAACAACAGAAAAACATCACTCATTAGTTATCATCCTGAAATTCACCCCCTTAAACAAATCGAGAAGAAATAATATCTCATGAGCAGAAGACATGATAAAACTCAAAAAAAGAATCACCAACCCCATGACAATCATTGCAATATTTGCAGCACTGTCTGAAACATCGGCTGCTGTATCCCTCCCCTTCCTCGACAACAAGGAGAGAGAACTCTATGTCTGGTTTCTGATTAGCTTTCCCTTTTATTTGCTTTTTCTTTTCTTCGTCACACTCAACTTCAACTATCGGTCGCTTTACGCGCCCTCCGATTTCGAGAAAGGGAAGCACTTCATGAAAGCGATGGACAACGTTAACCGGTCAGGAAACGATCCTTCCAGGGTACCGCCTGAAAGCTCGACCCAGCACCACGTACGCCTGCCCGAGCACTTAAAAGACCTGCATATCATTGATGCACGCTGGATGAACAACAAAATGGCTTTCAGCGCCCTGCTGGAGAAAATACAGCAAGCACAGGAAAATCCTGCGCAGGTGATCGTATTTCTCACCTGTGCCGAGTCGGAGACGCTGCTGAAGGAAAGCGCGCTCCGGCTTTCAAAGCACACCAAGAAACGCAACGGCGCAACGTTCTGCATTGCTTACAATTTGAATTCACACGGCCTGACGATGATTGGTCAAAATCTTTACAGGCACACAGCAGTCAGCTCTTGAAGAGCTATCGGGGAAAGAAGCGAAGAAAGGTATTAGCAGAGACAAGAAAAAAAGCTGAAAACGCAATATACGGCAGGTTATCCCTCTTTCAGATTTGTGGCCTCATCAGCAAGGCCACAAATCCATTACCGACTCAAAGGTCTCAGAAAAGCTTCCGGCCTTTGTTTGCCGCGATACGCATGCGCAAGGCGTTGAGCTTGATGAAGCCCGCCGCATCGGCCTGGTTGTAGGCGCCGCCATCTTCCTCGAAGGTCGCGATGTTGGCGTCGAACAACGACTCGTCGGACTTGCGACCAGTGACGATCACGTTGCCCTTGTACAGCTTCAGGCGCACTACGCCATTCACGTGGGCCTGGGAAGCGTCAATCATCTGTTGCAGCATCAGACGCTCTGGGCTCCACCAGTAACCGGTGTAGATCAGGCTGGCGTATTTAGGCATCAGCTCGTCTTTGAGGTGAGCCACTTCGCGGTCCAGGGTGATCGATTCGATCGCACGGTGAGCGCGCAGCATGATGGTGCCGCCCGGGGTTTCGTAGCAGCCACGGGACTTCATGCCCACGTAACGGTTCTCGACGATGTCGAGACGGCCGATACCGTGTTCGCCACCGATACGGTTCAGGGTCGCCAGCACGGTGGCCGGGGTCATTTCGACGCCGTCCAGTGCGACGATGTCGCCGTTGCGGTAGGTCAATTCCAGGTATTGCGCTTTATCTGGAGCCTTCTCCGGGGAGACGGTCCATTTCCACATGTCTTCTTCGTGCTCGGTCCAGGTGTCTTCCAGCACGCCGCCTTCATAGGAGATGTGCAGCAGGTTGGCGTCCATCGAGTACGGGGATTTCTTCTTGCCGTGACGCTCGATCGGGATGTTGTGCTTTTCAGCATAATCCATCAGCTTTTCACGGGAGAGCAGGTCCCATTCGCGCCAAGGAGCGATCACTTTCACGCCTGGCTTCAAGGCGTAGGCGCCCAGTTCGAAACGAACCTGGTCGTTGCCCTTGCCGGTCGCGCCGTGGGAAATGGCGTCAGCGCCGGTTTCGTTGGCGATTTCGATCAGGCGCTTGGCGATCAACGGACGAGCGATGGAAGTACCCAGCAGGTACTCGCCTTCGTAAACGGTGTTGGCGCGGAACATCGGGAACACGAAATCGCGCACGAATTCTTCGCGCAAATCGTCGATGTAGATTTCTTTTACGCCCATGGCCTGAGCCTTGGCGCGGGCCGGTTCGACCTCTTCGCCCTGACCCAGGTCAGCGGTGAAGGTCACTACTTCACAGTTATAAGTATCCTGCAGCCACTTGAGGATCACCGAAGTGTCCAGGCCGCCGGAATACGCCAGAACGACCTTGTTTACGTCCGCCATGCCATCACTCCACGGGGTTCTACGGAAAGCCGTCAAGTCTACCGCTCATGCAGAATAATTTACAGAGGCGCGACAGCTTATGACGACGAAGCGACAGATTATGTCGAGCGAGCGACGATTTCAGCAGGTTCAGGAGGCCTTCGCGCTGCCCGCGGAAGCGGTGGCTTGAGGCGCCGGTTGCTCGGTCGGCGCTACCCGTTCAAGGCGTACGGCAACCCGACGGTTCTTCGCCCGATTGGCGGCGTTTTTGTTCGGCGCCAGCGGATAGCGCTCACCATGAAAACGCAGGGTGATCTGCGATTCCTGGATACCATTAGCCTTAAAGAAATCCATCACGGCCAGCGCCCTGCGTCGCGACAGTTCGCGGTTGGTCAGGCGGTTGCCGCTGTTGTCGGAATGGCCGTCGAGTTCAATGTGATTGACCGTCGGATCAGCTTTCATGAATTCCAGCATGACCTGCAAATGGGCCTTGGCTTGTGCATCGAGATCGATGCCCTCCCCTGGAAAGCCGATTTCGGATTGCTTCACCTGCTCGAAATTCTGCGGCAGCAACTTGGCCACGCAACCCTGGTAGTCACTGTAGGCCTTGCTGAATTTGACCGGCAGCAGACGGACTTCAGATACCCGACCGTCACCCGAGGAATGTCGAACGACCGGGCTGCGACCGTCCACCAATCCGCTGATCAGGCGACCGGCCTGAACTTGCGAGCTGTTGAACAGCACGTTGCCACTGCCGATTCGTACCGAGCCCAGGTTGATGTCGCCACGCCCCGGCTGCCATGGCGCAGCGGCCGCCAACAAGGTCGCGGAACCGCCACCGATCATCGAGTTGTAGGCCTTCAGACGAAATGTCGCCTGCTCGCCGGCGCGACGCACGAACTCCCCCGAACCGAAATCGGTGATGGGTTGAGTCAGGCGGCATTCGAACTTGTCACCTTCGACCGTCCACTCGATGCTCTCCAGACGGGTCTGGAAAGTGAGCGCCATCGCGGGAAGGCTGGCAAACACACTGAGCAAGGCTAAATAACGCTGGCGCACGGGAGGCTCCACTGGCTTCTGCAACAAAAAGACCGACACACATATTTACGGCATACCTGTTGGATATCGGAAGCTTGCCGCAAAACTTGATAGCGAGTGCCTGCAAGAGTCTTTTCCGGTAGCATTCCCCTGAGTTTGACCCGCCTGGAATCCCCTCATGTCCGACCGCCTGACCCTGCTGCGTCCCGACGACTGGCATATTCATCTTCGCGATGGTGCTGTGTTGACCAATACCGTCGCGGATGTCGCGCGCACCTTTGGTCGCGCCATCATCATGCCCAACCTGGTACCGCCGGTGCGCAACGCGGCTGAAGCCAATGGCTATCGCCAGCGGATTCTTGCCGCGCGTCCGGCCGGCAGCCGTTTCGAACCGCTGATGGTTCTGTACCTGACCGACCGCACCCAGCCCGAAGAAATTCGTGAGGCCAAGGCCAGCGGTTTCGTTTACGCCGCCAAGCTGTATCCGGCCGGCGCGACCACCAATTCGGATTCTGGCGTCACCAGCATCGACAAGATTTTCCCCGCACTCGAGGCCATGGCCGAAGTCGGGATGCCCTTGTTGGTTCATGGTGAAGTCACCCGGGGCGATGTCGACGTTTTCGATCGCGAAAAAATCTTCATCGATGAGCATATGCGTCGGGTGGTCGAGCGTTTCCCGACCCTCAAAGTGGTGTTCGAACACATCACCACCTCCGACGCCGTGCAGTTCGTCAATGAGGCTTCGGCCAATGTCGGCGCAACCATCACCGCGCACCACCTGCTGTACAACCGCAACCACATGCTGGTGGGCGGGATTCGGCCGCACTTCTATTGCCTGCCGATCCTCAAGCGCAATACCCACCAGGAAGCCCTGCTCGACGCCGCCACCAGCGGCAGCGACAAGTTCTTCCTCGGCACCGACTCGGCGCCCCATGCCCAGCACGCCAAAGAAGCGGCTTGCGGTTGTGCCGGTTGCTACACCGCTTATGCCGCGATCGAGATGTATGCCGAAGCCTTCGAACAGCGCAACGCGCTGGACAAGCTCGAAGCCTTCGCCAGCCTCAATGGCCCGCGTTTCTACGGCCTGCCGGTGAACACCGATCGCATCACCCTGGTCCGCGATGAGTGGACCGCCCCAACCAGCCTGCCGTTTGGCGAGCTGACCGTAATCCCGCTGCGCGCCGGTGAAAAACTGCGCTGGCGCCTGCTGGAGGAACACGCGTGAGTGAAGACCATTTCGACGACGAACAGGACGGTAATGGCGGCGGAGGCGGTTCCCGCCATCCAATGGCAGCCAGGTTCCGTGGTTACCTGCCGGTCGTTGTCGACGTAGAAACCGGTGGCTTCAACTCGGCCACCGATGCCCTGCTGGAAATCGCCGCCACCGTGATCGGCATGGATGAAAAAGGCTTTGTGTACCCTGAGCACACCTACTTCTTCCGGGTCGAGCCTTTCGAAGGCGCGAACATCGAAGCGGCAGCTTTGGAATTCACCGGGATCAAGCTTGATCACCCGCTACGCATGGCCGTGAGTGAAGAAGCGGCCCTGACCGATATCTTCCGCGGTGTGCGCAAGGCTCTGAAGGCCAACGGCTGCAAACGGGCGATTCTGGTCGGGCACAACAGCAGCTTCGACCTGGGCTTCCTCAACGCCGCTGTCGCGCGCCTGGACATGAAACGCAACCCGTTTCACCCGTTCTCCAGCTTCGACACGGCGACCCTCGCCGGTCTGGCCTACGGTCAAACCGTATTGGCCAAGGCCTGCCAGGCAGCGGATATCGACTTCGACGGTCGCGAGGCACACTCGGCCCGCTACGACACCGAGAAGACGGCTGACCTGTTCTGCGGCATCGTCAATCGCTGGAAACAAATGGGCGGCTGGGAAGACTACAACGACTGATCCGTCACTAACTTGGGGTAAGGGAGCTTGCTCCTTCGCCACAGGTGAACAGCATGGGTTTATCCCGCCCATAAAAAAACCGGCCTTATCAGCCGGTTTTTTTATTGCCTGACGCCTGCCTTACAGCGCAGCAGCGTGCTCGGTCAGGTAAGCCGCAACACCTTCGGTGGAAGCGGTCATGCCTTTGTCACCTTTTTTCCAGTTGGCAGGGCAAACTTCGCCGTGCGCTTCGTGGAATTGCAGAGCGTCGACCAGACGGATCAGCTCTTCCATGTTACGGCCCAGCGGCAGGTCGTTAATGATCTGCGAGCGGACAACGCCTTTGTCGTCGATCAGGAACGCACCACGGAAAGCCACGCCGTCAGCGGACTGAACGTCGTAGGCCTTCATGATTTCCTGCTTGATGTCGGCAGCCATGGTGTAACGAACCTGGCCGATGCCGCCATTGTTCACCGGGGTGTTGCGCCATGCGTTGTGGGTGAAGTGCGAGTCGATCGACACCGCGACCACTTCAACATTGCGTTCGGCGAAGTCACCCATGCGGTTGTCCAGAGCGATCAGCTCGGACGGGCAAACGAAGGTGAAGTCCAGTGGGTAGAAGAACACCAGGCCGTATTTGCCTTTGATGGCCGAGGACAGGGTGAAGCTGTCTACGATTTCGCCATTGCCGAGTACGGCCGGTACGGTGAAGTCAGGGGCTTGTTTGCCTACGAGTACGCTCATTGGATATCTCCTGGTGTAATAACGTTTGAAGAACAGGGTTCGTACCAGCCTGCCACCCTCAGGCGACAGCCCTGTGACACGAACCCCCTTCGCAAAAGGCCGACCATCATACACCGCGTTTTTGGCCTGTCCTCAACGGTTTTTTCTGGAAGGTAAAAAGGCCGCTGCTATATTTTCTTCATGACAAGTGTGAAAAGAGGCCGTTCGTCAGTCACACGCCTTTATGACGAAAAGCTTTCAGAAACCACTTTGACAATCATTCTCGTTAACATTAAGATCCATCGCAATTGAGTCACAACCAGCGACGGTTCTCACTTATGTATGTCTGCCTCTGCACTGGCGTCACCGACGGTCAAATCCGCGATGCAATCTATGAAGGTTGCTGCAGCTATAAGGAAGTCCGTCAGGCTACTGGCGTAGCCAGCCAATGCGGTAAATGCGCCTGCCTTGCCAAGGAAGTGGTGCGCGAAACCCTGGGCAAACTGCAAACGGCTCAGGCCGCGATCCCCTACCCCGTAGAATTTACAGCCGCATAACTACCGTATTTCAAAAAACCGGACTTGATGTCCGGTTTTTTTATGTCTGGAAATCAATCGCTTAGGCGCTAGACGCGGAACAAAAACACTCTTATTCCGATTAATTTTCATTTAAGTTTCAATAACTTAGGTTTGACACTCTTAAATACGCGGCTCAAACTCTGCCTTATAGACAGCTACTCAGGGCAGGACCCCATCATGAAAGGCGACGTTACAGTCATCCAGCATCTCAACAAGATCCTCGCCAATGAACTGGTCGCGATCAACCAATACTTTTTGCATGCACGCATGTATGAAGATTGGGGTCTGAACAAGCTCGGCAAGCACGAGTACCACGAATCCATCGACGAGATGAAGCACGCGGACAAGCTGATCAAGCGCATCCTGTTCCTTGAAGGTCTGCCGAACGTCCAGGACCTGGGCAAGCTGCACATCGGCGAACACACCAAGGAAATGCTTGAGTGTGACTTGAAGATCGAGCGCGACGGCCATGCCGATCTGAAAGTCGCTATCGCTCACTGCGAAACTGTCGGCGACTTCGGTAGCCGCGAACTGCTCGAAGACATTCTTGAATCCGAAGAAGAACATATCGACTGGCTGGAAACCCAACTGGGCCTGATCGATAAAGTAGGTCTTGAGAACTATCTGCAGTCGCAGATGGGCGAGTAGGAGCTGTCGAGTGAAACGAGGCTGCGATCTTGGCGATGGCAGCGACGACATTGCAATAACTTATTAAGCGCAATAAAAAGCCCCGCCCCTCGATAGAGGGGCGGGGCTTTTTAGTTACTGAAGATCAAAAGATCGCAGCCTCGTTTCACTCGACAGCTCCTACAGGGGAGCCAATCGTCTCAGGCGTCGGTCTTGTTGGCAGCAGCAGCTTCAACAGCGGCTTTGATCGTCGCTTGCAACGAACCGTCAGCAGCCATTTCAGTCATGATGTCGCTACCGCCGACCAGCTCACCACCGACCCACAGTTGCGGGAAGGTTGGCCAGTTGGCGTACTTTGGCAGGTTGGCGCGGATTTCCGGGTTCTGCAGGATGTCCACATAGGCAAACTTTTCGCCACAGGCCATTACAGCCTGAGCGGCTTTCGCGGAGAAGCCACACTGTGGGGCATTCGGCGAGCCTTTCATGTAAAGCAGAATGGTGTTGTTGGCAATCTGCTCTTTAATCGTTTCGATGATATCCATGGAGCACCTCGGCTGAACTTTCCGACTCAGTGGTCGGCACGGTGGCGCATTGTAACGGAAACCCGAGCGCCATGCTCGGCCTCCCCGACAGTCATGTTCATGCCGCCGCCACGGTGACCGGCACTCCGTTCAACGCCGCATTGCCCGACAACTCATCGAGCTGACATTCGTCAGTCAGGTCATTGGCGCTGGAGCCAGGTTGACTGCTGGCAATCGTCATCTGCACCCCCGGTCGCGCATGACCCCAACCGTGAGGAAGGCTGACCACACCTTTCATCATATCCAGGCTGGCGACCACTTCAACCTCGATCACGCCGACCCGCGAACTGACGCGCACCCGCTGCCCATCGCTGAGCCCGCGGCTGGCCAAATCGTCCGGGTTCATCAGCAGTTGATGGCGCGGTTTGCCCTTCACCAGACGGTGATAGTTGTGCATCCATGAGTTGTTACTGCGCACATGACGGCGGCCGATCATCAGCAGCTCATCGGCGGCCGGTGCTTGCAGTGCCGCGAAGCGCGCCAGGTCGGCGAGGATCTCGACAGGCGCTGCCTGGACTCGCTGATTGGCCGTTTTCAGGCGTGGCGTCAGGTTGGGTTTAAGCGCGCCCAGATCGATACCGTGAGGATGGTCGAACAAGGTCGCCAGCGACAACTTGTGTTCCGAAGCGTCGCCATACAGGCCCATCCGCAGCCCTCGGTCGATCATCTGCGCTGGCGCGATGGTCGGTTTCAGTTCCTTGCCGGTCTTGGTCGCAAAGGCTTTGGCCAGTCCCACGAAGATTTCCCAGTCATGCAACGCGCCTTCGGGCTTGGCGAGGATCGCCCGGTTGAAGCGGGTAACGTTGCGCACCGCGAACATGTTGAACGTGGTGTCGTAATGATCGTTTTCCAGCGCAGAAGTCGACGGCAGGATCAGGTCGGCGTAACGCGTGGTTTCATTGATGTACAGGTCGACACTGACCATGAACTCCAATCCATCCAGCGCCTGCTCCAGTTGCCGGCCATTAGGCGTGGACAGGACCGGATTACCCGCCACGGTGATCAGCGCGCGGACCTGCCCTTCCCCTTCGGTGAGCATCTCTTCGGCCAGCGCCGATACCGGCAGTTCTCCCGCGTATTCCGGACGTCCGGACGTCCGGCTCTGCCACCGGTTGAAATGCCCGCCCGAGGTCGACGCCACCAAATCCACTGCAGGCTCGGTGCACAGCGCACCGCCCACCCGATCGAGGTTGCCGGTGACCAGATTGATCAATTGCACCAACCAATGGCACAGGGTGCCGAAAGCCTGAGTCGAAACGCCCATGCGGCCGTAGCAGACCGCTGTCGGCGCTGCCGCGAAGTCCCGTGCCAGTTGACGGATCTGCTCGGCAGGCACTGCGCACAGCGGGCTCATGGCCTCGGCGGTGAAACCTGCGATCGCCTCACGCACTTCATCCAGGCCGTCGACCGGTAAATGACTGTCGCGGGTCAAGCCTTCGGCGAACAAGGTATTGAGCAGCCCGAACAACAGCGCCGCATCGCCACCGGGGCGCACGAACAGATGCTGATCGGCAATCGCCGCCGTTTCGCTGCGACGCGGGTCGACCACCACCACTTTGCCGCCCCGGGCCTGAATCGCCTTGAGGCGCTTCTCTACATCCGGCACGGTCATGATGCTGCCGTTGGAGGCCAATGGATTGCCGCCCAGGATCAGCATGAAATCGGTGTGATCGATGTCCGAAATCGGCAACAGCAAGCCGTGGCCGTACATCAAGTGACTGGTCAGGTGATGGGGCAATTGATCGACCGACGTCGCGGAAAACCGGTTGCGGGTTTTCAGCAGGCCAAGGAAGTAATTGCTGTGGGTCATCAACCCGTAGTTGTGCACGCTGGGGTTGCCCTGATAGACCGCCACCGCGTTCTGCCCGTGACGCTCCTGAATCGCCGCCAGGCGTTCGGCCACAAGACTGAAGGCATCTTCCCACTCGATAGGCTGCCATTCGCTGCCTACCCGCAGCATCGGCTGACGCAGGCGATCCGGATCGTTCTGGATGTCTTGCAGGGCAACCGCTTTGGGGCAGATATGCCCGCGGCTGAAGGTGTCTTGGGGGTCACCCTTGATCGAGGTGATCTGTACGCCGCTGCCTTCGACGTCGGTGGTTTCGATGGTCAGGCCGCAGATGGCTTCACACAGGTGGCACGCACGGTGGTGGAGAGTCTTGGTCATGGCCAGTCTCTGTTTTGTTCTGGGCGGGCAATATCGGCCGCGGGAACAAAACTATGGCGCGCGACTCGCCCCTTTGCCAGCGACGTTCGTCTTGTGAATCGGCGACTATCAGGCCAGCCGATGACAGCAAGGGATCAGTTCGGCGGCAGACTCGGCGGCGCCTGCAACTGGATCTCCTCGATGGTTTCGATCTGCTCGTGGGCGACATGCACTCCGGTGAGCTCGCCGATCAGTCGCCAATGCTCGTCGAGCCCGGCGCTGATGGTGGCCATGCGGTCGATCATGCGCCGGCCGGCCACCTTCGTGACTTCGTCTTCACTACGCATCAGCTCGAAAGACATCGAGGTCATGGAAGCGGTGAGGTGAGTCAGGGAGCGGGCCGTAAGGCCGAGTAGCTCCATTAACAGTTGTTCTTTCGATTCCATTCCTGAGGCTTCCTGCGTCACTCGTGCTCTAGTTATAACCCAGCACTTTGCTTTAGCAAATGTTTCGGACAAGACACATTGCCCGCCAAAGACCCGAATGACAGGTCAAAAACCGACCGCCAGCGTGTCGCCCGCGCCCTGTTTGATTGCCAAGCCCGGCGAGCCCGGTGTACAAATGGTTAGCTGCTGTCAGGAAACAGGCTTCAAAAGCGCTACTGCGGTCACCTCGTAGCCCCTCTGAAATCCCCAAACACCGTAGCCTATTGGAAAAACGCGACATTTAATGTCAATATCGCGCCTCCCCCTATTTCGTCGCCCCGTGCGGCTTACGCCGCAGGTCTCGCCCGTTTTTCAGTTAAACAAGGCTTTGAGTATCTGCGGTCTGTTGCAAAAAGGTAGTCAATGATGAGCGCAAGGCACTTTCTCTCCCTGATGGATTGCACGCCCGAAGAGCTGGTCAGCGTGATCCGTCGAGGCGTTGAGCTCAAGGACCTGCGTAACCGCGGCGTACTGTTCGAGCCTTTGAAGAACCGCGTCCTGGGGATGATTTTCGAGAAGTCCTCGACCCGCACCCGTATCTCGTTCGAAGCCGGCATGATCCAGCTCGGTGGCCAGGCGATCTTCCTGTCGCCACGCGATACGCAACTGGGTCGCGGCGAGCCGATCGGCGACTGCGCCATCGTCATGTCGAGCATGCTCGATGCGGTGATGATCCGTACCTTTGCCCACAGCACCCTGACCGAATTCGCCGCCAACTCCCGCGTGCCGGTGATCAATGGCCTGTCCGATGACCTGCACCCGTGCCAGTTGCTGGCCGACATGCAAACCTTCCTTGAGCACCGCGGTTCGATTCAAGGCAAGACCGTGGCCTGGATCGGCGATGGCAACAACATGTGCAACAGCTATATAGAAGCGGCGATCCAGTTCGACTTCCAGTTGCGCATCGCCTGCCCGGAAGGTTACGAACCCAACCCAGAGTTCGTGACTAAAGCCGGCGATCGGGTGACCATCGTCCGCGATCCACAGGAAGCCGTGCGCGGCGCACACTTGGTGAGCACCGACGTCTGGACCTCCATGGGCCAGGAAGAGGAAACCGCCAAGCGTCTGAAGTTGTTCGCACCGTTCCAGGTCAACCGTGCCCTGCTCGACCTGGCCGCGCCGGACGTGCTGTTCATGCACTGCCTGCCGGCCCACCGTGGCGAAGAAATCAGCCTTGACCTGCTCGACGACTCGCGCTCGGTAGCCTGGGATCAAGCCGAAAACCGTCTTCACGCACAAAAGGCCCTGCTCGAATTTCTTGTCCCGCCTTCGTATCACCACGCATGAGCCAGACCTTACTGCTGAACCTGCGCAACCTGGCCTGCGGTTATCAAAACCAGCGGGTTGTGCAGAACCTCAACCTGCATTTGAATGCCGGCGATATCGGTTGCCTGCTGGGGTCTTCGGGCTGCGGCAAAACCACCACCCTGCGGGCGATTGCCGGTTTTGAACCGGTGCACGAAGGTGAAATCCAGCTGGCAGGCGAGACCATCTCCAGCGCCGGCTTCACCCTCGCCCCGGAGAAGCGCCGGATCGGCATGGTGTTCCAGGATTACGCACTGTTTCCGCATCTGAGCGTGGCCGAGAACATCGCTTTCGGGATCCGCAAGCACCCGCAAAAGGATCGCATCACCGAAGAGCTGCTCGAACTGGTCAACCTGAAAAACCTCGGCAAGCGCTTCCCTCATGAGCTATCCGGCGGCCAGCAGCAACGCGTCGCCCTCGCCCGCGCCCTGGCGCCGGAACCGCAGTTGCTGTTGCTCGACGAACCGTTCTCCAACCTCGACGGCGAATTGCGACGCAAGCTCAGTCATGAGGTACGCGATATTCTCAAGGCTCGCGGCACCAGTGCGATCCTGGTGACCCACGATCAGGAAGAAGCCTTCGCGGTCAGCGACCACGT
This sequence comes from Pseudomonas sp. JV414, assembly GCF_032424305.1. Taxonomy (NCBI): domain Bacteria; kingdom Pseudomonadati; phylum Pseudomonadota; class Gammaproteobacteria; order Pseudomonadales; family Pseudomonadaceae; genus Pseudomonas; species Pseudomonas sp. JV414. The sequence goes on along the minus strand of NZ_VYKC01000020.1, from coordinate 247,710 downwards.
GGGCGTTTTCAAGGAAGGTCGCCTGGAGCAGTGGGATACGCCCTACAACCTCTATCACGAACCACTGACGCCATTCGTGGCCAGTTTCATTGGCCAGGGTTACTTCATTCGCGGTCAGCTGAGCAGCCCGGAGTCGGTGCAGACCGAGCTGGGTGAGTTGCGCGGCAACCGCGCCTACACTTGGCCAATCGGTTGTGCCGTGGACGTGTTGCTGCGCCCGGACGATATCGTCTATGCGCCGGACAGCCCACTGAGGACACAGATTGTCGGCAAGAGCTTCCAGGGGGCATCAACCTTGTACCGCTTGCAGTTGCCTACCGGCGCGCAGCTGGAGTCGATTTTCCCGAGCCATGCCGATCATCTGGTCGGCGCTGAAGTAGGTATTCGGGTGGCGGCTGAACACCTGGTGTTATTCCAGGCGAACGGCAGCACGGCGGCGCAGATTCCGGTGATCGAATCCGGTGTTCGGCGGTATAGCTCCGCCAGCTGAACCATCGCTAAAAGATCGCAGCCTTCGGCAGCTCCTACAATGGAATGTGTACTCCTGTAGGAGCTGCCGAAGGCTGCGATCTTTTCAGCTCAACCCAACATCAGCTTGCCACTCGCAAACAACGTCGCATTGCCGCCAATACTCACCCGATCCCCTTCCAACTGGCAAAACAACTCCCCGCCCCGCGCCGAACACTGATAAGCCGTCAGACTCGACTTGCTCAAGCGTTGCGACCAGTACGGAATCAGGCTGCAATGGGTTGACCCGGTCACCGGGTCTTCGTTGATGCCAATTGCTGGCGCAAAGTACCGCGATACAAAATCATGCGTGTTGCCCTTGGCCGTCACAATGGCACCCGGCCACGGAAGTTTGGCCAGCGCAACCATGTCCGGCTGACAATCGAGCACCGCTTGCTCGGACTCCAGCACCACGAACAGTTCTTTCGAACCCAACACATCGACTGCTTTCACACCCAAGGCGCGCTCGACATCCAGGGTCACGCCCACGTCTGCCGGCACGATGGCCGGGAAATCCAGCCACAAGCGCTTGCCCTCGCGGCTGACACTCAGTGGGCCGGACTTGCAGATAAAGTCCAGCCGCTCGACCGGTTCCTTATAGATTTCAAACAGAACATAGGCGCTGGCCAGGGTTGCATGGCCGCATAACGGGACTTCGGTGGTCGGGGTAAACCAGCGGATGTGCCAGACGGCACCCTCACGTACCAGAAATGCGGTTTCGGCGAGGTTGTGTTCGGCGGCGATTTTTTGCATCAACTCATCGTCGAGCCAGGCATCGAGCCGGTACACCATCGCCGGGTTGCCACTGAACGGCCGATCGCTGAACGCATCAACCTGATGAAACTCTAGCTGCATGGCACTTCTCCCTTTTTCAGGTCAACGAGCATGAAGCCACGAAGAGCCATTCACCAGTGACAGAACCAATCAATTTCCACCATACAGCGCCGAGCTGAACGCCCGAGGCCTTCTGTTCAGGCGCGACCGATATCGGCGAACTTCGCCTGGGTGTGTTCAGCCAACACGGCGGGCGCCAGCTCAACTTCCAGACCTCGCCGTCCGGCGCTGACGAAGATGCTGGAAAAAGGCTGAGCCGAATGATCAATAAAGGTACGCAGGCGCTTCTTCTGCCCGAGCGGGCTGATGCCGCCCAACAAATACCCCGTCGAACGCTGTGCAGCCGCGGGGTCGGCCATTTCGACTTTTTTTACGCCAGCGGCCTGCGCCAGCGCCTTCAAGTCCAGACTGCCGACGACCGGCACCACCGCCACCAACAATTCCCCCTTTTCGCTGGCCGCCAGCAATGTCTTGAACACCTGAGCCGGGTCCAACCCCAGTTTTTCCGCGGCCTCCAGACCATAGGACGCTGCCTTCGGATCATGTTCGTAACTGTGCACGCGATGTTCGGCACGAACTTTTTTCAACAAATCCAATGCGGGGGTCATGGCAGCTCCAAGCTTGGCGGCAGAAGAAAAATACTGCGCAGGATTCTAGGTCATTGATCGATAAAAGGCTCTATTACAACGCCATTTCAATAGCTTGGCCGGGCTTCTGTGCCGTTCGTCCATGGTTGGCCTGCCCGATGAACGATGCGGTCATTCACGTGACTAATAGTTGAAATGTGACCGACAGTTCACTTTCGACCTTTGACAGCAGCGTTTCTTGTCTATATTTTTTCGAATCTGAATACTGTACGAATGTCTCACCGCAGCACCCAGCAGTAAGCCGAGCACAGGATGGGGATCCTGCCTCGGTGAAAATCGCGCTTTGACCTTGATGAAAAAGCGCCAGACAACAACAAAAACGAGGTTTTCAATGACAACTGCTTTACAACAACCGTCGCTCTCGAGCCAATGCATGGCCGAGTTTCTGGGTACTGCACTGCTAATCTTTTTCGGTACCGGTTGCGTTGCCGCGCTCAAGGTTGCGGGTGCCAGCTTCGGGTTGTGGGAAATCAGCATCATCTGGGGGGTTGGCGTCAGCATGGCGATCTACCTCACCGCTGGCGTTTCCGGCGCACATCTCAATCCTGCCGTGAGTATCGCGCTAAGCATTTTCGCTGACTTCGAAAAGCGCAAACTGCCTTTCTATATCTTCTCCCAGGTGGCCGGCGCCTTCTGCGGGGCCTTGTTGGTTTACACGCTGTACAGCAATCTTTTCTTCGATTTCGAACAAACTCACCAAATGGTTCGTGGCACCCAGACCAGTCTTGAATTGGCTTCGGTGTTCTCCACTTTCCCAAACCCTGCCCTGACCACAGCCCAGGCCTTTTTGGTTGAAGTGATCATCACCGCCATCCTGATGGGCGTGATCATGTCGTTGACCGACGACAACAATGGCCTGCCCAAAGGGCCGCTGGCGCCGCTGCTGATCGGCCTGCTGATTGCCGTGATTGGCAGCTCGATGGGCCCGCTGACCGGTTTCGCGATGAACCCGGCCCGTGACTTCGGCCCTAAACTAATGACTTTTTTCGCCGGCTGGGGTGAAATTTCCTTCACTGGCGGGCGCGATATCCCGTACTTCCTGATCCCGATTTTTGCACCGATTGTCGGTGCCTGCCTCGGTGCTGCAGCTTATCGCGGGCTGATTGCCCGTCATCTGCCCAGCGCCATACCTGCTACAAAGGATGCAGCACCGGCCATTGACGGCAAACCAAGAACGTCTTGAAACCGTTGGCGCGCGATCCTGCCCATGTGGTCCCGCGCCTGACCTCACTTCCTAATTTTCGTCCAAGGCAATCGACATGACCGACATTCAGAATAAGAACTACATCATTGCCCTCGATCAGGGTACGACCAGCTCCCGCGCGATCATTTTCGACCGTGACGCGAACGTGGTCTGCACCGCCCAGCGCGAATTCGCACAGCATTACCCGCAAGCCGGTTGGGTCGAGCATGACCCGATGGAAATCTTCGCCACCCAAAGCGCCGTGATGGTCGAGGCCCTGGCGCAAGCCGGCCTGCATCACGACCAGGTCGCGGCCATCGGCATCACCAACCAGCGCGAAACCACCGTGGTCTGGGACAAGACCACCGGCCGCCCGATCTACAACGCGATCGTCTGGCAGTGCCGCCGCAGCACCGAAATCTGCCAGCAGCTCAAGCGCGATGGTCACGAGCAATACATCAGCGACACCACCGGCCTGGTTACCGACCCGTACTTCTCCGGCACCAAGCTCAAGTGGATCCTCGACAACGTCGAAGGCAGCCGTGAGCGTGCGCGCAAGGGTGAACTGCTGTTCGGCACCATCGACAGCTGGCTGATCTGGAAATTTACCGGTGGCAAGGTGCACGTCACCGACTACACCAACGCCTCGCGCACCATGCTCTTCAACATCCACACGCTGGAGTGGGACGCGAAGATGCTGGAAGTCCTCGACATCCCGCGCGAGATGCTGCCGGAAGTTAAGTCCTCATCCGAAATCTACGGCCACACCAAAAGTGGCATCGCCATTGGCGGGATCGCCGGCGACCAGCAGGCGGCCCTTTTCGGTCAAATGTGCGTCGAGCCAGGCCAGGCGAAAAACACCTACGGCACCGGTTGCTTCCTGCTGATGAACACCGGCGACAAAGCGGTGAAATCCAAACACGGCATGCTCACCACCATTGCTTGCGGCCCGCGTGGCGAAGTGGCCTACGCCCTGGAAGGCGCGGTATTCAACGGTGGCTCCACCGTGCAGTGGCTGCGTGACGAGTTGAAAATCATCAACGACGCCCACGACACCGAATACTTCGCCAACAAGGTCAAGGACAGTAACGGTGTGTACCTGGTGCCGGCCTTCACCGGTCTGGGCGCTCCGTACTGGGACCCGTATGCCCGTGGCGCGCTGTTCGGCCTGACTCGCGGCGTACGCGTGGATCACATCATTCGCGCCGCGCTGGAGTCGATTGCCTACCAGACCCGCGACGTTCTGGACGCCATGCAGCAGGATTCCGGCGAACGCCTCAAGTCCCTGCGCGTGGACGGCGGCGCAGTTGCGAACAACTTCCTGATGCAGTTCCAGGCCGACATCCTCGGCACTCAGGTCGAGCGTCCGCAAATGCGCGAAACCACAGCGTTGGGCGCGGCTTATCTGGCTGGCTTGGCTTGCGGCTTCTGGGGCAGCCTGGACGAGTTGCGCGGCAAGGCAGTGATCGAGCGCGAGTTCGAACCGACGCTGGACGAAACCGCGAAGGAAAAACTCTACGCCGGCTGGAAAAAAGCCGTCAGCCGCACCCGTGATTGGGAACCGCACGAAGGCGCTGAATAAGCCAAGGATGGGGTTCTAACTGGTAGGGAGCAGATTCCTGCGGCATCATGGGCAAATTTTGCACGGCAGCCCAAAGGAAGCCCCATGAATCTGCCTCCCCGTCAGCAGCAAATCCTCGAACTGGTCCGCGAACGCGGCTATGTCAGTATCGAGGAAATGGCTCAGCTGTTCGTCGTTACACCGCAAACCATCCGCCGCGATATCAATCAACTGGCGGAAGTCAATCTGCTGCGTCGCTACCACGGCGGCGCAGCCTATGATTCCAGCGTCGAAAACACCGCCTACGCCATGCGCGCCGATCAGATGCGCGATGAAAAGCAGCGTATCGGCGAAGCCATTGCCGCTCAGATTCCCGATCACGCCTCGTTGTTCATCAATATCGGTACCACCACCGAATCCATCGCCCGGGCGCTGCTCAACCACAACCACCTGAAGATCATCACCAACAACCTGCACGTCGCCTCGATGCTCAGCGCCAAGGACGATTTCGACGTACTGCTGACCGGTGGCAACGTGCGGCGTGACGGTGGCGTGGTCGGTCAGGCCAGCGTCGACTTCATCAACCAGTTCAAGGTCGACTTCGCGCTGGTCGGCATCAGCGGTATTGATGAAGACGGCAGTTTGCTGGACTTCGATTATCAGGAAGTACGGGTGTCCCAGGCGATTATCGCGAATGCCCGACAGGTGATTCTGGCGGCTGACTCCAGCAAATTCGGGCGCAATGCCATGATTCGCCTGGGCCCGATCAGCCTGATCGATTGCCTGGTCACCGACCAGCAGCCTTCGCCGGCCCTGGCGCAGTTGTTGAGCCAGCACAAGATTCGGTTGGAAGTGGTTTAACCCCCTCGCGACTCTCTCGTTCCCACGCTCTGCGTGGGAATGCCGCCTGGGACGCTCCGCGTCCCGCCTCAAACGCTGACGCAGAGCGTCTATTGATGCATTCCCACGCAGAGCGTGGGAACGATCTGTGCGCGAATGTTCGTAAATTTTCCTTTAACCGCCCTTCGATCAGTATTTTCAATCGAAGTTGACTGGCTGTGGGCGTCTTTATGGGCTAATATTTTCGCAAATGAACATTAATGTTCGAATTCAAATATATAATTTCAAAAAACCCGAGGCCAGCCGATGCCCACTTCTACCTTGCCTACGCCCCCTCTCGCCGAGGTTTACGATATCGCCGTCATCGGTGGTGGGATCAATGGCGTGGGGATCGCAGCGGATGCCGCCGGTCGCGGTCTTTCGGTATTCCTTTGCGAAAAGGATGACCTGGCCAGCCACACTTCGTCCGCCAGCAGCAAGCTGATCCATGGCGGCCTGCGCTACCTCGAACATTACGAATTTCGCCTGGTACGCGAAGCCCTCGCCGAGCGTGAAGTGCTGCTGACCAAGGCGCCGCACATCGTCAAACAGATGCGTTTCGTGCTGCCGCACCGCCCGCACCTGCGTCCGGCCTGGATGATCCGTGCCGGCCTGTTCCTTTATGATCACCTCGGCAAACGGGAAAAACTCGAAGGCTCGAAAAGCCTCAAGTTCGGCCCGGACAGCCCACTGAAAAGCGAAATCACCAAAGGCTTCGAATACTCCGATTGCTGGGTCGATGACGCACGCCTGGTTGTACTGAACGCCATGGCCGCCCGCGAGAAAGGCGCTCACGTCCATACCCAAACCCGTTGCGTCAGTGCCCGTCGCACCAAGGGCCTGTGGCACCTGAATCTGGAACGCGCCGATGGCAGCCTGTTTTCGATCCGCGCCAAAGCGCTGGTGAATGCAGCCGGCCCGTGGGTCGCCAAGTTCATCCGTGACGACCTGAAGATGGAATCGCCCTATGGCATCCGTCTGATCCAGGGCAGCCACCTGATCGTGCCGAAACTATATGAAGGCGAACACGCGCATATTCTGCAAAACGAAGATCAGCGCATCGTGTTCACCATTCCTTACCTGAACCACTTCACCCTGATCGGCACCACCGACCGCGAGTACACCGGCGACCCGGCTGCCGTTGCAATCACTGAAAGCGAAACCGATTACCTGCTCAAAGTGGTCAACGCTCACTTCAAAAAGCAACTCAGCCGCGACGACATCCTGCACAGCTATTCCGGCGTGCGTCCGCTGTGCAACGACGAATCCGACAACCCGTCAGCCGTCACCCGCGATTACACATTGGCGTTGTCGGGCAGTGGCGAAGAAGCGCCGTTGTTGTCAGTGTTCGGCGGCAAACTGACGACTTACCGCAAATTGGCCGAGTCGGCGCTGGCGCAACTGGCTCCGTACTTCACGCACATCAAGCCAAGCTGGACCGCCAGCGCCACCCTGCCTGGCGGTGAAGACATGACCACTCCACAGGCCTTGAGGTCGCGGATCCGCGACAAGTTCGACTGGGTGCCCACCGAAATCGCCCGACGCTGGGCCACTACTTACGGCAGCCGCACCTGGCGCATGCTCGAAGGAGTGGAAGGCCTCAGTGATCTGGGCGAACACATCGGCGGCGGTCTCTACACCCGCGAAGTCGATTACCTGTGCAGCGAAGAGTGGGCGACCACCGCCCACGACATTCTGTGGCGCCGCAGCAAGCTCGGGCTGTTCACCACCCCGGCGGAACAGCAAAAGCTCAAGGATTACCTGAACAAGGTCGAACAGAACCGCAGCAAGATCGAAGCGGCCTGATCGGGAATCCGGTTGAACCCAAGCCCCTGAATCGAAAGGTTCAGGGGCTTTTTGCATTCTAGAGAACACCATTGATCAACTGTGGGAGCGGGCTTGCTCGCGAAGACTGACTAACATTCAACATCTCCGTCGGCTGATAGAACGCTTTCGCGAGCAAGCCCGCTCCCACAGGGTTTGAGTAAAATCCAAGATTGTATTCGGTTTTCCGAACGCGACTTGTCGGTCGATTCGGTTAACCGGATTACTGATCATGAAAAAACACGCCACAAATATTTAATACCCTTATAAATCAATAAGTTGATCTATATCGCCTGGCCTGGCACGAGTCATGCTCTACACTCTTGAACGAATGCCTGTTGTGCCAACACTTCAGGAGCCGTCAGGCATTCGAAGCACCAATAGGCCGATGAACTGGCTCCATATAAAAACAATGTCGAGGAAAATTTGATGCGCATCGTTCCCCATATCCTGGGCGCAGCCATTGCTGCCGCTCTGATTAGCACTCCAGTTTTCGCCGCCGAACTCACCGGCACACTGAAGAAGATCAAAGAGTCCGGCACCATCACCCTCGGGCATCGTGACGCTTCCATTCCGTTTTCCTACATCGCGGACGCTTCCGGCAAACCGGTTGGCTACTCCCACGATATCCAACTGAAAATCGTCGAAGCCATCAAGAAAGACCTGGACATGCCCAACCTCCAGGTCAAATACAACCTGGTGACCTCGCAAACCCGTATCCCGCTGGTGCAGAACGGCACCGTGGACGTCGAGTGCGGCTCCACCACCAACAACGTCGAACGTCAGCAGCAAGTTGACTTCTCCGTCGGCATCTTCGAAATCGGCACCAAGCTGCTGTCCAAGAAAGATTCCCCGTACAAAGACTTTGCCGACCTCAAAGGCAAGAACGTCGTGACCACCGCGGGCACCACGTCCGAGCGCATCCTCAAGTCGATGAACGCCGACAAGCAGATGGGCATGAACGTGATCTCCGCCAAAGACCATGGCGAGTCCTTCCAGATGCTGGAAACCGGCCGTGCCGTGGCTTTCATGATGGACGACGCCTTGCTGGCCGGTGAAATGGCCAAGGCCAAGAAGCCGACTGACTGGGCCGTGACCGGGACTGCGCAGTCCAATGAGATTTACGGCTGCATGGTTCGCAAGGGCGACGCACCGTTCAAGAAAGCTGTCGACGACGCCATCATCGCGACCTACAAGTCCGGCGAGATCAACAAGATCTACGAAAAATGGTTCATGCAGCCAATCCCGCCAAAAGGCCTGAACCTGATGTTCCCGATGAGCGAAGAGCTCAAGGGCCTGATCGCCAATCCAACCGACAAAGCGGCTGACGAAAAGAAATCCTGATTTCTGACTAACCTTATCCCTTGAGAGGGCCTCTGCCCTTTCAGGGGGTTGTCATTCCCTGCTGGCATTTCTGGAAAACACTCGAACCGGTGGCTGTCGAGCCGCTCGTGTGTGCCTGATCTTCAAGGTCGGGCGGGAACGGAGCTTCCCCAGGCGGGCATTTGTAAATCGAACGAATCCGAGGGGAGACCCTAATGAATTACAACTGGGACTGGGGCGTGTTCTTCAAGTCCACCGGCGTGGGCAGCGAGATTTATTTCGACTGGTACCTCTCCGGTTTGGGCTGGACCATCGCCATCGCCATCGCAGCCTGGATCATCGCGCTGCTGCTGGGCTCGATTCTGGGTGTCATGCGCACGGTACCGAATCGCATCGTATCGGGTATCGCGACCTGCTACGTCGAACTCTTCCGTAACGTGCCACTGCTGGTTCAACTGTTCATCTGGTACTTCCTGGTGCCCGACCTGCTGCCTGCGGACATCCAGGAGTGGTACAAACAGGATCTCAACCCGACCACCTCGGCCTTCCTCAGTGTCGTCGTGTGCCTGGGTCTGTTCACCACCGCTCGGGTTTGCGAACAAGTGCGCACCGGTATCCAGGCGCTGCCTCGCGGCCAGGAATCCGCTGCCCGTGCCATGGGTTTCAAGCTGCCGCAGATCTACTGGAACGTGCTGCTGCCCCAGGCTTACCGCATCATTATTCCGCCGCTTACCTCGGAATTCCTGAACGTATTCAAGAACTCGTCCGTGGCCTCGCTGATCGGCCTGATGGAGCTGCTCGCGCAGACCAAACAGACCGCCGAGTTCTCCGCCAACCTGTTCGAAGCCTTCACCCTGGCAACGCTGATCTACTTCACCCTGAACATGGGCCTGATGCTGGTGATGCGTGGGGTCGAGAAGAAAGTCGCCGTACCGGGCCTGATCTCCGTAGGGGGTAAATGATGGAATTCGACTTCTCGGGCATCATCCCGTCCTTGCCGGGTTTGTGGAACGGCATGGTCATGACCCTGCAACTGATGGCGCTGGGCGTCGTCGGCGGGATCATCCTCGGCACGATCCTGGCACTGATGCGCCTGTCCCACAGCAAACTGCTGTCGAACATCGCCGGCGCCTACGTTAACTACTTCCGCTCGATTCCATTGCTGCTGGTCATCACCTGGTTCTACCTGGCGGTGCCGTTCGTACTACGCTGGATCACCGGCGAAGACACTCCGATCGGCGCGTTCGCCTCCTGCATCGTGGCGTTCATGATGTTCGAAGCGGCGTACTTCTGCGAAATCGTCCGGGCCGGCGTGCAGTCGATTCCCAAAGGCCAGATGGCGGCTGCCCAGGCCATGGGCATGACTTACGGCCAGATGATGCGGTTGATCATCCTGCCGCAAGCGTTCCGCAAGATGACCCCGCTGTTGCTGCAACAGAGCATCATCCTGTTTCAAGACACCTCGCTGGTTTACGCGGTGGGCCTGGTGGACTTCCTCAATGCCTCGCGCGCCAGTGGCGACATCATCGGCCGCTCCAATGAGTTCCTGATCTTCGCCGGTTTCACATACTTCATCATCAGCTTTGCCGCCTCGCAGCTGGTCAAGCGTCTGCAAAAAAGGTTTGCCGTATGATCTCTATCAAGAATGTCAACAAGTGGTATGGCGACTTCCAGGTACTGACTGACTGCAGCACCGAGGTCAAAAAAGGCGAAGTGATCGTGGTGTGCGGGCCATCCGGTTCCGGCAAGTCCACCCTGATCAAATGCGTCAACGCGCTGGAACCGTTCCAGAAAGGCGACGTGATCGTCGATGGCACGTCCATCGCCGACCCGAAGACCAATCTGCCAAAACTGCGTTCGCGCGTCGGCATGGTGTTCCAGCATTTCGAACTGTTCCCGCACCTGAGCATCATGGATAACCTGACCATCGCGCAAATCAAGGTGCTGGGCCGCAGCAAGGAAGAAGCCAGCAAAAAAGCCCTGCAACTGCTTGAGCGTGTAGGCCTCTCCGCCCATGCCAAAAAGCACCCGGGCCAACTCTCCGGTGGTCAGCAACAGCGTGTGGCGATTGCCCGTGCGCTGGCGATGGATCCGATCGTCATGCTGTTCGACGAACCGACCTCGGCGCTGGACCCGGAAATGGTCAACGAAGTACTCGACGTGATGGTGCAACTGGCCCACGAAGGCATGACCATGATGTGCGTGACCCACGAAATGGGCTTCGCCCGTAAAGTGGCGGACCGGGTGATCTTCATGGACCAGGGCAAGATCATCGAAGACTGCAAGAAAGAAGAGTTCTTCGGCGACATCAATGCCCGTGCCGAGCGTACACAGCACTTCCTTGCGAAAATTTTGCAGCACTAAGAACGGCACCGCTCCCCAACTAATGTGGGAGCGGACTTGTGTGGGAGTGAACCGCTTTTCGTAGGAGCCAGGCTTGCCGGCGAAAGCGCACTTAAGGACGCCTTCGCCGGCAAGCCTGGCTCCTACGGTCCCATTGGGTTTGCCCCCTCACCACACCCCGCTCCCACAGGGGGCTCGTGGGTATATGGATATTTGTGTTGTGGTTGACCCAAGGCATCTGTGATGAAATGCGACTCCACTCTCTATCGCGCCGCGCCGCCATCACTCGCCGTGAAACCCCGTTTGATTCGCCATCTGTTCCTGCCGCCGCTGGTCATCGCCCTGATGATCGGATTGGGTTACATCGGCTTCTGGGTCAGTGAACACTACGGAATTCGCGGCCTCAGCGAGAATGGCCAGCGTCAGTTGGAACTGCACGCCCGCGCCGTCGAGAGCGAGATCAGCAAGTACACCTACCTGCCCAGCCTGCTGGAACTCGAATCCAGTGTTTCCAAGCTGCTGGCCGACACGTCGCCGGAACACCGGCAGACGGTCAACGAATACCTTGAAGGCCTGAACCGGCGTAGCCGCAGTCGGGCCATTTATGTGATGGACACCACCGGTCGCGTACTGGCCACCAGCAACTGGCGCGATGTCGACAGTTATCTAGGTGAGGACCTGTCCTTCCGCGCCTATTTCCAGAACGCCGTGCGCGGTCAGCCTGGGCGTTTCTACGGCATCGGCAGCACCAGCGGCGAACCTGGCTATTACCTGGCGCACGGGCTGGAAGAGCACGGCAAGATCATCGGCGTCGCCGTGGTCAAGGTCCGCCTCGAAGCCATGGAAGAACGCTGGCAGCGTGCGCGCCTGGAAGCCTTCGTCAGCGACGAGAACGGCATCATCATTCTCTCCAGCGATCCGGCGCGACGGCTTAAATCGGTTGTGCCATTGAGCGAGGAAACCAAGGAAAAACTGGCCCGCAGCCTGCAGTATTACTGGTTTCCACTGAACGAACTGCAACCGCTGGCGCGGGAGAAACTGGCCGAAGGCGAGGAAAAACTGACCTTCCCCGCCAACAGCGAATTGGTGTCCGATGAAGAGAACATCAGCTACCTCTCGCAAACCCGGCCGCTGAGCGATACCCCGTGGAACTTCACCCTGCTCACGCCCCTGCAAGACCTGCGGCGTGAAGCGATCAATCAGGGGATTCTGGTGGCGGTGGCGTTTGCCCTGGTGGCGTTTCTGCTGATCGCCTGGAACGAGCGGCGCAAGGTGATCGCCACCCGCCTCGCGGCGCGGGAAGCCTTGCAGGAAGCCAACAATCAACTGGAGCGTCGGATTACCGAACGCACCACCGACCTGCGCGCCAGCAACGAACGGCTCAAGGGTCAGATCCGCGAACGTCGGCAGGCGGAAGAGACCTTGCGCCGCGCCCAGGACGAACTGGTCCAGGCCGGCAAACTGGCCGCCATCGGCCAGATGTCCACCAGCATCGCCCACGAATTGAACCAGCCGCTGGCCGCCTTGCGGACCTTGTCCGGCAATACCGTGCGCTTTCTGGAACGCGGTCAGCTGGATGTGGCCAGCACCAACCTCAAGACCATCAATGAACTGATCGACCGCATGGGCCGGATCACCGCCAGCCTGCGCTCCTTCGCCCGGCGCGGTGATGACAAGGGCCAGGCCAGCTTTGGCAAAGCCGTAGACGCCGCGCTGCAATTGCTGGGCGGCCGGATGGAAAGCGCTCATCTGCAATTGCATCGCGACCTCGAAGATGTGCAGGTGCAGATCGACCAGACCCGTCTGGAGCAAATCCTGGTCAACCTGATCGGCAATGCGCTCGACGCCATGCAGTCGCAGCCTCAGCCAGAGTTGTGGCTCGAAGCCGAGGAATTCGACGGCAAGTATCGCCTGCGGGTACGCGACAACGGTCACGGCATCGATGCCGAAGCGCGCAAGCATTTGTTCGAACCGTTCTTCACCACCAAACCCGGCGAACAGGGCCTGGGCCTCGGCCTGACCCTTTCAGCCAGCCTGGCCGCCGCCACCGGCGGGCATTTGGGTGTCGAACACCCCGCCAGCGGTGGCACCACCTTCGTCCTCAGTTTACCGTTGGTAAGCCCCACTCCCGCCGAGCCAATATGAACAACGACCTTAGTGTGCTGATCGTCGAAGACGACCCCCATGTCCTGCTCGGTTGCCAACAGGCGCTGACCCTGGAAGACATTCCCTGCGTGGGTGTCGGCAGCGCCGAAGAAGCGCTGGAGCGGGTCGGCGATAACTTCGCCGGCATTGTCATCAGCGACATCCGCCTGCCGGGCATCGATGGCCTGGAGCTGCTGACCCGGCTCAAGGCCCGCGATCGCAGCCTTCCGGTGGTGCTGATTACCGGCCACGGCGACATCTCGATGGCCGTCGGCGCGATGCAGAAAGGCGCCTATGACTTCATGGAGAAACCCTTCTCCCCGGAACGTTTAGTGGACGTCGCCCGCCGTGCGCTGGAGCAACGCAGCCTGGCGCGGGAAGTGTCGTCGTTACGTCGACAACTGTTCGAGCGCGATTCGCTCGAAGGCCGGATCATCGGGCGCTCGCCGGCCATGCAAAACCTGCGGGAACTGATCGCCAACGTCGCCGATACCTCGGCCAACGTGCTGATCGAAGGCGAGACCGGGACCGGTAAAGAACTGGTCGCGCGCTGCCTGCACGACTTCAGCCGTCGGCACACCAAACAGTTCGTCGCGCTGAACTGCGGTGGCCTGCCGGAGAACCTGTTCGAAAGCGAAATCTTCGGCCACGAGGCCAACGCCTTCACCGGTGCCGGCAAGCGGCGGATCGGCAAGATCGAACACGCCGACGGCGGCACGCTGTTCCTCGACGAAGTAGAAAGCATGCCGCTGCCGTTGCAGATCAAACTGCTGCGGGTGTTGCAGGAACGCACCCTTGAACGCCTGGGCTCGAACCAGAGCGTGGCGGTGGATTGCCGGGTGATCGCCGCGACCAAGTCCGATCTGGATCAATCGAGCAAGGCCGGCGAGTTTCGCAGCGACCTGTATTACCGCCTGAACGTGGTAACCCTGGAACTGCCGCCGCTGCGCGAACGCCGCGAAGACATCCTGCAATTGTTCGAACACTTTTTGCAGCAGTCATCCCTGCGCTTCGACCGCGCGGTGCCGGAGCTGGACAATCAGACCCTGTCGAACCTGATGAGCCACGACTGGCCCGGCAACGTGCGCGAATTGCGCAACGTCGCCGAGCGTTTCGCATTGGGCCTGCCGGCCTTCAAAAAATCCGGCACCAGCGGCAGTAATCAGGGCCTGGCCTTCGCCGAAGCGGTGGAAGCCTTCGAACGTAACCTGCTCAGCGACGCCTTGCAGCGCAGCGGCGGCAACCTGACCCAGGCCAGTCTGGAACTGGGGATGGCCAAGACCACACTGTTCGACAAAGTGAAGAAATACGGGCTGAGTCACTGATGGACCTGATGTTCAAAGCGACCCTGGGCGCGGCGGTGGTGGTGATTCTGGCCATGCTGGCCAAGACCAAAAACTATTACATCGCAGGCTTGGTGCCGCTGTTTCCGACCTTTGCGCTGATCGCTCATTACATCGTCGGCAAGGGGCGCTCGCTGGATGATCTGAAAACCACCATCGTGTTTGGCATGTGGTCGATCATTCCGTACTTCGTCTACCTGGCGACCTTGTATGTGATGGTCGACCGGATGCGGCTGGAGGCTTCGTTGGCGGTGGCTGCGGTGGCGTGGGTGATCGCGGCGACGGTGTTGGTCAGCGTGTGGATGCGCCTTCACGGCTGACGCGACAAAACACCCGTAGGAGCTGCCGCAGGCTGCGATCTTTTGATCTTGATTCTCGACGGCAACCAGATCGCAAAAGATCAAGATCAAAAGATCGCAGCCTGTGGCAGCTCCTACAGGGGTACGGGGCGAGTCCCTGGATTACTGTCCGTAAACCTTCTGCAACTGCGCTTGTGTCAACGCATCCTCAAACGGTACCGGCACCGACTTCACCGCGCCGTAGAGGTTGCGATAACGCCAATAGTTACCGTTGTTGGCCAGTTGATAACCACGCTCGACCACTCGCTGGCCATCAAGGATATAACGCAAGGTTTCCTGGGCTGCCGCTGGCGGTGCCGGTTGCATCAGGTCGGTGGACAAAACGCGCATCGACTCGTCGATACACTCGTCGAGCACGGCCGTGACCTTCGCCAAATCGAGGCTGCCGTCGTCAATGCACTGCTTGCCACAGCGCCGAATCGGCTGGCTGACGACTTCGATCCGCATGCGATACAGCGCCGAACCGGCAATGTCCTGAACCTGCACCTGATTGACCAGCACGAAACTGCCGCGATCGGGGGTAAGCATCAGTTTGGGCTCAATCACCAAACGCGCGGTGACCTGCCCTTCTCCTTGCTTGAACCCGGCCACTTGCGAAGCCTGTTGATAGCGCTTTTGTAGACGCTCCTGCAACGGAACACCTGCAAGCAAGTCAGCCATCGGTCGCGCCTCCTTGAGCGCGGTTTTTTCCGCATCGCGCTGCAAGCTGCCGCTGCCCATCTGGGTGTTGATCAGGCTGGCGATCAGCAAACCGGCAAGCCCGGCAGTGTTGCCCGAACTGGCCACCAGGTTATGACTCGACGACGCAGCCTTCAAGGCCGCCTGGGAGTCAATCACTGTGCTCGCACCGACAAAGGATTGCGGCAACTGCACATCGACCTTAAGCCCGTGGGCCTGGACGTAAGGCAAGGCACTCTGGTCCTTGAAACCGACCTCAGGGGCCGGTTTTTGCGCACACCCCGTCAGCATCAGCAGGGCCAGCGCGCCGACCACTATGGGCAGGCGCTTCATTGCGCGAACGGGGTAATCATTTGCTGACGGCTATTGTCCACAGCCTGATAAAACGCGTTGGACAGGTTGGTGTAGGTCGGTTCATCCCACTCGCCCTGAGCGGCTTGCGTCACGACAAAGGGTTTGAACCACAGCAGCTTGTTGTCCGCCAGATCGATCACCATACCCTGTCCGCCCACTTGCGCCATCGGCACGCTGGTCGGCACGACGCTGTAGTAGCTGCGGGTGGCACCGGTGGCATAGACATTCACCAATAGCAGACGATCGACACCGTAGGTCGCCTTGACCGGCTTCAGGTCCCGGGTCATGTAGCCTTCGCGGAAGTCGGTTTGCTTGTAGACCGACAGGTCGACTGGCTCATCGATCCGCTTCGCCTTGTAACCCTTGGCCTGCAGCTTGGCGACGATGGCATCCGGCAAGGTGTTGAGGTCACGTACTTGCCATTTTTCGACGTTGCTACTGAGCTTGCTGTTAACGCCTTTGTTGATAGCGAATTGCAGAAGCCCCTGATTGCCGGTCAACGCCAGCACCGGCTCCGGCACTACGGTGATCGCTACGCCGATGGTCGACTCTTTGGCATCCCAGAATTGGTGGTCCAGCGGCACTGGAGGTTGCACATGAGCACAGCCAGTGAGGGTCAGGCAGGCGAGCAACGTCAGCACTGCCCAAGTGCGTAGAACGTGAAGATTCATGGATCAAGTCCCTATGATTATTAACGATGCTGCTTATGTCGGCAGCCTCGGCAAAAACCGTAGTAGCACATTGATATATTTTCGACCCGCAGCCGTCAGTTGACCGTACCGCCCTTGGCTTCACTCATGATCTGGCGAATCGCACCGACAAACGTCTCCACCGGCTGCCCGCCACTGACGGCGTACTGCCCGTTGAACACTACCGTCGGCACTGAACTCACGCCGCGTGATAACCACAACTGTTCTTCCTCGCGAACCTCTTTGGCGAATTCGTCGGACGCCAGAATCTCCTCGGCCCGCTGCCGATTCAGCCCCACGCTTTCGGCGAGCTGCGCCAATTGCCCGTGATCGGACGGATTGCCGCCCTCGGTGAAATACGCCTTGAACAGTGCGTCTTTCAGGTTGAACTGCAACCCTTCCAGCCCCGCCCAATGCAGCAAGCGATGAGCATCGAAAGTGTTGTAGATACGGCTGTTGCCGTCCGTGCGAAAGGCAAACCCGACCTCGGCGCCGCGCGCGCGGATCATTTCGCGGTTCTTCTGCGATTGCTCAGGCGTCGAGCCGTACTTTTCGCTGATGTGTTCGGTGATGTTCTGGCCTTCGGGGCCCATCTTCGGGTTCAGTTCGAACGGCTGGAAACGGATCTCGGCCTGGACTTCGTCGCCGAGCAAATCCAGGGCGCGGGTCAGGCTATACAGACCGACGACGCACCAGGGGCAGGACACGTCGCTGACGAAATCGATTTTCAGGGGGGTACTCATCACACACCTCGCAGGCTTGGGTCGCGCCGGAAAGTTTGAACGATACACCTGACAGTCCGAAGTGGCAGCCATTCCACTATTCCACCTGTGGGAGCGGGCTTGCTCGCGAAGGCGTCGTGTCAGTCGATATCTGCTTTGACTGAAGCACCGCATTCGCGATCAAGCCCGCTCCCACAGGTTTTGGGGTGTTTGGAAGGGTGTGTTTAGTTCTGTTTAGCGTTACTTCCTGAAAGCTACAGCGCCTTGCGCCGTCGCCTACAACCACGTCAGAATCCGCCGGCTTGTGCGCCTGGAGGCCCGTCGGTAACTTGGTTCCTGTCACTGATTCCCAGTGATCGGGTTTAGTAGCCCGGCATTTCTTTCCGGTCGCATAAGTGTCATCCAGTCAGGCATTCGCCTGCACTTGATGGTGGCTGTGCGCATGGTGCCCTCGGGCGCGCCGGTTTTGACTGGAGGCCGGTCTACTAACTTGCGCACAGCTGCCTCCCCATTCCGTTTAGTAGCGAGATGAGTTGCAGCTCTACTAACAGGAGTTCCAGTTCATGTTCAAAATCACTCCAAACCCACCGGAAACCGACGACGTTTCCCCATACGAAACCCCAGGCTCCAAAAAGCTCAACGAAGCCGCCGACCGCGCCCTCGATTACTACCTCAAACCGGTCATTCCCAAAGACATCCCACGCAAACCCAGCACCCTTTACTCCGTCGCCCCCGGCGCCGATAACGAATCCCTGCTGGTCAACGCCTGCGAATCCCTGGCAGCGGCGAGCGTGATGTTGAGTGATTTCGCGGGGCTGGTGGACGGCCCGCAGCGCAACACCGTGCTCGGCATCCAGAACTCCGTCATGTTGGGTGAACTGGCGGTGAACCGGGTGCTTGATAACTTCGTTCCAACGTAATTGGCGACCTGACTGACCGATGAGGTTCCACTAACACAGAAGATCAAATGTGGGAGCGGGCTTGCTCGCGAAGGCGGTGTGTCAGTCGACATCTGCCTTGACTGATACACCGCCTTCGCGAGCAAGCCCGCTCCCACAATTGGATTTGGGTGTTATAGAAGATTGCGTTCGGTCACCGGATCAATCTGCGCCCAATGCGAGGTGTCTTCTCGATGGGCCTGCAAATACGGCAACACCGCCGCCAACAAAGGCACCTTGAACGCCTCTTGAAAACGATGCGCCAACCCCGGGATCAGCTTCAACTGACTGCCACGGATATGCGCCGCCAGGTGCACGCCATGCATCACCGGCAACAACGGATCGGCGGTGCCGTGAACCACCAGCGTCGGCACCCGCAATTGGTTGAGCAGCGCCACGCGGCTCCGTTCGGCGAGGATGGCCATGATCTGACGCTTCACGCCCTCCGGGTTGAACGCCCGGTCATAGGACTGCGCCGCCTGCTGCAACAACGCCTGCCGGTCATCGCTCACCGTCGGGCTACCCAATGCCGCCAGCAAATCGGCTTGTTGCTCCAGCGCCACTTCGCGATTCGGCGCGCCGCGTCGCGCGAGTAACTGCACCAGCGCCGCACTCGGCGCCGGCAAGCCTTCGGCACCCGAGCTGGTCATCAGCAGCGTCAGGCTCTCGACACGCTGCGGTGCCATGGCCGCCATATGCTGGGCGATCATCCCGCCCATGCTGGCGCCCAGTACGTGGAATTGTTTGACGTGCAAGGCATCCATCAGTCCAAAGGCATCGTCAGCCATGTCGGTCAGGGTGTACGGCGCCGATACCGGCAAACCGAGTTTGTAGCGCAGCACTTCGAAGGTCAGGTTGGCCTCGACAGGCGTCTGCCGCCAAGTCGAGAGACCCACATCGCGATTGTCATAGCGAATCACCCGAAAACCCTGCTGACACAGCGCAACCACCACCTCATCCGGCCAGTGAATCAACTGCCCGCCCAGGCCCATCACCAGCAACAACGCCGGATCCGAGGCACGTCCAATGCTCTGGTAGGCCAGGCTCACCTGCTCCAGATCGACCCGCTCGGTCGGAACATTGACATCGCACCGCGAAGCCGCCAGGGACGACAGGCTGAACAATAAAGCGGCCAGAAAGGTGGCCACCGATAAAAATAAGGCACGCATGAAAAACACCGAAACGCAGAACTCCAGTAGAGCGCGAGTCTGATGAAGTTTGTTCAAGCGCGCTGCCACAGTTACGTGACAGTTTGATGAAGATTGCCGAGCGGTCATCGACCCACACGGCCGAACGCGTTCGACCGTCGGCCATCGCTATTTAAAATGGGCCGTGGCGTGGACGTGGCGTTTGATAAGCGCACAACCCTATAACTATGTACCACCAGCCCCCCTCGCAACTGACCTCTAATGGCCTCGACGCCGGTACAACCCGGCCCTCTTGCCCTTTGGAGACCAGTCGCCATGCCCGACGCCCCCAAGCCCTTACTGGCCGATTTCGGCTTTTCCCACCCGCTTGCACCCAACCCCGATCAAAGCCTGTTACTGACAGCCTCGGAACGCTGGCGCGACTGTCGCCGACAGTGGCTCGAACTCATGGCGCAAAGTCCGGGCGCACGTGCCTCGATTACCCGTTTGCTCAAGGAACACTGGGACCTGGACGGAAATCGGGTCGGTCTGGGGTTCTTCACCACCAGCACCCGGCCGGAACACTTTGTCAGCCTGACCCACGCCTGCGCCTTTGTGCTGCAACAGCCTGCGGTCGAGGTTTCACTCAACGCGCGTTGCGTGGTGATCGGTCTTGCACGGGAACACCGCCTCTACGGCAAGTCCCCTTTCGAACTGCTCGAACAGCTGAAAACCCTGAACCCGGAGCGCCTGCTCAATCACGACTGGGAGCGCTGGTGGAGTGCCCGGGCGCCCGGGACCGCGGTATCGCGCAGAGCGCTGGCTATCCAGTTGTATCGCCAGCACATCGAAGCCTCCAGCCAGGTGGCCCATGCCCAGCGCACCTTGACGGCCGAGCAGATGAAACCCCTGCTGGCACTGATCGATCCCCCCAGCGGTTCCCCCCGGATGGCTATCAATCAGCTGGCGCTCAGGACTGACAGTCACCGTGTCGAGTTGCCCGGGGTTTTACTCATCAGCACCGAACAACCAGCCGCACAGTTGCTGTACCTGCCAGAGCAGCAACCGGCATGGAGGCACTTCCAGCACCGTCCTGAGATGGAAAACTGGCTGATCGCACACCCGCAAAACGCTATCGGAATGCCCCGGCTCGACGGCGTCAGTCTCGAATACACCCGCATCGTAACCACGCCGCTGGAGGTAGCCGCCGAACAGCTGATTGCACGGGTATCGGTCGACTGGATGAACAGTATTCGTCAGGGCAACGGCAGTGATATCGCCGAGCATGGCGCCGCCGCGATGGACGCCGCCGACCGACTGGATCGGCAATACCGCCAGGAAGCTGTTTTTGCCGAACCTGCCGAATTGCCGGCGGACATCATCAGCGAGGGAGAGACCGGCGACAGTGTTCCGCAGTTCGGCTTACTCACCCCCGACATTGCGCTGGACACCCGCCGGAAAGCCCTGGCATATCACTGCGCAGCCCTCGAAACCCTGCTTGGCAAAGACTTCGCGGGGGATCTGAATGATCCACGCCTGCAGAACCTGAAAAAACACCTCGACGCCTTGGCGGCAGCCGAACAGGCCAGCCACACCGCCGCATCTGCATTGCTGGACACCCGCGACGCGCTGAAGATGCTGGAACTGCGCCACGCATCGAATGCGCATTACACCGCGCTGTATCAGGCGCGGCTAGCGGGGTTGCGCAGCGAGGCAGAGATTCAATTGACCCTGAACCAGCTCAGCCCTGAAGAACACCGCTGGGTTCAAGCGGTTCTCGATGCTCCAGCCGCGCCGCGCAATGCAGATGTCGCGGTCGCACGGCTGACCCTGTCGGCCACCAAAGACGACGACGGCAACACTCAAACCGAGGAACTGGACGGCGTGCTGCTGATCACGCCCCCGTCCGTGCTGCGCGGTGTCGCGTCTCACAGTCTGTTGTTGTACTGGCCCGGCCGGTTCGGTGGCTTGCAGCGTTTCGCCTCTCGACAAGCACTGGAACAAGCACTGTTCAAACTGAGCGCCAACGACGAGGTATTGGCCTTGCACCTGAGCGAGTTGAGCGGCGACCCGTTCGAATATGCCCTGCAAAATCAGCTTTACCGCTGTGTACAGCAGGCGACACGACTGATTGCCGACAACCCCGTACCAGCCAAAACCCAGCAACGTACCGTGGCGTTGGAGAAACTGCGCGAACACACCCTCGCCCGTCTGACCGTGCCAATGCCCGCCGCGCGGGAACTGGCCTTCGCGCAACTCCTCGAGCAAAACCACAGCAGCGTCCTGGCTCAAGCACTGCCACAGTGGCTCGGCACACTGTCCGATGCTCGACGCTTGCAGTTCAAGCAACTGTTCAAGACTTACATTGCGGCGATGAAACGCTCCCATGAGTTACTCGAACGGGATCTGCCGCCACGGGATGATTTCAGCCAGAAACGCATCGACGTTCGCCTGCGTAAGGACTTCGCCCTCAAGCAAGGTTTTGAGGTAATGCTGGATCTGCCCGATTCAACTACCTGGCAGAAGGTCGTGACCGATGGCGCAGCACCGGGAACGCCTCAGAAGAATGTGCTGATAGCCAGTAAAAACCGCAGCAAGCTGTCCCTCACCGAACTGGCCCAAACCAATATCGATCAGGCGATGTGGTGGCGACTGTCGCTCATGCAGGTCGAGATCTCTACGGATGACGAGGCAGAACGCCAGAAGCTGAAAACCGGCATCACACAACCCTATCTGCGCAAACTGATCACCGAGATGGATCTGGCCGGACATTACGAGACACAGATCCGCCACGCTTTTCTGGGCGCCCCCACCGCTTCGGCCTTCGACCTTGAATATCGCCGTGAAAGCCTGACCGAGCCATGGCGCCAGATGCTGAAACTGCAAGGCGAGTTTGCCCTGTTGCAACAACAGATCGACGCCCATGGACGGCAAGTGCTGAATATCGCGATTGACACCAATACCTCACAAGCCTTTGCTGCCCAAAGCACGCGTATCGTGCTGCTGCCAGCCCATCTGACAGTGGGCGGTGAAGACACGCCGCATCAGGGCCCGAGCACTTTGTCTGGGGTCACCTTCATCGAGGAACAGGTCAGCGGCCTGACGCTGCTCTACCTGCCGGACAGCCCGGACGGTCTCCACCTGCGCCAATACGACACTCTTGAGCAGGCACGCCAAAACCTGTTCAACCTGTGCCTGCACACCAACATGGTCAACTATCTGGCCGGGCGTGCCTTGCATGGCGACTTCGCCCTTCACGTCAGTCGGATCAATCAGGCCTTGCTGCGAAACTTCGATGCGCTGATCGGCGTCGGCATGGCATGGCCGGCCACCACCTCACTGGCGGCGCATCTGCTCAATGCGCATATGGGGCGTTTGCTGCAAGCCCATCGAAGTACCTCACGCTCCAATGACGCCTTGTACCTGGAGCACTGCGCACTGAAGTCCGGCGCGATGTTCAATTATCTGAAAATGGCCCTGGGCATGGTGCCATTCGTGGGCACCGCCATTGCCTTGTATGACGCCTGGGGCAGCGCCAATCTGGCGGTCGCTGCTTTCCTGCGTGGCGATGTCGGTCATGGTCTGGCCGAGGTGGAGGCGGTGCTGTTGTCGTTGATCGACGCCGCCATGGATATTCTTCCGGGGGCCAATGCGGCTCCTGGTGCTGCCCGCGCGATAACGCGCCATCGTCAGTTACGCACAATGGCCAGAACGGCCGGTGCCTTGCAGGCGTCTTCGCGTCGACAGGCCCGCCGCGTCCTGGATTACTTTCACGGCTACGAATACGAACACCAAATTTCTCTGGCTGGATTGCAACCTGCCACACACGGCATCTATCGCAATGTCTATCGGCATGCCGACGGCGATTTCATGATCAGCCAAGGGCGTATCTACCGGATCGAGCTGAGTGATGCCCCTCGTGGCTGGCGTTTGCACGGCACCTGGGCCCGCGCCTATAAACAGCCGATCGCCCTCGATGAGGCCGGCAACTGGAACACCCACTATGCGGTGTATGGCACATTGATGGAGGGCGGCGGCGTGGGCGGCGGTGCGGCGCTCGGGCATCTGGCCGACGGCATGGATCCGCTCTGGCCAGCCGCCATCAGGCGTTGGCTACCCCGCTGGTGGACTGATCGCAACTTGCGCCGTCAACTGACTCTGACCAATACCGCCGACGCCTACATTCGGCGGCTCGATACCCAGACCCGCCGCACCAATGTTGCCATCGACAGCTATTACGCCAGCACACCGAGCCAGCGTCAGGCCTTGCGCGCACCTCTGGAAAGCGCCTGTGCCGCTGACATCGATGCCGCCCAAAACTGTTACCAAAACCTGGCTGACCTGTTGCCACTAAGCCATGGAAGAAAACGCACTCAGATAAAGGAATTGCAAAGCAGTAACGCCTGGGTCGTGGTCGATCGGACGGTGCACCGGATACAGTTCGGCAAAGAACGCCTGCTGGAACACCTCGACCGGATCGATGAACTGGTCACTCGTTCAGACACCACCCCCGTCAACGATACCGGCGCCCACTTGCGCCTGATGGAACAACGCAAGAACGTGCGCAAAGCCTTCCTCCAGGAATTTGATCAAGCGCATGCCGCCGTGGAGCAGGTCAATCTGTGGAATCGTCGAATCACCTACCGTGAGCACAAAGCCAGGATGGCGGCTGACGTAGCGACAGTGAACACGATGTTAAGCGAGACCAACTACCGTTACCTGAAAGCGGCTCACCTTCTGGAGATCATCACCCGTGTCGATGCCATCGATGACACCACCTGGGTTTATTTTCACGTTCAACTGAAACAGGCCCGTACTCAGGTCGGGCGTGCACTCTTCACCCAGCACAACCTGTCGGAAGTACGTGCCAGCCTGACCCAGCGCAACCGGGTATTCGAGGACTGCCTGGCGACCTACGCCGAGTTCCGCCGCAACCTGAAGGCGTGGACACTGGGCTACCCGCAACACCTGGATCTGGAGCAGATCACGCCGTTTCTGGACAGTCTGGCAAAGGTCGAAGAGTACGCGCGAAACGCCCTCGGGCATCGAGCCTCGATCACACCAACGGAGGGCACAACCGGCAAGAAGCTCTTTGAAACCGAAGACAATCGCCTGTTCGTCGGTGTCGAGCACACGGACACAGCTACTCGGCAAAAGCGCTTCACCATTGACGGTATCGACGGACGTACGGAAACCTGGCTACCGCGCTCCAGTGGCAAATACCACCTCAGTGAGCCCGCCGTGCCGGCGCAATCACCTCTGCCCTCGGATGTTCAACCGTTGCTGGCGGAAGCCAGAAAAAGACTCGCGACGGTGCCCACCTATAAAAACAAAGTCGACGGTTATGCCCGGCAAGACATGCTGCCAGTGGATCTGGAACACATGATGAGCTTGGAGGCTGCCGAATTATCGATGCGCGCCCAAGCCATCGAACGTCTCTCACCTCATGATCCGCTGGTGCTGCAATTGTCCGATCAGGCCCGAGACCTGGCGCGTGCCGGGCGTACCCTGCGCATCGAACAGTCCATGAACAGCAAAACCCCGACCGAGGGTTATCTGGACTACCTGCTGGAGCAACGGGTGGTGGACATCCGCAAGGAAGGCGCATTGCGCGATATTGGCAAGCGCCCGGACGGTCGACGGGATTTTCTGCAGGAGTATGAAGTTCGCGATTTGACCCGCCAGCCGCCGCAAACGCTGTGGTATGCGCACTTTCATTACCCCTCGGCGAAGTCGCCGTTCAACGACTTCGTCAAAGGTCATCTGAAATTGCCTGAGCAACGCAATCTGGGCCTGCAATGGCAGCAGGCTCAAGCCAGCAGCGGTGCTCAGGTGGAATCAATCTGGCGGGGCGACATCGGCAAACCGCTGGCGCACAAACATTTTCCACAGCTGTGAAGAACAACAACGGAGCGCCCGAAAGCGCTCCGTTGTCAGTCAGCTGTCAGGCCAGTTGACTGCGCAGCAGGCGTGCCGCCGCGACCATGTTTACCAACGCGGCTTCTGTTTCCGGCCATGCGCGGGTCTTCAACCCACAATCGGGATTGACCCACAACCGCTCGGCCGGAATCCGCTTCACCGCTTTGCTCATCAACGTCACCATCTCGGCCGTGTCCGGCACCCGTGGCGAGTGGATGTCATAGACGCCCGGGCCGATGTCGTTCGGGTAGTCGAACGCTTCGAAGGCCTCCAGCAGCTCCATGTCCGAGCGCGAGGTTTCGATGGTGATCACATCGGCGTCCATGGCTGCTATGGACTCAATTACGTCATTGAATTCGCTGTAGCACATGTGAGTGTGAATCTGGGTTTCGTCGCGCACGCCCGATGCACTCAGGCGGAAAGCTTCCACCGCCCAGTCGAGGTATTCCTGCCATTGCGCCCGGCGTAGCGGCAGCCCTTCCCGGAACGCGGCTTCGTCGATCTGCACAATCTTGATGCCGGCGTTTTCCAGATCCACCACTTCATCGCGCAAGGCCAGGGCCAGTTGCTGCGCCTGAACTTTGCGCGAGACGTCTTCGCGCGGGAACGACCACATCAGCATGGTCACAGGACCGGTGAGCATGCCTTTCATGACCTTGTCGGTCAGGCTTTGGGCATAGGTGATCCAGTCGACCGTCATCGGCTTCGGACGGCTCAGGTCGCCATAAATGATCGCCGGTTTGACGCAGCGCGAACCGTAGCTCTGAACCCAGCCGAAACGGGTGAAGGCATAACCTTCAAGCTGTTCGGCAAAGTACTCGACCATGTCGTTGCGCTCGGCTTCACCGTGAACCAGCACGTCCAGGCCCAGGCGTTCCTGGATTTGCACGGCGTGGCGGATTTCACTGTGCATGGCATCGGTGTAATCGTTGGCCGACAGCTTGCCTTGCTTGAAGGCCTGGCGCGCCAGACGGATCGAACCCGTCTGCGGGAACGAGCCAATGGTAGTGGTCGGGAACGCCGGCAGTTTCAGCCGTGCCTGTTGTTGTGCGATGCGTTTGGCAAACGGCGAGTGACGTTGGCTGTCCGCCGCGCCAATGGCGTTGATTCGGGCCTGAACATCCGCTTTGTGGATACGCGGAGATTGGGCGCGACTGGCCGCAATGGCGCGGCTTTCAGCCAGTGCGGCTTGTACCTTCGGCGCTTGCGGATCATTCAGGGCATCACGCAGCACGGCAATTTCACCGCACTTCTGCACAGCAAACGCCAGCCAGCTTTTCAGTTCCGGGTCGAGTTTTTCTTCACGGTCCAGGTCCACCGGGCTGTGCAGCAGCGAGCAGGAACTGCTGACCCACAAGTTATCGCCGAAGCGCTCTTGGGCCGGCTGCAGTTGCGCGAGGACTTGCTCCAGCTCGCAGCGCCAGACGTTGCGGCCGTTGACCAGACCCACCGAGAGAATCTTGTAGGTCGGCAGGCGATCCAGTACTTGGCCAAGTTGATCCGGCGCGCGCACCGCGTCGATGTGCAAGCCTTGCACCGGCAGGCTGACAGCCAGGCCGAGGTTGTCTTCCAGACCACTGAAGTAGGTCGCCACGAGCTTTTTCAGCGGCGAGTATTGGAGGATGTGATAGGCGCGCTCGAAGGCATTTTTCCAGGCCTGTGGCAGGTCGAGGGTGAGGATCGGTTCGTCGATCTGCACCCACTCCACACCTTGGGCGGCGAGGCGACCGAGGATTTCACCGTAGATCGGCAGCAGGCGCTCCAGCAGGTCGAGTTTGTCGAAGCCATCACCCTTTGCCTTGCCCAGCCACAGATAGGTCAACGGGCCAATGATTACCGGTTTGACGTTGTGGCCCAGGGCTTTGGCTTCGTCGACTTCATCGAACAGCTGTTCCCAGCTCAGTTTGAATTGTTGGTCTGCGGTGAACTCCGGGACCAGATAGTGGTAGTTGGTGTCGAACCACTTGGTCAGTTCCTGAGCATATTGCGCCTTGCCATGTTCACCGCCGCAGCAGGCCGCGCTAGCGCCACGGGCCATGGCGAACAGCGTGTCCAGCGTCGGTAGGCCGCGGGAATCTTTGGCACTGTCGAAGCGCTCGGGGATGACACCGAAGGTCAGGGAATGAGTCAGTACCTGGTCGTACCAGGCGAAGTCGCCCACGGGCAGCAGGTCGATGCCGGCGTCTTTCTGCAATTGCCAGTGGGTGGCGCGCAGTTGGCGGCCGACACTTTTCAATGCGTCCTGGTCAAGATCGCCCTTCCAGTAAGATTCGAGGGCTTTTTTCAATTCGCGGTCTGCGCCGATGCGCGGGAAACCAAGCGTGTGGGCCTTAGCCATGGTGAAATTTCTCTCTATAAAAGATGCTGTAAAAGATGGTGCTATTGTCGACAGCCCACCCAACATGAGACAAACTCAACCTTTTCGTGTTGATCACAAGTTTTCCTCATGGAGCCCCCGGTGCTTGAAATCCGTCACCTGAAAACCCTGCACGCTTTGCGCGAAGCCGACAGCCTGGTGGATGCGGCCGACCGCCTGCACCTGACCCAGTCGGCGCTGTCCCACCAGTTCAAGGAACTGGAAGAGCGCATGGGTATGCAGCTGTTCGTGCGCAAGACCAAACCGGTGCGCTTCACCAGTGCCGGCTTGCGCCTGCTGCAACTGGCCGACGCCACCCTGCCGTTGCTGCGCGGCGCCGAGCGAGACATTGCACGGCTGGCCGGCGGCACTGCGGGGCGTTTACACATGGCGATCGAGTGCCACAGTTGCTTTCAGTGGCTGATGCCGACCATCGACCAGTTCCGCGATGCCTGGCCGGAAGTCGAGCTGGACCTGGCCTCGGGGTTCTCCTTCGCCCCTCTGCCGGCGCTGGCCCGGGGCGATCTGGACCTGGTGGTGACCTCCGACCCGCTGGAACTGGTCGGGATCACTTACGTGCCGTTGTTCACCTACGAAGCCATGCTTGCGGTGGCAAATCAGCACCGCTTGGCGAGCAAGCCGTACATCGTGCCCGAAGATTTGCTGACGGAAACCTTGATCACCTACCCGGTGGAGCGCGATCGGCTGGACATCTTCACCCGCTTCCTGGAACCGGCTGACATCGAACCGGCCCAGGTGCGCACGTCGGAACTGACGGTGATGATGATGCAACTGGTGGCCAGCGGTCGCGGTGTCTGCGGCATGCCTCATTGGGCGCTGCATGAATACAGTTCACGGGGTTATGTGAAGGCCAAGCGACTGGGCGAGAAAGGCTTGTTCGCGACGCTCTACGCCGGGATTCGCGCCGACATGCTGGACGCGCCATACATGCGCGACTTCTTGCTGACGGCCAAGGACACGTCGTTTTCGACGCTGGATGGGGTTAGTGCCGTCCGATAGAACACCACCCCCCTGTAGGAGCGAGGCTTGCCCGCGAAAGCGGTGTGTCAGCCGACATCAATGCTGAATATGAAACCGCCTTCGCGGGCAAGCCTCGCTCCTACAAAGGCTCAGTGGTGAGCTCGCGCCACATATGGATCTTGTCGAAGTAATCTTCGCCGACTCGCACCGCCAAGGGTTCCAGGCCGAACTGCACGAAGCCGCAACGCTGATACAGTTTGAACGCAGCTTCATTGCCGGCGGTGACGGTCAACTGGATCAGCCGCAGGCCCTGATGGGTCTGCGCTTCGGCCAACGCTGCCTGAACCAGTTGATAACCGAGACCGCGCTGCCGAACCTCCTTCGAAACATACATGCCAAACAATGTCGCCTTGTGCCGGGCCTTTTCCCGAGACTCGAAGGCCAGGCCGACGATGCCCGCCAGTTTCCCTTCCTCAAACGCCCCAAGTACCCGGTCCAGCTTGCTGGTCAGGCGCGATTCCCACCAACTCAGCGGCATCACGGCGCGCTCGCGCACGCTGGAAGTGAACGCCTGGGGATGCAAGTCATAGGCCTCAAGCATCAGCGCCCGGTAATCCAGGGCATGGCTGGCATCAAGCCGTCCAATCCACATCTTCAGGCCACTCGCCGCTGCTCAAGCATCAACCGCACTGCCAGCCCGGACAGCACGAAGCCCATGAAGTAACGCTGCATCGCCAGCCAGTTCGGGTTATTGACGAACCAGGACGCGATGCCCGCGGCAAACAACGCGATCAGCAGGTTGACGCTGAAGCTCACGCTGATCTGGGTCAGGCCGAGGAGGATGCTCTGGGTGAACACCGAACCGTGCTCAGGGGTAATGAACTGCGGAAACACCGACAGGTAAAACACCGCAATCTTCGGGTTCAGAGCGCTGGTGAGAAAGCCCATGGTGATCAACTTGCGCGACGAATCCGCCGGCAACTGCTGCGCCTCGAACGGCGAACGCGCACCGGGCTTGACCGCCTGCCAGGCCAGCCACAACAGGTACAAAGCGCCGGCCCATTTCAACACTTCATAAGCCATCGGCACTGCCACGAACACCGCGGTCAAACCCGCGGCGGCCGCGAACAGGTGCACTAAAAACCCCGCGACCACGCCCAGCAACGAAGTCACCCCGGCCTTACGCCCCTGGCAGATTGAACGAGAGATCAGGTAGATCATGTTCGGCCCGGGCGTGAGCACCATCAGCAACGCCGCGGCGGCGAAAATCAACAAGTCTTGAAGCGGGATCATGGGCATCCTCCGTCCTTGGACGATCAGGCAGTTTCGATCAGTGAGGCTCGATAAAACGGCAAGATCAGGTCTCGTGTCAATGGCGCCAGCGTGACATCGCCGTCAGTGGCCGGATCGATCCAGCGCACCTCTTCGATCTCCGCCGCCGGGGAAACGTGCGAATCGATGGTCAGTTGAAAGAGTTCGGCCTGTACGACATAACCCGGCTCATTGGCGGCCGGTGCCGAGAATTGCCCCAGATAGACGGCATGCGCCGGATCGATGACCAGCCCCAGCTCCTCCTCCAGTTCACGGGCAAGAGCATGGACCGGTTGCTCATGGGCCTCGATCTTGCCCCCCGGCTGCATGAACGCCTGGGTGCCGCGCTTGCGCACCAACAGGGTGCGACCGTCGGGGCCGATCAGCAGGGCAGCGGCAATGCGGATGAGACGGGGCGAAGCGGCGGATGAAAGCGTCATGGGTCTGGATTGGCCTTGGGTAAAGGCAGCAAGGATCACATGCATGCCGGTTCTTCGTCACGCCGAAAAAAGCATCTGCAGAACCCCCTGTGGGAGCGACTGTGGCGAGAGGGCTTGCCCCCGTTGGGCTGCGAAGCGGCCCCAAAATCTCTAATGCACCAAAGATCTTGTGAGTGCTACGCACTCAAACGGGGGCAAGCCCCCTCGCCACAGGGGGCCCACAGTGCTAAGTCTGGAAAGCTCACCCCGTCTCGAGCAGCGCGCCCTCCACTTCCTCCGGCACTTTCACAAAAATGCTGTACTTGGCACCTTCCATCGCCTCGAAGGCGATCAACTTCTCCACCAGCGCCCCATTCAATACCTTGCCGGCATTGAGCAACAGCATGCCGTTGTCGGCATTGAGATTGCGCGCCAGGATCATGCCCGCCACCAGATCCCGGGTGGTCAGCACCTTGACCGTCGGATCGGCCAGCGTCACGTCGCTCAGATAAGTGGCGCAGACCTGAATGAAATCCTCCACCAGTTCCGGGTCGTAGAGGCGACCGGCGTATTGGCGGATATACACCAGGGCTTCATCGCTGTTCATCTGCCGTTCGAGAATCAGCCCGCGCTGCAACTCGATGAAATCCACCGCCAGTTTCAGCAACCGCGAACCGAACGGAATCGCTTCGCTTTTGAGCCGATCAGGAAAACCGCTGCCGTCCCAACGCTCCTGGTGATGCAGGATCAGCCGGGCGGCATCCTTCATCGGATCGAGCGTCATCAGTAGCGACTCACTCTGCTTCGGATAACCCCGATAGCGCTCGCGGTCACTGTGATGCAGCAGGTCCGAGGGCGTGCTCATCATGCTGTCGGTCCAGCTCAACTTACCGATGTTGTAGAGCGCCGCTGCCATGGTCAGGTCACGACTGGAGCCTTCATCCAGGCCATGGAGTTTGCAGTACACCCGCACCAGTTCGATGATCTGCCGGTTGGTCTGTTTGGCGGGCGGCAGGCGCAGGTTGGCCAGCAACGAAAACACTTCGGTGCCGGTGACATAGCTGCGTTTGAGCTCTTCGTAGGCCAGGTCCAGCATGTCGGCGGTCTGTTGCAGCTCGCTGGTGCGGGCCGCGACGTGTTTTTCCAGGGTGGCGTTGAGCAGCTTCAATTCCTCGTTCCGATCCCATGTCTCCTGCACCAGACGCAAGCGCTCACGCTCGGAATGCTGATAGGCGAGTGATTGTCGCAACATCAGCAGCATTTCCTCATCGTGCCAGGGTTTGCTGATGTAACGATGAATCTGCCCTTCATTGATGGCTTTGATAATGGCCGACGGATCGGCATAACCGGTCAGCATGATCCGGAGGGTGTCGGGGTAACGCTGATGGATGTGCGCCAGCAGCGTCGAGCCATCCATATTGGGCATACGCGCGTCGCTCATCACCAGATCGATCGGCTGCCGCGCCATGATCTCCAGCGCCTGGGCACCGCTGGTGGCCAGCAGCACCTCGTAGGGTTGGCCGCGCAGCAGGCGGCGCAGGCTGTTGAGAATCGACTCCTCATCGTCGACCAGCAGTAACTTGGGTTTATAGGTCACAGTCGTGGGGAGTTGCTCTTCCATGGCATTACCTCAAGAAAACGTGTGTCTTTATCGCGCGCGGGGCGAACATCCTGGCGTTCCCGAGCCTGACCTACAGGCTAGATGATTTTCAGTCCGACCCCGGAAATGATTCGTTTCAGTCAACCGGGCGAAGTGCTGGCCGGGCGACTATGCTCAGATCACTCGGATCCAGAACGATACCCGCTCCATCCAGCGATCAGGGAAGGGATACCCTCTATGAGCCCATTGCACCAACCTGCTGTCAGTACAGGCGCATGTCAGTGAACACGCTGCTTGCGCGCATTAATCGTCGGATTCTCATCGTTGATGACACGGCGTCGATCCATGAGGATTTCGCCAAGATTCTCAGCCCGCCATCGATCGAAGATGACAGCCTGACCAGCGCCGAAAACGCCCTGTTCGGTACCCCCGCGTCGTTATCGTTGCAAAGTTTCGTCATCGATTCCGCGTTTCAGGGCCGCGAAGCGCTGGACAAGGTCGAAAGCGCGCTGGCGAATGACTCGCCCTACGCGATGGCCTTCATCGACATGCGCATGCCGCCGGGCTGGGACGGCCTGGAAACCATCGAACGCCTATGGCAGGTCGATCCCAAGTTGCAGGTGGCGCTCTGCACCGCGTATTCCGACTATTCCTGGGAAGACATCGCCGAGCGCCTGGAACTGGGCGATCGCCTGCTTATCCTGAAAAAGCCCTTCGATGCCATCGAAATTCGCCAGATGGCCAGCGCATTGACCGCCAAGTGGCAAATGACCGAAGACGCAGCGCTGAAGATGTCGCTGCTGGAGCATGCGGTCGAGGAGCGCACCCGGGAGCTGTCCGACGCCAACATCATCGTGCAGAACAGCCCGACCATTCTGTATCGGCTGCGGGGCGAACCGTCGTTTCCGTTGATGTACATCTCCCACAACATCACCAAATACGGCCATATCGCGGCGGCCTTGGTGGCTTCGTCCAACTGGGCGCAGGAGCTGATCCATCCCGACGATCAAGCGAAAGTCGACACCGCCATGGCCCGGGTGCTGGACCGCCATGCGGCAGGTGCTTCCATCGAATTCCGGATGCGCACCGGCGACGGCGACTGGCGCTGGGTCGAAAACCGCTATATCCCGGTGCGCGACGATGAAGGCCGCTTGCTGGAGGTCGAAGGCATCATCATCGACGTCACCGAACGCAAACTGGCCGAGGAAAAGATTGCCCTGTTGGCCCGCACCGATGGGCTGACCGGGCTGGCCAACCGCGCGACGCTGATCGAGCGGCTGCACCAGGCGTTCGCCGCCGCACGGCGCGGGGCCACACCGTTCGCCATGTTTTACCTGGATCTGGATCACTTCAAACGCATCAACGACACCCTGGGCCACCCGGTGGGCGACTTGTTGTTGCAGGAGGTCGCCAGGCGCATCAAAAACTGCGTGCGCGAAAACGACGTGGTTGCCCGCCTGGGTGGCGACGAGTTCGCGATACTGCAACTGGATGTCGGCGATCCGACCCAATCAGCGTCCCTGGCCGCCAAGGTCCGCGATGCACTGGTGCTGCCCTACTCCCTGGCCGGCAATGATGTGCGGGTCTCGGTCAGCATCGGCATCAGCAGCTACGTCCCGGTCTGCCTCAGCGCCGACAGCCTGTTGACCCAGGCCGACATGGCGCTGTATCGCTCCAAGGAAAAGGGCCGCAACCAGTACCACTTCCACTCAGAGGAAATCAATCAGGAAGTGGTCGAGCGCATGACCATCGCCAACGACCTGAAAAAGGCCATCGAGCACGACGAACTCGAACTGCGTTACTGGCCGGAAGTAGACCTGAGCAGTGGCAAAATCCTCGGCATGGAAGCACAGGTCAGCTGGAACCACCCCCAGCGCGGGTTACTGGAGGCCCCGGCGTTTCTGCCCGCCGCGGAAAAAACCGGCATCATCATCGCCCTCGGTCACTGGGTGCTGGAGCGCGCCTGTCGGCAAATGCGCCAGTGGCGAGACGAAGGCATGGCGCCACCGGTGGTGGCGATAAAACTGTCCCTGGCCCAACTCAAGAGTGGTCCCGAGCTGATCTATGACGTGTTGCGCACCACCGCCCGCTGGGAACTGTGCCCGTGGGACCTGCGTTTCGACGTCACCGAAGCGACCCTGGCCCAGACCAAGTGGACGCACAACGATATCCTGCCGCGCCTGCATGAGCTGGGGGTGAAGATCGCCATCGATGACTTCGGCACCGAATACTCTTCGTTCGACTACCTCAAGACTTACCAGGTCAATCACCTGAAACTCGCTCAGGCGTTCATCGACACCGCCGCCCACGACACGGCCAGTGCCACTACCTTGCGGGCAATCATCAATTTCGCCCGCGACGTTGGGATCGGCATCATCGCCGAAGGCGTCGAAACCCAGGAGCAACGCAGTTCGCTGATGGCCACCGGCTCACCGATGAACGCCCAGGGTCACTACTTCAGCCAAGCGGTCAACAGCCAACAGGCCGCCGAATTGCTGAAGGCCGGGAGCATCGTGCACACCAACCACGGAACCGGAGCGATGCCCGACGACCCGCGGCGTGCCACGGAGGACAAGGAATGAAAACTCCGTTCGCCCAGGCTAACCGGCGCATTCTGATCATCGACGACACGCCTTCGATCCATCAGGACTTTCGCAAGATTCTCGGCCCGGATACCGCCGACGAACAAACCATCGCCGGCACTGAAGCAGCGCTGTTCGGCAGCCAGCAATCTACTCGGCTGATATTCCAGCTCGACTCCGCCTACCAGGGCCAGGAAGCGCTCGAACTGGTCAAGCGTGCCCAGGCACAAGGTCGCCCTTACGCCATGGCATTCACCGACATGCGCATGCCCCCGGGCTGGGACGGACTGGAAACCATCGAACGGCTCTGGAAGGCTGATCCTCACCTGCAAATCGCGCTGTGCACGGCCTTCTCCGATTACACCTGGGAAGCCATGGCCGAACGACTGGAGTTCGGCGATCAGCTGCTGGTGCTGAAAAAACCTTTCGACAGCCTGGAAATCCGCCAGATGGCCAGCGCCCTGACCTGGAAGTGGCAGATGGCGCAGGACGCGGCCATGAAAGTGCTGACCCTGGAGCAAACCATCGAGGCCCGGGTCCACGAGCTGCTCAAGGTATCGCACTTGTTGCAGTACGACGTATTGACCGAATTGCCCAACAGCACCTTGCTGGGCGACCGGCTGAACCAGTCACTGGCCCTGTCACGACGCCATGACAAACAACTGGCCGTGATGTTTCTGGGGCTCGATCGCTTCAAGCGCATCAACAATGCCTTGGGTCACCCGACCGGTGACGAGATGCTCAAACGTGTCGGACAAAACCTGGTGGCTTGCGTGCGCGCGTCCGATTCGGTGTTTCGCTACGGCTCCGATGAATTTGTGGTGATCCTGGCTGACATCCATCACCCCCAACAGACCAAGGGCATCGCCGAAAAGCTCTTGAACGCCATACGCGCGCCTCAACACATCGCCGGCCACGACCTGAGCGTGACGGCCAGCCTGGGCATCAGCATCTATCCCGAGGACGGTTTCGATGCCATCGCACTGATCAAGAAAGCCGAAACCGCCATGCGCAACGTCAAGGAAAGCGGCCCGAACGATTTCAGCTTTTTCATCGATGAGATGAACCAGCGCGCCCGGGAACAGCAGAGCATCGAGTCGGGTATTCGTCTGGCGCTGGAACGCAACGAATTTGTCCTGCACTACCAGCCTAAACTCGACCTGGGCAGCGGTAAGGTGGTCGGCGCCGAGGCGTTGATCCGCTGGCAAAAACCGGGACAAGGCTGGGTTTACCCGACAGACTTCATCGGTGTGGCCGAAGACAGCGGCCTGATCGTACCGTTGAGCAAATGGGTGCTCGCCCAGGCCTGTCGACAAGCCCGTGCCTGGCAGGAGAAAGGCCTGCCGAAGCTCTACATGTCGGTGAACGTGTCGGCCATTGATTTCCGCCAGCGGGATTTTGTCGAGGGTATTGAACAGATACTCAAGCAAACCGGTATGGATCCCACCTTGCTGGAACTGGAAATCACCGAAGGCGTATTGATGCAGAATGTCGAGGCCACGATGGTCGCGCTGAATCGGCTCAAGGCATTGGGCGTACGGCTGGCCATCGATGACTTCGGCACCGGCTATTCCAGCCTGAGTTACCTGCAACGGTTTCCCATCGACGTGTTGAAAATCGACCAGTCATTCATTCGTGGCCTGAGCAGTGACAGCAATGACGCGGCCCTGGTCAGCGCCATCATCAGCCTGGGCAAGAGCCTCAAACTGACCGTCATTGCCGAAGGGGTGGAAACCCTCGAACAATTGAATTTTCTCAAGGCCCTCCAGTGCGAGGAAGGCCAGGGTTACTACTTCAGCAAAGCCGTGGAGCCGGACGCCTTCGTGCAATACCTGACGTCCGTGCCCCCCGCTCCATCCGCCGCCACATGAATGATGTGCAACGACACCCAGGGCCCTGCGCCAAGGAATCACAAGATGTCGAGCCCCTTCTACTACCTGCTTCTTGCGCCTCTACTCGGATGTTGTCTGATAGCCAGCGGCGCACCGCTGGACGAACCACTCAAACCCTTGCCCGCGGTGCCCCAGCAGAACCCCTTGCAAGTCGAACTCGGTCGTCGGTTGTTCAACGAGCCACGCCTGTCGGTCAACAACAGCCTGTCCTGCGCCAGTTGCCATCGTCTGGAAATCGGAGGCGCCGACGACAAAGCATTGTCTATCGGCTTCAAAGGCGATCCCCTGACGATCAACACCCCCAGCGTCTTCAACTCAAGTCTGAATTTCCGGCAATTCTGGAACGGCCGCGCCGACACCCTGGAAACACAGGCCCACGAAGTGGTGCAGAGCCCCAGCGAAATGGGCAGTCATTGGGAGCATGTC
This sequence comes from Pseudomonas sp. JV414, assembly GCF_032424305.1. NCBI lineage: Bacteria > Pseudomonadati > Pseudomonadota > Gammaproteobacteria > Pseudomonadales > Pseudomonadaceae > Pseudomonas > Pseudomonas sp. JV414. The sequence continues at coordinate 210,768 of NZ_VYKC01000020.1, read as the reverse complement.
GTTCAGACACTGGCCGCCGACCCGGCTTACAAAAGCGCTTTCGCCAAGGCCTACCCGGACGGCGTGACTATGAACAATGTGCAAAATGCCCTGGCCACCTATGAGCGCACGCTGATCAGCGGCAACTCGCGTTTCGACCAATACCTGCTGGGCAATACCGAGATTCTGACGACCGAGGAGAAGTACGGTTACCAACGCTTCAAGGACTACGGCTGCATCGCCTGCCATCAGGGGGTGAACATCGGCGGCAACATGTTCCAGAAATTCGGGGTCATGGGCGATTACTTCCAGGTCCGGGGCAACCCCACCGAAGCCGATCTGGGCCGTTATCTGGTCACCAAGGCTGAAGAAGATCGCAACGTGTTCAAGGTTCCGAGCCTGCGCAACGTCGCCGTGACCGCGCCGTACTTTCACGACGGCTCGGCCAAGACCCTCGAAGAAGCGGTAGACGTGATGTTCAAGTTCCAGCTCGGTCGCGTGCCCTCTGACAAGGACAAGACCTTGATCATCAAATTCCTCAAGACCCTGACCGGTGAGTGGGGAGGCAAACCTTTATGAAAACGTACCACCGTCGCAACCTGGTATTGCTCAGTGGCGTGGCCTTGTTGTTGGCCTCGACTCTGCTGTTTCTGTACCTCAAATCAAGCTCCGACCAGACCTCGACTTATGCCGAGTCCCGGGATCTGATCGGCCGGATCAAACAGTTCAACGCGCAGTGGGAAACCGAGATTCTCAAGGCCAGGATTGCTATCAGTAACAACTACGATCCGCTGGTGGCACCGCTGACCGAGATGACCCACCTGTGGGAGCGGTTCGAGAGCATGGAGTCCAATCACGGCCGCAACGACTCGCCGATCTGGCGTGCCAGCCATGATGCTTATCATGCCGCCATTCAGGAAAAAACCCGGCTGGTGGAGCAGTTCAAATCCCACAACGCGGTGCTGCGCAACTCACTGGCGTTTTTGCCCACTGCCGAAGACGACATCCAGGAACCACTTGCCCAACTGGTCGACGAAGACAAACTGCAATTACAAAACATTGCCACCGATACCTACGACTTGCTGCTCAGCAGCCTGGAGTTCGCCCAAGTTGCCTCCGATGACAAAGCGGCCGATATTCTGGTGGGACTAAACAAACTGGGGGTGAACAAACAACGATTACCGGAGCAGTTCCATAGCCCGATCGATATTTTGAGTAGTCACATCGCGCTGATCCTGCGTGAACAACCGGCGGTCAATCGGTTGCTGGAAAACATCGAAGCCATTCCCGTGGCCGAACGGCTGGACGACATTACGGCTCTGCTGAACAAGGATCAGCAGCAAACCGATGCAGCCAACCGGCGCTACCACTTCTACATGCTGGTGTTTTCGACGCTACTGGTGATGGTGCTGGTGTACCTGGCAACTCGCCTTATGCGCAGCTTCGGCGAGATCAACCGGGTCAACAAGGAACTGCAAACTGCCAACGACATCCTCGAACAACGGGTCGAAGAGCGCACCCGAGAACTCAAGAATACCCAGAGCGAATTGCTCGACACCGCGCGTCAGGCCGGCATGGCTGAAATCGCCACTAACGTGTTGCACAACGTCGGCAACGTGCTCAACAGCGTGAACATCTCGGCCGACCTGGTCACCCGCAAGCTGCGTAGCAGCAAGGCCCAAGGGTTGGGCAAGGCGATGCAGTTGATCAACGCGCATCAAGACAACCTGGGCGTCTTTCTGACCCAGGACGAAAAAGGAAAACTACTGCCCGGCTACCTGAATCAATTGGTGGAGGCCATTGCCCTTGAACAACAAGGCATGGCCGACGAACTCGCGCAACTGAGCAAAAGCGTCGACCACATCAAGGACATCGTCGCCACCCAGCAGTCCTACGCAGGCGCCAACAGCCTGATGGAACCGCTGCACATCAGCGAATTGCTGGAAGACGCCTTGCGAATGAACGCTGGCGCCCTGTCCCGGCATCACGTTACGGTGGTCAAGGAGTATGGCGACGTACCGCAAATCATGGGCGACAAACACCGATTGTTGCTGATCCTGATCAACCTGATCAGCAACGCCAAATACGCCATGACCGACCTCAGTAACCGCCCGCGGCAAATGATCCTTGGGGTGAAAGTCGTCGAAGACACGATTCTGCAAATCAGCGTCAAGGATGACGGCGAAGGCATTGAGCCGGAGAACATGACGCGGATCTTTGCCCACGGTTTTACCACCCGCAAAGAAGGTCACGGCTTCGGCCTGCACAGCTGTGCCTTGGCCGCGATCGAGATGAACGGCCATCTCACCGCCCACAGCGACGGGCCGGGCAAAGGTGCACTGTTCACGTTGCAGATCCCGTTGAAACCCGTCATGGAGGAAGCATGAGCGACCTTTCGAACCGACGCATTCTGCTGATCGACGACACGCCGTCCATCCATGAAGACTTTCGCAAGATCCTCACCCCGACATCGGCGCAGCATGTAGAACTGGACGAAATGGAGGCCACGCTGTTCGGCAGCGAAGTGAAATCCACCAACCTGCTGTTCGAGCTGGATTCAGCCTATGGCGGTCAGGAGGGTCTGGGCAAACTCATCCAGGCAATACAGGAAAACCGCCCCTACGCCCTGGCCTTCGTCGACATGCGCATGCCTGAAGGTTGGGACGGTGCGCAGACCATCGAACACCTGTGGCAGGAAGATCCGCAGCTACAAGTTGTAGTGTGTACCGCCTATTCCGACTATTCCTGGGATGAACTGCTGGAACGCTTGCACGCCCACGATCGCCTGCTGATTCTGAAAAAGCCGTTCGACAACATTGAAGTTCAGCAGATGGCCAACACCCTGCTCACCAAATGGGAAATGACCGAGCGGGCGTCCATTCAGATGAGCCATCTGGAGCATCTGGTGGATCAGCGCACGGCCCAGTTCAAGCAGGCCAGCGAGGCGTTGCAGCGGGAAATCGACGAGCGCAAACAACTGGAAAGCCAACTGGTGCAGTCGGAAAAGCTCGCCTCGCTGGGGCAACTGGCGGCGGGCGTCGCCCATGAGATCAATAATCCCATCGGCTTTATTTCCTCCAACCTCGGCGCCCTCGATGGCTACTTCAAGCAACTGCAGGAAATGCTCGATGCCTATCGGGAAGCGGAAAACGCCATTGGTTCAAGCGAGGTCATCGACCGTCTCGGTCAGTTACGTGAACGGGTGGAACTGGACTTTCTGCGCGAAGACATTCCACTGCTGATCAAGGAGTCCAAGGAGGGCATCGACCGAGTCGGGCGGATCGTCAAAGACCTGAAGGACTTCTCCCGCGTGGACTCCAATCAGGAATGGCAGTGGACCAATCTGCAACAAGGCATCGAGTCGACCCTGAACATCGTCGCCAATGAACTCAAGTACAAGGCCGATGTGGTGAAGGAGTTTCAAAAGCTGCCCGATATCGAATGCCTGCCGTCGCAAATCAATCAGGTAATCATGAACCTGATCGTCAACGCGTCTCAGGCGATGGGGCCGGAGCGGGGCACCATCACGCTGCGCACCGGCCTTGAAGGTGAAACGGTGTCGATCGAGGTCGCGGACACGGGAATCGGCATCGAGCCAGACAACCTGCAGAAAATATTCGATCCGTTCTACACCACCAAACCGGTAGGCCAGGGGACGGGGCTCGGGTTGTCTCTGTCCTATGGCATCGTGAAAAAACATCAGGGCGATATTTCGGTACGTAGCGAAGTCGGGGTGGGCAGCACGTTTCGGGTCGAGTTACCGGTGCGGCAATCGAAAGCGGCTGTCTGACCAGCCGAGCAAGGGATCAAATCTAAATCCGGGCTGTTTTCGTTTTTTCTCCAGGCGCAGAATGCCTGACGCAGCGCTTTTCTGTAGGAGCAGAGCTTGCTCGCGAAGAGGTCATCATATTCAACATTGATGGTGGCTGACACACCGCTTTCGCGAGCAAGCTCTGCTCCTACAGGGATGAGTGTACCCAGGCTGCAAACAACCGAGTCCGAACCCAAGGAAACCGTATGAGCCTGTCCCTCCTGAGCCGCTACGCCTTCTTTGCCGTCTGTGTGATATTCACCCTCGCCAGCCTGCCCTTTCTGGAGCACGACTGGCTCTGGCCGATCACCGCCGTCACCGGCATCCTCAGCCTGGTAGGGCTGTTCGATCTGCTGCAAAGCCCACACGCGGTGCGCCGTAATTATCCGATCCTGGGCAACATCCGCTATCTGGTGGAGGGTATTCGACCGGAAATCCGCCAGTACCTGCTCGAGTCCGACAGCGACGCCCTGCCCTTCTCCCGGGCTCAGCGTTCGCTGGTCTATTCACGAGCCAAGAATGAAAGTGCCGACAAACCCTTCGGCACACTGATCGACGTCTATCAGTCGGGCTTCGAATTCATTGGCCATTCCATGCGTCCGGCGCCATTGAGCGACCCGAGCAGTTTCCGGGTAATGGTCGGTGGCCCGCAGTGCTCCCAGCCGTACTCGGCGTCGGTATTCAACATCTCGGCCATGAGCTTCGGCTCCCTCAGCGCCAACGCCATTCGCGCATTGAACCAGGGTGCCAAACTCGGCAACTTCGCCCATGACACGGGCGAAGGCAGCATCAGCGCCTATCACCGGGAAAACGGCGGCGACCTGACTTGGGAACTCGGCAGCGGCTACTTCGGCTGCCGCACCGCCGATGGCCGCTTCGACCCGGAACGCTTCGCGGCACAAGCGCAGACGCCCCAGGTGCGGATGATCGAAATCAAGATGAGCCAAGGCGCCAAGCCCGGTCATGGCGGCATCCTGCCCAAGCACAAAGTCACCAAGGAAATCGCCGAAACCCGCGGCATCCTGATGGGCGAAGACTGCATCTCGCCGTCACGCCACAGCGCGTTTTCCACGCCGATCGAACTGATGCACTTCATTGCGCAACTGCGTGAACTGTCCGGCGGCAAACCGGTGGGCTTCAAGTTCTGCCTGGGCCACCCGTGGGAATTCATGGGCATCGCCAAGGCCATGCTGGAAACCGGCATCCTCCCGGACTTCATCGTGGTCGACGGCAAGGAAGGCGGTACCGGCGCCGCGCCTGTGGAGTTCACCGACCACATCGGCGTGCCGATGCGCGAAGGTCTACTGTTCGTGCACAACACGCTGGTGGGCCTGAACCTGCGGGACAAAATCAAACTCGGCGCCAGCGGCAAGATCGTCAGTGCCTTCGACATCGCCAGCGTCCTGGCCATCGGCGCCGACTGGGCCAACTCGGCGCGCGGCTTCATGTTCGCCATCGGCTGCATCCAGTCGCAAAGCTGCCACACCAACAAATGCCCGACCGGCGTCGCCACCCAGGACACCCTGCGCCAACGCGCCCTGGTGGTTCCGGACAAGGCCCAACGGGTGTTCAACTTCCACCGCAATACGCTCAAAGCCCTGGCCGAAATGCTTGCCGCCGCGGGCCTCGATCATCCTTCACAGCTGTCGGCCAAGCATCTGGTGCGACGCATGTCGGCGACCGAGATCAAACTGTTCTCGCAGTTGCATGTGTTCCTGAAACCGGGGGAATTGCTGACCGGCGAAGTGAATGGCGAGTTTTATTCGCGGATGTGGCAGATGGCGCGGGCGGATAGTTTTGAGCCTAATGAAGCGGCGGCTGCATAGGCCGTGTTTGCGCGCCAGCCTCAAGGAAGGCTGGCGTTACATCAAGAACGAACAAGCGGGCCTCACTGTCCCCCGCCTTTAGCGTCAACGCCTGTTTCCAGTGTTTGGGAAACAAGGCGTCATGTTCAGGACGCGCTTGGCCCGTTACCCACCAGATCCGCCTGCCATTCAGTTTCAGGGCCGAAAAATCGTTGAACAGTATCGAGTGCAGAGGACGGGGAATGAGTGCCCAACCACCGTATTCGCCGGTTCCCCAAAGGGCGCCAGTCGGTGTTTTGACCACGTATAACCTCGGCTGAATACCTGTCGAGTTGTAGTACATGAACGGCAAGTACCAATACAGGTTATCTACGACGATCTCGTCACCCGGACGGACTGCGCGACCGAGACCCGCGACCACGGCATCCAGCCTTGCGTCTTTGCGAATGCTTGTCCCGTTCATCTCATCCGTTTGCGCGTAGACCGCCGAAAGCCCGTGTACTTCTGCCAATAAAACCAAAGCCATGGCGACAGCGGCAAGAACAGCATGGCGTTGACTCCATGCGTCCAGCGCGAGTGCAACGATAAGGGGCAACGCGGCGGCAGCAAACACCAGGTATCGGGCATTGAAAACCGGCACGATCAACGACACCAAGAAAATGGTCAGCACCGGCACAAAGAAATAGCCCACCAACAAGATGCTGAAAGGTCGCTCACTGCGTGCCTTGAGCAGCACCGCAGCGGCGCAAACAACGATCAACACCGAGGGCAACACACGCCATAAGGATGAATGACTGACCGCGCCCTCCATCATCACCAGTTGCCAAACGAAGGTCGGCGCTGTCTGCCAGGTGAGCGGCGGTATCCACTCAAGCCCGTCCATTCGCAGCAATTGATCGATGAAGTGAGGTACCCACGGCAGGTACAGCACAACGATCGCGCTGTTGGCCAAGACCCACGCACGAATCGGTATTGCCGTGGACCGACTGTCATCTCGCACTCGCCACGCACAAATCCAATGCACCAAAACGCACAGCGCGGCGAAGTAATGCGTGTAGAAAGCAGCCGTCATCAACAGCACGTAAAAAACCGGATAACGTTTTTGATCCGGTGCCTTGATCCAGCACACCAGCGCCACGGTCGCGCCCATCAGCCAAAAGCCGAGCAAGGTGTACATTCGCACTTCCTGGCTGTAACGCACCGATATCGGTAGCAATGCCAACAACACTGCCGCTATCCAGGTCGCCTTTCGCGATGTCACCAGGCTCATCAATTTAATGCACAGCAGCAGCGTGCCGACATCGGCCAGAGCACTCAGGGATCGCGTCGCCAAGACACCATTGCCGAACAACACCATCCAGAAATGCAGCAAGACATAGTAAAGCGGTGGATGCACATCCCGCGCTGTCGTAGCCCAGATGTATGACGGCGAGCCCTCAGCCAGCAGCAGGCTGTAGGCCTCGTCGTACCAGATGACCGGCACAGTGATGGAGTGAAACCTTGCGAACAACGCGAGGACGATCACCGCCACTAGACCTGCCCTGTCGGCCATCCGGGATGGAAAACTTTCGTGAGGGATCGAAGAGGTAATCACCAGGCTCACCACTGCAGCGTGGTGATCGGGGTCGGTTCTTTCATGACGATAAAACCGTAATCGCCCAGCAGATAGAGGCGGTAGAACTGGCTCTCCACCAGCGGTGGATAACCTTGGTAACCGACAAGGGTCGCGTTGCGCCGCTCCCTCTCCGCGACCACATTGGTGATGCCCGCCTTGGGCAGGTTTTCAGCCAGCATGAAAAAGTCGATGTTCAGCAGATAACGCAAGACCGGCATCTGCTTGAACGAGCCCGAGGCCGCCACCAGCCAGTGATCGGAGTCACTCACCGCCATGTAAATGCGCTTGGCCTCGCGCAGTTGCCTATTGGACGCAATGTCGTGCCCCAGGGAAAACAACGCGCTGGACGCAAAGGTGTTCTGCATCGTCAGCACGCGGCCATAGGCGAAGGACAGTGAAAGCATGGCCAACAGAGGCACCGCCAACAGCATTGGCAACCGCTCATGAATGGACGCCAATGCCAGATGGCTCAAATAGAACAACAGCACCAACAGGACCGCAAAACCCATCAAGGTTCTGGCACCTTCATTGAAGTCGCGAAAAAACAGCGCGGTCCCTGACACCAACAAGGTCACGACCGGCACTGCCAGCAGACACACCAGGCCCATCACGATTTTTCTCAGCCCGGTGTCATGGCGTTCCATCACGTTGCGGGCCAGCCGTGCGCTGCCTACAAGGGCACACAGCAGCAGTGCGGCGAACACCCAGGTGAATCCACCGTGAAACAGCAGCACGACTTTTTCCAGCACGCGGCCGATGTTGATTTCAAGTTGCAGCCAGGGCGCCGCCGCCCAGTTCAACAACAGAGCGCGATTCTGATTCATGTACGGATAAGCCGTGACGCTGTAGATCAACCCGCCGAGCCCTGCCTGCGCGATTTTCCAGCCAATCAATTCGTACCATTGCCGCCAGGCCCACTTGTCATTCGCGCCCCTGAGCAGTTCCAGGCAACACAAGCCCAGAAACACATTCAGGCTCACCTGATAGAGCCCCAGCGCCAGCGCAATCAGGAAAGCCGGCACCAGCCATTGCAGAATGCGCGAGGAATGACGAAACGTGATCGCGAAAATCACCGCCACCAGGCTCAAGGCAATGGTCGCCCCGTCATATTGATAAGACAGGTTCTGCAGGAAGAACGGGTTGTACCAGAGCGGTAACAGCACCAGGCAGCAGGGCATCGTTGGCTGCGGGTAGTAATGGAACGTCAGGCTGGTCAACGCAAAGGCCATGGCCAGCGTGGCGATCAACAGCGGCAACGGAAAGATGTTTGGCGCGGCATCACTGAAGGTCAGAAGGTTGTAGAACAGCTCGGTGAACAACCGCCCCTGCCCCGCCCAGGCAGTACCGGCCGACAGCGAGCGCCAGTTGTCATCGATGTAGGGATAGTCCGCGAGGATCAGCGGAATGACATAAATCAGGGTCGCGATCAGGAAAAACAGCCAGACCCGACGACGCCCGAGTTCTTTGCTGAAAAAGTCGCCCAGTCTGCCCATGCTAAAGCCCGATCCGGTCTTTGCCGCCAATGACGTCTTTGACCACATAACGGGGCCGGTGCTTGGCTTCGATGTAGATGCGGCCAACGTACTCACCGAGGATGCCGATGCCAATCAATTGGACGCCGCCGAGAAACAGAATGGCCGTCATCAGCGAGGGGTAACCGGGGACACTGTTACCGAAGAAAATCTTGTCCAGCACCATGTACACCGCGTACAGCACCGCGAAAATCGAAATGCCGCCACCGATGTAAGTCCACAACCGCAACGGCACCGTGCTGAACGAAGTAATGCCTTCCAGCGCCAGGTTCCATAGCTTCCAGCCATTGAACTTGCTGCTTCCCGCCACTCGCCCGGCCCGCTCGTATTCCACCACCGCCGTGGTGAACCCGGCCCAGGACAGAACGCCCTTCATGAACAACTGATGCTCGGGAAGCGCACGAATCACATTGACCACCTTGCGGTCCATAAGGCGGAAATCCCCGACGTTTTCTTCGATCCGAGTGTAAGAAATCCTGTTCAGCAAATGATAGAAGAGCGATGCGCTGTGGCGTTTCAGATAGCTGTCACTGTCGCGATTTCGGCGTTTGGCGAGCACCACGTCAGCGCCCTTTTGCCACTCGGCAATCAACCGCGGGATGACGCTGATCGGATCTTGCAGGTCCACGTCCATGGGGATCACCGCATCGCCGGTGGCGTATTCCAGCCCGGCAAACAACGCCGGCTCCTTGCCGAAGTTACGCGAGAAGTTGATCAGCAATACCTGTTCATCGACCTGTGCCAGCGCCTTGGCTTGCTCAGCTGTCCGATCGGTGCTGCCATCGTTGATGAACACGATCTCGACTTCACACGAGTCAAGTTTCAATTCGCGGCGCACTGCCTGATAGAACAGAGTGATCGCCTGCTCTTCATTGAATACCGGGACAATCAGCGAAACTTTCACATTTCACACTCCTGAGAAAACGAAGTGTAGATGCTCGACAGACGCCCATCAGGGGTCGTTCTGGTGCGCGAACTGCCCGGCAGACCGACGGACATGGGCTCAATTCGTTCGCTATAGGCAGCTGAGACATTCGGTAATATCCAGCCTTTTGCAATTACCTGCGAATCACGCCACCCTGCGCGCCGCTGTAGGAGCGAGGCTTGCCCGCTCCTACCCAACAACCCCGTTCAAGAGCCCGCCGTCATGACGTTTGAACGCGATCACCGAATCGACTTTTTTCGCGGTCTAGCCCTGATCTTCATCTTCTGGGATCACGTGCCGCAAAACCCGCTGGCGCAGTTCACGGTGCGCAATTTCGGTTTCAGCGACGCGGCGGAGATTTTCGTGTTCCTGGCCGGGTACGCGGCCGTGCTGGCCTACGGCAAAATAGCCCGGCGCGACGGCTTCATGGTCGCCGCGGTGAAAATCCTGCGACGCGCCTGGGTGCTTTATGTGGTGCATATCTTTTTGCTGGCGCTGTTGATGGGCATCGTGTTTTTCGCCAACAGCCACGTGGAAACCCGAGACCTGGTGCAGGAAATGGGCTTGCAGTATTTCCTCAGCAATCCGCAGCAGGCGTTGATGGATGAGTTGTTGCTGCGCTTCAAGCCAAACCTGATGGACCCGTTGCCGCTGTATATTTTGTTGCTGCTCGGCCTGCCGCTGGTGCTACCGATGCTGCTGCGCAAGGCTGAATACGTGGTGGGGTTGTCGGTGGTCTTGTACCTGCTGGCGCCATGGCTCCAGTGGAACCTGGCGGGCACCGACGGTGGCGTGTGGTTTTTCAATCCGCTGGCCTGGCAGCTGTTGTTTATTCTCGGTGGCGCGGCGGCGATTCACGGGCAACGGCCTCGGGTGCAGCAACCTCGACCACTGACTCGGCAGCCGGTTTTTATCGCAGCGCTGACCTATTTGCTGCTGACCGGGTTGATCGCAGTGTCATGGAAATGGCCAACCGTGCATGACACCTTCATGCCCCAACGGCTCGGCGAATGGCTCTATCCAATCAGCAAGACCAACCTCTCGCCGGCGCGCCTGCTGCACTTCCTCGCCCTCGCCTACGTCACCGCCAGGTTGTTGCCGGACACGGGCTGGACGCAGCACTGGCTGGTGCAACAAAGCTGTCGCATGGGTCGTTATTCGTTGGAGGTGTTCTGCTTTGGCGTGTTGCTGGCGCCATTGGCAGACATGCTCAATGCCTTGGGCGGGAACGTACTGGCGATGCAGATATTCAGCGCACTGTTGGGGGTCGGGTTGATGGCATTGCTGGGGGCCTGGCTGGATTTCAACAAGCGGTTGAATCGGCCGATATCCGTCACAGCCATTTAACGTCAAAAGATCGCAGCCTGCGGCAGCTCCTACGCCGACCGAGTACACCCGCAATATCGCGGATGTACACAAATCCCGTAGGAGCTGCCGCAGGCTGCGATCTTTTGATCTTCCAAATGCACAAATCCCGATCGTTCAGACCGGGGCTTGTGCATTTCTGGCGTGACGACTTACGACGCCGAACGCACCACACCTTGCGACACATTAGTCGGTTGCAGCTTGAACACGTAGAACAACACCGTCAGCAGCACCAGGAAAGCAGGCCCGACATACAGCGCCACGCGAGTGTCCGGGAAGTACGCCATCAGGCCGACCACCAGCACCAAAAAGGCCAGTGCCAGGTAAGAACTGACCGGGTACAGCCACATGCGGTATTTCAGGCCGGCACGTTCGCTGGCGCTCAGGCCTTTGCGGAACTTGAGCTGGGCCAGCAGGATCATCACCCAGGTCCAGATCGCGCCGAAGGTGGCAATCGCGGTGACCCAGACGAAGACTTTCTCCGGCACCAGATAGTTAAGCAACACGCCCAGCAGCAAGGCACCGATCGACAGCAGCAGCGCACGACGCGGCACGCCGTTGTTCGAGGTCTTGGCGAAACCGGCCGGGGCCTGGCCGTTCTGCGCCAGGCTGTAGAGCATGCGCCCGGTGCTGAAGATCCCCCCGTTGCAAGACGACAGCGCAGCGGTGATCACCACGAAGTTGATGATGCCGGCAGCGGTCTTGATGCCCAGACGCTCGAAGGTCATCACGAACGGGCTGCCCTGAGTGCCGATTTCGTTCCACGGGTAGATCGACAGGATCACGAACAAGGCGCCGACGTAGAACAGCAGAATCCGCCAGAACACCGAGCCGATCGCATTGGGGATGGTCTTCTGCGGGTTCTTGGCTTCACCGGCGGTCAGGCCGATCATCTCGACGCCGAGGTAGGCGAACATCACCATTTGCAGGGACATCAACACGCCTTGCACGCCGTTGGGCATGAAACCGCCGTGGGCCCAGAGATTGGAAATCCCCAACGCCACGCCGTCATTGCCGAAACCGAAAGCGATGATGCCGATGCCACCGACCACCATCGCAATGATGGTGACGATCTTGATCAAGGCGAACCAGAATTCGAACTCACCGAAGGCTTTCACCGCGATCAAGTTGATCGAGCCCATGCTGATCAACGCCGCCAGTGCCCAGATCCAGCGCGGCACGTCGGGGAACCAGACGCCCATGTACACCGCCACCGCGGTGATTTCCGCGACGCAAGTCACCAGCCACAAGAACCAGTAGTTCCAGCCGGTCAGAAAGCCTGCCAATGGACCGAGATAGTCTTGTGCATAACGGCTGAACGAACCGGCGACCGGGTTATGCACGGCCATCTCGCCGAGGGCGCGCATGATCACCAGGATCGCCAAGCCGCCAATGATGTAGGAGAGCATGATGGCCGGGCCGGCCATTTCAATGGCCTTGGCCGAACCCAGGAACAGGCCGACGCCGATACAGGCACCGAGCGCCATCAAGCGAATATGCCGTTCGCCGAGTTCGCGTTTAAGCGGGCCGCCCTGAGCGGTCTCGCCGTGAGGCAGGTGATTGCCGACTGGCATAGGTACAACCTCGTCTTGTTATTGGATGTGACCACCGAGTGTCGAAGCACCGACCGATAAGCCAGCGCTTCTGCGAAACCGGGCCTGCTTCATGGGCAGACACGTCTTGCAGGACCAAAACCTGCAAGATCAGCGGGCATGCAGTATAAAAAGCTTCCAGCAGGGTTTTTCACTCTATAAACCACAACATTCAGCCAGAACTCTCGGCAAAAGCGCGGTTTTCGGAGGGGCATTACCTGACTTATGTAGGATTATTCGCCGCTGAAACGGCGCCTAGTATTGCACAGCAATGGTGCATCGCCATGCCCCTACCTTGGCAGCATTTACCTCTTTGATGCGTCTAGTTCAGCTATTACAGACAACATCCGCCCTGTGGTGAGGGGGAGCTGTTGTGGCGAGGGGGCTTGCCCCCGTTCGGCTGCGCAGCAGTCGCAAATCCGTTACACGCGGTGTACCTAGGTTTTTTGGGACTGCTGCGCAGTCCAACGGGGGCAAGCCCCCTCGCCACAACTGGGCATAACTGCCTCCTCAGCGCAGTGAATCCTTCGCAAGAATCAGAATATTCACTCAATAATTACGGACCCGATCCAGGAAGTCGGGAACTAGCCTGAGAAGCGTCAAGTTGACTACTTACGCAAGGAAGCAATGGATTGCCTACCCAACCAAACTCTCATCGTCTGCGCTTTGGCAGAGCCTCCGAAAACGGCCGCGCTTACCTCATCACCGCAGTTACTCACGAACGCCAACCCATATTTTCTGACTGGCAATTAGGACGTCTGCTGGTCGCAGAACTGCGCCGAGTTCACGACGCGGGTTTAGTGGATTCAATCGCCTGGGTTGTGATGCCCGATCATTTCCATTGGCTAATGCAGCTGCGGGACAACAATCTGGGCAGTGTTGTCGGCTCTACCAAGTCACGCTGCACCCAGGCAGTGAACAAAATGACCGGTCGGCGTGGTCCACTATGGCAAACCGGCTACCACGACAGAGCAATCCGTGATGGCGAAGAGCTCCTGCCGTTCGCTCGTTACATTGTTGCCAATCCGTTACGCGCAGGGTTGGTGCAAAAAATTGGCGATTACCCACTGTGGGATGCCTGCTGGCTATAACGCTGAACAGCACATCTGTTATGGCATTCCTGTGGCAAGGAGGCTGTTGTGGCGAGGGGGCTTGCCCCCGTTCGGCTGCGCAGCAGTCGCAAATCCATTGCACGCGGTATGCCTAGGTTTTTGGGACTGCTGCGCAGTCCAACGGGGGCAAGCCCCCTCGCCACATCCATGCATCACTTACTACTTCACAATTTTTTCACCAACGCCAACCACCGTCTAAGCTTCAAAGAAGTCCGATCAATCTGCGTGAATGGATCAGTCGACTATGGGCGCTTTGTGGCAAACCGATTCGAGTGAAACTGTGGTTCCGACTGAACGAGTGGATGAAGCGCCTTTACCTGAGAAACCCCGTCGTTCCCGGCACGGCTGGGGGGCGTTCTGGTTGTTGCTGCTGATTATCCTGATTGTCCTGGGCCTCGCCGCGGCCAAGGAAATGCGCACCTCCAAGTTTCAGGCCCGGGAAATCAGCAAATATGCAGCCTCACTGAAGTACGAGCTGCAACCTGGCCCCAGCGATGCAATTCGCTACCCCGGCGCAGGCCCGTTCGATCAGCGGTTGGGTTACAGCGCCCTGGATGAATTGCTGCCGCGCCTGCTCAAGCGCAACTACGTGGTGTCGGCACAAACCCGCTTTTCCCCGGCGCTGATGAAGTACAGCGACAAGGGCTTTTTCGTGCCCTATGCAGAGAAAATCCAGGCCGGGCTGTCGATCACCGATTGCCGCGCGGCCCCGCTGTACCAGTACAAATATCCACAACAACTCTATTCAAGCTTTGCGGCGATCCCTCCGGTAGTGGTCAGCAGCTTGCTGTTCATCGAAAACCGCTTTTTGCTCGATCCCCGTCAACCTTTGGCCAACCCTGCCGTGGACTGGCCTCGGTTCGGCATGGCGGCGTGGTCCCAGGTGGCCAAGTTGTTGCGCCTGCCCGGCCAGTCGGCGGGCGGCAGTACGCTGGCGACGCAGCTGGAGAAATATCGACACTCGCCCGATGGCTTGACGATGTCGGGCGCGGAAAAGATCCGGCAAATGATTTCCGCCAGTGTGCGGGCTTATCAGGCGGGCCCGGAAACCCTCCAGGCCCGGCAAAATGTGATTCGCGACTATCTCAACAGTGTTCCGCTGTCGGCCGTACCGGGCCACGGTGAAGTGCATGGCATGGCCGAAGGTTTACGCGTCTGGTACGGCGCCGATTTCAACCAGGCCAACGAACGGCTGGCCAGCACCAACACCGATCCGAAAAGCCTGTCAGAAAAAGGCTTGGCCCTGCGTGAAATGCTGTCACTGATGATCGCTCAGCGTCGCCCTTCCCATTACTTGACCAAGGGCCGTGACGAATTGGCCAGCCTCACCGACAGCCATATTCGCCTGCTGGCTCAGAATGGCGTGATTGATGCGCCACTCGCGACAGCAGCATTGGCCAGTAAAGTGACTTACCGCGACTGGGCCACCCAGCCCACCATTCAGCCAATCGAAACCAACAAGGGCATCAGTGTGGCGCGCAGCCGTCTGGGCGGGTTGCTCAACCGTCCGCTGTATGACCTCGACCGCCTCGACCTGTCAGCCACCAGTACGCTGCAGGGCGAGTTGCAAACCCAGGCCACTGCGTACCTCAAGCATTTGGCAGACCCCACTTATGCAGCGGAAATCGGCCTGATTGGCGAACGTCTGCTCACACCCACCAGCACCGCGCAGGTGCGCTACAGCTTCACCCTGTTCGAACTGACACCGGACGGCTCGCGGGTACGGGTGCAGACCGACAGCACCGATCAGCCGTTCGACATCAATGAAGGCAGCAAGCTGGAACTGGGCTCCACGGCAAAAATGCGCGTGCTCACCACCTACCTGCAAATCATCGCCGAGCTGCACGATAAGTACGCAGCGATGACCGTCCCTGAATTGAAAAAAGTCGAGGTCCCGGACCAGGACCGTCTGAGCCGCTGGGCCGTCGATTACCTGATTCAGAACAAAGACCGCAACCTGCCGAACATGCTGAATACCGCGCTGGATCGCAAATACTCCGCCAGCCCTGGCGAGGCCTTTTTCACGGGTGGCGGGCTGCATACCTTCAATAACTTTCGCAAGGAAGACAACGGCCGCCTGCCGACCCTGCGTGATGCCATTCGTGAGTCGATCAACCTGCCGTTCATTCGGCTGATGCGTGACCTTGTGCGCTACACCACCTATTCCGGTCCCAACAACAGCGCCGAATTGCTCAAGGACGATCGCGACCCTCGGCGTCAGGAATACCTGGCCTCATTCGCCGACAAAGAAGGCACCTCGTTCCTGCTGAAGTTCTGGAAGAAATACCGCAACAAGGACACCAAGGCGCGGCTCGAGACCTTTCTCGACAGCATGCGCCCGACGCCGATTCGCATGTCCGCCGTGCATCGTTATCTATTCCCCCAGGCCGACCAGGAAAGCTTCAACACCTTCGTACGCTCGCACCTCAAAGGCGCCAAGCTCAATGAAAAACTGACTGATGAACGCCTTGAACGCCTCTACCTGAGTTACGGCCCTGGCAGCTATGACCTGCCGGACCAGGGCTTCATCGCCAAGGTCCACCCGCTGGATCTGTGGTTGATCGGCTACTTGCTGAACAACCCCGACGCCAAGTTCAGCCAGATCGTCAAAGCCAGCCAGTTCGAGCGTCAGGAAGTCTATAGCTGGCTGTTCAAGAGCCGGCACAAGGGCGCCCGCGACAGCCGAATCCGTACCATGCTGGAGATCGAGGCGTTTCTCGACATTCACCAGCGCTGGCAGAAAGTCGGCTATCCGTTCGATCATCTGGTGCCCTCGCTGGCCACCGCCATCGGTAGCTCCGGAGACCGCCCGGCGGCATTGGCAGAGCTGATCGGCACTATCCTCAATGACGGTGTGCGCATGCCGACGCTGCGTATCGACAGCCTGCACTTTGCGGCCGATACGCCCTATGAAACCCGCCTGATCAATGACCCGGTCGTCGGCAAACGAGTGATGCCTTCCGAAGTGGCAACGGCCATGCGCGAGGCTTTGTCGCAAGTGGTGGATGCCGGCACGGCCAAACGCGTGGCGGGCAGTTTCAAACTGGCTGACGGTAGCCCCTTGGCCATGGGCGGCAAAACCGGTACCGGCGACAACCGCATTGAGGCCATCGGTTCCGGCGGGCGGATTCTCAGCTCGAAATCGATCAACCGCACAGCGACTTTCGTGTTCTACATTGGCGACCGGCATTTCGGTACCCTCACCGCCTATGTCCCCGGGCGCACGGCCGAGAATTTCAAATTCACTTCGGCGTTACCTACGCAAGTGCTCAAGGGCATGGCGCCGATTCTTTCACCTTATCTGCAACCCGGCACCCATACGATGTGTCAGCCAACAGTGACAACGGCAATCCGCTAGTCACTATCAACAAGCGGGGGCGGGTTGGCGGTAACCCTGTATTTTTCATTCTTTGATTTCGGGAGGTTCGGTTCAAAAACGGCGTTGTTTCAAACTAATCTTTGAGCTTTTTTTGGGCAGCACACGTACCTAGTCTGATCGCTCCACTATTGATCAACGGACGATCAGGCAATGCTCAACCCGTATAAAATTCCAGACCAGCTCGCCAATGACCTGGCCGATAAAAGTGTTCATTTTGATTTGATCAAAAAGGCCATTCCTTCCTGGCTGGCAGGTACTTCCATCGATCGTGTCAATGAGCTGAAGGCCGACAGAGTGTTCATCCCAGACCCGCTGCGGGACGCCACACAGGCGCTGCAGCAACGTCTGAAAAATGGCATCAAGCTCAGCTGGACTGCGCAAAA
The DNA here is from genome assembly GCF_032424305.1 of Pseudomonas sp. JV414. Taxonomy (NCBI): domain Bacteria; kingdom Pseudomonadati; phylum Pseudomonadota; class Gammaproteobacteria; order Pseudomonadales; family Pseudomonadaceae; genus Pseudomonas; species Pseudomonas sp. JV414. The sequence continues at coordinate 193,270 of NZ_VYKC01000020.1, read as the reverse complement.
CGATGTAGATCGCGCACTCAGCGAGCTACAGGATGTTTACGCTTTTGCCCGGCCCATCCTGCAACAGGCGCTGAAGGACCGCTTCGGCGTCGATGACGATGTCGAGGAGACCTGGCTACGATTGTATGCACCGGTGAAAACATCCTGGTGGGTTCATGACTTTTCAGGCGGTACCACCAGCCGAACCATCTCGCTGCTGGACGCCGCCCTGCATAACTTTTCGCACAACGAGTCGTTTCACCAAGACTCCGAGTTCATCACCCGCCCCGACGCGCGTGGGCACTTCGGGGTCAAACGCCTCAAACACAAACTGAGCATCGATCAGTTCAAATCACTGTGCCGCGAACTGAACATCGGTGCCAAATACCAACAGCATCTGAAGGAGTTTTTGCTGTCGACCAACAGAGTGGCGAGCAATTACCTGCGTTACATCGTCATTCGCAGTCAGAAAAGTGCGCTGAATGTTGCGGCCCAAATCGCTCTGATGAAAAAGGACATCGACCAGGAGGCCTATGACGTAGTGCAAGGCATGCTCGACGATCGTTCACAGTTGAAATGGAACGGTCAGCCCGTCGGCTATTACAACCTGACAATGATGGACACGCGCCTGGTTGGCATTGTGCTGATCGCCCCCGATGTATCCGCCGCCACGGGCCCCGTCCCGGTCATGGCGTATGTTCCCCATGACCCGGAGCATCCGCTCAAGCGATACCCGTCGTCGCTCGAATTCATGGAGGAACTGACACGCCAGTTACGCGATGGCGCCGCCACCAAAAGTTATCAAGAGTACTTCAGCCAGTTCGTGCCTCATCAGCAACGCGGACATTTTTTTGCCGGGCTGAATGACCGCCTGAGCAAAATCAAATGGCATCCGGCCCCACCAGGCTCCAACTTGCCCAGTTGGCGTGAAACCCCCGTGACCAACCCCGACTTGAAGTTCAGCCTATCGAGCGTCAAGACCGACAGAGAGACTGTTTTCAAGAATGATCTTTGGGGCTACTACTACCGACAGAAGCTCAACAAGATTCTCAACGATGCGCGGGAAATCGCGATTTCCACCGAGTACGCCGATCGTATGGCCCGCTGGGCCTGGTGGGATAATCTGGAAAAAATGCTTTCAGACATTCTCAACGTCGCGCTGCTGGTGGCGACGCCGCTTGTCCCTGGCCTGGGCACGCTGATGCTGGCCTACACCGCCTATCAACTGACCGATGAAGTGGTCGAGGGTATCGTCGATCTGGCCGAAGGTCATTTTGCCGAGGCTGCAGAACAGACCATCAGCGTGCTGGAAAGCATCGTCCAGTTGGGCGCATTCGCGGCGGGAGGCGCAATCGGTAATGTCGCGCGGGCGAAACTCTCGCCATTCTTCGAAGGACTCAAACCGGTGCAAACGGCCGAGGGTCAGACACGGTTATGGAATCCTGACCTTACCCCTTATGAAAAATCCGGCTGGTCATTGCCAATAGACGCCAAGCCCGATGGAACAGGTGTTTACCAGCACCAAGGCCAGCAACTTCTGCGACTCGACAATAAACTCTTCGAAGTGCAAAAAGACCCGGCCACCGGGCAACACCGAATCATGCATCCACAACGCCCCGACGCGTATGCACCGACCTTGCGGCACAACGACCAAGGCGCCTGGGTCAGTGAAACGGAAAACCCGCGCGAGTGGGAAGGCTCGACGCTGATGCGTCGTATCGGACATACCACCGACAACTTCAGCGACACACAACTGGAACAGATCCGTCAGATCAGCAGCACCGAAGAAGCCGCCCTGCGCAGGATGCACATCGAGCACGCCCCGCCGCCGCCCTTGCTGACCGACACCCTGCAACGCCTGGGGGCACCGGTGAGTCCACCTGCCGCGTTGTCCCCCGAAATGGCCGCACTTTTCAGCGAATTTCCCGAGCTGCCAGAAACCGTCGCGGAAAAAATCTTCAACGGCGCCACCCAGTCAGAGCGCCAGCAGATTGCCCGGCACAAGCGCCTGTCATTGCGCCTGAAAAGCCAGGCTCGGGAACTTCAGTTCGAGACCCAGGCGGTCCGCGCCGCCCACGGCCTGTATGACGACGCGTTGGTCAGTCGTCATACCGAACACCTGGTTCTGGGCACCTTGCGGATGCAAACCGATACCTTCGGCAACCTGCGCATCGAAATCCGCCAAGGCGCACTCGATGGCGAGCTGCGATGCAGCGCCGGGCCGGAAGATGCAGCACAAGTGCGGGTCATGGTTCGCGACGAATCCGGAAAATATGAAGTGCGTGACGCCGAGAGTAAGCAGATCCATGCGGCCGATGATTTTCTTCCAGCCCTGCTCCAGGCCATGGGCAGGAACGGGCAGAGAGCGTTGGGATATCGACCGGGCGATGCCGGATTCTTCAAGCAGTGGATCATCGCCAAAACCGAGCCAGCGAGCGAGCGCCGGGCGGTTCTGGCCACGCCACCGATTCGGGCCGTGGCCGAGCACGAGACACTGTTGCTGGTGCGAGGCGCCTTCGCCAGCAGAGCCGGCGAAACTCTGCAAGAGCGCATTCAGGACCTGCACTCGGACTTCAGCGACGACGAGGTCGACACGTTTGCCGACGCCCTGATCGCAAGAGGCGACGCACTAAGAGCCATTGAGCAGCGGGAAGATGAACTCGATGAACTGCGCGTCATCCTCAACCGCTGGGAATACCAGCAACCGGAAACGTGGGGGCCTGGCAGTAACGCGTTTCGTGACGGCGGCGGACGGCATATCGTCGAGCGCCTTATCGATTGTTTCGAGCGCAAAAAAACCGGACTCGGCAGTCGTATCGACCCGGACAACTATGCCCTGGACCTGTCCAGAGAAATGCTGCCACTGGATCTGGAGACTTGGTGGTCAAAGCGTCCTCCCGAGCTGAGAAAGTTCCTCGACAAAGTCAATGTACTGAAACTCGACAACACTTTCTTTTCCAGCGAACGCAATGGCTTGTTGAAAGCCTTCCCGAACCTTCGCGAACTCAGTGCGCGAGGGTGCGAACTCAAGCGGCTACCCGAGAACATCGGGGACATGCACAGGATGGAACGCTTGCAGTTGAGTGATAACCAGATTGTGTTCGATGCCAACGCAGTCCTGCGACTCAAGCAACTGACCTACCTGGAAATACTCAGGCTCGATGACAACCCACTGACGCTGTTGCCGGACATTGGCCGCATGCCGAGACTCAAGGTCGTAGCCTTGAAAAACACCGGCCTGACCACCTGGCCCGACGGTACCCTGGCCAAAACCCGCCCAAGGGGTTTTCTCCTGGACATGCGGGACAATCCCCTCAGCGTTATTCCCGAGGTGGTGCCCGGCAGGCCAGAAGCCTGGGTGATCGCCCGCACTCGACTCAACGTTGGTGATTTGTCGGAGATCAACCAACTGCAATACCAGGAGATTCGTCGCTCAGTGGAGTTGCCTCCCGAGCCTCTGGTGATTTCTAACCCGACGGTATTTGAGGGCACTGCGGATGATTGGATCGACGTGCCCGGGCTTGGGATAGAAAGGATCGGCACTTTCAGGGAACTGACCGACGACCCCCGGTCCCATGCGTTTGTCGAAATCGTGCTCAAACAGGAAAGCTCGGCGGACTTTGCCACTGCGGGTCCGATTCGCCACCAATTGTTACAGCGTATCGCGCGCATGGTTGATGCCGTGTACATCGACACTCAGCTGCGCGAGCAGCTCTACACCATGGCTATCGCTCCCGTCGATTGTGCCGATGCCGGTGCGCAGTTGTTCAACAGCATGGGCATTCGCGTGCTCGCCTCCGAGGCCTATTCGTACACCATCGACCGTACAGAACTTCAGCGCAAACTGGTGACCCTGGCCAAAGGCGCCGCACGATTGGATCACGTCAACGAAATTGCCCGGGCCGACGTCGCCAGTCGTGGAGGCAACCCTGATGAGGTCGAAATCTACCTGGCGTACCAGACGGGGCTCGCTTCGCGGTTGAACCTGCCGTGGCAATCGGAACGCATGTTGTACCGAACGGTTGCAGGCGTAACCGACACCATGATTGATGAGGCGTACGACACGGTGCTAGCCCTGGGCGAAGGCGATGGTCTGATCAACACGATGCTTGAACAGGACTTCTGGGAGCGTTACTTGCGTGAAACCTGGCCAATCCAGATAGAGACGAACAAACAACTCTTCCAAAGCAAATACGAGAAGCTGGAGACACTGCCAGCCACCCAGCTTAAGTGGCTCAAGTCGACTGGCCTTGAGAAAGCCGGGCTGCGAAACAAACTCCTGGAGCTGATCAACGATCTGCCCGTTGCCGAGTCAGTGGTTTTTGACGTTGACCCCATCACCGACAGCACCTTCGACCGCCTGCTCGTCGACCTGGGCGATGCGGAAAAACAACTGTTGAGACGCTTGACCCGCGACGCACTGCGCAAAGCAGGCCAATTGAAGCCATAAGGCAACCCAAGGCAGCCTGGCGCGTCAGGCTGCCGCACATCAAGGCGCTGCGGCGATGAATATCAGCTGCACATTGCCGTAGTAATCGCCCGGCTTGTATCCGCCGACAGGCACTTTCGGCACGATATCCAAGGGAAAGCGGCCACCGGCGACAGCTTGCGCGGTGGTCAGCACTTCCCGCGGTCGTGGGTCATGGCTCAGCTCCTTGCCATTGAAGCTGACGCGCAAATAAATATTCTGGTCGTCACGCCCGTTGGACAGATAGGGTTCTGCTTCCAACCGTGCTTCGATCGCACTGGTGTCGTGCTTGACGTCGAAATTCTTGCGCAGCCCCTCCAGCGTCTTGGTGTGGATGTTCCACGGTAACGTCTGTTCGAGGTGTATCCAGTTCGACTCGGCCGGAATGACGTAAAACCCCAGCGTCGGAATATCCACCGACACCTCGAACGTGTGCTCTTCCCGGGCCGCAAAAGCCTGGGCACTCATCAGCGCCAACACGCTCATCCACACGGCGATGGTCGATTGCTTGATCATGTCAGTTACCTGTTGCGTCAAAAAATACCGCGAGCCCGCCAAGGCGACTCGCCCCTGCCGGTATTACTGGCTGGCGATGCGCAGCGCCTTTTTCGATGAGCCTTCCACCAGGTTGAAGCGATACTCGCGGCCGGGCTTTTTCTCGAATTCAAAGGTTTTGCCCGCCAGAATGTGGTGCTTGGTGGTCGGCTCACACTCGGTTTCGATTTTCAGTGAGCAGTTGCGAAACTCATCGATCAGCACCACGGTATTGCCGTTATTGCGCAGTCGATAAACACCGGCACTGTCATCGATCACACTGTCGAAGCGACTGTTTTTCGGCCGGACAAAAAATACCGTACCGAAACCTGTCATCACGTTGACCCCCGCCGACAGGTTCTCTTTGTAGGCATCGCGCTCTTCACTCGACACGGCGAATTCGTCTTCCTTCTCCGGCACCACCGGCACGAAGCGCACACGGAAGTAACGCTCGGTATCACGCTCGCCCATGTGCAACAGGCGCGTGCCCTGCATGCCCTTGGCCGGGACGATCAGTCGTGCAGGGCTGGCCATCAAGCCATCCCGACCGCTGCCGTCCGCTTGCGTCTTGAGCGGTATTTCACGATGACTGCCATCGGCGTCGTAGACGATTTCCAGAATGTTGACCTTGACGAACGCCGTGCTGTCGCCGCTGTTGAACACGCGCTTGAGGTAAGTGCTCTTGTCGCTGTCCAGATAGTCGTACACCGTTCCGACGTTGATTTGCGGTCCGGCGCAAACCGCCAGGGAAAAACCGCTCAAACCCAGCAGTACCCACAAACGTTTCATACTCTTGAACCTCATCACATAGAACACAAATCGGACACGCGCCATCGATACGTGGGCCATCAGACTTCCGAATCCCAGATCACGGTGACATTGCCGCGATAGGTCGACGCCACACCGGGTTGCAGCATGAATTCCATCTGATGTTGCGGGATCTCGAAGTGCAGAATTCCCGGCGCTCGATCTACATAAAAACCAGGTTGAAATTGCTGCGCATTGGCCGGTCCAGCCCTGAGTCGCCGGCGCTTGACCGGTTGCCCCGAAAGATCGGACAAACCGTTTGGCAGACTGACGCTGACTTGCAATTCGACCGAGCGTCTCGACACCGGATCAAGAATCACGCAGTCATAGGGGAAAGCATTGATTTCACACTCCAGCAGCATCTTGAAGCGCGACGATGCGGAGATATTGAATGTCTGGTCCCGAAACAAACGCACGGGTTTGCGCCCCGCGTGCAACCAGCTTTGCCAGCCGCCCGCCGGGACCAGTTGGACTTTCTCGCCTCCGGGAGGGATGTCGACTTTAAGGGTGTGCTGAACATCCAACACAAAATTCAGGGTCAGGTCGGGGTCGCTCGGCAGCATCACATCGCCCATATCGAAATCACCACCGGGACCAATGCGATAACTCACGTCTCCCGTATAGAGCCCGGATGACATCGTCAGCGGATTGGGGGTTTTAAGTTCATAGGAGAAGTCCAGGTAGTCATAAGTCATGGCCGGTATCGGAAAACTGGCAGTCTTGACGCAAGTCCCTTGGACAGGGGTCTTCCAGAAGAATCGGTAGTAATTGTCCGAATACATTCCGACACCACTGTAGGCACACGGAGGAGCCGCGTTTACCCAGCCTCCCCCCGGACCGCCCCACAAGGCGCGGTGCCCTTCAATGGCCGTCGCGGCACCTGTCAGATTGACCGCGGTATCACTGAGGATGTACCGGGAACCGAAGCCGGCAATACGCACCTCGACAGTTTCCGTTTCACCCGTTTCCCTGTTCGTCACCGTTAACGGACGCCACAGGGTCGGAATGCTGAACATCGCACTATTGCGCGGCGACGCATTGGGTTGCATGGGGCTCGCCGACTCGAAACTCATGGGCAGGCGAATGCTGAAGGTCTCGTTGTCCCGGCATTCACTGGGATAGTCGGCACAATAGCCACTGACCGGTGTTTTATTAACGAACAGATTGCGTTGCGGGTTGGCAGAATCCGGAGTGAACAGCGCCCGTATCTCCTGATTCACCGCCTGTGCGGAAGACGCCGCTACGACGGCCAGCATCCCCAGCCAGCGACCATGCCGTAGCATCGGCCGCAAACATATAGTCGTTAGATTCATGATCACACTCTCTTGAACATCGGAATCCGCACCGTTCAACCTGCGGTGCGCCGGTTGGAAGTGGCATCCGCCAACGTGTCTGGCGAACACCGCAGATCACCGATCATCAGCACGTTGTTTTCGCTGCGGTGCTTGTCGACATCGAGGCGGAACTGGCACAGCAACTGGTCGGCGTGACGCACTTGCAGGGTGGGCGAGCCGGCATTCATTTCCATTGAGAAAAAGCCATCGACTTCGCTGACTCCACGGCTGGCGTGGTTGATGACGTGATGGCCTTTGAGCGGCTGTCCTTGCGGGTCGAGCAAGCGTCCGAGCACGGTCAGGGTTTTCATCACCCGGACCTTGCGGTACTCCACGCCGCCCTTGTTCAGGTGATAGCGCGTGCGCGCCGGTTCGATGCTCGCTGCCGGGACGTCATTGCCTTCGAAGTCGAAGCTCACCGAGCTGTTCTTGTAAGCGGTGAGCGGGATGAAATTGCGTCCGGGCCTCAAGGCCGCGCTGCCGCCGCTGAGGTCGTCGGCACGCAGCGCGATGCCGTCGATGTCGGACTCGACATCGACAATCATCCCGGCGCCGCGTCCTTGATGTTGACTGGTCAACGCCATGCGCTGCGCTCCAACGACAAGCGTGCTGTCGAGGTTCACGCCGCCGGTGAAATTGTTGTTGAAGGATGAACGCTGAATGAACCCGTCACCATTGATGGCATCGGTGCGAAAGTTCGCCAGACTCGACAAACCGACACCGTAGGTATCGGTGAGCGCAGTCACCGATACGCTCTGTAGCACATGGTCTTGCAGGTCCTTTCGGAAACCCAGGGAGGCGTTATTGTCACGGCTGCCATCACGGGCGGTGCGGCTGCCGATGCTGCCGGAAATCTGCTGCCCCGGACTGCCCAGCGCCATGTTGATGCTCAGGTCGACCCCGCGATTGCGCGCGTCACCACTGCTGTAGCTGCCGGGACGATCGAACAGCGAGAGCCGCCAGTTGGCATCGCTGCCGAACAGAACGGTGCGTTGGGTCCACCCCAGATCCACGCCGACGCCCTCTACGTTGCCGTCGCTGTGGGACACCCGGGCATTGAGCGAGCTTTTGCGACTGACCCGGTGGTTAAGCGCCAGTGAAGAATTGCTGGTCTGGCCGGTGAACACATTGCGCTGACGGACGCGGGTGCCGTCGGGCAATGTGTCGTAGGTGTTGGTGGTGTCGAGCCAGCTGCGATTGTGGCTGATCACCAGGCTGCCGGCGCCATAGTTGTACAAGCCTTGAAAATCGGCACCGGTGCCGTGGTCTTCAGTCTGGTACAGGTTGGCGTAGAGGCTGACGCTGTTGGCCAGGCTCCAGTCGATGGAGCTGCCGTACTGCAGCTTGTCGCTCACCTGGCGCGTCGACAGCCCGAGAATCACTCGCGGGTGCAGCAAGTAATTGAATGACGCCCCCACCGTCGCATCGCCGCTGTTCTGCTCATCCCAATTACTCAGCAATTTGCTTTCTTGTCCGGCAAACAGGTTGTAGCGCCAGCGTTCATCGTGGTTGCGCCAATTGTTCGGCTTGTAAATCAACTCCTGGGTGGTCGATGTGGCCTGGCCATCTTCGATCAACCGCACTTCCACTTCGTAAATGCCACCGGGCAACGGGCGGGTGTCGAGGGTTTGCAAACCCGCCGGAACCGACTGGGTATTGATCAGCAGACCGTCGCGGAAAATTTCCACGGAACCCTGACGGTTCGCCGTGACATAAATCGGATAAACGCTGGGTTTCGGGCTGTCGATCGCCAGGCTGTCGGAACTGCCGTACATCACTCCGACCGCGGTATCGGGACTGGTGCCGAATGAACGGGGTTGTCGGGTCAGGCCTTCGGAGTTGGGAGTGAAATAACCCAACCGGAAAAAGCTGCCCTCCAGCTCACGCTGGGTATAGAGCTCATGCACCGCGTGATAGGTCTTGTCATCCGGTCCGCCCAGACGCGCCAGTTGCATGTTGAACGTCTGGCTCCAGTTGCCCAGGCTGCCGCTGGCCTCCAGGCCAAAACGACCGCCCAGATCCTGGTCCTGGCCGCCGTTGAGATTGAGCTGGTTACGCACCATCAGGCCGCTGCTGCCGCCCTCGGGTTGATCGTAGAAGCGCTTGGCTTCGCTGTCGCGCTCGGCATTTTCGGTGATGACCGACAGCAGTGAATTTTCAAGGTTGTAGTGAACCGCCAGCATCTGCTCCGGGCATTGACTGGTGCAGGTGCCCAGCGTCACGCCGGGCTTGAGAATATCGGCCCAGGTATCGCGTTCACTCGCGCCATAGCGGCTTTCGCTGGTATCGGTGAAATCGAGCAACGTCACCCGATCATCACGGGACAACACAATCATCGCCTCACCGAGCGGTTGTTGATCGAGTTCAATCCGGACCGCCAGGGGAACATCGAAGAAATGCTCCTCGAACTCTGCCGGCAGGCCCTTGGCCTGAGCCAGCAAACTTCGCGGCGTATTATCAACAGACGTGGGCGCCGCAAATGCACTGCTACATAACAGCAGCGCAAGCGCCGCCGCGATGGGCGTCATCGGGAACATGAACGGATACTCTATTTACAAATAAGTTAAATCCCGACCGACAACTTTCAGCGTTGCCGGCCGGTCACGTCACTTAAGCAAGTCAGCGCTTATGACTCTTGAACAGTTCAAGGAATAACAGGAGTAACAGGAGGAACAGCGTCGAACATCATAGTGACGGCACCGGTGTAATCACCTGGCGCAAAGGTGGTGCCAAGCGCCTTGATGTTGAGTGGGGCACGGTAGTTGGCGTTCGATTCGGTTTCGCCAACCACCATTTGCGGAGTCGTCGTGAGGACTACATTGTTGAGCGCTACTTGCAGGCCAATCTGGGTGGCACCTGAGATCAGCTTCGGCACACTTTCAAGGCTGGCGTGCACCGAGCCATTGTTGTTGCGTACATCAAAGAAACCGTTGACCTCATCCATGGTGCCCTTGCTTGGCGCGTAGTCCATTCTCTGATCCTTATTGACCAGGTCCGGATCGACCGGAACCACGTAGAAACCGTTGGTCGGTACATGCGCGACAAGGTTGATGGAATGACGGGCTTCACCCGCGGCAAATACGGCGGAAGAACTCAGAGCCAAAACAGCCAAAGGAGCAGCGAACGCGATTTTCTTGAACATCTTTCAGTACCTGTTTTTTAAAAGGATGAAGTGCTGAAAGCTCATACTGAGTAAAACTGTCACGAGCAGCTATTTGCCCAGCTGAACTTTCAACGCCGAGAGATGATCGATCAATTTATCTGGAAAGTAAGCAGGCAAATTCCTGCAAATGCGTAGCTGAAGTGCTACGACACCAGAAAGAAAAAACCGGAAATAACTATAAAATTGATGTATGGATGTAAGAGAGAGACTACAAGCAGCGTTTCCCTGCACTGTAGGTTAAGTTTCTAAAAAAGTAACTTCTGTAAGACTAATACCACACTCCCCATAAACAATAGACGAAAACATGATATTAGAGAATTAACACTAATTTCTGCGTTTTCACCTGCACTAATGACCACTTTTTTTAGGATTTTGGCGCTTTAGTCGCGACGACCAGTCGCGAACCTCGGATCTGCCGTTGGTCAGAAGGTCTTGCCTTGTCGATAAGATATATCTTAAGTTGTATCTAAACACGACAAGAGAAGGAAAAAATGAGAGACCATCATTCCCCCCACCGCGAACACGGCGACGGTCGCGACGGTTTTGAAAAACGCCCCGCCCGCGAACGCGGTGGTCGCGGGCCTCGAGTATTCGCCCCCGGCGATCTCAAATTACTGCTGCTGGCGCTGATCGCCGAACAGCCCTGCCATGGTTACGACTTGATCCGCCAGATCGAAGGCATGTTCGACGGGGCTTACAGTCCCAGCCCCGGCGTGATTTATCCGACCCTGACGTTTCTGGAAGAGAGTGAAATGATCCAGGGCGACGCCGAGGGGGGAAAAAAACGCTACAGCATCACCGACGCCGGACGTCTGTCTTTAAGTGAACAAGCGATTGCCCTGGACGGCGTACGCATGCGTATCGAAGTCAGCAAGCGTTCGCTGCGCGGCCATGATCGCCCGGCCGAAATTCACGAAGCGGTACACAACCTGCGCCATGCCTTGCATATGCACCATGGTCGCTGGAGCCCGGAGGAAATCCATCGCGTGGCCACCCTGCTCAACAACACCGCCAAAGCCATTGTCGACGGCCCCGCCGTTCAAGCTGCCCAGGAGAAAGCGAATGACTGAAGTGATCGCGCAAACCATTCACCGCGTCATGCACGAGATCAAACGCCGTCGTCTGGAAGTATTGCGGGTGGTCGACCTGACTCCGCGGATGCGCCGAATTACCTTGGGCGGGGCTGAATTGGCGGGCTTCGTCAGTCTCGGCACCGACGATCACGTCAAACTGCTGTTCCCACAGAACGCCGCAGAACAGGCCGCACTGGAAACACTGGTGCTCGGTGCTGGCAAGGACAACGGACCAATGCCGGCCATGCGCGACTACACCCCGCGCCGCTACGATCTGGATTCACTTGAGCTGGACATCGATTTCGTATTGCACGGCGATGGCCCTGCCGCGACCTGGGCCGAGCAGGCCAAACCCGGGCAGTTCCTGCACATCGGCGGGCCACGGGGTTCGATGATCGTGCCGGACATCTTCGACAGCTATCTGTTGATCGGCGACGAGACCGCCCTGCCCGCCATCGCCCGCCGCCTGGAAGGCCTTGCAGCCAACCGCCGTGCGCTGGTGATTGTGGAAGTGGAAAACGGCAAGGAACAGCAACGCCTGGAAAGCGCCGCGCAGATCGATGTGATCTGGGTGCTGCGTGAAGGTGGCAAAAATAACCTGCTGACCACCGTGCAGCACATCAAGGTGCCCGGTGGCAGTCTGTATGCGTGGGTGGCGACGGAGTCCAAGGTGTCGCGGCAGATCCGTCGGGTATTGCTTGATGAGCACGGGCTGGACGAGCAGTTTGTAAAAGCCGTTGGCTATTGGCGGCTGAATGACAGCGACGAGGAATAACCGTCTCTCTCTCGGGCCCCTTCGCGAGCAAGCCCGCTCCCACACTGAATCGAGTTGCACACAAAAAATGTGTCCACCGGAGATCAAATGTGGGAGCGGGCTTGCTCGCGAAAGCTATTTCAGACTCGCTACCGGTCCAAGCCTGTGCCAAGTCGCCCCTTCCACCGATCCAGTCCAATCACCAGCAGCGCAATCACCACAAACCCCACCAATAACCCGCCGGCATTGATGAACACCTGTGGATAACCCAGCTTGTCGACATCAATGAACGGATAGGGATAAACCGCCAGCAGATGCCCGCGCCATAACGCATAGCCGAAGTACCCCAGCGGGTAGATCACCCACAACGCAATATGCCGCAGGCGCAACGTACCTTTGGGCACGCAGCACCACCAATAAGCCAGAAACAACAATGGCATGACGTCATGCATCAGCTCATCAGCCAGCCATTGCCAGCCTTCGGGATGCCACAAATGGCGCAACAGCAGGCTGTACGCCACACCGACCACAGCGATGCTCACCGCAATCCCACTGCTCACCCATGGCTGCAAAAACCAGCGCCGCGCCGCCGACTCTCGGGACGTCAGTTCGCAGGTCAGCACCACCGCCACCAGCGTATTGGTCAGCACAGTGAAAAAACTGAAAAAACTCACCAGCCCGCCCAGCAGACTGGCCGCGACAGTCCAGCGTAAGTAAAGAATCAGGTACAGCTGAATGGTTAAGCCCGTCCAGCCCAAAACCGCAGCCACGGCAACACAACGACGCCTCGCGGCAGAACCTGGCGTCGAGGGTATGACCATGCTCAGACCGGGCGCTTGGTGCGCATCAGCTTCACATACAGGCGTTCGACCTTCTCCCGCGCCCATGGGGTTTTACGCAGGAATGTCAGGCTCGACTTGATGCTCGGGTCACTCTTGAAGCAGCGGATGTCGATACGCTCGGCCAGCCCCGACCATTCGTAGTGTTCAACCAGGGCGTTGAGGATCTGTTCCAGCGTCACGCCATGCAGCGGGTTGGGGTTCTGTTCGGTCATGCCGGGCCTTCGAGCGATGAAAGGATTGGAAGCCGCGCACCTTAGCGGAGGCCTTCGTGCAGTGGAAGGGCCCCGGACAAGGGCATTCGTCATAGGCTGAATTAACTGTAGGCGAGTTGGACAGCCTCTGAGGACAAACGTCAGGCGATAGCGCCGTCGACTCAGTAGTAACGTCGCGGGTCCGAATCGATCAGGCTGGCCAGCTTGGTCAGGGCAAATCTTAATTCGTCCTGACTGGTGGGCGACATCAATACCAAACGCACGCAGCGGGTCATTGCGCTACGTTCGGCCTGGAACTGGGTACCACTGAGGACCAACACGCCATTGGCACGGGCCAGCATGGTGAATTCATCGCTGGTCCAAGGCTCGGGCAGCGTCAACCAGATGTGGTAGGAGTACGGCTGAGTCTTGAGTTCGAAATTGGCGAATATTTCCTGAGCGATCGCCTGCCGCCCGGCGGCTTCGTTGCGCTGAATACGGATCAGCTTTTTATCCAACCCCTCGGTGATCACGTTGCTGGCCAACTGGGCGGTCAACGGCGACGGCATCCAGACGCTGCTGCGCACCATCGAGGTCAGGCGCGACAACAGTTTCGGCGGGCTATAGAGATAGCCGATCCGCAAGGCCGGCATGATCGACTTCGACAGGCTGGTGAGGTACACCGAACGATCCGGCGCGAACGCCGACAGCGGTTTGATCGATGGGTCGGTGGCCAGAAAACCGTAGATGTCATCGTCCAGGATGATGAAGTCGAACTCCTCGGCCAACGCCGCGATTTGCGCCCGACGCTTTTGCGACATGATCGCGGCCGTCGGGTTCTGGCAGGTCGCCACACAGACCAGCATCGCCGGTTTCTCACGTTGGCACAGTTCGCGCAGCGCTTCGGGAATGATGCCTTCATCGTCCATTGGCACGCCACGCAGACGTCGTTCCAGACCATGGGCCAGGGAAATGATGCCGGGGTAACAAAGCGCCTCGCAGAGCACCAGATCACCGGCATTGGTCAACGCACTCATCGCGACCATCAAACCATGCTGCGCGCCTGCGGTGATCACCACTTGCTGCCATTGCGCATCGGGCAATGAATGGCGCAGCCATTGCGCACCCGCCTCGCGATGAGCCGGATGCCCGCCATCGGGGGCGTAATCGAGGGCACGGGCAAAATCCGTGCTCTTGGCCATGCCCACCAATGCGTCGCGCAACCAGTATTCCAGGGTTTCGCTGTAAGGCTTGATGATCGAAAGATCCAATAATTCGGACTGCCCCAGATTCAGCGGGGCGGCATTGTTGCTGGCCGGCAACTCCAGTTGCTTCTGGTTGAGCACATAAGTGCCACGCCCCACTTCCCCCTGCACCAGACGCCGCCGTTGGGCTTCACTATAGGCCCGGCTGATGGTACCCGGCGTGACATTCAGCGTGGTGGCCAGTTCCCGCAAGGTCGGCAGACGATCACCTTCGTTCAACACGCCATTGCTGATATCGCGCGCCAACGCGTCGGCAATCGACAAATACATCGGCTGGCCGAACTCGTTTAGCTGAGGAACCCACATGAATGATCGCTGCCCATCGTAGAAATGATGAATATCCGAGCATATCACAGGGAAGTTAGGCAACTTATAAATCGACCCAATCGACGAATTGAGTCGATTGATGCGACGATTGAATCGAGCAACACTTTTTGGACAAAATTTTTCACACGAATATTATTTCCTTAACAGACAAATAGTTAGCTTAAAAAAGCTGATGTTATAAACACGACCAGCAAAAAAACATTTCCTCACAACCTCTCGCGCTATTGAATCAACTCAATTCATTCAAATACACTCATCTCGAATCGAATCAATCGACTCAATCCCACGCCTGAATCACCACGTGCCAGCCACGCCAAGTCGAGACATCATGGACACACTCAGAAAGGATCTATCCCTATCAGCGATCATCGCAGGCCTCATTGCCGTGATCATTTCCTATGCCGGCCCGCTGATCATCGTGTTTCAGGCGGCTCGGGAAGCGCACCTGCCCGATGATCAAGTGTCGTCCTGGATCTGGGCCATTTCCATCGGCAGCGGCGTGACCGGCCTGTTGTTGAGCTGGCGTCTGCGGGTTCCGGTGATTACGGCTTGGTCGACACCGGGCGCAGCGTTGCTGGTGTCGATGTTGCCCACGGTCTCCCTGCCCCAAGCCATCGGTGCCTATGTGGTGGCTTCGGTGATTATCGCGGTGATCGGCCTGTCCGGCGCGTTCGATAAACTGATGAGCCGCCTGCCCAAAGCCATCGCCGCCGCCATGCTCGCCGGCATCCTGTTTCGTTTCGGCGCCGAACTCTTCACCTCGATCAAGCTGCAGCCGGCGCTGGTGCTGTCGATGATCGCGGCGTACCTGATCTTCAAACGCTTTTCACCGCGCTACGCCATTCTGTCGGTATTGATTGTCGGCTGCGCCGTGGCGGCCTCGTTCGGTGAACTCAACAGCGGATCAATCAGCATCGATGTCGCACACCCGATTTTCATTGCCCCTGAGTGGAGTTGGCACGCGATCATCAATATCGGCCTGCCGCTGGCCCTGGTCACCCTGACCGGGCAATACGTGCCGGGCATGGCGGTGATGCGCACCTCGGGCTACAACACCCCGGCGCGCTCGATTATTTCGGTCACGGCCATCGGTTCAATCTTGATGGCGCCATTCGGCTCCCATGGTCTCAATCTCGCGGCCATCACCGCCGCGATCTGCACCGGCCGCGAAGCCCATGAAGATCGCGACAAGCGTTACATCGCCGGGATCGCCTGCGCGGTGTTCTACATTCTGATGGGCACCTTCGGCGCGACCTTGGCCTCGGTGTTTTCTGCCTTGCCCAAAGAGCTGATTGCCTCCCTCGCCGGCCTGGCCCTATTCGGGGCGATCAGCGCCGGGCTGACCGGCGCCATGGCTGACGAGAAGCAACGTGAAGCGGCGCTGATCACCTTCCTGGTCACCGCCTCGGGCATGAGTTTCCTGGGGCTGGCCGCTGCATTCTGGGGGCTGATCTTCGGACTCGTGGCGCATTTCGTACTGACCTATACCAGGCAAAGCAAAGCCACCGCCGTCACCGAGGGCAGTCGACCATGATCGTTCGTTACGACTCCATTGTGGTCGGCGGCGGACTGTCACACGCATCACCGCATCTCGCGCCAGCCTGCGTGGCCGAAGCACTTATCCAAGGAATGACTCCATGAGCCTGCACAATTTCGACCCTGTCATCGCCCGCCTGATCAGCAGTGAACGCAACCGTCAGGAAACCCATCTGGAGCTGATCGCTTCGGAAAACTACGTCAGCGAAGAAGTGCTGGAAGCCCAGGGTTCGGTGCTGACCAACAAGTACGCCGAAGGCTACCCGGGCAAGCGCTATTACGGTGGTTGTAAAGTGGTCGACGAAATTGAAAGCCTCGCCATCGAACGCGCCTGCAAACTGTTTGGATGCGACTACGCCAACGTCCAGCCGCACTCTGGCTCGCAAGCCAATCAGGCGGTGTTTCTTGCGGTGCTCAACCCCGGTGACACCCTCTTGGGCATGTCCCTGGCCCATGGCGGGCACCTGACCCATGGCGCCTCGGTGAACTTCTCCGGCAAGTTCTACACCGCGCACACTTACGGTCTGGAAAAATCCAGCGAAACCCTCGACTACGCCCAGATGGAAGCCCTGGCCCGGGAACACCGACCGAAGATGATCATTGCGGGTGCCTCGGCGTATTCCAGGACCATCGACTTCCAGCGTTTTCGCAACATCTGCGATGAAATCGGGGCCTACCTGATGGTCGACATGGCGCACTACGCCGGGCTAGTCGCAGCCGGCCTGTACCCCTCGCCGGTTGGCATCGCCGACTTCGTCACTTCGACCACGCACAAAACCCTGCGCGGGCCTCGGGGTGGCCTGATTTTGGCCAAACGCGAATACGCGGCGCTGCTCGACAAGACGATATTCCCGGTTTATCAGGGCGGGCCTCTGATGCACGTCATCGCCGCCAAGGCCGTGGCGTTCAACGAAGCCCTCGGTGATGAGTTCAAGCACTATCAGCAACGCGTCATCGACAATGCCAGGATCATGGCGGACATCCTTACGCGGCGAGGCCTGCGGGTGGTGTCAGGGGGCACCGACTGCCACATGTTCCTGCTCGATCTGCGCGCGAAGAACATCACCGGCAAAGAGGCCGAGGCGTTGTTGGAAAGTGCCCACATCACCTTGAACAAGAACGCGATTCCCGACGATCCGCAAAAACCTGCGATCACCAGCGGCATTCGCATTGGCACACCTGCCCTGACCACACGGGGCTTCGGTGAAGCCGAATGCGCCGAAGTGGCCAACCTGATTGCCGATCTGCTTGAGCAACCGACCAATGCGGTACTGCTGGAAAAAGTCCGCCGACGGGTGATGCATTTGTGTGAATGCTTTCCGGTCTATCTATTGACTTGACGGCACTGAAACAGGCGGGGCGGACGCTTTAGTCCGCCCTTTTTTTGCACGGCCAGATACTGCGGCGACAGGTCGCAGCCGACTGTTACCAAATCCGAAATGATCCATGTCAATAAAAGCCCTTTCTCTATGTGTTACAGGACATTATCCTTACGCCCGTCCTGCTGAAACGCTTCTCCTCTGCTTCATCCCGCAGTGTTCAGCCCCCCCCCTTTAAGAAAAAAGACCAAGAACTTCTTCTCTATGCCTGATTTTCATACTCCGCGAGACAGCGCTGTCTTACTCCCTGTGGCCAGTCGAAAAGCCCTGAACCTGATCGGCGGTTTCACTGCGTTGAGCCTCGCCACCTGCACCCAGGCTGCACCGGCCTTCGATAGCGATTCGCCGTGGATGCTGGGCGACTGGAACGGCACGCGCACCGAACTTTCGGAAAAAGGCTACGACTTCAAGGTCGATTACACCGGTGAAATGGGCAGCAACCTGCACGGCGGCTACGACCATGACCGCACTGCTCGCTACAGCGACCAGTTCGGCTTTGGCACCCACCTGGACTTGCAGAAGATTCTTGGCTGGGACGACGCTGAATTTCAGCTGACCATCACCGAGCGCAACGGCAACAACATCAGCAACGACCGGATCAACGATCCGCGGGTCGGCGGTTTCACCTCGGCTCAGGAAGTCTGGGGCCGTGGCCAGACCTGGCGCCTGACGCAGATGTGGTATCAGCAGAAATTTTTCGATCAGAAGCTCGATATCAAAGTCGGCCGCTTCGGCGAGGGCGAAGACTTCAACAGCTTCCCCTGCGACTTCCAGAACCTGGCGTTCTGCGGCTCCCAGGTCGGCAACTGGGTGGGCGACATCTGGTACAACTGGCCGGTCAGCCAGTGGGCGATGCGCGTCAAATATCACCTGACGCCGGAACTGTACGCGCAAGTCGGCGCTTACGAGCAAAACCCGTCCAATCTGGATCGCGACAACGGCTTCAAACTCAGCGGCAGCGGCACTCAGGGCGCGATCCTGCCGGTGGAACTGGTCTGGAGTCCAAAACTCAATAGCCTGCCGGGTGAATACCGTGCCGGTTATTACTACAGCAATGCCAAGGCCACCGATGTCTACAAGGACAGCCATGGTCAGCCGGCAGCCCTGAGTGGCGAGGCTTACCGCAGCGCATCGAGCAAGCACGGCGTGTGGCTCGGTATTCAGCAGCAGTTGACCAGCCGCGCCAGTGACAACTCACGCGGGTTGAGTGTGTTCGCTAACGGCACGATGCACGACAAAAAGACCAACGCCATCGACAACTATGTCCAGGCCGGCGTCGTCTACAAAGGCTTGTTCGATGCTCGCGCCAGAGACGATATCGGTTTTGCCCTGGCCCGTGTGCACGTCAATCCGGCCTACCGCAAGAACGCCGAGGCCACCAATCAGGCCCGTGAAGTCTTCGACTACGACGACCCATCGTTCCTGCCGCCGCAAGACACCGAATACAGCGCCGAACTCTATTACGGCGTGCACGTCACCAACTGGCTGACCGTGCGCCCGAACCTGCAATACATCCGCCACCCCGGTGGCGTGGACAAGGTCGATGACGCGCTGATTGGCGGAATCAAGATCCAGTCGTCTTTCTAATTAAAACCACAAGACCTGTGGGAGCTGGCTTGCCTGCGATGGCGGTGTGTCAGCCGACACCTTTGCCAACTGACACACCGTCATCGCAGGCAAGCCAGCTCCCACAGGGATTGCATTAACCGCACACCTTTCTTAACTGAACCCTGCCCGCACAGGATCGTCATCTACAGTGAACTTGCGCGGGACTACTTAAAACGTCACGGAGAACCACACTATGAGCGCTGATGGTGCTTTCAGTCGAAGCCGTCTGCTACCGAGCCTGCTCGGTATCGTGCTTCTACTAATGGGCCTGGCCTTGCTGGCCGGGGGGATCAAGCTGAGCATGCTCGGCGGCTCGCTGTATTACCTGCTGGCCGGCATCGGCCTGATGCTGACTGGGGGGCTGCTGCTGGCCGACCGTTATGCGGCGCTGAGCCTGTACGCGGTGGTGCTGTTTGCCAGTACCGTCTGGGCACTGTGGGAAGTCGGTCTGGACTGGTGGCAACTGGTGCCACGTCTGGCGCTGCTCTTTGCCCTCGGTATCGTCATGCTGCTTCCATGGTTTCGTCGCCCATTGCGTACCGGCGAATTCAACCCGGTCGGCACCGGCGTGCTGAGCGCTGCCGTGGTCATCGCCGGTATCGCCGCGCTGGCCAGCCTGTTCACCAACCCCGGTGAAATCAAAGGCGAACTGGATCGCGACACCGTGCCTGGCATGACCAACACTGCCCCGGCCATGCCCGATGGCGACTGGAACTCCTACGGCCGCAGCGCCCATGGCGATCGCTACTCGCCACTGGCGCAGATCACGCCGCAGAACGTCAGCAAACTGGTGCCCGCCTGGACCTACCGCACCGGCGACCTGCCTGGCCCGAACGACCCGGGCGAAACCACCGCCGAAAACACCCCGCTCAAAGCCAACGGCATGCTTTATGTCTGCACGCCGCACAGCCAGGTGATCGCGCTGGACCCGGACACCGGCAAGGAACTCTGGCGTTTCGATCCGAAGCTCTCCACGCAAAACGCGGCGAACTTCAAGGGTTGGGCACACATGACCTGCCGTGGCGTGACCTATCACGATGACGCCGCCTACGCGTCCGAGCAGAGCCCGACCGGCACGGCCAATGCGCCAGTGGCCAGCGTCTGCCCGCGCCGGATCTTCCTGCCGACCGCCGACACTCGTCTGATCGCCCTGAACGCCGACACCGGCAAAATGTGCGAAGACTTCGGCAACGGTGGCCAGGTTGACCTGACGACTAACATCGGTGAATTCACCGCCGGCGGTTATTACTCCACTTCGCCACCGGCGGTCACCAAAGACCTGGTGGTGATTGGCGGCCACGTCACCGACAACGTTTCCATCGACGAGCCAAGCGGTGTCATCCGTGCGTTCGACGTGCACACCGGCAAACTGGTATGGAACTGGGACAGCGGCAACCCGGACGACACCACGCCGATTGCCGAAGGCAAGGTCTACACCCGCAACTCGCCGAACATGTGGTCCATCTTCAGCGTCGACGAAAAACTCGGCATGATTTACCTGCCGATGGGCAACCAGACCCCGGACCAGTTCGGTGGCGCGCGCACCCCTGAATCGGAACTGCACGCCGCCGGCCTGACCGCGCTGGACATCGCCACCGGCAAGGTGCGCTGGCACTTCCAGTTCACCCACCATGACCTGTGGGACATGGACGTCGGTGGCCAGCCAACCCTGATGGACCTGAAAACCCCAGACGGTGTGAAACCGGCGGTGCTCGCGTCCACCAAGCAAGGCAGCATCTACGTACTGGACCGCAGCAATGGTCAGCCGATCGTGCCGATCAAGGAAATCCCGGTGCCGCAAGGCGCAGTGGAAGGCGACCACACTTCGCCGACCCAACCGATGTCCGACCTGAACTTCGTGCCGCCGACCCTCAAGGAACGCGACATGTGGGGCGTGACCCCGTTCGATCAGATGCTCTGCCGGATCGACTTCAAATCCCTGCGTTACGACGGCATGTTCACCCCGCCGTCGCTGCAAGGCTCGCTCGTTTATCCCGGTAACTTCGGCGTGTTCGACTGGGGCGGTATCTCGGTTGACCCGGTGCGTCAGATTGCGTTCGTGAACCCGAGCTACATGGCGTTCAAATCGAAACTGATCCCGGCCGCCGAAATCGCCAAACAAGGCCCACGCGTGAGCGAAACCGAAGGCGTGCAACCCAACAAAGGCGCGCCATACGGCGTGATCCTCGAAGCCCTGCTGTCGCCAATGGGCCTGCCGTGCCAGGCACCAGCCTGGGGTTACGTCGCGGCGGTCGATTTGACCACCAACAAAACCATCTGGATGCACAAGAACGGCACCGTGCGCGACAGCGCGCCGGTTCCGATCCCTCTGAGCATGGGCGTACCGAGCCTGGGCGGGGCCTTCACCACTGCCAGTGGCGTGGCCTTCCTGAGCGGCACCCTCGACCAGTACCTGCGCGCCTACGACGTGAAAAACGGCAAGCAACTGTGGGAAGGTCGCCTGCCAGCCGGCGCGCAAACCACACCGATGACCTACACCGGCAAAGACGGCAAGCAATACGTGCTCGTTGTTGCGGGTGGTCACGGATCGCTGGGCACCAAGCAAGGTGACTATGTGATTGCGTACAAACTGTCGGAATAAGCGGTAGCGGCAGTAAAACGAAAGGCGACTCCTGAGAGGGGGTCGCCTTTTTTTGTGGGCGTGTCCCGTCCTGAATAAGGTTTACACCTGTTTCAGGACTAGACAGCGTGCAATCCCCGCCATATCCAAAATCCCTGTAGGAGCGAGGCTTGCCCGCGAAGGATTTCTCACATTCAACATGGATATCGACTGACACACCGCCTTCGCGGGCAAGCCTCGCTCCTACAGTTGATTGTGGTCGTCAGAAATATCGGCGCATGTCCTACAGACGTGGTGAATTTTTGAGAACTTTCCGACATGTTTTGACGGTTGTCGCTCGGAAGTGGGGTGGATAGGCTTTGGGAGTTGCTGCAAATCAGCGATCGGGCGTCGCGGCCTGAATTTTTACTTGGTGCTTTTCCATTTCCTATTTGGAGCATCGCCATGTCTACACCAGAAACCGACAACGTTTCGCCCTACGAATCCAACGATTCAAAGAAATTCCACGAAGCCGCTAACCGCGCGCTCGATCACTACCTCAACCCATCCGCCCTCAAAGCCCCCGTGGCCCGCAAGCCGAGCACGATGTATATGATCGCGCCGGATATCAAAGACGAAGACCTGCTGGCCCACACCTGTGAATCGTTGGCCCAGGCCAGTGTGATGGCGAGTGATTTTGCAGGGTATCTGGAAGGGCCGCACCGGCACACGGCGATGGCGATTCAACAGATCGTCATGCTGGCCGAACTGGCGGTGAACCGGATGCTGGATAACGTTGCCATCCCAAAAACTGCGCCACACAGCTAGTCCCTGTAGGAGCGAGGCTTGCCCGCGAAGACGGCCTGACATTCAACATTGATGTCGCCTGACACGCCGCCATCGCGAGCAGGCTCGCTCCCACAGTTGAACCGGGTACATCTGCAAGAGATTGGTCGGCTATCAGGCCGCCTTCGCGGGCAAGCCTCGCTCCTACAAGTGGGTCGGCGTATGTCTGAAAGAGATTGGTCGGCTGTCAGGCCGCCAAGACCTGTCAAAACCCTGAACACACAAGCTGAAATATCCAGGCCCATTGAAACCACCCCCCACCTGCCCCATCTAAGACCCATACCCTATTGCGCAGGTGCCCCATGACCGACCAGCAAGAATTCCCCGAAGACACGAGCGAATACGCCGAAACAGACAACGTCGAACACCACTCCACCGGCAAAGGCCTCGCCCTGCCTGGCCAGAACCTGCCGGACAAGGTCTACATCATCCCGATCCACAACCGGCCCTTCTTCCCGGCGCAAGTACTGCCGGTGATCGTCAACGAAGAGCCGTGGGCCGAAACCCTCGAACTGGTCAGCCAATCCGATCATCACTCCCTGGCCCTGTTCTTCATGGACGCTCCCCAGGAAGACCCGCGCCACTTCGATACCAAAGCCCTGCCGGAATACGGCACCCTGGTCAAAGTCCACCACGCCAGTCGCGAAAACGGCAAACTGCAATTCGTCGCCCAGGGCCTGACCCGGGTGCGTATCAAAACCTGGCTCAAACACCATCGCCCGCCGTATCTGGTGGAAGTCGAATACCCGCACCAGCCCACCGAGCCGACCGACGAGGTCAAGGCCTACGGCATGGCGCTGATCAATGCGATCAAGGAACTGCTGCCGCTCAACCCCCTGTACAGCGAAGAGCTGAAGAACTACCTCAACCGCTTCAGCCCCAACGACCCGTCGCCGCTGACCGACTTCGCCGCCGCGCTGACCTCGGCCACGGGCAGTGAGCTGCAAGAAGTGCTCGACTGCGTGCCGATGCTCAAACGCATGGAAAAAGTCCTGCCGATGCTGCGCAAGGAAGTCGAAGTCGCGCGCCTGCAGAAAGAAATCTCCGCCGAAGTTAACCGCAAGATCGGCGAGCATCAGCGCGAGTTCTTCCTCAAGGAACAGCTCAAGGTCATCCAGCAAGAGCTGGGCCTGACCAAGGATGACCGCAGCGCCGACATCGAGCAGTTCGAGCAACGTCTGACGGGCAAGGTGTTGCCGCCTCAGGCGCAGAAACGCATCGAAGAGGAAATGAACAAGCTGTCGATCCTCGAGACCGGCTCACCGGAATACGCGGTGACCCGCAACTACCTCGACTGGGCGACTTCGGTACCGTGGGGCGTGTATGGCGAGGACAAACTCGACCTCAAACACGCGCGCAAGGTGCTGGACAAACACCATGCCGGCCTCGATGACATCAAGGACCGCATCCTCGAATTCCTCGCGGTCGGCGCTTATAAAGGCGAGATCAGCGGCTCCATCGTGTTGCTGGTAGGCCCGCCGGGCGTGGGCAAGACCAGTGTCGGTAAATCCATCGCCGAAACCCTGGGCCGGCCGTTCTATCGCTTCAGCGTCGGCGGCATGCGCGACGAAGCCGAGATCAAGGGCCATCGCCGCACTTACATCGGCGCGCAACCGGGCAAACTCGTCCACGCGTTGAAAGACGTCGAAGTGATGAACCCGGTGATCATGCTCGACGAGATCGACAAAATGGGCCAGAGCTACCAGGGCGACCCCGCCTCGGCGCTGCTGGAAACCCTCGACCCGGAACAGAACGTCGAATTCCTCGACCATTACCTGGATTTGCGTCTGGACCTGTCGAAAGTGCTGTTCGTCTGCACCGCCAACACCCTGGATTCGATTCCCGGCCCGTTGCTGGACCGGATGGAAGTGATTCGTCTGTCGGGCTATATCACCGAAGAGAAAGTCGCGATCGCCAAGCGTCACCTGTGGCCGAAGCAGCTTGAGAAAGCTGGCGTGTCCAAGGGCAGCCTGAGCATCAGCGACAACGCATTGAAAGCCTTGATCGACGGCTACGCCCGTGAAGCCGGGGTGCGGCAGCTGGAAAAAAACCTCGGCAAACTGGTGCGCAAGGCCGTGATGAAGCTGCTTGACGAGCCGAAAGCAGTAATCAAACTCGGCCCGAAAGACCTGGAAGCCTCACTCGGCCGACCGGTATTCCGCAATGAGCAAGTATTGTCCGGCATCGGTGTGATCACCGGGCTGGCCTGGACCAGCATGGGCGGCGCGACCCTGCCGATCGAAGCAACCCGTATTCACACCCTCAACCGTGGCTTCAAACTCACCGGGCAATTGGGAGAAGTGATGAAGGAGTCGGCAGAAATTGCCTACAGCTACGTCAGCTCCAATCTGAAGCAATTTGGCGGCGATCCGACGTTCTTCGACGAAGCCTTCGTCCACCTCCACGTACCGGAAGGCGCCACGCCGAAAGACGGCCCGAGCGCCGGCGTGACCATGGCCAGCGCCCTGCTCTCGCTCGCCCGCAACCAGTCGCCGAAAAAAGGCGTGGCCATGACCGGTGAACTGACGCTGACCGGGCATGTACTGCCGATTGGCGGGGTGCGAGAGAAAGTCATCGCGGCGCGTCGGCAGAAGATTTTCGAGTTGATTCTGCCGGAACCAAACCGTGGAAGCTTTGAAGAGTTGCCGGATTATCTGAAGGAAGGGATTACCGTGCACTTCGCCAAGCGCTTTGCGGATGTGGCGAAGATATTGTTCTGATAGTCATGTAGCGCCTGCACCGCCGCCATCGCGGGCAAGCCCGCTCCCACAGTGGTCCGGGGTGTTCACAAATCTTGTGTTCACCACAAAACCCTGTGGGAGCGGGCTTGCCCGCGATGACGGCGGCACTGACGACACCATCCCGGTCTGGCTGTCACACTTTGTCTCATCTTCAGTTATGCTCGCCGTTCGTCGTGAATGCCGGAGCCACTGATCTTATGTCCCCCACCCGCCTGTTGATCCCCCTCGCCCTCGCCCTGCTGAGCGCTTGCGCCACGCAATCGAAACAGAACGTGACCGTGGAAAAACAAAGCGAATGCCCGGCGAAGCTGCATAACGGGCAAAACCTGATCCTGACCCTGCCCAGCAACCCGACCACGGGTTACCGCTGGACGATTCAGGATTCGGCCGGTGGCGTGTTGCGCGGGCTCAGCCCCGAGGTTTACAGCAACCCGGAAGACGCCGGTGTCGTCGGCAGTGCCGGCCTTTCGACCTGGCGCTTCCAAGCCTTTGCCACCGGTACTGGCCGCTTGCGGCTGACGTATTCACAGCCGTGGGCACCGGAAGTACCGGCGGTAAAAACCTTCGACTGCGCCATCGCGGTTAACTGATCGTGGGTTGGCTGATTCTGGCGCTGATGGGCGCGGTGACCTTTCTGTATGGCCTGAGCGTGCATGCCGCGTTGCTATGCTTGCTGGTCAAACCGATGCCGGTGCTGGCCCTGCTCGGCTGGCTGCACGACGCGCCGCCCAGTGACTATCGGCGCTGGATCAGCCTGGGTTTGATTTTCTCCCTGATCGGCGATGTGTTGCTGGCATGGCCGGGGGATTTGTTTGTGTTTGGGCTCGGTGCGTTTCTGGTCGCGCATTTGGCATATCTGAAGGCTTATTTGAGCGATTGCCGGCATCTGGCGCTGTTGCCGTTGATCCTCGCGTTGAGCGTGGGCGCGGTGCTGCTGGGGATTCTGATTTCCAATGGCTTGGGACCGCTGCTGATCCCGGTGATCGTCTACGGGCTGGCCATCAGCGCCATGCTCTGGCGCGCCCTGGCCCGACTCGGCACCGACGTACCCAAACGCTCGGCGTTGCTGGCGGCGGCGGGCGCGGTGGCGTTTGTGTTTTCTGACAGTGTGATTGGCATCAACCGTTTCGTCTCGCCGTTCAATGCTGCGCCTTACATCATCATCCTCAGCTACTGGCTGGGACAGTGGGGCATCGCCGCATCAGCATTTACCAGTAAAACAAATAACAATTAAACGAAAGACCATTACAGTAGAATCGCTTATTTATTTCAAAAAGTGATAAAAACCTGTCAGATCTGACAGTAGCCGAGTTCTTTCCACCTACTTAATATTTCAGTGGCGTCACCCCACCACGAATATTATCCAAGGAAGAACATCATGAGTTTCTTTAAAAGCAAAAATACTATTGCTGGTGTAGAACCAATTATTACCGTCAGCGCGAAAACTGTGGCCACAGTTTCCAATCGCGTAGATATCGACACCCAAATCGTTGAATTTGAGGCCGATCCGAGCAGCAGCTTGATCGCCTTGGTCAGTCGGGCCAACACCCAAGACTACTCGCACAGAAGCAAAAAAGGGCTAGTGCTTGTATTTGATAAAAACATCAACTCCGGTACATATTCGGTTACCGATCAAGACTTCCCCTTCGACAGCGCTTACTATTTTGAAACAGGAACAATCCCTGGTTTCACTACATCCTTTCAATATAAACCTGTAAGCGGCTCTATCAACGTAGAAGTTGTTCAGAACACACCCGAAAGGCTTCATTATGAAATTCGCTTTGATTTAAAATGTGTGGACAACCGTAATGA
Organism: Pseudomonas sp. JV414; assembly: GCF_032424305.1. Taxonomy (NCBI): domain Bacteria; kingdom Pseudomonadati; phylum Pseudomonadota; class Gammaproteobacteria; order Pseudomonadales; family Pseudomonadaceae; genus Pseudomonas; species Pseudomonas sp. JV414. The sequence goes on along the minus strand of NZ_VYKC01000020.1, from coordinate 166,051 downwards.
GGAGCTGAAAGTTGTGGGCAAATCGACTTTTATCGTACTGATGCGAGCCATGTAATCAAGCGCTGAGCAATGAATGGCCAAGCCTCATGTGAGACTTGGCCATTCATCTGAACTTCACAACTTTCTATCGAGCTAATCGCCCTGAATATTTACAGGGCAGAGGCTTGTACGTACCTTTGTCACGGTTTATCGAACAACCCGCGCATCCCCCCGTCAATTTGGCTAAAATGCCGGCCTTTTCCACCTACGCCGCTGGAACCGCCGTGAGCAAAGAATCCGATCGCCTTTTCGCCCAGCCTTTGACCCAGGTGCCTGACTTCGCCTTTAACGAGGACGTGGTTCGGGTGTTCCCGGACATGATCAAGCGCTCGGTGCCGGGTTATCCGACCATCGTGGAAAACCTCGGCGTGCTCGCCGCGCAGTTCGCCCAGCCCAACAGCGTTCTCTACGACCTCGGTTCGTCCCTGGGCGCCGTGACTCAAGCGTTGCGCCGTCACGTGCGCACCGACGGCTGCCGCGTCATCGCTGTGGATAACTCCGCAGCCATGGTCGAGCGTTGCCGCGAATACCTCAACGGCCAGGACTCAATGTTCCAGGAGTTGCTGCCGGTGGAAGTGATCGAAGGCGACATCCTCGCTCTCAACTTCCAGCCGGCCTCGGTGGTGGCGCTGAACTTCACCCTGCAATTCATCGCCCCGGACCAGCGCACCGCGCTGCTCTCGCGCATCCGCCAATCGTTGTTGCCCGGTGGCGCGCTGATTCTCTCGGAGAAGCTGCGCTTCAACGACCCCGATGAACACGCGCTGCTCACTGACCTGCACGTGGCCTTCAAACGCGCCAACGGCTACAGCGAACTGGAAATCGCCCAGAAGCGCAGCGCCATCGAAAATGTCATGAAGCCCGACAGCCTCGAAGAACACCGCGAGCGCCTGCTGGCCGCCGGGTTCTCGAAAGTCGTGCCGTGGTTCCAGTGTCTTAACTTTGCCTCGTTGATTGCCTTGCCATGATTGATCTGTCTCCCCTCGCCCGCCGTCTGGCCGGTACACCGCTGGCCGAATGGGCCAATACCCTGCAAGCACAACTCGACCAGAAAATGGAAAAAGGTCACGGCGACCTGGAACGCTGGCAGAGCGCGCTGGACGCGCTGCCGAAGATTCAGCCGAGCGAAGTCGACTTGCTCAACGGCCTGACACTGGACACCGATTGCGACGACGAAACCCGTGCGCAAATGCGTACTGCGCTGATGGGTTTGTCGCCGTGGCGCAAAGGGCCCTTCGACTTGTTCGGCGTGCATGTCGACACTGAATGGCGTTCGGACTGGAAGTGGTCCCGGGTGGCTCCGCACCTGGACCTGAAAGGCAAACGCATCCTCGATGTCGGCTGCGGCAACGGTTATTACATGTGGCGCATGCTCGGTGCCGGTGCCGACAGCGTGATCGGCGTCGACCCCAACTGGCTGTTCTTCTGCCAGTTCCAGGCCGTGCAGCGTTACCTGTCCGAGCCCAATGCCTGGCACTTGCCGTTTCCCTTTGAGGATCTCCCTCCCAATCTGGAAGGCTTCGACACGGTGTTCTCCATGGGCGTGTTCTATCACCGCCGCTCGCCGATCGAGCATTTGCTGGCGTTGAAGGATTGCCTTGTCAAGGGCGGAGAACTGGTGCTGGAGACGCTGGTGATCGAAGGCGATCAACAGCAGGTGTTGGTGCCGGAAGACCGCTACGCGCAGATGCGTAACGTGTGGTTCCTGCCATCAGTGCCCGCGCTGGAACTGTGGCTGCGCCGCGCCGGCTTCAGCGATGTGCGTTGCGTGGATGTGAGCGTGACCACGGTCGAGGAACAGCGCGGGACGGAGTGGATGAAGTATCAGTCGTTGAGCGACTTCCTTGACCCGCAAGATCACAGCAAAACGATCGAAGGGCTGCCGGCGCCGATGCGTGCCGTCATCGTCGCCCGCAAGTAGTCTCAATCTCCCAGACACCAGAAAAACCTGTGGGAGCGGGCTTGCCCGCGATGGCGTTGGCAAATCAAACATTGATGTCGACTGAACCACCGCTATCGCGGGCAAGCCCGCTCCCACAGGTATCGGTGTTTACTCTGAAGGTTTTGCTCGGCGAGCCTTGAAAAACTCGCTCAACACCGCGCCACACTCCTCCGCCAATACCCCACCCTCATACAACACCCGATGATTCAAAAAGCCCTGGGTAAAGAACTGCCCCTGGCTCTGCACAATTCCGGCCTTGGGCTCCAGCGCGCCATACACCACCCGCGCGATCCGCGAATGCACGATCAGCCCGGCGCACATGCTGCACGGCTCCAGGGTCACGTAGAGCGTGCTGCCCGGCAGGCGATAGTTGCTGGCGGCCTGGGCCGCAGCGCGGATCGCGACCATCTCGGCGTGGGCACTGGGGTCGTTGCCGCTGATCGGGCAATTGAAACCGCGACCGATGATCTCACCGTCCTGCACCAGCACCGCGCCCACCGGCACTTCGCCAAGGGCCGCGCCTTGAGCAGCGAGGGCCAGGGCTTCGCGCATGAAGTCGCGATCACGGCTGCGGTCGATAATCGCTGCGGGGCGAATCTGACGCATCACGCCACCTCGATGGCGGCCATCAGGCCGGTTTCCATGTGGTCGATCACATGGCAGTGAAACATCCAGACCCCAGGGTTATCCGCCACCAGCGCCACTTGCGCACGCTCGTTCTTGCCCAACAGATACGTGTCGGTGAAGTACGGGATGACCTTGTGCCGGTTCGAGGCAATGACCTTAAAGCTCATGCCATGCAGGTGGATCGGGTGTTGATACTGAGTCATGTTCTTCAATTCGAAAATATAGCTTTTGCCCTTTTCGAGCTTGGCAATCGGCCGATCGGCGCAGGTCTTGTCGGTGATGTCCCAGGCCTTGCCGTTGATCTGCCACAGGCTTGGCGGCTTGCCGTTTTCGACATTGACCGACACCGAGCCTACCCATTCAAAATTGAAGTTGAGTTTCTCGGCATTGGCCAGGTCCGGCTCGGCCACCGGGTTGGCGGGCAGCGCCGGCGGCCACTCGGTCGGCGCATCGGTGTTCGCTACTGAGCGGAAGGTGCCCAGGCGTACCGGGCCATTGCGCAGGGATAATTCTTCGCCGGCCGGCGGTGCCTTGATCGCCAGGCAAATGCGCATGCCAGGACCCAGCCAGTATTCCTTGCCCAATGGGCGCGGTTCAATCGGATTGCCGTCCAACGCGTAGATCTGCGCTTCGACGCCAGGAATGTTGAGGCGGTACGTCAGCGTGTTGTCGAGGTTGAGCAACCGTACGCGAGTGATCTGCCCGGCGGGCAAATCGATCACCGCTTGTGAGACGCCGTTGATGGTCGACAAGCCCCCCGCCGTGCCGCCACGGGCCGCTTCACGAGGAATGCTGAACGCTACGAAAGCACCCTCTTCATCGACGTGCCAGCTCTTGAGGCTCAAGGTCTTTTCGTATTTGAAACCGGTGGGCTCGCGCTCTTCGATAATCAACGGGCCGACCAATCCGCGACCCAGTTCTTCGCTGCTGTTCACGTGCGGGTGATACCAGTAGCTGCCGGCATCGGGCACGCGGAATTTATAGTCGAAGTACTCGCCCGGCAGCACTGGCAATTGCGAGACATACGGCACGCCGTCCATTTCCAGCGGCAGGCGGATGCCGTGCCAGTGAATGGTGGTCGCCACCGGCAAGTGGTTGATGAAGCGCACCCGCAGCCATTCACCCTGACGCACGCGCAATTCAGTGCCCGGCGCCGATGGGCCGAACGCCCAAGCCTGAGTCTTGTGCCCGGCCACCAGTTCGACGTCCAGCGGTGCGGCGATCAACTCATAGTCGTGGCCGGCGTCAGCGTCGGCCATTTTGCCCAGCCAGTAACGCGACGCGCCACCGGCCCCCACGCCAACCACCACAAGACCGGCCAGACCACCGAGTATTTGTCGACGGGTAAAGGACATGAACTCAACTACCTCACGTATCAGCGACAGGCACGAGGGCCTGCAAAAGGCGAATACGATACACCTGCGGTTGAGAAACAGTAAGGGCAGCGCGGCGGATGGTCACAGGCTGTGGCGAGGCCCTTTAAAAGATCGCAGCCTTCGGCAGCTCCTACGGGGTGTATACCGATCAAATGTAGGAGCTGCCGAAGGCTGCGATCTTTTAAGGCCCACACAGGTATGTCCTGATGAAATGCGATTGCAGGTTTTGGGACCGCTTCGCTGAACGTTATTGAGTCGCTGCTAATCAGCGAATCCCCCTACATCCATTTCCACCTTTCCCGACTTCTTTCCTGATCGATCCCCCGCAAAGTCCCCGCGCCTAATTTTCTGCCTACAGGATTGAAGTCTTCCCATATTTGGCGGTCTGCCTCGATTCCGTAGGAGCGAGGCTTGCCCGCGAAGGCGGTCTTACAGACGGTGAAATTTCTGGGCAAGGTCATCGGAAGTTTCCTTCAACTCGTAGCGGTTTCCATGAACTGGTGTGAAATGCGCTCCATCGATAGTCTTTGGCTGTCACTGCGAATGCAGTGACAGGGTGTAGGAGCCCTCTCTCATGGTGCAACAGCTTTGTCGTTTGATTGCGGCGCTTAATTCGTGTCCGTAAGATCGTTCGCGGCGGCTGTGCGCGGGACACGCTTCGGCGTGGCCGAGGTTCATGAGTGCTCGGTACTCCTACTCCTGCGCATGGCTGCCACCCAAACCTGTAGGAGGGTGCGTTGGCAGTTCATATTCATACTCATGGAAATTACAAATGACGACGCTAACGCCAGCCCCACCCTACGAAGAACCAATGCCCCACCCCAAAAGCCGCTTCATGGCGCTCACCGGCAACTGCAACGACATGCCCACACTGTTCGTCGATACCCACGCGCCGCTCGATGTTTTGTATGACGCTGCCAGCTATCGAATTCGCGCCGTCACCCAGGTGCTGGAGAACATGTCGATGCGCGGTTCAGTCGAGTGCGAATCCTTCATTCTCAGTGACTTTGCCTTGCTCTGCGCCATTCCATTGCGCGATGGGTGTGATGTGCTGGATGTGATTGGACGGCGGTTGCGGGCTCGGTCAGCAGCGGATTAGTTTCAGAGATTTCGGGCTTCTGATCCGGCGTCTTCGCAGGCAAGCCTTAATGCCATCCAGTTAAGCCGCGGAACCTGTGGGAGCGGGCTTGCTCGCGAAAGCGTTGTATCAGGCAACATCAATGTTGACTGTGCCGCCGTCTTCGCGGGCAAGCCACGCTCCCACAGGTTCTGCGTCTTAACTTACCGGCATTAGGGCAAGCCCCCTCACCACAAAGGTCCGGTTATGGCTGAAGACCGGTGATCAGATGAACCACTCCATCCTCCAGCATCATCACTCCCGGCACCCCAGCCACCGTCAACGCCTGCCGATCCATTCGCGTCATATCCCGCAATTCCACCCGCACCCGGGTCAGCGCCACCGGCTGTTGCGACTTGAGGTTATCCACACCGCCCAGCGCGGCCACGACATTCGCGGCCAAACCGAAAACAGGCTGAGCCTCCACTTTCGGCTCATCCATCACCAAATCCGGCGTCAACGCTTTCCAGAACGCCCGCTGCATTTTCTCGAACATGCTCAGTTCTCCAGAATCAATGAAGTATCGACCGTCGCCTCATGGTGCAGCCGCAATGCCTCGCGTACCTGCTCGGCACTTTCCAGCCCCAGCACTTGCTGGGCGATGGCTTGGCAGTCCAGCAGATCCACTTCACGAACCGCCGCTTTGATCGCTGGAATCAACGGCACGCTCACCGACAGCTCATCCACGCCAAGCCCCAGCAACAGCGGCACCGCCAGTTTTTCCGAAGCCATGGCGCCGCACACACCGACCCATTTGCCATGGGCATGAGCGGCTTTCACGGTATTGGCGATCAGCCGCAGAACCGCCGGATGAAAACTGTCGGCTTGACTGGCCAGCCGTGGGTGATCGCGGTCCATGGCCAGGGTGTATTGGGTCAGGTCGTTGGTGCCGATGGAGAAGAAATCCACCTCGGGTGCAAACAGATCAGCCATCAGCGCCGCCGCCGGTACTTCGATCATGATTCCCAGTTTCGGCAGTTCGGTAAGCCCTAATGCCAGCGCCTCTTCTTCAAGCAGCTGACGAGCCAGCCGCAACTCCGACAGCTGCGCGACCATCGGCAGCATGATGTGCAGGCGCGCCGACCCGGCGCTGCTCAGAATCGCCTTGAACTGATCGCGCAACAGCTGCGGACGCTCCAGGCACAAACGAATCCCGCGCATACCCAAAAACGGGTTGGTTTCGCGCTCCATCGGCACATAGGCCAACGGTTTGTCACCGCCGACATCCAGGGTGCGCACCACCAGATTGCGCGCCGGCCCCAAGGCGCGGGCGATGGCACTGTAGGTGGATGCCTGCTCGTCATGGCTTGGCGCGTGATTGCGATCCAGATAAAGAAACTCCGAACGCAACAGACCGACGCCCTCACCGCCCAGCGTCATGGCCTGTTCGGCTTCGGCCAGCGAAGCGATATTGGCGGTGATTTCAAAGTGATGCCCATCACGGGTACAGGCGGCCAGTCCTGCATTTTCCAACTCGTATTGTTGGCGCTTCTTTTGTCGCTGACGATTGGCTTGCAGCTGCTCAATGGCGGCCAGCTCGGGATCCAGCTGCAACTCACCCTTGTCGGCATCGAGCAAAACCCGGGTGCCATTGATCAATGTCAGCACCTGAACCGGCAAGCCGCAGATCGCCGGCAAACCAAAGGCCCGCGCAAGAATTGCCACGTGGCTGGTGGCGCCACCGCCGACCGTCGCGAACCCCAGCACCTTGCGCGTGTCCAGGCCAGCCGTTTGGGAGGGCGTCAGTTGCTCGGCAATCAGAATCGCCCCGTCCGGCAACTCCATCGCACGATCTTCTACGCCGAGAATCAGCTTGAGTACCCGTTGACCGACGTCGGCCAAATCCGCCGCCCGTTCAGCCAGCAAGGCATTGCCCAGGCTTTTGAACAAGGTTGCCGTCGACTCGGTGGCCGCACGCCAGGCGAAAGCAGCGCTTTTGCCTGCATCGATCAGTGCCAGGGCCTGATCCAGCAGGCCAGGGTCTTCGAGCAGTTCCTGATGAGCCTTGAAGATGTCTGCCTGAGCGTCACCCGTGGCGTTGTCACGCAACTGCTGCAAGGCCAGAACCGCCGCCGCCAATGCCCGGGACAAGTGCTCGCGCTCAACTTGTGGACTCACGCCGAACTCATTCACCTCCAGGGTTTGCTCGGCAATCTGCACCACTTGGCCAAACGCCGACCCCGGCGATGCACAGACGCCGCGCAGCACCTTCAGCGATGAGGCCTCAGCAGCAACCGTCTCAACCTCTGCCATCACCGTCACGGCTTCCCCGCAACCGGCGGCCAGCAACTCGGCCAGCGTCTTGATCGCCACTTCGGCATCCGCGCCCGCTGCGCTGACTTGCAGGACGTCACCCTGGGCGGTCTGCAACGCCATGATCGCCACCAAGGATTTGGCGTTCGCGCTGTCCTGCTGTTTATGCAGGCAAATGCTCGCCGAAAAGCCTTTCGCCGCTTGGGCAAACACGGCCGCAGGGCGCGCGTGCAAGCCGTTGGCATTGGGCAGCGTCACCGGTTTGGAGAACAACGCTTCGCCCTCCTGCGCAATCCCCTCATCGGCCGCCACTTCGGATGGATTCAGACTCAGCAGCGGCTGACCGCTTTCCACTACACCCGTTTCGGGCGTCAGCCAGGTGAACGGCTCGCCGCTGACCACCAGCATCAAGGTCAACAAACTGCGGGCGTTCAAGGCGATGTAATCGGCGTCGAACTCGATCAGCGCCTGCCCCACTACTACCCGCTGACCTTCCTCCACCAACCGGGTGAAACCCTTTCCAGCCAGGTTCACGGTATCGAGGCCGATGTGCATCAGCACCTGCACGCCATTGTCGTCGGTGATGCTGACGGCATGCCCACTGACCTGCACATTACTGATCACCCCGGCCAGCGGTGCGCACAAGGTTTGCGAGGTCGGATCGATGCACAGACCGTCGCCGATCACGCGACTGGAAAACACCTGATCGGGCACTTGGTCCAGCGGCATCAGCACGCCGGACAAGGGTGCCAGCAGTTGCAATTGTTGGGGTGTGGCCATGACGTCACCTGCTGTTTTGTTCTTTATAAAAGACGCTTGCGATCTCGCGATACCCGTAGGAGCTGCCGAAGGCTGCGATCTTTTGATCTTCCGCTTGAGATTCAAGTGAGCCCAAGAGAAAAGATCGCAGCCTTCGGCAGCTCCTACGGGGTTATGCGGCGTTCATTTCCACCAATACTCGACCTGCAATCCGACGTTCGCACCGTGTCGCGCTGTGCCGAAGGCGCCGGTGTCGGACAACGCCGAACCTGCCGCCAGTTCATTGGCCGCCCGTTTGGCCGCCTCGTTCCAGCTGGCATAGGTGTAATACAGACGCACCTCGGGGCGCGCCCAGAATTCCGGGCCCTTGGGCGACCACGTCGGGGCGAAGGTGAACTTGCTCAGCTTGCGCGTCCCGCCCGTGGCTTCAACCTGATCGTGGCCCAGTTCGGTCACCAGTTTGAACTGCTCGGTGATCGCATAGGCCGGGCGAATCCCGAGGGAAATCCAGTTCTGGTCGGCGCCGTCCGGGCGAATGTCTTTCTGGTAGACCGCTTCGACTTGCCCGCCGAAACGCGGCGTCACTTGCCAGTCGAAGAACTCCACTACCCGGTAGCTTTTGCTGCTGTCATCCAGCCTCACGTTACCGGTATAGCCCAACCCGGTGCCGGGGCCTTCGCCGTACTGAAAGGCCAGTTTATTCTTGCCGCCCAGAAAGCCCTTTTGCACATGCTGGGTGGTGATCGCCCAACCGCGATGAGCGTCGCGGCTGTCGGGTTTGTCGATGTAGCTCAGGCCGAATTCCAGCTCACCACCAGGGTTAGTGTTGAAGCCGGCGACGTTGAAATCGTGACGGTTGATGTAGTCCTTCTGGTACAGGTTGTCCTTGCGCGAGAAGGCGTAGCTGTACTTCAGATCTCCGATCAGCACATCTTCGATACCGCCACCGGTGGCGCTCTGGTTCCAGTAGTAGAAGTCGGAAATGTGGATATCGTTCCGTTTGTAGTAACGCCGACCGGCCCACAGCGAACCGCCGTTGAGACTGGGCATGTTCGACCACTGCGCATACAGCTGCGGCAGGCGCACCGAGCCGTTGTCACCGTTGAATGTCAGGTCCTTGTCGTACTGGTTATACAGCGAGGCCATGCCATCGACACTGAGCACCGAACCGTCGTCCAGGGTGAACAGATCCTGGCGCAACTCCAACTCCGCATACTGTTCGCATTCGTTACCCAAGCGGTATTTGGTCTGCGCTCCCGGCAGCTGGAAACACTGCTGTTTACCGCTGTTAACCGAGGTGCCGACACCGCTGCGCAAGTAACCGGCGAATTCCAGCGCCTGGGCCGACAGTGGTAATGCCAGGCACACGCCCGCCGCTACAAGGCTGCGATTTATTGTTGTTTTCAAGAACCACCTCATTATTTTTATTGTGTGATGCAGCAAAAATCGGCGCGCAAACTCCCCCGCGCAGCGTTCTGCGTGTTTTTTGAAACGGTATTTTTGTTGGTTAAGGGCTAGTGGTTAGTCAGGTGCAGCACGAACGATTCAAACGGCCGTAAAAACACCTGCTGATTGCGCAGCGGACAGTCCGGGTAGTTGCTGATCACCAGACGTTGAGCCATCGCTTCATTGATCACGTCTGGCGGTAGTTCGACTTCGCACGGCGCGCCGTAGAAGTTGTTCAGCACCAGCAAACGCTCGCCATGGCCTTCACGCACATACACCCAGATTTTCGTGTGCTCAGGCAATAACTGCCGATAAACGCCATCGGACATCAGCGCTTCACTGCGGCGCAGGGCAATCAGTTGACGGTAGTGATGCAGCACCGAATCCGGGTCGTCGAGTTGATGCTCGACGTTGATCTGCGCCGCGTTGGCCGGCACGCCGATCCAGGGCTCGACCGCACTGAAACCGGCGTTCGGCTCGGCGTTCCAGTGCATCGGCGTGCGACCGTTGTCGCGGGACTTCTGCATGATCGCCGCCATGTTGTCGGCGTCGCTGCTACCGGCTTCGCGCTTGAGCCGGAAGATGTTCAGGGTTTCGACATCGCGGTATTGATCGATGTGATCGAAGCCCGGATTGGTCATGCCCAGTTCTTCACCCTGGTACACGAACGGCGTGCCCTGAAGGAAATGCAGCGCCGTGCCGAGCATCTTCGCCGACACCACCCGATGCTCGCCGTCATGACCAAAACGCGAGACCACCCGTGGTTGATCGTGGTTACACCAGAACAGCGCGTTCCAGCCGCCGCCGGCCTGCATCCCGGTCTGCCAGTCGGAGAGGATGCGCTTGAGTGCGAGGAAATCGAAATCGGCGCGAACCCACTTTTGCAGGTTCGGGTAATCCACCTTCAAGTGATGAAAGTTGAAGGTCATCGACAGCTCTTTCGACTCCGGTCGCGAGTAGCGAATGCAGTGTTCCAGGCTGGTGGATGACATCTCGCCGACGTTGATCAGGTCATGGCCTTCGAACACTTCGCGGTGCATTTGCTGCAAGTATTCATGGACGTTCGGGCCGTCGGTGTAGAAGCGCCGACCGTCGCTGTTGTCCTCGGGAAAATCCACCGGTTTGGAAATCAGGTTGATCACGTCCAGACGGAAACCGCCCACGCCTTTGTCGCGCCAGAAACGCATCATCTTGAACACTTCGGCACGCACCTGGGGGTTGTCCCAGTTCAGGTCGGCCTGAGTGTGGTCGAACAAGTGCAGGTAGTACTGACCGGTCTGGGCCTCGTACTCCCAGGCCGAACCGCCGAACTTGGATTCCCAGTTGTTCGGCTGGTCGCGCCAGATGTAGAAATCGCGGTAAGGGTTGTCGAGGCTGCTGCGGGCCTGCTGGAACCAGATGTGTTCGATCGAGGTGTGATTGACCACGATGTCGAGCATCAATTTGATCCCGCGCTTGCCGGCCTCGGCGATCAACAATTCACAGTCGGCCATGGTCCCGTAGCTTGGGTCGATGGCGTAGTAATCGCTGATGTCGTAACCATTGTCGCGCTGGGGCGAACGCAGGAACGGCGTGATCCACAGGCAGTCGACACCCAGCCAGTGCAGGTAGTCGAGCTTGGCCACGACGCCGAGCAAATCCCCCGTGGGGTTGCCGGCGTGGCTGTGAAAACTCTTCGGGTAGATCTGGTAGATCACCGAACGTTGCCAGTCTTGCATGGCGGGGTTCCCTCTTAAATATGTACTGGCCCCGTAGGAGCTGCCGAAGGCTGCGATCTTTTGATCTTGGTCTTTCAACAACACCGCCGAAGATCAAAAGATCGCAGCCTTCGGCAGCTCCTACGGGCGAATGCGATCTATCAAGCGACCCGATACCCGGGCCGGACAATCCTCATGCTCAACCCGCAGGTCAGAACAAACGGCACGACCATGGCAATCACCATCCCGACCACGAACATCGGAATGAACTGGGGAATGATCGAGATAAAACCGGGCAAGCCGCCGACGCCAATCGCCGAGGCCTGGACCTTGTTCAGCGACAGGAAAATGCAGCCCAGCGCAGAGCCGATCAGGGCCGCATAGAACGGAAATTTGTAGCGCAGGTTGACCCCGAACATGGCCGGTTCGGTGATGCCGAAGTACGCAGAAATCGCCGAGGTCGAGGCCATGCTTTTGTCCCGCACACTGCGGGTCATGTAGAACACCGCCAACGCCGCGCTGCCCTGGGCAAGGTTGGACATGACGATCATCGGCCAGATGAAGGTGCCGCCCTGGGTGGAGATCAGTTGCAGGTCGACCGCGAGAAACATGTGGTGCATGCCGGTGATCACCAGCGGTGCGTAGAGCAGGCCGAAAATCGCGCCGCCGACCATGGGCGCCAGGTCGAACAGGGCGACCACACCTTCAGTGATGAGAATCCCCAGATGGCGGGTCACCGGGCCAATCACTGCCAGCGCCAGCACGCCGGTGACGACGATGGTGGTGATCGGCACCACCAGCAATTGCACCGCGTTAGGCACTCGCGCCCGCAACCACTTTTCGATGACGCTCATCACATAGGCCGCCATTAGGATCGGCAGGATTTGCCCCTGGTAACCGACCTTCTCGATCTGAAATATACCGAGGATGTCGAAGTACGGCAGGCTCTGGCCCTCCAACCCCGCCACCGCTTTGCCGTAGTTCCAGGCATTGAGCAGATCCGGGTGCACCAGCATCAGGCCGAGCACGATGCCGAGGATTTCGCTGCCGCCAAAGCGCTTGGCCGCCGACCAGCCCACCAGGGCCGGGAGAAACACGAACGAGGTGTTGGCCATCAGGTTGATCAGACTCCAGAGCCCGTCAAGCTTAGGGTAGGCGTCCAGCAGGGTCTTGCCCTCAATGAACATGCCCTTGGCGCCGATCAGGTTGTTGATGCCCATCAACAGGCCGGCAATGATCAGTGCCGGGAGGATCGGCATGAACACGTCGGAAAACACCCGCACCAATCGCTGCATCGGGTGGATCTTGTCGGCGCTTTTCTGTTTGACGTCGGCGATGGTCGAGGCGGCGAGCCCGGTTTGCCGGCGCAGTTCGGCGTAGACCTTTTCCACTTCGCCGGGGCCGATCACCACCTGGAACAGGCCGCCGGTAAAGAACGAACCTTTGACCAGATCGATCTGGTTCAGCGTGGCGCTGTTGACCAGTTTCGGGTCCTTGAGGGCCAGGCGCAGGCGTGTGACGCAATGCGCGGCTTGCTCGAGGTTGTCGCTGCCACCGAGGCTGTGCAGCAGCTCAGAGGCGATATTCGGGTAGTCGTGGCTCATGCTCGTTCTTCCACTGTAGTTTTTTGTTATTGGCAGCACGCCGAAGCGAAAAGTACTCGTCTGTACGAGTTATTGCAACAACTCGTACAGACGAGTTTGATTTTGTTTCCCCCGAACCCGACAGGCGGCGACATTTCCTACCTCCGAAGTCAAAGAAACCCAAAGCCGCATGGACAAACCCCTACCCTGCCCTTAAGGTTCAAAACCTTGAGCACAGCGCGGCACAGAGCCATCCCCATGAGTAAATACAACCAGATCTACAGCGATCTGCTTGCCAGCATTACGACCGAACGTCTGGAACGCGGCGCACGACTGCCTTCCGAAACCGAACTGATGGACAGCTATCAGGCCAGTCGCGGCACTGTGCGCAAGGCCATCGAGCAATTGCAGGAGCGCGGTTTCGCCCAGAAAGTCCACGGCAAAGGCACCTTCGTGCTGTCGACCAACCCGATCGAGTTTCAGCTCGGCGGCATCGTCAGCTTCCAGGAAACCTACCCGCGACTGGGCAATGACGTCAGCACCGAGGTGGTCGAGTTCACACAAATCCCCCTCGAAGGCCCGTTGCTTGAACACATCAAAGCTGCAGAAGGCAGCCTGATCACGCGGATCAAGCGAGTACGGCGGATCGACGGCAAACGGGTGATCCTCGACATCAACCATTTCGTCAGCGACGTGATTCCCGGTTTGTCCCGCGATATCGCCGAACAATCGATCTACGCCTTCATCGAGCAGACCCTGCAACTGCAAATCGCCTACGCCCAGCGCACCATCGAAGCAGTGCCCCGCAGCAAGGACGACCAGCAACATCTGGACCTCGATGGGCAAAGCCATGTGATCGTGGTTAGTAACCAGACGTTTTTGCAGGATGGCAGGCAGTTCGAGTACACCGAATCGCGACATACCCTGGACAAGTTTTACTTTTCGGATGTGGCCCGGCGCTGAGATGCGCTACGGCCGGATAAAGGGAAATGAAGGCGGTCGCGTGCGTTTAACTTGCACGAACAAATAGGATGGGATGTGTTAGCTGCCTGACACTGGCAGCTAACAATCAATCGATCTTGTAACCCCTGCGCTTATCGAACTCCTGATACTTCTGCGAAATGGCCGGGTCATCGAAGGTTCCTTCAATAGTGTCCACCGAAACGAGTCCATTAAGCCCCTTAACTGACTGAATGGCGGCTTCCCATTCGCCCGGTTCCAGAGGCGGCTCGATAAAGTCTTTCAAGTAATCATCCAGGATTCCCTTGTCGGGCGTCTCGATCTCGCTACTTAACGCCGACAGGTAAGCGGACTTTGTCGTCCTGCTCCAGTTGATTGAAAACCCTGCTCGATCACACAACACCGAGTGAACCACGAGCATCGTTCGGCCATTGCCATCCAGGAACGGATGACCATAGGCAAAAAAACCCATCACTACACCGGGGGATTTTCTGAGCAAGTCTTTGTTCTGACCGAGACGAAGCCCTTCTTCTACAGCCCTTTTAGCCTCAAACGGAGGACAGAAGAATATATCGGCCTTGGAAATGGCCAAATCAGGAGAAGTGCTCAATCTGTCCTTGCCCGCCCAAGGATAAAGATCCCCAAAAAGAAGTTTGTGAACGTGTAAAAAATCACCGTAAGTGATCGTTCTCTTCTTGGCCAGGAAAGCCATTGCATCCAACAGGTTCGCGGTAAACAAGTCGTGCTCAAGGTGTTTGACGATGTTGAGGTCTTTTTCACCCACAACATTCCTGAGATACCCTTTCGCTTCGAAATCCTTGAACGGATCAAACACGCTGTCTTTCTCTCAAGTAGTTGGCGAGCAAATGAACCGCTTCTGTGCCGGTAACCTTTTTCTCTTTTTTCAACGCAATGACCAACTGCTCAATTGAGTCGGTACGAACATCATCCCCGGCCAATCTCGAGACATTTTCTGCCCATTCATCGGCAAATGTTTTGACGTACGAAACCTTGTTGAGCTCGGCGAGATCCAGCACGTATCGTTTGAGTCCAACAGTCGGGATGATCAAGCCACCGGTTTGTGGGTGACGCCTCACTGTATTTTTCGCTTTCCGGGAGGGCGCCCGTTCATTGATGTAAACCACCGACCTTCCGCCCAACGACAATTTGCGGCGGATTCGGCGATTGCCCTGCACGCATATTTTCGCTTCCTTGCGGGCGACCGAACGGCGCTGTTCTGAAGGCGTCATTTGCACTGAAGCGCTCATGCCTAACCGTCTAAATGCTTCGACCGCCAGTGTTTCAAGATCCTCGACAGGCGTAATGAGTCCGGTGTCAGGATTTCTGAACGCTTTGGCATAAACTCCAATGCCCATCCGAACAATTACGCCCTTTTTCTGCAGCTCATCGAGAGCGACGGAAACTTGAGAGTGACCACCCAGCGATGCAACATCCGCGCGCAGGATCACATTACCCGACGTGCGCTGGATGGCCATCCGCATGCGTTCTTCAAGCTTCATGTTCAATCCTCCCGACAGCGAGCGAATACTTTACCACCTGTCGAAGCAAAACTTCTGCTGGCCATGTCGCTCACTTTATACGTTACAGAAACAGACGTTTCAAAAGCAGTTAGGCATAAAAAAGCCCCTGACCGAGACCGGTTCAGGGGCTTTCGCAACGATGACTCTAGTGCGGGATCACTCCCACTCGATCGTCGCCGGCGGCTTGCTCGACACGTCGTAAGTAACGCGGGAGATGCCTTCGATTTCATTGATGATCCGGCCGCTGACGGTTTCCAGCAGTTCGTAAGGCAGGTGTGCCCAACGCGCGGTCATGAAGTCGATGGTTTCCACGGCACGCAGGGCAACGACCCATGCGTAACGACGGCCATCGCCGACAACGCCAACCGACTTCACCGGCTGGAACACCACGAATGCCTGGCTGACCTTGTGGTACCAGTCGGCCTTGCGCAGTTCTTCGATGAAGATGTGGTCGGCGCGACGCAGCAGGTCGGCGTATTCCTTCTTCACTTCACCGAGAATGCGCACGCCCAGGCCCGGGCCCGGGAACGGGTGACGGTAGACCATGTCGTACGGCAGGCCCAGTTCCAGGCCCAGACGACGGACTTCATCCTTGAACAGCTCGCGCAGGGGTTCAACCAGCTTGAGGTTCATTTCTTCCGGCAGACCGCCCACGTTGTGGTGCGACTTGATCACGTGCGCCTTGCCGCTTTTGGCGCCAGCCGACTCGATCACGTCCGGGTAGATGGTGCCTTGGGCGAGGTATTTGATGTTATCCAGTTTGTTGGACTGGGCATCGAAAACGTCGATGAAGGTACGGCCGATGATCTTGCGCTTCTTCTCTGGGTCGCTTTCGCCTGCCAGATTGTCGAGGAACTGGTCCTCGGCGTTGGCGCGAATCACTTTGACGCCCATGTTCTCGGCGAACATGGCCATCACTTGCTCGCCTTCGTGCAAGCGCAGCAGGCCGTTGTCGACGAAGACGCAGGTCAACTGGTCGCCGATAGCCTTGTGCAGCAGCGCGGCAACCACCGAGGAGTCAACGCCGCCGGACAAGCCGAGCAATACGTTGTCGGTGCCCACCTGGGCGCGGACCTGGGCGATGGCGTCTTCGGCAATCTTCGAAGGCGTCCACAGGGCTTCGCAGCCGCAGATGTCGAGGATGAAGCGCGAGAGGATGCGACCGCCCTGCTTGGTGTGGGTCACTTCCGGGTGGAACTGCACGCCGTAGTAGCCGCGAGCATCGTTGAACATGCCGGCAATCGGGCAGCTCGGGGTGCTGGCCAGGATGTGGAAGTCTTCCGGCATCTTGGTGACCTTGTCACCGTGGCTCATCCACACGTCGAGGCCGAACAGGCCATCGGCGTCAATATGGTCTTCGATGCCATCGAGCAGACGGCTCTTGCCGACCACGTCAACGCGGGCATAACCGAATTCACGCAGCTCGGAACCTTCGACCTTGCCGCCCAGCTGTTCAGCCATGGTCTGCATGCCGTAGCAGATACCGAAGACCGGTACGCCCAGGTCAAACACCGCTTGCGGGCAGCGCGGACTGTCGGCTACGTGCACGGACTCGGGGCCGCCGGCGAGAATGACGCCTTTTGGAGCGAATTCGCGAATCGCTTCGTCGTCCATGTCGAACGGATGCAGTTCGCAGTACACGCCGATTTCACGCACGCGGCGGGCAATCAGCTGGGTGTACTGGGAACCGAAGTCGAGGATCAGGATGCGGTGGGCGTGAATGTCGAGGGCCATGTGGTCAGTCTCGTCTATGCAGTTCGGTGAAGAGAATCAGAAACAACTCGGGGCTGAAAACAGCCCCGGTTACTTAACTTATTGCTGGAAGCCTCAACCTACGCGGTAGTTTGGCGCTTCTTTGGTGATTTGCACGTCGTGAACGTGGGACTCGGCCATGCCAGCGCCGGTGATCCGCACGAACTCAGGCTTGGTGCGCATTTCTTCGATATCGGCGCTACCGGTGTAGCCCATGGAAGAACGCAGGCCACCCATCAGTTGATGGATGATGGCGCTCAGGGTGCCCTTGTACGGAACACGCCCTTCAATGCCTTCCGGAACCAGTTTCTCGGCGCCTGCCGAGGAGTCCTGGAAGTAACGGTCGGAGGAACCTTGAGCCTGGGACATGGCGCCCAGCGAACCCATGCCGCGGTAAGCCTTGTACGAACGGCCCTGGAACAGTTCGATCTCGCCCGGCGCTTCTTCAGTACCGGCAAACATCGAGCCCATCATCACGCAGGAGGCACCGGCTACGATGGCCTTGGACAGGTCACCGGAGAAACGGATGCCGCCGTCGGCGATCAACGGAACGCCAGTGCCTTCAAGGGCAGCGGCGACGTTGGCGATGGCACTGATTTGCGGGACGCCGACACCGGCGACGATACGGGTGGTGCAGATCGAGCCAGGGCCGATACCGACCTTGACTGCGTCAGCGCCAGCTTCGGCCAGGGCCTTGGCGGCAGCGCCGGTGGCGATGTTGCCGCCGATGACCTGCACTTCAGGGAAGTTCTGCTTGACCCAGCGAACGCGGTCGATCACACCTTTGGAGTGGCCGTGAGCAGTGTCGACCACTACTACGTCAACACCAGCGTGAACCAGGGCGGCTACGCGGTCACCGGTGTCTTTACCGGTACCGACTGCAGCGCCAACACGCAGACGACCTTGATCGTCCTTGCTGGCCAGCGGGTAAGCCTTGGCTTTTTCGATGTCGTTGACGGTCATCATGCCTTTGAGGGCGAATTTGTCGTCGACGATCAGCACGCGTTCGATACGGTGCTTGTGCAACAGCTCACGGACGTCGTTCTTGTCGGCGCCTTCCTTGACCGTGACCAGACGCTCTTTAGGCGTCATCACTTCACGGACGCTGGCGTCCAAACGGTTCTCGAAACGCACGTCACGGGAAGTGACGATGCCGACCAGGTCGCCATCGTGCAGTACCGGAACGCCGGAGATGTTGTGCTGGCGAGTCAATTCGAACAGTTCACGAACCGTGGCGTCAGCCTCGATGGTGATCGGGTCCTTGACCACGCCGGCTTCGTAACGCTTGACCTTACGCACTTCGGCAGCTTGCTGCTCGATGGTCATGTTCTTGTGGATGATACCGATGCCACCTTCCTGAGCCATGGCAATTGCCAAACGGGCTTCAGTAACGGTGTCCATGGCAGCAGAAACCAGTGGAATATTCAGCTCGATGCCACGGGTAAGGCGGGTCTTGAGACTGACTTCGTTAGGAAGAACCTCGGAATAACCGGGCACTAAAAGAATGTCGTCGAAGGTCAGAGCTTCTTGGCTGATACGCAGCATCGCGGGGGCTCCCGAGCGGGAAAATGGAAGCGCGCCATTATAGTCAGACACCCCCTCGGGTTCAATGTAAAACTCTGTCTATTATTGGCATTACTGACATACGGAAAAACGACGCCTCTGTAGGAGCTGCCGAAGGCTGCGATCTTTTGACTTTGATTTTCAAAAAACAAGATCAAAAGATCGCAGCCTGCGGCAGCTCCTACAAAGGCGCCCGCGTTCAGAGTTCGACTTTGACCCAGCTCACGGGTTGATCCAGCCAATCGGCAAATTCGTCGATGAAGCTCTGCTTGAACCCGGCCTCAAGCCAGTTGTTGAAGATGAAGCCCAGATTGGAAAAGCCGCATTCCTGCAAGAACAGAAACCCGTTGATGTCATCTTCATGCCCGCATTCAGGGCACGTGAAGTTATCGGTGCGCCCCGGCATCCACTCTTCCAGGCTTTCGAACAGCGCTTCGCCGATCTCCTTGCGGCACTCGGCGCAGCCGGCTTCTTCGAGGAATCCCTTGGCCGGTGTATAGATGCAGCGCTTGGTGATGATTTCCAGGCCATTGACCGGCTCGCCGAACGGCAGCGCTTCAGGGTGCAGGACCACGGCGCGGGCACCGTCGGCGATGGCGTGGGCCATGCGATTGCCGGTGCGACCACAGGTGGTCAGTTCTTCTTTGATGATGTTCTTGCGCACCAGCCAACGCACGACCGCCCGGGCCCGGGGTTCGTGTACCGGCAGGGTGGAGATTTTCGGGACGATGATGCTTTGGGAATTCATGGTGCAAGCCTACTGCGTCAAAAGGAAGTTCTGCGGTGTTCGTCCTGACGCCATCGCGGGCAAGCCCAGATTCCAGTCAGTTAAGGTGCGAAACCTGTGGGAGCGTGCTTGCTCGCGAAAGCGGTGGGGCAGGCAACATCAATGTTTACTGTGCCGCCGTCTTCGCGAGCAAGCCCGCTCCCACATGGATTGCGCTTAACTGACTGGAATCTGGGCTTGCCCGCGAAGGCGTCAGGGCGGCCGGCAGCTTAATCCCTGACGAAATCCGGTCAAGTACTCAAATAGCGCCCGATCAAGGCAATCCCGCTGGCCAGCACCAGCCAGGTGACCAGCCGCACGAATGCCTCGCGGGACAATTTCATGGTCAACCGCCGGCCGATCCACAACCCCAGCGCCATCGCTGGCAACAAACACAGCGCCAACACCAACAAGGGTAGCTCGGCATACACACCGGCGACGGCAAACAGGCTCAAACGCACCACGGTGCTGCAACTGATCAGCGCACTCTGGGTCGCCCGGGCCGCGTCCTTGGGCAGCCGACTGTTCAAATAGATCGCATATAAAAAGCCGCCACTGCCAAACAGCGCCCCGAACATCCCGCCCACCGTGCCCATCGGCACCGCCCACCCGGCGGACAATCGCGCCGGACGGGTTTTAATCCACAGGCTGTAAATCGCATAGGCACTGATAAACAGCCCCATCAACAGCAGCAATACATCGGATTTCAGGTTCAGCAGAAAAATCACCCCCAACGTGCAGCCCACTGCCATGCACGGCAGCAATCGCAGCAATTCGGGCCTCGCCACATTCCGTCGTGAGGGCAGCAGATTGCCGAACGCCGCGACGAAATCCAGCAACACCAGCAGCGGCACGATTTTCGACAGCGGCATGAACAGGATCAGAATCGGCCCGGCCACCAGCGCGGTGCCAAAACCGGCGATGCCGAACACGATGTAGGCCAGGGCGACGCCCAACCCGATCACCAGCCAATCCACCGCACCCCACGGCCATTGGTTTAATAACTCCAGCACATTCATCGACACGGCTTCCTTTTATTCCTGCGATGACTTTAGCCAGCGCCGAGCGTTGCGACTAATATCTTCAACGTCGACTACCCATCTCGAAAAGGCATACCTCGTGCTTTCAACCCGCCAATTGCGTTACTTCGTGGAAATCGCCGAGAGCGGCAGCTTCAGTGCTGCAGCCGAACGACTGTTCATTGCTCAATCGGCCTTGAGCCGGCAGATCAAGGACATGGAAACCCGGCTGCAAACGCCGCTGTTCGAACGCACCGCGCGCCAGCCCCGTTTGACGGCGGCGGGTGAAGCCTTTTTGCCTCGGGCCAGAAACCTATTGAACGAACTGACCAAGGCCAGCGAGATGGCCACCCAGGTGGGCACCGGTCAACTGGGCGTTTTGCGCCTCAGTCACTCCAGCACCGTGCCCATGAGCGGTCGGCTACTGCGAGGAATCAGCGTCTACCTGGATCGGCACGCTGGTGTGTCGATGGACATTGTCAAGCTGTCCTCCGAGGCGCAACTGGAAGAATTGGTCGAAGGTCGCCTCGATGTGGGCCTGTTGCGCCTGCCGGTGCTGCGTCAGCGTGAAGGGGTGCAAATTGTTCCGCTGTACAGCGAGCGCCTGTTGCTGGCGGTGCCGCCAAATCATCGGCTGGCTGTGGATAAGTCCGCGCAAGGCATCGATCTGGCGCAGTTGAAGAATGAAGCGTTTATTTCTATCCCTCATCCACAGCGTGGCGGCCTGAGCTATCTGTCCGCCGAGTTGTGCATGCGCCAAGGGTTCTTTCCCCGGGCGGCTCGAGTGGTGTCGCGCAAAACCACGCAACTGCAACTGATCCAGGCCGGGTTCGGCATTGCGCTGTTGCCCGAATCGATGCAAGACATTGCGCCGCCGGATATCCACTTTCTGTCCTTGGACGACCCGGATTGCCACAGCACTGTCGCCCTCGCCTGTCGGCAGAGTCCCACTGCGCTGGTTCAGCAATTCATTCAGCATTTCACCCAATCCCTATAGGAGCTGCCGCAGGCTGCGATTTTTTCGGCTGACCGACCAGCAGATCAAAAGATCGCAGGCTGCGCCAGCTCCTACGGGGCTTTGAGTGCATCCGCTCAATCAGCGGTGTACTCGGTCAATGTAGGAGCTGCCGAAGGCTGCGATCTTTTGATCTTCAGCAATTTCAGCCTCGCCGAAAATCAAGATCAAAAGATCGCAGCCTGCGGCAGCTCCTACAGGGGGATCGTGCATTGCGCAGGAGATTGCCTTTATCATGCGCCCCATGATTAAAGATCCCTTTGCAAGACTCGGCCTGGACCGGGAAGTCCTGACTGTCAGCCAGCTCAACGGCCGCGCGCGGGTGTTGCTCGAAGACGTGTTCAGCAACATCTGGGTCGAAGGCGAAATCTCCAACCTCGCCCGCCCGGCGTCCGGCCATGTGTATTTCACCCTCAAGGACAGCGGCGCCCAAGTGCGTTGCGCGCTGTTCCGGCAGAACGCCGCGCGGGTTCGCCAGGCGTTGAAGGACGGCTTGGCGGTCAAGGTTCGCGGCAAGGTTTCGCTGTTTGAAGGCCGTGGCGATTACCAGCTGATTCTCGACACCGTGGAACCGGCCGGTGATGGCGCCCTGCGCCTGGCCTTCGATGCGTTGAAGGAAAAGCTCAGTGCCGAAGGCCTGTTCAGTGCCGAGCGCAAAGTGCCGCTGCCGGCGCACCCGCAACGCATCGGCATCATCAGCTCGCCCACCGGCGCGGTGATCCGCGACATCATCAGTGTGTTCCGCCGCCGCGCGCCGCAGATCCAACTGACGCTGATCCCCACCGCCGTGCAAGGCCGCGAAGCCACCGCGCAGATTGTCCGCGCGCTGAAACTGGCGGATGCCCGCGGTTTCGACGCGTTGATCCTGGCCCGTGGCGGCGGCTCTCTGGAAGACCTCTGGTGTTTCAACGAAGAAGCCGTGGCTCGCGCCGTAGATGCCTGCGTGACGCCGATTGTCAGCGCCGTCGGCCACGAAACCGACGTGTCGATCAGTGACTTCGTCGCCGACGTCCGCGCCCCGACACCGTCCGCCGCGGCCGAACTGCTCGCGCCGGATTCCAGCGATCTGGTGCGTCGTGTCGAAAGTCTGCACCGACGCCTGGTGATGCGCATCCGCGACCGCTTGATGCGCGACCGGCTGCGTCTGGAAGGCATGGCCCGGCGCCTGCGTCATCCCGGCGAACGACTGCGCCAGCAAGCACAACGTCTGGATGATCTGGACATGCGCATGCGCCGCGCTTTCGAACGCAGCCTCAATACCCGTCGCGAACGCTTGATCCGTCTGGAAACCCGCCTCGCCGGGCAACATCCAGGGCGACAACTGGCGATGCTTCGCCAGCGCCTCGACAGCCTCGCCGAGCGCCTGCCCCGGGCCATGCGTGAAGGGCTTAAATCCCGCCGCTTGCAACTGCAAAGTCAGATGCAGACGCTGCATGTGGTCAGCCCTTTGGCGACCCTCGCACGTGGCTACAGCATTCTGCTGGACGAGCGCGGCAACGCGATTCGTAGCGCCGCGCAGACCCATACCGGCCAGCGCCTGAAAGCCAAACTCGGCGAAGGCGAGCTGCAAGTGCGCGTCGAAGACAATCACCTGACGCCCGTCACCCTTTCTCTACTGGATTGATCCATGCCGCGTTTTTTAGCTCCGCTGCTGTTGCTGTGCCTGACCTTCAACGCCCACGCCGACAGTTACATCACCCGCCTGTTGAACAAACCGGTGCCGGGTGGCGTGGCGGTGGTGGACCTGGGCAGCTCCGCCCAGGACCCCAAAGCCAGCTATCAAGGCAAACCGGTATTGGTGGTCAAGGAACAGAACAACTGGCTGGCCATCGTCGGCGTGCCGCTGACCGTCAAACCGGGCAGCCAGTCGCTTAGCAGCGGTGGTCGCAACCTGAACTTCACCGTCGGCGGCAAGAAATACCCGGAACAGCACATCACCCTGAAAAACACTCAGCAGGTCAATCCGAACCCGGAGAATCTCAAGCGCATCGAGGGTGAGCTGGCGGAGCAGATCCAGGCCTACCGCAGCTTCAGCCCGAACACCCCGAGCAATCTGCTGCTGGACAAACCGGTCAACGGGCCGCTGTCGAGCAAGTTCGGCGTGCGCCGCTTTTTCAATGGCGAAGAGCGCAATCCCCACGCGGGCCTCGACTTCGCGGTGCCTGCCGGCACGCCGATCAAAACCCCGGCCGCCGGCAAGGTGATTCTGATCGGTAACTACTTCTTCAACGGCAATACGGTGTTCGTCGACCACGGCCAAGGCTTCATCAGCATGTTCTGTCACATGTCGAAGATCGACGTAAAAGTTGGGCAGCAATTGGCGCGTGGTGGCGTGGTCGGGAAAGTCGGCGCCACGGGGCGCGCGACCGGGCCGCATATGCACTGGAACATCAGCCTGAACGATGCGCGGGTGGATCCGGCGATTTTTATTGGGGCGTTTCAGCCGTAAATAGTTGTTGAGGCTGATGGCCCCTTCGCGAGCAAGCCCGCTCCCACATTAGATTTTCGGCGTGCACAGAATATGTGTTCACGCCGATCAAATGTGGGAGCGGGCTTGCTCGCGAAGGCGACCTCATTGGCACCGCTTATTCCGCCTCAAGGTCCTCAATCCCGTGGACCTCCCTATGCGCCAGACGCTCTTTGATCCAGACTTGAGTTTCCTCCGAGAAACCAGCCAATTCTTCAGATCTGATCAGCTCATGAGTACACAGCCCCAGCAAGTGAGCAGGCGCCTCATTGCGTGAGTGTCTGAAAACGCCAAACGCCCAATACAGCTCCTGCTGGCCGGCCTTCAGCCTTTCTTCACTGGCTTCAATACGCTCATAAGGCGCCAGGCTTTTATCCAGCACCGTGCGCTCGACCTCCTCCATGATCCGGATACACATCCGCTCATGGGCTACCGGACGCAATGCGCTATAGAGCTTCCAATCCGACTCGTTCATTGCCAACTCCTGCTTCCTGGTCGCCTGGTTGAGGCTTTAAGAATAGCTGCGTCGACCGAACTGCAATCGCCAACCTTCAATTGCGCATCGCTCAAACCTCGCGCAAACATCAATACAATCTCTGCCATTCACCGCAACAAAATCTCAATAAACTCGACTTTTCGAGTATTCCTCTCAATTTTTTTCGACTGCTTGCCATCCTTCACCCCCGCGGTTAGGGTTGAAGGCATGAAAACCTCTCACACCCTCATTCAGCTTCGCCAGCACCGCAGCCTGTGCCTCGTCAGCGCACGACTGCCAGGCTGAATCGCGGTGCCTCGTCTTACGCTTTATCCCCAGAACATTTGATCCACCGGCAGGCCGCCTTTTTTCGGCCCACACAATAAGGATTTCCCGATGAGCATGCTCAAAGACCCGTCTTCGAAATACCGCGCGTTCCCGACCATCGACATCCCGGACCGCACCTGGCCATCGAAGACCATCACCGCAGCGCCGATCTGGTGCAGCTCGGACCTTCGTGACGGTAACCAGTCGCTGATCGAGCCCATGGACGCGGTCAAAAAGCTGCGCTTCTGGAAAACGCTGGTGCAAGTCGGTGTGAAAGAAATCGAAGCCTCGTTCCCGGCCGCTTCGCAAACCGACTTTGACTTCGTGCGTACGCTGATCGAAGACGGCCACATCCCGGACGACACCACCATTCAGGTGCTGACCCAGGGCCGTGAAGACTTGATCGCACGCACCTTCGAATCCCTGCGCGGTGCCAAGAAAGCCATCGTTCACCTGTACAACGCGACCTCCCCTTCCTTCCGCCGCATTGTCTTCAATCAGGACAAGGACGGGATCAAGGCCATCGCCGTGAACGCCGCCAAGCTGTTCGTCAAATACGCCGCCCAGCAGCCAGACACCGAGTGGACCTTCGAGTACTCGCCAGAAACCTTCAGCGCCACCGAGCTGGAGTTCGCCAAGGAAGTCTGCGACGCGGTCATCGAAGTGTGGAACCCGACGCCTGAGCACAAGGTGATCCTCAACCTGCCTGCCACCGTCGAATGCGCCACCCCGAACATCTATGCCGACCAGATCGAATGGTTCGGTCGCCACATCAACCGTCGTGACAGCGTGATCATCAGCCTGCACACCCACAACGACCGTGGCACTGGCGTAGCCGCCACCGAGCTGGGCCTGATGGCCGGCGCCGACCGTGTCGAAGGTTGCCTGTTCGGCAACGGCGAGCGTACCGGTAACGTCGATCTGGTGACCGTGGCATTGAACCTCTACACCCAGGGCATCCACCCTGAACTGGACTTTTCCGATATCGACGGCGTGCGCAAAGTCGTCGAAGAATGCAACCAGATCCAGGTGCACCCACGTCACCCCTATGTCGGCGACCTGGTTCACACCGCGTTCTCCGGTTCCCACCAGGATGCGATCCGCAAGGGCTTCTCCCAGCAGAAACCGGACGCCCTGTGGGAAGTGCCGTACTTGCCGATCGACCCGGCCGACATCGGCCGTAGCTACGAGGCAGTGATTCGCGTCAACAGCCAGTCGGGCAAGGGCGGTATCGCTTACCTGCTGGAACAGGAATACGGCATCAACTTGCCGCGCCGCATGCAGATCGAGTTCAGCCAGGTCGTGCAGCGTGAAACCGATCGTCTGGGTCTTGAAATGACAGCCCAGCAGATCCACGCGCTGCTGCACAGCGAGTACTTGCAGGCCAACACCCCGTACGCGCTGGTCAGCCATCGCTTGCAGGAAGAAAACGGTCACAGCGCCGTGGAAGTGGAAGTCTCCAGCAAAGGTCAGGGCGAAACCAACCTGCACTGGCGTGGCAAAGGCAACGGCGCGCTGGAAGCACTGGTGGCCGGTCTGCCGATCCCGGTGGAAATCATGGACTACAACGAACACGCCATCGGCGCGGGCACCAATGCCAAGGCTGCGGCCTACATTGAACTGCGCGTAAACGGTGAACGTGCGGTGCACGGCGTCGGCATCGATGAAAACATCACCACCGCCAGCTTCAAGGCCCTGTTCAGCGCGCTGAACCGCTCCCTGAGCCAGCCGGAAGCGAAAGCGGCGTAAGTTTGCGCTGCAACGCAAAAGGCCCCGGGGTGTGAACCTCGGGGCCTTTTTGTTTGCCTGGGATTTTTGTGTTGCCTGTTCTGGCTTCTTCGCGAGCAAGCCCGCTCCCACAGTGGATTTTTGGTGTACACAAAATCTGTGTTCACACCGATCAAGTGTGGGAGCGGGCTTGCTCGCGAAGACGGACGGTCAGGCAGCGAAAGTCTCAGGTGAACTCGAAGGTATCCGCATCCAGATTCGCCGGAAACCGCGTGCGATAAGCAGCCAGCTCCGCCGCATCCAGAACAACCTTGAAGACCCCATCGGCATCACCTGCGCTGAGCAACGTCTCACCCTGAAAATCCAGGACCTGACTGTCACCGGTATACGCAAAGCCTTTGCCATCGGTACCGATGCGGTTCACCGCCGCCACATAGCAGAGGTTTTCAATCGCCCGTGCCGGTAGCAAACGGTTCCAGTGCTGACGTCGTGCGCCTGGCCAATTGGCGGTGTACAACAATAGATCGGTGTCTTGAGGGTCGCGGCTCCAGACCGGGAAACGCAGGTCGTAGCAAATCAGCGGCCGCACTCGCCAGCCCTTCAATTCGAACTGCACCTGACGCTCGCCCGGGGTGAAATGGTTGTGCTCACCCGCCATGCGGAACAGGTGACGCTTGTCGTAATGCCACACCTCCCCGTCCGGGCGCGCCCATAACAGACGATTGCGATGACTGCCGTCAGGCACCTGGACGATGATGCTGCCGGTGATCACCGCATCCAGTTTCGCCGCCTGAACCCGCAGCCATTTACTGGTGGGGCCATTTTCCGGCTCGGCGAGGGTTTCCGATTCCATGGAGAAACCGGTGGTGAACATCTCCGGCAGGATGATCAGGTCAGCGCCGCGAGCCTGTTCCAGCAAGGGCTCGAAATGCTCCAGATTGGCCTGACGATCATGCCAGGCCAGGGTGGTCTGGATCAGCGCAACATTCAGATTGGGCAGAGCACTCAGATCACGCATAGTTTTGCCGCTGCTTCACGCAGGGTCTCCTCGCGTTTGGCAAAGCACAGGCGCACCAGGCGCTGGCCGACCGGTGGCGTCTGGTAGAACACCGAGATCGGGATGCTCGCGACGCCATGTTCGCGGGTCATCCATAGCGCCATCTCGACGTCATTGAGGTCCGGGCGAATCTGCGAGTAATCGACCAATTGGAAATAAGTACCGGCCACGCGGCTGAAACTGAAGCGTGACGGCGCCAGCAGATCACAGAACAGATCGCGCTTGGCCTGATAGAAATCCGGCAACTCTTCGACGTGTTCCGGGTGCTCGGCCATGTAATCGGCCAACGCGTATTGCAGGGGCGTCACGCCGCAGAAACTGACGTATTGGTGAACCTTGCGCAGCTCGGCGGTGAGGGCTGGCGGTGCCACTACATAACCGGTTTTCCAACCGGTGACGTGGTACGTCTTACCGAACGAGCTGACCACAAATGCGCGTTGATAGAGTTCTTCGTGGGCCAATACGCTGACGTGAGGCACGCCGTCGAATACCAGGTGTTCGTAGACTTCGTCGCTGATTACATAGATATCGCGGTCGCGGATCAACGCTGCTAACTGATCCAGCTCGGCACGATTGATCAACGCGCCGCTGGGGTTGTGCGGGGTATTGAGGATAATCATCCGCGTACGCGGCGTAATGGCTTCAGCAAGCTTCTGGAAGTCGATGCTGAAATCGTTAAGGCCCAGTTGCACATGCACGCAACGGCCACCCGCCAGCTCCACCGAAGGTTCATAACTGTCGTAGGCCGGGTCAAACACGATGACTTCGTCACCGCTATGGATCACCGTCTGAATGGCGCAGAAGATCGCCTGAGTCGCGCCAGGGGTGACCGTCACTTCGCTGTCGGCATCGACATGGGCGCCGTAGCTGCGAGCGATCTTCGCCGCAATCTGCTGACGCAACACCGGCAGGCCAGTCATCGGTGAATACTGGTTGTGGCCACTGGCGATATGCCGACCGACTGCATCGCGCAGGGCCTGCGGGCCGTCGAAATCGGGAAAACCCTGGGACAGATTGATCGCCCCGGTTTGCGCCGCGAGCTGAGACATCTGCGTGAAGATAGTGATGCCGACATTCGGCAGCTTACTGGTGATCATCGGTGATTCCCTGCGCTACACCCGGCTCTACGACGGCACGGGAGAGCTCGAGAATAGCCCAAACGGCGCCCATAAAAAAAGGCGCATAAAGCGCCCTTTCTGTAACCCGATCCTGTGGGAGCGTGGCTTGCCCGCGATAGTCACGCCGCGGTGTTACAGGTACACCGCGTTATCGTTCATCGCGGGCAAGCCCGCTCCCACAGGAACCGGGTTAGCCATAAATCAGCGCTTGTCGCGGCGCTTTTTGTCGGCCTTCTTGTGGTGCGACATCATGCGACGCTTCTTGTTGACCTGACGGTCGGTGAGCGAATTCTTGTTGCCTTCATACGGGTTCTCGCCGCCCTTGAACTCGATGCGGATCGGCGTACCGACCAGCTTCAAGACACGACGGTAAGTGTTTTCCAGGTAACGAACGTAAGACTTCGGCACCTTCTCGATCTGGTTACCGTGGATCACGATGATCGGCGGGTTGGCACCACCCAAGTGGGCATAACGCAGCTTGATCCGGCGGTTGTTGACCATCGGTGGCGCGTGCTCGCCAACCGCATCTTCCAGAATCTGGGTCAGGCGGTTGGTCGGCCAGCGGGTGACCGCGGACTTGAACGAGTTCTGTACCGAGGCGTAGAGGTTGCCTACGCCGGTGCCGTGCAGCGCCGAGATGAAGTGGATGTCGGCGTAGTCAACGAAGAACAGTCGACGTTGCAGCTCGACCTTCACGAAGTCGCGCTCGCTCGGCGTCATGCCGTCCCACTTGTTGATCGCGATGACCAGCGCACGACCCGATTCAATGGCGAAGCCCAGCAGGTTGAGGTCGTGGTCCACCACGCCTTCGCGGGCATCCATCACGAAGATCACCACGTTGGCGTCTTTGATCGCTTGCAGGGTTTTGACCACGGAGAACTTTTCGACTTCTTCGTGGATCTTGCCGCGCTTGCGCACACCGGCGGTGTCGATCAGCGTGTACTTCTCGTCGTTACGCTCGAACGGGATGTAGATACTGTCGCGGGTGGTGCCGGGCTGGTCATAAACGATTACCCGGTCTTCACCGAGCATGCGGTTGACCAAGGTCGATTTGCCAACGTTCGGACGGCCGATGATGGCGATCTTGATACCGTCTTTTTCGCTTGGGCCAGGAATGCGCTTGGCTTCCTCGCCTTCGGCAACGATCTCTTCCTCGCCTTCTTCCGGTTCTTCTTCGTCTTTCGGGAAGTCGCTGAGGGCGATTTCCAGCAT
Organism: Pseudomonas sp. JV414; assembly: GCF_032424305.1. Lineage (NCBI taxonomy): Bacteria > Pseudomonadati > Pseudomonadota > Gammaproteobacteria > Pseudomonadales > Pseudomonadaceae > Pseudomonas > Pseudomonas sp. JV414. The sequence continues at coordinate 136,212 of NZ_VYKC01000020.1, read as the reverse complement.
CTGGGTGATGCCACGACCATGAGCACCGGCGATCGGGATCGCGTGGCCCATGCCCAACGGGGCGAATTCGGCGCGGGCCATTTCAGGGTCGATGTTGTCGACCTTGTTGGCAACCACGTAAGAACGCTTGTTACGCTTGCGCAAGTGCTCGGCGATCATCTGGTCGGCCGCGGTGAAACCGGCCTTGGCATCTACCAGGAATAGAACGACATCCGCTTCTTCAATGGCCAGCAGCGACTGCTCGGCCATTTTTTCGTCCATACCGTGCTCGTCACCGGAGATACCGCCGGTGTCGACCAGAATGTAGGAACGCCCTTGCCACTTGGCCTCACCGTACTGGCGATCACGGGTCAGACCGGACAAGTCGCCGACGATGGCGTCGCGAGTCCTGGTCAGGCGGTTGAACAAGGTGGACTTGCCGACGTTCGGTCGGCCCACCAGGGCGATTACGGGAACCATGCGGCTCTCCACTTCGTTATTTCAGAAAATACAAAAGCCGCTGCGAGGCAGCGGCTGGTGCTCGGGGCAGCGCCTGTAAGCACTGCGAGCCCCGCAAAACGGGGCCGCTTGGGGGTTAAACCCCAAGCATAGTCTTTACTTAATGGTCAGGGCTTCCAGTTTGCCACTGTTGCCATACAGATAAATCGTGTCACCCACCACCAGCGGACGGGCACGCAGGCCGTCGCTGTCAATGCGCTCGCGGCCGACGAAACGACCGTCCACCTGACTCAGCAGGTGCAGGTAACCTTCCATATCACCGACTGCAACATAGCTGGAGAACACTTCCGGAGCCGACAGTTGACGGCGGGCCAGCGAATCGTTGCTCCACAAAGCAGTGGTAGAACGTTCGTCGACGCCTTCAACGGTGCCTGCAGACAGGCTCACGTAGACGCTGCCAAAACCCTGAGCAACGCCGGCATAGCTGGAAGCATCACGCTGCCAGAGTTGACGACCGCTTTCCAGGTCCAGTGCCGCGACACGACCCTGGTAGCTGGCGACATACAGTGTACCGCCGGACAGCAGCAAGCCACCGTCGATATCGACCACACGCTCCAGCTCCGAACGACCTTGTGGAATCGCTACGCGTTGTTCCCATACCGGCACGCCGTTGGAAACATCCAGAGCGACCACTTTACCGGTCGACAGGCCAGCCACCGCGAGGCGGTTGGTGACGATCGGTGCGCTGGTGCCGCGCAGGGTCAGAACCGCTGGCGTGCTGTCGTACAACCAGCGCTGGTTACCGGTAGCGGCATCCAGACCGATCAGACGGTCATCCTGGGTCTGAACCACAACAACGTCACCGTTGGTGGCCGGCGGCGCGAGCACTTCACTGGTCACGCGAGCGCGCCATTTCTCTTCACCGCTGCTGGCGTCCAGGGCAACGATTTCGCCCTTCAGCGTGCCGATCATGACCAGACCGTAACCCACGCCAACGGCGCCGGAAACAGGCAGTTCGAGATCTTTCTTCCATTTGACGTCGCCATTGCTGCGATCCATCGCCATCACCACACCGGTGACGTCGCCGGCATAGATGGTATCGCCATCGATCGCCGGAACCAGCATGTTGTAGGTTTCGCCCTGACCGTCACCGATCGAACGACTCCACTGCTTTTGCAGAACCACTTCTTCTTTGAAGTCGGTCAACTCGGCCGGTGGCAATTCTTTTTTGCTGTTGCTGCTGCAACCCGCGGCCAATATGGCCAGAGCCAGCAATGCTGCATGTTTCCAACGGATCACGTCACGCATCCCCTTTGGCCAGGTCGTCCAGCTTGATTTGTAGGCCACCGACCGCCGCTTCATCCGACAGTGCCGCCTTGGCTTTTTGATACGCCGTGTTCGCTTCGTCGGTACGACCCAACTGCACCAGCAGGTCGCCTTTGAGTTCTTCGCGAGTAGCCAGGAAGGCTTTGTCGGCATCGCCTTCGAGCAGTTTCAGGGCTTCATCGACCTTGTTCTGCGCGGCCAGTACCTGCGCCAGGCGCTGACGGGCAATTTCGCCGAGTGCCGGATTGGCCGGTTTGTCGACAATGGCTTTCAGCTCGCTGACTGCGTCGTCCAGCTTGCCGCTATCGACCGCGACTTTCGCCACGAACAGGCTGCCGTATTGCGCGTAAGCGGTGCCGCCGAACTCGCTGTTGAGCTTGCTAGCCAGATCCGAAACACGTGCAGCATCAGGCTTGCCATCAGGCGTCAGCGTGGTTTCGAGCAATTGCTGATAGAGAATCGAGGCGCCTTGCGACTGATTGCTCTGATACTTCTGAAAGGCCTGCCAGCCGAACACGATGACCAGCGCCAACAGGCCGCCAGTGACCAGGGGCTTGCCGTTGCGTGTCCACCAGTCCTTCAACTCCGCCAGATGTTCGTCTTCGGTACTCGACACCCCAATACTCCTTAATCGCTAAATCGGCTGTTTGACAGCTTCAACCCTGCACGACGCAGGTGGCCAGGTGTGCAGCAAGCGCATCCCAGGCAATGCTTTGTTGTTCGCCCTGGCCACGCAGGGGTTTGAAACCTACCACTTGCTGGGCCATTTCGTCGTCACCGAGGATCAATGCGTACAGCGCACCGCTCTTGTCGGCTTTCTTGAACTGGCTTTTGAAGCTGCCGGCGCCGGCATTGACTTGCAGGCGCAGGTTGGGCAATTGATCACGAACGCGCTCGCTCAGGACCAGACCGGCCAGCTCGGCGGCTTCACCGAAGGCGCAGAGGTAGACATCGACCTGACGGGAGATTTCTTCGGGAATCTGCTCCAGGGTTTCAAGCAATAGCACCAAGCGCTCGATACCCATGGCAAAACCAACGCCCGTGGTCGGCTTGCCGCCCATCTGCTCCACCAGACCGTCGTAGCGACCACCGGCACACACGGTGCCCTGAGCGCCCAACTTGTCGGTGACCCATTCGAAAACGGTCTTGCTGTAGTAATCCAGCCCGCGAACCAGCTTCGGGTTGATCACATAAGGAATGCCGGCGGCGTCCAGACGAGCCTTGAGGCCCTCGAAGTGCACGCGGGATTCTTCGTCGAGGTAGTCGGCCATTTTTGGCGCGTCGGCCAACGCCGCTTGAGTGTCGGGATTCTTGGTATCCAGAACCCGCAGCGGGTTGGTCTTCAGACGGCGCTGGCTGTCTTCGTCCAGTTGATCCAGGCGAGCGGACAGGTATTCGACCAGTGCTTCACGATAACGACCACGGGACTCGCTGGTGCCCAGGCTATTGAGTTCGAGCTTGACCGCATTGCGGATACCCAGCTCTCCCCACAGGCGCCAGGTCAGCACGATCAGCTCGGCGTCGATGTCCGGACCGTCGAGGTTGAAGACTTCGCAACCGATCTGGTGGAACTGGCGATAACGACCTTTCTGTGGACGTTCGTGACGGAACATCGGGCCGATGTACCAGAGCTTCTGCACCTGGCCGCCGCCGGTGATGCCGTGCTCGAGCACCGCACGCACGCAGGCCGCTGTGCCTTCAGGGCGCAGGGTCAGGGAATCGCCGTTGCGGTCGTCGAAGGTGTACATCTCCTTTTCGACGATGTCGGTCACTTCACCGATGGAGCGTTTGAACAGCTCGGTGAACTCGACGATCGGCATGCGAATCTGCTTGTAACCGTAGTTATCCAGCAAACGCGAGACGGTGCCCTCGAAATGACGCCACAGGGGAGTCTGTTCGGGCAGGATGTCGTTCATGCCACGAATGGCTTGCAGAGACTTGCTCACTTTAAATCCTTAAATTCGTTCGACTTAGCCGCGCGCAATGACTGCTGCGTCAGCTTCGACCTTTTCGGCCGCTTTCTGGCGGATCAAGCGTTCAAGCTCATCCACCAGATTGTCATTAGTCAGTTTCTGCGCCGGCTTGCCGTCGATGTAAATCAGGTTTGGCGTGCCGCCGGTCAAGCCGATATGGGCTTCCTTGGCTTCGCCCGGTCCGTTGACCACGCAACCGATCACCGCGACATCCAGCGGCACCAGCAGGTCTTCGAGACGCCCTTCCAGCTCGTTCATGGTTTTGACCACATCGAAGTTCTGCCGCGAGCAGCTCGGGCAGGCGATGAAGTTGATGCCACGGGAACGCAGGTGCAGGGATTTGAGAATGTCGTAGCCGACTTTCACTTCCTCGACCGGGTCGGCCGCCAACGAGATGCGAATAGTATCGCCAATCCCTTCGGCGAGCAGCATACCGAGGCCCACGGCGGATTTCACCGTGCCTGAACGCAAACCACCGGCTTCGGTGATGCCCAAGTGCAGCGGCTGGACGATTTCCTTGGCCAGCAAGCGGTAGGCGGCGACGGCCATGAACACGTCGGAAGCTTTCACGCTGACCTTGAAATCCTGGAAGTTCAGGCGCTCGAGGTGCTCGACGTGACGCAAGGCAGACTCGACCAGCGCGGCTGGAGTCGGCTCGCCATATTTCTTTTGCAGGTCTTTTTCCAGGGAACCGGCGTTGACGCCGATGCGGATCGGAATCCCGCGATCACGGGCAGCATCGACCACCGCGCGCACGCGGTCTTCACGACCGATGTTGCCCGGGTTGATTCGCAGGCAATCGACGCCCAGTTCAGCGACGCGCAAAGCGATCTTGTAGTCGAAGTGGATATCAGCCACCAACGGCACTTTGACCAACTGCTTGATCTTGCCGAAGGCTTCGGCGGCGTCCATGTCCGGCACGGAAACCCGCACGATATCGACACCTGCGGCTTCCAGACGGTTGATCTGGGCCACGGTGGCGGCCACGTCATTGGTATCGCTGTTGGTCATGCTCTGCACAGCGATAGGCGCATCGCCGCCCACGGGCACGTTGCCGACCCAGATCTTGCGGGATTCGCGACGTTTGATTGGAGATTCGCCGTGCATGACTTATTGACCCAACTTCAGGCGAGCAGTCTCGCCACTGGTGAACGGAGCGACATCAACCACCTGCCCGTTGTAGCTGACCTGCGCGCCACGGGCGAAGCCCAGACGCACGGAAAAAGGCGGTTTGCCGCTGACAGTAACATTTTCGCCTTTACGCTTGAGACCACTCAACAGCACCTTACCCGTGCCATCGGTCACTTGCGTCCAGCAATCGGCGGTGAATTGCAGTTGAACCTGGCCTTGGCCAGCCACCGGAGCTGCCGGAGCCGGAGCCGGAGCGGGCGGAGCAATCGGAGCTGTGATAACCGGTGCAGGTACAGCGGGAACAGCCGGGGCTGGCGTCGCTGGTGTCGCGACAACCGGAGCAGTGCTGTGGGCCGCAGCCGCAGGCGTTACTGCTGGAGCCGCTGACGCGGGAACCGGAGCGCTCGTTTCGGCACTGACTGGCTCCTCGGTCGAAGTCTCGGCCTGAGGCAGCGCAAGAGGCGTTTCACCTTCAGCCTGACCTTGCGCAACGGCCTGATCTTCCGGCTCGTCCAGAGGATGGATCTGGGTGGTGCCGTCGGCGCCTTCGACTTCAACGTGTTCCGGAGCCAGGCCGGTCAGGTCCTTGGTGCGCAATGAAGTTTGATCCTGCCACCAGATAAAACCACCGCCAATCACCGCGAGCAGCAACAGCAGGCTGACAATTCGCAAAATGGTGTGGGAAACCCGAACCGGCTCTTCGATACGTCCCAGGCTGTGGACGTTGCTGCCCTGGGAGTCGGTGCCGGTGGATTGGTCGAACTGCTGGACCAGAACGGTTTGGTCCATGCCGAGCAATTTGGCATACGCGCGAATATAGCCACGGGCAAAGGTGTGCCCAGGCAGCTTGTCGAAAGCGCCGGCTTCCAGATTACTCAGGGAATTGACGGTGAGGTTGAGCTTGAGGGCCACTTCGGCCAGCGACCAGCCATTGCTTTCGCGGGCCTGGCGCAAAGTCTCACCGGGGTTAACGCGATTCGCTGCTACAACTTCGGGATGCGCCGCTTTCATCATTGCTCCGACAGGTATTGCTGATATTCCGGCGTACCGGGATAGAGTCGTTTTAATTGCAGGCCAAAACTGGCGGCCTTGTCGCGATCTTCGAACACTTTTGCCAGCCGAACGCCGAGCAATAGACTACGTGCATTTTGTTCGGTGAGCAGGCTAAAACGGTCGTAATAGTCACGCGCGGGCACATAATGCCTGTCTTCGTAAGACAACTCAGCCATTTCCAGCAATGCACGTGGTTGTTGGCGATTCAAACGCAGGGCTTTTTCCAGTTGCTGGCGGGCCAGATCACGCTGGCCAAGCTTTGAAGCGGTCATGCCCAGGTTTTCGAAAACCCGTGAACGCTCAGGATACAGGGTATCGGCGGCGGCCTGTTCGAAGCGTTCGTATGCCTCTTTGTAACGTTTCTCTTCGAAAAGAAAACTGCCGTAGTTATTCAGGATTCGCGCATCGGCGGGACGAGAAGACAGTGCCTTGCGAAAATGCTGATCGGCCAGTTCCGGCTCCATCTCGGCCTGGAACACCAGCCCCAGCGCCGCGTTGGCGTCAGGATCCGAGCTATCCAGGTCCAAAGCCTTCTTCAACGGGACTTTGGCGCGCTCGGTCATGCCTTGCTGCAGATACCCCAGGCCCAGCTGCACGTAAGCGGCACGCGCTTCATCACGGCCCTTGCTGGTCTTCATCGGGTTGAAATCGCCCGACAGGACACAACCAGCACAGAGGCTGGCCAACAGCACAAGCAGCGCGAAGCGCAGGGACATAGAGATCCTCTCTTAATTATTGTTCGCGGCGTTTGTTGCGATATCGTTTTCGGCGCTCAACTCGCGCACGGCGATATAACGTTCGCTGCGACGGGTGCGATCCAGCACCTGCCCTACCAATTGGCCACACGCGGCATCGATGTCTTCACCGCGGGTGGTGCGTACGGTGACGTTGAAGCCTGCATGGTGAAGCTGATCCTGGAACCGGCGAATCGCGTTGTTGCTCGGGCGCTCGTAACCGGAATGCGGGAACGGGTTGAACGGAATCAGGTTGATCTTGCACGGAATGTTCTTGAGCAACTCGATCATCTCAACGGCATGTTCAACCTTGTCGTTGATGTCCTTGAGCAAGGTGTACTCGATGGTCAGCACGCGCTTTTCGCCCAGGGACGACATGTAGCGCTGGCACGACTCAAGCAGCATCTTAAGCGGATATTTCTTGTTGATCGGCACCAATTGGTTACGCAATGCGTCGTTTGGTGCGTGCAGCGACAACGCCAGGGACACATCGATGTGCTTGGACAGCTCATCGATCATCGGCACCACGCCCGAAGTGGACAGGGTTACGCGGCGCTTGGAGATCCCGTAGCCCAGGTCATCCATCATCAGATGCATGGCGGCCACGACGTTGTCGAAGTTCAGCAGCGGCTCACCCATGCCCATCATCACCACGTTGGTGATGGCACGGTCGGCGGTCGCCGGGATGCTGCCGAACGATTTATTGGCAATCCACACCTGACCGATCACTTCGGCGGCGGTGAGGTTGCTGTTGAAACCTTGCTTGCCGGTGGAGCAGAAACTGCAATCCAGGGCACAGCCTGCCTGGGACGAAACGCACAGAGTGCCGCGTTTGCCCTGGGGAATGTACACGGTCTCGACGCAGCTACCGGACGCCACGCGCACCACCCACTTACGGGTGCCATCGGTGGAGATGTCCTCGCTGACCACTTCGGGGCCTCGGACTTCAGCAATGGCCTTGAGCTTGTCGCGCAAGGCCTTGCTGACGTTCGTCATGGCGTCGAAATCATCAACGCCAAGGTGGTGAATCCATTTCATTACCTGACCGGCACGGAAACGCTTCTCCCCGATTGAGTCGAAGAATTTTTCCATTTCCTGTTGAGTCAGACCCAGCAGGTTGGTTTTTACAGTCGATGTAGTCATGGATTCACCTTCACTCTTAAGCCAATGCTTAGCGAGTGGTTACTTCAGTAGCTGCGAAGAAGTACGAGATTTCGCGAGCAGCAGCGGCTTCGGAGTCCGAACCGTGTACAGCGTTGGCGTCGATGGAATCAGCGAAGTCAGCGCGGATGGTGCCGGCAGCAGCTTCTTTAGGGTTGGTAGCGCCCATCAGCTCACGGTTCAGAGCGATAGCGTTTTCGCCTTCCAGAACCTGAACGACAACCGGACCGGAGATCATGAAAGCAACCAGGTCGCCGAAGAAACCACGAGCGCTGTGCTCAGCGTAGAAGCCTTCAGCTTCAGCTTTGGACAGTTGCTTCAGTTTCGAAGCTACAACGCGCAGGCCAGCTTTTTCGAAACGAGTGGTGATCTCGCCGATAACGTTTTTTGCAACAGCGTCAGGCTTGATGATGGAGAAAGTACGTTGAACAGCCATGGTGTAACTCCAGAAACGGTAATTTGCGAAAAATTAAACCCGCGAATTATACGCGGGTTCTTGGGTATTGCCTAACTGCGTACGGTGCAGATTCAGTCTGCTTCTTCGATCCAGGCGGCCTGAATGGCTTCAAGCACCTTCTCGCCACCGCGGGTCGGATCATCACTGAACTCCGGCAACGCCAGCACCCATTTGTGCAGATCGACGAAGTTCACGTAACGCGGGTCCACATCTGGCTTGGTTTCAGCCAGCTGGATCGCGATTTCAAGCACATCAACCCATTTCAGACTCATGTCGGTTCCTTGAATCAGTGCGGCGCTTCGGCTGCATGGTTGAGCGAGTATTTCGGAATTTCGACGGTCAGGTCTTCATTTCCGACGATCGCCTGACAGCCTAGACGCGATTGCGCTTCCAGACCCCAGGCCCGATCAAGAAAGTCTTCTTCCAGCTCATCCGCTTCTTCCAGCGAATCAAAACCTTCGCGGATGATGCAATGGCAGGTAGTGCAGGCGCAGACGCCGCCACAGGCGCTTTCCATCTCGATATGGTGTTCATGGGCCAGTTCGAGAATGGAAATACCGGGCTCAGCCTCCACAACCATGCCTTCCGGGCAGAACTTCTCGTGTGGCAGAAAAATGACCTGCGGCATCAGTTATCCTCGATTTCATTCAGGTTGCGCCCCGCCAGAGCGGCTTTCACCGTCGAGTCCAGGCGGCGGGCAGCAAAGGCATCGGTCACTTGCGACAGACGCTTGGTCTGCTGCTCGATGGCGTAACCATCGGTACCTTTCATCAATTCGGTCAGTTCCTGCATCTGCAATTCGATGACCATGCGCTCTTCGGCGTCGAGCAAACGTTCGCCGTCAACCTCCAGAGCGCCCTGCACCGCCTCGATCAGGCGCTGGGCATCGACTTGCTGCTCACGCAATACGCGGGCGACTTTGTCGTCGTTGGCGTGCTGGAAGGAATCCTTGAGCATTTTGGCGATTTCGCCGTCGGTCAGGCCGTAGGACGGTTTGACCTGAATGCTGGCTTCGACGCCCGAACCCAATTCGCGGGCCGAGACACTGAGCAGACCGTCGGCGTCGACCTGGAAGGTCACGCGAATCTTCGCCGCACCGGCCACCATCGCCGGAATACCGCGCAATTCGAAGCGTGCCAGGGAGCGGCAGTCGCTGATCAACTCACGCTCGCCCTGCAATACATGGATCGCCATGGCCGACTGGCCATCTTTATAAGTGGTGAAGTCCTGGGCGCGGGCGACGGGGATGGTGGTGTTGCGCGGAATCACCTTCTCCATCAGGCCGCCCATGGTTTCCAGCCCCAGGGACAACGGAATCACGTCGAGCAACAGCAGTTCGCCGCCGTCACGCTTGTTGCCGGCCAGGGTATCGGCCTGGATCGCGGCACCGATGGCGACGACTTGATCCGGATCGATTTCGGTCAGCGGTTCGCGACCGAAGGCGTGCGCAACAGCTTCACGGACGCGAGGCACGCGCGTCGAGCCGCCGACCATGACCACAGCGTGAACGTCCTCCAGCTCGATGCCGGAATCACGCACCGCGCGGCGGCAGGCTTTCAAGCTGCGAGCGACCATCGGCTCGATCAGCGCATTGAAGGCTTCACGGGTCAGCTCGGCCTTCCAGTCGCCATAAGCAACTTCGACGGACGAGCAGTTGGTCAGGGCTTCTTTGGCCGCACAGGCGGTTTGTAGCAGATGGCGCTGTGTACCCGGATCGAGGTCGGCCGACAAACCGGCACCCTCAATAATCCAGCCTGCAATGGCGTGATCGAAGTCATCGCCACCCAGGGCGCTGTCGCCGCCGGTAGCCAGCACTTCGAAGACACCACCGGTCAGGCGCAGAATCGAAATATCGAAGGTGCCGCCGCCCAGGTCATAAATCGCGACCAGGCCTTCGGCGTGCTGATCCAGACCGTAAGCGACCGCGGCGGCGGTTGGCTCATTGAGCAAACGCAGCACGTTCAGACCGGCCAGCTTGGCAGCATCCTTGGTAGCTTGACGCTGAGCGTCATCGAAATAGGCCGGAACGGTGATCACCGCACCAACCAATTCGCCACCCAAGGTCGCTTCAGCGCGCTGACGCAGCACCTTGAGGATATCGGCGGAGACTTCGACCGGGCTTTTCGGGCCTTGCACCGTGTCGATGAACGGCATGTGCGACTCGCCGTCGACAAAACGGTACGGCAGCTGATCGCCCAATTGCTTGACGTCGGACAGACCACGACCCATCAAGCGCTTGACCGACAGCACAGTGTTCAAAGGATCGGACGCGGCGGCCAGCTTGGCCGACTCGCCGACTTCGACGTGATCGGCGTGATAGCGCACGGCAGACGGCAGGATGACCTGCCCTTGCGCGTCAGCCAGAGGCTCGGAAAGACCACTGCGCAATGCAGCGACCAGCGAATTGGTAGTGCCCAAGTCGATCCCCACAGCCAGACGACGCTGGTGCGGTTGAGGACTTTGGCCGGGTTCGGCGATCTGCAGTAGGGCCATCGTTATCAGGACTTATCTGTATATCAGGCGTGCGACCGGAGCGGCACTGGGTTAATCGTCGAGGCGCTCTTCTAACTGGCGCACTTCGTAGGTGAGCTTGTCGAGGAACTGCATGCGCCGCATCAGGCGTTCGGCCTGCTCACGTTGCGCTGCATCATCCCAACAGGCTGCGAAGCTTTCGTTCAGTTCATCCTGCGCGGTCTTCAGGCGACGCTTGAACACTGCAACACCCGCCAGATCGGCGCTGTCTTGCAGGTCTTCGAGCTCTTCACGCAACTCCATCTGCTGCAGAAGAAACTCCGGATCATGCACCGTGACCTCCAGCGGCAGCTCGCGACCGCCCATGGCGAGCAGGTAGCGCGCGCGTTTGGGAGGGCTTTTGAGCGTCTGGTAGGCCTCGTTGAGGCTCGCGGATTGCTCGAGCGCCAGCCGCTGCTCACGCTCGGAAGCGTCTGCAAAGCGGTCCGGATGAACACCGCGCGCCAACTCACGGTAGCGCGTGGCCAACTGATCGAGATCCAGACGGAAGCTCGGTTTCAGCTCAAATAAAGCGAAATGACAAGGAGTACCCACGCGCAGCCTCAGATGTTGAAGCTTTCGCCGCAGCCACATTCACCGCGCACGTTGGGATTGTTGAACTTGAAGCCTTCGTTCAACCCCTCCTTGACGAAATCGAGTTCGGTGCCGTCCAGGTAGGCGAGGCTTTTCGGGTCGATGATCACTTTCTCGCCGTGACTTTCGAACACCTGATCCTCTGCCACCACCTCGTCGACAAACTCCAGCACGTAGGCAAGGCCGGAACAGCCTGTGGTGCGAACACCCAGACGAATCCCTTCACCTTTGCCGCGCCCGTTGAGGGAGCGTCGCACGTGTTGAGCAGCCGCTTCTGTCATGCTGATAGCCATCGGTGACTCCTTACTCGTCGCCAAATCTTGAAAGTCAGATCAAGCCTTTCTTCTGCTTGTAGTCGCGAACGGCCGCTTTGATAGCGTCTTCAGCAAGTACGGAGCAGTGAATTTTTACTGGCGGCAGAGCCAGTTCTTCGGCCAGCTGAGTGTTTTTGATGGTCTCTGCTTCATCCAGAGTCTTGCCTTTCATCCACTCGGTCGCCAGGGAGCTGGAGGCGATTGCCGAACCGCAACCGTAGGTCTTGAACTTGGCGTCTTCGATGATGCCTTGCTCGTTGACCTTGATCTGCAGGCGCATCACGTCGCCGCACGCCGGAGCGCCGACCATGCCGGTGCCGACATCAGGATCTTCCGCGTCCATCTTGCCGACGTTGCGCGGGTTCTCGTAGTGGTCGATGACCTTTTCGCTGTAAGCCATGATTCTTAATCCTCACTCATCAGGAGTCGCTCTTGAAGCCCTGCCAATCGTGGATTCGCAGGGCCCGGTTGCGGCGACTTGAATATCAGTGCGCCGCCCACTCGATTTTCGAAATGTCGACGCCATCTTTGTACATGTCCCACAGCGGCGAGAGAGTACGCAGCTTGGTAACGGCCTCGCAGACTTTCTGCGCGGCGTAGTCGATTTCTTCTTCGGTGGTGAAACGGCCGAAGGTGAAGCGAATCGAGCTGTGTGCCAGTTCGTCGTTGCGGCCCAGGGCGCGCAGTACGTACGAAGGCTCAAGCGACGCCGAGGTGCAGGCCGAACCGGACGAAACCGCCAGATCCTTGAGCGCCATGATCAGCGACTCGCCTTCAACGTAGTTGAAGCTCAGGTTCAGGTTGTGCGGTACGCGGGCGGTCATGCTGCCATTGACGTACAGCTCTTCCAGGCCTTCGACCTGCTTGAAGAAACGGTCGCTCAGGGCTTTGATGCGTACGTTCTCGGCAGCCATGTCTTCCTTGGCTACACGGAAAGCTTCGCCCATGCCGACGATCTGGTGGGTCGCCAGGGTGCCGGAACGCATGCCACGTTCGTGACCGCCGCCGTGCATGGTCGCTTCGATGCGAACACGCGGCTTGCGGCTGACGTACAGCGCGCCGATGCCTTTAGGGCCGTAGGTTTTGTGGGCAGAGAACGACATCATGTCGACTTTCAGTTTCGACAGGTCGATCTCGACCTTGCCGGTAGACTGAGCAGCGTCGACGTGGAACAGGATCCCCTTGGAGCGGGTCAATTCGCCGATGGCTGCGATGTCGTTGACGGTGCCGATTTCGTTGTTCACGTGCATGATCGACACCAGGATGGTGTCGTCGCGCAGGGCAGCTTCGACCATCTCTGGAGTGACCAGACCATCTTCACGAGGGTCGAGGTAGGTCACTTCGAAACCTTCACGCTCCAGTTGGCGCATGGTGTCGAGGACAGCCTTGTGCTCAATCTTGGTGGTGATCAGGTGCTTGCCTTTGGTGGAGTAGAAATGCGCCGCACCCTTGATTGCCAGGTTGTCGGACTCGGTGGCACCGGAGGTCCAGACGATTTCACGCGGGTCGGCGTTAACCAGGTCAGCGACCTGACGGCGAGCGTTCTCGACGGACTCTTCAGCTTTCCAGCCGAACACGTGGGAACGGGACGCCGGGTTACCGAAGTTTCCGTCGACCAGCAGGCATTCACTCATCTTTTGCGCGACACGTGGATCAACCGGGGTCGTCGCAGAGTAATCAAGGTAAATCGGCAATTTCATGGACTATCTCCTAAATCAGGCTGGCTGGCGTGCCGCTAGCTCTTTGGCTGTCATTCGACGGCGGACGCTTCAATCTTGTCCAGGCGTGGCGCCTTGCTGTTGCAACGACGCTGGTCCTGACGCTGGGCTACTTCTTGCACCTCACGGCGAGTTACAAGGTCAGCCAAGCTGATACCGCTCAGAAATTCGTGAATCTGCAGGCTCAGATCGCACCACAAGTGGTGGGTCAGACAGGTGTCGCCTTGATGGCAATCGCCCTGGCCCTGGCATTTGGTTGCATCGACCGATTCGTTGACCGCATCGATCACCTGGGCGACCTGGATGCCCTGCATGTCGCGGGACAGCTGGTAACCACCGCCTGGACCGCGAACACTGGACACCAGATTGCTGCGGCGCAATTTGGCAAAAAGCTGTTCGAGGTAGGACAGGGAGATGCCTTGGCGCTCGGAGATATCGGCCAGGGACACCGGCCCGTGCTGCGCGTGCAACGCCAGGTCAAGCATGGCGGTCACGGCGTATCGGCCTTTTGTAGTCAGTCGCATGGACAATTACCACGGAGTTCGGAATGGGGCGAGTATGCAATTCCCGAGTATTTAAGTCAACTATAAGACCTAGTACTTTAGTCAGGTTTACCCGCAAAAGAGCGCGCGCATCATAGCAAAGGCTGACCGCGTACAGCCAGCAATTGCGCGCTATCGTTCTTCGCGGGCAAGCCTCGCTCCTACATGGGTTGCGCGAATCCTGTAGGAGCGAGGCTTGCCCGCGAAGAAACTGACACGGTCTAGCTGGCCTGGCTCTGATCCTTGTCCTTCACACAGGCAAAGTCTTCTTCGCGCAGTTCAGGCAGATCTTTCGCACAGTAATTGCTACCCAGATCCTTCAGCGCCCCGCACATCCCTTCAAGTCGACCATCTACAGCCTGCAGATGATCGAGCAACTGGTTAATGGCTCGGGCCACCGGGTCCGGCATATCCTCACCGACACCGTAGGCATCGAAACCAATCTTCTCGGCCATGGCCTTGCGCTTGGCATCCTGTTCTTCATCGGACTTGACGATGATCCGTCCAGGAATCCCCACCACTGTCGCCCCGGGCGGAACCGCCTTGGTGACCACGGCATTGGAACCCACCTTGGCCCCGGCACCAACAGTGAACGGGCCGAGCACCTTGGCGCCCGCCCCGACCACTACGCCGTCTTCCAGGGTCGGGTGACGCTTGCCCTTGTTCCAGCTGGTGCCACCAAGGGTCACGCCCTGATACAGGGTGACATCGTTGCCGATCTCGGCAGTTTCACCGATAACAATGCCCATGCCGTGGTCAATAAAGAAGCGACGACCGACCTTGGCCCCCGGATGAATCTCGATCCCGGTCAACCAACGACCGAAGTTCGACACCAGTCGCGCCAGCCATTTCCAGCCCATGCCCCACAACGCTGATGACAGGCGATGGATCCAGATGGCGTGCATGCCCGGGTAGCACGTCAAAACCTCAAAAGCATTACGCGCCGCCGGGTCACGATGGAAAACACTTTGGATATCTTCACGCAAACGCTCGAACATCATTAATCCTTCCGCTTTAGAAGCTCGCCACGGGCCGCTTTCTGGGTTTCCGTGAGGATGCCACGCAATATATTCATTTCCGCCCGGCTGACCGAGCTGCGTCCGTACAACCGGCGCAGACGCGCCATCAAGTGCCGTGGTTTTTCCGGGTCGAGGAACTCGATGGCCACCAGGGTTTGCTCCAGGTGTTCATAGAATCGCTCCAGCTCATCCATGGTCGCCAGCTCACCACTCTTGGTGGACGCCACTTCATCCTTCTCGACCTTGCTCGGCTGACCTTCGGCCGCCAACCAGGACATGCGCACTTCATAGCTCAACACCTGCACCGCCGCCCCAAGGTTCAGCGAACTGAACTCAGGGTCTGATGGGATATGCACGTGATAATGACATCGCTGCAGCTCTTCATTGGTCAGGCCGGAATCTTCACGACCGAACACCAAGGCAATCTCGGCACCCTGCCCAGCTTCCTCGACCACTTTCGTGCCGCATTCGCGGGGATCGAGCAAAGGCCAAGGAATGCGACGATCACGAGCACTGGTACCGAGCACCAGATTGCAACCGACCAAGGCATCTTCCAGGGTGGCGACGACCTGAGCATTTTCAAGGATGTCACCGGCGCCGGACGCACGCGCGTCAGCCTCGTGGTGCGGGAACAACCGCGGTTCGACCAGCACCAGCCGCGACAGGCCCATGTTCTTCATGGCACGCGCAGCCCCGCCGATATTTCCGGGGTGACTGGTATTGACCAGGACGACACGAATGTTTTGCAGCAAGGGAGGCGCTCTCGAACACTTTAATGGGAGCAGAATCTTACAGCTCAACCTACCGTTAAGCTATGAAAGCGAACGCCGACCTTCACCTGTAGAAACTTTCTGATAGAATGCCCGGCTTTCTTTAACAACCTTAGGTGACACATCCATGCAGCCCATGCTGAATATCGCGCTGCGCGCCGCCCGCAGCGCCAGTGAATTGATTTTCCGCTCCATCGAGCGCCTGGATACCATCAAGGTCGACGAAAAAGACGCCAAGGATTACGTATCCGAGGTGGATCGCGCCGCCGAACAGAAAATCATCGATGCGCTGCGCAAGGCCTACCCTAATCACTCGATCATGGGTGAAGAAACCGGCATGCACGCCGGCACCGGGATCGAAGGCGAAGAATACCTGTGGATCATCGATCCACTGGACGGCACCACCAACTTCCTGCGCGGCATTCCTCACTTCGCTGTCAGCATTGCCTGCAAATACCGCGGTCGCCTGGAGCACGCTGTTGTTCTGGACCCGGTTCGCCAGGAAGAATTCACCGCCAGCCGTGGTCGCGGCGCCCAACTGAACGGTCGTCGCCTGCGCGTCAGCGGTCGTACCAGCCTGGACGGCGCCCTGCTGGGTACCGGCTTCCCGTTCCGTGACGACCAGATGGACAACCTCGACAACTACCTGGGCATGTTCCGCGCCCTGGTTGGCCAGACCGCCGGCATCCGCCGCGCTGGCTCGGCGAGCCTGGACCTGGCCTACGTGGCCGCCGGCCGTTTCGATGCGTTCTGGGAATCGGGCTTGTCCGAATGGGACATGGCTGCAGGCGCCCTGCTGATCCAGGAAGCTGGCGGCTTGGTGAGCGACTTCACCGGCGGTCACGACTTCCTTGAGAAAGGCCACATCGTCGCCGGCAACACCAAGTGCTTCAAGGCAGTATTGACGGCGATCCAGCCGCACCTGCCAGCTTCGCTGAAGCGCTAACGCAAAAACCCAAAAAGCCGCAGCACCTCAAGAAAACGCCCCGACCTGTTCGGGGCGTTTTCTTTTTCGCGCACAAAATCCCCCCCTTACGCCGCGATCCATGTGGGAGCGGGCTTGCTCGCGAAAGCGGTGTGCCAGACAACATCAACGTCGACTGACACCGCTTTCGCGAGCAAGCCCGCTCCCACAGGAATTGCACCTGACTGGCCGGCATTGAGCGACCGCCTTTTGATGCACCCATAACGAAAAATGCCCCGCATCTTTCGATACGAGGCATTTTCTTGAAGCGCCAGCCTGAACAGGCTGGCGCTTCGGCATCGGAAGCTGGACTTAAGCCAGTTTTTCCTTGATGCGAGCTGCTTTACCGGACAGGTCACGCAGGTAGTACAGCTTGGCTTTACGTACGTCACCGCGACGCTTAACGGCCATGCTGTCGATTTGCGGGCTGTAGGTCTGGAAAGTACGCTCTACGCCAACACCGTTGGAGATTTTACGAACGGTGAAAGCACTGTTTACGCCGCGGTTACGCTTGGCGATAACTACGCCTTCGAACGCTTGCAGACGCGAACGATCGCCTTCCTTCACTTTCACCTGAACGACAATGGTGTCGCCCGGGGCAAAGGTAGGGATCTCTTTGGTCATCTGCTCTGCTTCGAGTGCAAGGATGATTTTGTTAGTCATGCTGTGCTCCTAAGGTAAATCGTCGGATCTACCATCGATACGTTGTTAACTATCGTCCCGCTCGCGGATGTATTCCTCGAGCAGCTTCTTCTCTTCTCCAGAAAGCGAGCGGCTTTCCAGAAGATCGGCGCGTCGTTCAAAGGTCCTACCAAGGGACTGCTGTAAACGCCAACGCCGGATATGCGCGTGATTGCCACTTAGCAATACGTCGGGAACACGCTGATCCGCATACACCTCCGGTCGGGTGTAGTGCGGGCAATCCAGCAAACCATCCGTAAAGGAATCTTCCTCGGCGGAGTCCGCATGCCCTAAAGCTCCAGGCAGCAGTCGTGTAACCGCATCGATCAGGACCATCGCCGGCAGCTCGCCGCCAGACAGTACATAGTCGCCAATCGACCACTCTTCATCGACATGAGCATCAATAAAACGCTCGTCAATGCCTTCATAGCGGCCAGCAATCAGGATCAATGCATCCAGATTCGCCAACTCGCGTACCGCCGACTGAGTCAGTTGACGGCCTTGGGGGGACAGGTAAATTACCTTCGCCGCCTCCCCGGCTGCTGCCTTGGCCTGAACCAGAGCATCTTCCAGGGGCTTGATCTTCATCACCATGCCCGGACCACCGCCAAATGGGCGATCGTCCACAGTGTGATGTCGATCCGTCGTGTAGTCTCGCGGATTCCAACAGGTGAGCTGCAACAGCCCCTGCTTCACCGCACGACTGGTGATGCCGTACTCGCTGATGGCGGAGAACATCTCGGGAAACAAACTGATCACTTCTACGCGCAGGTTAGCCACGTTTAGAAGTCCGCATCCCATTCCACCTTCATCTCGCCTGCGGCAAGGTCGACAGCCAACACGCATTGCTCCGTATAGGGCAACAGGCGTTCGCGATCATCCAGGCTGCCAGCGCAAGGCTTGACCACCATTACATCATTGGCGCCGGTTTCCAGAAGATGATCGATTTTCCCGAGCAATTGCCCGAGTTGGTCAATAACCTTCAGACCTTCCAGCTGGTACCAGTAGTACTCGCCGTCGGTCAATTCAGGGAACAGGTTGCGCGGCACACAGATCTCATAACCAGCCAGAAGACGTGCTTCTTCACGATCATCAAGACCCTTGAGCTTTGCGACCAGGAACTTGTCGTTCCCACGCCCGCTGACCAGCTCGACCTGTTTCACATTGCCTTCGCGCTTGAGCGTCCAGGTTTTGTACTGCAACAGGTTTTCAGTCGGATCAGTAAAGGAATACACCTTCACTTCGCCGCGAACGCCATGAACAGAATAAATTTTGCCAATAACGATCAAATCATCGGCAACAGCTGGCGTCGCGTTCATATAGCTCAGGCCGCAGCCTTAGCAGATTCCTTCAACAACTGAGCAACGCGCTCAGAAGGTTGTGCACCAACGCTCAGCCAGTAGGCTACGCGCTCTTGGTTCACGGACAGACGAACTTCTTGACCACGAGCAACAGGGTTGAAGAAACCAACCTGTTCCTTGTGCGAACCGTCGCGCGGGTTGCGGCTGTCGGTTACGGTCAAGTGGTAAAACGGGCGCTTTTTGGAGCCGCCAAGGGCAAGACGGATTGTTAGCATGTGAACATCGTTCCTGTAGTCGGTGCTGCAAATCTAAAGGCACAGCGGGCATAGGTGCCCGAAAGGCCGCATATTCTAAGGAATATCCGGACTTTTGCAAATGTCTTTTTCCGGCGGCCTATCGGTCGCCATGCAGATTTGCTATAGAGCCGTCGTTGAAAACGGCCAGTCAGCTCCCGCCAAGTGCGGGTTTGCTGGAGATCCCACTTCCATGTGGGAGATGCAAGAGCAAGCCCTTGCGTGAATACTTTACATTTTCGGCATGCCGCCGCCGGGCAACATACCGCCCATGCCGCGCATCATTTTGGCCATTCCGCCTTTCGCGGAGAATTTCTTCATCATCTTCTGCATCTGCTTGTGCTGCTTGATCAAGCGACCGATGTCCTGCACCTGAGTGCCGGAACCCATGGCGATCCGGCGCTTGCGCGAACCACTGATCAGCTCAGGGTCGCGGCGCTCGGCCGGGGTCATGGAGTTGATGATGGCTTCCATCTGCTTGAACTGCTTCTCTGCCGCGCCCTGGGCGTTGCCCATTTGCGCCAGATTCACACCGCCGATGTTCGGCAGTTTGTCCATGAGGCCGCCGAGGCCGCCCATGTTCTTCATCTGTTGCAGCTGATCGCGGAAGTCTTCGAGGTCGAAGCCCTTGCCCTTCTTCAGCTTCTTGGCCAGTTTATCGGCCTTGTCTTTGTCGAGGGTCTGTTCGGCCTGCTCGATCAGGCTGAGCACGTCACCCATGCCGAGGATGCGCGAAGCAATACGCTCAGGGTGGAACGGCTCGAGCGCTTCGCTCTTCTCGCCCATACCGATGAACTTGATCGGCTTGCCGGTGATGGCACGTACCGACAGCGCGGCACCGCCACGGGCATCGCCGTCGACCTTGGTCAGGATCACACCGGTCAGCGGCAGCGCATCGCCAAAGGCCTTGGCCGTGTTGGCGGCGTCCTGGCCGGTCATGGCATCGACCACGAACAGGGTTTCGACCGGGTTTATCGCGGCGTGCAGCGCCTTGATCTCGCCCATCATCTCTTCGTCGATGTGCAGACGACCGGCGGTATCGACGATAACCACGTCGATGAATTTCAGTTTTGCTTCTTTAATAGCGGCTTGCGCGATGTCGACCGGCTTCTGGCTCAGGTCGGACGGGAAGAAGGTAACGCCAACTTCACCCGCGAGCATTTCCAGCTGCTTGATCGCTGCCGGACGGTAAACGTCCGCGGACACGACCATGACCGACTTCTTCTTGCGCTCTTTAAGGAAGCGCGCGAGTTTGCCGGCGGTGGTGGTTTTACCCGCACCCTGCAAACCGGCCATCAACACGACAGCAGGAGGAACGGCGCTCAGGTTCAAGTCTTCGTTGGCCGCGCCCATCAGGCTTTCGAGTTCGGCCTGGACGATTTTCACGAAGGCCTGGCCCGGCGTCAGGCTGCGCGACACCTCGGTGCCAACAGCGCGTTCCTTGACCGAGTTGACGAAGTCTTTGACCACCGGCAAGGCGACATCGGCTTCGAGCAACGCCATGCGCACTTCGCGCAGGGTGTCTTTGATGTTGTCTTCGGTCAGCTTGGCTTTGCCGGTGACATGGCGCAGCGTCTGCGAGAGACGGTCGGTTAAGTTTTCAAACATTGCGCGATCCTTTCAGGCCCTGTGTAGACCGGGATAATGGCGGCCCAGACCGGAATAAACATGTGCTCGGCGAGCCTGCGGCGTGGGCAGGTCGCGGATTATAGCGAAGACTGCGTCTGGCGGACACCTCGCCGTCAGGTTGCATGGTCTTTCGTGCTGTGGGGGTTCTATGCCAAACTCAGCGCCTTTCGGGCTTGCCTAACAGGATTTATGCTCCCCTTGTCACCCAGTTTGCTTACCACCCTCGCCGCCGCCTGCTTATATGCCGCTGCGACCCTCTATCAGGGCACCCGTCTGGCCACCGGCGCCAAGGCGAACAAGCGCCTGCTGGTCACGCTCGGTGTGCTGGCCGTGCTGGCCCACAGCGTCAGCCTGATCACCTATCTGCTGACACCGATCGGCCTGGCCCTGGACTTCTTCAGCGCCGCCAGCCTGATTGCCGCAGCGGTCATCGCCCTGACCCTGCTGGCCTGCTCGCGGATTCCGGTGGAAAACCTGCTGCTATTGCTGTTCCCGTTGGGCGCCGCCACCGTGCTGCTGGCACAGTTCGCCCCCGCCGGTACGGTGCAGATCATTGACGAAGAACCAGGCATCCTCGCCCACATCCTCTTGTCGATCCTCGCTTACGGCATGTTCACCATCGCGGTGTTCCAGGCATTGCTGCTGCTGGTTCAGGACCATCAGCTCAAACACAAGCATCCGTCCGGGCTGATCAAGAATTTCCCGCCGCTGCAAACCATGGAAAGCCTGCTGTTTGGTTTCCTCTGGGCCGGCTGGAGCCTGCTGTCGTTGTCGCTGATCTCCGGCTGGTTGTTCGTCGAGAACCTGTTCGCCCAGCACCTGGTGCATAAAACCCTGCTGGCGTGCCTGGCCTGGATCGTGTTCAGCGTGCTGCTTTGGGGGCGTAACCGCCTCGGCTGGCGCGGACACAAAGCCATCCGCTGGACCCTTGCCGGTTTTTGCCTGCTGATGCTGGCGTATTTCGGCAGCAAGCTGGTCCGCGAATACATTCTGCATATCTGACGGGCGGCATTAATGGACGACTTGCCCATAGGGCCGATGCTCGCGGTGCTGGCCCTGCTGATTTTATGGTCGGGGCTGTTTACCGCCATCGAAATTGCACAACAGCAGTTGCTGGCCCAGCGAACGGCCTCGCGCTCGAGCGACAAACCGGTGGCCAAGCTGAGTTTCCCACTCAACAGCCTGATCCTCTGCAACACCCTGTGCCGCGCGCTGGTGGTGGTCATCAGCACCTTGCTGGCGATTTTCACCTGGGCGCAAAACGGTGTATGGATTGCCTGCCTCGGCACCAGCGCGGTGCTGCTGGTGTTCGCCGACTACCTGCCGCGCACCCTTGCCGTGCGCTATCCGGATGCCGTCCTGACACTGGGCAACACACTGCTCGGCATACCCTTGAAGATCGTCTACCCGGCGGCCTGGTTACTCAATGCCATCAGCCAACTGCTGATGCGACCATTCGCCCGCAAAATCAACGTGGTGCAGCAAAGCGAAGACGAGATACCGTCAGATCGGCGCGACGATCACGAACACGCAGCCAGTCGCCCGCATTCGCTGTCAGGTATCCACGCGCTGGATAACATCACGGTCAACGATATTCTGGTACCGCGCAGCGACGTCGACGGAATCAATCTGGACGATTCCCTCGAAGAAATCATCGAACAACTGCGCCATAACAGACGCACCCGCCTGCCGGTATTCCACAGCGATATCAACCAGGTCGAAGCGGTGCTTAACACTCGACAGATCCGTCATTTGCTGGCGGATTCGAGCCTGACCCGGGAAGCGCTGCTGACAGCCAGTCACGAACCTTACTTCGTACCGGAAAGCACCCCGCTGCAGCTGCAATTGCTGAACTTCCACAAGCAGCAGCGGCGCTTGGGCATGGTGGTCGACGAGTACGGTGAAGTGCTGGGCATCGTGACCCTGGAAGACATTCTCGAAGAAATCGTCGGTGAATTCGAAAGCCAGCACAGCCTGGATAACCCGCACATCCATCCGCAGACCGATGGGCGTTTGGTCATCGAGGGTGCGGCGTCGATTCGCGAATTGAACAAAAGCCTTGGCTGGCACTTGCCCAGCGATGGCCCGAAAACCCTCAACGGGTTGGTGACCGAGGCGCTGGAAACGATTCCGGACAGTGCGGTTTGCCTGAAGATCGGGCGTTATCGGCTGGAGATTCTGGAGACGGAAGACAATCGCGTCACGCGCGTGCTGATCTGGCATACCAGTTCGACGCCTGCGATTGCCTCCAGCCGTTAGATAGTTAAAAGATCGCAGCCTCGCTTCGCTCGACAGCTCCTACAGTTTGGAATGCGCTCCTCTGCAGGAGCTGTCGAGCGAAGCGAGGCTGCGATCTTTTTCAATATCTATGCCCTTGTTCGATCGTTAGCCGCCTTCCTATAATCAAGCCGCTTACCCAAGCCCCCGCCGAACCACGTGCTTACCCCGCGCGCAGCAGGTTCCGGCCAGATCATCGACAATATCCGCACCACTGCGACGACTGTTCCTACCTTGAACAGCGACCGTATCTCAGCCCACATCCCTGGGTATTCGACCATAATAATTCGCTCCACTGGGGCACATGACTGTCAGGGATTACCGCATGACGACCAGCACAACGTTCAGCGACACCGCGCCTGTCCAACCAACCAACTCCGCCACCCGAGTAGCCACCGCGAGTTTCATCGGCACGGCCATCGAGTTCTACGACTTCTACGTCTATGCCACGGCGGCAGCTCTGGTGATCGGGCCGGTGTTTTTTCCGCAGACCTCCGGCACCGCCCAGATGCTGTCGGCGTTCCTCACCTTCGGCATCGCCTTCCTTGCACGGCCACTGGGTTCGGCGCTGTTCGGCCACTTCGGTGACCGCATCGGGCGTAAATCGACACTGGTCGCTTCCCTGCTGCTGATGGGCGTGTGTACCACGCTGATTGGCGTGCTGCCGGGTTACGACAGCATTGGCGCCTGGGCGCCGATCCTGCTTTGCGTGCTGCGCTTCGGCCAAGGTCTGGGATTGGGCGGTGAATGGGGCGGCGCCGCGTTGCTGGCCACGGAGAACGCACCCAAAGGCAAGCGCGCCTGGTACGGCATGTTTCCGCAACTCGGTCCATCGATCGGCTTTCTCGCGGCCAACGGTCTGTTCCTGACCCTGGCCATGAGCCTGAACGACGAGCAGTTCCGTTCGTGGGGCTGGCGGATTCCGTTCCTGCTCAGTGCCGCGTTGGTGATGGTCGGCCTGTATGTGCGCCTCAAGCTCCACGAAACCCCGGTGTTCGCCAATGCCATGGCTCGCCAGGAACGGGTGAAAATCCCGTTGGTCGAGCTGTTCAGCCAATACTGGACGCCGATGCTGCTGGGTGCCGGGGCGATGGTGGTGTGCTACGCGCTGTTCTACATCTCGACGGTGTTTTCGCTGAGCTATGGCGTGTCGACGCTCGGCTACACCCGAGAAACCTTCCTCGCTCTGCTGTGTTTCGCTGTGCTGTTCATGGCGGCCGCGACACCGCTGTCGGCCTGGGCGAGTGATCGTTTCGGGCGCAAACCGGTGCTGATCATCGGTGGTGTGCTGGCGGTTCTGTCCGGATTTTTGATGGAACCGCTGCTCACCCAAGGCTCGACCTGGGGCGTGGCGCTGTTCCTGTGCATCGAACTGTTTCTGATGGGCGTGACGTTTGCACCGATGGGCGCGCTGCTGCCAGAGCTGTTTCCGACCCACGTGCGCTATACCGGCGCATCGGCGGCCTACAACCTGGGCGGGATTGTCGGAGCCTCGGCGGCGCCGTTCTTTGCACAGAAACTGGTGGCGATGGGAGGTTTGAGTTATGTCGGCGGGTATGTGTCGGGGGCGGCGCTGCTGAGCCTGATCGCGGTGCTATGCCTGAAGGAAACGCGGCATAACGATTTGAATCGGGTGGCCTGATAAAACGCCATCGCGGGCAAGCCCGCTCCCACAGGATTTCAGGTGTACACAAATTTTGTGATCAACCGAAAACCCTGTGGGAGCGGGCTTGCCCGCGATAGCCGCGACTCGGTTACAGCTCTACAACAACAGCCTGGGAAGCACGGGTCGCTTTAGCCCGGGCAGCCTCGATCGACTCATCACGCGCCAACGCCACACCCATCCGACGCTGACCATTCACCTCAGGCTTGCCGAACAGACGCAACGCAGTATCCGGCTCGCTCAGCGCAGCGCCCAAATTGGCGAATGCGGTTTGAGTCGACTGCCCTTCCACCAGAATCACCGCCGAAGCCGAAGGCCCGAACTGACGGATCAATGGAATCGGCAGGCCCAGGATCGCCCGTGCGTGCAGCGCGAACTGCGACAAGTCCTGGGAAATCAGGGTCACCAGACCGGTGTCATGCGGGCGCGGCGAAACTTCGCTGAACCAGACCTGATCACCCTTGATGAACAACTCGACGCCAAACAGACCACGGCCACCCAAGGCTTCGGTCACGGCTTTGGCAACGCGCTCGGATTCAGCCAGAGCAATCGGGCTCATGGCTTGTGGCTGCCAGGATTCCTGATAGTCGCCCTTCTCCTGGCGGTGGCCAACCGGCGCACAGAACGTAGTGCCGCCAACGTGACGCACGGTCAGCAGGGTTATTTCATAGTCGAAGTCGATGAAGCCTTCGATGATCACGCGACCTTTACCGGCGCGGCCACCTTCTTGAGCGTAATCCCAGGCCTTCTGCACGTCATCGACGCTGCGCAGTAGGCTCTGGCCTTTGCCCGAGGAACTCATGACCGGTTTGACCACGCATGGGAAACCCAGGTCTTCGACAGCCTTGCTGTAGTCCTCGAAGGTGTCGGCGAAGTAGTACGGCGACGTCGGCAGGCCCAGCTCTTCGGCGGCCAGGCGACGGATACCTTCGCGGTTCATGGTCAGCTGTGCGGCGCGAGCGGTCGGGATCACGGTGAAGCCTTCGGACTCCAGTTCTACCAGGGTCGCGGTGGCGATGGCTTCGATTTCCGGCACGATGAAGTCCGGCTTCTCAGCTTCGATCACAGCACGCAGGGCGGCGCCGTCGAGCATGTTGATCACATGGCTGCGATGGGCGACTTGCATGGCCGGCGCATTGGCGTAGCGATCGACGGCAATCACTTCAACGCCCAGGCGTTGCAGCTCGATCACCACTTCCTTGCCCAACTCACCACAGCCACACATTAATACGCGGGTCGCGGTTGGCGACAATGGAGTTCCGATACGGGTCATCTCAGGTCCTCAAGAAGCGGATCATCGAGGGAAGCGCGCTTCCCATGGGGAGAAAGCGCGGCATTTTACATGAACCTGAGGGTTTGGCTTCAGCTGACGACGGCCTGATTACGCAAGCGCCAGGCCATGATCAGCCACACGACCGTCACACCTGCGAACTTCGAACCCATGGCGGTGAGGATCACGGCCGGAGTGAACGCATCAATCATGCCGAAGAAGATGAAGGTGTCCAGCGGGATGCTCAGCGCCGAACTTATCCACAGGCGATCATGCAATGGACGCTTGGTGATGCTGAACACCAGCCAGTCGATACACTCGGACACAGCGAATGCGATGGCGCTGGCCAGCGCGATGGACGGGTCGGAGGTGGCGTACGACAGCACCAACGCCACCAGCATCGCCGCGATCGCGCCGTGACCGAAGCGGGTTTGCACCATGTCGCGCAGCACGAACACCAGACCACCCCAGGCCGACCAGATGATGTCCAGGTGCGGGGCGCTGGAAAAGGCGTAATTGATCAGCACGACGCTGCTGATGTAGGCGATCAGGAAGAGCATGGGGCGGGGAATACCTGTCAATTTTGTGCACAGGGTACCGTAGGAGCTGACGAGTGCAACGAGGCTGCGATCTTTTGACGTTGTTTTTTAAAGGCAAGATCAAAAGATCGCAGCCTCGTTGCACTCGTCAGCTCCTACAGGTCTGGTGTTTTACCCAACATCCAGATCAACCCGCTCGACTTCGCCCGCTCATGACACAACCCCAACACCTTGCGCCGCTCTGCGTTGTCCATCCGGCTCCAGCGGGTGATTTCTTCCACCGTGCGCTGACACCCGGTGCAAATGTCATCCTCATCCAGCGCACAAATGCTCACGCACGGCGACGGAACCGGTCGTTCAGTGGTGCTCATTCTTCCTGCTCGACCAGATCGCGCGCGTAACGCTGCGAGTTGTGCACGTAGTGGGCGGCGCTGGCTTCGAGCATCTTCTTTTGCGGCTCGGTCAACTCGCGTACGACTTTGCCCGGTGAGCCCATGACCAGCGATCCGTCCGGAATTTCCTTGCCCTCACCGATCAGCGAGTTGGCGCCGATGATGCAGTTCTTGCCGATTTTCGCACCGTTGAGAATCACCGCGTTGATGCCGATCAGGCTGTAATCGCCCACCGTGCAGCCGTGGAGCATGGCGTTGTGGCCGATGGTCACGCCGGTGCCAATGGTCAGCGGGTAGCCCATGTCAGTGTGCATGACGGTGCCGTCCTGCACGTTGCTGTTCTTGCCAATCAGGATCAATTCGTTGTCGCCACGCAACACGGCGTTGAACCAGACGTTGGCGCCCTCTTCCAGTTTGACCTTGCCCACCAGCACGGCATTGGGGGCGACCCAACTCTGCGGATGGGTATCGACGCGGGCGTCGCCCAGGCGGTATTTCATCTTATTTTCCTCAAGGCTCAGACTGCCGCGGGTTCACGGGTTCACGCCATACGCGCGATGGCTTCAGGTTTTGATAAAACTCTTGGGTGGTTGATGCAGGCTGATTTTCGCGTCATAGAGCAGGTTGATCAACTCGACAATCATGATCGCCGTCAGGCCCCAGATCTTGTACTCGCCGTAACGGTAGCTCGGCACGTACCAACTGTGGCCCTGATAGTCGATGCGGTGGGTGTGCTCGCGCGGGTCTTTGCGGAAGAACTCCAGCGGCACGCTGAACACCGCGGCGATCTCGGCATCGTTGGCCTGGTATTCGACGAAATCCGGAATCACGCCGACATAGGGCGTGACCTTGATGCCATGCAGGGAGATCAGTGGGCTCAGCGGGCCGATCACTTCGACCAGCCCCGGTGGCAGGCCGATTTCTTCTTCGGCTTCGCGCAGGGCAGTAAAAATCAGGTCTGGGTCTTCGGGGTCGCGTCGACCGCCAGGGAAGGCAACTTCGCCGCCATGGGTCGAGAGCCCGCTGGCGCGAAGGGTTAGCACCAATTCCGGTTCGTCACTGCGCGTGATAGGCACCAATACCGCGGCTTCGGGGAAACGTCGGTCGGTTTCCAGCGTACGCGGCGTGTGATTGCTTACCCGGTGCAGTAGCTCGTCCAGCATGAGTCTTCTCGATCTGTGCCTTACCCTGCATCATGCACCAATCACACCGGCCGCCCAAGCCCCGAACAGCCTCATGTCGCGAAACGACAACTTGCCGACCGACACCGCTGCACGCCAAGATAGGCGCAGCATTCAGGAACCCAAGCATGAAATTTTGCAGCCAATGCGGCAACCCGGTAACCCAGCGCATTCCCGAAGGCGATTCGCGCCTGCGTTTTGTCTGCGATAGCTGTCATACCATCCATTACCAGAACCCCAATATCGTCGCCGGTTGCGTGCCGACCTGGGGTTCGAAGGTGTTGCTGTGCCGTCGCGCCATCGAACCACGGCTCGGTTACTGGACCCTGCCTGCCGGTTTCATGGAAAACGGTGAGACCATCGAACAGGCCGCCATTCGCGAGACCGCCGAAGAAGCCTGTGCCCGGGTGCGCAACCTGAGCATCTATACGCTGATCGACGTGCCACACATCAGCCAGGTGCATGTGTTCTTTCGCGCCGAGCTGGTGGATCTGGATTTTTCCGCGGGACCCGAGAGCCTGGAAGTGCAACTGTTCGAAGAAGCCGACATCCCTTGGGGCGAACTGGCTTTCCGCACGGTGGGGCGTACCTTAGAATGCTTCTTCGCTGACCGGCGGACCGAGGTCTACCCCGTGCGGTCCGAATCGATCCCACCGCTCGTCCAGCCCGCCATCATTTAACGCGCCTACACGTAAAAGCATCTATAAAATCAATAATCGCGACACCTCTTAGGGATATCGTTTCAATGCGCTGGTTGCTTGCCGTTTTTTGCTTGTCGTTCGTCGCTGTCAGCCAGGCTTCCTCCACGGAAACGCTGGACGGCAAAGTCATCGAAAAAGTTCTGGTTCTGAAATCTGCCCACCAATTGCAATTGATCAATGACGGCAAGCCGATCAAGACCTATCGCATTTCCCTGGGCAAACGCCCCAAGGGGCCGAAGCTGATGGAGGGCGACAAACGTACCCCCGAAGGCTTTTATTGGGTGGACTGGCGCAAGATCAGCGACCGCTTCAACCTGGCGATGCACATCTCCTACCCTAATATCAGCGACGCCGCCCGCGCCCGGCGCGAAGGCGTCGAGCCTGGCGGCATGATCATGATCCACGGCACCCCAGACACCGAAGACAACCCGGAAGACCTGTTCCATACGCTGGACTGGACCGACGGCTGCATCGCCATGCGCAATATGGACATGCGCGAGGTTTGGGGCTTGGTGCCGGATGGCACGATGATTGAGATTCGGCCGTAACGGGTGAAACTTCAAGGCTGATGATGATCGTTCCCACGCTCCGCGTGGGAATGCCACTACGGACGCTCCGCGTTCGGCTTTAAGTGGGACGCGGAGCGTCCCGGGCTGCATTCCCACGCGGAGCGTGGGAACGATCGAGTGACTACCTTCGGTCGGCCTCGAAAAAATAAATTCAAAAGATCGCAGCCTGCGGCAGCTCCTACAGGGTAGATACCAATCCCATCTGTAGGAGCTGCCGCAGGCTGCGATCTTTGCTTTTAAAATCCCCGCCCCTAATACCACTTAGAACAAAGCCCCCTAAAGACCATCATGCAGGGCAAGCTTTGCTGCGCCCACAGCAAAGTACTGGCATTGACATGGTATTTAAGTGGTATTAGTTTTCGCCCCACAACCGGGCGACAACAGTCCTACATCCGCATCGGACCAAACCTAAATGAATGACCTCCAGGCCCTACGCCCTGACGACACCCAGCCCACGCCGTTGTACCTGCAACTGGCGCGCAATCTGGAAGCGGCGATCCATGCCGGCCAGTGGAAAGCCGAACAGGCGATGCCATCGGAACGCAATCTCAGCGAACTGCTGGGTATCTCTCGCGTCACCGCACGCAAAGCGCTGGAAGTGCTGTTCGAGCAAGGCCTGATCCGGCGCAATCAAGGCTCTGGCACGTTCATCACGCCACGCCTGGAACAACCGCTGTCACGCCTCTCGGGCTTTAGCGAAATGCTCCGGCTCAAGGGTTTCGTCCCCGGCTCGCAATGGCTGGAACGGGAAATCACCCCGCCGACCCACGAAGAATTGATCCGCCTCGGCCTGTCGCCCAACGACAAGGTTGCGCGGCTCAAACGCTTGCGCAAAGCCGACGACACGGTGATGGCGATCGAGATGAGCACCCTGCCCGCCTCGATCATTCCCAAGCCGCAAGCGGTGGGCGATTCACTCTACGAATACCTCGACGGCATCGGCAAACCGGTAGTCCGCGCCCTGCAACACATTCAGGCGATCAACGCCTCGGACGAATTCGCCGCCCTGGTAGGCATCGCTCCTGGCACCGCCATGCTGCTGATGACCCGGGTCGGCTATATGGAAGACAACACGCCAATCGAAGTCACCGACACCTATTGCCGCAACGACTACTACGACTTTGTCGCAGAGCTTCGTAGATAAAGAGCTCCGCAGATAAAGAGCTTCGTTGTCAAAACGAGCAAACGAGAACCGATCATGTCCGAAGACAACATCCTCACCGCCCACGGCTGGGTTCGCGGCCGGCTGATCCACGAACACGGCAAGGTCGTGTCCATCGAAGGCCAGCCGTGCGATCCGGCGGACAACGACCTGCCTTACCTGCTGCCGGGTTTCATCGACCTGCATGTTCACGGCGGCGGTGGCAAAGACATCATGGAAGGCGCGCCCGCCTTCGAAACCATAACCAAAACCCACGTGCGGTTTGGCACCACGTCGCTGCTGGCGACCACCATGACAGCGCCGAACGAAGAGATTTCGCGAGTGCTCAAGGACGTCGGAGAGTTTTGCGAGCAGCGGCCAAAAGGCAGCGCCCGAGTCCTCGGCGTTCATCTGGAAGGCCCGTACATCAACCCGGGCAAACTCGGCGCCCAGCCGAATTTCGCTCACACCGCATTGATGGCCGAAGTCGAAGAATACCTGGCGCTGGCGCCGATCCGGGTGATCACCATCGCCCCGGAAATCGCCGGCCACGACGGTTTGATCCGCGCCCTCAGCGCTCGCGGCGTGCGCATGCAAATCGGCCATACGCTGGGCAGTTACGAGGAAGGCGTCGCCGCGCTTGCGGCCGGGGCCAGCAGTTTCACCCACCTCTACAACGCCATGAGCCCGCTGCATCACCGCGAGCCGGGCATCGTCGGCGCGGCGCTGGCCCACGCCAAGTACGCCGAGCTGATTCCAGACTTGCTGCACGTGCACCCCGGCGCGATCCGCGTGGCCCTGCGCTCGATCCCGTGCCTGTACTGCGTCACCGATTCCACCGCCGCCGCCGGCATGCCGGACGGCGAATACAAACTCGGCAGCCACACCGTGACCAAATGCCTGGGCGGCGTGCGCCTGCCCGAC
This sequence comes from Pseudomonas sp. JV414, assembly GCF_032424305.1. Taxonomy (NCBI): domain Bacteria; kingdom Pseudomonadati; phylum Pseudomonadota; class Gammaproteobacteria; order Pseudomonadales; family Pseudomonadaceae; genus Pseudomonas; species Pseudomonas sp. JV414. The sequence goes on along the minus strand of NZ_VYKC01000020.1, from coordinate 104,946 downwards.
GGCACGCTGGCCGGCAGCACCCTGACCATGGATCAGGCTTTGCGCAATCTGGTGAAGATCGGTTTGCCGATTGCCGAAGCCTCGCAACGACTTTCGCAATTCCCCGCCGACTACCTCGGCCTTCAAGAACGCGGACGCCTGCAACCCGGCGCCTGGGCCGACTGCGTGCGGCTGGATCGCTCACTCACACTGACCGCCGTCATGGTCGAAGGAGAAGACATTGACTTCAAAAATGCTTGAAGAGGCGCTGTCCTCGTTCGAGGCGGTGCAAGCTCAATTGCAGCAGCTCGACCCGCAGATGATCGAAATCGCCGGGCGCCTGCGTCGTCAGCCGCCGCAAGTAGCGATGACTGTCGCTCGCGGCAGCTCCGACCATGCCGCAAGCTACTTTGCCTACCTGACCATGCAGCAACTGGGCATTCCGGTGGCGTCGTTGCCGATGTCGGTGGTGACCATGCAGCAAGCGCCGCTGAAGGTCAGCGGCCAGGTCGCGTTCGCCTTCTCGCAGTCGGGGCAAAGCCCGGATCTGGTGAACAGCCTGCGTCTGCTACGCAAGCGCGGCGCCCTGAGCATTTCGATGGTCAACGCCGAGAACTCGCCTTTGGAAGCCGCCTGCGAATTCAGCCTGCCGCTGTGCGCCGGCACCGAAAGCAGCGTCGCCGCGACCAAGAGTTTTATCGCCACCCTCACCGCCAGCGCCCGCCTGATTGCCCACTGGAAAGAAGACGTGGAGTTGTTGGAAGCAGGCCTTGCCCTGCCGGAAGGTCTGCGCGAAGCGGCAAAACAAGACTGGAGCCTGGCCATCGATGCGTTGCGTGATTGTCAGCGCTTGATGGTGATCGGCCGTGGCGCCGGTTTCGCCATCGCCCAGGAAGCGGCCCTCAAATTCAAGGAAACCTCGGCGATCCAGGCCGAAGCCTTCAGCAGCGCTGAAGTGCGGCATGGCCCGATGGCGTTGATCGACGAGAACTATCCCCTGCTGATCTTCGCACCACGCGGCGCCGAGCAGGCCGGGTTGCTGAGCCTTGCGGCGGACATGCGCCAACGCGGCGCCCGCGTGCTACTGGCCGCGCCGGATGACGTCGCCGAACGCGACCTGACCCTGAGCCGCGCCGAACACCCGGCCCTGGACCCGATTCTGGCGATCCAGAGTTTCTACGTCATGGCCGCAGGCTTGGCCGTCGCCCGAGGCATGGACCCGGACCAGCCGCGTCATTTGAGCAAAGTGACGCGCACGCACTAATTCGAATGGCGGGTGAGTAACCCTGTAGGAGCTGTCGAGTGAAACGAGGCTGCGATCTTTTGATCTTGCTCTTTAAAAACAACGTCAAAAGATCGCAGCCTCGTTTCACTCGTCAGCTCCTACAGAGGACACGTTAATCCGTACAGGGCGAGTTGATCCGAACCGTAGTTTTTACTGATGAGACCGAGCCATGCACAACAACAATAAAGAGCTGACCCTCAGCGCCCCGCTCAGCGGCCCGGTGCTCACACTCGCGAAAGTCCCGGACCCGGTGTTCGCCAGTGGCGCGATGGGCGACGGGATCGCCATCGATCCGCTGAACGACACCCTGTATTCGCCCTGTGAAGCAGTCGTGACCCACGTCGCCCGCACCGGTCACGCCATCACCTTGCGCGCCGATAACGGTGCCGAGTTGCTGCTGCACCTGGGCCTCGATACGGTCGAGTTACAGGGCGTCGGTTTCTCGATGCTGGTCAAGGAAGGTGCGCGCGTCAGCAATGGCCAGCCGCTGTTGCGTTATGACCTGGACCAGGTCGCGCAGCAGTGCAAAAGCCTGGTCAGCCTGATGATCCTGACCAATAGCCAGGACTTTCAGGCGCGGCCGATTACGCTGAAATCGGTGAAGGTCGGCGATCCGCTACTGCACATCGTGCCGAAAGTGGCCAACGGTGTGCAGATCGACATTGAGGTCGTCGGCATCGAGGTTCAGGGGCATATTCATGTCGCCCATCGCGGTGGCCTGCACGCCCGGCCTGCCGCGCTGATCCGCCAGACCGCCCAACAGTTCAAGAGCAAATCCCGACTGCACTTCGCCGGCAAATCGGCGGCCTGCGACAGTTTGATCGGCCTGATGGCGCTGGCCGTCGGTGAGCAGGATGAAATCAAAGTCAGTTGCCAGGGACCGGACGCCGAGGCCGCGCTGCAAGCCCTGTTGGCGGCGTTATCCACAGCCCTGGCCGAAGACAGCCATGCCGCTGCGCCAGCACCGATGGTCCAACGCAATCGCCCTGCCGAAGCGGGCGTGCTGCATGGCGTGTGCGCAGCGCCCGGTTTGGTGGCAGGGCCGTTGTTTCGTCTGAACTCGATCAGTCTGCCGATGGATGCCGGCAATCATGATCGCGAGCAACAACGGCAAAGTCTGGACACTGCACTGACTGGGGTCCGCAGCGACATCGACGCCACTCTGGCCCAAGCGAAGAAGCACAAGAATACTGACGAAGAAGCCATCTTCGCCGCGCACCTGGCGCTGCTCGAAGACCCGGCGCTGCTTGACGCGGCTTATCAATCCATCGACCACGGCACCGCTGCGACTCACGCCTGGAGCCAATCCATCGACGTGCAGTGCGAGGTCCTTCAACAACTCGGCAGCCCGTTGCTGGCCGAACGCGCCAACGACCTGCGCGATCTCAAACAACGCGTGTTGCGCGCCCTGCTCGGTGAAACCTGGCAGTACGACGTACCGGCCGGCGCCATCGTCGCGGCCCATGAGCTGACGCCATCCGACTTGCTGCAACTGAGCCAGCAAGGTGTGGCCGGATTGTGCATGGCCGAAGGCGGCGCGACTTCCCATGTGGCGATTCTCGCTCGCGGGAAAGGCTTGCCGTGCATGGTTGCGCTGGGTTCGACGCTGCTGGATCAGGAGCAAGGCCAAGCGGTGGTGCTGGATGCCGACGGCGGACGTCTCGAATTGACGCCCAACGCCGCGCGCCTGGCCGAGGTGCATCAGGCGCAACTCGATCATCAACAACGTCGCGCCCTTCAACAGGCTCAGGCTCACACCCCGGCACTGACGCTTGATGGTTTGCACATCGAAGTCGCCGCCAATGTCGCTTCCAGCGCTGAAGCGGCTGATGCACTGGCCAATGGGGCCGATGGCGTCGGCCTGCTGCGCACCGAATTTCTGTTTGTGGACCGCAATACCGCGCCGGACGAACAGGAACAACGCATCGCGTATCAGGCCGTGCTCGATGCCATGGGCGACAAGTCGGTGATCATCCGCACCATCGACGTCGGCGGCGACAAGCAACTCGACTATTTACCGCTTCCGGTCGAAGCGAATCCGGTGCTCGGTTTACGCGGCATTCGCTTGGCTCAGGTCCGTCCGGAACTGCTGGATCAGCAACTGCGTGCACTGCTGCAGATCAGCCCGTTGTCCCGCTGCCGGATCCTGCTGCCGATGGTCACCGAAGTCGATGAACTGCTGCACATCCGCCAGCGCCTCGATGCGCTGTGCGGGGAACTCGGCCTGACCCAACGCCCGGAACTGGGCGTGATGATCGAAGTCCCGGCCGCCGCATTGCTGGCCGAGCAACTGGCCGAACACGCGGACTTCCTGTCCATCGGCACCAACGACTTGTCCCAATACACCCTGGCCATGGACCGCGACCACGCCGGCCTCGCCTCGCGGGTCGATGCGCTGCACCCGGCATTGCTGCGACTGATCGCCCAAACCTGCGCCGGTGCGGCGGTGCATAACCGTTGGGTCGGCGTCTGCGGCGCCCTCGCTTCCGATCCGTTGGCCACGCCAGTGTTGATTGGCCTGGGGGTCAGCGAGTTGTCGGTGAGCCCGGTGCAGATCGGCGAAATCAAGGACCGCGTCCGCCACCTCGACGCCAGCGAATGCCGACGCATCAGCCAGGACCTGCTCAAGCTGAGCAGCGCCAGCGCGGTGCGTCACGCCTGTCACCAGCAATGGCCTCTGAGCTGAGCGACGACAGTACAAAAACAACAAGAACCCAGGGAGATTCGCCATGTACCAATACTTCATCGAAGGCTTGCAGCGCCTCGGTCGCGCTCTGATGCTGCCGATCGCGATCCTGCCGATTGCAGGGTTACTGCTGCGCCTGGGCGACACCGACTTACTGAACATCGCGATCATCCACGACGCCGGTCAGGTGATCTTCGCCAACCTGGCATTGATCTTCGCCATCGGCATCGCGGTCGGTTTCGCCAAGGACAACAACGGCACCGCAGGCCTGGCCGGAGTGATTGGCTATCTGGTGATGATCTCCACCCTCAAGGTGCTCGATGCGAGCATCAACATGGGCATGCTCGCCGGGATCGTCAGCGGCCTGATGGCCGGCGCGCTGTACAACCGCTTCAAAGACATCAAGTTGCCGGAGTACCTGGCGTTCTTCGGCGGTCGGCGTTTTGTACCGATCGTCACCGGGTTCGCCGCCGTCGGCCTCGGCGTCGTGTTCGGGTTCATCTGGCCGCCGATCCAGCACGGCATCAATGGCTTCGGCGCATTAATGATGGAGAGCGGCAGCTTCGGTGCTTTCGTCTTCGGCGTGTTCAACCGCCTGCTGATCGTTACCGGCCTGCACCACATCCTCAACAACATGGCGTGGTTCGTATTCGGCAACTTCACCGACCCGACCACGGGCGCCCTGGTGACCGGCGACCTGTCGCGCTACTTTGCCGGCGACCCGAAAGGTGGCCAGTTCATGACCGGCATGTTCCCGATGATGATCTTCGGCCTACCCGCCGCCTGCCTGGCGATGTACCGCAACGCCTTGCCGGAACGGCGCAAAGTCATGGGCGGGATTTTCTTGTCCATGGCCCTGACCTCGTTTCTGACGGGTGTGACCGAACCAATCGAATTCGCCTTCATGTTCCTCGCGCCGATGCTGTTTTTGCTTCACGCGCTGCTGACCGGGTTGTCGATGGCCGTCACCAATTTGCTGAACATTCACCTGGGCTTTACCTTCTCAGGCGGCTTCATCGACATGGTTCTGGGCTGGGGTGAATCCACCAATGGCTGGCGAGTGGTTCCGGTGGGGCTGGCGTATGCGCTGATCTACTACGTGGTGTTTGATTTCTGTATTCGTCGATTCAATTTGAAGACGCCTGGGCGTGAAGATGTGCCGACCGGTGACAAGGTGATAGTCGCCGAGAATGAGCGCGCCGGGGCTTACATCAAGGCGCTGGGTGGTGCGCAGAATTTGATCACGGTAGGTGCATGTACGACACGGTTGCGGCTGGACATGGTTGATCGCAACAAGGCATCCGATGCGGACTTGAAAGCACTGGGGGCGATGGCTGTTGTTCGTCCGGGTAAAGGTGGAAGTTTGCAGGTCGTAGTTGGGCCGATGGCAGACAGCATTGCCGATGAGATCCGGTTGGCGATGCCGGCCTTGGGGCGAGCGGTTATCGCCTCCCCCGCTGCCGTTGTCGACGTTCCTGAAACTGCCACTGTGGCGAACACAGAAGCCCAGCAATGGCTGAAGGCACTGGGCGGCGGCGACAATGTGCTGCAAATGGATTGCGTGGCCATGACCCGGATTCGGTTGCAGCTGGCGGATGGCAAGGCGTTGTCGGAGGGTCAGTTGAAGGCGCTTGGTTGCATGGGTGTCAGTCAGTTGGAGGGCGGGGTTTGGCATTTGCTGATTGGCGACAAAGCGCCGAGTTTGAGTTGTGCGCTGGAAGCATTGGTTAATCGCAGCGAGGTGAGTGCCAGGGTTTAGGTCGTTGTCGATCTGAAGTCAGTCTTCGCGGGCAAGCCTCGCTCCTACGGGTTATGTGTCGGTCGCATGTTAAATATCGACACCACTCCCCTGTAGGAGCGAGGCTTGCCCGCGAAGAGGCCCTCACGACCACGAAGATCGTGCTTGGACGCTGGCCGGCTTTGGCCTTCTTTTGGGAAGGTGGCGCGAGATAGTGATCGAGTGCACGGATTGCGGCGTCGTGGAGCTTTTTGGAATTGAGGCAGGCGTAGGGGGAAACGGATTCGTTTTCCATGTTTGTTTCCACATCTTCTACGTCTGTTTCTGGGAGATCGGGATTGTCTTTGATCATGGTGGAGCTCCTAAAAAATTGGAGCGACCGACATCACTTATTGATGCGGCGCCTATAAGCGCCTAACAATTCTTCGGGCTTGCAGTCCCGGTCACTGCATTGGCAGCGACAGCCAAAGGTTAGAGAACCCACTTCCGACGGACAACCTGAAAGTATTGTGGGAAGGTTCTGATGTTTTGCCTGATGAATAAACGCCATCACTTATCCAAGCGGACAGCAAAAACCCGACCTAGGCCGGGTTCTTGCCATGCAGCTTAAGCTCAGGAAAACGTTGCGCGCTGCTCAGCTTCGTAGTGCCTAGTCTGGAAAGGCATGAGGGATTGAGCCTTCAAGCCAAGGCCTTCATTCAGCCCCCAAGCAATGGCGAGTTCATCACGGCGCCGACGAAGCGGTACGGTTGCTTGCGGTATCACTTCATGCTTGGAAGTCGAGTGTGCAAAAAGCTCAATAGCGTTAAGGGTTTCCGACACGCGGCTATCAGACACGCAGGCAAAGCGAGTGAATCGTTCGAGCAGATAACCTGCACGTCGAACTTCCACCTCATCAGAGTGGCAGTTCAGGAACGCTGTCACCTCACTTTCAAGATTCAATTTCGAGTACCAAACAGCTTTAGCCGCGCTCACAAGCGCCGCGTCATCTGCTTGATTTAGAGGACGTTTGACCAATGTGTCCAAGGCGGATGAGAGGACGTGGCCGTTAGCGGGCTTCGTCATCTGTATTCTCCAAGTAGTCTTGCAAAATATGGGTAAGAACGGATGCTGGTGGCTCTTTGTTGCCAACATATACATCAATCGCCTGCAATGCCAGTCGACGAAGCTCGGTGGTCACTATGAAGCCAGCCCGGAGAAGCATCATGATATCGCCAACGTCTTGATCTGTGGCCCTGCCCAGTTTGGAGATGGCAATGTCGATAGGTGCCGCAATGTGAACGTGCAACGGAGACTCAACCGGGAACTCTATGAGAGGAATACTCCGTCCCCAGTAATCCTCGTGAATGGGACCAAAACTTGTGTTGTATTGAAGGTCATAGTTCAGCTCCATCAATCGACCGGTTCGCTCATCGACAAATTGCTCAGGAACCTCCGCGAGCAAGGTCTGAAGATGGAGGCCTTCAGGGACAGAAGCTTCATAAATCTCGGCATCGACGTCTGTGGAAACACGATGATTTGTGTAGAGGTGAACGGCGCACCCACCGAACACGATGACTTTCACCGCCCCTGATTCTGCGCTCTCAAGTGCCAGCTCTGCTTCGACGGATTTGAACATCGAAATCAAGGCCCGTCCCAACGTCGTGCTCGTATTAACGCGGGGAGTGATTACGTCAGGCAATATCATTTTTTTGAACCTCAATCACTGATATGGGCGCCTGACAAACTATCTGGCAGCTTGAATTGGCAGCGATACCGAAACGTTAGAGAGGCCACTTCCGACGGACAACCTGAAAGTATTGTGGGAAGGTTCTGATGTTTTTTCTGATCAATAAACATCGTTGCCTGTAAGGCCGTCTTCGCGGGCAAGCCTCGCTCCTACAAGGGGGGCGGTGTATGTCTGAGAGAGATTGGTCGGCTGTCAGGCCGCCATCGCGGGCAAGCCCGCTCCCACAGTGGAGCGGTGTGCACCCGCCTCTCACCACTCAACAGGCCGAGCGTTAGCTCGCCTGCCGCTTTTGATCTGGCTTTTGATTTTGATCCACCCGCCCCTTCGGGAGGCTGAGCGGAGGTGTTCATCTGGGGATTGGCGCGCAGCGCCGTTCGACGCAGTCGAACCCATCGCATGTAGGTCGTAGCGAAGCAGACCGTAGGGCGATGCCCCCAGATGGATACCGGAGCGAAGGAACGCCGAGCCTCAGCGAGGGGCCGGACGCTTGGGGCGAGACCTTTTGGTTCCTTTTGGGGCGTTTGCCAAAAGGGACTCGCCGTAAGGGCGAAACCATAAGCCGCCATTACCGCAGAAATGGATATGTACTCAACCAACAAGAACCTGGTCGGCCCTAAGGCCGCCACGCCCTAAATCGCAGCCAATAAAAAACCCGCTGAAATCACTTTCAGCGGGTTTCTCATTTCAGCGGCCAGGAAGATCAGAAATCTTCCAACCGCCATACCTCATAAGCCGGCGTCTCATAGGGATGGCTCTCTTTCAGAGCCACCACCACCGCCCGAATCAACTCATCGCTGACCACAAGCTCAACCTTCCATTCCTCAACCTGCTCGACCTGCCCCGCTTCGCCAATGAACGGCTGACTGCCATCCAGTGGACGAAACTGACCCAACCCGAACACCTGCCACGCGCAGTGATCATAAGCCCCGATCCGTCCACCACCGGCAGCGAACACAGCGCTTTTGACCACCTCGACATGACTGGCCGGAACAAAAAAGCTGAGCTTGTACACGGCGCTTAGTTAACCCAGACGCGCGCGTTACGGAACATACGCATCCAAGGTGCGTCTTCGTTCCAGTCTTCCGAACGCCACGAGTTCTGCACGGCGCGGAATACACGCTCCGGGTGCGGCATCATGATGGTCACGCGACCGTCACGGCTGGTCAAACCGGTGATCCCGCGCGGCGAGCCGTTCGGGTTGGCCGGATAGTTTTCGGTGACCTTGCCATGGTTATCGACGAAACGCATCGCCACGCAACCCGACAGATCGGCTTCCAGCAACGCTTCTTCGCTGGCGAACTCGGCATGACCTTCACCGTGTGCGATAGCGATCGGCATGCGCGAACCGGCCATGCCTTGCAGGAAGATCGAGTTCGACTCCTGGATCTGCACCATCGCCACGCGAGCTTCGAACTGCTCGGAACGGTTACGCACGAAGTGCGGCCAGAACTCGCTGCCCGGGATCAGCTCGTGCAGGTTGGACATCATCTGGCAACCATTGCACACGCCGAGGGTGAAGCTGTCGTTACGTTCGAAGAAGCCCTGGAAGGCATCGCGAGCGCGGCTGTTGAACAGCGCGGACTTGGCCCAGCCCTCACCGGCACCCAATACGTCGCCGTAGGAGAAACCACCGCAAGCCACCAGACCTTTGAACTCGTTCAGGTCGACACGGCCGGCCAGAATGTCGCTCATGTGCACGTCGATTGCGTTGAAACCGGCGCGGTCGAACGCGGCCGCCATTTCCACCTGACCGTTGACGCCCTGCTCACGCAGCACGGCAACCTGAGGGCGAATGCCTTTCTTGATGTAAGGCGCGGCGACGTCCTGGTTGACGTCGTAGCTGAGCTTGACGCTCAGGCCCGGGTTGTCTTCTTCCAGCAGCACGTCGAATTCTTGTTCGGCGCAGTCGGCGTTATCACGCAGACGCTGGATCTGGTAGCTGGTTTCAGCCCACTGACGTTGCAGCAGACGACGCTGACCTTCGAACACGGTGTCGCCGTTGAACGTGATGCTGATCTCGCCGTTGTTCATCGGCTGACCGATCACCGACACGCAGTCACCCAGGCCAGCTGCGCTGAACTGCGCGAGGATATCTGGAGTGGCGTCCTGGCGAACCTGGATCACAGCACCCAGTTCTTCGTTGAACAGGATTGCAGCGATGTCGGCGGAGGTTTCTGCCAGACCGTCGAGGTTCAGGCTCAGACCGCAGTGACCGGCGAAGGCCATTTCCACCACGCTGGTCAGCAAACCACCGTCGGAACGGTCGTGGTAAGCCAGCAGGTGACCGTCGGCGTTGAGGCCCTGGATCACAGCGAAGAAGGCTTTCAGGTCTTCGGCGTCATCGACGTCCGGGGCCTGCTTGCCGAGTTTGCCGTGAACCTGAGCGAGGATCGAAGCGCCCATGCGGTTCTGACCGCGACCGAGGTCGATCAGGATCAGGTCGGTGGTGCCCTTGTCCATGCGCAGTTGCGGGGTCATGGTCTGACGGATGTCAGCCACGGGCGCGAAACCGGTCACGATCAGCGACATCGGCGAGGTCACGGTCTTGTCGACGCCGTCGTCGTTCCAGCGGGTGGCCATGGACATCGAGTCCTTGCCCACCGGAATGGTGATGCCGAGGTCCGGGCACAATTCCATGCCGACTGCTTTCACGGTGTCGTACAGGCGCGCGTCTTCACCCGGGTGACCGGCGGCAGACATCCAGTTCGCCGACAGTTTGATGTCGGAGATTTTGGCGATGCGCGACGCCGCGATGTTGGTCAGGGTTTCGCCGATGGCCATGCGGCCCGACGCCGGAGCGTCCAGCAGAGCCAGCGGAGTACGCTCGCCCATGGCCATGGCTTCACCGGTGTAGACGTCGAAGCTGGTGGCGGTGACGGCAACGTCAGCCACCGGAACCTGCCACGGGCCGACCATCTGATCACGGGCCACGAGGCCGGTGATGGTGCGGTCGCCGATGGTGATCAGGAAGCTTTTGCTGGCCACGGCCGGGTGATGCAGAACGCGCTCGACGCAGTCGGCGATCTCGAGGGTCGACGGATCGAAATCGTCGCCCAGCTCGTTTTCGCGAACGGCCGAACGGTGCATGCGCGGGGCTTTGCCCAGCAGCACTTCGAGCGGCATGTCCACCGGGCTGTTGCCGAAGTGGCTATCCGTGACAGTAAGCTGCGGTTCGGCAGTGGCTTCGCCGACCACGGCAAACGGGCAACGCTCACGTTCGCAGATCGCCTGGAAGCGTTCGAAGTCCGCAGGGCCGACTGCCAGAACGTAGCGTTCTTGGGATTCGTTACTCCAGATTTCGTGCGGGGCCATGCCCGGCTCGTCGTTTGGAATGTTGCGCAGTTCGAAGCGACCGCCACGGTTGCCGTCGTTGACCAGTTCCGGGAAGGCGTTGGACAGACCGCCCGCGCCGACGTCGTGGATGAAGCTGATCGGGTTTTTGTCACCCAACTGCCAGCAACGGTCGATGACTTCCTGGCAGCGACGTTCCATTTCCGGGTTTTCGCGCTGTACGGATGCGAAGTCCAGATCCGCCGAGCTGGTGCCGGTGGCCATGGAGGAAGCAGCGCCGCCGCCCAGGCCGATGAGCATTGCCGGGCCGCCAAGAACGATCAGCTTGGAGCCAACGGTGATCTCGCCTTTCTGTACGTGTTCGGCACGGATGTTACCCATGCCGCCGGCCAGCATGATCGGCTTGTGGTAACCGCGAACTTCGTCGCCACGCGGGGTGGTGATCGATTGTTCGAAGGTACGGAAATAGCCGGTCAGGGCCGGACGACCGAATTCGTTGTTGAACGCGGCGCCACCCAGTGGGCCTTCGATCATGATGTCCAGCGCGGTAACGATGCGCTCAGGCTTGCCGTACGGCACTTCCCACGGCTGTTCGAAGCCCGGGATTTGCAGGTTGGACACGGTGAAACCAGTCAGGCCAGCCTTGGGCTTGGCGCCGCGACCGGTTGCGCCTTCGTCACGAATCTCGCCACCAGAGCCGGTGGACGCGCCCGGGAACGGGGCAATCGCGGTCGGGTGGTTGTGAGTTTCGACTTTCATCAGGATGTGCACCGGTTCCTGCACCGCGCCGTACTGACGGGTTTCAGGGTCCGGGAAGAAACGGCCGGCAACGGAGCCGACGATTACCGAGGCGTTGTCCTTATAAGCCGACAGAACACCTTCGCTGTGCATCTGATAGGTGTTCTTGATCATGCCGAACAGGCTTTTTTCCTGGCTCTGACCGTCGATATCCCAACTGGCGTTGAAGATCTTGTGACGGCAGTGCTCGGAGTTTGCCTGGGCAAACATCATCAGCTCGATGTCGTGCGGGTTGCGCTTCAAGCCGACGAAGGCAGCGACCAGATAGTCGATCTCGTCTTCGGCCAGGGCCAGGCCCAGCTCGGTGTTGGCTTTTTCCAGCGCGGCGCGGCCGCCACCCAACACGTCGATCGCGGTCAGGGGCTTGGGTTCGGCATGGCTGAACAGGCCGGCGGCTTGTTCAAGGTTGTCCAATACGATCTGGGTCATGCGGTCATGCAGCGCGCCTGCGATCAGCTGCGCTTCGGCGTCGCTGAACTGGCCGGCGACGTAGAACGCAATGCCGCGCTCCAGGCGCTGGATCTTGGTCAGGCCGCAGTTGCGAGCGATGTCGCTGGCTTTACTCGACCACGGCGAGATAGTGCCGAAACGTGGCAACACCAGAAACAGACGACCGGTTGGCTCTTGTACTGGAACGCTTGGGCCGTACTTCAGAAGGCGCGCGAGCACCTGCTGTTCGTCGCCGGTCAGGACGCCGGTAACTTCGGCGAAGTGAGCGAATTCAGCATATAAGCCACTGACAGCCGGAACCTTCTGGCTCAGTTGCTCAATGAGTTTGCTGTGGCGAAAGGCAGAAAGGGCAGGAGCGCCGCGCAGGATCAACATCTTCGGGACAGCCTCGGGAAGGGGTGTGCTTTGAGGCCGTGCATTCTAGCCTAAACCGCCCGCGACAGCACCCGAAACGGTACGCACGGCTGCACCCGAACGTCGGGCCGGGTATTCGGGCCCTGAACAGGAGCGCTCCGAGGGTTATTTTTTCTGTCACAAAATGCTGTTCGGGCCCATTCCTGCGGGCTCCAAGCGGGTTTTAGACTCTCTAGCAGACAAGCCCTTCGCTGTCGAGATATGGCGCTCGTGGTCCTTTGCGTATACTGCGCAGATGTTTTCCCCAACGGCTTTGCGTCCGCGGTACGCCAAATGGCTGATCGCAACCGGACTCTTCCTGGTGCTCGGTGGCTGTGTTGATAAACCCAACACGCTGGAGCGCGTAAAGGAGGATGGCGTGCTGCGGGTGGTTACCCGTAACAGTCCCGCCACCTACTTTCAGGATCGCAACGGTGAAACCGGCTTCGAATACGAGCTGGTGAAGCGTTTCGCCGACGATCTGGGGGTCGAACTCAAGATCGAAACCGCCGACAATCTCGACGACCTGTTCAATCAGGTGGGCAAGCCCAATGGCCCGGTGCTGGCTGCTGCCGGTCTGGTCAGCAGCGAGCAACGCAAACAGCAGGTGCGGTTCTCTCACTCTTACCTTGAAGTCACCCCACAGATCATCTACCGCAACGGTCAGTCACGGCCGACCGACGCAGGCGATCTGGTCGGCAAGAAGATCATGGTGCTCAAGGGCAGCACCCACGCCGAGCAACTGGCGGAGCTGAAAAAGAAATTCCCTGGCATCCAGTACGAAGAATCCGACCAGGTTGAAGTGGTCGACTTGTTGCGCATGGTCGATGAAGGCCAGATCGACCTGACCCTGGTCGATTCCAACGAAGTCGCGATGAACCAGGTGTACTTCACCAACATACGGGTCGCCTTCGATCTCGGTGACGCCAGCAATCAGAGCTGGGCCGTGGCCGCCGGCGAAGACAACAGCCTGCTCAACGAGATCAATACCTATCTCGACAAAGTGAAGAAAAACGGCACCCTGCAACGCCTCAAGGATCGCTATTACGGGCACGTCGACGTGCTGGGTTATATGGGCGCCTACACCTTCGCCCAGCATCTGCAACAGCGGTTGCCCAAGTACGAACAGCATTTCAAGACGTACGCCAAGAAAGAGAAAGTCGACTGGCGCTTGTTGGCCGCGGTCGGTTATCAGGAATCGCTGTGGCAAGCGGCAGTCACGTCGAAGACCGGCGTGCGCGGATTGATGATGCTGACCCAGAACACGGCGCAAGCCATGGGCGTGTCCAATCGCCTGGACCCCAAACAGAGCATCATGGGCGGCGCGAAGTACCTGGCCTACATGAAGGAGCAACTGGATGAATCGATCCAGGAGCCGGATCGCACGTGGTTCGCGCTCGCAGCCTACAACGTTGGCAGTGGTCATCTGGATGACGCGCGCAAACTGACGGCCAAGGCAGGGTTGAACCCGGACAAGTGGCTGGACGTGAAGAAAATCCTGCCGCGCCTGTCGCAGAAACAGTGGTACAGCAAGACTCGCTATGGCTACGCCCGGGGCGGCGAGCCGGTGCATTTCGTGGCGAACATCCGTCGTTACTACGACATCCTGACGTGGGTGACGCAGCCGCAGCTCGAAGGCAATCAGGTCGCCGAGGGCAACCTGCATGTGCCGGGGGTCGACAAGACCAAGCCGAGCCAGGAAACCCCTCCGCTTTAAATCTTCGCCGCCTTCAAAGACGCCATCGCGGGCAAGCCACGCTCCCACAGGTCCGCGTCGAACACACAATTGTCGTTCAACCCGGACCCGTGGGAGCGTGGCTTGCCCGCGATGGCAGCGCCGCCGATCTAACCTTTCAACTCAGCCGCCAGAATCAGCGCCTTCATCTCCGACACCGCCGACTTGAACCCGACGAACAACGCGTGGGCCACCAGCGCATGGCCGATGTTCAACTCGTTGATGCCCTTGATCGCCGCAACCGCCTCGACGTTGTGATAGTGCAGACCGTGACCGGCATTGACGATCAGCCCTTGGGCCAGACCGAATGCCACGCCATCGGCCACGCGCTTCAGTTCTTCAGCGACTTCGGTTGGCGTCTCGGCATCCGCATAACGCCCGGTGTGCAATTCAATGGCCGGCGCACCGACACGACGGGACGCTTCGATCTGCCGCTCGTCTGCGTCGATGAACAGCGACACTTCACAACCGATCTTCGCCAGACGATCCACCGCCGCCTTGATCCGCTCCTCCTGCCCTGCCACGTCCAGACCGCCTTCGGTGGTCAGCTCCTGACGGGTTTCCGGGACCAGGCAAATGTGCGCCGGACGGATGCGTTCGGCGAACGCCATCATTTCTTCGGTGACGCCCATTTCGAAGTTCATGCGGGTTTGCAGCACGTCCTTGAGCAGCAGCACGTCGCGCTCCTGAATGTGCCGGCGGTCTTCGCGCAAGTGCACGGTGATGCCGTCAGCGCCCGCCTCTTCCGCGTCCAGCGCTGCCTTGACCGGATCCGGGTAACGAGTACCCCGGGCCTGACGCAGGGTGGCAACGTGGTCGATGTTCACGCCAAGAAGAATGCGATTGCTGGTGGTCACGGAAGCGCTCCTGAAATAAGGGAAAGTTCGGTGCACAGCATACGGGGAGACTACGGCTTGCGAAACAACTCGCGACTGACCAGCGGACGACCGCCCAGATGGACAGCAAGCGCCTGACGCATCAGGCGCTTGGCAGCAGACAACGCGCCAGGGGCGGACCAGTCAGCGTCGGCCATGGCCAGCAGTTCGATGCCATTGAACAAACCGGGTTGCAGCAGATAGACCCGCTCCAGACCCGCGTCCACCTGTAGACGGTAGAGGCCATCCGGCGCGATGGAGTCGCCGTGAATGTCGGTGTTCAATGCAAAGCCATAACCGAGGTCGTCGAGCAGACGCCATTCGAAGGAGCGCAGCAAAGGCTCCAATGGACGGCCTTCGGCCAAGGCGAGCAAGGTCGCGGCGTAGTGATCGAAAACCGCGGGATGAGGGTCTTCGGCCGGTAGCAGACGGATCAGCAATTCGTTGAGGTAGAGGCCGCTGAACAGCGCCTCGCCGTTGAGCCAGGTGGAAACACCGGCGCTTTCCATGCGACCGACGTTTTTCAACTCACCCCGACCACGGAACTCGACTTCTAGCGGAACGAACGGCCGCGCCAATGTCCCGGCCTTGCCCCGCGCACTACGCAACACCGCCCGCAGCCGACCTTGCGGTGTAAGGAAATCCACCAGCGCACTGCTTTCGCGGTAGGCGCGGCTGTGGAGGACGTAGGCGGGTTGGCCGATGGGGGCTTGAGACATGGAAGTCAGGGTTCTCAATGACGGAGCGCAGTTTTAAAAACAACCCAAAACCAATGTGGGAGCGGGCTTGCCCGCGATGGCTGACTTACATTCAACATCTCTGCTGAATGTTACATCCTCATCGCGGGCAAGCCCGCTCCCACAGGGTTCTACGGTGCAGCGCAGACCGGTGTTACAGGTCGCCATAACCCAGCGAACGCAACGCACGCTCGTCGTCGGACCAGCCGCCCTTAACCTTAACCCACAGGTTGAGCATGATCTTGGAGTCGAACAGCAGCTCCATGTCCTTGCGCGCCTCGGTGCCGATACGCTTGATGCGCTCGCCCTTGTCGCCAATGATGATTTTCTTCTGGCCGTCACGTTCGACGAGGATCAAGGCGTGGATGTGCAGGGTTTTGCCCTGCTGCTTGAACTCTTCGATTTCCACGGTGATCTGGTAAGGCAGCTCGGCGCCCAACTGGCGCATGATTTTCTCGCGCACCAGTTCGGCGGCGAGGAAACGGCTGCTGCGGTCAGTGATCTGATCTTCCGGGAAGAAGTGATCGTTTTCCGGCAGGTGCTCGGCGATCACTCGTTCCAGCGCGTCCAGGTTGTGCCCGTGCTGGGCCGAGATCGGCATGATCTGCGCGTTCGGCAGCTGTTCCTGCAACCAGCTCAGGTGCGGCATCAGCTCGGATTTGTCTTCGATACGGTCGGTCTTGTTCAGCGCCACGATCAGCGGGCCGGTCACGTATTGAACGCGCTCGAGGACCATCTGGTCTTCGTCGGTCCACTTGGTGCGGTCAACCACGAAGATCACCACGTCGACGTCTTTCAACGCCGCCGAAGCGGTCTTGTTCATGTAACGGTTCAGGGCCTTTTCGCCACCCTTGTGCATGCCCGGGGTATCGACGTAGATCGCCTGAACGGCGCCTTCGGTCTTGATGCCGAGCATGTTGTGACGGGTGGTCTGCGGCTTGCGCGAGGTGATCGCCAGCTTCTGACCCAGAATGTGGTTCAGCAGCGTGGACTTGCCCACGTTGGGACGGCCGACGATGGCAACATAGCCACAGCGAGTTGCGGTTGAATCAGTCATTGCCATTCTCCACACCCAGGGCAATCAGTGCTGCTGCGGCCGCTACCTGTTCGGCAATACGACGACTCACACCCTGACCTCGGCTTTTTTCATTCAGTAAGGTGATTTCACATTCGACGAAGAACGTCCGGCAATGTGGCTCACCCTGGATATCCACCACTTCGTAACGTGGCAGCTCACAACCACGGGACTGCAGGAATTCCTGCAGGCGGGTTTTCGGATCTTTGTTGGTGTCGACCAGCGTCAAGCCTTCGAACTCCCCGGCCAGCCAGGCCAGCACGCGCTCACGCGCCATGTCCATGCCGGCGTCCAGGTAGATCGCACCGATCAGCGCTTCCAGGGCATCGGCCAGAATCGACTCGCGGCGGAAACCGCCGCTTTTCAACTCGCCGGAGCCCAGGCGCAGGTATTCGCCCAGGTCGAAACCACGGGCCAGTACGGCCAGGGTCTCACCTTTCACCAAGCGTGCGCGCAAGCGCGACAACTGGCCTTCGCGGGCCAGCGGGAAGCGATCGAACAGCGCCTCGCCAGCGACGAAGTTGAGGATGGCATCACCGAGGAACTCCAGGCGTTCGTTGTTGCGCCCGGCAAAGCTGCGGTGAGTCAGGGCCAGGACCATCAGTTCCTGGTCCTTGAAGGTGTAGCCGAGCTGACGCTCTAGACGGCTTAAGGAGACGCTCACGGTTTACCCACGCTGAGTTCGTGGCTGGATTCCACCGCCATCGCCGTGGTGCGGCGCAGGCTTGGGACAATTAACGCTGTGTTCAAAAATAACGTCCTGAATATCGTTGTTTTCATGCTTCTGTCACCGGTTATGCCGACTCCAGAAATGCATTCGGCGCTGTGTTCAACAGCGCCGTGTGTGATTACTTGATCAGGCCAACCCGCGAGAAATTCGGCAGGTGACTGAGTTTGGGTTCCGGCCAGCTCATCCAGACTGCGAAGGCCTTGCCGACGATATTCTTGTCGGGAACCATGCCCAGCAGATCCTTGGGAATACTCGGATCATCCCAGTAGCGACTGTCGTTCGAGTTGTCGCGGTTGTCGCCCATCATGAAGTAGTGCCCGGCAGGCACGGTCCACGAACGATCCGGCGCTGCGCGGTAGCGGCTCATTTCCTTGCGGATAAGGTGCTCGGCGATGCCGAGTTTTTCCTTGTAGAGCTCGGCGCTGCCCAACGTGCCCGGCTCGGAGCCGACCAGTTGTTCGGCGATCGACTCACCGTTGACGAACAGACGCTTGTCAGCGGTGTAGCGAATCTGGTCACCCGGCAGGCCTACCACACGCTTGATGTAATTGACGTTCGGGTCGCTCGGGTAGCGGAACACCATGACATCGCCGCGCTGCGGATCACCGACTTCGATGACTTTCTTGTCGATCACCGGCAAGCGGATACCGTAAGAAAACTTGTTCACCAGAATGAAGTCGCCGACGTCCAGGGTCGGTTTCATCGAGCCGGAAGGAATCTGGAACGGTTCCACCAGGAACGAACGCAGCACCAGCACGATGAACAACACCGGAAAGAACGACTTGCCGTATTCGACCAGCAGCGGCTCTTTGTTCAGTTTCTCGACCACCACCATGTCAGCCTGGCTGACGCTACCCTGGTAAGAGTTAATGGCAGCCCGGCGCCGTGGCGCCAGGAACAGCAGATCGAGCAACGCCAACAAGCCGCAGACGAACACGGCGATGACCAGCAACAGCGGGAAATTTAGTGACATAGGACCTAACTATCCAACCTGAGCACTGCAAGGAAGGCTTCCTGTGGAATCTCCACGTTACCGACCTGCTTCATGCGTTTTTTACCGGCCTTTTGCTTTTCCAACAGCTTGCGCTTACGGCTAACGTCACCGCCGTAGCATTTGGCCAATACGTTCTTTCTGAGTGCCTTGACGGAAGTCCGCGCAATGATCTGCCCGCCGATGGCGGCCTGGATCGCGACGTCGAACATCTGGCGCGGAATCAGTTCTTTCATCTTCTCGGTCAACTGGCGACCTTTGTAGTGCGCATTGTCGCGGTGCACGATCAGCGCCAGGGCGTCGACCTTGTCACCGTTGATCAGCACATCCAGTTTCACCAGATTAGCTGATTGATAACGGTCGAAATGGTAATCCAGCGAAGCATAGCCACGGCTGGTGGATTTCAGACGGTCGAAGAAGTCGAGGACCACTTCGTTCATCGGCAAATCGTAGGTCACTTGTACCTGGGTACCGAGGAACAGCATGTCGTGCTGCACGCCACGCTTTTCGATACACAGGGTGATGACGTTACCCAGGTGCTCTTGCGGCACAAGGATATTGGCCCGCACGATCGGTTCACGCATGTCTTCGATCGACGACAGGTCCGGGAGCTTCGACGGGTTATCGACGTAAATCGTTTCGCCGGTTTTCAGCAGCAGCTCGAAAATTACCGTCGGCGCGGTGGTAATCAGGTCCAGGTCGTACTCGCGCTCCAGGCGCTCCTGGATGATTTCCATGTGCAGCATGCCGAGGAACCCGCAACGGAAGCCGAAGCCCAGGGCGTCGGAGCTTTCCGGGGTGTACTGCAGGGACGAGTCGTTGAGCGTGAGCTTTTGCAGGGCTTCACGGAAATCTTCGAAGTCGTCGGAGCTGACCGGAAACAGACCGGCGTACACCTGCGGCTGAATGCGTTTGAATCCTGGCAGCACGTCAACGTCTGGCGTGGAGCTCAAGGTCAAGGTGTCACCGACCGGTGCACCGTGAATGTCCTTGATGCCGGCAATGATGAAGCCCACTTCGCCGGCCTTCAGGTCAACGGTGGCGGTGTGTTTCGGGTTGAAGACACCGACGCTGTCCACCAGGTGGATCTTGCCGGTGGATTTGACCAGAATCTTGTCGCCTTTCTTCACACGACCGTGACGCACGCGGACCAGGGAAACAACGCCCAGATAGTTGTCGAACCAGGAGTCGATGATCAACGCTTGCAGCGGATCTTCGTAGTTGCCGGTCGGCGCAGGAATGGTGTGAACCAGACGTTCGAGCACTTCGTCGACGCCCAGGCCAGTCTTGGCGCTGCACTCGACCGCATCGGTGGCATCGATGCCGATGATTTTTTCGATTTCTTCTTTGACGCGGTCCGGATCGGCCTGTGGCAGGTCGATCTTGTTCAGGACTGGCATGACTTCCAGGCCCTGCTCGATCGCCGTGTAGCAGTTGGCAACCGACTGCGCTTCAACGCCCTGACCGGCATCGACCACCAGCAATGCACCTTCACAGGCCGCCAGCGACCGGCTGACTTCGTAGGTGAAGTCAACGTGGCCCGGGGTGTCAATGAAGTTCAACTGGTACTTGATGCCATCGCGAGCGGTGTAATAAAGGGTGACGCTGTGGGCCTTGATGGTGATCCCGCGTTCACGCTCCAGGTCCATGGAGTCCAGCACCTGGGCTTCCATTTCGCGCTCGGCAAGGCCGCCGCACATCTGGATGAAGCGATCGGCCAGCGTCGACTTGCCATGGTCAATGTGGGCGATGATGGAGAAATTGCGGATATGACTCAAATCACTCACGGATCAACACTCAAAAAGGCTGCAGGCATAGCCCGCCGAAAAATAGCCGGGAATTGTACCTGATCCACGGCGCAAGCGTCACGTTTGCAGGTCAGACGGCGCGTACAAAAACGCCCCGGTCTTGCGACCGGGGCGTTTTGAGTGACAAGCAATCTCGGGAATAACCCGCGATCAACCGGCCCGGCGCAACAACCAGACCCCGGCCAGGGCACAGACACCGGCCGGTACCAGCACCGCAAACAGCGGCGAGAAACCGAATACCAGGCTCGAAGGCCCGAGCAAATCCTGAACGATGCGGAAGGTGAAGCCCACCAACACACCGGTAAAGACCCGCTGACCGAGGGTCACCGAACGCAGCGGGCCGAAGATGAAGGAAATCGCCATCAGCACCAATGCAGCGGTCACCAGCGGCTGCAACACCTTGACCCAAAACGCCAGCCAGTAACGACCGTTGCTCAGGCCCTGGTCAGCCAGGTAGTGGATGTAACTCCACAGACCGGTGATCGAGAGAGATTCAGGCGCCATCACCACAGTGCTCAGCAGTTGCGGGCTCAGGGCTACTTCCCAACGCTCCACCGGAGTCGTCACCACTTCGGTGTTCTTTTCATGGAACAACGTGGTCGTGACGTCGCTCAGCTGCCAGTGATCCGTGTCGAATTCCGCGCGCTTGGCGAAGCTCGAAGACAGCATGTGGCGTTGATCGTCGAAGCGATAACGGGTCACGCCGTACAGCAGGCCATTGGGTTGCACAGAGTTGACGTGAATGAACTCGTCACCCTGACGGTGCCACAGACCGTGCTTGGCGCTTTGCGCGTCGCCACTGCCCTGGGCCAGCGAGCGGTTGGCCTGAGCGGTGACTTCCGTGGCCGGCGCGACGTATTCGCCAATCACCAGCCCCACCGCCATCAGAAGCAGCATCGGCTTCATGACAGCCCAGACGATCCGCCCGAGCGATACGCCCGCAGCGCGCATGATGGTCAATTCGCTGTGGCTGGCCAGACTGCCGAGGCCGATCAGGCAACCGATCAGCGCCGCCATCGGCAGCATGTCGTACAGACGGCGTGGAGCGGTCAGCAGCACGTAGCTCAGGACATCCGCCAGCGTGTAGGTATCGCTGACGTCGCCCATCTCATCGATGAAGGCAAACAACGTTGCCAGACCCAGAATGATCCCCAATACCGCCAGGATCGCCATGAACACGCTGCTACCAATGTAGCGATCGAGCTTATCCACGGGCCACCTCCAGCGCACTGCGGCGACTCGCCATCTTCAAGCGCAATGGCTCCCAGTACAGCAAGCCCAGGCCGATGGCCAGGAAGATTGCATGCACCCACCACAAGCCCAATGCCGGCGCAATCTTGCCCTTTTCGAGGGCGCCGCGAGCGGCAATCAGGATGGTCAGGTAAGCCATATAAAGAAGAATCGCCGGCAGCAGCTTGAGGAAACGGCCCTGGCGCGGATTGACCCGCGACAGCGGCACCGCCATCAGGGTCACGATGAAGACCAGCAGCGGCAGAGACAGACGCCATTGCAGTTCGGTACGCGAACGGATGTCGTCACTGCCCAGCAGGGAACGAGTGGTCATCGCATCGCGATCGGTGACTTCGTCGCTGACGTCCGGCTTGGGCAGCAATACGCCGTACTCCTCGTATTTGATGGCACGGTAGTCGGCCTGACCCGGATTACCGTCGTAGCGGTAGCCGTTATCGAGGATCAGATAACGGTTGCCGTCGGGGCGAATTTCCTGACGGCCCTTCTCGGCCACCAGTACGGAAATCCCGCGATCCTTTTTGTCGGAGTTTATATTTTTCTGCGAAATGAACACGCCGCTCAGATTGATGCGGTCATCCGACAATTGCTCGGTGTAGGTCACCCGAGTACCGTCGCGCAGGGCCTGAAAGCGGCCGGGTTCAAGAGTATCGAACTCAGTCAGTGCGTCCTGTTTGTTCAGCAGCAACTGGAACTGGTTGGCACCTTGTGGCGCCAGGCTCAGGCTCAGCCATGCCACCATCAGCGCAACCAGCGTGGCCGGAAACAAGGTGATGCGAAACAGTCGCTGTTGGCTCATGCCAGTGGCGGACAGCACGGTCATTTCGCTGTCGAGGTACAAGCGACCGTAGGCCAGCAAAATCCCGAGAAACAGCCCCAAAGGCAGGATCAACTGCAGGAACCCCGGCAGACGGAAGCCCATGATCAGGAACAGTGAACCCGGATCCAGCTGGCCGGAAGCCGCCTGGGCGAGGTATTTAATGAAGCGTCCGCTCATGATGATGACCAGCAGCACGGCGCTGACGGCACTCAAGGTCAACAGGACTTCGCGGGATAGGTAACGGAAGACAATCAAACCAGACACTCCAGGGTTGTCAGGCTAAGCGGCCAAACAAACAAACGTATCAGCGGCCCGCAGGGCAGAGCCGCCGAAAAAGATGCGCATTATCCTGTGATTGGGTCCGCCTGTCACTGCGCATGCTCAAGCAGGCGCGTGAACCGCTGAAGTTCGTGCAGCCGAGGGTTGTCAGGCGCAGGCAGCGAGGTTCAAACTGCGGCCTTTGTCGCTGGCACTGCACCGGCGTATTTCTACTTATATAAGCAAGCCTCTGCGCATCGCGCACTTGGACCATTAATTCAGGGACCCGGACATGGAACTGGTTGTAAAAAGCGTTAGCCCGGAAACGTTGAAGACTGCCACGCTGGTGGTTGCCGTCGGCGAAGGCCGCAAGCTCGGCACTGTTGCCAAACAACTCGACGAACTGAGCGGTGGCGCCATCAGCGCCGTACTCAAGCGCGGCGATCTGGCCGGCAAAGTCGGCCAGAGCCTGTTGCTGCACAGCCTGCCCAACCTCAAGGCCGAGCGCGTGTTGCTGGTGGGCGTGGGCAAGGATGAAGAGCTGGGCGATCGCCCGTTCCGCAAAATCATCGCCGGCATCCTCAACACCCTTAAAGGCCTGGGCGGCAGCGATGCAGTACTGGCCCTGGACGAAGTCGTGGTCAAAGGCCGCGACAGCTATGGCAAGACCCGCCTGCTGGCAGAAACCCTGGTAGATGGCGAATACACCTTCGACCAGTTCAAGAGCCAGAAAGCCGACCCGCTCTCCCTGAAGAAAGTCACCCTGGTGACCATCAAGGCCGCACAGGCTGAAGTCGAACGCGCCGTGGCCCACGCCACTGCGATCGCCAATGGCATGGCCTTCACCCGTAACCTGGGCAACCTGCCGCCAAACATCTGCCACCCGATGTTCCTGGGCGAGCAAGCCAAGAATCTGGGCAAAGAATTCAAGAGCCTGAAAGTCGAAGTCCTCGATGAGAAGAAGATCAAGGACCTGGGCATGGGCTCGTTCTACGCCGTTGGCCAGGGCAGCGCCCAGCCGCCGCGTCTGATCGTCATGCAATACAACGGCGGCAAGAAATCCGAGAAGCCATACGCACTGGTCGGCAAGGGCATCACCTTCGACACCGGCGGCATCAGCCTGAAACCGGGCGCCGGCATGGACGAAATGAAGTACGACATGGGCGGCGCGGCAAGCGTGTTCGGCACCCTGCGTGCCGTGCTTGAGTTGAAACTGCCAATTAACCTGGTGTGCATCCTGGCCTGCGCCGAGAACATGCCGAGCGGCAACGCTTCGCGCCCGGGCGACATCGTCACCACCATGAGCGGCCAGACCGTGGAAATCCTCAACACCGACGCCGAAGGCCGTCTGGTGCTGTGCGATGCCCTGACCTACTCCGAACGCTTCAAGCCACAAGCGGTGATCGACATTGCCACCCTGACCGGCGCTTGTGTCGTCGCACTGGGTTCCCACACGTCGGGCCTGCTGGGCAACAACGACGAGCTGATCGGCCAACTGCTGAGCGCCGGCAAATCCGCCGACGACCGCGCCTGGCAACTGCCGCTGTTCGATGAATATCAAGAGCAGCTGGACAGCCCGTTCGCCGACATCGCCAACATTGGCGGCCCGAAAGCCGGCGCCATCACCGCCGCCTGCTTCCTGTCGCGCTTCACCAAGAACCTGAACTGGGCGCACCTGGACATCGCCGGCACAGCCTGGACCAGCGGCGGCAAGGACAAGGGCGCCACTGGCCGTCCGGTTCCCCTGCTGACCCAATACCTGCTGGACCGCGCCAAAGCCTGAAACCGATGACCTTGGGCGGCGTCACTTTCGGGTGGCGCCGCTCAGGGCTCAGGAACCGCAATGACCAAAGTCGACTTCTATATCCTGCCCAGCGCCGATCCTTCGGCACGGCTGGATTTCGCCTGCAAGCTCACCGAAAAAGCCTGGCGCATGGGCCATCGCATTTACCTGCACTGCAGCGATGCCGCCCAGCGTGATGACCTCGATGCACGTTTGTGGGCCTTCAAGGGCGAAAGCTTCGTGCCCCACGGTCCCGCTGAAAGCGAGCCGGAGGGTTTGATTGTCCTGGGTCTTGGCGATGACTGCGGTCAACATCAGGATCTGCTAGTCAATCTGGACCTGAAAGTCCCGGTATTTGCCAAACAGTTCGCCCGCGTGGCGGAAGTGGTGGTGGAAGATCCGACGATTCGTTCGGCTGCGCGGGAGAGTTTCCGTTTCTACCGCGAACAGGGCTATCCTCTGCAAGATCACCGTTTACAGCGACTCTGAGCATTCCGATGGACACTCCAAAACCGCAGCAAAATTCCGCGCATCTACTGGATGACCTCGAGTCGATCCGCCAACTGCTCGGCGATGACAACCTGCAACCGCCGTTGCTGACCGACACGGTCATTGAAGGTGATCAGGAACAGATCCCCATGCTGTTCGACACCGTCGGCAATGCGCCGCAACCGGTCGAAACGACACCACCAGCCGCGCAACCGTCGGCTGCCGCCAGCAAAGGCCCCGACGCCCTGCTGCACCTGGACAGCGAACTGCGCGCCGCCGCGCTATTGATCATGCAAGACGTGATCGACGACTTCGCCCCGCACATCGAAACCGAAATCAAACGCCGTCTTGATGCGCGGATGGAACGGTTGCTCAGCCAGTACGAATAAACACCACCATTCCAATGTAGGAGCTGCCGCAGGCTGCGATCTTTTGACTTTGATCTTCAGTGTTCTTGAAGACGCCAAAAGATCGCAGCCTGCGGCAGCTCCTACAGGGTTAGCCCCCCGCCCCACAAATTGCCTCCACATTTGATTCGCGTTGTTATTGATCTGCGCCCTGTCTGCACCTGCTCGCCCTACGCCCCACGCCCCGCTATACTTGCCGGCTTTTCCTGAATAAATGCCAATAGGGTCCCGCCGCGCATGGATAAGACCTACCAGCCGCACGCCATTGAAACTTCCTGGTACAACACCTGGGAGTCTGAGAATTACTTCGCCCCGCAAGGCGCGGGCGAGTCCTACACCATCATGATCCCGCCGCCGAACGTCACCGGCAGCCTGCACATGGGTCACGGCTTCAACAACGCGATCATGGACGCCCTGATCCGTTTCCGCCGCATGCAGGGTCGCAACACCCTGTGGCAGCCGGGTACCGACCACGCCGGTATCGCCACGCAAATGCTGGTGGAACGCCAACTCGAAGCCCAAGGCCAGAATCGCCACGATCTGGGCCGCGAAAAATTCCTCGAGAAAGTATGGGAATGGAAGGATCAGTCCGGCGGCAACATCAGCCGTCAGATCCGCCGTCTCGGCTCGTCCGTGGACTGGAGCCGTGAGCGCTTCACCATGGACGACGGCCTCTCGGAAGCGGTAAAAGAAGCGTTCGTGCGCCTGCACGAAGACGGCCTGATCTACCGCGGCAAGCGTCTGGTCAACTGGGACACCAAGCTACACACGGCGATTTCCGACCTCGAAGTGGAAAACCACGACGAAAAAGGTTTCCTGTGGAACCTGAAATACCCGTTGGCCGACGGCGCCAAAACCGCTGAAGGCAACGATTACCTGATCGTCGCGACCACGCGTCCGGAAACCATGCTCGGCGACGCCGCCGTGGCGGTTAACCCGAACGACGAACGCTACAAAGCTCTGATCGGCAAATTTGTCGAGCTGCCGCTGGTTGGCCGCCGCATCCCGATCATCGCCGACGATTACTGCGATCCTGAATTCGGCACCGGTTGCGTGAAAATCACCCCGGCCCACGATTTCAACGACTACGAAGTCGGCAAGCGCCACAACCTGCCGCTGCTGAACATCTTCGACAAAAACGCCCACGTGCTGCCGGCTTGTCAGGTGTTCAACCTCGACGGCACGCTTAACGAAAGCATCGACGGCAAGATCCCGGCCGAATACGCCGGCCTCGACCGCTTCGAAGCGCGCAAGCAGATCGTGGCAGCGTTCGAAGCCGCCGGCCTGCTGGTCAGCGTCGACGATCACGCCCTGAAAGTGCCGAAAGGCGACCGCTCCGGGACCATCATCGAGCCGTGGCTGACCGACCAGTGGTACGTCTCCACCAAGCCATTGGCTGAGCCGGCCATCGCTGCGGTTGAAGACGGCCGCATTCAGTTCGTGCCAAAACAATACGAAAACATGTACTTCTCGTGGATGCGCGACATCCAGGATTGGTGCATCAGCCGTCAGCTGTGGTGGGGCCATCGGATTCCGGCCTGGTACGACGAGTCGGGCAAAGTCTACGTCGGTCGCGACGAAGCCGAAGTGCGTGCCAAGAACAACCTCGGCCCGGACGTTGCACTGCAACAGGACAACGACGTTCTCGACACCTGGTTCAGTTCGGGCCTGTGGACTTTCTCCACGCTCGGCTGGCCGGAGCAGACCGAATTCCTGAAGAAATTCCACTCCACCGACGTGCTGGTGACCGGTTTCGACATCATTTTCTTCTGGGTTGCCCGGATGATCATGCTCACCATGCACTTGGTGAAAAACGAAGATGGCACGCCGCAGGTTCCGTTCAAGACCGTTTATGTGCACGGTCTGGTGCGTGATGGCCAGGGCCAGAAGATGTCCAAGTCCAAGGGCAACGTCCTGGACCCGCTGGACATCATCGACGGCATCGAGCTGGAAGAGCTAGTGCAGAAACGCACCTCCGGCATGATGCAGCCGAAACTGGCGAAGAAGATCGAGAAGCAGACCCGCGACGAGTTCGCCGACGGCATCGCCAGCTACGGCACCGACGCCCTGCGTTTCACGTTCTGCTCGTTGGCGTCGACCGGTCGTGACATCAAGTTCGACATGGGCCGCGTCGAAGGCTATCGCAACTTCTGCAACAAGATCTGGAACGCTGCGCGCTACGTGCTGGACAAAGGCGAAGACTGCGGTCAGAACGGCGAAGCCTACGAGCTGTCCCTGGCGGATCGCTGGATCATTTCGCAGCTGCAACGCACCGAAGCCGAAGTGACTCGTCAGCTCGATCAGTTCCGTTTCGACCTGGCCGCACAAGCCTTGTACGAGTTCATCTGGAACCAGTATTGCGACTGGTACCTGGAACTGTCCAAGCCTGTGCTGTGGGATGAAAATGCACCGGTCGAACGTCAGCGCGGCACCCGTCGCACGCTGGTTCGAGTGCTGGAAGTCGCGTTGCGTCTGGCGCACCCGTTCATGCCGTTCATCACCGAAGAAATCTGGCAGCGCGTCGCGCCGCTGGCCGGTATCGAAGGCAAGACGATCATGCTGCAACCTTGGCCAGTGGCCAATGAAGCACGCATCGATCAGGGCGCCGAAGACGACATCGAATGGCTCAAGGGCCTGATGCTCGGCACGCGCAACATCCGTGGCGAAATGAACATCGGTCCGGGCAAGCCGCTGAACCTGTTCCTGAAAAACGTCAGCGCCGAAGATCAGCGCCGTCTCACCGAGAACGAAGCGCTGCTGAAGAAGCTGGCGCGTCTGGAGTCGATCACCGTTCTGAAGGCCGGCGAAGAAGCACCGCTGTCCGCCACCGCACTGGTCGGCGAGATGGAAGTGCTGGTGCCAATGGCCGGCCTGATCGACAAGGACGCCGAACTGGCTCGTCTGGACAAGGAAATCCTGCGTCTGCAGGGTGAAGTTCAGCGAGTCGGCGGCAAGCTGTCCAACGCCGGTTTCGTTGACAAGGCTCCGGCCGAAGTCATCGAGAAGGAACGTGCCAAACTGGCTGAAGCTGAACAGGCTTTGGGCAAGCTGGCCGAGCAACATGCGCGGATTGCCAGTTTGTAACGGCAAGTCGCAATGAAAAAGGGAGGCCAGAAGGCCTCCCTTTTTCATGCCCGCCTGTTTCGCTTTGTAGGAGCGAGGCTTGCCCGCGAAGAACGATGACGCGGTCTATCTGTTGCACCGCGTTATCGTTCTTCGCGGGCAAGCCTCGCTCCTACGGGATCCCCCGCGCAGTCATTGTCTGTGGGACAATACCCGCCACTTTTAGCCATACCCGAATCGACAACGCCCATGAACGCCCCCCGCACACCAAGACCTGCGCGCAAGAAGCCTGACTCCGCTACCCCGGCCAAAGCCGTGGAACCCCGCGAGAAGGCCAGCCTGCATCCGCGCAATCGCCATCAGGGTCGTTATGACTTCCCGGCGCTGATCAAAACCACGCCGGAACTGGCGAAGTTCGTGATCATCAACCCGTATGGCAAGGAAAGCATCGACTTCGCCAGCCCGGACGCGGTTCGGGTGTTCAACCGGGCGCTGCTCAAGTCGTTCTACGGCATTGCCCATTGGGACATCCCGGCCGATTACCTGTGCCCACCGGTGCCGGGCCGCGCTGACTACGTGCACTTCCTGGCCGACCTGCTGGCCAGCGTCAACGATGGCGAGATTCCTCGCGGTGCGCCGGTCAAGGTGCTCGATATCGGCATGGGCGCCAACTGCGTCTATCCGTTGATCGGCTACAGCGACTACCGCTGGCACTTCCTTGGCTCGGAAATCGACCCGACGGCCGTGGCCGCCGCCAAAGCCATCGTGCAGTCCAACGGGCTGAACAAGGCCATCCAGCTGCGCCAGCAAAGCAATCCCAAGCACATTCTGCTGGGCCTGCTCGAACCCGGCGAACGCTTCGACCTGACCATGTGCAACCCGCCGTTCCACGCCTCGATGGACGAGGCCACCAAGGGCAGCGAGCGTAAATGGCGCGCATTGGGCCGCGCCGACCCAAAACGCAAACTGCCGGTGCTGAACTTTGGCGGCCAGTCCGCCGAATTGTGGTGTGAAGGCGGCGAAGCACGGTTTGTGACACAACTGATCGCCGAGAGCGCGCACTTCCAACACAAAGTGCTTTGGTTCAGCACCCTGGTCTCGAAAGCCTCGAACCTGCCGGCGATCCAGACGGCGTTGAAAAAGGCCGGTGTGCTGGAAAGCCAGGTCGTGGAAATGTCCCAAGGGCAGAAGCAAAGCCGCTTCGTCGCCTGGACGTTCCAGACCAAATCCGAACAGCAGGTCTGGCGCGAACGTTGGGCGCGTAAAAGCTGAGTAATTGCTGACAAGTCAAATTACTGAGCGCTGAAATCCCTGTGGGAGCGGGCTTGCCCGCGATGGCGGCGTGTCAGTCGCCTTCTTTGACGCCTGACACACTGCTTTCGCGGGCAAGCCCGCTCCCACAGGGATCTGCGGTGTTTGAAGAATTTATGGCACAAAAAAACCGTGCCCGGATTGCTCCGGAGCACGGTTTTTTTATAACAAGTCTTACTTGTTAACAGCGTCGGTCAGGCCTTTGGCCACAACCAGCTTGATAACTTTCTTGGCAGCGATTTCGATGGCAGCGCCAGTCGAAGGGTTGCGGCCGGTACGGGCAGGACGCTCAGTCACTTTCAGCTTGCCGATACCTGGCAGGGTGATTTCGCCGCCGTTTTCCAGCTGATCAGCAACGATTTGGCCCAGTTGGTCCAGAGCGTTACGCGCGGTGGTTTTTGGCGCGTCGATAGCTTCAGCGATGTCGGCGATCAGTTGGTCTTTAGTAAGAGCCATGTAATGTTCCTTCCCTATCAAATTCATATGGATTGCAGAGTGCAGTGTCAGCCATCGAGCCCGATCTTCTGGATCTGGCACCCTCGGCCATAACCACGACGAGTCGGGGTTATAGATACCGAAATCAGGGTTTGGTTCGACCTGACAAATGCTGAATGCACGCTTAACGCAGTGACTTCGCGTAAGACCGGGCAAAACTAGCACAGAGACGGGGAAATATCCGCCTCTAGCTACCCATTTGGTCAGCTTTATTGCTCTAAATCGGCAAAAAACTGCATAAGGGCCGGCGGACAGCTGCAAATTGCCCTTGGCACCACGCCAAAACCAGTGGTTGCGGTACACTGAGCGCTTTTTCGGGGGAGCACGCCCTCCTCTCTTCAATCAGCCGAGAAGCCCATGCCGATCCGTCATTGCATCGTCCACCTGATCGACAAAAAACCCGACGGCACACCCGCAGTTCTTCATGCCCGCGATTCCGAACTGGCCGAGTCCAGCGCTATCGAGTACATGCTTGCCGATCTCAACGAGAGCTACAACGCCAAACAAGGCAAGGCCTGGGGTTTCTTCCATGCCGAGTCCGGGGCGCATCCGTTCAGCGGCTGGCTGAAGGAATACCTCGACGGCGGGAAGGACTTCACAGCCTTCAGCCGGGTGGCGGTGGAACATCTGCAAAAGCTGATGGAAGAGTCGAACCTCTCTGTGGGCGGCCACGTGCTGTTTGCTCATTACCAGCAGGGCATGACCGATTACCTCGCCATCGCCCTGCTGCACCACAGCGAAGGCGTGGCAGTGACCGATCAGCTGGACGTGACCCCTTCGCGACACCTGGACCTTGGCCAGTTGCACCTGGCAGCGCGAATCAACGTATCCGAGTGGCAGAACAACAAGCAGTCCAAGCAGTACATCTCGTTCATCAAAGGCAAGAACGGCAAAAAGGTTTCGGAGTACTTCCGTGACTTCATCGGCTGCCAGGAAGGCGTCGACGGCCCCGGCGAAACCCGTACCCTGCTCAAGGCCTTCAGTGACTTCGTCGAAAGCGAAGACCTGCCGGAAGAATCCGCGCGCGAAAAGACCAAGACCCTGGTGGATTACGCCAGCAGCCAAGCAAAAATGGGCGAGCCCATGGGCCTGGAAGAATTATCCGAACTGATCGACGAAGAGCGCCCTAAAGCCTTCTACGATCACATCCGCAACAAGGACTACGGCCTGTCGCCTGAGATCCCTGCGGATAAGCGCACCCTGAACCAGTTCCGCCGCTTCACCGGCCGCGCCGAGGGCTTGTCCATCAGCTTCGAAGCGCACCTGCTGGGTTCGAAGATCGAATATGACGAAGAAGCTGGTACGCTGATTATCAAAGGCCTGCCGACCCAATTGACCGACCAGCTCAAGCGACGCAACTGATGCTCGGCGGCGTATTGAAGAAATGCTTGCTGATCTTGCTGGTGGTCGTTGTTTACCAGAACTGGGGCAAGATCGAGCGGGTGTTTCACCCCTCGCAAGTGGTGTCTGAGCAGACCCAGGCCAAGGCCAACGTCGTGCTCTATGCCACCGATTGGTGCGGCTACTGCAAGCTGACCCGGCGCTTTCTCGACCAGAAGGGCATTGCGTACAAGGAATTCGATATCGAGAAAGATGCCCAGGCGCGTAAAGCCTACGAGGCGCTGGGCGGACGCGGAATTCCGCTGATCGATGTGAACGGGACGTTGATACGCGGGTATGACCCGGACAAGGTTCTTGCCGCTCTGAAGTAACCACCGTCCCTTGTGGGAGCTGGCTTGCCTGCGATGACGTCAGCCCAGCAACATTGATGTTGCCTGACACTCCGCTATCGCAGGCAAGCCAGCTCCCACAGGTTAGTGCATGACCAGAAAATGAGTGGTTAGCACCTACTGCACTTCGATGCGAAACCCGAACCGCGGAAAGTGCACATGCACAACGCCGGCCCGCTCGTCTTCGCGACGCAAAATCAATTCTTCGCTACCCGCAAACAGCAATTCACCCGCCACCGGATCAACCCCGTAATCGGTCGCAGCGATCACCACTTGCTGACCAACCTCAAACCCGTTTGGCTCCTCAAACTGCTCATCCGGCAACGCGGCCGGTGTGGCATTGCGGGCTATCTCCAGCGCTTCCTCGGACGTCATCTCGCTGAACGCGCCATGACCAAACCCCATCACACGACCAAACCACGCCAAAACACCCGGATAAGCATCCACCAACGGTGACGTCACGTGCGTCGCTTTGAGGAACCACAACGAGTGGGCCAGGGCAAAGTCGGCAATCGATGGCTCACCGAACAGGAAGTCCCCCTGCTCACGCTGAAGTTGCTGCTCCAGACGCGCCATGATCGTTGGCCATTGGTGCCGAGCCTGCTCGGCGGACAACCGTGTGGCGCTGCCACCGCTGAACAAGCCGGCGCGATCGGCCAGGAACCCCTTGATCGCTTCCGGCGACAACTTGCCAAAGCGCACCGCCACCGACGCCGGCTGGAACACCAGGCTGACCGCATGCTGGAACACCACCGAATCGACCCACGCCGCGAAGGTTGCGGTGATCATTTCCTGACCTTCCGGGAAGAACGCCGGCAAGGCTTTTTCCTGCTCCAGGCGACGAGCCATCAACGCGGTGTCGCAATAGATATCAGCGCCAATCTGCAATACCGGCGTCTTGCGATAGCCGCCGGTCAGCGCCGTCAGATCGGGTTTTGGCATCACTGGCGAGATGTTCACCGAGCGCCAGGACAGCCCCTTGAAGCCCAGCAGCAAGCGGGCCTTTTCGGCGAAAGGGGACGTCGGGTAGTGATGAAGAATCAACTCGGACATGCTCGGCTCCGCCGCTCGGATAAGGAGCCAGCAGCTTAACGCGCAATCCACAAGCAGCCTACCCATCTGCCTGATGGGCGCTTATCAGTCAGATTGATAAGCCTGCAGCCGCGCTCGCCACCAGACATTCCTTGGCGCTTTTCTTGAGTTTTTTGATCAATCGTTCCTGACGCAGTGCTTCGCTTTTATCGCGGCAGACTTCGGTGTAGACCAGTGCCACGGCCGGGCTGGACAGAAAGAAGCGTGCGCCTTTGCCACTTTGGTGGGTGGCGAAACGGCGGACGGGATCATCGCTGATCCCGCAGTAGAGCGAACCATTGGCCGCGCGAACGAGGTAGACGAACCAGGGTTTGCTGACGGGCAGCGGCGGTTCGGCGGCAATGACGGAAGATTCGCTCGAGGTGCTCACGTGACGATCAAGGCTTGTAGGAAACAAGCCGCGATCTTATCAGCGACTGGCCTGAAATGCCTTCAGCCCCTTCAAGGCCTGGGCACGAACGGCGTTTCTCACCACCGGCGTCCAGCCCAACAACAGCCCTTTGAAACCCAGCGCCTGACGCGACCAGCGCCACAGATCAAAGCTGTCGTGATGTTCGCAGATCTTGCCGTCGCGAAACACGAAACGCGCCTGGATGTCGTTGACCACGGTATTGCCGGTCTGGCTGAACAGGTAGGTCGCCACCCAATGGGCACCGCCCGTGCGCTCATCGCTGCGCACGTTATCGAAGGTCAGGGAGAAGTCCTTGGCCCGGGTGGTGAGCATGCGCCACATGTCGCCGGCATCACGCCCGCGCAGTTCGCCGAACGCCGGATCACTGAACACCACATCGTCGGTGTAGCAGGCGCTCATGGCCTCGGCATCCAACTGCTGGAAAGCTTGGTAGAACCGGGTGATCAAGGCGTTGTGGGCATCACTCATGGACAGGCTCCGGAGAATAGGCAGATTGCCAGCACGATAATCTGCCAACGGACGAAACACCATCAGCATTCGCACTCCGAATACCGACAGTGTGTGCGAATCAGATTTTTTCGCTTTGAACCTGAACGTACAACGAACGCCCGGCTCCGAGCCCGGCGATGATCGCACCGAGGCCGATGACGCCGAAGATCCAGCCCAGGGCGTTCCAGCCA
The DNA here is from genome assembly GCF_032424305.1 of Pseudomonas sp. JV414. Lineage (NCBI taxonomy): Bacteria > Pseudomonadati > Pseudomonadota > Gammaproteobacteria > Pseudomonadales > Pseudomonadaceae > Pseudomonas > Pseudomonas sp. JV414. Next base: position 70,858 of record NZ_VYKC01000020.1, on the reverse strand, counting down.
CCGGTCCAGTCATGCACCACGCCGACCGCGAACGGCCCCATGGACGCCAAGGTGTAACCGAAGCCTTGGGCCATGCTCGACAGGTTGGCCGCGACATGAGCATCCCGCGAACGCAGCACGATCAGGGTCAACGCCAGGCTGAACGTGGCGCCCTGCCCCAACCCCAGCAGGATCGCCCAACCCCACAAGCCATCGATCGGCGCATAAAGGCAACCGAACAAACCGCCGAGGGTCATTGCCATGACGATCACGATCGCCAGTCGCTGATCCTTGCCGCGCGTCGCCAGCCAGGGGGCGGCCAGCGAGCTGATCAACTGGACAATCACCGAACCCGACAACACCAGACCAGCCTGGGTTGGTGTCAGACCGCGGCCGATCAGAATCGACGGTAGCCAGCCAAACACGATGTAGGCCAAAGACGATTGCAGACCCATGTACAAGGTCACTTGCCAGGCCAGCGGATCACGCAACAGCCCTCGGACCCGATAGGCAACATGATGCGCGCCGTGCTTCTGGCCAACTTGCGGCAGCCAGAAAATCGCCGCGACCAACGCTGGAAGCACCCAGAAACCGAGGCCCAAGGCCCAGCTTTTGTCGAAATGTTCGCTCAACGGCACGGTCGCCCCAGCCGCCATGGCCGCGCCCAGGCACAGGGCCATGGTGTAGACGCCGGTCATGGTGCCGGCCTGTTTCGGGAAGTCGCGTTTGACAATGCCGGGCAGCAGGACACCGATCACCCCGATGCTGGCACCGGCCAGCACGCTGCCAGCGAACAGGCCGATCTCGCCGAACGAACTGCGCAAAATGATCCCGCCGGCCAGCATCAGAAGAATCCCCAACACCACTCGCTCGGCCCCAAAACGTCGCGCCAGCACCGGCGCCAAGGGCGCGAACAGACCGAGGCAAAGTACCGGCAAGGTCGTCAGCAACCCGGCCTGGGCAGCCGATAACCCCAGCGTCTTCGAGATCTCGCTGAGCATCGGCGCCATGCTCGATAACGCCGGACGCAGATTCAGCGCCACCAGAATCAGGCCGAGCAACAACAGCCAGGGCCGCTGAAGGATCGGATGAGTTTGCTGAACCTGCTCGTCATCGGCCTCGGCGTCGATCAACAGCTCTTCGAGCTCCGCCGTGCGCTTGAGCTCAGTGATGCTGCTGTTGCTGGCTTGCTGGGTGGACATGGGGTTCTCGGTTTCAAGGTTCATTGATCAGCTGCCTCGACAAGGCTTTGGCCCGTTCCGGGTCGCGTTGCTCGACGGCATCGAGCAGTTCGACATGAAGGTCGAACACCGCTTGGCGTCGGGGAGAGATGTTCAGGGTCTGGCGCAAGTGCGCGCCGACGATGCTGGAGAAGTAGCGATACAGCTCGCTGAGGGTCGGGTTGTGCGCCGCATCCACCAGCCGACGGTGAAACACCAGATCGCAAGCAATGTAGGTGTCGAGATCGCCGTGGTAGTGACTGCCGCTGACGCCTAGCGCTTCGCGCAATGCCACCAGGTCTTCATCGGTGCGGCGTAACGCTGCGAGGCCGATGGCTTCGACTTCCAGTATGTGCCGGGTTTCCCGAGCCTGTTCCTGAGTGCAACGGGACAGCGCCTTCATGGTGTCCAGTGGATCGATCACCGCCCGCAGATAACTGCCGTCGCCCTGGCGAATCTCGATCAACCCGGAAAACGCCAACACGCGCATGGCTTCGCGCACGGTATTGCGGCTGATGCCCAGCTCAGTTGCCAGTTCCGGCTCGGTGGGCAAGCGCTGGCCGACCGTCCAGACGCCTTGATTGATGCGCAGGCGTAACTGGTCCAGAGCCTGATCGACCAGGGATCGTTTAATTAATGGAGAAATGTCTGACATGGAGTTCGCCCTTTCATCCAATCATAGGATGAATTTTCTGACATGTTAGTCAGCTTCGTGTAGGACGGCAACCGCCTACGGTCAGAGAGAAGGAATGGAGCGGGATTTTCGATTGGTCAAAATTACCCTTTAAGGGTAATTTCTAGAACAGGTTCAAGGTTTCTTATGGAGAAGCACACACCCCATTACAACCTGGTGGTGATCAAGGAGGATGTCAGGCGGCTCGGGAAAAACGCGTTTACCAAGACGGCACGGAAAAACGGCAGAGACCTGGGCTTTAGCATCAGGGAAATGCAAGAAGTCATTTTCGAATTGCACAGCAAGATGTTGTACAAATCGATGACTACCTATGGCGATCATCGGATTTGGCAAGACGTGTACCACATCACTTCGCACGATCTGGAGATTTACATCAAGGTCACTTATTGCTCAGGCAGTGAACCTCCGGTGATCTCCTTCAAGGAGAAAAACCCATGAATACAAAACAATGCTTCAGCTGCGGCGCGCGAGAGGGAATGAGGCACTTCGAAGGTCGCGGCGAAACCATGAGCGTCAAGGGTATGGAGCGCCGGGTCGATGATTTATCCGGATGGGAGTGCCAAGCATGCGGAGAAGTCATACTCGACCCCGGTTGCTCGGAGCGCTATTCCGATGCGTGCGACGAGCTGGTCATCGCCGGAAGACAAATGATCGGCAACGAAATGAAGCGCATCCGCCGCAAGCTGCATCTATCGCAAAAAGAAGCGGTGCTGCTGTTATCCGGTGGTGGACACAACGCGTTTTCCCGTTACGAGCGCGGCGAATTACTCCCGCCCAAGGCGCTGATGGTGCTGATGCGCTTGCTTGATCGCTATCCGCACTTGCTCGCGGATGCGAGAACCCTGGGTGAAGGGGCGGACTTGAGGGGTTTCAAGGATACGGTGCACAAGGAACATGAAACGCTCACCGTGTCCTGAGCTCCAGAATACAAAAAACAAACCCGGCGCGAGGCCGGGTTTGTTTTTGCGAGTCAGTCTGGCATCAATGCAAAATCTGGCTCAGGAACAGCTTCGTACGCTCATTCTGCGGATTGTCGAAGAAGTCATTCGGCGCCGCCTGTTCAACGATTTCACCCTTGTCCATGAAGATCACGCGGTTGGCCACGGTACGGGCGAAGCCCATTTCGTGGGTCACGCAGAGCATGGTCATGCCGTCTTCGGCCAGGCCGATCATGGTGTCCAGAACCTCTTTCACCATCTCTGGGTCGAGTGCCGAAGTCGGTTCGTCGAAGAGCATGATTTTCGGTTTCATGCACAGGGCACGGGCAATCGCCACACGCTGTTGCTGACCGCCGGACAGTTGCCCCGGGTATTTATGCGCCTGCTCCGGAATGCGTACGCGCTCCAGGTAATGCATGGCGATTTCTTCGGCCTTGCGCTTGGGCATCTTGCGTACCCACATCGGCGCCAGAGTGCAGTTCTGCAGGATGGTCAGGTGCGGGAACAGGTTGAAGTGCTGGAACACCATGCCGACTTCGCGGCGGACCGATTCGATCTGCTTGAGGTCGTTGGTCAGTTCCACGCCATCGACCACGATGCGGCCCTGCTGGTGTTCTTCCAGACGATTGAGGCAACGGATGGTGGTGGATTTGCCGGAACCCGATGGGCCGCACAAAACGATACGCTCGCCTTGCTTGACGTTCAGGTTGATGTCTTTCAACACGTGGAACTGGCCGTACCACTTGTTCACGCCCTGCATCTGAATAATGCCTTCAGGGCTCACAGGCTGTTTGATCGCTTCACTCATAAACTACGCTCCTAACGCTTGTGGCCAGTGTCCAGCTTACGTTCCAAATGCATGGAGTAGCGGGACATACCAAAACAGAAAATCCAGAACACCAAGGCCGCGAACACATAGCCTTCAGTGGCCATGCCCAGCCATTTCGGGTCGGCGGCGGCTTGCTTGACGCTGTTGAGCAAGTCGAACAGGCCGATGATGATCACCAGGCTCGTGTCCTTGAACAGCGCAATGAAGGTGTTGACGATGCCAGGGATCACCAGCTTCAGGGCTTGCGGCAGAATCACCAGGCCCATGCTGCGCCAGTAACCGAGGCCCATCGCTGCAGCCGCTTCGTACTGACCTTTGGGGATCGCTTGCAGACCGCCACGCACCACTTCAGCGATGTAGGCCGACTGGAACAGGATCACGCCGATCAGCGCCCGCAGCAGTTTGTCGAAGTTCATGCCTTCGGGCAGGAACAACGGCAACATCACCGAAGACATGAACAGCACCGTGATCAACGGCACGCCGCGCCAGAATTCGATGAAGGTCACGCAGACCACGCGAATCGCCGGCATGTTCGAACGCCGGCCCAGGGCCAGAACGATACCCAGCGGCAATGCGCCGACGATACCGACGGTAGCGATCACCAGGGTCAGCATCAGGCCGCCCCACTGGCTGGTCGGCACTTCGGTCAGACCAAACCAGCCACCGTGCAACAAGGTGTAGGAAATGATCGGATAGAGCACCAAAAAGCTCAGGCCGTAGATTGCCTTGTGTGGAACGCGTGCGACGAACAGCGGCGCCACGCCAATCACCGCCAGCCACACGGTCAGATCCACGCGCCAGCGCAAGTCCACCGGGTAGTAGCCATACATGAACTGGCCAAAGCGCTGCTGGATGAACACCCAGCAGGCGCCCTCCTTGGTGCAATCGGCGCGAGTAGTGCCGACCCAGTTGGCATCGAGAATCGCCCAGCTCACGATAGGCGGAACTATCAGGTAAATCAGATAGAACGCGAACAGCGTCAGCAGGGTGTTGATCCAGCTGGAGAACATGTGCGCCCGCATCCACGCCACGATACCGATGCTACTGCTCGGTGGTGGCATGTCGGGTTTGAAAGTATGAGTCGTCATGCGCTTTTCCTTACCGCTCGATCAGCGCAATGCGCTTGTTGTACCAGTTCATCAGCAAGGAAATGCTGATACTGATCGCCAGGTACACGCTCATGGTGATGGCAATGACTTCGATCGCCTGCCCGGTCTGGTTCAGCACCGTACCGGCAAACAACGACACCATCTCCGGATAACCGATACCGGCCGCCAGCGAGGAGTTTTTCGCCAGGTTCAGGTATTGGCTGGTCAGCGGCGGAATGATCACGCGCAGGGCTTGCGGGATGATCACCTTGCGCAGGGTCGGACCGTTGCGCAGCCCCAACGAGTGGGCCGCTTCGGTCTGGCCGTGGCTGACTGACTTGATGCCCGAACGCACGATTTCGGCGATAAACGCCGCGGTGTACACCGTCAAGGCCAGGGTCAGCGCCAGCAGTTCCGGGATCAGCACCCAGCCACCGACGAAGTTGAAGCCCTTGAGCTCCGGCATTTCCCAGTGCAATGGCGCGCCGAAGATCAATGCGCACAGCGCAGGGATCACCAGGAACAGCGCCAGGCCTACCCAGAATTTGTGGAACGGTACGCCGGTCGCTTCGAAACGCTTGTTGGCCCAGCGGCACATCAGCACGATCGCGACGATGGCCACGACCACACTCACCACAAACGGCCAGAAACCATCCGCCGCCAACGCTGCGGGCATGTTCAGGCCGCGGCTGCTGACAAAGAAGGTGTCGCCGAAGTTATGGCTGTTGCGCGGCCCTGGCATGGTCAGGAACACAGCGAAGTACCAGAACAGGATTTGCAGCAGCGGCGGAATGTTACGGAAGACCTCTACATACACCGTCGCCAGCTTGGCAATGATCCAGTTCTTCGACAGCCGTGACACACCGACGATGAAACCCAGGATCGTCGCCAGGATCACACCGATAAAGGTGACCAGCAGGGTGTTGAGCAGGCCGATGACAAACACCCGGGCATAGCTGTCCGATTCGGTGTAGTCGATCAGGTGCTGAGCGATGCCGAAACCGGCACTGCGCTCAAGAAAGTCGAAACCCGAGGTAATGCCCCGGTGCTGGAGGTTGGTTTGCGTGTTGTCGAACAGAAACCAGCCCAGCGAGACCACCGCCACAATGGTGATGATCTGGAATACCCACGCACGCACTCGTGGATCGCTGAGGCTGAGCCTCTGCTTTGGTGCGCCGATTGAATTTTGCATGAAGTGCCCCGGAAATAATGGAACAGAACATCACCCGGCGGTTGGCCCGCCGGGTGATAGAACCATCAGCGCACTGGTGGTGCGTATTGAATGCCGCCAGCGTTCCACAGAGCGTTCAGCCCGCGGTCGATTTCCAGCGGAGTTTTCTTGCCGAGGTTCTTCTCGAACACTTCGCCGTAGTTACCGACTTGCTTGATGATCTGGACGACCCAGTCTTTCTTCACTTTCAAGTCTTTGCCGTACTCACCGTCAGAGCCCAGCAGACGAGCGACGTCCGGGTTCTTGGTGGCTTTGGCTTCGGCTTCGACGTTCGCCGAAGTGATGCCTGCTTCTTCAGCATTGAGCATGGCGTAACCAGTCCAACGCACAACAGCCAGCCACTCGTCGTCGCCATTACGTACGACCGGGCCCAGCGGTTCTTTGGAGATGGTTTCCGGTAGAACCACGTAGTCCTTCGGAGAGGCCAGCTTGCTGCGCTGGGCGAACAACTGGGACTTGTCGGAGGTCAGCACGTCGCAACGACCGGATTCAAGCGACTTGGCGCTTTCGTCGGAGGTGTCGAAGGTGATCGGGGTGTATTTCAGACCGTTGCCGCGGAAGTAGTCGGAAACGTTCAGTTCAGTGGTAGTACCGGCCTGGATGCAGATGGTCGCGCCATCCAGCTCTTTGGCGCTCTTGACGCCCAGCTTGTTGTTCACCAGGAAGCCGATGCCGTCGTAGTAGGTGATGAAGCCTGGGAATTTCAGGCCCATACCTGCGTCACGGGAGCTGGTCATGGTGGTGTTGCGCGACAAGATGTCGATTTCACCGGACTGCAGCGCGGTGAAGCGCTCTTTGGCGTTCAACTGGCTGAATTTGACCTTGGTCGCATCACCGAAAACGGCAGCGGCCACAGCACGGCAGAAATCAGCGTCGATACCGACGATCTTGCCAGTGGAGTCCGGAACCGAGAAACCCGGCAAACCGTCACTTACACCGCACTGTACGAAACCTTTCTTCTGTACTGCATCCAGGGTTGCACCCGCCTGAGCGAACCCACTGACACCGAGCACTGCGGCTGCAGTCACGACGGCCAGGGTGGATTTCAACATCTTCATTCAAACCTCCAGTTTTGCTCTTGTTGTGTCGGAGCTTGAGCCCTGTCGCACCCTTTTGAGGCGTTGCTGACCCTTGTTGGCTTTTTTTAGGGTCAACCGACGTAAGGACCATCGCCATGAGTCTAGTAGGAGAAAATCCACATCATGGATAACTCCCTTCTCACCAATCGGCCGAACGGGCTGTAGCCCTTTCACGTTCGCGAAGCCCGTAGCGGCCACTGGCGAACATCCATCACCGGATTCTTTGCTATCCCACGACCAGCCGTACACTGATAGTGTTACCGCCAGGCATGAGATTGGTTGCACAGCTTTCCCCATAGCAAACCCCGTACCAGACCGCTCGCTAAAGCGATTAAGCGACAGGTCAATAGCAAAACTTTCAGCCTTGCGACATCTTCTTAACTGATCAACCAGACGCGCACTCAGAGCTCGCACTTAAATGAGAACGCACGCACACATATGGAGCACCCATGACCGAGCCCTTGATTCTGCAACCCGTAAAGCCCGCAGATGCCTGCGTTATCTGGCTGCACGGGCTGGGCGCCGACCGCTACGACTTCCTGCCGGTGGCTGAAGCGCTGCAGGAAATCCTGTTGACCACTCGCTTCGTCCTGCCCCAGGCACCGACTCGCGCCGTGACTATTAACGGTGGCTACGAAATGCCGAGCTGGTACGACATATTGGCCATGAGCCCGGCGCGCGCGATCAGCCGAGAGCAGCTGGAAGCGTCCGCGCAACGGGTCTTTGATTTGATCGAAGAGCAGAAGGCCAGCGGAATAGACGCCTCGCGCATCTTTCTCGCCGGTTTTTCCCAAGGCGGCGCCGTGGTGTTGCACACGGCCTTTTTGAAATGGCAGGGACCGCTGGGTGGCGTACTAGCGCTCTCTACTTATGCGCCGACATTCAGCGATGAACTGGAGCTTTCCGCCAGCCAGCAACGCATTCCGGTGCTGTCATTGCACGGCCAGTACGATGACGTGGTTCAAAACTCCATGGGCCGGACCGCGTACGAGTATTTAAAGCAACATGGTGTCACCGTGACATGGCAGGAATACCCAATGGGCCACGAAGTGTTACCCGAAGAAATCCGCGACATTGGCGTCTGGCTCGCCGAGCGTTTGCGCTAAAAGCTACCCATTGATCCATCCCACTACGCCGCGCCCGATTCTTGCATTACACTGGCCGGCGTATATTCCTTAATCAATTGATGAGATGACCGTGCTCAAAGCACTCAAGAAAATGTTCGGTAAAAGCGAGACTGAGCAGCTCGCGCCAGTCTCCAGCGCTCCTTCTCATACTCCCAGCCACCGCACCGACGGTAATCAGCCTGGCCGGACCGCAACCGTAGCGGCACCGAAACACGAGCCGGTGACCACACCGACCGCCCCCGCAGCCCCGGCCATCGCCTCTGAGCAGCCGCGCAGCGAAGCCCCGAAACCGGCAAAACCGCGTCGCGAACCAAAGCCAAAAGCGCCGGTTATTCCCTGGAAACTCGAAGACTTCGTCGTCGAACCCCAGGAAGGCAAAACCCGCTTCCACGATTTCAAACTCGCCCCCGAACTGATGCACGCCATTCAGGACCTGGGCTTTCCGTATTGCACGCCGATCCAGGCGCAGGTGCTTGGCTTCACCCTCGCGGGCAAAGACGCCATCGGTCGCGCCCAGACCGGCACCGGCAAAACCGCTGCCTTCCTGATTTCGATCATCACTCAGCTGCTGCAAACCCCGCCGCCCAAAGAGCGCTACATGGGTGAACCGCGGGCACTGATCATCGCCCCGACCCGGGAACTGGTGGTGCAGATCGCCAAGGACGCAGCCGACCTGACCAAGTACACCGGCCTCAACGTCATGACATTTGTCGGCGGCATGGACTTCGACAAGCAACTCAAGCACCTCGAAGCCCGTCACTGCGACATCCTGGTGGCCACTCCGGGCCGCTTGCTCGACTTCAACCAGCGCGGCGATGTGCACCTGGACATGGTCGAAGTGATGGTGCTGGACGAAGCCGACCGGATGCTCGACATGGGTTTCATCCCACAAGTGCGTCAGATCATTCGCCAGACTCCGCCGAAGAACGAGCGTCAGACGCTGCTGTTCTCCGCAACCTTCACCGAAGACGTGATGAACCTCGCCAAGCAATGGACCACCGACCCGTCGATCGTCGAGATCGAAGCGCAGAACGTGGCCAGCGAAAACGTCGAGCAACACATCTACGCGGTGGCCGGTGCCGACAAATACAAATTGCTCTACAACTTGGTCAACGATAACGGCTGGGAGCGGGTGATGGTCTTCGCCAACCGCAAGGACGAAGTGCGGCGCATCGAAGAACGCCTGGTACGCGATGGCGTCAACGCGGCGCAACTGTCTGGCGATGTGCCGCAGCACAAGCGTATCAAGACCCTGGAAGGTTTCCGCGAAGGCAAGATCCGCGTGCTGGTGGCCACCGATGTTGCCGGTCGCGGCATTCACATCGACGGCATCAGCCACGTGATCAACTTCACCCTGCCGGAAGTCCCGGACGACTACGTGCACCGCATCGGTCGTACTGGCCGTGCCGGCGCGGATGGCGTGTCCATCAGCTTTGCCGGTGAAGACGACTCCTACCAGCTACCGTCCATCGAGGCGCTGCTGGGTCGCAAGATCAGTTGTGAAACGCCACCGACGCATCTGCTGCGGGCGGTTGAGCGCAAGCGCCCGTAACTCGGGCCATTCAGAAAGAGGCGCAGCCGGCAACGGACTGCGCTTTTTTTTCGTCCGGCTTTTTTCAACAGGACTTGCTAGAGACAACTAAAAGTCCATAATGGACAAATTAGTTTACTTCTAGCGCCCGGAGCCGACCATGCCCAGCACGCCTTACGTGATCACCCAACCTCAAGCCCGCGAACTGCTGGCACAAGTTGATGTGCCGCAGATCCTGCGTAAGCTGTTCCGCGACCTGGCCGCCGGACAAGCCGTGCAACCGGCGCAACAGCTGGTGGAATTCCCGCAGGGTGCCGGGGACTTCATCAACTACCTGGGTGTGCTGGCCGAGGACGGGGTATATGGCGTCAAGACCTCGCCTTACATCGTGCGCGAGCAAGGCCCGCTGGTAACCGCCTGGACGCTGCTGATGTCGATGCAGACCGGCCAGCCGCTGCTGCTCTGCGATGCCGGTGAATTGACCACGGCTCGCACCGCCGCGACGACGGCGGTGGCGGTCGATGCCCTCGCGCCGTTGAAGGCCCAACGTCTGGCGATCATCGGCAGCGGCAAGGTGGCTCAGGCGCACCTGCACTACGTCAAGGACCTGCGGGACTGGCAAAGCATCAGCCTTTATTCGCCGAGCCTGAATGGCAAGAGCCCCGAAGCGCTGGCACAGCTCAAAAGCCTCGATCCACGGCTGACCCTCGCCGACAGTTGCGAAGCTGCGATTCAGGATGCCGACGTGATCATGCTCTGCACCTCGTCCGCCGGCCCGGTGATCGACCCGTCGAACTTAAGCAAACCGGCGCTGATCACCTCCATCAGCACTAACGCCCCACGCGCCCATGAAGTGCCGCCGCAGAGCCTCAATGACATGCAGGTGTTCTGTGACTATCGTCAAACCACCCCGGGCTCGGCCGGTGAAATGCTGATCGCCGGTGAGCAGCATGGCTGGGACAAGCGTTCGATTGTCGGCGACCTGCCCGACTTGCTCAGCGAAAAAGTCCAGCGCCCCGAATACGATCGCACGGTGTTCTTCCGCTCCATCGGCCTGGGCCTGGAAGACATCGCACTGGCCAATGCCCTTTACCAACTACAGCGCTAACACCACAAACCCCTGTAGGAGCTGCCGAAGGCTGCGATCTTTTGATCTTGCCTTTAAAAAGCAAAGTCAAAAGATCGCAGCCTCGTTTCACTCGGCAGCTCCTACAGAGGATCTCTAACAATTTCGGCATTTGCGCCCCCACAGGAGACGTTCATGAGCCAGGCAGATTTCATCATCATCGGCGGCGGAATTGCCGGCGCTTCCACCGGTTTCTGGCTGTCGCAGCACGGGCGGGTGATTGTGCTCGAACGCGAATCCCATCCGGCCTATCACTCCACCGGACGCTCGGCGGCGCTGTTCACCGCCGCCTACGGCACACCGCAGGCTCGGGCATTGACCCAGGCCAGCCGCGACTTCTTCGACGCGCCGCCGCCCGGTTTCTGCGAACACCCATTGCTGACCCCGCGCGGCGAGATGACCGTCGACTTCACCGGCGATCCGGCCGAATTGAACAATCAATACCTGAGCGCCAAAGCCACGGTGCCGGAAATGCAATTGCTCAGCGCCAGCGAAGCCTGTGCGCGCCTGCCGATCCTGCGTCCGGAAAAAGTCCATGGCGCGATCTACGACCCGACCGCCAGCGACATCGATACCGACGCTCTGCACCAGGGCTATCTGCGCGGTATCCGGCGCAATAAAGGCGAGGTCCATACCGATAGCGAAGTGCTGAGTCTGAGCCGTGATGCCGCTGGGTTGTGGCAGGTTCAAACCAACACTCAGACCTTCAGCGCCCCGATCATCATCAATGCCGCCGGTGCCTGGGCCGACAAGATTGGCGAACTGGCCGGCGCTAAACCGCTGGGTTTGCAACCCAAGCGCCGGGCAGCCTTTATCTTTGCCGGCCCCGAGGGCCTGGATATCCATGACTGGCCAATGCTGGTCAGCCTTGATGAGTCGTTCTACATGAAGCCCGACGCCGGCATGTTCCTCGGTTCACCGGCCAACGCCGACCCGGTAGAACCGCACGACGTGCAGCCCGAAGAGCTGGACATCGCCATGGGTATTTACCAGATCGAAGAAGCCACCACCCTGACCATCCGCCGCCCGACCCGCACCTGGGCCGGCCTGCGCAGTTTCGTGCGTGACGGGGATTTGCTGTCCGGCTTCGATCAGCAGGTGCCGGGGTTGTTCTGGGTCGCGGCGCAAGGCGGCTACGGCATCCAGACGTCACCGGCCATGGGCCAGGCCAGCGCTGCACTGGTACGCGGTGAAGCCTTGCCCGAGCAACTCACCCGTTTCGGCCTGGACGCCGAGATGCTCTCCCCCGCCCGCTTGGGCTGATCCTCCCCTCAGGTGACGTGTCCACACGATTGCGGCAAACTTCCAGCGCCCCCTTTTTAACGGGGCGCTGACGCTGCCTGGAGTTCCACTGTATGAACGCACCTGAAAAAGACTCGGCCCTGGACGCTACGTCCATGGACAACTTCCGCGCGATTGCCGATGCGATCGCCACGTTGTTCTTCCCCCACGCCGAGGTGGTGCTGCACGACCTGCGCACGCAAAAGGTCGATTACATCGCCAACAACCTGTCCAAACGGGAAATCGGCGACGACTCCTCGCTGGAAGACATGCTCAGCGAAGAGGTCAGCGAACGAAACATCGGGCCGTACGAAAAGCTCAACTGGGACGGCCAGAAAATTCGCAGCCTCAGCAGCGTGCTGCGCGACAGCGAGGGTCGTCCGCTGGCGGTGCTGTGCATCAACCTGAATATCTCGCTGTTCGAGAACGCGAAAGCGGCGCTGGATTTGTTCCTGTCGCCGACCAAGCTGATCCCGCAACCGGACTCACTGTTTCGCGATGACTGGCAGGAACGGATCAACACCTTTCTGCACGCCTGGTTGCGCGAACGTCAGTTGAGCCTGAACGTGCTGACCCGCGACCACAAACGCGAACTGGTGCTGGCGCTGCACGCCGAAGGCGCCTTCAAAGGCAAAAGCGCCTCCAACTATGTGGCCAATGTGCTGAACATGGGGCGGGCGACGGTGTACAAGCATTTGAAGGAATTGAAGGGCTAAAAATTTGTAGTGACTGTTCCGGCCTCATCGCGGGCAAGCCCGCTCCCACAGTGTCCGTGTCGTGCACAAAATACACCGCAGAACCTGTGGGAGCGGGCTTGCCCGCGATGGCGATTAATCAATCGCCGTAAATATCCGACTTGAAATACTTCTGCGAAATCTTCTGATACTCGCCATTGGCGCGAATCTCGTCGATCGCCTTGTTCAGATCCGCCACCAACTGCGTATTGCCCTTGCGCACGGCAATGCCGGCGCCCTCGCCCACGTATTTCGGATCCTTGAGTTCCGGCCCGACAAACGCGTAGCCTTTGCCACGAGGCATCGACAGAAAGTCATTCAATGGAATGGTATCGGCAAAAATCGCATCGAGACGACCGGCTGCCAGATCCATGTAGATTTCTTCGTTGTTGCCGTAGCGCTTGACGTTGATGCCCTTGGGTTCGAAAACCTCGGTGGCGTAACGGTCGGTGGTGGTTGCGCGCTGCACGCCGATATTCTTGCCCTTGAGGCTGGCGTACTGGTCATCCACTACGGCGCCATCCTTCATCACCAGACGCGATGAGGTGAAGTAATACTTATGAGTGAAATCCACCGATTTCTTACGGTCTTCGTTGATCGTCATGGACGATAGCGCCATGTCGATTTTCTTCACCTTCAGGGAAGGAATCAGACCGTCGAACTCGCCTTCGACCCACTCACACTTGACCTTCATCTGCGCGCACAGGGCATTGCCGATGTCGTAGTCGAAACCGACTATTTTGCCTTCCTGGGTTTTGGACGCGAACGGCGGATAGGCCGCTTCGATGCCGATGCGCAGGTTTTTCTCGGCGGCGAACACGCTACTGCACGCCAACAGGCTCAAGGCCAGACCGGTGATGAGGGGGAATTTCTTCATATTCGTTCTCTCGCGGGTTGTTGTTGGTTTGGCAAGACAGAAGAAAAAACTGAAACGGGGGAAATGCCTTTTTTGTACTTGGAATTCCATACTGGACTTTTATGTATTTTCCGTCAATCAGGTAGGCAGCCTCATACCCGGCCTCTGGTCGGGTGCTAGCCAAATGTAAAAAAGGCCGGGTCGGTGCTTCGCTAACAAGCGAAACACCAACCCGGCCCTCAGGAATTACCGCAAACAGTTATTCGAGCGCCGCAGCCGGCCCGAAGAACTCGTAACGGCTCTGCTTCTCTGGCACACCCAAGGCCTTGAGGTGACGCTTGATCGCGGCCATGAAGCCTTTAGGCCCCAGGAAGTACGCATCCACATCGCGCTGTTCCGGCAACCACTCGCCAAGTTGCGCCTGGCTCAACAGGCCAACCTTGTCCGCCGCCGGGCTGACGCCATCGTCTTCGGCATAGCAATAAAAACGCTTGAGCTGCGGATGACGCTCGGCCAGGCCATCGATCCAGTCACGGAAAGCATGCACGCTACCGTTGCGCGCGCAGTGAATAAAGTGCACCGGCCGCTCGGTCGCCAGCGCCGCTTCGAGCATCGCCAGCGTCGGGGTGATGCCGACGCCGCCACTGATCAGCACCAGCGGTTTGTCGCTGGCGGTCAGGGTGAAATCGCCCGCTGGCGGGAACAGCAGGATGCTCGCGCCGACGTGCAGTTGATCGTGCAAATGGTTGGAAGCGCGGCCGCCGGTTTCACGCTTGACGCTGATGCGGTATTGGCCCTTGTTAGCCAGCGCCGACAGCGAATAGTTACGTCGAATTTCTTCGCCATCGAGGATCAGTTTCATGCCGATGTACTGGCCAGGCTCTGCCGCGAGAATCGGCCCCTTGTCCGCCGGTTCGAAGTAGAACGAGGTGATTTCCGCGCTCTCCTCGACCTTGGCCGCCACGATGAATTCCCGCGCGCCACGCCAGCCGCCCGGCGCCTGCGCTTTTTGGTCGTAGATGCTGGCTTCGGCGCCGATCAGGATCTCGGCCAATTGACCGTAGGCCGCGCCCCAGGCACTCATCACTTCAGGCGTGGCAATCTCTTCGCCCAGTACTTCGGAGATCGCGCGCAACAGGCAGCTGCCGACAATGGGGTAGTGTTCCGGAAGAATTTGCAGCGCCACATGCTTGTTGATGATCTTGGCCACCAGGTCGCCCAACTGATCGAGCTGGTCGATGTGCCGCGCATACATCAATACACCGTTGGCCAAGGCGCGAGGCTGATCGCCGCTGGCCTGGTGGGCCTGGTTGAACAACGGGCGCACTTCCGGATATTCGGAGAGCATCATGCGGTAGAAGTGAGTGATCAACGCTTCGCCGCCGCTTTCCAGCAACGGCACGGTGGACTTGACGATGGCACGGTCTTGAACGCTAAGCATAAGAGCAACCCCTGGGCTTTATATGAATAACCTTTACGTATCAGTTTCCATGCCAACAATTAAATCCTTATAAATCAGTAAATTAAAAACACAGTAGTCATATCGACACACAAGGCTTTATAGTCATACCGACTATACGGAGTCATTATGACTGCAAAATTATTGCTCACGACCCTGCTGCCCCTGGTCTCCGACCTGTCCCGCGAATTGCCCGAAGGCGAGCGCTACCGACGCCTGCTCGAAGCCATGCGCGCCCTGCTCCCTTGCGACGCCGCGGCCCTGCTGCGACTCGATGGCGAATGGCTGGTGCCGCTGGCCGTGAACGGGTTGAGCACCGACACCCTCGGCCGACGTTTCAAGGTCAGCGAACACCCACGCTTCGAAGCACTGCTCAGCAGTCCCGGCCCGACTCGCTTCGCCGCCGACAGCGATTTGCCCGACCCTTATGACGGTCTGGTCGATGGTCTTCACGATCACCTGGAAGTCCACGACTGCATGGGCTGCCCACTGTTTATCGACGAGCGTCCGTGGGGTTTGCTGACCCTCGATGCGCTCGACCCGGAACGTTTCGAACCGATCGAACTGGACGCCCTGCAAGCCTTCGCCAGCCTCGCCGCGGCCACGGTCAACGCCGCCGAGCGCATCGAGCGGCTGGCCAATCGCGTCGAGGACGAACATCAGCGCGCCGAGGTTTACCGTCAGGCCAGCGGCCAGCAGAACCGCGAAATGATCGGCCAGAGCAAGACTTACAAACGACTGGTGGAAGAGATCAGCCTGGTGGGCGGCAGCGACCTGACGGTGCTGATCACCGGCGAAACCGGAGTCGGTAAAGAGCTGGTGGCCCAAGCCATCCACGCGGCATCCCCACGGGCCGACAAACCGATCATCAGCCTCAATTGCGCCGCTCTGCCAGACACACTGGTGGAGAGCGAATTGTTCGGCCATGTGCGCGGTGCTTTCACCGGCGCGACGAATGATCGGCGCGGCAAGTTCGAACTGGCCAATGGCGGCACGTTGTTTCTCGATGAAGTGGGCGAACTGTCGCTGACGGTGCAAGCCAAATTATTGAGGGTGCTGCAGAGTGGTCAACTGCAACGCTTGGGCTCAGACAAGGAGCATCAGGTCGACGTGCGATTGATCGCAGCGACCAACCGCGACCTGGCCGAAGAAGTGCGCAGCGGTCGCTACCGTGCCGACTTCTATCATCGCCTGAGCGTTTACCCGTTGCTGGTGCCCGCACTGCGCGATCGCGGGCGAGATGTGCTGTTGCTCAGTGGCTACTTCCTGGAACAAAACCGCTCACGCATGGGCCTCAACAGCCTGCGCCTGACCAGCGATGCGCAAGCGGCATTGTTGGCGTATGACTGGCCGGGGAACGTGCGGGAGCTGGAGCATTTGATTGGTCGTAGTGCGCTGAAGGCCTTGGGCAACTGCAAACAACGGCCGAAGATTCTCAGCTTGAGCGCGGCAGATCTCGACTTGCCCAATGGCAGTGTTGAACCCGCGCCAGAACCGGTGGATGCTGCGCCGGCGGCGGTGTTGGTTTCAGGGGATTTGCGTGAAGCCACCGAACATTATCAGCGCCAACTGATCAGCGCTTGCCTGGAACGGCACCAGAACAACTGGGCCGGCGCGGCGCGGGAGCTGGGTCTGGATCGGGCGAACCTTGGACGGATGGCCAAGCGGCTTGGCATGAAATAAGCCAAGATCGCAGCCTTCGGCAGCTCCTACAGGTTTACGCCAATCCCTTGTAGGAGCTGTCGAGCGAAGCGAGGCTGCGATCTTTTGATCTACCCAACATTCATTGGCACTAAAGCCTGCCCCCAACAAGTCGATAACCCGGCATCGATAGCTGTTGGCGATCTTCACAATCGCCCATCACCTTTCTCCACAGAAGGTTTTTATGTCTTCCAACAAAGCCCGCGCAGATTCACTTTCGCTTCTGCTGTTTACCTTGCGCAGCGGCAAGCTGATGGCGATCAACCTGCTGAAAGTCAGCGAAATCATCCCGTGCCCGCCGCTGACCAAGCTGCCGGAGTCGCACCCCCACGTCAAAGGCATCGCCACCCTGCGCGGTGCATCGTTGTCCGTGATCGACCTGAGCCGCGCCATCGGTGAGCGACCGCTGGAAGACCCGAACGGTGGCTGCCTGATCGTCACCGACGTCAGCCGTTCCAAGCAGGGCCTGCACGTTCAGGCGGTGAGCAAGATCGTCCATTGCCTGACCACCGACATCCGTCCACCACCCTTCGGCTCCGGCGGCGTGCGCTCGTACATCACCGGCGTGACCTCGGTCGACGGCACGCTGGTGCAAGTGCTGGACATCGAAAAGGTCATCCACGGCATCGCTCCGGCGCAGATCGAAACAGCCCCGACCGAACTGAGCATGGAAGACGCCGAAGTACTCGGCAATGCGCGAATCCTGGTGGTCGATGACAGCCAGGTCGCCCTGCAACAATCGGTACACACCCTGCGCAACCTCGGCCTGCAATGCCACACCGCACGCAGCGCCAAGGAAGCCATCGACTGCCTGCTGGACCTGCAAGGCACTGCC
Source organism: Pseudomonas sp. JV414 (assembly GCF_032424305.1). Lineage (NCBI taxonomy): Bacteria > Pseudomonadati > Pseudomonadota > Gammaproteobacteria > Pseudomonadales > Pseudomonadaceae > Pseudomonas > Pseudomonas sp. JV414. Next base: position 53,150 of record NZ_VYKC01000020.1, on the reverse strand, counting down.
CAGCAGATCAACCTGATCGTCTCGGACATCGAAATGTCGGAAATGGACGGCTATGCCCTCACCCGCACATTGCGCGAAACGCCGGACTTCTCACACCTCTATGTATTGCTGCACACCTCGCTGGACAGCGCCATGAACAGCGAGAAAGCGCGACTGGCCGGGGCTAACGCGGTGCTGACCAAATTCTCTTCGCCGGAACTGACCAAATGCCTGATCGCGGCGGCCAGGGCCGTCGCCGAACAAGGTCACTGAGTTGTGGCTGAGGTTTTTTGTTTTCTGATGCGGCGCAACCTCGCTGAGGATGTGCCGCCTTTTACTTGGCCAAATGGCATTGAGTTGACCGACTACCGCCCTGAACTTGCCGAAGACGTTCATCACTTGATGATGCTGGGCTATCTGGAAGGTAGCGGTCGCGTACCGGCGCTGGAAGTCTGGCAACGGCGCTTCGAAACCGATCCTGAATACGATCCGTCCCTGTGCTTCATCGCGTTCGACGCCGAAGGCATCGTCGGCGTCGCTCAGTGCTGGACCAGTGCCTACATCAAGAGCCTGGTGGTGCATCCGCGCGCTCAAGGCCTCGGACTTGGCCGTGCGCTGCTGCTGAATGCATTCAACGTGTTTCAGCAACGCCGCGAAGGTTTTGTGGATTTGAAGGTGCTGGAAAACAACCTTCGGGCTCAGCGTTTGTATGAAAGTGCCGGGATGTATGTGGTCCGCCGGGAGCCGGTTCCAACCTGACACCACCTTCGCGGGCAAGCCACGCTCCCACAGGATTTAGGTGATCCCTGTGGGAGCGTGGCTTGCCCGCGAAGAGGCCCGCACAACCACCCAAAACCATCAGGCATACTCCGACCTCGGCCACTACACGCCAAGGATGCCCAAACCATGAAAGCCATCACCCTGACCTTCCTCTGCCTCACCGCCCTCGCCACCCAAGCCCATGCCTCCAGCCCCGACGCCTGGGCCGCCTACGACAAAGCCGTGCTCGCCAGTTGCACCAAAACCAGCGGCCTGAAAAACGTCAAACCCGTCGGCAACGCCGCGCAGTTCGATGACCGGGTCGGTTACACCGCGCTCCTGCTGCAAGGCCAGTACCCGCAAAAACACATGAAAGGCCAGCAAGGCATCGAGCTGTGCCTCTACAACAAGAAAAGCAAAACCGCCTACGTGACCGAGTGGGACTCCATCCGCCCAACAGCAAAAGCGCAGTGAATGGCGCATAACTTGCTTCGGCACAGGCCTTTGCGGTGGCTTTTTGTCGCCATTTCATGCCCCCACAGGTGACTGGCCGTTAGATGAATACAACGTTTTCCTGCGTAGGTTGTGGCAAATGCTGCAACGACCACCACGTGCCCCTGACACTGGCCGAAGCCCGGATGTGGGCGGCCGATGGCGGTCAGGTGATCGTGCTGGTGGAGGCCTTCCTCGCCAATGGCCTGGGCCTGCCCATGCAGCAACGCGAACATGCCGAACGCCGTTCGGTGGTGGTTCGAAGCGGCGCCTGCGAGGCGCATGTGGCGATCACCTTTGCCGCGTACAACGTCGGTCCCTGCCGGAATCTTGACGAAGACAACCTCTGCCGCATCTACCAACGCCGACCGCTGGTGTGCCGCATCTACCCGATGGAAATCAATCCGCACATCCCGCTCAACCCGGCGATCAAAGAATGCCCACCCGAGTCCTGGGAAACAGGGCCGGATTTGATCATCGGGGGTGAGCTGGTGGATCAGGAACTGGCAGGATTGATCCAGCGCTCGCGTCAGGCGGATCGCGATGAGATTCAGGCCAAGGAAGCGATTTGCGCGTTATTGGGGATTCGGACGACTGCGCTGAAGGGGGATGGCTTTACCGCTTATCTGCCGGACATGACGGCGTTTGCCGTGGTCATTGATCAGGTGGCGCAACAGCCGTTGGCGGGGTCAGGCGGTGAATGGGTCTTTCATGTGTCGGGCGATGATATCGTCGGGCAAGTGCTGGCAGCCGGGGCGCAAGTGGCGACTGAAGCGCCGCTGAACTATGCGTTTATTTCGTTGCGGGCGGCCTGAGCCCAAGATCTGTGGTGTTTGTGCTGGCCCTTTCGCGAGCAAGCCCGCTCCCACAGTGGATTTGTGTCGTACACCGAATCTGTGAACGACGATGAACTACTGTGGGAGCGGGCTTGCTCGCGAAGACGGCAGATCAGGCACCGCAGAGGTAAAGACTCAGCGCTTACCCATCGAACGACGAGTGCCAGGAGGCGCTGCACCCGGGGTCTTGGTGTGACCATTCTTGGCGCCGTTCTTGTACCAAGGCTGGCTGGCATTCTTCGCCGCGGCCAATTCACCCGGCTTGAACGGAAACTTGAACGCTGGAATCGCCGCTTTGGTTTCGCTGTCTGCGCTGGAGTCGACGCTGTCTGGCAGGTCTGCCTGGTCGTCGCTCAAAGCGTCGGCAACCGGCGGTTGTGTCGGGGAAGTCATGAAAGCTCCGGGTGATGCTCAAAGAGTCGGGCCCGGTAGGCGAGCCGCGAAAGGCGGCAGTATACCTGTGTCGGGAGCCGCAAGCTGCAGTTGGTCAGTCGGGTTTTGGTTGACTGACCAACCGCTTTCGCGGGCAAGCCTCGCTCCTACAGGCGCATTGTGTCGTGCACTGAATCCGTGAACAACAATAATCCCTGTGGGAGCGAGGCTTGCCCGCGATAGCGGTGTGTCAGTCACAGGGACGTTGGATGTGCCGCCGTCATCGCGGGCAAGCCCGCTCCCACAAGTGGAGCGGTCATATACAAAATCTGCGTACGACACAAATCCTGTGGGAGCGAGCCTGCTCGCGATGAACGATAACGCGGCCTACGCCGGATCGACGTTATCCAGCGCCCGGTTCACCGCCAGCTCTGCCAGCATGATGACCTGCTGAATTGCCAACGCCGTATGACGCTGCGGGCCGATCAGATTGTTGGCGAAATCGGTGGCCAGGACACTCGCTGAGGCCAACGATTCGTAGGCGTGGGCCAGCAGGCTTTCGGTGCCTGCACCCGGGGCGACCATGAACATGGTGCTGGGGCGACGGGGTTTTTCGGTGTATTGCGCCGGGGGATCGAGGTAGTAGTCGAGGGCGCGTTTTATGGCTTCGCGGTCTTTGAGTAATTCTTCGGTGCGCGAGGCTTCGGCGTTTGGGTTGGTTTTGTTGAACTTCGAATCAGAATTATCGTTTTCCATTTGTAGCTCCTAATCTCAATTGGAGCCATCACTTGCCGTTATGGTCGTGAGGCTTTCGCCTACTCGTTTCGGGGATCTCACGCCCGGTCGCTGAATGTGCAGCGACAGCCAAAGACTAGAGAGCCTGCTTCCGACGGACAACCTGAAAAATGCGTGGGAAAGTTCCATGTTTCGACACATCCGTTAAACATTCAAAAGCGTAACGCGGAGCGTCCCTGGCGGCATTCCCACGCTGGAGCGTGGGAACGATCAATCCCGCGTCTGACACCGAATTCTCGTCTGACACGGATGACTGTAGGAGCTGTCGAGTGAAACGAGGCTGCGATCTTTTGATCTTGAAAATCAACGTCAAAAGATCGCAGCCTTCGGCAGCTCCTACGGGGGGTTGCGTACACCCGCGATAGATTGGTCGGCTGTCAGGCCGCCTTCGCGAGCAAGCCCGCTCCCACAGTAGAGCGGCGTACACCCGCCCCTTACCGCAGAAATGGATATGTACTCAATCAACAAGAACCTGGTCGGCTATAAGGCCGCCAAGATCAAGATTCCGGCCAAAACTGACAGCGCCGTCAGTTACCAGTCACTCTCCTGACGGGCGAACAGGTTTATAAAGGAAGGTATAAACCTGACAAAACTCCGACCACTCTGCCCGGCGCCCCACTCGCATGCGAATTCAGAAAAAAACCGCCCTGTTCGCCGCCCTTCTGATCGTCCTGGCAGCGCTGGGCGTGTGGTACGCCGCCAAACCCGCCACGACCAAACTGGCCACCTCCACCGCCATCCCCGTGCGAGTGGTCAGCGTCGCCGAAAAAGACGTGCCCCGCTACATCAGCGGCATCGGCTCGGTGCTGTCGTTGCACAGCGTGGTCGTACGTCCGCAGATCGACGGCATCCTCACCAAGCTGCTGGTCAAGGAAGGCCAACTTGTGAACAAAGGTGATTTGCTGGCCACCATCGACGACCGCTCGATCCGCGCCAGCCTCGATCAGGCCCGGGCGCAACTGGGCGAAAGCCAGGCGCAACTGCAAGTGGCACAGGTCAACCTCAAGCGCTACAAACTGCTGAGCGTCGATGACGGCGTGTCCAAGCAGACCTATGACCAGCAACAAGCGCTGGTCAACCAACTCAAAGCCACCGCCCAAGGCAATCAGGCATCGATCGACGCCGCTCTGGTGCAGCTTTCCTACACACAGATTCGCTCCCCGGTCACCGGTCGCGTCGGTATTCGCACAGTGGATGAAGGCAACTTCCTGCGCATGACTGACACCCAAGGCTTGTTCACAGTGACCCAGATCGACCCGATTGCCGTGGAGTTTTCCCTGCCGCAACAAATGCTGCCGACCCTGCAAGGCCTGATCAACGATCCACAGCAAACGCCGGTCAAGGCTTACATCGGCGCCGACACCGACGGCGAAACCGGCAACCTGCTGGGCGAAGGCCACCTGACCCTGATCGACAACCAGATCAACGCCAACACCGGGACCATCCGCGCCAAGGCCGAATTCGCCAACCCTGCACAGAAACTCTGGCCGGGCCTACTGGTAACGGTAAAGATTCAGACAGCGCTGGATAAAAATGCGCTGGTGGTGCCGCCCACCGTCGTACAACGTGGCCTCGATCAACATTTCGTCTACCGGGTCAATGGCGACAAGGTCGAAGCCGTTCAGGTGCAGATGGTTTATCAAGGTAGCGGCCAGGACATCATCAAAGGCGTTAAACCGGGCGATGTGCTGGTCAGCGACGGCCAGTCGCGGCTCAAACCTGGTTCGACCGTGCAGGTAGTGACCGACCCACCACAAGTGGTGCAATCGGAGCCGAAACCATGAAGGGCCATGGCTCGGTTTCCGCGTGGTGCATCGATCATCCGGTGGCAACGGTCCTGCTGACTTTTGCCTTGGTGCTGCTCGGTGTCATCGCCTTCCCGCGACTGCCGATTGCGCCATTGCCAGAAGCGGAATTCCCGACCATCCAGGTGGCTGCGCAACTGCCCGGCGCTAACCCCGAAACCATGGCCTCGTCGGTGGCCACGCCGCTTGAAGTGCAATTCAGCGCCATCCCCGGCGTGACCCAGATGACCTCGAGCAGCGCCCTGGGCTCGACCATTCTGACCCTGCAATTCACCCTCGACAAAAGCATCGACACCGCCGCGCAGGAAGTCCAGGCCGCGATCAACACCGCCGCCGGCAAACTGCCCAAAGACATGCCGAACCTGCCGAACTGGCGGAAGGTCAACCCGGCCGACAGCCCGGTGCTGATCCTCAGCATCAACTCACCGCAAATGCCCGGCACCGAAGTCAGTGACCTGGTGGAAACCCTGCTCGCCCGTCAGATCAGCCAGATCGATGGCGTAGGCAATATCAACATCACCGGTCAGCAACGTCCGGCAATCCGCGTGCAGGCGTCGGCGGATAAACTCGCCGCCATTGGCCTGACCCTGGCGGACATTCGCCTGGCGATCCAGCAAACCAGCCTCAACCTGGCCAAAGGTGCGTTGTACGGCGAGTCAAGCATTTCGACCTTGTCCACCAACGACCAATTGTTCCACCCGCAGGAATACGGTCAGCTGATTGTTTCCTACAAGGACGGCGCACCGGTTCATCTCAAGGATGTAGCCAAAGTCGTCAACGGTTCGGAAGACGCCTACATCCAGGCCTGGGCGGATGGTCAGCCGGGGGTGAACCTGGTGATTTTCCGGCAACCGGGAGCCAACATCGTCGCGACCGTCGATCGTATCCAGGCGGCCCTGCCCACGCTGACGGCCATGCTGCCGGCCTCGGTGCAGGTCAAGGTGTTGGTCGATCGCACCCAGACCATCCGCGCGTCGTTGCATGAAGTGGAAGTCACCCTGCTGATCGCGATCCTGCTGGTGGTGGCGGTGATGGCGCTGTTCCTGCGGCAGTTGTCGGCGACCCTGATCGTGGCGTCGGTGCTCGGTGTGTCGTTGATCGCCAGTTTTGCCCTGATGTACATCATGGGCTTCAGCCTGAATAACCTGACGCTGGTGGCGATCGTGGTGTCCGTCGGGTTTGTGGTGGATGATGCAATTGTGGTGGTGGAAAACATTCACCGTCACCTGGAGGCCGGCGACGGTATGCGCGAGGCGGCGATCAAGGGTGCCGGCGAGATCGGTTTTACCGTGGTTTCGATCAGCTTCTCGCTGGTGGCGGCGTTCATTCCGCTGCTGTTCATGGGTGGCGTGGTCGGGCGGTTGTTCAAGGAATTCGCCCTGACCGCCACCTCGACCATCATGATTTCCGTGGTGGTGTCCCTGACGCTGGCGCCGACCCTGGCCGCGCTGTTCATGCGCGCGCCGGTGCATCACGCCCACGACAAACCGGGTTTTGGCGAACGCTTGCTGGCGCTGTACGAGAAAGGCCTGCGCCGCGCCCTCGCCCATCAGAAATTGATGATCGGTGTGTTCGGCCTGTCCCTCGGCCTGGCGGTCGCCGGGTACATTTTTATTCCGAAGGGTTTCTTCCCGGTGCAGGACACCGGTTTCGTCCTCGGTACCACCGAAGCGGCGGCGGACATTTCCTACGGCGACATGGTGAAAAAACACCTGGCGATGGCCGAAATCGTCGCCGCCGATCCTGCCGTCGAGACGTTCTCCCACTCAGTCGGCGTTTCGGGCAGCAACCAAACCATCGCCAACGGACGGTTCTGGATTTCGTTGAAAAAACGCGGCGACCGTGACGTGTCCGCGAGCCAGTTCATCGACCGGATTCGCCCACAGCTGATGAAAGTCCCAGGCATCGTGTTGTACCTGCGCGCCGGGCAAGACATCAACCTCAGCTCCGGCCCGAGCCGCGCGCAATACCAATACGTGCTCAAGAGCAACGACGGTGCACTCCTGAGCACCTGGACCCAACGCCTGACGGAAAAACTGCGCAGCAACCCGGCGTTCCGCGACATTTCCAACGACCTGCAACTGGGTGGCAGCATCACCCACATCAGCATCGACCGCAGTGCGGCGGCGCGTTTCGGCCTGACCGCCAGTGATGTCGACGAAGCGCTGTACGACGCCTTCGGCCAGCGGCAGATCAACGAGTTCCAGACCCAGACCAACCAGTACAACGTGATTCTGGAGCTGGACACCAAACAGCGCGGCAAGGCCGAAAGCCTCAACTATTTCTACTTGCGCTCACCGCTGAGCGGGGAAATGGTGCCGCTGTCGGCCCTGGCGAAATTCGATGCGCCGACTATCGGCCCGTTGTCCATCGCTCACGACGGGATGTTCCCGGCGGCCAACCTGTCGTTCAACCTGGCGCCCGGCGTCGCGCTGGGCGATGCGGTGATCATGCTCAATCAGGCCAAGACCGACATCGGCATGCCGGTAGCCATCAGCGGAAATTTCCAAGGCGCGGCCCAGGCCTTCCAGAGTTCGCTGGCCAGCCAGCCGTGGCTGATTCTGGCGGCGCTGGTGGCGGTGTACATCATTCTTGGCGTTCTGTACGAAAGCTTCGTGCACCCGCTGACGATCATCTCGACCCTGCCCTCGGCGGGGCTCGGGGCGGTGATCATGTTGTGGATCTGCGGCCAGGACTTTTCGATCATGGCGCTGATCGGGCTGGTGTTGCTGATCGGCATCGTCAAGAAGAACGGCATTCTGATGATCGACTTCGCACTGGACGCCCAGCGCAACCGTGGCTTGCCGCCAGAAGAGGCGATCTATGAGGCCTGTATGACGCGGTTCCGGCCCATCATCATGACCACCCTCGCCGCCCTGCTCGGCGCCCTGCCGCTGATGCTCGGCTACGGCACCGGCGCCGAATTGCGCCAGCCGCTGGGGATCGCGGTGGTCGGCGGCTTGCTGGTGAGCCAGGCGCTGACGCTGTTCACCACGCCGGTCATATACTTGTGGCTCGAGCGGCTATTCCATCGACCTAAACCAGCCCCAGCACCACTGCCGGTGCAGGCGACCACAGACTGAGGCGGGGTCATGCGCGTTCTGATTATCGAAGACGAAGAAAAAACCGCGGACTATCTGCATCGCGGCCTGACGGAACAGGGTTACACCGTGGACGTGGCTGGCGATGGTGTCGAAGGCCTGCACCTGGCGCTGGAAAGCGATTACGCAGTAATTGTCCTCGACGTCATGCTGCCAAGCCTCGACGGCTTCGGCGTATTGCGTGCGTTGCGGGCACGCAAGCAAACGCCGGTGATCATGCTCACCGCCCGCGAGCGGGTGGAAGACCGCATCAAGGGCCTGCGCGATGGCGCTGACGATTACCTCGGCAAACCGTTTTCCTTCCTCGAACTGGTGGCGCGTCTGCAAGCGCTGACCCGTCGCAGCGGTGGCCACGAACCGGTGCAGGTGAGCATCGCCGACCTGTGGATAGATTTGATCAGCCGCAAGGCCACCCGCGCCGGCACTCGCCTGGACCTGACCGCCAAGGAGTTTTCGCTGCTCAGCGTGCTGGCGCGGCGGCAAGGGGAAATCCTTTCGAAAACCGCCATCGCCGAGATGGTCTGGGACATCAATTTCGACAGCGACGCCAACGTGGTCGAAGTCGCGATCAAACGCCTGCGGGCTAAACTCGACGGGCCGTTCGAAGAGAAATTGCTGCACACCATTCGCGGCATGGGTTATGTGCTGGAGAGCCGTAGTGTCCAGTAATTCGATCGCGCTACGCCTGAGCGGGATGTTCACGCTGGTGGCGCTGCTGGTGTTTCTGTTGATCGGTGGTGCGCTGTATCAACAGGTCGACAAGGGTTTGGGCCTGCTGCCCGAAGCCGAGCTGGATGCGCGTTACAGCGTGCTTGAATCAGCGCTCAACCGTTACGGCACGCCCGAGCATTGGGTGAAGATCAACGCCAAGCTCAAGCTGCTGAGCGAAGAAGACAAGCGCATCCGCTTTTGGGTAGTCAGTGGCAATCCCGGTTATGAATACGGCCAACCCGATGCGCCGATCCGCGCTTTCGCCCAGGGCCCATTGGGCATGCGCGACATGCAATTGCCCGACCATCCGTACCCGCTGAAAGTGCTGGTCACTGAGCTGCCAGCCAAGGATCAGCGCCCGCCGCTGCGCTTCATGATCGGCATCGACACCGAAACCTTTTACGAGACGCAGCACCACTTGCTGATCGCCCTGATCAGCCTGGCGATCGTGGGTGTATTGCTGGCCTCGGCACTCGGTTACTGGGTGGCGCGGATCGGCCTCAAGCCGCTGATCAAGTTGTCACAGGAAGCCCAGCGACTGGCGCCGCCGAGGTTGTCCGGGCGCCTGCAACTGTCGCCATTGCCACCTGAACTGAATCAGTTTGTCAGCTCGTTCAACGCGACTCTGGAGCGGGTCGAACAGGCCTACTCGCGACTGGAATCGTTCAACGCCGACGTGGCCCATGAACTGCGCTCGCCGCTGACCAACCTGATCGGCCAGACCCAGGTTGCACTGACCCGTGGGCGTTCGGCCGAACATTATTTTGAAGTGCTGCAATCGAACCTCGAAGAGCTCGAACGGCTGCGCTCGATCATCAACGACATGCTGTTCCTCGCCAGCGCGGACCAGGGCAGCAAGGCCACTAAACTGACGTCCACCTCATTGGCCGACGAAGTGGCGACCACGTTGGAATATCTGGATTTGATTCTTGAGGATGCGCAGGTTCAGGTCGAGGTCAGTGGCGATGCGCAGGTACGAATCGAGATCGCCCATTTGCGTCGGGCGTTGATCAACTTGCTGAGCAACGCGGTGCAGCACACCGAGCCCGGGCAAGTGATTCAGGTACGGATCGAAGTCGAAGAGCATCAGGTCAGCATCGGCGTCGCCAACCCGGGATCGCCGATTGCCAATGAGCATCTGCCACGATTGTTCGAGCGCTTCTACCGGGTCGATGCATCGCGCAGTAACAGTGGCAACAATCACGGTCTGGGACTGGCAATCGTCAAGGCGATTGCGCTGATGCATGGCGGGGATGTGTTTGTGCGCAGTGATCATGGGATGAATACGTTCGGCATCCACCTTCCGGTCTGACAGACCTCAAAAGATCGCAGCCTTCGGCAGCTCCTACAGGGGAACGCATTCCAACGTAGGAGCTGCCGAAGGCTGCGATCTTTGCCTTTTCCCTCGCTACGATGCACTGGGTACCGGGTAATTATCGACTACCCGCTGAATGTCTTCTAAGCTTCAATTAGCAAAAGGCCAGCATGTTTTGCTGGCCTTTTTTTTATCTGGCACTTATATAGGCGCTCTGGACGCGACCGGTTTCTGGGACTCTGCCCGATTCTTGTAAAAGAACTTTCATAACGCCTTATTTGCAGAAGTCAGAACCATGAGTGTGAGCAGTGCGAAATCTCAACATCCGATCCGTTCGACACGATCGGAGCAGCTTCTGGTTCTCGGCAGTTCGTTGTTGGTGATTGCAATACTCAGCATCGTGACTTTTCTGCTGATCCGTGAACGCGCCAATGCCGAATTGTCCGCTGCTCGCGCCGCCAACAATATCGTGCAATTGATCGACGCCGACGTGCTGCGCAATGTCGAACTCTATGACGTGTCGCTGCTGGGTTTGATCGCTGCCTCCCAGCGAGAAGACCTCAAGAGCGTTTCTCCAGCCATTCGCCATCTGGCCTATTTCGATCGCGCCACTGCCGCGCCGTACAAGGGCAACATTTTGTTGCTCGACAACAAGGGCGACGTGATCGCCGACTCGGCCTCGGTGGAGCCCAGGCAGGGCAACTATGCCGATCGCGAATACTTCCAATCCCACGTGAATAACCCGGACCCGGGCATGTTCATCAGTCCCCCCTTCAGAGCCAGGTCGCCCGAACAGGATTGGCGGATCAGCTTCAGCCGGCGGGTGAACGGCTCCCAGGGTGAGTTTCTGGGCGTGGCCGAAGCCGCCATGCGCTTGAGTTACTTCGATCAGTTGTTCAACAGTTTGAGCATCGGCCGTGACAGCACGGTCAATCTGATCAGCAAGGACGGGACGCTTCTGGCTCAGCAACCACACCTGGCCGAAGAGCTGATCGGCAAGAACTTCAGTAACCGCCCCAACTTCCAGCGCATCGTCAAAGAAGGCAACGGCAGCTTCACCAGCATGTCCGATCGATACAAGGACAAGCGCCTGTACACCTTCTCCAAGGTCGGGAACTTGCCGTTGATCGTCATCGTTGCGCTGTCCAGTGATGAAGTCTTTGCGGCCTGGAAGCGCACTGCGGTGGTGGTCAGCTTTGCGACTGTCGCCCTGTGCGTGAGCCTGCTGTGGCTGACCTGGTTGCTCTGCCGGGAATTGCGTCGGCGCCAAAGTGCCGAACAGGAACTGGCACAACTGGCCGCCACCGACCCCTTGACCGGTCTGGCCAATCGCCGAACCCTGGATCAGGCCCTGCGCCATGAATGGTTTCGCGCCCAACGTTCCGGTCTGCCACTGTCGTTGTTGATGATTGATGTCGATCACTTCAAGGCGTTCAACGATCGTCATGGTCACCAGGGCGGCGACGATGCCTTGCGCTGGGTGGCCAAGGTGATCAGCACTCATGTTCGACGGCCCGCGGATCTGGTCGCCCGTTACGGTGGCGAGGAGTTTTCGGTGATCCTGGCTGAAACCGACAGCGCCGGCGCCCAACAGATTGCCGACAACGTCCGCGCAGCGGTGGAGCAGTTGCCGTTGGTGGGGAGTGATCAGTCGCCGATTACTGTCAGTATCGGTATCAGCACCTGGACGACAGCGTCCGACATCAGCCTGGAGCAGTTGTTGTTTGCGGCGGACAAGGCGCTGTATCAGGCCAAGGAAAGTGGGCGGAATCGGGTGGTTTGCGCGGATTAGAAGCCAGAATCAAAAGATCGCAGCCTTTGGCAGCTCCTACATTTGGAACGCGTTTCCCTGTAGGAGCTGCCGAAGGCTGCGATCTTTTGATACTGGATCCAGCCATAAAAAAAGGCCACCCGAAGGTAGCCTTTAAAAACTAGAGAGGTTTTTTTGCTTACACGGCCGCAACAGGACGCATGTAAGAGATCGGTGCAGTGCTGGCGTCTTCGAAAGTCACGACTTCCCAAGCATCTGTCTGCTCAATCAACTTGCGCAGCAGCTGGTTGTTCAATGCATGTCCGGACTTGAAGCCCTTGAACTCACCAATCAGGCTATTGCCCAGCAGGTAGAGGTCACCAATTGCATCGAGGATCTTGTGCTTCACGAATTCGTCTTCATAGCGAAGGCCGTCTTCGTTCAGTACACCATCCGCGTCGACCACAATAGCGTTTTCAACGCTGCCGCCGAGTGCGAGGTTGTGCTTGCGCAGGTACTCGATATCACTCATGAAACCAAAGGTACGGGCGCGGCTGACTTCTTTTACGAACGAAGTACTGGAAAAATCCACGCTTGCACTTTGTGTGCGGTCACGGAAAACCGGGTGATCGAAATCGATCTCGAAGCTCACTTTGAAACCTTCGAAAGGGACGAAAGTGGCGCGCTTGTCGCCGTCTTCCACTGTCACTTCCCGCAGGATCCGGATGAACTTCTTGGCGGCGTCCTGTTCTTCCAGGCCGGCCGATTGAATCAGGAATACGAAGGGTCCAGCGCTACCATCCATGATCGGGACTTCGGACGCGGAGAGCTCGACGTAGGCGTTATCGATGCCCAGGCCAGCCATGGCCGAGAGCAGGTGCTCCACCGTGTCCACCTTGACGTCACCGTTAACAAGCGTGGTCGACATAGTGGTTTCGCCAACGTTTTCCGCGCGGGCAGGAATCTGCACCACAGGGTCGAGGTCAGCACGACAAAACACAATGCCGGTGTCGACGGGCGCTGGCTTGAGGGTCAGGTAGACCTTCTCCCCGGAGTGCAGGCCGACACCTGTGGCACGGATAATATTCTTCAGGGTGCGTTGTTTTATCATGGCATGGGCCGCTTCAGCGCAAATTGCGAACTGGTATCAACAAAGGCTGGCGATGATAGCAGACCAGACCTTTGCTGAACACCAATCACCCTAATACCCCTGATACATTTCATCAATCGGCCTGACGACGCAGGAAAGCCGGGATGTCCAGGTAGTCCAGGTCATCTTGCGGGTTCATCTTCGCGGCAGTCGCAGCACCGGCCTGAGCCTGGTTGCGCATGACGGTCGGACGATCCAGGTCACGGTAGTTCACCGCAGGCTGTTCTTGACGAACAGGGGCTTGTTGTTGTGGCTGGGAAGCCATCGAGGTGTGAACGGTATTGTCGATGACCTTCACAGGCTTCTCGATTTTAGCGCCTAAACCAGTGGCAACAACAGTCACGTGTAGCTCGTCGCGCATATCCGGATCGATAACGGTACCGACCTTGACCATTGCGTGCTCGGAAGCGAAGGCTTCGATGATGCTACCCACGTCGGAGTACTCGCCCAGGGACAGGTCAGGACCGGCGGTGATGTTCACCAGGATGCCGCGTGCGCCTTGCAGGTTCACGTCTTCGAGCAACGGGTTGCGAATGGCCGCTTCGGTGGCCTCACGTGCACGGTTCGGACCGCTGGCGCAGCCAGTGCCCATCATCGCCATGCCCATTTCGCTCATCACGGTACGCACGTCGGCAAAGTCGACGTTGATCATGCCCGGACGCTTGATGATGTCGGAGATACCGCGAACGGCGCCGGCCAGTACATCGTCGGCCTTGGCGAAAGCCGACAGCAGGCTTGCGTCTTTACCGAGGATGGTCAGCAGCTTCTCGTTGGGAATGGTGATCAACGAGTCGACGCTTTCAGACAGCAGACGAATACCTTCGTCGGCGATCTGCATACGCTTGCGACCTTCGAACGGGAACGGACGAGTCACCACCGCAACGGTGAGGATCCCCATTTCCTTGGCCACTTCGGCAATGATCGGCGCAGCACCGGTACCGGTACCACCGCCCATGCCGGTAGTGATGAACACCATATTGGTGCCCTGCAGGACTTCGGCAATGCGCTCACGGTCTTCGAGAGCGGCCTGACGACCTACTTCAGGGTTGGCGCCAGCGCCCAGACCTTTGGTCACGCCGGTACCCAGTTGCAGGATGGTCCGCGCGCCGATGCTTTTCAGCGCTTGGGCATCAGTGTTGGCGCAGATGAATTCAACGCCTTCAATGTTGCTCTTGACCATGTGATTGACAGCGTTGCCGCCGCCACCGCCAACACCGATAACTTTAATTACCGGGCTTGCGGGGATGTTGTCTACGAGTTCGAACATTTTCCCTCTCCTTACATTCTCTAGTTTTTTCGCCTACTGCTGTTTGAAGCGGTGTTGCGGTAAAGCTTTAGAAATTGCCTTGTACCCAGCTCTTGAAGCGATCGAGCAAGGCGACTTTCGGTTCGTCATTGCTGTAGCTGTCGCGGCTGCCGATGCCCGAGAACGAAATCCCGTCGGACTGCTTCTGCAGGCCGTACATCAACAGGCCAACGCCGGTGGAATAAATCGGGTTGCGGACCACGTCGTCCAGGCCCTTGACGCCATGCGGCACGCCCAGGCGAACCGGCATGTGGAAGATCTCTTCGGCCAGTTCGACCGCGCCTTCCATCTTCGACGTACCGCCGGTCAGCACGATGCCGGCCGGGATCAGGTCTTCGTAGCCACTGCGACGCAGCTCAGCCTGGATCAGGGTGAACAGCTCGTCGTAACGCGGCTCGACCACTTCGGCCAGGGCCTGACGGGACAGCTCGCGGGGTGGACGATCGCCGACGCTCGGCACCTTGATGGTTTCACCGGCACCGGCCAGTTTGGCCAGGGCGCAGGCGTAGCGAATCTTGATTTCTTCGGCGTACTGGGTCGGGGTGCGCAACGCCATGGCAATGTCGTTGGTCACCTGATCGCCCGCAATCGGGATCACCGCGGTGTGACGGATCGCGCCTTCGGTGAAGATCGCGATGTCGGTGGTGCCGCCGCCGATGTCCACCAGGCACACGCCCAGCTCTTTCTCGTCGTCGGTCAGGACCGAGTAGGCCGAGGCCAACTGCTCGAGAATGATGTCGTCGATTTCCAGGCCGCAGCGGCGCACGCATTTTTCAATGTTCTGTGCGGCGTTGACGGCGCAGGTGACCACGTGAACCTTGGCTTCCAGACGTACGCCGGACATGCCCAGCGGCTCGCGAACGCCTTCCTGGTTATCGATCACGTAATCCTGCGGCAGGGTGTGCAGCACACGCTGGTCAGCCGGGATCGCCACAGCCTGGGCGGCGTCGAGAACGCGCTCAAGGTCGGCGGAACTGACTTCGCGATCACGAATCGCCACGATGCCGTGGGAATTCAGGCTGCGGATGTGATTGCCGGCCACGCCGACAAACGCCGAGTGGATCCGGCAACCGGCCATCAGCTGCGCTTCTTCAATCGCGCGCTGGATCGACTGGACGGTGGACTCGATGTTCACCACTACGCCTTTTTTCAGGCCGCGGGACGGATGAGTACCGATCCCGACGATTTCGAGCGTGCCGTCGTCCGAGACCTCGCCTACCAGCGCCACCACCTTGGAGGTGCCGATATCGAGACCGACGATCATTTTGCCGCTTTGCACGTTTGCCATGGGTCCTGCCTCTTCTTAATTCTTCGCGACAGCGGGTTGGGCTGTCGTGGGCGCTACAGGTTCCCGCCAGCCAACAGCGAGGCCGTTGGCATAGCGCAGATCGATGCGCGCAATGTTCGTAATCTGCTCTTTGAGCGTCTTGTCATAGATGGCAATGAAGCGGCGCATCTTTTCCACCAGCTTGCCGCGTCCCAGCAGCAGTTCGATTCCCGGGCCCGCGCTGCCGGCGCCGGTGGTCAGGAACCAACTGCCTCGTTCACGCAACTCCAGGCGTGCAATCGAGAAGCCTAATGGCCTGAGCATCTGGCTCAGTACCTGGTATTGCTGCATCACTTGCTGCTGGGCCCGCTGCGGGCCGAACAGCTGTGGCAAGTGTTCGTAGTTCGCCAGCTCGCGCGGGGTGAACGCCTGTCCCTGGTTGTTCAACAGCGATTCATCGCCCCAACGGGCCACCGGCAGTTGTTCTTCCAGGCGAATCACTACCTGATCCGGCCATACCCTGCGCACTTCGGCGTGGGCAATCCATGGCATCTGTTCAAGCTCGGTGCGCATGCCCGCCAGGTCGATGGTGAAGAAGCTCGACGCCACGAATGGGGCGATCCGCTGCTGCACCGCTTGCTGACTGATGTAACTCAAGTCGCCCTGCACCGCGATCTTGGTGATCGGCCGGTCGGCGTACGGCAGCAAACGCTGTGCGCCTTCATAAGTGCCGAACCCCAGCGCAACCAGCAGCACGGGCCAGAACAGGCTTTTCAGAAAACCAAAGTTGGCTTTCGGCAGGCGCGCGGACATCGGCTCTTTGGCAACCATTCGGCTGGCACCCCGCGGCACCGGCTTGCGGCCGGGTGCGGAAGGCTGATGTCTAAGCTGTGCGCCTTGCATCGTCTTAACCTCTAGGTTCTTCAACACTGGCGGCCAGAATCGCCAGAACCAGTTGCTGGAAATCCAGGCCAGCGGCACGGGCCGCCATCGGAACCAGACTGTGATCGGTCATGCCCGGTGCGGTGTTGACTTCCAGGAACCAGAACTGCCCGTCGGCGTCCTGCATCACGTCTGCCCTGCCCCAACCGGCGATACCCAACGCCTCACAGGCTTTGGCCGTGAGGTCCATGAGTTCTTTTTCTTTGTTGCTGTCCAGGCCACACGGAATCCGGTACTGGGTATCGGAAGCCACGTACTTGGCGTCGTAGTCGTAGAAAGTGTGTGGCGTGCCCAAGGCAATCGGTGGCAACACCTGGTCACGCAGGGTGGCGATGGTGAACTCCGGACCTTGAATCCATTGCTCGACCAACACTTGCGAATCGTAGGTACTGGCCGCTTTCCAAGCGTCGATCAATTCGGACGCGGAAGTCACTTTGGCCATCCCGATACTGGAACCTTCATGGGCCGGTTTGACGATCAAAGGGAAGCCCAGTTCCGTGGCCGCCGAAATACAATCGGCCTCAGAGCTCAGTACCGCATGGCGTGGCGTCGGAATACCAAGACTGTGCCAGACCTGCTTGGTGCGCAGTTTGTCCATGGCCAGTGCCGAGGCCAGAATGCCGCTGCCGGTGTACGGAATGCCCAGGCATTCGAGCAGGCCCTGCATGCTGCCGTCTTCACCGCCACGACCGTGGAGGATGATGAAGGCGCGATCGATTTTTTCGCTCATCAGACGCTGCAGCAGGTCATCGCCCACATCAAGACCGAAGGCGTCCACACCGGCGCTTTGCAGTGCTTCGAGTACTGCGTTACCCGACTTCAGGGAGACCTCACGCTCGGCACTTTTACCGCCGAACAGCACGGCGACACGGCCGAAGTCTTTCGGCGCGATAGTGGAGACGAGGTTGGCATAAGCAGCAGTCATTTCAACTTCCCCACGCTTGGCGCGGCAACCGCACCAGCGAACAACGGACTATTCAACAGTTTCGGTGCGAGACCGCCGATATCACCGGCGCCCTGGCACAACAGAATGTCGCCGGCACGCAGCAGCGGCTTGACGATTGGCGCGAGGTCGATACCGCGCTCGATGTAGATCGGGTCGAGCTGACCACGCTGGCGAATGCTGTTGCACAGCTTGCGGCTATCAGCGCCCGGGATCGGCTCTTCGCCGGCCGGGTAGACTTCCATCAGCAGCAGCACGTTGGCGTCGGCCAGCACATTGACGAAATCGTCGTACAGATCGCGGGTGCGGCTGTAACGGTGCGGCTGGTAAACCATCACCAGACGGCGCTCCGGCCAGCCACCGCGCACGGCTTTGATCACGGCCGCGACTTCAGTCGGGTGGTGACCGTAGTCGTCCACCAGCATCACGTTGCCGCCTTCAACCGGCAGCTCGCCGTACACCTGGAAGCGGCGACCGACACCCTGGAACCCGGACAGGCCCTGGACGATGGCTTCATCGCTGACGCCTTCGTCGGTAGCGATGCAAATGGTCGCCAGCGCGTTCAGCACGTTGTGGTTGCCCGGCATGTTCACCGACACATCCAGTGGCTCGCGGTCAGGGCGCAATACGGTGAAGAAAGTCTGCATGCCCTGCTGACGCACATTGATGGCACGCACGTCGGCATCGTCGCCAAAGCCATAAGTGACCGTCGGACGTTTCACCTGCGGGAGGATTTCACGCACCACCGGATCGTCCAGGCACACCACCGCCAGACCGTAGAACGGCAGGTTGTGCAGGAACTCGACGAAGGTTTTCTTCAGTTTGTTGAAGTCGCCGTCGTAGGTCGCCATGTGGTCGGCGTCGATGTTGGTGACCACGGCCACCAGCGGCTGCAAGTGCAGGAAGCTGGCATCGCTTTCGTCAGCTTCGGCAATCAGGTAACGGCTGGTGCCGAGCTGGGCATTGGTGCCCGCGGCGTTCAGACGACCACCGATCACGAATGTCGGGTCCAGGCCACCGGCGGCGAACACCGAAGCGATCAGGCTGGTGGTGGTGGTTTTGCCGTGGGTACCGGCGACGGCGATGCCGTGGCGGTAGCGCATCAGTTCGGCCAGCATCTCGGCGCGCGGCACCACCGGAATCCGGCGTTCCAGGGCGGTGGCGACTTCCGGGTTGGAAGTGTTCACGGCGCTGGAGGTGACCAGCACATCGGCGTTCGCGGTGTTCTCGGCACGGTGGCCGATATAGATGTGGGCACCGAAGGATTCCAGGCGCTCGGTCACCGGCGATGCTTTCAGGTCGGAACCGGACACTTCATAGCCCAGGTTCAGCAACACTTCGGCGATGCCGCACATGCCCACGCCGCCGATACCGACGAAGTGGATGCGACGGATGCGGCGCATTTCCGGGTGCGGCATGGCTTTCTTGTTCTCAACCATGGGCCACCTCCAGGCAGGTATCGACCACGTTACGAGTGGCATCGGGTTTGGCCAGGCGGCGTGCCGCGGTGGCCATGTCGTTGAGTCGTTGCGGTTGCATCAAGACCTCTGTCAGGCGAGCGGCAAGATCCGCTGCGCCAGTCGTTCTTTGCGGCATCAGGAGGGCAGCGCCTTCACGGGCCAAATAATCGGCGTTGCGGGTCTGGTGATCGTCGATCGCGTGGGGCAAGGGCACCAGCATCGAGGGCAGACCGGCAGCCGCCAGTTCACTGATGGTCAGCGCGCCTGCGCGGCACACCACCAGGTCGGCCCAGCCATAGGCTTGGGCCATGTCTTTGATGAAAGGCTGCACTTGCGCCTCGACGCCAGCCGCGCGATAGCGCTCTGCAGTCACTTCATCGTGGTTTTTGCCGGCCTGATGAAACACGTCCGGACGCAGGTCGGGGGCGACTTGCGACAGGGCTTCAGGCAGCAACTTGTTCAACGGCTCTGCGCCCAGGCTTCCGCCCAGGATCAGCAAACGCGCCTTGCGACCGGCCAGGGCAGGTCGCGGTGTTTCGAGGAACAGCTCGGTGCGCACCGGGTTACCGGTGGTGCGACGGCTGCTCGACAGGGTAAAGGTGTCGGGGAACGCTTCACAGACTCGGGCGGCCAACGGCACCAGCAACCGATTGGCGGTACCTGCCACAGCGTTCTGCTCATGAACAATCACTGGCACGCCGGCCAGTTTGGCTGCAACGCCGCCGGGGCCGGTCACGTAACCACCGAAGCCGACCACACACACCGGCCGCAACTGACGAATAATCGCCCGCGCCTGCCAGATCGACTTGAGCAACATGAACGGTGCCTTGAGCAGGGACAATTTGCCCTTGCCGCGCAAACCGCTGGCGTTGATCCGATGCAATTCAAGACCGGCCGCCGGCACCAGATCGTTTTCGATCCCGCGCGGCGTGCCCAGCCAGTGCACGGTGTAACCGCGGGCCTGGAACTCTCGAGCGCAGGCCAACGCCGGGAACACGTGCCCCCCGGTGCCGCCAGCCATGATCAATACGTTAGCGCCCATGGTTCGGCTCCTCGGCGAAGTCGCTCTCATGGAACTCCATTTCTTCACTGCCCAAGTGGGTTCGACTCTCCCACTCGATGCGCAGCAACAAACCAAGACAGGCACAGCAGATCACCAACGAACTGCCGCCATAACTGAGGAATGGCAGGGTCAGACCTTTGGTCGGCAGCAAGCCGACGTTCACCCCGATGTTGATCAGGAACTGACCGATCCACAGGAACGACAAGCCGTACGCGATATAGGCGGCGAAAAACTGTTTGGCCTTCTCGGCCCAATAACCGATGTACATGCCACGAATACAGACAAAGACGAACAGCGCCAATGTGCACAACGAACCCACAGCACCCAGTTCTTCGGCCAGGACCGAGAACACGAAGTCGGTGTGGGCTTCCGGCAGGTAGAACTGTTTCTGCACGCTGTTGCCCAGGCCAACGCCCAGCCATTCGCCACGACCGAAAGCGATCAACGCTTGAGACAACTGATAGCCAGCACCGAACTGGTCGGCCCACGGGTCCGCAAAGTTGGTCAGACGCGCCATTCGATAGGGCTGCATTTGAATCAACAACACCACCGCACCGACAGCCAGGACAACCATCAAGGAAAAACGGAACAGCCCGACGCCGCCGAGGAACAGCATCGCCGCAGCAGCCCCCATCATCACGACGGTGGCACCGAAGTCCGGTTCCATCAGCAACAGGCCCGCCATCGGCAGCAGCACGATGAACGGTTTGAAGAAGCCCATCCAGCTTTCACGCACTTCTTTCTGGCGACGCACCAGATAACCGGCGAGGTAGATCACCACGAACACCTTGGCGATCTCGGAAGGCTGAACGTTGAAGAAACTGAAGCCGATCCAGCGCATCGAACCGTTCACTTCACGGCCGATCCCGGGGATGATCACCATTACCAGCAAACCGAACGCACCAATCAGCATCAGCCAGCCCAGGCGTTGCCAGGTAGCAATCGGAATCATCATGGTGACGATGCAGGCACCAAGGCCCAGCGCCACGTAGATAAGGTGGCGAATCATGTAATACAGGGCACTGCCCGACTGCACCGCTGCCACTTCGGTTGATGCCGATGCAATCATCACCAGCCCAAGACCCAGCAGCGCCAGGCAACCGGCGAGCATCGGGAAATCGAGGTCGATGCCGCGCCCGGTGATGATCGGCGACGGGTACGGCTTGATGATATTCAGGAGGCTCATGCCAAGTCCTCCACGGCGCGGACAAACTGGTGACCGCGATCTTCGTAGTTCTTGAACATGTCGAAACTGGCGCAGGCCGGCGACAGCAGCACCGCGTCGCCCGGTTCGGCGATGGCGCGGCATTGCGCGACAGCTTCGTCCAGCGAATTGACGCGAATCAGTTGTACGCCATCGCCGATGGCCTGGGCGATCAACTCGGAATCCCGGCCCATCAGCACCACGGCACGGCAGTTGGCCGCGACCGGATCACGCAGATCCTTGAACTCGGCACCCTTGCCGTCGCCACCGGCGATCAGCACGAGTTTGCCGTCAATATCTGCACCCAGGCCTTCGATGGCGGCCAGAGCGGCACCGACGTTGGTGGCTTTGGAATCGTTGTAGTAGCTCACGCCATTGAGGTCGCGAACCCATTGGCAGCGATGCTCGAGGCCGGCGAAGGTACGCAGGCTCGAGAGCATGGCGTCGAACGGCAGCCCCACGGCGTGGCCCAGCGCCAAGGCCGCCAGGGCGTTGGACTGGTTATGCGCGCCACGAATCTTCAACTCGCGTACTGGCATCAGGTTCTGGAATTCGAAGGCCAGGTATTTCTCGCCCTCCTCTTCCCGGATACCAAAGGCCTTGAAATCGGGTTTGCTTAAACCGAAAGTCCAGCACGGCTGACCTTCGCCCATCAGCGGACGGCTCAGGGCGTCCTGACGATTAACCACAAACTGCTTCGCGCCCCGGAAGATCCGGTGCTTGGCCAAGTGATAGGCCGGCAGACCGCTGTAGCGGTCCATGTGGTCTTCGCTGATGTTGAGCACGGTCGCCACTTCGGCGTTGAGTTGATCGGTGGTTTCGAGCTGGAAGCTCGATAACTCCATCACGTACAACTCGATGTCGTCGCTGAGCAAATCCAGCGCCGGCGTGCCGAGGTTGCCGCCGACGGCCACACGCTTGCCGGCCGCAGCCGCCATCTCGCCCACCAGCGTGGTGACGGTGCTTTTCGCATTGGAACCGCTGATGGCGACAATCGGTGCCTTCGCGTTACGCGCGAACAGCTCGATGTCGCCGGACAACTTCACGCCACGGGCGGCGGCAGCCTGCAGGGCCGGAGTCGCCAGCGCCAGGCCGGGGCTCACGTAGAGCTCGTCGGCACGACACAGGAATTCGACGTCCAGCTCGCCACAACGCACTTCCACGTGCGGATAGTCACGCTTGAGCGTGGCCAGTTCCGGTGGATTTTCCCGCGTATCGGCGACAGCAAACGACACGCCCCGGTTCGCCAGGAAGCGAACCAGGGACATGCCGCTCTTGCCGAGGCCGACAACGATGCGGAAGTGGTCAGAAGCGATCAGAGACACTCGTTCTACCTCAGCTTCAGGGTGGCAAGGCCGACCAGTACCAGAATCACGGTGATGATCCAGAAACGGACGATCACACGCGGCTCGGGCCAGCCCTTGAGTTCAAAGTGGTGGTGTATCGGTGCCATGCGGAACACACGGCGACCGGTCAGCTTAAAGGAGGCAACCTGAATCACGACCGACAGGGTCTCCATCACGAACACGCCGCCCATGATGAACAGGACGATTTCCTGACGGACGATCACTGCGATGGTGCCCAAGGCCGCGCCCAGCGCCAGTGCGCCGACGTCGCCCATGAACACCTGGGCCGGATAGGTGTTGAACCAGAGGAACCCCAGGCCCGCGCCGATCAACGCGCCGCAGAACACGATCAACTCACCCGCGCCCGGTACATAAGGGATCAGCAGGTATTCAGCGAATTTCACGTTACCCGACAGGTAGCAGAAGATCCCCAAGCCGCCGCCGACCATTACGGTAGGCATGATCGCCAGACCGTCGAGACCATCGGTCAGGTTGACCGCGTTGCTCGAGCCGACAATCACGAAATAGGTCAGGACGATGAAACCCGCGCCCAGCGGAATGCTGTAGTCCTTGAGCATCGGCAGGATCAGGGTGGTTTCTACCGGCGTCGCTGCAGTCATATAAAGGAAGATCGCCGCGCCCAGGCCGAACACCGACTGCCAGAAATACTTCCAGCGGCTCGGAAGGCCGCGAGAGTTTTTCTCGATGACTTTGCGGTAATCGTCGACCCAGCCGATGGCGCCAAACAGCAGGGTCACCAACAACACCACCCAAACGTAACGGTTGGCCAGGTCAGCCCAGAGCAAGGTGCTGACACCGATGGACGAAAGAATCAGCGCGCCACCCATGGTCGGGGTGCCCGACTTGGAAAGGTGCGATTGCGGACCGTCGTTGCGAACGGATTGACCGATCTGACGGTTCTGCAAGGTGCGGATCATCCACGGGCCATAGCACAGCGACAAGACCAGCGCGGTCAGCACACCGAGAATCCCGCGCAGGGTCAGGTACTGAAAGACCGCGAAGCCTTTGTAGAACTGTTGCAGATACTCCGCTAGCAGCAGCAGCATTAATGTTTCTCCAGACGGGTCCCGCACAAAGCGGCGACGATGTTTTCCATCGCGGCGCTGCGCGAGCCCTTGATCAAAATGGTGGTGTTTGTGTCCTGCTCGGCTTCCAGGGCCTTGATCAGCTCAGCCTGAGTGCTGAAGTGAAAAGCCTGCTCGCCGAAAGCGTTCACGGCGTGAGCCATCATTGGCCCGACCGCGTAAAGCGCGGAAACTTTGCCGCGGGCGTACTCGCCCACGTCGCGGTGCCCCTGCTCCGCCCAATCGCCCAACTCGCCGATATCTCCGAGCACCAAAACGGTGCGACCGGAAAAGCCGGCGAGTATATCAACGGCGGCGCACATAGAGGTGGGGTTTGCGTTGTACGTGTCATCGATCACGCACATACCGTTAGTTGCCAGTTGCGCGACGGTGCGGCCCTTGACCGGTTGCACCGCGCCGAGACCGGTGGCGATGCCGAACAGCGACACGCCCAAGGCGTGGGCTGCAGCGGCGGCGGCCATGGCATTGGCGACGTTATGGGTGCCGAGCAGGTTCAGTTGAACCCGTTCCACACCTTCAGGGCTGTGCAGATTGAACGCCGGGCAACCGCGGGCATCGCGGTCCAGATCGCTGGCGTAGAAGTCGGCGCTGATATTGCTCAGGGCAAACGTCAGCACTTTGCGACCGGCGGCTCGGGTTTTCCAGATTTCAAAAGCCTTATCGTCAAGATTCAGCACGGCGACGCCATCGGCATCCAGCCCTTCGAGAATCTCGCCCTTGGCTTCAACGATTTTTTCCGGCCCGCCGAACTCGCCGACGTGGGCGGTCCCGGCGTTGTTGATGACAGCCACGTGGGGCTTGGTCATGCCGACGGTGTAAGCGATTTCGCCGAGCCGCGAAGCGCCGAGTTCGATCACGGCAGCGATGTGTTCCGGTGCCAGTTCGAGCAGGGTCAGCGGAGCGCCCAGGTCATTGTTCAGGTTGCCACGGGTCGCCAACACCGGACCGCGCGTGCGCAGGATGCTCGCGAGCATTTCCTTGACCGTGGTCTTGCCGCTGGAACCGGTGATGGCCACAACCGGTTGAGTGAACGCCGCACGGTTCATCGCGCCCAGTTGGCCTAGGGCCTGGCGGGTGTCCTGGACCAGCAGTTGCGGCAGCGCACTATCGGCAACTTCACGCTCGACCAGAGCACCCACGGCGCCTTTGGCGGCGACGTCATTGAGGTAGTCATGGCCATCGAAACGCGGGCCGGCCAGAGCAATAAACAGTTGGCCGGGCGTGATCGCGCGGCTGTCGATGCTAACGCCGTCGAAGCTGGCGTCGCTGGCAATCAGACGGCCATTCAATGCGCCGGTCAGTTCGCTCAGTTTCATGGCTTTAAGCATGGGCCACCTCCCATGCGGTCAGGGCGTGATCGGCTTCGACCAGATCGGAGAAAGCGTGACGCTCGCCATTGATTTCCTGATAGTCCTCGTGACCTTTACCGGCCAGGACAACCACATCATCCGCCGAAGCACTGGCGATCAATTGGGCAATCGCCTGGCCACGGCCGGCAACGAAGGCAACTTTATCCACTGCGGTGAAACCGGCGCGAATGTCGTCGAAAATCACGGTCGGGTCTTCGGTGCGCGGATTGTCATCGGTGACCAGTACGCCATCGGCCAGACGCTCGACCACTTCCGCCATCAGCGGACGCTTGCCGCGATCGCGATCACCACCGCAACCGAACAGGCACAGCAACCGGCCTTTGGCGTGAGGACGCAGGGCCATCAAGACTTTTTCCAGCGCATCCGGTGTGTGGGCGTAATCGACCACCACCAATGGCTGAGTACCGCCGCCCAGGCGCTGCATGCGACCGGCCGGGCCTTCGAGTTTCGGCAGTACTTTGAGGATTTCGTCCAGCGCGTAGTCCAGCCCGAGCAAGGCGCCGACCGCGGCCAAGACGTTGCTCAAGTTGAAACGACCGAGCAAGGTACTGCGCAAATGGTGCTCGCCTTGCGGCGTGACCAATGTGGCGCGCACGCCTTCGTCGTCGAACTGCGCTTCGCGGCAATACAGGTAGGCGCTGGAATCTTCCAGGCTGTAAGTGATCAGTCGCGACTCGCCTTTATCGGCAGCCAGTTGCCGACCGAAATCGTCATCCAGGTTGACCACCCGGCATTTCAGATCATTCCAGGCGAACAACTTGGCCTTGGTTTCGCCATAGGCCTGCATGGTGCCGTGATAATCCAGATGATCGCGCGACAGGTTGGTCATCACCGCCACATCGAATGCCAACGCAGTCACGCGGCCCTGATCCAGGCCGTGGGAAGAGACTTCCATGGCCACAGCTTTGGCGCCGGCCTTTTTCAGATCGGCGAGGGTCGCTTGCACCGCAATCGGGTTCGGTGTGGTGTGCAGACCGCTTTCCAGCGCGCCGTAGAAACCGGAGCCCAGAGTGCCGACGATGCCGCAGTGCTGACCGAGCAGGTCGAGCGCCTGGGCGACCAATTGGGTCACGCTGGTTTTACCGTTGGTGCCGGTCACGCCGATCAGGTTCAAATGACGGCTCGGGTCGCCATAAAAGCGCCCGGCGATGTCCGACAGCTGCGCCGCCAGACCTTTGACCGGAATCAACGGCACATCGGTAATCGGCAGCACAGTCGCGCCTTCGACTTCATAAGCCACGGCAGCAGCGCCGCGTTGCAAGGCGTCGGCGATATGCGCACGCCCGTCGAACTTGCCACCAGGAACCGCGAGAAACAGATCGCCTGCTCGTACGTTGCGGCTGTCCAGCGCCAATTCGCGGATCAACAGATCGCGGCCGGCGTGGGCGAAAATCTTGTTCAGGCTCAGCGACATCAGCCGCGCCCTCCATTAGCTTTCAGCGGAACGACCGGTACGGCGTTCGCTTGTTGAGTGGCAGGCAGGTTGTCCGGAGTGACGTTCATCAGGCGCAGGGTCCCGGACATCACTTTGCTGAACACTGGCGCCGATACCAGACCACCGAAGTAACCGGCCTTGGTCGGTTCATCGATCACCACCACGATTGCGTAACGCGGATCGCTCATCGGGCCGAAGCCGGCGAACAGCGAGCGGTAGGAATTCTCTGCGTAGCCTTTGACGCCGACCGACGTTTTACGCGCGGTACCCGATTTGCCGCCCACGTGATACGCCGGCACCTGCGCACGGAATACACCGCGCGGGGCTTCGATCACTTGTTGCAACATGGTTTGCATGGTTTTCGCGACGGCTTCCGGCAATACCTCTGTGGTTTGCGGCGCCTTGTCGGTTTTGATCAGGGTCAGCGGCGCGAGGCGACCATTGTTGGCCAGGGCCGAAAAGGCGTGGACCAACTGGATCGCAGTCACGGAAATACCGTAGCCATAGGACAGCGTGGCAGTTTCAGCCTTGCGCCATTCGCGGTAGTTCGGCAGGTTGCCGACGCGCTCGCCCGGGAAGCCGAGGCCGGTGTCCTGGCCGAGGCCGACTTTCTGCGCCAGGCGGAAAATCGTTTCGCCGCCGATATCGAACGCGACCTTACTCATGCCGACGTTACTGGAATTGATCAGGATACCGGTCAGGTCGAGTACCGGACCTTCACTCTTGGATACGTCCTTGATGGTGTACTTACCAATCTGCAAAGTGCCTGGATATACCTCGACGGTATCGGTCGGCTTCCAGCGCCCGGTTTCGATCGCGGCACTCATCGAGATCGCCTTCATGGTCGAGCCCGGCTCGAACACATCGATCATCGCGCGGTTACGCATCATCGCCGGCTGCAGGTTGCGACGGTTGTTCGGGTTGTAAGTCGGCTGGTTGACCATGGCCAGGATCTCGCCGGTCTTCACGTCCATGATCACCAGGCTGCCAGCCTTGGCGCCGTTCTCGATGATCGCGTTGCGCAGTTCACGGTTGGCCAGGTATTGCAGACGCAGGTCAATGGACAACGCCAAGGGCTTGCCGGCCTTGGCGTTTTTGGTGACCTGGACATCTTTGATCAGCCGGCCGCGCCGGTCCTTGATCACCTGTCGCTTGCCGGGCACGCCGGCGAGCCATTCGTCGTAGGCCAACTCGACGCCTTCGCGCCCGTGGTCATCGATGTCGGTAAAGCCGACCATGTGGGCGGTGACTTCGCCGGCCGGATAGAAACGCCGGAACTCTTCGATGCCATAAACGCCCGGCACTTTCAGATCGAGCACAGCCTGGCCCTGCTCGGGGGTCAGCCCGCGCACCAGATAAATGAATTCTTTGTTGGCCTGGGCTTCGAGACGCTCGGCCAGGGCTTTCGGGTCCTGCCCCAAGGCAGCCGCGAGTGCTGGCCACTTCTCTTTGGCTGTTTGCATTTCCTTGGCATTGGCCCACAGGGTGGTGACTGGGGTACTCACGGCCAAAGGCTCGCCGTTACGGTCGGTGATCAGACCACGGTGAGCCGGAATTGGAATATGACGAACGCTGCGCGCATCGCCCTGACCTTTAAGGAAGGCACGGTCGACCACTTGCAAATCGATGATGCGCCAGGCAATCGCCGCCACCATGATGCCGAGCAACCCGACCACCAGACGGAACCGCCATGGAAAGAGCGCGCCTTCGAGTTTCATCATGGCGCCACCATCTGCACTTCAGCGGCGCCAGGAATGCGCATCTTCAGTTGCTCGGTGGCCAGGACTTCGATACGGCTGTGGGCGGTCCAGGTGCTCTGTTCGAGAATCAACCGGCCCCACTCCGCCTGCGCCTTGTCGCGCACGCTCAGTTCGCCGTACAGCGAATTCAGCAGCTGACGGTTCCAGTGCGCGCTATAGGACACGCCAATGGCCGACACGAGCACGCCGACAAACAACAGCAGCATGAAAAAGCTTCCGCCGGGAAGTGGCTTGGCGAAAAGCTTGCTCACCGCAACTTCTCCGCGACACGCATGACGGCGCTACGGGAACGTGGGTTGGCTTTGAGTTCGGCGTCGGAGGCCGTCTGCGCTTTGCCATGGATTTTGATTACCGGTTCGAAAGCGACGTGACGGACCGGCAGGTTGCGCGGCAGGTTGTCGGCTTCGCCTTTCACCAGCTTGCGCATGAACAGTTTGACGATGCGGTCTTCCAGCGAATGGAAGCTGATGACGACCAGACGGCCGCCCACTTCCAGGCATTCCAGTGCGGCTTCGAGGCCGGCTTCCAGATCGCCCAGTTCGTTGTTGACGTGAATGCGCAGGCCCTGGAATGCACGGGTGGCCGGGTTCTTGCCCTTTTCCCATGCCGGATTGGCGACTTTCAGCACTTCAGCCAGATCGCCAGTGCGTTCGAACGGCTTGATGTCGCGACGCTCAGCCACGGCACGCGCCATGCGACCGGAGAAACGCTCTTCGCCGTATTGCTTGAACACCCGGGCGATTTCTTCCACCGGCGCGGTGTTGACGAACTCGGCGGCGCTGATTCCACGGGATGGGTCCATGCGCATGTCCAGCGGACCGTCATTGAGGAAACTGAAACCGCGTTCAGGGTCGTCGAGTTGCGGCGAAGACACGCCGAGGTCGAGCAGAACACCGCTGACCTTGCCGGCCAGACCGCGTTCGGCGACTTCCGAACCGAGTTCGGCAAAGCTGCGCTGCACAACGACAAAGCGGCCGTCTTCGGCCGCTAGCGTTTGCCCGGTGGCAATCGCTTGAGGATCTTTGTCGAATCCGAGCAACCGGCCATCTGGTCCGAGCTGGCTGAGGATCAACCGACTGTGTCCGCCACGTCCGAACGTACCGTCCAGATAGCAGCCATCAGGACGTACGGCGAGAGCCTCGACGGCTTCGTCAAGCAGTACGGTGATGTGGTTAAAGCCGCTATCAATAGTCACAGGATTAAATCACGCAGTTCATCAGGCATGGCGCCCGGTTGTTGAATAGCAGCCAGGTCAGCGGCAGAAACCGCATTCCAGGCATCCTCGTCCCACAATTGGAACTTGTTCAGTTGGCCTACCAACATTGCGCGCTTATCCAACTTGGCATATTCGCGAAGACGTGGCGGAACCAGAAAACGACCACTGCCATCGAGCTCGAGGTCGACGGCATTACCAATCAGTAAACGTTGCAGGCGGCGGTTCTCTTCGCGAAGCGAAGGCAGTGCGCGCAGTTTGGTTTCGATAATTTCCCACTCATCGAGGGGATAAACACACAAACACGGATCAACGGCATCGATGGTGACGATTAATTGACCGGAACTACGCGAAACCAGCTCGTCACGGTACCGGCTCGGCATAGCGAGACGGCCCTTTGCATCGAGACTGATAGCGTTAGCTCCGCGAAACACGTCAGCGTTTCTCCAAATATTAGCGTTTTACGCTCAAAAAACCCACTTCATGCCACTTTCCGCCACTTGCGCACACTATAGGAATGCGCCCACCACACCGTCAAGGCGCGGATTAAAGGAAAACCCTTACAGAACGGAGATTTAGGAGCGCAAAAGGAGGGTTAACGAGAATCTGACGGATGAATTCGCTCAATAACTTGAATCAGCACAGAAGGCTGCGTTCAGAAGTTAAAGTAGTTTGTTAAGAGTAAGATTTTTTCGGTATTACAAAAGCGCTTCTGCTATTGATTCAGCAGGGAGGGAAATTGCCATTACACACATCGCTGCCAATGACTCGGCAGAGAGGAAAAAAGGTGGAGAGTCGATCTGTAAGCCGGGTTCTGTCTTGAACAGTCATTCGTCTACGATGGCCATCACTGGACATCTTTAGCAACCTACCCGGTCCCAGCGCGGGCCACGCCTTGGGACCCTATTTGGTCTTGCTCCAAGTGGGGTTTACCTAGCCACGAACTGTTGCCAGACGTGCGGTGCGCTCTTACCGCACCTTTTCACCCTTACCGGCGCCGAAGCGCTTAGGCGGTTATTTTCTGTGGCACTTTCCGTAGGCTCACGCCTCCCAGGCATTACCTGGCACTTCGCCCTATGGAGCCCGGACTTTCCTCCCCCCCCTAATTTTCATAGAGGGCAGCGACTGTCCGATCGACTCTCCGCCGCGAAGATTAACGGCAGAGCGGCCGAAGAACAAGCGCTAAAAGCCTCTGGCCGGCGCTGCATGTCGGTTTACTCGCCCTTCTGTTTATCCAGCGCGACCTGATAGAGCACATTCTTGCGTTCGCCGGTAATTTGCGCTGCCAACGCCGCCGCACGCTTGAGCGGCATCTCTTCGAGTAGCAGGTCGAGAATACGCATGGCTTCACTGCTGACCGCGTCTTCGGTCTCAGGGGCAGTCCAGCCCGCCACCAGCACCACACACTCGCCACGCTGCTGATTGCTGTCCGATTCGACGAACTCGCGCAACTCGGCCAGCGGCAAGCCTTTGAGGGTTTCGAAGGTCTTGGTCAGTTCACGCGCCAGCAACGCCGGACGCTCGGCACCAAATACCAACTCCATGTCTTGCAGGCATTCAAGGATCCGATGGGGTGCTTCATAGAAAATCAGCGTACGCGGTTCTTCTTTTACCAGTTCCAGACGAGCACGTCGGCCGACAGCCTTGGCCGGCAAAAAACCTTCGAAGATGAAACGGTCGGACGGCAGCCCCGCCGCCGACAACGCAGCAATCAAGGCACATGCACCCGGAACCGGCACCACATTGATTCCCGCGGCACGGGCCTGACGCACCAGGTGATAACCCGGATCGGAAATCAGCGGCGTCCCGGCGTCGGAAATCAACGCCACATCGTCGCCCGCCAGCAGACGGGTGATAAAGCGGTTACCCTCCTCCCGCTCGTTGTGTTCATGGCAGGCCGCCAGCGGCGTGGGAATGCCGAAATGCTGCATCAATCGCTGGGAATGACGAGTATCTTCGGCCGCGATCAAGGCGACCTCGCGCAGGATCTTCAGCGCACGCGCACTGATGTCGTCCAGGTTGCCGATGGGCGTCGCCACCACATAAAGCGAGCCAGCAGCGGAATTCAAAGCACCTGGAGCAGTCAAAGCGCACACCTCATGATCGGTAAAAGGCGACATTGTAGCGCGTAGCGACGCTTGCGATACGTCTCGCCCTCCCCGGGTTTTCCAGTCTTTTGTGCAGTGCTGCAACATTTGCACGAGCTAAATTGATCGATTCACGCCAGTAACATCGCGCCCCGGCCAGTGCTTGGGTACAATTCCACGCTAATTTGATCGAGTATCAGGAACACTTACATGATCGCTTGCCTGCGGCTGCTCACTGCCCTCTGCCTCGCTGCCTTGCTGGCGGCTTGCGCCAGCTCGCCCTCTTCCAGCCTTGGCGAACTTCCACGGACCCCGGACGCCAGTATCGAGCAACTGCTCGAACAGGCCACGCAAAGCAAAGATCCGGAAAAAGCCGCTCTATTGCGTTTGAGCGCAGCAGACCTGGCTTATCGTCAGGGCAATGCCGGCCAGTCCGCGCAAATCCTGCAACAGGTGCCGGTGGAACAACTCAAGCCTGGTCAACAAGTCTTCGCCAACACCCTGGCGGCTGAACTGGCCATGGTCCGCAATCAGCCCAAAGCGGCGCTGACTGCCCTGAGCCATCCGAGCCTGCAACGCCTGAGCGAACTGCCCGTCGAACAACAGGTTCGCACCGGCACCGTTCATGCCCGCGCCCTTGAGGCCGACGGCCAGACCCTGGCCGCCGCACGGGAGCGCATCTTCATTGCCCCGATGCTTGAAGGTGAAGCAGCCAGCAAAAACCACGAAGCAATCTGGACCCTGATCGCGTCGCTGCCGACCGATCAATTGCAGCCGACCACCGACGATGACCTCGGCGGCTGGATCCGTCTGGCGCTGGCGGTGAAAACGGCCGGCACCCTGGAACAGCAGCAAGCCGCGATCGACCACTGGCGCGAACAAAATCCCAAGCATCCGGCCGCCATCCAGTTGCCATTGCCACTGACCAAACTCAAGGAACTGGCCAGCCAGCCCCTGAGCAAGATCGCCCTGCTGCTGCCGCAAGACGGCCCGCTGGGTTCGGTTGGCAAAGCACTGCGCGAAGGCTTCATGGCCGCTCACTACCAGGCGCAACAAGCCGGGCAGAAGCCGCCAGCCATCGAGTTCTATGACAGCTCGCGCCTGACCTCCCTCGACGAGTTCTATCGCAAGGCCCAGGCCGATGGCGTGCAACTGGTGGTCGGCCCGCTGGAGAAGCCGCTGGTCAAACAGCTCAGCGCGCGCCCGCAACTGCCGATCACGACCCTGGCGCTGAACTACAGCGAAGGCGAACAAGGTCCGGCCCAACTGTTCCAGTTCGGTCTTGCCGCTGAAGACGAAGCCCGCGAAGTGTCCCGGCGTGCACGCGCCGACGGTCTGCATCGCGCTGCCATCATGGTGCCGAAAGGCGAATGGGGCGACCGCGTACTCAGGGCGTTCAGCCAGGATTGGCAAACCAACGGTGGCAGCATCGTCGCCACCGAACGCGTCGACCAGCCAGTGCAACTGGCCCAGCAGATTGCCGACATGTTCCAACTGCGCCAGAGCGAAGGCCGCGCCAAGAGCCTGCAAAGCACCGTTGGCTCGCAGGTTGCCGCACAACCTTCGCGTCGTCAGGACATCGAGTTCATCTTCCTGGCCGCGACGCCGCAACAGGCTCAACAGATCAAACCGACCCTGAACTTCCAGTACGCGGGTGACGTGCCGGTTTACGCCACCTCCCACGTATTCAGCGCCAGCGGCGACCAGAACCAGTACAACGACATGAACGGTATTCGCTTCTGCGAAACCCCATGGCTGCTGGATGCCAACGACCCGCTGCGTAAACAAGTCACTGCACAATGGCCACAAGCCGGCGGCAGCCTGGGCCGCCTGTACGCGATGGGCGTTGACGCGTATCGCCTGGCACCGCGCCTGGGGCAACTCAAGGCCTTGCCGGACAGCCGCATCCAAGGCCAATCGGGCAGCCTGGGCATGACTCAGAATCAACGGGTCGAGCGTCAGTTGCCATGGGCAGAGTTCACCAACGGTCAGATTCAACGCCTGCCGGACACCTCGCGCTGATGCCTGACAGGTCACGCCAGCAAAGCGGTAAAGATGCCGAGCGTCATGCGCTCGAGCATCTTCAACAACAAGGTCTGCGCCTGCTGGCGCAGAACTGGTTGTGTAAACGCGGCGAGCTTGATCTGGTCATGCTTGATGGCGATACAGTAGTATTCGTCGAAGTCCGCTATAGAAAAAACACCCAATGGGGTGGCGCTCTCGATAGCATCGATGGGCGCAAACGGCAGAAACTGATTTTTGCCGCGCAGTATTTTCTTCAGCGCGAGTCGCGTTGGGCCAATTCCCCCTGCCGCTTCGACGTGGTTGCCATCGACAGCAACCTTGATCAGTTGAACTGGTTGCAGAATGCCTTCGACAGCTGATCGCTTGCGTCCCGAACCGGACACCTTCACCCAACACTTTTGCTCTTTGCTTTGCGGGCTGCACATTCATGTGCCGAGTAGCCGCGCTAATTAAGGTCACACAGATGGACATGCAATCGCGAATTCGCCAGCTTTTTCAGGCCAGTATCGACACCAAGCAACAGGCGATGGACGTACTTGCACCGCACATCGAGCAAGCCAGCCAGGTCATGGTCAACGCCCTGCTCAACGAGGGCAAGATGCTGTCGTGCGGCAACGGCGGTTCCGCCGGTGACGCACAGCACTTCTCGTCCGAGTTGCTCAACCGCTTCGAGCGCGAGCGCCCGAGCCTGCCCGCCATCGCGCTGACCACCGACAGCTCGACGATCACCTCGATCGCCAACGATTACAGCTACAACGAAATCTTCTCCAAACAGATTCGTGCCCTCGGCCAGCCGGGTGATGTTTTGCTGGCGATTTCCACCAGCGGCAACTCGGCAAACATAATTCAAGCGATCCAGGCCGCACATGATCGCGAAATGATTGTCGTAGCATTGACCGGTCGTGATGGCGGCGGCATGGCGTCACTGCTATTGCCTGAGGACGTCGAGATTCGCGTACCGGCCAACGTCACCGCACGTATTCAGGAAGTCCACCTGCTGGCGATCCATTGCCTTTGCGATTTGATCGACAGCCAACTGTTCGGGAGTGAAGAATGACCCCTAATCGCCTAGGCCTTCTGGCCTTGACCCTGTGCCTTGGCATCAGCGGCTGCACCTCGGTGGTTAACGCCAGCCGTGAAGCGCCGATCGATGATGACCGTGGCACTCGTACCTTCGGCAGCAAGATCGACGACTCCCTGATCGAAACCAAGGCCGGTGTAAACATCGCCAAGGCCGATCCTGACCTGGACAACAACTCGCACATCGTCGTCACCAGCTTCAACGGTGTGGTGCTGCTCGCCGGCCAAACCCCTCGCGCCGACCTCAAGGCCAAGGCCGAACAGGTTGCCGCCGCCGTTCAGCGGGTGAAGAAGGTGCACAACGAGCTGCAAGTACTGGCGCCCTCCTCGCTGCTGGCGCGCCAGAATGACACCTGGCTGACCACCAAGATCAAAACCCAGATGCTCACCGACGCCTCCATCCCGGGGTCGCGTATCAAGGTTGTGACCGAAAACGGCATCGTCTACTTGCTGGGTCTGCTGACCAAGCAGGAAGCGGCACAGGCGACCAATCTGGTACAAGGCGTTTCCGGCGTGCAGAAGATCGTGAAGTTGTTTGAGTACATCGACTGATACTTGCTTACCGGCGATGGCATCCTCGAGATCGCCATCGCCCCTGTAGGAGCTGCCGAAGGCTGCGATCTTTTGATCTTGAAAAGCAAAATCAAAAGATCGCAGCCTTCGGCAGCTCCTACCCGTTTGAAGGTGGTGAAGTAATAAAAAAGGCGATCCATTCGGATCGCCTTTTTTATTACTTCACCACCTTCAAACTCGGTCGACCGCTGGGACGCGGCGGCTCGCTGTCGGGTGGCGGAACATCATCATCCGGTTCGATCTCTTCCTCGTCTTCCAGAGGCGATTCCATATCGAACACCATGCCCTGACCGTTCTCCCGAGCGTAAATGCCCAGGATCGATGCGATAGGCACGTACAGGGTATGCGGCACGCCACCGAAGCGCCCCTCGAAACTGACTGCCTCGTTGTCCATGTGCAGATGACGCACGGCTGCCGGGGAAACGTTCAGGACAATCTGTCCGTCACTGGCAAAACCCTGAGGCACCTGCACCGATGGATACTCGGAATTAACCAGCATGTGCGGGGTGCAATCGTTGTCCACAATCCACTCGTAGAGCGCGCGGACCAGATAAGGTCGACTGGAGTTCATAGCGGCTCCTTAAGCCTTAGCGCATATCGCGTTCGACACCAGACAGACTCGCCTGGAAAGCCTCACGCGCAAACGAGCGCTCCATATAATCAAGCAGCGGCTTGGCAGGCCGCGGCAGTTCAATACCCAGAATCGGCAATCGCCAGAGTATTGGCAATAGGCAGCAATCCACCAGACTTTGTTCCTCACTGAGGAAAAACGGCTTGTCGGCAAACAACGGCGACACGCCTGTCAGGCTTTCGCGCAGCTCTTTACGAGCCACGACACGGGCTGCTTCCTTGGTCCGCGAATCCAGAATCAGATCCACCAGACCACACCAGTCACGCTGAATGCGATGAATCAGCAGACGACTGTTGGCACGCGCCACAGGATAAACCGGCAGCAATGGCGGGTGCGGGTAACGCTCATCCAGATATTCCATCACCACGGTCGACTCCCACAACGCCAGGTCACGATCGACCAGGGTGGGCAGGCTTCCGTAAGGGTTCACTTCAATCAGTTTAGGCGGCTGGCGACCAGCTTCCACGTAAATGATCTCGGCGCTGACACCCTTCTCTGCAAGTACGATGCGCACTCGGTGGGAATAGTGGTCGGCGGGGTCGGAGTAACAGGCCAACCGATTGGTCACGCCCATGGCGGTCCTCCTCGCTTGTTGAAATTATCGGAAACGGAAAAACACGCGCGCCCAGAGGGCGCCTCCCGTAACGCCTGGATCACCAGACTCGTTACACCTTCAGAGACGCCCCTGGGCGCGCGCGATTAACAGCAATGGCTTACAGCTCTATCAATGGACGTCTTTCCAGTATTCACGCTTGAGCAAGTAAGCGAATACGAAGAAGAACGCCAGGTACAGCAACACATAGGTACCGATGCGCTGATGCTGCAGCTTCACCGGGTTGGCCGAGTAGGCCAGGAAGGTCACCAGGTTCTTGACCTTCTCGTCGAACTGCTCTTCGTTCAGCGTGCCGGTTTTCGGCAATACAGTCAGTTGATCGCAGGCTTCATGGGTCAAAGCGGTGCCGGTCAGCGGATCGTATTGCTTCTTGCCGTCTTCGACGATTTGAACTTGTTTACAGCCTACCACCTGACGACCCTGCAGGCCGACCAGAACGTTAGGCATGCCGACGTTCGGGAACACCTTGTTGTTCACGCCCCAAGGACGCGACGGGTCTTCATAGAAGGAACGCAGGTAGCCGTAGAGCCAGTCTGTGCCACGAACACGAGCCACCAGCGTCAGGTCGGGCGGTGCCGCACCGAACCAGGCCTTGGCATCAGCCGGTTGCATGCCGATGTTCATGTGGTCACCGATCTTGGCGCCGGTGAACACCAGCTTCTCAAGCATCAGCTCATGAGGAATGCCCAGGTCATCGGCAACACGCTCGTAGCGCTGGAACTTGGCGCTGTGGCAGCCCATGCAATAGTTGGCGAACGTACGTGCGCCGTCCTGCATGGCAGCCTTGTCAGAAACGTCGATATCGACCTTTTCCAGCTCCGGACCACTCGATGTCGATGCGAAAGACAGTACAGGCATCGCCGCAAGAATCAGTACAGCAAATAGCTTTTTCATCAGCCAGTCACCCTTTCCGGAACCGGTTTGGTCTTCTCGAGCCTGGTGTAGAACGGCATCAGAATGAAGTAGGCGAAGTACAGGAAGGTACATACCTGCGACAGCAACGTACGGCCTGGCGTTGGAGCCAGAACACCCAACACACCCAGGATCACGAACGAGATGCAGAACACCCAGAGCCAGATCTTGCTCAGCCAGCCTTTGTAGCGCATCGACTTGACCGGGCTGCGATCCAGCCATGGCAGGACGAACAGCACAGCGATGGCCGCGCCCATGGCGATTACGCCGAGGAGCTTGTCCGGAACCGCCCGCAGAATCGCGTAGAACGGTGTGAAGTACCAGACTGGAGCGATGTGCTCAGGGGTCTTGAAGGCGTTCGCCACTTCAAAGTTCGGCTTCTCGAGGAAGTAGCCGCCCATTTCCGGGAAGAAGAATACGATCGAGCAGAAGATGAACAGGAACACCACCACGCCGACGATATCTTTCACGGTGTAGTACGGGTGGAAGGCAATGCCGTCCAGCGGTACGCCGTTTTCGTCTTTGTGCTTCTTGATGTCGACGCCATCCGGGTTATTCGAACCGACTTCGTGCAGCGCCAGAATGTGCACCACCACCAGACCGAGGATCACGATCGGCAGGGCAACCACATGCAAGGCGAAGAAGCGGTTAAGGGTAATACCGGAAATCAGGTAGTCACCACGAATCCACTGGGTCAGGTCGTTACCGATGACCGGGATCGCACCGAACAGCGAGATGATTACCTGGGCACCCCAGTAGGACATCTGACCCCACGGCAGCAGATAACCCATGAAGGCCTCAGCCATCAGCGCCAGGTAGATCAGCATGCCGAACACCCACACCAGCTCGCGCGGCTTCTGGTACGAACCGTAAAGCAGGCCACGGAACATATGCAGGTAAACGACGATGAAGAACATCGAAGCCCCGACTGCGTGCAGCATGCGCAGGATCGAGCCGTGCTCGACGTCGCGCATGATGTATTCGACGGAAGCAAACGCCTCTTCCGCCGACGGGGTGTAGCTCATGGTCAGCCAGACACCGGTAACGATCTGGTTGACCAGAACGAGCAGCGCCAGCGAGCCAAAGAAATAGAAGAAGTTGAAGTTCTTCGGGGCATAGTACTTGCTGAGATGGTCTTCCCACATTTTGGTCGCGGGAAAGCGCGCATCAACCCAATCCATGAACTTGCTCATCACGCTTTCTCCGTATCGACGCCAATGACAATGACGTCATCGGTCTCATAGGAATGCGGGGGAACTGGCAGGTTCAAAGGCGCAGGTTGCGACTTGTAGACGCGGCCAGCCAAATCGTAGTGAGAACCGTGGCAAGGGCAGAAATAACCCCCTACCCAATCCTTGCCCAGGTCTGCAGGTGCCACTTCTGGACGGAAAGTCGGTGAGCAACCCAGGTGTGTGCAAATACCGATCAGCAGCAGAACTTCTGGCTTGATCGAACGCGTCTCCGGGTCGACATAGGTCGGTTGCGTCGAGTTCTTGGAGGTCGGGTCAGACAGTTGGCCCTCGATCTTTTTCAGATTCCCCAGGATTTCCTCGGTACGGCGGACAATGAACACCGGCTGGCCGCGCCACTCAGCAATCATTTGCTGACCTGGCTCGATTTTGCTGACATTCACTTTCACCGGTGCACCTGCGGCTTTCGCCTTGGCACTGGGAAACCATGACCCCACGAACGGGACCGCAGCCCCCACCGCTCCTGCAGCACCCACCACGGATGTGGCTGCTACCAAGAAGCGACGCCGGCCTGCATTCACGCCGTCATTGCTCATTCAGTCCTCTCCCATCAGCTTTGTGGCCTGTTAAATCAGGCGTCTACTAAGTAAAAATCTGAACTTATAAAAATTTTGCCGAATGGTAATGAAAAGCCCCAATTCTGACAAGGTAATTACCGAGGGGCTCCACTGCCAAGCCTTGCAGTATAGGGCCTCTGCGGATGTGGCAAGTTGTCACAGCGCAATTCCTTGATAAATCGCGCCCATAAAAAAACGCCCAGCTTCGCGAGGAAACTGGGCGTTCTTTTTGAACGCGAAAGCGAATTAACGCTTCGAGTACTGCGGACGCTTACGCGCTTTACGCAGACCAACTTTCTTACGTTCAACTTCACGAGCATCGCGAGTAACGAAGCCAGCTTTGCGCAGAGCGCCACGCAGGGTTTCGTCGTACTGCATCAGTGCGCGAGTGATACCGTGGCGGATTGCGCCAGCTTGACCACTTACACCACCGCCGATCACGGTGACGTAGATGTCGAACTTCTCGACAGTCTCAGTCAATTCCAGCGGCTGACGAACTACCATGCGGGCAGTTTCGCGGCCGAAGAAATTATCCAGCGAACGGTTGTTGATGGAGATGTTACCAGTACCCGGACGCAGGAAAACGCGTGCGGTTGCGGTCTTGCGACGGCCAGTGCCGTAATTTTGAGTCGCCGACATAATGAACTATTCCGTTAAAACTTCAGTTCTTGGGGCTGCTGAGCAGTATGAGGGTGTACAGCGCCCGCATAGACTTTCAGCTTACGATACATGTCGCGACCCAGCGGGTTCTTAGGCAGCATGCCTTTGACCGCGGTCTCGATCACGCGCTCAGGGGCTTTAGCGATCAGTTTTTCGAAGTTGATCGACTTGATGCCGCCCGGGAAACCGGAGTGGGAGTAGTAGATTTTGTCGGTGGTTTTAGCACCGGTTACACGAATCTGCTCGGCATTGATAACGACGATGTAATCGCCGGTGTCAACGTGAGGAGTGTACTCAGCTTTATGCTTGCCACGCAGACGGCTCGCGATTTCGGTGGCCAGACGACCCAGGGTCTGACCTGCAGCGTCGACGACAAACCAGTCGCGCTGTACTGTTTCCGGTTTAGCAGTAAAAGTTTTCATTCTTTATAGCCTCAGGGGCCGCCCTGTAAATTAGACGGCGGATCTTACTGAATAGTGCGTACTTTGACAAGTCAAAGGCAGCCGGATACAGACGCTTTCGGGGGCTCGGGTCGGCGCGTCCGTTCAACGGCAAGATTCTTCGGCGGCGGCGCATCACTTCCACTGCAGAAAGAGGTGCGCAATTATGCAGATTGCGAAAAATAATTCAACCTGCTTTTATGATTGTTTTGCCCAAGGAGCACCCGATGGACTATCGCCAGCTAGGCCGTACCGATCTGAACGTGAGTGCAATCTGCCTCGGCACCATGACCTGGGGCGAGCAAAACAGCGAGGCTGAAGCCTTCGCCCAGATCGAACGGGCCAAGAGCGCCGGGATCAATTTCATCGACACCGCCGAAATGTACCCGGTGCCGCCCAAGGCCGAAACCTACGCCACCACCGAGCGCTACATCGGTAACTACTTCAAAAGTCGCGGCGATCGCGCCGACTGGATCCTGGCAAGCAAGATCGCCGGCCCCGGAAATACCATCGACTACATCCGCGACAAAAACCTCAAGCACAACCGCGAGCACATCGTCCAGGCCGTGGATGCGAGCCTCAAGCGCTTGCAGACCGACTACATCGACCTCTATCAGTTGCACTGGCCGGAACGCAGCACCAATTTCTTCGGGCAACTGGGCTACAAGCACACGAGCGAAGTCAACCTCACCCCGCTGGAAGACACCCTCGAAGCACTGGACGAACAGGTCAAGGCCGGCAAGATCCGCCACATCGGCCTGTCCAACGAAACCCCATGGGGCACCATGCGTTTCCTCGCCCTCGCCGAAGCCCGGGGCTGGCCGCGCGCCGTATCGATCCAGAATCCCTACAACCTGCTCAATCGCAGCTTCGAAATCGGCCTGGCGGAAATCGCCATCCGCGAACAGTGCGGCCTGCTCGCTTATTCACCACTGGCGTTCGGCTTCCTGTCGGGCAAATACGAAGGTGGCGCGCGTCCGCCCAAAGGTCGCCTGAGCCTCTACAGCCGCTTCAGCCGCTACTTCAATCCTCAGTCAGAGGCAGCGTGCAGCCGTTATGTGGCATTGGCTCGTGAACACGGCCTGGATCCGGCGCAGATGGCACTGGCATTCGTCACACAGC
This sequence comes from Pseudomonas sp. JV414, assembly GCF_032424305.1. Taxonomy (NCBI): domain Bacteria; kingdom Pseudomonadati; phylum Pseudomonadota; class Gammaproteobacteria; order Pseudomonadales; family Pseudomonadaceae; genus Pseudomonas; species Pseudomonas sp. JV414. The sequence continues at coordinate 11,720 of NZ_VYKC01000020.1, read as the reverse complement.
AACCGTTCGTCACCAGCAACATCATCGGCGCCACCACGCTCGAGCAACTGGACAGCAACATTGCCAGCTTCGAGCTCAAACTTTCCGACGAAGTGTTGGCTGGGATCGAGGCGATTCACCAGGATCATCCAAATCCTGCACCTTGATTGATTCATAGGCCCAATCGCGGGCAAGCCACGCTCCCACAGGAAATCACAAACCTGTGGGAGCGTGGCTTGCCCGCGATGGCGCCCGCCCAGTCACTGCAAATTACAGCGACCGCGCAATAATCTCCTTCATGATCTCATTGGTCCCGGCATAGATCCGCTGCACCCGCGCATCCGCCCACGCCCGGGCGATCGGGTATTCCCACATGAACCCGTAACCGCCATGCAACTGCACGCACTCATCGAGCACCTTGCATTGCAGGTCGGTGCCCCAGTACTTGGCCATCGCCGCTGTCGGCACGTCGAGCTTGCCTTGCAGGTGCAGTTCCAGGCAGCGATCGACGAAAACACGGCCGATCTGGATTTCGGTCGCCATTTCAGCGAGCTTGAAGCGGGTGTTCTGGAAGTCGGCGATGGCCTTGCCGAAAGCCTTGCGCTCACGGGTGTAATCCAGCGTCCATTGCAACGCCGCTTCGGCTGACGCCAAGCCACCCACCGCGACCGTCAGACGCTCCTGCGGCAGTTCCTGCATCAGGTAAGCGAAGCCCATCCCGGCCTGGCCCAGCAGGTTTTCCTTTGGCACCCGAACGTCCTGGAAGAACAGCTCCGAGGTGTCCTGAGCCTTCATACCGACCTTTTCCAGACGCTTGCCCTTGGCGAAGCCCGGCGTATTGGCCTCCACCAGAAACAGACTGGTGCCCTTCGCTCCTGCCTTTGGATCGGTCTTGGCCACGACGATCACCAGGTCAGCCAGAAAACCATTGGTGATGAAGGTCTTCGAACCGTTGATCACGTATTCGTCGCCATCCAGCACAGCGGTGGTTTTCACCCCTTGCAGATCGGAACCGGCACCCGGCTCGGTCATGGCAATCGCGGTGACCATCTCGCCAGACACCAGTTTGGGCAGGTATTTATGTTTCAGCGCTTCACTGCCGTAATGCAGGATGTAAGGCGCGACAATATCCGAATGAAGAGAAAAGCCGATGCCGGTCAGACCCAGGCGGCCGACCTCCTCGATCACCACCGCACTGTAGAGAAAGTCCGCCCCCAGCCCGCCATATTCTTCCGGCAGATGCGAACAGAGCATCCCCGCCTCCCCCGCCTTGTTCCAGAGTTTGCGGTCGATATAACCTTGTTTTTCCCATTGCCCATGGAACGGCACGGCCTCTTTTTCGAGGAACGTTCGCACGCTGTCGCGAAAAAGTTCGTGCTCGGAGCTGAACAAGGTTCTGGGGATCATGCGGCACCTGTGATTATTGTTAGGCGGAATTGACCTTTAGAGACTAAGCCTCGCTTCCGATACAGGACACTGGACACATCCGACAAAAAATAAGACGATCCAGCCGTCTGGTGACCACTTTCCCCTATAAGAATAAAGTTGAATTATGTCTAACAAAGTCTCCACGCCCTTGCGGCGCGTCAGCATCCTGGCTATCGACCGGGTTTTCGCTTCCACCCTCATGCAAGCCAAGGATTTCTTCCATCTGGCCAGCCTGCGCTATGGCAAACAACTGGGCCACGGCCTGACACCGGCGTTTGAAACCCGGTTGGTCAGCCCCGACGGTAAACCGGTTAATAGCTTCAGTGACGTGATCATGCCGGTGGACGGCGGCCTGGAAAACGCCGACGTCATTATCCTTCCCGCCTTCTGGGACGATTTCGACACCCTCTGCAAACGTTATCCACAGGTCCTGCCGTGGCTGCGTCAGCAGCATGCACGCGGCGCCGTGTTGTGTGGCGAGGCCACCGGCGTGTTCTGGCTGGCCGAGGCCGGGCTGCTCGATGGCAAGGAAGCGACGACCTACTGGCGTTTCTTCAATGCGTTTGCCGAGCGCTTCCCGCAGGTCCAGCTCAATCAGGACAAACACCTGACCGACGCCGACAACCTGTATTGCGCCGGCGGCACCACGTCAGCCTGCGACCTCTACATTTACCTGATAGAGCGTTTTTGCGGCGCCAACGTGGCCCAGGCCGTGGCCCGCGACATTCTTTACGAAGTGCAGCGCAGCTATGCGCCGGGGCGGATCGGTTTCGGCGGGCAGAAACTGCACCAGGACGTGATCATCCTGCAGATCCAGCATTGGCTCGAAGAACACTTCGCCGACAAGTTCCGCTTCGAAGACGTGGCCCGCGAACACGGCATGAGCATCCGCAACTTCATGCGTCGTTTCCAGACCGCTACCGGCGACAAACCGCTGCATTACCTGCAGCGACTGCGCATCGAGACGGCCAAGGGCTTGTTGTCCGGCAGTCGCAAGAGCATCAAGACCATCAGCTATGAAGTCGGTTACGACGATGCGAGCTTCTTCGCCCGACTGTTCCGCCAGCACACGGAGTTGTCGCCGAACCAGTATCGACAGCAGTTTCAGCAAGCGGCGTAGCTCTAGAGAACAACACCAATCAACTGTGGGAGCGGGCTTGCCCGCGATAGCGGCGGCACATCCAACATTATTGTGACTGATGCACCGCCATCGCGGGCAAGCCCGCTCCCACAGGTTCTGCGATAAACAAAAAAGGGCCTGCATATGCAGGCCCTTTTTATTTTCCGAAAACTCCTACGGCTTATGCGCCCGGGACAGAAACTCGTGGGACTGCATTTCCAGCAGGCGGCTAAGCGTGCGCTGGAACTCGAAGTTCAGGCGACCACCGGTGTAGAGGTCTTTGAGTTCGACTTCGGCGGAAATGATCAGCTTCACGTTGCGGTCGTAGAACTCGTCGACCATGTTGATAAAGCGGCGGGCGATGTCGTCGGTGGTGACGCTCATCTGCTCGACATTGCTGAGCAACACGGCGTGGAAGATTTTACCCAGTTCGATGTAATCGTTCTGGCTGCGTGGGCCGTCGCAGAGTTCGCGGAAGTCGAACCAGGCCACGTCATCGCAGGTGCGCACGGCACGGATTTCACGGTTCTCGATCACCAGTACGTCGTTCTCGATGGCTGCCGTGCATTCCGGCGTCAGGGCCCGGAAGCTTTTGCGCAGGCTTTCCTGGGCAGCGTCATCCAGCGGAAAGTGGAACAGTTCCGCTTGCTCGAGGTGACGCAGACGGTAATCGACGCCGCTGTCGACGTTGACGATCTCGGTGTTCTGCTTGATCAACGCAATGGCCGGCAGGAAACGCGCACGCTGCAAGCCGTCCTTGTACAGGCCGTCCGGCACGATGTTCGACGTCGCAACCAGGGTCACGCCGTTCTTGAACAACTCTTCCATCAACGTGCCAAGAATCATCGCGTCGGTGATGTCGGAGACGAAAAACTCATCGAAACAAATCACTCGCGACTCGTCGGAGAAGCGCTTGGCGATGATGGTCAGCGGGTTTTTCTCGCCGCCGAGGGTCTTCATCTCTTCATGCACGCGCTTCATGAAGCGGTGGAAGTGAGTGCGAGTCTTTTCCTTGAACGGCAGCGCTTCGAAGAAGGTGTCGACCAGGTAAGTCTTGCCGCGACCCACGCCGCCCCAGAAGTACAGGCCCTTGACCGGCGCCTGGTCTTTTTTGCCAAACAGTTTGCCGAGCAGGCCCGGTTTGTTCTGCGAGGCCGCGACCAGATCGTCGTACAGGCGCTGCAAATGACGCACGGCAGTTTCCTGGGCAGCATCGTGGAAGAATTCCGGGCGTTTCAGATCAGCTTGATATCGTTCTAGGGGCGTCATAATTCGTTAGCAAGGCAACAAAAACGGGCCGTCACTGTAGCGACGGCCCGTGGGAATGGCAATCGGCCCTTGGTCGGACCGAGCCGTTGATTATTCCTGAACCGGTGTCAGGGTAACGCGCAACGCTTCGATGGCGACGTCGCGAGCAGTGCTGTCGGCGAAGGCCGGGCTGTCGGCAACGCACTCGCCTTCCAGCCAGACGCTGAAGCTCAGGTCTTCACTGCGCACGTCCAAGGCTTGACCGGATTGCAGTTGCTTGGTCACTTGTCCTGCGGTTTTACCGTCGGCGAAGTTGCGCGACAGCAGCAGTTGCTCACCATCGGCCGCCAGCAGACGGAAGCGGAAACTGCCGTCGTCTTCACGGAAGCTGACGAAGCGCGCGGCTTTCGCGGCTTTCTTCTTGGTGGTCGCCGCGACTTGGGTCTGAGCAACGAAAGAACGCAGGCCGACCGCTTCGCGCAGTTCGTGAAGGAACGGCGTCGCCACCGAGCGAGCCTTTTTGGCGCCGATCTGCAGCATGTCTTCCAGGTCCGCCGGGCGTTCGATCAGCTGGTGATAACGCTCGCGGGATTCGCCCAATTCGCTGTCGAGCAGTTGGAACAGACGATTCTTCGCCTCGCCCCAACCCAGGCCCTGGAGCAATTCGCTGCGGAATTCGTCGGATTGTGCCGGCGTAGCGAAGGCCTGGAACAAGGTGAACAGGTGCGAGTTGTCCGGATCCTTGGCTTCGCCCGGGGCACGGGAGTCGGTAACGATCCGCGAAATCGCGTCTTTCATCTCTTTGGCGCTGCTGAACAACGGAATGGTGTTGTCGTAGCTCTTCGACATCTTGCGACCGTCGAGGCCCGGCAAGGTGGCGACGCTCTCCTCAATCAGCGCTTCGGGCATGGTGAAGAACTCTTTGCCCTGGCCGAACAAGTGATTGAAGCGCTGACCGATGTCACGGGCCATTTCCACGTGCTGGATCTGGTCACGACCGACCGGCACCTTGTGGGCGTTGAACATCAGAATGTCTGCGGCCATCAGCACCGGATAGCTGTACAAGCCCATGGTGATGCCGGCGTCCGGGTCTTCGCCGGTCTCGATGTTCTTGTCCACCGAGGCCTTGTAGGCATGGGCGCGGTTGAGCAGGCCCTTGGCGGCCACGCAGGTCAGCAGCCAGGTCAGTTCAGGGATTTCCGGGATGTCGGACTGGCGATAGAACGTCACGCGATCTACGTCCAGGCCACCGGCCAGCCAGGTCGCGGCGATTTCCAGACGCGAGCGCTGAATGCGCAGCGGGTCATCGCATTTGATCAGGGCGTGGTAGTCGGCCAGGAAGTAGAACGAATCGGCATTGCTGTCACGACTGGCGACGATCGCCGGGCGGATAGCGCCGGCGTAGTTGCCCAGGTGCGGCGTGCCGGTGGTGGTGATGCCGGTGAGGATACGGGTACGAGTCGTCATGGGTAATCGCTTGTCAGACTGCAATCAATTCGAAAGACGCGGCAGGATCAGATCCTTGAGATCGGTCAGCTTGCCATGAAAAAAGTGTCCGCATTCTGCCACTTTCAGCAGCTCATGGGGGCGATCGAGTGCGTCGGACCAGTCGTAAACGAGCTGTGGATCGATGACTTCGTCGGTTTCCGGCTGGATCAGGGTCAATGTACCTTGTTGCGGCAGTTGATCCTGATCGCCCAAGCGCATGACGGCGGGCGCGACCATGAACAAATGCTTGAGCTGCTCGCCCTTGGCTTCCAGGCGTCCGCCGAGACTTGCTGCAACAAATCCGCCGAAGGAGAAACCGAACAGGGTCAGGGGCAAGTCAGGATGCTTGGCCCGCAACCACTCGGCCGCCGCCTGGGCATCGTCGACTTCGCCAGTACCCATGTCGTGCGTGCCTTCACTGGCACCGACGCCACGGTAGTTGAAACGCAAAGTAATCAAACCGGCGTCGCGCGCGGTGCGCTGCAAGGTCGAGACGACTTTGTTGAGCATGGTGCCGCCCTGCACCGGGTTCGGGTGGCAGATCAACGCCAGGCCGCGGGGTTGCTCGTTATCCGGCCCCTCGCTATTTAAGTACAGGGCTTCCAGTTGGCCGACCGGGCCATCAATCACTACAGGGGTTTCGCGCATAAGCAAGGAAGGAACTCCGTGACCTCGAATCGGGTCGACTCGTCTAGCCAATTGTCTGTGCCAATCTATTGCGAGTGAATCGCGGTATACAGCGCAGGTTCGAGCCGTTAACGTAAAGCAAAGCCGTTTATAGAGGAAGGACTCGTGGAACACTCGCTCTTAGTTTGGTTGTTGCCGACTCTTGCCCTGGTTGTGGGTGTCGCCATTGGATTCCTGATCGCTCGCCTGGTGCCGAATGCCGCGCCTAACCGCACGCAACGTCAGCTGGATGACATTCAGGAACGTTTTGACAGTTATCAGAACGAAGTGGTCACCCACTTCAACAGCACTGCCACCCTGGTCAAGAAACTGACTGCGAGCTATCAGGAAGTGCAGGATCATCTCGCCGAGGGCGCCAACCGTCTGGCCCTGGACGAGCAGACTCGCCAACGCTTGCTGGCTGCCCTGCACGCCGACGCGGCACAGGCTCCACGGGAACGCCTGACGCCACCGCGCGATCAGGAACCACCTCGCGACTACGCCCCAAAAATGCCGAACGCGCCAGGCATGCTCGATGAGCATTACGGCCTGAAGAAGTAATCAGGTTTCGCGCGATACAAAAAGCCCTCGGACAAGCGATTGTTCGAGGGCTTTTTTGTTTCTGATCCGATATCTCGGGTGCCTGGCAGGGCCTCTTCGCGGGCAAGCCCGCTCCCACAGGATTTGTGGTTGACCACTATCTTGTGATCGACGAGGAACACTGTGGGAGCGGGCTTGCCCGCGAAGAGGCCGTGTCAGTCGAGATTAATGTCGCCTGGCACACCGCTTTCGCGAGCAAGCCCGCTCCCACAGTTTTTATGGGCAGGTGTTACTGATACTGCTGAACAGGCTGGCCCTGCTGCTGATATTCCTGACCAGGAATCGGCTTCAGGTTGACCTCGACGCGACGGTTCTGAGCACGGCCATTCACATCACCATTGCTGGCAATCGGGTTATCCGGCCCGGCACCACGCGCCGACAGGTTGGCGCCGCTGACACCCTGGGAGGTCAGGTAAGTCGCCACGCTCTGGGCACGACGCTGGGACAGGTCCATGTTGTGCTGACGGCTGCCGGTGCTGTCGGTGTAGCCGACGATCTCGATCTGGTTCTGGTTGAACTCCTTGAGCGAGCCCGCCAGATTGTTCAGCGGCTGGTAGAAGCCCGACGCGATGTTCGCCGAATCGGTTGCGAATGTGATGTTGCCCGGCATGATCAGCTTGATCTGATCGCCTTGGCGCTGCACTTCAACCCCAGTGTTGGCCATGCTGGCCCGCAGTTTTTTCTCCTGCTGGTCGGCGTAGTAACCGTAACCGGCGGCAGAAGCCCCCACCACGGCGGCGCCAATCAGCGCGCCCTTGCCACGGTTATCGTGACTGATGGCAGCACCGGCCAGTGCACCGGCCAAGGCGCCGAGGCCACCGTATTTGGCGGTTTTGCTCATGCCCGTGGAGCCGCTATCAGCCTGACCCTGATTGTCATAAGGGTTCTGCGTTGCGCAACCGGACAACAAAGCCACAGCAGTAGCGACAATAATCAAACGACGCGAGGTGAACATGGAGAGCTCCTACTTTTTTGCATTCTGTGGTGCAGCGGACTTAAGCAATGAACCTTTGCGGGCGTTGGATCATGGCCAACGCCAAAAATTCCGTCGTGCCTTTCACAACTGCATCTTCAGGCTCGTACAAAGGGGTTACCGCGCATTTCATCGCCCAGGCGAGTATCCGGACCATGACCGGTCACCACCGTCGCCTCTTCGTCGAGGGTATACAACCGTTGTTTGATCGAACGCACGAGAGTCGCCTGATCGCCTCCCCATAAATCCGTGCGCCCTACCCCACGCTTGAACAGCGTATCACCGGCAATCAGCAGCTTAGCCTCTGAAAACCAAAAACTCATGGAACCTGGTGTATGACCCGGCGTGTGCAACGCCACGCCACACCCGCAAGCCAGCTCTTCATCGTCGGCCATCCAGCGATCTGGCGATGGCACGGGGGTATAAGGCACACCAAACATCTGACACTGCATCTCCAGGTTGTCCCAGAGGAATTGATCTTCTTTATGCAAATGCAGCGTCGCGCCGGTTTTCTCCTTGAGCTGCCCGGAAGCCAGGAAGTGATCGAGGTGCGCGTGGGTGTGGATGATGCTGACCACCTTCAGGCCCAAGGCGTCGAGGCGCGCGAGGATCAGTTCGTGATTACCGCCCGGGTCGACGACGATGGCTTTTTTCGTGATCGGATCGCCGATGATCGTGCAGTTGCACTGCAACGGGCCGACGGGGAAGGTTTCGCGGATGAGGGCGGGTTTTACAGCGTTCATAAAGAGTCCTGGAAGAGCAAGGCAGTCTTGTGCAGATAAGTTGAGGCCCTCAGGATTAAACGGCCGTGGCCGATACAAAACTGGAGCCGCCATACGTCGGTCTCATCTCAAAAAAATAGTGGCCATATGATGTCAATGGCGCTATTTATCATGCAGAATTGCAGATTGTAGCGGCCACATCCAGGAAGGGTCGCAGCCTACCCCAGGAATTTCACATGCCACGTCCCACTGGTTATACCGATAGCTTGTCTTCTTCGCTGACAGGCTTTAAAGCCGTCGACAGCTTAATCTCCGGCTTCCAATGGGAAAGCTCCAAGTGGTGGATGCCTGGGGCTGTGACCAATCTGACGTACAGTTTCATAACGCCAGGCATGGCTTACTTCGCGACCAACTACAGTGCCGACAATGAGTACAAGAACATGTACGCATTGACCGCGGCGCAACAAACTGCGATTACCGGCGCGCTCGCCTCCTGGAGTGCGGTTGCCAACATTACCTTCCGACTGACCACCGACAATGCAACCAACGTGGGCGATTTGCGTTTTGGTGGTTATACGCAGATGGACAACACCGCAGCGGCATGGGCGTATTTCCCCTCCGACGACCCAAACGGTGGCGACGTCTGGATCGGACCAAATACCAACGATGCTACACCCGACAAAGGCAGCTACGACTTCATGACGTTTATTCATGAAATCGGTCATGCGGTAGGCCTCAAGCACCCGTTCTCGCCAGGGGGTTCAAACACAATCACGCTCGATCCGGCGCTGGATGACGTCTCATTGACCGTCATGAGTTACAACAACTCGTACTCCTACCAACCCACGACACCGATGCTGCTCGATATTCTGGCCATCCAGAGTCTGTATGGCGTCAACAATCTGTGGATGACGGGCAACAACGTTTATTCCTGGGCGCCCACCCAGTCGGTGTTCGAAACCATCTGGGATGCCGGCGGAAACGATAGCATCGACGCCAGCAACCAGTTGGCTGCCGTGCGCATCAACCTCAATGAAGGTCAGTTCAGCCAGATCGGCCAAGCGTTCACCGACCAGAATGGCGATGCTTTCAATGAAGGGCTGGCGATTGCCTTTGGCGCGAAGATCGAAAACGCCTATGGCTCGGCGTTTGACGACTCGCTGATCGGCAACGCACTGGGTAACTTGCTCAATGGCATGTCTGGCGCGGACACCATGGATGGCGGTGCCGGTAATGACGCCTACGTCGTCGACAACATCGGCGATGCGGTCATCGAACGTGGCTCATCGCTCACGGAACTCGATACGGTCTACTCCTACATCGATTACACCCTGGGCAGTAACGTCGAGAGCCTGATGCTGGTGGGCGCGGCCAACCTCAACGGCACCGGCAACGCCTTGAATAACGTACTGACCGGCAACTTCGGCAACAACCTCCTGGACGGCGGTATCGGTGCGGACGTCATGAGCGGCGACACCGGCAACGACACCTACATCGTCGACAACAGCAGCGATGTGATCAGCGAAACCAGCACCCTGGCTAGCGAGATCGACACCGTACGCGCCTCGGCGAGCTTCGTCCTGAGCGCCAACCTGGAAAACCTGGAACTGACCGGCACGGCCAACCTCAACGGCATCGGCAATGCCTCAAACAACGTGATCACCGGCAACGATGGCAACAACCAGCTTAATGGCGGCGCGGGCCTGGATACCCTGATCGGTGGCAAGGGCAACGACGACTATGGCCTCGATCAGGCCAGCGAGCTGGCCCTGGTCCAGGAAAATGCCAACGAAGGCACCGACACCCTGTTTGTCACTTACGCCGCCACGGCGCAAACCAACACCGTCGACCTGAGCCTGAGCAACCTGCAGAACGTCGAGAACGTGCTGTTGCTCGGTGCCGGAGCCTTTACCGCGTTGGGCAACAACCTCAACAACACCCTCACCGGCAACACTGCCGACAACGTCCTCGATGGCGGCCTCGGTACCGACACCCTGATCGGCGGCGCCGGCAATGACACCTACGTCGTCGATAACATCGGCGATGTGATCAGCGAAACCAGCACCCTGGCCGGCGAATTTGACACAGTCCTTTCGTCCATCGACTACACCCTGGGCAGTAACCTCGACAACCTGACCCTGGTGGGCGGCGCCAACCTCAACGGCACCGGCAACACCCTGAACAACATGATCACCGGCAACGCCGGCGACAACATTCTGGACGGCGGCATTGGGACTGACTACCTGCTGGGCGGCACCGGCAACGACACCTACATCGTCGACAACATCGGCGATGTGATCAGCGAAACCAGCACCTTGGCCGGCGAGATCGACACCGTGCGCGCCTCGGCGAGCTTCGTCCTGAGCGCCAACCTGGAAAACCTGGAACTGACCGGCACGGCTAACATCAATGGCGTCGGCAATGCCCTGAACAACGTGATCACCGGCAACGATGGCAACAACCAGCTTAACGGCGGCGCGGGCCTGGATACCCTGATCGGCGGCAAGGGCAACGACGACTATGGCCTCGATCAGGCCGGCGAGCTGGCCCTGGTCCAGGAAAATGCCAACGAAGGCACCGACACCCTGTTTGTCACTTACGCCGCCACGGCGCAAACCACCATCGACCTGAACCTGAGCAACCTGCAGAACGTCGAGAACGTGCTGCTGCTCGGAAGCGGCGCCTTTACCGCGTTGGGCAACAACCTCAACAACACCCTCACCGGCAATACTGCCGACAACGTCCTCGATGGCGGCCTCGGTGCGGACATCCTGATCGGCGGCACCGGCAACGACACCTACATCGTCGACAACATCGGCGATGTGATCAGAGAAACCAGCACCCTGACCGGCGAGATCGACACCGTGCGCTCTTCGGTGACCTACACCCTGAGCGCCAACCTGGAGAACCTCACGCTGACCAGCGCGGCCAACCTCAATGGCATCGGCAACGCCTCAAACAACGTGATCACCGGCAACGATGGCAACAACCAGCTTAATGGCGGCGCGGGCCTGGATACCCTGATCGGCGGCAAGGGCAACGACGACTACGGCCTCGATCAGGCCGGCGAGCTGGCCCTGGTCCAGGAAAATGCCAACGAAGGCACCGACACCCTGTTTGTCACTTACGCCGCCACGGCGCAAACCAACACCGTCGACCTGAGCCTGAGCAACCTGCAGAACGTCGAGAACGTGCTGTTGCTCGGTGCCGGAGCCTTTACCGCATTGGGCAACAACCTCAACAACACCCTCACCGGCAACACTGCCGACAACGTCCTCGATGGCGGACTCGGTGCGGACATCCTGATCGGCGGCACCGGCAATGACACCTACACCGTCGACAACATCGGCGATGTGATCAGCGAAACCAGCACCCTGACCGGCGAGATCGACACCGTCCTTTCGTCCATCGACTACACCCTGAGCAGTAACCTCGACAACCTGACCATGGTGGGCGCCGCCAACCTCAATGGCACCGGCAACGCCCTAAACAACAT
>NZ_VYKC01000002.1:0-793974 GCF_032424305.1 Pseudomonas sp. JV414 | reverse complement strand
GTTCGGTCAAGTCTGGTCAGCGGCGGTGTACCCGAATGCCATACCTGACAACATTTCAACTGTGGGAGCGGGCTTGCTCGCGAAGCGGCCGTGTCAGTCGACATAACTGTTGCATGTCAGTCCGCCTTCGCGAGCAAGCCCGCTCCCACAATTAATCAGTGTTGCTTCCAGAGGATGTGAACGATCAAGTCAGCGAAGCGCGCCCGCTTGATGCCTAGGTCGGCCCAGAGGCCGCCTCGCTTTTGCTGTTGCGGTAGTCGCCCCCTCGAGAAGCCGAGAGGAGGTTCTGCGCAGTGGGCAACCCGGCATGGATGCCGGGTTAGCCGCCCCCGGCCATGGATGGCCGATGGCGGCGGGCCCACGGAGCAGGACCGGAGCGAGGGCATGGCGAGCCGAAGCGAGCCACCGAACGAAAGGGGCAGAAGCGCTTTGGTTACTTTCGCGCTTTTCGAAAGTGACTCGCTGTAAAAGCGAAACCAATAGAAGCCATTACCGCAGAAACGGATATACACCCAGCCCAAGCCTTAATGCGAAGTCCCCTCCACAAACTCAATCTTGTTCCCCACGTTATATTTACCCGACGGCTTGTTCATCGGCAGTCGCTTGATCTCCTTAAGGGTATTGCTGTCATACACAATCAGCGCGCCATCGGTGGCCCAGACGCTCAACAACAAGTAGCGGCCATCGCGAGTGAACTCAACGTGGGCAGCCGTCTTGCCAGGCATCGGGCGCAAGGTGTGGGCGATTTCCAGAGTCTGTTTGTCAATCAGGTGGATCGCATCGTTATCAGGCCCGAAGAACACGTCAGTCCAGGCATACCGCGAGTTGACATGACTGCGCATGAAGAACCCCGGCCCCAGGGTCGGAATTTCCTTGATCAGTTTCCAGGTCTTGAAGTCGATGACCGAGATCAGTCCCTTGCTGATGTTCGGCGTGGCGAACACCCACTCACCGTTGCGTTTCCAGTAGGTCCCGGACCCCAGGTGCGGCATGCCCGGTAGCGGTATGTCAGTGACCACCTTGCCACTGTCGAGGTCGATCACCTGACCGCCCTTGGCCTTGCGCGATGTGGCCAGCAGTTGCTTGTAGTCCGGTGAAAAGGAAAAGTCGTCCAGCACGTCTTCGGCCTGGATGCGGCGCGGTTCGAAGTCCGGTGTGCCGGCGCTCGACAACTCCCAGACTTCCTTCACATCCTTGAGCGCCACGATGAAACTGTCCCGTGGCGGGGCGGTGTAGACCGCGCTGACCCGTGACGCGGTACCGTCCTGGCCGATCGCCGGGATGGTTTTGACCAGCGACAGATCGCGGGCATCGAGTACCACAAGGTTGCCCGGCAGATAGTTGCCCACCAGCACCCAGCGGCCATCCTTGCTCACCGCCAGGTTGCGGGTATTGAGCCCGGCGCGGACCTCGGCGATCAGCTTCAGGTTGTGCAAGTCGTACAGACTGACCCAACCATCGCGTGAGGCCACGTAGACGAAGCGTCCATCCGGTGAGAACTTCGGCCCGCCATGCACCGCAAAGTGTGAAGCAAACCGCGCCAGCACTTCGAAACGATCGCCGTCGAGGATGTCGATGTGATGGTCGCCGGCTTCCACCACCACAAACAGGTTCAGCGGGTCGGCGCCATGCTGGGGCGTGTCGGGCAGTTTGCTGATGTCGGCGAGAATGGAATGACTGCCGCGAATGTCATCGTTACTCCAGGTGGGTGGGGTGGCGGGTGGTTGCTGAAGGTAATCCACCAGCGCGTCGATCTGTGCCGGACTGAATACGTTGGCATACCCGGTCATCTGACTCGCGGGGCGGCCGTTCTGAATGACACTGCGGATTTCATCGGGTTTGATCCGGCTCAGACTTTCCGGCAGCAAGGCCGGCCCCGTACCGCCGAAACGGTTGGCGCCATGGCAGCTCTGGCAATGTTGTTGGTAGAGGTCGGCGGCTGCGTCGGAGGATGGAACCGTTGCGCCGGCATGGGCCGCGCCGATCCATAACAATGGGGCAAGCAGCATGCGCCTCATATCGCCACCTTAGCGTGGCGTTGCAACACGGGAGCGGAGTAAAAGCGCGCCGGGTATTCCTGCTGTTGGGTGGCGAACAGATCGACTACTTTGCCGATCACTGTCAGCGTCGGAATGCCCGGTGGGCAATCCAGCGCCAGGGTCGGCAACTGGTGGAGCTTGCCTCGGGCGACGTGCTGGTCGGGACGTGTGCCATTGCTGATCAGCGCCGCCGGTGTATCGGCGGCCATTCCGGCTTCGATCAAACGCTGGGCGATAATTCCGAGGTTCGATAACCCCATGTAAAACACCAGGGTCTGGCTGCTGTCGGCGAGGCTGCTCCAGGGCAGTGACAACTCACCATCGCGCTGCAAATGCCCGGTAATGAAGCGGCAGGAGTTGACCAGGTCCCGGTGGGTCAGCGGAATGCCCGCATAAGCACTGCAGCCGGAAGCGGCGGTGATGCCCGGGACCACCTGGCAGTCAATGTTGCGTTGCAGCAGATACTCCAGCTCCTCGGCGCCACGGCCGAATATGAACGGGTCGCCACCCTTGAGCCGGACCACGCGCTGCCCCGAATCGGCGAGGTCGGCGAGCAGTTCGTTGATCTGTTCCTGGGGCAGGCTGTGGCAGCCGCTGGCTTTACCGACGTAATGTCGGGCGCAGGTGAGGGGGATCAACGTCAGCAGCTCGGGGCTGATCAGGCGGTCGTAAACCACGGCGTCGGCCTGCATCAACAGGCTCCAGGCACGCAGGGTCAGCAAGCGTGGATCACCGGGGCCGGCGCCGACCAGGGCCACTTCGCCCGGTCTGAACGGGGACGCAAGTGCGGCCGGTAAAACAATCGATGGGTGCATGGGACGTCCTTGGTTCTTCATCAGATTGGCCGGCCCCATCCTTTGCCAGATGGCTCGCCAGGCGGGTGCTTCAGTGCATGACGCAAGGGATGGTCATTAATGGCGGCATACCGATTTCTTCATCGCTGAGGTGGCAACCGGGGTCCTGGCCCCAAAGGTCGCCTTCGGCCCAGGCGCGGGTGCGGGTATTGCCGTTGCAGATGTTCAACCAGCGGCATTGGCTACAACGGCCACCGACGGCGCGCGGATGCACACGCAGCTGCTGCAACAAGGCGTCCGGCTGGTCCAGCCAGAGCGTGCGAAACGGCGTTTGCCGGACATTGCCCACCGAGTGCTGCCACCAGTAGGTGTCGGGGTGCACTTCGCCGGTGTTGTCGATGTTGGCGATGCCGATGCCCGAGGCGTTGCCGCCCCAGGCCCGGAGCATGTGTTCCAGGCGCGGGTAATGTTCGGGTAGATGCAGGCCCACCCATTGCAGCAAGAGAATCGCGTCGGCATCGTTGTTGCCGCTGACAAAATCGCTGTCGCGGCCCTGCTGGATATCTTCCCAGGCCCGTTCGAAGATCAGCGTCATCGCCTCGCGGCTCATCTGCTGCCGGGCGTCGAGCTTGCGGCTGCGTTTGCCGCGACCGCTGTAGTTGAGGTGCGACAGATAAAACTTCTGCACGTCGTACTCGCGCATCAGCGCCAGTAACTGGGGCAGTTGTTGATGGTTCTCTTGGGTCAGGGTGGTGCGCAGGCCGACGCGAATCCCCTGTTCACGACATAGGCGGATCGCCCGCATGGAGCTGGCGAAGCTGCCCTTGAGTTGGCGGAACGCATCATGGGTGGCTTCCAGGCCATCGATGCTGATCCCGACATAGTCGAAATTAGCTGCGCGGATTTGCGCGATGTTCTGCTCATTGATCAGTGTGCCGTTGGTGGACAACGCGACAAAGAAACCCTTGGTGCGGGCGTAGGCGCTGAGCACAAACAAATCGTCGCGCAACAGCGGTTCACCGCCGGAAAGAATCAGCACCTTCACGCCGGCGTCGTGCAGATCATCGATCACGGTCAGCGCGGCGGGCGTATCCAGTTCGTCGCGAAAGATGCTGTCGGCGGACGTGGCGTAACAGTGTTTGCAGGTCAGGTTGCAGCGCCTGAGCAGATTCCAGATCACCACCGGCGGTCGGTTGCTGCCCGGTGGGCTGGTTCTGGGGGCAGGCGCCTGGCCGATCAGGGCACGCAGGTATTGGCTGATCCTCAACATGCAAATCTCCTTGAGCAAACGCGTGTTCAGCGTGGCACTGGCGGTAGCCGCAAACCGGTTTTCTTCAGGATGCGACTGCTCACCAGCATCTCGTCGGCGGCGCAGGCGTCGCCCAACAAGTAGCGCAGGTGTTCGCGGTAGCTGTCGATTTCCTCGCGGCTGCGGCCATGGACCATGGCGAACAGGTTGTAGCGCCACGCGGTTCGTCGCGGGCGTCGATAACAGTGGCTGACAAAAGGTTGTGCACCGATCAGCGCGCCGAGGCGCGGCATGTCCGTGTCGCGTACATCCCAGACCGTCATGCCGTTGTAGCGATAGCCCAGGCGATAGTGATTGGGGACGGCGGCGATGCGTCGGATGGCGCCCTCGGCCTGCAAGCGCTTGAGCAAATCCAGGGTGGATTCGATGCTCAGCTCCAGCTGTTCGGCGAGCCAGGCCCACGGGTCGTCCAGCAATGGCAGGCCGGCCTGGGTCAGCTCGATCAGACGGTGCGCCAGGGTGTCTTCAGACCGGGAAGTACAGACCGACATGGTAGGTCTCCTCTTTGGGCAAGTTGAGCAGCGGCAGGCCGATCAGGGTTTCGATGTGCTGCAGGGTCTGCGCAATACCTTGTTCGGTCGGGCAACCGAGCACGAACCACATGTTCCAGACGTGTTCGCGGCGGTAGTTGTGCGCCACTTCAGGCAGGGCCTGCAGTTGCTCGGCGACGTCTTCGAAACGCTCTTCCGGCACCGCCAATGCGGCAAGGGTGAAGGCGCCGCCGAGGCGTTCGATGTCGAACATCGGGCCGAAGCGCGTGAGCATGCCGTCTTCCAGCAATTCATGGAGGCGGTCGAGCAATTCGGTACTGCTGCTCTCCAGTTCGGCGGCCAGTGCCTGCCACGGGTGGCGCACCAGCGGCAGGCCCAGTTGCAGGCGGTTGATCAGCCGACGGTCGAGGTCATCCATGGGTGGGGGCTCCGGTAGGCGAGGGTGCGAAGCGTCCACCGCACTGTTTGAACGCGTGAGTGCTGAACAGCAGTTGGTGGGGCAGATCGCTCAGCAGGTGTTGTTCCAGCAAGGTCTGGATCTGCGCTTCGACCCGCTCACGTTGGCGCCCATGAACCATGCAAAAGAGGTTGTAGCGCCACTGCGGCAGGCGCCGCGGCCGTTGGTAGCAGAGGGTGATGCCGTGCGCCCGGCCCAGGCGCTGGCCGACTTCGTCGATCAGCGCGTCCGGAACATCCAGCACCAGCATGGCGTTGGCGGTAAAACCCAGCGCGCGATGGTTGAGCACCAGGCCGACCCGGCGAAACAGTCCTTGCTCGAGCCACTGATGCATTTGCGCGAGCACCTGGTTTTCGTCGGCGTCTATCCGTTCGGCGAGGGCCTGATAGGGGCGCGATACCCGCGGCAATCCGCCTTCCAGATGCCGACGCAGCGCCAGTGCCTGTTTGGGATTCAACCCCGGTGTCATGAGCTTTCTCCCAGCGCAAAACCGAGGTCGATGCGGTAAGCGGTCAACATCGGCAGATCCAGCGGCATGAGTCCGGTGTCTTTCTCAAGTTGTTCGAGAACGCGTTCGATGTGTTGGCGATCAGGGCCGGTCAGCACAAACCACAGGTTGTAGAAATGTTCCCGTGCATAGTTATGGTTGACCTCGGGGTATTGGCTGACGTGCTCGGCGACCTGTTGCAAGCGTTCGGCGGGTACGGCGAGGGCGGCGAGGGTGCTGGCCCCGGCGCGGCTGTGTTCGAACACCGGGCCGATCCGTGAGAGGGTGCCGGCCTGATCCATTTCTTCCAGACAAGCCATCACCTGGCCCACGCGACAACCGAGAATCCGCGCCATCTCTTTGTAAGGTTCCGCGCACAGCGGCATGCCGTGCTGGAAGCGGTCGATCAGTTGACGGCTGAGCAGGTCGAGGTTCATTTCAATAGCCCATTTTTTGCGCGCGACTGCTGAAGAAGATGCCGCTCGGCGCGGTGGCGGGAAGGGTGCTCAGTTGCTTCAGGCTGTACGGGTCCCAGACCTGAACCTGATCGCCATCGCGTAACGACAACCACAACTGATCGCCTCGCGCGGTGAATTCCATGTGCAGCACCGCTGGCCCTGGCCGCAGATCGGCGACCACGGCATGGGTTTCGCTGTCGATGACTTGAACCCGATCGTTGTCCGGGTAGGCGAAATTGACCCACAGTTGTCGACCGTCCGGCCGCGACGTGACGAACACCGGTTGGCCAGCCACCGGAATGGCAGCGGTCTGCTTCCACGTGCGCGAATCCATCACCAGCACCTGGTGACGGCCAACGGCGGGCACGAAGGCCTGGTGATCGGCGACGGCCCAGCCCTCAAGATGCGGCATCTTGTAGACGGGCAATTTCGCCTGGCCGCGTCCGTAATCACCGAGTACTCGCTGCACCCCGCGCTCCGGATGCCAGAGGTCGAGTTGCGCCATGCCGTCTTCGCCGAACAGTCCCGCCATGTAATAGCGACCCTCCGGGGTGACCAACGCGTCGTAGGGTTGCTGGCCGATGTCGGTGAAGCGGCTGATCCGGGGCGCGTTGCCCTGACTGAAATCGGCGGTCCAGATCTCGCCGGTATCGAACAGGCTGAACACAAAACGCTGACCGGGCGCGTCGACCAGGCCGACCACCCGTGAGCGCTTGGTGCCATCGGCCAGGGGCGTGGCCGGAATATCGGCCATCAATTGCAGGGTTTCGGCATCGAATACCTTGACCCCGCCGGGCACGTAGTTGGACACGGCGATGAGTTTGCCGTCCTGACTGATCGCGCCGCCGATACTGTTGCCGCCCTGTATCACCCGTTGATCGATGCGTTGGGTCAGCAGGTCGATCTTGCTCAGCCCGCCGTCGCGACCGAACACATAGGCATAACGCTGGTCGCGGGAAAACACCACCGAGGCATGGGACAGATCGCCCAAACCCTCGAGTCGGGCCAGTGCCTTGCGGGTGTCGCTTTCGATGATTTGTACGCTGCCGGTGGCGCGCTCCACCACCACGCCCAGATCGCCGGTACCACGCAACGGTGGCTGAACACACGCGGACAACAACAGCCCGGTCGCCGCTAAAAGCAGGGTTGAACGGATCATGGTGCGGGATATCCCTGGAGAAGAAGATCGACCAGCCAACGGATGTCGTCCGGGCTGAGCAGCGGGGCCCAACCGGGCATCGCGGTGCCGGGGCGGCCTTGGGTGACGGTGGCAATCAGGCTGTCCCTGGACTTGCCCGCCAGCGTTGCGCGGGTCAGGTCGGGACCCAGCCCGCCGGTCATGTGCAGGCCATGGCAGGCGCCACAGTCCTGGGCCAGCAGGTGTTCGAGTTGTGCCTGACGCTTGGCATCAGGCGCGGCAACCGAGGTTGCGCAAATGAGGAGGAGGGCCGCCAGAATCGCAGCGTGTCGATAAACCTTCATGACGCCCTCCCGTTGGCTATTTGAGACTCAGGACCCAGGTTGCAAGTGTCTTCGCTTCTTCATCCGTCACCGGGTTGGCCGGCATTGGCATCGGGCCCCAGTTGCCTTGCGTACCGTTCTTGATGTGGCTGGCCAGGGTGTCCACGGCCCCGGCCACGCCAGCGTTCTTGGCCGCGACATCCTTGAGCGCCGGGCCGACCAGCTTGGTGTCGATGGAATGGCAGGCGGCGCAGGGTTTGCTCTTGAACAGCGCCGGCCCGTCCTCGGCAGCCATGGCCGGCTGCACACTCAGCGCAGCGGTCAGGGCGAACAGTGAAAACAGAATATTTTTCATGGGGATTCCTTGCATTGATGGAGCTCAATAGATGTCGTGTTGGGTGTTGTAGACGTTGAATTTTCCGGTGGGTGTGATCAGTCGTTTGTCCTTTATGACTGATTTGAGCTTCAGCGTTTTGTCGTCGATCACTACCAGCGCCGATTCCTCTGACTGACCGCTCCACACGGAGAACCAGACTTCATCGCCGGCCTTGTTGTATTCCGGTTGCACGACCCGCATCGCGCCTTGCTTGATGCCGGCGTACTCGGCGATGGGCAGCACGGTGTAGCCGGCGTCGAGTTTGTCGATGTTGAACACCGCTACTGATTGGCTCAGCTTGGCGTCGGGGTTGAGGGTGGTGTCGACATACAGGTGACGGGAGTCAGGGTGGGTTTTGATAAACAGCGATCCGCCGCCCTGGCCCTTGAGTGAGGCGACCTGTTTCCAGGCGTATTGCGGGTGTTTGACCGGGTCGGTGCCGATCAGGGAGATGCCGTCATCACCCAGATGGCTGGTGGCCCAGACCGGGCCGTAGGTCGGGTGGTTGAAGTTGGCGCCGCGCCCCGGATGTGGGGTTTTGCCGACCTCCACCAAAGCTGCCAACTTGCGATCTTTGGAGTCGATCACGGCGACTTTGTTGGAGTTGTTGGCGGCGGTCATGAAGTAGCGGTGCGTGCTGTCCCAACCGCCGTCATGCAGGAAGGGCGCGGCATCGATGTAGGTGATGGTGAGGTTTTTGATGTCCTGGTAATTGACCAGCATGACTTTGCCGGTTTCCTTGACGTTGACGATGAACTCCGGCCATTCGTGGGAGGCGATGATCGCCGCGACCCGGGGTTCGGGGTGATATTCCTGCTTGTCGACGGTCATGCCGCGGGTCGAGACGATTTGTTTGGGCTCCAGGGTTTCGCCATCCATGATGGTGAATTGCGGTGGCCAATAGGAGCCGGCGACGGTGTATTTGTCTTCGTAGCCCTTGAACTTGGAGGTCTCCACCGAGCGCGCCTCGATGCCCACTTTGACTTCGGCGACCTTGGTCGGCTCCACCGGCCACAGGTCGATCATGTCGATCCGCGCGTCTCGACCAATCACCAGCAGGTAGCGACCGGAGGCGGAGATCCGCGAGATATGCACCGCATAACCGGTCTCGATCAGCTTGACGATTTTCTTGCTGTCACCGTCGATCAGGGCAATCTTGCCGTCATCGCGCAACGTCACCGAAAACAGGTTCGGCAGGTTGAGTTTGCTCAATTGCTTCTTCGGACGATCCTCAGGCTTGACCAGCACTTTCCAGGTTTTCAGCGTCTCGGCCATGCCCCATTCAGGCGGCGTTGGCGGTGCGTGCTGAATGAACTTGGCCATTGACGTGATCTGATCCTTGGTCAGCGCATTTGACGTCCCCCAGTTCGGCATGCCCGCCGGTGAACCGTAGGTAATCAACGCCTCCAGAAACGGTTGCCCGCGGGACAGGGTGATGTCCGGTGTCAGTGGTTTACCGGTGGCGCCTTTGCGCAGAACACCGTGGCAGCCGGCGCAGCGCTGGAAGTAAATTTCCTTGGAAGAGTCGAACTCGGCCTGACTCATGTCGGGCGCTCCGGCGGATTTGACCATGAGCGGATTGGCCGCAGCGGCAGCGGGCTCGGCGGCGTTGGCCGCATGAGTCACCGCAAGGGCCAGCGCCGAACACAATGTGGCGACAGTCAGAGCAAACGTTTTTCTATTGCTGATCAGCATTCCATTTCTCCTCAGGCAAGACCTTTGCGATGTGCTGAAACGGCAGCGCAGAACGCAGGTTCTTAGTGCCGTGCAAGGCTATGCCCGAGCAGGCCAATGCTCGCTTGACCGCGATCAAGTTTGCCGGCCATGTCACTTGCCAGGTTGTCGCAGGGGCCCGTAGCGTGTGGCTTGAATCCGCTTTTGGAACAGACAGCCCATGGACCGAATCCAGTCTTGCGAACCCTTCTATCAACCGCTCAACAATGAGGAGGCGCTGTTCGAGCAAGCCTGGCGACACGGCATGCCGGTGCTGATCAAAGGCCCGACGGGATGCGGCAAGACCCGTTTCGTCCAGCACATGGCCCATCGGTTGAAACTGCCGCTGTACACCGTGGCTTGCCATGACGATCTGAGCGCCGCCGACTTGATTGGCCGCCATTTGATTGGTGCCCAAGGCACCTGGTGGCAGGACGGGCCACTGACCCGCGCGGTGCGTGAAGGCGGCATTTGTTATCTGGACGAAGTGGTCGAGGCGCGCCAGGACACCGTGGTGGTGTTGCATCCGCTGGCCGATGATCGTCGCGAGTTGTTCCTGGAACGCACCGGCGAAGTGCTGCAGGCGCCGCCCTCATTCATGCTGGTGGTGTCGTACAACCCCGGCTACCAGAACCTGCTCAAAGGCATGAAACCCAGCACCCGACAACGCTTCGTGGCGATGCGTTTCGGCTATCCGCCGGTGGCCGATGAAGAGCGCATTGTCGCCCGGGAAGCGCAGGTGGACAGCGCGCTGGCGGCGCAAGTGGTCAGGCTGGGGCAGGCCCTGCGAAGGCTGGATCAGCATGACTTGGAGGAAGTCGCCTCGACGCGGTTGCTGATTTTCACCGCGCGAATGATCCGCTCCGGCATGAGCCCGCGTGAGGCGTGCATGGCCTGCCTGGCCGAGCCGCTGAGTGATGATCCGCTGACGGTTGCGGCGCTGATGGACGTGGTTGATGTCCACTTCGGCTGAGTCCGGACGCGTTGCGCCGGGTCACTTGCCAGGCGATCTGGCGATGTGGTTTTTCATTCTGGCCGAGCTGTCGGTGTTCGCCATTCTGATTCTGACGTTCGCCGTGACCCAGGCACTCAAACCGCAGCTGTTCGGTGAAAGCCGTCAGTTGCTCAACACCTCTACCGGCCTGGCGATGACCCTGAGCCTGCTCACCGCCGGGCTGTTCGCCGCGCTGGCCCAGGAGCAAGTCAAGCGCTCCCGGTCTCGCCATGGCGCTGTCTACCTGCTGGCAGCCTTGCTCGCGGCCAGTGTCTACGTGGTGTTGAAGATCACCGAATACCAGCACTTGCTGGCCTCGGGGCTGGGCATGGAGCACAACACGTTTTTCACCCTCTACTGGATCCTCACCGGTTTTCATTTTCTCCATGTACTGCTCGGCATGGTCATCCTCGGATGGCTGGCCGAGCGTTGCCGTCGTGGCCTGTACAACGCCGCCAACCGCAGCGGGCTTGAATCGGGTGTGCTGTATTGGCACATGGTCGATCTGATCTGGGTGGTGTTGTTTCCGCTGGTCTACGTTCTGAATTGACGGAGGTTCTGATGTCGGCTTCCAGGTTTTTGCTGGTCTGCTGGGCAGCGCTGGCCACGTTAAGCGTGTGCACGGTGGTGCTGGCACAGATGGGCGCGACGCGGCTGCTGTCGGTGGCCATTTTGCTGGTGGCGGTTGGCAAGGCCTGGCTGATTGCCGATGGCTTTATGGAAATGCGCCATGCCCCGCGATTGTGGCGGCGGTTGATGGTGAGCTGGGCGTTGGTGTTGGCCGCCGTTGTGGGGCTGACGCTGGTGTTGGTCGGTTAATTAACCTGAAACAACTCATGCCCGACGTTTCTCGGACGGGTTCAAGCGCTGCACTTCAGCAAAGATCTCGGTAATCGGTCGGCGAGGTTGGCGTTTATGCAGCTGTCGGACCTGTTCGCTCAGGCGCAGCAGTTCTTCACTCGGTTTCGCCCATTGTTCCTTCGGCAGCGGTTCGGACCATTGGCGCATCACTTCGGGCATGGCGTGCGGGGCCATTTTCTGGAGGCGGCGGACTTCCCATTCGGTCAGGTGGTTGGGAATCGTCCACAGGGTCATGACGTGGTACAGGTACCAGAAGAAGCCGGACAGCCGGCTGCGTTGGCCGTCACGGATTTGCTGGTGCATACGCGCGCGGGCGTTGTGGAAAGTGTGCAGGCCTTCGTGGGGCGGGTCGTCGGGGCCTTGCAGGTCTTGCGGGTCCTGGATGGGTTTGAGGTCGTGGATTTCGTATTCCATGTAACCGCGAATGGCTTCCCAGTGGCTGATGGCCAGGGAAAGACCGAAGCAGGGGAATTCGACGCTGGTCAGGGTCTCGCCGTGCTGGAAACCGATGCCCATGCCGTACTGGCGATGGATGCCGTATTGGGTGGCGCCTTGGGCTTCGATGACCCAGGCGGATAGGGATTCCCAAGGGACGAAGATGGGGGCGGTGGCGTCTTCGGGCATGAAGCAGACTTCACGGCGTTGGCGGTTGAAGCGGGTAGGGATGATGGCGGCGCGTTTGTTGTGATAGTGGAGCCAAGTGCAAAGGAGGATGGCTAAGGCGGAGAAACCGGTTACTAGCGCGTAGCCATAGCCTTCATCGAATATGCCGGTCACCGAGTCCCAGATATCTTCCCAGCCGTAACCAAAAATCACCCCTAGGAACCCGGTAAATAGCGGAAACAGGAATGCAATCGAGAAGGCAACGCTGAATGGTCCACCTAATACGACCTGCCATGAAAACACTTGCGGTGAACCCAGTCCGAAGTCCATGTACACGTCATTCATTTCCCCGATATGCGGACCGTGCGGCGGCAGCGGTGTCGGCAACGGCAACGGCGCGAGATAGGTGATTCTCCCACTGGGAAACGGCTCAACATCGCCGGCTTTTCGGGATTGCTCAAGGTGCGGCGTAGGCAGGGAGCTATCAATCTTGGTGGGCATGGTCGGCCAGCTCCAGCAGATGGGTTTCAACCAGCAATAACGGTGGATGCTCGGTAACGGATTGAGGGGCCAACGCCGGAAAACGGCCCTCACCCCGAGGGTTCAGACGAATGACCCGAATGTGAGAAACCCACGCGCCGTTGGCGTTCAAGGTCTGGATACAGATCGCCAGCTCCAGTGTTTCGGACGCCGGGGTAAATTCGGAATCAGGATCCGAGGGATATTGCAGGCATAACACTAACCGATCAGGCTCTGCTTGCACGATGCGCAGGCTGCTTGCGACTTCCTCACTGATGACGTCCTTGCGTTCGCGCGGTACTCCACGACTGTGGAGGGGAACGGAAAGACGGTGGGCGCCGATCCCCAGGCGATGAGCCGGTTGTCCACTCAACGGTGGCTGAAACTCATTGAGTTTGAGCCCTGGCAGCACCAAATGGATGTCTTTGGGCTTGGCCTTTAACAGCAGATTTTTCAGCCAGGAGTCATGTTCGTTCGGACCCAGTTGCGCATACGGGGCGTGAAGCAAATAGGCCAGATAGCGTTGGTATTCATCCAGGGTATGGTTGCCGCGTGTCTCGGTGTCCAGGCTCCACGGCGTGGTTTTCAGCCACTTGTCATGGGCACTGATGTTGTAGCGGTTGTACAGCCAGGTGCCACCCAGTTCCAGCACAGTGAACAACGCACCGGCCAGATTGAAGCGGAAAAACACGGTCGAGAGACGGGTTCCCGCAGCGGCCCAGGCGGCGGTTCTTGCAGCGCTGTTTTTTGCGACCAGCACGTTAAACGCGGCACGACCGGTGTGATTCAAACCATAGGCATTGACGGTCGTCATGCCGGTCGCACCCGCGGTGGCAAGCGCTGCACTGTTCTGCGCTGCAGCATTCCCACTACGTGTCGCCTGTTGCCAATTCTGGTGGTGGTTGATGAGGCTGACCGTTGAAGATGCAAACCCAAAACCGTAGGTGAAAATTCCCAGTCCAACATGCAGCTTTCCCATCTGCACATGCACATTCTGCAAAGCGTGGTGTTGAAGTCCCGCGACGAGTGCAGCGCTACGTGCCTTCAGCGCGGTATCAGCCAGACTTTGCGCCGTTGTAAAACCTGCCGCTCCGGTAGTGGCGAGCGCGGCGAAGAAAGTGGCCCGTTTCTTGGGATCTTTGGTCTGATTCATCATCTCCCGATACACCGAAACCAAATTCACCCCCTGCACCAAAAACACCAACAACCCCATCCCCTCGCTCCGAATCAACTTCCCATTCGGCACCGAGCTAACCCCCAGCCGAATATCCTTCAGCAAACTCCGCACCTCCAACTGCTGCGCCGGCGGAAACACCACCGTCACCCCCGCCCGAGCCGGCGTCGCGCCGTACAGGCGCGCCGACTGATCCGGCAGCTCCGCAATCGGGCTCAGCGCCCCGGCCAACCGGCCTTCAAGTTGCGTCAATTGCCCGCGCACCCGCACGATCTCGCCCTGTAACTCCACCGCCCGTGGCGTCTTGTGCCCCTGGCGGTTTTTGTTGTGGGTGAGCTGATTACGTTCACGGGTCAGGGTCTTCAGGTAATCGCGCTCCCTGAGCAGTTCCTTGAGGTTGGTTTGCAACGCCGCGTGTTCTGCCGGGCTGGCGACGATGAAGGTCACGCCGGTGGTTTTCGCCGCATCGAGGATCCGCCCCGACAAGGCCTTGGGCAGGCGCCGGAACAGTTCGTCGAGGTCGGGGATTTTTTCGCCCGACAAGTCAAACCCTTCCAGCGCCCGGCTCAGGCCCAGGTTCAGCGCGGGGCTCAGGCTGTGCTGGGCTGCGTCCGCAACGGCGCGGGTGTGTTCGGGCAAATCGTCGAGGGCCGGCAGGTGCGGTTGTTCGATTTTCTGCAACTCGCCCAACCAGTGCGGCAGGTTTTTGAACACGCCCATGCCGGCGTTGAACAACGTCGTGTATTGCGCGGCTTGTTCAGGTTGTAAGCGAAGGGGCAAGGTGTAGAACAGTGGCCGGGTCAATTCCGGGTGTTTTTCCAGATAGCCCAGCAGGGCTTCGCTGGCGTGGTCACTGCGGCAGATGTCCTTGAGGCAGGCGTATTCGGCGCTGAAGGCCTGACCCAGTTGTGTTGGTTCGTGCGCATCGTAATACCAGGCCGAACGGTGGTAACGCCCGGCGCACACCAGCATCGTGCGGTCGGCGGTGATGCGCTCGAGCAGGCGGTTCCAGCGGCTGAGGTCGTCGCGGTGCTGAAACAGCTCAGTGTCCATGGCCTCCCGGTCGATGAAATCGTTGACCCCGCGCTTTCCGCTCAGTACCGGGCCTTCGAGCACGTCCCGGATGCGCCGGTTGTTCTCCTGGCCGAGGTTGATCAGGGTTTGCAGGTGGCGGTCGACGAAGTCGGCGGGGGCGGCTTCGAAATGCTGGCGCGTGTAATAACGCCGGTCCGCTTCTGCAATGGCGCGGTTTTCGGCCGTGAAATCGGGGGCGAGGCTGTCGAACCTGCTGATCTCGCGCGCGTGGTCTATAGCTTTATCGCGCAACTGCTCCAATTCCGGCGTTGCCGGTACATTCGAAGGCTCGATGTTGCCACCCTTGTTCAGGTAGTCGAGCAAGGCATTGCGGGTGTTTTCCCGCTCCGGTTCGGGCAATTGTTCCAGATCGGCGAACAACGCTTTAACGCGTGGATCGTCGCTGGCGTCGGCCAGTTTGCCGACATCCACCGGGCTGAGCTGGCTCAAGGATTCGATGTAACAAGCCAGCAGGTAATCGCGTTCGTTGTTGTCGGCATTGCTCCAGTCGTCGACCCAACCGACCACGGTGTCTTGATACTCGGCCAGATCGCGCAGCACACCGAGGTCGTCCTGCACCACGAGGAACAGCGTGTCATCCTGATAAGGCGGGCGCACCCGCCCGAGAAACTCGCCAATGTGCGCCTCGCGAAAGCGCCGAGGCTGTTCCCACAAATAGGGTTCCCGTTCGTGCTCGGGGGCATCGCTGACGTGCACCGTCGGCAATAGAACGGCGTCCGGCTCGTCGGCACTTTGCTCCGTTTGCGTTTGAGTGGCTGCGTCCGTCGCAATCTCCGCCAGCCACTGTTTGCCTTGCGCGACCGTCAGCACGTGCTCGCCACCGGTTTCGCAATCGACCGGGCCGAGATCGACGACCTGCATGAAGTGTTCGCGTTCGTGGGAGCTGTCGAGCACTTGCATGCATTTGGCCACTGTCCATTGCACTTCGGCGAAGCTCACATGCAGGATGCTGCGTCTTGAAAATACCAGTGCGGGACGCTCTTCGATGGGCGTGCGCCGATCACCGGAAACCTTGGCGCCCTTGTGCAGCAGGGCGCTGACCATTCCATTGAGTACCTGATATTCGTGCAGGTGGCCGGTCATGCTGTCGATGACGTACAACCAGCCATCGCGCAGCAAACGGATGCCCACCGGGCGTGTAGTCAGGGCATAGGGCAGCTTCAGTTCGGCACTCGGGTCGAGGGGCTTTTCCACCAATCCATAGCGTAAGGGCAATAGCTGAACGTGGGTTTGCCGCAAGGGGCAGGCGCCGGGAGAGCCGATGGCGGATTTCGAAGCGGCAGCCGCAGCAAGGTTCGCAGGGTGGGTCATGAGCGTCCTCCTTGGCTGGCCCAGCGCTGGGCCAGATCAGCGGCCAGCGCCACGCGCTCGCCGGGGGATTGCAGTGAAGGCGTGTGGAGCAAATGGGCGATAGATGGATGTTGTTCGAGCGCTGTGTCGCCCAGCCAGGCCACGACGTTGGCGTAGTGGAGAAGCTCGGATTGGCTGCTCAGGCCCAAGGCGCCGGCCTCGGCCTCCAGCTGTTCGAGCATTGGCCAACGCTGAGCTACTGTTTCGCTGCCATGGCGTTCGGGAAAGTAATTGAGCAAATGGGCGTCGAGTTCGAGCAGCGAGCGGCGCCGATCAACACGGTCCAGTGCTGCATTGAGTTCATGGCTCAGGCGATAGGGCGTCGGCAGTGCCGGGCATTCTGGCAGTCGGGGTTGATGACGCTGCCAATGGGCGCTGACGCTATCGGCCATCACCACACAGGAAAGGGGACCAAACAAACGCTGATCACCGCTATCGAACAACGCCTGCGCCACGGCCGCATCGGCCAGGCGCAAAACCACCGGCAGACCTTCGGGCAACTCAACGGTCAGCAGTTTGCGTAAATGTTGAGCGACGTCATGCGCAGGCAGGGGGCTGAACAACAGCACTCCCCATTCTTCGTGCGCTTGTTGCAGGTAGAACTGAAAAACCGCTTCGTCAGGATGTGGGATTTCCACCAGCAGCGGTGAGATATCCCGCAGTGCGGTGAAGGGCGCGCTGTCATACAGCGCAACAGTGCTTACGGCGGGACTGAGTTTTTTCAAGCGCTGCGGCAAATCGCTGAAGGTCGTGCCGTCCAGCAACAGGAAAGCCTGTTGCTCGCTCCAGGGCAGGTCTTCAGGCAGGGAAGTCGAGAGGCTCATGCTTGGGCGGCCTCACAAATCAGGCAACGCGAGGCGCGGGTTGAAATCAGCGCATGGCGTTGCCGGGCCGCATCGAACGTCACTTTCAGCAAGGGCAAGGCGCCCGGCATCAGAGGCTCCGCCGGCATGCTCACGGGCGGGGAACCGCCCTGCAGAATCGGCACGCTGCTGAAAATTCCTTCCGGCCCTAGCGTCAGCCATTGACCGCCACCCATGAGCGCCAGGCGCGTTCCGCCATTGATGACGACTTGTTGTCCGGCGCTGAGGTGAATCTGCTGCAGGGCGCTCAGTCGCTGACTGGCGACGCGAATCTGTTGATCCCCCTGGACCAACAGGTGGTCGTCCTGTTTGAGTTCGGTCAAGCGGTTGCCATGGGTCAGGTGATGTTCTTCGCCGCGCAGGTCGTGGCTGGCGAGGCCGCCGATAACCACGGTGCGTTGGTTGTCGACTTGAATGCGTTCGTCATTGAGGACCAACTGCACGAAATCGCGCTGGGCACGCAGGGCAATCTCTTCGGCACCTTTTCGGTCCTCGATGCGCAACTCGTTGTAACCGCCCCCACCGGGGCTGCTCTGACTGCGATAAATGCTACGGGTGTGCTCGGCCGGCAAATCCAGTGGTACCGGTGTCGCGGCGTTGGGCAGGCAGGCAACGACGACGGGTTTGTCTGGATCGCCATCAGTGAAGCCCACCAGCACTTCCATGCCGACTCGCGGGATCTGCACGCTGCCGTAACGGTCATGGGCCCAGCCAGTGGCGACTCGCAGCCAGCAACTCGATTGTTCGTTGTCCTGGCCGTCGCGGTCCCAGAGCAACTGGACTTTGACCCGACCGTACTGATCACAATAAATCTCTTCACCGGGCGGCCCCGTGACGACTGCATGCTGATTGCCCGTTATCCGAGGCTTGGGGTGTTCAAGGGCCGGTCGGAATACCACGTCCCACGGTGTAGCGACAAAGTGGTTACGGTAGCCCTGACTGAAGCCATCCTGCGGACGACTGTCGGTGATCGACTCTTCCAACACTTGGGGTTGTAAGCCGACATGATCGACTTCAGTCAACAACCACAGGCCATTGCGGTCAGCGCGTGGGTGCTCGGTCATCTCGACAAAATGGCCGCTGCGCATAGCGCTTTGATCACTGCGCCCATCGGCTCGCCGGTAATCGGCGCGGTGGCGCTCCAATGCCCGATTGGCCAGATGTTTACCACGGTCTCGATGGGTGAACTGGCCTGGAAAGGTGTAGTCCTCAAGGTGTGGCTGCAGCGGGACTTCAATTTCGCTGTCCAGTTGCAGGCGCGGTTTTTCGAAGTCGTAATCACGCCGGCTGATGTGGGTCGGGCGGGTATTCAGGCGCAGCTTGAATTGGTCAATCACCGGCGCTTCGGCGACCATACCGCTGTCTTGCCTGTACGCGGTTGACTGGTCTGGTTTCGAAAAGCTGGTCTGATCGTCGCCGAACACCAGCACATGCCCATTAGCGCTGTGCTGAAAGTGAAAGTGCAAACCTTCTTCCTCACACAGCCTTTGAACGAAGTGCAGGGCCGTCTCGTACTGAACGCAATACAGCCGTGGCCGGTACTCGGCGCTCAACTGAAAGCGCCAGGTATCGGCCTGCATTCCTTGGTCTTTCAGCACGCTGGCAATGATTTGCGGCACGCTCTGGTGCTGAAAAATACGCTGGTTGTGGCAGTGGGTGAGATAGGCGAGGTGGGGCACCAGGGTCATCTGATAGCGGGTCAGGCGTTTGCCTGAATCGCCTTGGGCGATTTGATAGACCTGCCCATGAATGCCGGCGCCGTCAGGACCGAAGCGCAGAAAAGCCGAGCGATGCATCAGGTCGTCGAGGTCGAGGTCGGGGCGTTCGCTGACCAGTTCGAGATTGACTTCGTAGGGCTGGTTGAGCGCTTCCTTGGCGCGGAACTCGAGTACCTGAAGGTCGTGGGGAAAACCTTCAATGTCGAGTGTGAAAACGACGGGTTCGGCGGCGCTGAACATCCACATGTCCCTGTGTCTATTTGAATACACGGAACTGTGCGTGGATCGACAAATTGGTGATGTCAGACGAGTCCATGTTTAGCGTAGGACGCTTCCGTTAAGCCGGATCGTTGTCGAAGGCTCCGACCTGACGAGGAAAGCTCCGTAGGAAACAAAGTAAAGTCGCGAGCAGGCATCGCCACCGGTGAGCTTTCTGGCGCCAATACCCGACCAAAACCATCTGCCTTTCTTGATCGCCATCAAGCAGGTTTCAATCCTTCGCTTCCTATCATGGGCACGCCAAGCAAAGAGGAAGCGACCATGTCAGAGACCTTCACCAAAGGCATGGCCAGGAATATCTACTTCGGGGGAAGCATCTTCTTCTTCCTGATATTCCTGGCCTTGACCTATCACACGGAACAGACCTTTCCAGAGCGCAGCAATGAAGCGCAGTTAACCGAATCAGTGATCCGCGGCAAGACGGTCTGGGAGCAAAACAACTGCATCGGCTGCCACACGCTGCTGGGCGAGGGCGCCTACTTTGCGCCTGAGCTGGGCAACGTGTTCCAGCGGCGCGGCGGGGAGGCGGGGTTCAAACCCTTTCTGCATGCCTGGATGAAAATGCAGCCGCTGGGCGTACCGGGCCGGCGAGCGATGCCGCAGTTCAAGTTGAGCGAGCAGGAGGTGGATGACATCGCCGAGTTCCTCAAATGGAGCTCGAACATCAACACCAATGGCTGGCCGCCAAACAAGGAGGGCTAAGCGATGAGCATTGCTAATCCGCATCTGAAATTCGCCTCGCAAGCCGTGGCCAAACCGTACTTCGTGTTCGCCCTGATGCTGTTTCTCGGTCAGGTGCTGTTCGGTTTGATCATGGGCGTGCAATACGTGATAGGGGACTTTCTGTTCCCGATCATTCCCTTCAACGTGGCGCGGATGGTGCACACCAACCTGCTGATCGTCTGGCTGCTGTTCGGTTTCATGGGCGCCGCCTACTACCTGATTCCGGAAGAGGCCGACCGCGAACTGCACAGTCCGAAGTTGGCGATCATTCTGTTCTGGGTATTCGCCGCCGCGGGCGTGCTGACGATCCTCGGCTATCTGCTGGTGCCTTATGCGGGCCTGGCCAAACTGACCCACAACGAGTTGCTGCCGACCATGGGCCGGGAGTTCCTGGAGCAGCCGACCATCACCAAGATGGGCATTGTGGTGGTGTGCCTGGGCTTTCTCTACAACATCGGCATGACCCTGCTCAAAGGTCGCAAGACCACCGTCAGCATGGTGATGATGACCGGGCTGATCGGCCTTGCGGTGTTCTTCCTGTTCTCCTTCTATAACCCCGGCAATCTGGCCCGCGACAAGTTCTACTGGTGGTGGGTGGTGCATCTTTGGGTGGAAGGCGTGTGGGAACTGATCATGGGGTCGATGCTCGCTTTTGTCCTGATCAAGATCACCGGGGTCGACCGGGAAGTCGTGGAGAAATGGCTGTACGTGATCATCGCCATGGCGCTGATTACCGGGATCATCGGCACCGGTCACCACTTCTTCTGGATTGGTGCGCCTGAGGTCTGGTTGTGGGTAGGCTCGATCTTCTCGGCACTCGAACCGCTGCCGTTCCTGGCCATGGTGATCTTTGCCTTCAGCATGGTGAAGAACCGTCGCCGGCAACACCCGAACCGCGCCGCCACACTGTGGGCCAAGGGCACCACGGTCACCGCGTTCTTCGGTGCGGGTGTCTGGGGTTTTCTGCACACCCTGGCACCGGTCAACTTCTACACCCACGGTTCGCAACTGACGGCGGCGCACGGGCACCTGGCCTTCTACGGTGCTTACGCGATGATCGTGATGACCTTGATCAGCTACGCCATGCCGCGGTTGCGCGGGTTGGGTGAAGCCGCTGATGAGCGTTCACAGACCTACGAAATCTGGGGCTTCTGGTTGATGACCCTGTCGATGGTGATGATCACGCTGTTCCTCACCGCTGCCGGTGTCGTCCAGGTTTACCTGCAACGCTGGCAGGCCGACGGGATCGCGTTGCCGTTCATGGCCACGGTCGAACATCTGCAGGTGCTGTTCTGGGCGCGTCTGGGCGCTGGTCTCGGGTTCTTCGCCGGGCTCGGGTGTTACCTGTTCAGCTTCAAGCAGCGTAGCCGCGCCGCGTTGCGCGCCCCGGCTGCAGTTGTACCTTCATGAACGAGTGCAATGGCTAGAAAAGGTCGGCCCGGCTGATACAGCGGGCCGTTTTTTTGGTTTCCGGGAAGGGCAAGTATCATGGCGTTTACCGTCGAACTGGAAGAGTGGGTAGGCAGTGTCTGGCATCGTTTCATCACTCGGCGTGCCAGCCCGGACTTCCCTGAAGCGCGGGTTGAACTGGCCAGCCAGCAACGCCCGCTGGCGCTGTTGTTTCGTGCCATGGGCGGTGCCAATGGCATTGGTGTGGAAGCCGCCAGCGACCGCGATCTGCTGTTGCGCCGAAACGTGTTGCAGCAGATCGCCGGTACCTGCAAACAAGTACCGTTGGCGTGGTGTGACGCGAGTAATTTGCGGCTGCCATCGAGCCTGGCGGTCTTCCCTGAAGTCGCACTGAATGAGGAACTCTATCGCTGGCTCGCGTTGCTGGCGGCACAGGCCGGGCCGATGCGTCACTGGGGGCGGGACAATCAACGCTGGACGCAACAGTTGTTGCGACGCTATCCCGCGCTGCGTACTCGCTATAAACGTCTGGTCGATGCCCATCTGCAATTGCGCCCCGATCCGACCTCATTGAACGCTAGCGAAGCGGCACTGGAACGGGCGTTATGCCAGGCGCTGCGCGAACCCGGCAGTGTCGAACATTTTCCTCGCAGCGAACGGGCCGCGTGGCCGCTGCCGCTGTGGTTGTACCCGCCACAAAACCTCGCCAGCCCGCAGGCTGCCGATCTGGGCGATGAATCCGAAGAGTCTTTGACCACGCCACCCGGCGAGCAGAAAGGCGGAAGCAAACGAGCCAAGCGGATCGATGAAAGCAGCCGTGAAGGCGGGTTGTTAATCGTGCGCCTGGAGAACCTGTTCAGCTGGACCGAGCACGTCGACCTGGATCGCTGGTCGGACGACAGCGAAGACCCGGACGCGGCCAGAGTCGCCGAGGACCTGGACGAATTGAGTCTGTCGCGCACCCGTCTGCGCAAGGGCGGCGGTCTCAAGCTGCACCTGGATTTGCCACCGGCCGATATCGACGATATTCCCCTCGGCGAGGGCATCAAGTTGCCGGAGTGGGACTACCGCAAACAACAAATGCAGGACAGCTTCGTCAATCTGCAAATGATGGTGCCCCGCGACTGTGAGGCACAGCCATTGCCTTTACGGCTGAAGGCCTCGGCGCACCGCTTGCGGCGCCAATTCGAGCATCTGCGTAATGACCGCCAGTGGTTACGCCAGCAACCTCAGGGCTCAGAGCTCGACATGCAGGCCTGGTTGGATTTTCACGTTGAGCGCGAGCATGGCCAGTGTGCCGAACGCGGTCTGTTCATGGAGCAACGGCAGACCCGCCGCGACCTGGCGTGCCTGTTGCTGGCCGACGTGTCGATGTCCACCGACGCCCACCTGAACGATGAGCACCGCGTCATCGATGTCATCCGCGACAGCCTGCTGCTGTTCGGCGAAACCTTGTCGGTGCTGGGTGATGATTTCGCCTTGTACGGGTTTTCCTCGCTACGTCGTCAGCAAGTGCGCATGCAGGAACTCAAGTCGTTCACCCAGCGTTATGACGACAACACCCGAGGTCGCATTCAAGGGCTCAAACCGGGGTATTACACGCGCATGGGCGCCGCCATTCGCCAGGCCACGCAACTACTGGGCACGAGCAAGCGGCGCAGCAAACTGTTGCTGCTGCTCACGGATGGCAAACCGAATGATCTGGATTTGTATGAGGGCCGCTACGGTGTTGAAGACACCCGCGAGGCGGTGCTGGAGGCGCGGCGTCAGGGGCTGACGCCGTTCTGTATCACGATCGATCGCGAGGCCGGGGATTACCTGCCGTACATGTTTGGCGCCAATGGCTACACCTTGATCCGTCAGCCTGAGCAGTTACCTCTGCGTCTGCCGCAGTTGTATCGTCAGCTGACTCAACCGTGATGTCCTTGGCCACCTGGGTACATGTAGCAACTGCCGAGCCTGCAAAGCGCAGACTCTGTGGCGAGGGGGCTTGCCCCCGTTGGGTCGCGAAGCGGCCCTAACCTGGTGATCACGTTGTGGCAGATAAAACACACTGGCTGTTTTTACGACTGCTTCGCAGCCGAACGGGGGCAAGCCCCCTCGCCACAGGTGTGGGATTGAAAATTGCGGTATGGCATCAGGAGATGCTGCGCGGCAGCCAGAAAAACATCGTCACGCAGAAGATTGTCAGGCCGATGCAGAACCACTTGAATCGGCGCAACCGACGTTGCGCTACAAGTGCGGCCAATGCCGGCAGGGGCATGCCGCATTGGTGGCACTCGATCTTTTGTGGTGGGTTGGCATGTTGGCAATACAGGCAGACGGGCATGGCGCTCACTCGAACTGTTCCAGGCGCAGACGATCAAGAATGGCGATCTGACGGCCGTCCTGAGTGATGATGTTTTCATCGATCAAGCGGCGGATGATCCGCGAAAAGGTTTCCGGCTGGATCGACAGATGCCCGGCAATCAGTTGCTTGGCCATCGGCAGCTCGAATTGGCTGTCTACGGTTTGCTGGCGCACCAGTTGCGTGAGCAGATAACGCACGACCCGGTGGGTGGCGTTTTTTAGTGACAGGGTTTCGATTTCGTTGACCCGTTGATGCAAGCGAACGCAGAGCTTACCCAGCAGTGCAAAGGTCAGCCGACTATTGCTCTGCAGCAGGCGCATGTAAGTGCTGTTGGATAACCGGTAAAGCTGGGTGGGGCAGATCGCTTCGGCCGAGGCCACATAGTTCGGGGTGTCCATCAGCATCATCGCCTCGGCGAAGGTTTGTCGATCGCTGATGACCTCAAACACTTTCTCCTGCCCATCGGGTGTCAGCCGGTAGATTTTCACCGCGCCGGCAATGATGAAATAGAACGAATCGGCCGGCTCACCCTGA
The DNA here is from genome assembly GCF_032424305.1 of Pseudomonas sp. JV414. Taxonomy (NCBI): domain Bacteria; kingdom Pseudomonadati; phylum Pseudomonadota; class Gammaproteobacteria; order Pseudomonadales; family Pseudomonadaceae; genus Pseudomonas; species Pseudomonas sp. JV414. The sequence goes on along the minus strand of NZ_VYKC01000002.1, from coordinate 769,916 downwards.
CGGAACAACGGCTCGCCCTTGTCGATGCTCAGCAAGTGGCTGGTACTCATCAGTTCATCCAGCTGTTCTTCGTTCAACGGCTCGAACAAGTGATGACTGCGCAGAATCTGGTGATGGACGCGATGAAGCACCATGAGAATTCATCCTGAAAATAGAGAAGGGGGATCAGGTCAGACGAGACCCAGGGATACGCCGCTGGCCAGGGCCAGGATTGAGGTCAACACAACAAACCAGGCCAGTGGCTGGATGACTTTTTTCATGACGACTCCGGGTAATCGAGAGGGATCCAGGATTTTTAAAAGGTTGCCCATGCTGAGCAAGACGCGGGCCAGGCTTGGAGGGCCCTGCTTATTGGGGTTCTCAGGCGTGAGGGTAAAAAAGACTATGCTGTGTAGGGTTTAAATAACCCTCAAATGGTCATTTTTACCCTGACGACCGATCACCTTTGTGGCGAGGGGGCTTGCCCCCGTTCGGCTGCGCAGCAGTCGTAAAACCGGCTGAGGGGTTCTATCTGACGCGCCGGGGATGCCGATTCTGGGAGCGCTTCGCACTCCAACGGGGGCAAGCCCCCTCGCCACAGGGCCACCATGCTCCCAGTCCAGACAGGTTCGAATGAGCATCGGGGCACGTCCCTTGCACACTTGATCTATGACAAAGGCAATGAATCGGTAATACCCGATGATTGCCCATGGATTTACCTCGGCGCGTGCGGATTGGCGCCAGGTCAGCAAACAGGTAGAGGAGTGGCTTTATGCAAGTGCTTGACCGCCGTAAAGCGATGGCAATCGCGCCGCTGTTACGGCTGGCCTTTCGGCCGTTTTTCCTCGCCGGCTGCCTGTTGGCGGTGCTGGCCATTCCGCTGTGGCTGGCGGCTTTTGGTGGTTCGATTTCCGACTGGCAGCCGGCAGGCGGTTGGCTGGGCTGGCATCGGCATGAATTGCTGTTCGGGTTCGGCTTGGCGATTATCGCGGGCTTTCTGCTGACGGCCGTGCAGACCTGGACCGGTCGCCCCGGCCTCAGCGGTAAACCGTTGGCCGCTCTGGCGCTGCTGTGGTTATTGGCGCGCGTGGCCTGGCTGGTCAATGCACCGTGGCCGTTGCTCGCGGTGCTGGAACTGGCGTTCCCGTTGGCGGTGGCCGCGCTCATGGGCTTCACCTTGTGGAAGGTGCGGCAGAAACGTAACTACCCGATTGTGGTGGTGTTGCTCTTGTTAGCGGCGGCCGACGGGTTGTCCCTGTACGGCCTGGTCGAAGGACATGAAGGCTGGCAGCGCCAAGGCGTGCTGACCGGCATTTGGCTGGTGGCGGCGATGATGGGGTTGATCGGTGGGCGGGTGATTCCGTTCTTCATCCAGCGTGGCCTCGGCAAGGTCGATGGCGTTACCCCTTGGCCCTGGCTGGATTGGCTGCTGCTGATTGGCTCGCCCCTCGTGGCGTTGTTATATGCCGTCGGACCTGCGCTTGCCCCCAATCTCTGGGTGGGCCTGTTGTTCGCCGTGTTGACCGCAGGGCATCTGGTGCGCCTGGTTCGCTGGCATGATCGCGCCCTCTGGCACGTGCCGTTGCTGTGGTCGTTGTACCTGGCTTATGGCTGGTTGGCGGTGGCTTGTTTGGGGATGGCGCTGTGGCATTTCGGCGTGCCGATCAACCCGAGTCTGGCGGTGCATTGCCTGACCATCGGTGCCATGGGCGGCCTGGTGCTGGCGATGATCGCCCGAGTCAGCCTCGGGCATACCGGCCGTGCGCTCGAGCCGCCATCGGGGATGACCCTGGCGTTCATCTTGCTCAACCTCGCGTGCCTGAGCCGGGTCGTGTTGATCGAGTTCTTTCCCTTGCCGGCATTGTGGTTGGCCGGTCTGTGCTGGGCACTGGCGTTTGCGCTGTACGCCTGGCGCTATGGGCCGATGCTGTTGCGGGCCCGGGTCGACGGTCATCCGGGATGAGCACGCGAACTGACAGAGGCGGGCGCTGATGTATCCCTTTTTACTGGTCACGCATTTGCTGGCAGCGATTGCCTTCATCGGCACGCTGTTTTTCGAAGTGATTATCTGGCATCGAGCGCGCCAGCAGTTGGCGGATACCGCGCAATCCACGGCGGATCAGGCGATTGCCGTGCGTTCGCGCAAGGTGCTGCATGGGGTGGTGTTGCTGTTGTATGGCGCCGGCATCGGCCTGGCGTGGCAGTACCGGGGCGCATTGAGTCAGCCGCTGGCCAGCAATTTTGGCACGTTGTTGAGTCTGAAAATTATCCTGGCCCTGAGCATCATCGGCCATTACTTGCTGCTGGCCTATTGGCTGACCCATGCGCGCCTGACCGCGACTCGCGCCACCTGGATTCGCCGCAGCATCCTCGGGCACATGGTGTTGATCGTGATCCTGGCCAAGGCGATGTTCTATTGGCATGGCTGATCACAAGCCGTTCCGGATAAACAAAACCCGCGTCAACCGGTGGGCTGGCGCGGGTTGGGTGTGACAGGCAATTGATCAGTGACGAGGGTTCAGGGCGTTGATGAACAGCACGTTGTTTTCCAGATGGATGTGTTGCATCAGGTCGTCTTTGAATTCCAGCAGCCCGCGATAGAGGGCGCGCCAGGTGTTACAGGCATCGGCAGGCGGGATGATGTGATTGGTCAGGGCGAGCATTTTTTCCAGGGCTTCGCCATGTTGATCATGTTCGAAGCGCAGCACCTGGATCGGCGGCGCCGCTTGAGCACCGATGCCTTGTTGCAGCATCGGGAACAACACCTGTTCTTCCTTGAGCATGTGGCCTTCGAGCTCTTGTTGCATGTCGGTCAGAAGATCGGCCAGGCCGTTGGGGCAACTGCTGCGCGCACCATGGACCTGCTCGACGCGGCGGGCCAGGCGGATCAGTTCCGGCAATTGCTCGCGGTGGCGGGCGTGGTAGCGCGCCAGAAGGTGGGCGATCAACAGTTCCAAAGGTTCGTTACGCCAGTCGTGCTGGGTTTCACCGGCGTCTTGCAGAATGTTCAGGGCGTCGGCAATCAGGACCGGATCGAGGTGTTTGCCAAGGGCCGCTTCACGCAGGCTTTTATGCCCGCCGCAACAGAAGTCCAGTTTGAAGGTGTGGAAGATCCGGGTGGCACCGGGAATGTCGCAGGCCAGTTGGCCGAGGCTTTGTTCCAATAGGGTCTGGCTCATCAGGGTTCCTTGTTTGGGTTTCAACGGTTCTCCAGGTCCATTGCATCCGGCATGCCATATTTAAGTGATTGAAAAACATCGATTAATTTTTAGTTGTGGTGATAGGCACCCTGACGCTTCAGGGTGAATCCAACCATAGAGGGTGATTACTACCATGCTGCGAGAAAGCCTGGCAGCCGACCTGATCGTCGAGTTGCCCAATGCCGTGCGGTTGCAACGATTGGTCCAGACCCTGCGCGAATACTTCAACAGTGGTGCCGTAGGCTTGTTGCGTCTGGATGACGACAGCCTCAGGCCCGTGGCGACAGTGGGGCTGGTTCATGAAGCGTTGGGGCGCCGGTTCGTCATCGCCCAACATCCCCGGCTGGCGGCAATCATGGCGTCGCGCGAGCCGACCTGGTTCGAACCCGACAGTCGCCTGCCGGACCCCTATGACGGCTTGCTCGATAACCACGTCGGCGAACCGCTGCCGGTGCATGACTGCATGGGCGTGAGCCTGTATGTCGAGGGGCGGATCTGGGGTGCGATCACTCTCGATGCGCTGCACGCCGGGACCTTCGACAGCCGGGCGCGGGAAGAGCTCAAGCGCTGTACCTTGCAGATCGAAGCCGCCGTGCGGGTCACCCGACTGGAACAGGAAAACCGCAGCTTGCGCCTGTCCCGCAGCGATCCCCAAGACTTGCGAATGCCGGTCGAGGAGGGCGAGATCCTCGGGCAGAGTGAGGTATTGCATCAGTTGCTCAATGAGCTGGATGTACTGGCCGACTCCGATCTGCCGGTGTTGCTGTTGGGCGAGACCGGCGTCGGCAAAGAGCTGTTCGCCCGGCGCTTGCATCGTCTTTCTAGGCGCCACCACAAACCGCTGATACACGTTAACTGCGCCGCTTTGCCGGAGTCGCTGGCAGAGAGTGAGTTGTTCGGGCATGTCAAAGGCGCGTTTTCCGGCGCCACCAGTGACCGTGCCGGACGCTTTGATGCCGCCAACGGTGGCACGCTGTTTCTCGATGAAGTCGGTGAATTGCCATTGGCCGTGCAAGCGAAGTTGCTGCGCACCCTGCAGAACGGCGAAATCCAGCGCCTCGGCGCCGACAAGCCGCTGCACGTCGATGTGCGGATCATCGCCGCCACCAACCGGCACCTGCCGGACAGCATCCGCGACGGCTTGTTTCGCGCCGATCTGTATCACCGGCTCTCGGTGTATCCGGTGCCGATTCCGCCGCTGCGCGAGCGCGGTAATGATGTGTTGATGCTGGCCGGGCATTTCCTTGAACTCAATCGGGCGCGGCTCGGCCTGCGTGGTTTGCGCCTGTCGCCGGCGGCCGAGCGCGCGCTGCTGCTTTATACCTGGCCGGGCAATGTGCGTGAACTGGAACACGTGATCAGTCGGGCCGCGTTGAAGCAGCTCAGTCGCGGTACGAGTCGCGCGTTGATCATGACGCTGGAGCCTGAAATTCTCGATCTCGACAGCGCGATGGCGGCATCGGGGGCGGTGGTCGAACCATCCCCGGACGTTACGGCTGATCTGCCGTTCCAGCCCTTGGGCGAAGCCGTCGACGATTACCAGCGCAAGAAAATCCTCCAGGCCCTGAGCCTGTCCGGGGAAAACTGGGCCAGCGCCGCGCGAATCCTGGAAGTCGACCCCAGCAACCTGCACAAACTGGCGCGGCGGCTGCGTCTCAAGTAGGCGACAGTGTTGATGGCGGTCAAGGTGGTCTCGCGCAGTGCCTCGCACACTGCGTAAAACCTTCCGGAGATCACCGTCATGCCGCTTTCCCTGGCTCAGATGCGCCGTAACTACACCCTTAATGGCCTGCAAGATGAGGCTGCGCTGGATGATCCGCTGGCGATGTTCCGGCAATGGCTGCGACAGGCCCGCGACACCGAGTGCGCACCTGTCGAGGCCAATAGCATGGTGCTGGCGACGGTCGACCCTGAAGGACGGCCGCACTGTCGGGTTCTGCTGCTCAAGGGGTTGAGCGATGAAGGTTTTACTTTTTTCGGCAATTACCAGAGTGATAAAGGTCAGCAACTGGCCGCCAATCCCTATGCCGCGATGACGTTTTTCTGGCCGGGGCTGGAGCGTCAGGTGCGTATCGAAGGGCAGGTGTCCAGGCTCGATCCGGCGTTGTCGGATGCGTACTTCGATTCTCGCTCCATGGCCAGTCGCCTGGGTGCCTGGGCTTCACCGCAAAGCCGTCCGCTGACCAGTCGTTCAGCGCTGGAATCGATGCTGGCTGAAACCATCAAACGCTTCGTTGGCCAGACCGTGTCGCGTCCCGAGCATTGGGGCGGCTACTGCCTGCGCCCTGAACGTCTGGAGTTCTGGCAGGGGCGGGCCGACCGCTTGCATGATCGACTCGATTACCGGTTGCGTGATGGTCTGTGGAAGCGAAGCCGGTTGGCGCCTTAAGCCCCATTGCGCAGAACCTGTAGCGACGGAGGACAATGTGGGAGCGGGCTTGCTCGCGAATGCGGTGTGTCAGTCGACATTAATGTTGTTTGACACACCGCATTCGCGAGCAAGCCCGCTCCCACAGGTTTTGTGCCCGGCACATTCTCTCTATGTCCCCGACGAGGTACCTCCTTGGAGGAATAGGCTCGCTCACCATTCCGGTTCAGGCTTCGGGCCATACCCTCATCTACGGGAAGACCTGGATATGGCCCATCTGGCGCAACGCACGTTTGAACCCCTGAACATCGCCGTACTGACCATCAGCGATACGCGCACTTTTGACACTGACACTTCGGGGCAGACCCTGACGGATTTGCTGCAAACAGCCGGGCATGTGTTGATCGATCGTGATCTGGTCAAGGACGACATTTATCAGATCCGCGCAACCGTTTCCCGATGGATCGCCGACCCCAAGGTGCAAGTGGTGTTGATGACCGGTGGCACCGGTTTCACCGCTCGCGACAACACACCGCAAGCGGTCTTGCCATTGCTGGACAAGCACGTTGAAGGCTTCGGCGAATTGTTCCGTCAGGTGTCTCTGGACGAGATCGGCATGTCCAGCCTGCAGTCCCGAGCGCTCGCCGGCATGAGTAACGGCGTGTTGGTGTGCTGCGTTCCAGGCTCGCCGGGTGCCTGCCGGACGGCCTGGAACAAGATCCTGCTCGAACAATTGGACAGTCGCACCGGCCCGTGCAATTTCGCCCCGCATTTGAAACCGCAAGCGCAGCGGATCATCGACGCCTGCGGGACGCGCACATGACTGGCCGGGTGTGCGACATCGGCAACCTGATGCCGGTGGACGAGGCCATCAGCCGTCTGCTGGACCAGGCACCGCCGCCGCCCCTGGCGCAAATGATTCGTCTGGATCAAGCCATGGGGCGGGTGCTGGCGGCGGACATTCATTCCCCGGTGAACCTGCCGGCCTGGGACAACAGTGCCATGGACGGTTATGCCCTCAGGGCGGCTGACTTGCCCCAGGCGGGTGGCTCTTTGTCGATTGGCGGGCGCATTGCGGCGGGGGATCAAGCGTGCACGCCCTTGCTCGCGCAGCAGGCGGTGCAGATCTTTACCGGCGCGCCATTGCCACCGGGCGCCGATACCGTCGTGCCGCAAGAGCGCTGTCGGGTCGAGGGCGAACACGTCTGGTTCCCGCCTGTATCCGTTGGCGACCATGTGCGCAAGGAGGGTGAGGAAGTTCGCTGCGGGGATCTGCTGCTCAAGGCCGGTAAACGCCTGCGCGCACAAGAACTGGGGTTACTGGCCGGCGCTGGTATCGCGCGGGTCGAGGTCTATCGGCCGTTGCAGGTGTGCCTGCTCAGCAGCGGTAATGAGCTGCGTGAACCGGGCGATCCGTTGGCGCCGGGGCAGATTTACAACAGCAACCGGTATTGCCTCGCCGCGTTGTTGCGCGGCTGGGGCGTCGAAGTGCACGACTATGGCGTCATGGTCGATGAGTTGGCTGCCAGCCGGCATGCCTTGAGCCTGGCGTCTTCGGAATGCGACTTGCTGTTGAGTTCCGGTGGCGTGTCTGTGGGCGAGGAAGATCACCTCAAGCAGGCGATCGAGGAACTGGGCAACGTCGATTTCTGGCGGCTGGCCATCCAGCCGGGCAAGCCATTGGCGTTTGGCGAAGTGGCCGGTAAACCGTGGATCGGCATGCCGGGAAATCCGTCGGCGGCGCTGATCACCGCGTTGGTGGTGGTGCGTCCGTTCCTGCTCAGGGCCCAAGGCGTGACTGACGTACTGCCGGTGCCGTTGGCCGTGCCAGCCGGGTTCGACTGGTTGCAGCGTAACAAACGTCGGCAGTACCTGCGGGCCCGATTGACACCCGGCGCCGACGGCCAGTTGAGCGTGGAACTGCACCCTCAGCAAAGCTCGGCGATGTTGACCGCCGCGTGCTGGGCCGATGGCCTGGCGGTGATCGAGTGCGAGCAGCAAGTGCTCAAGCACGACAACGTAATGTTCCTGTCCTTCGCCGACCTGATGCATTGATGGCAATTGATTGCCGTCAAGGCCGTGCCTGCCGGTCTCGTTAGACTGGCAGCGCCTTTTTCGATCGCCCCGGACCGTCGTGTCATGGGCATCAGGCGATGGCCCGGATGCGTTTTTTCATGAGGATTACCCATGCAACTGGTCTGCCCGGCAGGGAACCTGCCTGCGCTTAAAGCGGCGGTGCGCCAAGGCGCCGATGCCGTCTATGTCGGCTTTCGCGATGACACCAACGCCCGGCATTTCGCGGGGCTGAACATGGACGACAAACAGTTCGACGCCGCGGTCGCCCACATTCGCCAGCATCAACGCAAACTCTACGTCGCGGTCAACACGTACCCGCAACCCAAGGGTTGGGAGCGCTGGCAGCGAGCGGTGGATCGCGCCGCTGATTTCGGCGTCGATGCGCTGATCGCCGCCGACCCCGGGGTGCTCAACTACGCCAGTCAGCGGCATCCGCAACTGGCGTTGCACTTGTCGGTCCAGGGCTCGGCGACCCATGCCGCCGCGCTGGAGTTTTATGCGCAGCGCTACGGCATTCGTCGCGCGGTGCTGCCGCGAGTGTTGTCGTTGGCGCAAGTACGCCAGGTCGCCGCCAGCAGCCCGGTGCCCATCGAAGTGTTTGGCTTCGGCAGCTTGTGCATCATGGCCGAAGGGCGTTGCCATCTGTCCTCCTACATTACCGGCGAGTCGCCGAACCTGTGCGGTGTCTGTTCGCCGGCCAAGGCGGTGCGCTGGAGTGAGGACGCCGAAGGCTTGAGCGCGCGCCTCAGCGAAGTGCTGATCGATCGCTACACCCCAGACGAGCCGGCCGGTTACCCGACCTTGTGCAAGGGCCGCTTCCTGGTCGGCGGCAAACGCTTTCATGCGCTGGAGGAACCCACCAGTCTCGACACCCTGGACTTGCTGCCGGAACTGACGGCCATCGGCGTCGAAGCCGTGAAGATCGAGGGCCGCCAACGCAGCCCGGCCTATGTCGAACAAGTCACCCGGGTCTGGCGCGCGGCACTGGACGCCCATCGTGGCGCGCCGGGCAGTTTTCGGGTCAAGGAGGAATGGCGTCAGGTGCTGGCCGGTTTGTCCGAAGGCAGTCAGACCACTCTGGGTGCTTATCATCGATCATGGCAATGAGGGATTCGACATGAAACTCAGCCTGGGACCGGTCCTGTTTTATTGGGACAAAGAGCAACTCAGCAACTTTTACGCCGAGATGTCGAACTTGCCCCTGGACGTGATTTATCTGGGGGAAACCGTGTGCTCGAAACGTCGGGCTTTTTCGCTGGATCAATGGCTGGGTTTGGGCCGTGAGTTGCAGGAATGCAGCCAGGCGCAATTGGTGCTTTCCAGCCTGACGCTGATCGAAGCGGCATCCGAACTCTCCAGCCTGCGCCGGCTGTGCGACAACGGCCAATTGCTGGTGGAAGCCAACGACATGGGCGCGGTGCAGTTTCTGGCCGAGCGCAAATTGCCGTTCGTGGGCGGGCCGGCACTCAATCTGTACAACGGTCATACGCTCGTGCAGCTTCTGGACTGCGGAATGACCCGTTGGGTGCCGCCGGTGGAATGTTCGGCGGCGCTGATTGGTGATGTGATCGAACAGGTACGCGAACTGGGCCATGCAGTGCCGGAAGTTGAAATCTTTGCCTATGGGCATTTGCCGTTGGCCTATTCCGCCCGCTGCTTTACGGCTCGGGCGGAAAACCGGCCCAAGGATGACTGCCAGTTTTGCTGCATCAACTACCCCGACGGCTTGGCGCTGACAAGCCAGGAAGGGCAGGCGCTGTTTACCATCAACGGTATTCAAACGATGTCGGCCGAGGTGACCAATCTGCTGGCCGACTACTCCGGGCTAGTGGCCTGCGGTGCCGATCTGTTGCGCTTGAGCCCTCGTGCTCAGGGCATGGCCGAAGTGGTCGCTGCCTATCAGCGGGTTCGGCTGGGCGAGACACCGCCGTTGTTCGTCGAAGGGTGCAATGGTTATTGGCATGGCCAGGCCGGCATGCTGCGTGTCGAGGAGGTCGGTCTGTGTTGAATCGAAAAAAGTGGCTGTTGAAAGGTGCCGATCGGTTGTTGCCGCTGGTGCGCCGGGTGCCTTTTGCCGTGCAGCGTCTGGCGTTGCAACAGGCACTGAATCACTGCCTTGCCGAGCCGTTGCGCGATGGTGAGTTTGAAGTGCTGCGAGGGCGTTGGTTGTGTTTGCGGATTCCGGATTTGGGCTTGTCCTGGTATCTGACGCTCAGTGGTAAAGGGTTGCGGATTGCCGAGCACGCTACGGCGCATGTGACGATCAGTGGTAACTGGCGGGAGTTTTTGCTGCTGGCGAGTCGTCAGGAGGATCCGGATACGCTGTTTTTTCGTCGGCGTTTGGTGATTGAGGGGGATACGGAGTTGGGGTTGGCGTTGAAGAATCTGATCGACAGTCTGGATCCTGATGTGTTGCCTGTTTGGTTGTGGCGCAATCTGGAGCGGGCGGGGAAGGGGTTGGCGGCCTGATAGGCTATCTGTTTTTTGGTCGGAGTACATATCCATTTCTGCGGTAACGGCGGCTGGCGGTTTCGCTTTTACAGCGAGTCACTTTCGAAAAGCGCGAAAGTAACCAAAGCGCTTTTGCCCCTGTCGTTCGGTGGCTCGCCTAGGCTCGCCATGCCCTCGCTCCGGTCCTGCTCCGTGGGCCCGCCGCCATCGGCCATCCATGGCCGTGCGCGGCTAACCCGGCATCCATGCCGGGTTGCCCACTGCGCAGAACCTCCTCTCGGCCTCTCGAGGGGGCGACTACCGCAACAGCAAAAGCGAGGCGGCCTGCGGGCCGACCTGGGCATCAAGCGGGCGCGCTTCGCTGACTTGATCGTTCGTAGATTCTGGACTTGCAATGAGTACCTGTGGGAGCGAGCTTGCTCGCGAAGGCGGACTTACATTCAACATTTATGTCGACTGACACGGCCTCTTCGCGAGCAAGCCCGCTCCCACAGTGGAAATTTTGTCAGGCATGGCATTCGGGTACACCGCCGCTGACCTTGAAGGACATCAGGTCGGCTATCAGGCCGCCTCGCTTTGGCTTTTGATTTTGATTTTGATCTGCCCCGTCGGAAGGCCGAGCGCAGGTTCTGCGCAGTGGGCACCGCGGCAAGGATGCCGCGGTAGCCGCCCCCGGCCATGGATGGCCGATGGCGGCGGGCCCACGGAGCAGGACCGGAGTGAGGGCATGGCGAGCCTAGGCGAGCCACCGTACGTCAGGGGCGAAAGCGTTTGGTTACTTTGCGCTTTTCAAAGTAGCCCGCCGTAAGGGCGGAACCCTAAGCCGCCGTTACCGAAGAAATGGATATACACCCTGCCGAGGCGAGTGTACCTGCCACATCGCGGGCAAGCCCGCTCCCACAGGGTTCTTGTTGTTCTTCAGGCCATCGTTTCCTGCCGGCTTACATGCTGGCGAGCATCACTGGCAATCAACTGCCTGATCCCTTCAAACAGCTCATCACTCTGCGCCTGCGTGCAATCCTCACCCTGGCGTTTACGCAGCCCGTAATGGCTGAGAATCAGGTGCACATCAGCATGCAGCCCATGCTGCTTCAAGCAGTTTTCAACGCATTGCAACGGGCAACCATCCAGCGCAAAAATCCGCCGCCCCGAGCGCGCTTTGTTGACCAGCGCCGCGACATGCCCGCCAACACCGACGATGCAGGACATTTCAGCCAGGCCGCTGCGGTCCAGTCGCACGGCCAGGGTGTTGGCCAGTTGGGCGACGTTGGAGCAACCTGAGCAGGAGTAAACCAAAGGCAGGGTTGAACGGGGCATTTGCACTCTCCGTGGGTGGACTCTGCCAGTGTGCAAGGTGCATGGCATTGCACCTTGATGACGGTCAATTCCGGCTATTGGAAAGCCGCCAGCTCCTCTTCAGCGAGAATGCTGATATGGCGACGCTCCATGGCGATCAGGCCGCACTCCACCAGTCGATGCAAAATCCGCGAGAAGGTTTCCGGCTGAATCCCCAGCTTCGACGCCACCAGGCGTTTGGACACCTGCAAGACAATCAAACCGGTGACCGGGTGGCGTTCCTGGAACAGAAAATTGATCACCCGACGACTCGCGCTGGCCATGGTCAAGGTATCGATGTCGCGCAGACGCAGGTGCAGGTGGACGCTCATGCTCGCCAGGATCGCCAGACAGACTTTCGGCTGGTCCTCCAGGGCGTTGCGGTAATGGTTGCCCTCGATACTCACCAGCACGCTGTCCTTCAGCGCGGTGGCGCTCACCGGGTAGAGCCGGGCCTGGCTGAACAGCAAGGCTTCGGCAAAGGTCTGGCCGGGCTGGATGATCTCCACCAGGTTTTCCTGGCCTTCGCCGGTGAGCCGGTACAACTTGACCTGGCCGCTGACCAGCAGGAAAAAACGCCTGGCCGGATCCCCTTGGTGCATGAGCGTGCTGTGACAACTCAGGCGCTTGAGCATGGCCAGGTTGCAGACTTCCTCGAAGACTTTCTCCGGGAGCTGGCTGAACAGATGATGACGGCGCAACGTTAAAACGATGGAAGGGTGGGTCAGCATGGCGTACCTCCGCTGACCGTCATAGTAGAGAGCGCAGGCCAAATGACCTATGCCTCTGCAGGCCTACCTCCAAGGAGGGATGCCCGTCAGCCCGCACTGCGCAGATGCTCCATGGCCCACACCGCCGCCTCCACCCGCGAGCGCAAGCCGAGTTTGTGCAGCAGGTTTTTCACGTGGACCTTGACCGTCCCTTCGGTGATGCCCAGCTTGTGCCCGATGACCTTGTTGCTGAAGCCGCTGGCGATGGTTTTCAACACCTGGCGTTCACGGTCGGTCAATTCCACCACGGCCTGGCGCGGCGGAGAACGTAGCGCCTGGGCCATGACTTGAGTCAGGCCGGGGCTGATCACCAAGGCGCCGTTCAAGGCATCGCGGATGTACTGGATCAACAGTTCGGGCTCCATGTCCTTCAGCAGATAACCGTCGGCATCGAGGCGCAGCGCATCGCGAATATCGTCTTCGGCGTCCGACACCGTGAACAGCAGCACTTTGCCGGTGTAGTTCATCGCCCGTAATCGGCGCAGGGTTTCGATGCCATTCATTTGCGGCATGTTGTTGTCGAGCAAGACCAGATCCGGTCGAAGCGGCTCAATCAAGCCGAGTGCTTCTTCACCCTGGCTGGCTTCGCCGACGATCAGGAAATCATCTTCGAGTTCGAGCATCTGGCGAATGCCGCGGCGCATCATCGGGTGGTCGTCTACCAGCAGGATTCTGTGTTGTGGGGACGGGTTCATGGGGTGCTGCCTTCTGTTTGCTGCCCGAGAAATTCCGGGTGGAATTCCAGTTGGACACGGGTGCCTTGGGGTTCCCTGGAGATGATCTGCAGCTGGCCGTGCAAGCTGCGAGCCCGCTCATCCATGATGTTCAGGCCGTGGTGTTCGCGTTGATCGACATTGCCGCTGAAGCCGCGACCGTCGTCTTCGACCGACAGCCTGACCGTCTCGCCGTCCTGGCGCAGTTGTAGCCAGGCGTTTTGCGCATGGGCGTGGCGCAAGCAGTTGGAGAGCGCCTCGCGGGTGATCTGCAGAATATGTATTTGTTCGCTGGCCGATAGCTGAAAGGCCAGCGTGTCGACGTGCAGATGCACCTGAAACTCCCCGCGACGGGAAAATTCCTCGGCGGTGTCCTTGAGTTCCTGCACCAGTCCGGCGTCGTGAATCTGCAAACGAAAAGTCGTCAGCAACTCGCGTAACTGGCGGTAGGCATTGTTCAGACCCTCGCGCAATTCGGCGGTGACGGTTTCCAGGGTCTGGACCGGTTCGCCCCGGCGCATCAGGGTCTGCATGCGGCTGACTTGCAGCTTCATGTAGGACAGGGCCTGGGCCAGTGAATCGTGCAGCTCGCGGGCGATGATCGTGCGTTCTTCGAGCAGCAGCAGGCGATGATCCTGTTCCCGTTGGCGCTTGAGCGACAGTGAGGTGCCGATCAGGTTGGCCAGGGCCTGGATCAGTCGGGTTTCCCAGGCTTGCATGGAATGCCCGTCGACAAAGTGCGCCTTCAACTCACCCAGTTCACTGCCCTGGTTGCTGATGCTGAAGGCTTGCGGATTGGCTTTATGGTGCTTCTGGCAAGTGGCGCAGTCGCTACTGGCGCAGACTTCGCGGATATTCGCGCCATGCAGGGCCAGTAGCTGTTGGGCCGGTGCCTGCAGTTGGCCTTGCAGACACAGCGACAGGCGCAAGCCGGGCAGGCGTTGCTGGAAGCGTCGAATCAATTCATCGAGGCCTTCGGCATTGGCCAGGCGTGTGGCCAGGCTTCGGCTGCTTTGATACAGAAGCTCCAGGGCGGCATTGGCTTGTTGCAGGTTCAGGGTTTTTTGCCGGACCTGACTTTCCAGAGTGCGGTGCGACTCTTCGATCGTTTCGGCCATGGTGTTGAAACTGGTGGCCAACTGGCCCAGCTCGTCCTGGGACTGATGGTTGACCCGCACCTTGAAGTCGCCGCGACGAAAGCGCTGGGTTGCGTCCACCAACTCCTTGAGGGGCGTGACGACACCGTACTGCAACTCGTACAACCCGATCAGCAGGACAATCATGGTGGTGAACAAGGCCATGCCCTGGATCGCCTGTTGCCAGCCCTGCTTTTGTTCACTTTGACGCTGCAACAGATTGACGAACTGGTTCAGTTGCTCAACGAAGGAATGAGCCTGGACTTGAAAGGCTGCCGCATCACCGCGCTCAAGTGCCGGGCGTAAATCCTCGTTCCATTGTTGCTGGATTTGCCCATAGCTGACTTGCAGGGCGGCGGTCGGGCCATCTTCCAGCACGGCCTTGAGTGACTGGCTGGTGAGACGGGTTTGCAGGCTGTCGGTGATAGCGGCGATTTCTGAGGGCGTTGCCCCCGCGGCCAGTTTCCAGCTCAGGTGATAGGTCTCCATGCGCACCGAGCCTGCGGTGTTGATGGCGGCGGCATCGCCCTGGCTGAACCAGGCGATCAGCCCGGCGCTCAACGAACTGGCGAGCGCCAGCACGGCGATCAGGATCACCGCCAGCCCGGCGCGAGCGGGCAGGGAGCTGCGCAACCAGCGCATCATCGGCGCAGGTCCCGGAAGAATTCAGGAAAACAGAGCATGTGCAGCACCAGAGTGGGGTTTTGCCGCCGATCCCTGGCGCGCTACCTCTAAAGAGTTGTCGACTGTTCCTTGTCAGCCAAATCGACGGTGGAAAACCTTACGTACCTGATAAATAAAGGGTTTTAAGGTTTCCCTGAACTACCTCCTTAGAGGTAGACCGCACAAGCATAGGCCTATGCCCCCATGGGCTTCGTTGACATGGATCAAGTTTTTGCGGGGTTCGCCTCTCTAGTCTGCCGGCATGGCTAACTGACTGGAGAGCATTGTGAACCCACCGCGTGTACGACAAGGCTTGGTGCTGGGCATGAGCACGCTGGCCTTCACTGTGTGCTTCATGGTCTGGATGATGTTTGCCGTGCTCGGGGTGCCGATCAAGGAACTGCTCCAGCTCAACGAAACCCAGTTCGGCCTGCTGGCCGCGACCCCGGTGCTGACCGGCTCGCTGGTGCGTTTACCGCTGGGTTTGCTGACCGACCGCTTCGGCGGGCGCAGCGTGTTCTTCCTGCTGATGCTGGCCTGCGTCGCGCCGCTGTATTTGATCAGTCATGCCACCGCCTACTGGCAGTTCCTGGTGTTGGGCTTGTTCGTCGGCCTGGCCGGCGGCTCGTTCTCGGTCGGGATTGCCTATGTCGCCAAATGGTTCGACAAGGAGAATCAAGGCTTCGCCATGGGCATCTTCGGCGCCGGTAACGCCGGGGCTGCGGTGACCAAGTTTCTCGCCCCGGCACTGATCGCTGCCGGCAGCTGGCAGCTGGTGCCGAAAGTCTTCAGCGCGATCCTCTTTATTACCGCTCTGCTGTTCTGGTTTCTGAGTGCCGAAAACAAGGACCACCACAGTGCCACCGGCGCCACCTTGCGTGAGCAATTGCGCTCGCTGAAAGACCCTGCGGTGTGGCGCTACTGCCAGTACTACTCGATCGTCTTCGGCGGCTACGTCGCCCTGGCCCTGTGGATGACCAAGTACTACGTGCAGGAATACGGTTTCAGCCTGCAAAGCGCGGCGCTGCTGGCGGCCTGTTTTTCCCTGCCCGGTGGCGTGTTGCGCGCCGTCGGCGGCTGGATGTCGGATCGCTGGGGTGCGCAAAGCGTGACCTGGTGGGTGTTGTGGGTCAGCTGGATCTGCCTGTTCCTGCTCTCGTATCCCCAGACCCAACTGCAAGTGCAGACCATCAACGGCCCGGTGGATTTCCACATCGGCCTGAGCCCTGCGTTGTTCACCGTGCTGCTGTTCGTCATGGGCATCGCCTTCGCGTTCGGCAAGGCCTCGGTCTTCAAGTACATCGCCAACGACTACCCGAACAACATGGGCGCGGTGTCCGGCATCGTCGGCCTCGCCGGTGGCCTGGGCGGTTTCGTGTTGCCAATCCTGTTCGGCGCCCTGGTGGACCTCACCGGCGTGCGCTCTTCCTGCTTCATGTTGATGTACGGCGTGGTCTGGGTCTCCCTCACCTGGATGTACTTCAGCGAAATACGCAAAAGCCCGGTGCTGGGTAAAGCGCCGCTGCTGACCCCGTCCCCGATTTCCAGCATTGCCCTAGGAGAAGAACATGTCCGTTCTGCAAAAGCCTGACAAAGGCCCGGTCATTCATGACTGGCGCCCCGAGGACCCAGCATTCTGGGGAAGTAGCGGCAAACAGACCGCCACGCGCAACTTGTGGATTTCCATTCCTGCGCTGCTGCTGGCCTTTGCGGTGTGGATGGTCTGGAGCACGGTGATCGTGCGTCTGAACGCCATCGGTTTCACCTTCACCACCGACCAGCTGTTCTGGCTGGCGGCGTTGCCGGGGCTGTCCGGCGCGACCTTGCGCGTCTTCTATTCCTTTATGGTGCCGATCTTCGGTGGCCGTCGCTGGACCGCCCTGAGCACCGCGTCGCTGTTGTTGCCCTCGATCTGGATGGGCTTCGCCGTGCAGGACCCGAGCACCTCGTACAGCGTGTTCGTGTTGATTGCCTTGCTCTGCGGTTTTGGTGGCGGCAACTTTGCCTCGAGCATGTCCAACATCAGCTTCTTCTATCCCAAGTCGCAGCAGGGGACAGCCCTGGGCCTCAACGCCGGGTTGGGTAACCTGGGCGTTTCGGTGATGCAGTTCTGTGTGCCGTTGGTGATTACTTTCGGGGTGTTCGGCTTCATGGGCGGCTCGCCGCAAGCACTGCCGGACGGTGGCCAGTTGTGGCTGCAGAACGCCGGTTTCATCTGGGTACCCTTTATTGTTCTGGTAACCGTACTGGCCTGGTTCGGCATGAATGACCTGTCCAGTGCCCGCGCTTCTTTCAGCGAACAGGCAGTGATCTTCAAGCGCAAACACAACTGGCTGATGTGCTGGTTGTACCTGGCGACCTTCGGTTCGTTCATCGGTTTTTCCGCCGCGTTTCCCCTGCTGATCAAAACCTCCTTCCCTGACGTGATTGCCTTGAAGTTTGCCTTCCTCGGCCCGTTGGTGGGTGCGCTGGTACGTCCATTGGGCGGCTGGCTGGCGGACAAGCTCGGTGGCGCGAAAGTGACCTTGTGGAACTTCGTGGCGATGATCGTGATGGTCTTCGGCGTGATGCACTTCCTGCCGCAGAACGGTACCGGCGGCAATTTCTACGGCTTCCTCGGCATGTTCATGCTGCTGTTCATCACTACTGGTGTGGGCAACGGCTCTACCTTCCGCATGATCCCGGTGATCTTCCGCACCCAGCATGAAAAAGCCTCGGCCGGGCAATCGCCGGCCATCCGCGAACAGGCCCTGAAGAACGCTGGCAAGGAGTCGGCCGCAGTGCTCGGCTTCAGTTCGGCCATGGGCGCCTTCGGCGCGTTCTTCATTCCCAAATCCTTCGGCTCTTCGATGGCCCTGACCGGCGGCCCGGAGATGGCCTTCTACATGTTCGTCGGCTTTTACCTGAGCTGCATCGTCGTGACCTGGTGGTGGTACGCGCGCAAAGGCGCCGCGACACCCTGCTGAGACGACCCGAATTCAACCATTGCGTGGGCGGGGCACAGACTCCGCGACAAAGCCTGAGAGGACTACACCGTGAGTCATTTACTGGATCAATTGCGGTTTTTCAACCGTAAGCAAAACGAGTTTTCCGACGGTCATGGAGAGACCCGCAAAGAGTCTCGCGACTGGGAGAACGTCTACCGTTCGCGCTGGCAGTACGACAAGATCGTGCGTTCCACCCACGGGGTGAACTGCACCGGCTCCTGTTCGTGGAAGATCTACGTCAAGAACGGCCTGATCACCTGGGAAACCCAGCAGACCGACTACCCGCGTACCCGTAACGACCTGCCGAACCATGAGCCCCGTGGCTGCCCCCGTGGTGCCAGTTACAGCTGGTACATCTACAGCGCCAACCGCCTCAAGTACCCGAAAATCCGCAAGCCGTTGCTCAAGCTCTGGCGCGATGCGCGGCAGACCATGGCGCCGGTCGAAGCCTGGGCCAGCATTGTCGAGGACAAGGCCAAGGCCGACTCCTATAAAAGCAAGCGCGGCATGGGTGGCTTCATTCGTTCCAACTGGGAAGAAGTCAACGAGATCATTGCGGCGGCCAACGTCTACACCATCAAGCAATACGGACCGGACCGGATCGTCGGCTTCTCGCCGATTCCGGCCATGTCGATGGTCAGCTACGCCGCAGGCTCGCGTTACCTGTCGCTGATCGGCGGCGCCTGCCTGAGTTTCTATGACTGGTACTGCGACTTGCCACCGGCCTCGCCGATGGTCTGGGGCGAGCAGACCGACGTGCCGGAATCGGCCGACTGGTACAACTCCAACTACATCATTGCCTGGGGCTCCAACGTCCCGCAGACCCGTACTCCCGACGCGCACTTCTTCACCGAAGTCCGTTACAAAGGCACCAAGACTGTCGCGATCACCCCGGACTACTCGGAAGTCGCCAAGCTTACCGACCTGTGGCTGAACCCTAAGCAGGGCACCGATGCGGCGCTGGCCCAAGCGTTCAATCATGTGATCTTCAAAGAGTTCCACCTGGACAAACCGAGCGCCTATTTCACTGACTACGCCAAGCGCTTCACCGATCTGCCGGTGTTGGTGCTGCTCAAGCAAATGGTCGACAAGGCACCGGGCGCCGGTTACCAGCCGGACCGCTTCCTGCGCGCCAGCGACTTGACCGACAACCTCGGCCAGGAAAACAACCCGGAATGGAAAACCATCGCCCTCGATGTCAGCGGCGAACTGGTGTCCCCTCAGGGCTCCATCGGTTATCGCTGGGGCGAGAAGGGCAAGTGGAACATCCTGCCGCGTGAAGGCGGCGAAGGCCGTGAGATCGATCTGAAACTGAGCCTGATCGGCGATGACGTCGCCGAAGTGGCGTTCCCGTATTTTGCCGGTGAGTCTCACGAGCACTTCCAGCACGTGGCCGGCGATGCCGTGCAATACCGCCGCGTGCCGGTGCATAACGTGGTGCTGGCGGACGGCAGCGTGGCCAAAGTCGCCACCGTGTTCGACCTGTCGGCCGCCAACCTGGCCATCGATCGCGGCCTCGGCGGCGATAACGTAGCCAAGGATTACGACGACGCCTCGGTGCCTGGCACCCCGGCGTGGCAGGAGCAGATCACCGGCGTCAGCCGTGAGAAAGCCATCCAGATTGCCCGTGAGTTCGCCGACAACGCCGACAAGACCAAGGGTCGCTCGATGATCATCGTCGGCGCGGCGATGAACCACTGGTACCACATGGACATGAACTACCGCGGGCTGATCAACCTGCTCATGCTCTGCGGGTGTGTCGGCCAGACCGGTGGCGGTTGGGCGCACTATGTTGGTCAGGAAAAACTCCGTCCGCAATGCGGCTGGCTGCCCCTGGCGTTCGGCCTGGACTGGAACCGTCCGCCTCGCCAAATGAACGGTACCAGCTTCTTCTACGCCCACAGTTCGCAATGGCGCCACGAGAAGATGAGCATGCACGACGTGCTCTCGCCGCTGGCCGATAAATCACAATTTCCCGAGCATGCCCTGGACTACAACATCCGCGCTGAACGCGCCGGCTGGTTGCCCAGCGCACCGCAACTCAACACTAACCCTTTGCACATTTGCCGCGATGCAGCTGCGGCCGGCATGGACCCGAAAGACTACGTGGTCAAGTCGCTGCAGGACGGTTCGCTGCGCTTCTCCTGCGAACAGCCGGACAGCCCGGTCAACTTCCCGCGCAACATGTTCATCTGGCGTTCCAACCTGCTGGGCTCCTCGGGCAAGGGCCACGAGTACATGCTCAAGTACCTGCTGGGCACTAAAAACGGGGTGATGAACGAAGACATAGGCCAGGTAGGCGATTGCAAACCCGAAGAAGCCGAATGGGTGGACGAGGGCGCCATCGGCAAGCTCGACCTGGTCACCACGCTGGACTTCCGCATGTCCTCGACCTGCGTCTATTCCGACATCGTCTTGCCGACCGCGACCTGGTATGAAAAAGACGACATGAACACCTCGGACATGCACCCGTTCATTCACCCGTTGTCGGCCGCCATCGACCCGGCATGGGAATCGCGTTCCGACTGGGAAATCTACAAAGGCATCGCCAAGGCGTTTTCCAGCATGTCCGAAGGGCATCTGGGCGTTGAAAAGGACCTGGTGACCATCCCGCTGATGCACGACAGCGTCGGCGAACTGGCCCAACCGTTTGGCGGCACCGACTGGAAAAGCGACGGCGTGGCACCGGTGCCGGGCAAAAACGCACCGAACCTGCATGTGGTGGAGCGTGACTACCCGAACATCTACAAACAGTTCTCGTCCCTCGGGCCATTGCTGGAAAAACACGGCAACGGCGGCAAAGGCATCAACTGGAACACCGAAGACGAAGTGAAATTCCTCGGTGAACTCAATCACAAAGAAGGCGATGCCGGTATTAGTCACGGCCGTCCGAAAATCGACACGGCCATCGACGCCGCCGAAGTGATTCTGTCCCTGGCGCCGGAAACCAATGGCCATGTCGCCGTCAAGGCCTGGGCCGCGCTGTCGGAATTCACTGGCATCGATCACAGCCACTTGGCGTTATCCAAGGAACATGAGGCGATTCGTTTTCGCGACATTCAGGCACAGCCGCGCAAGATCATTTCCAGCCCGACCTGGTCGGGTCTCGAAGACGATCACGTCAGCTACAACGCCGGCTACACCAACGTTCACGAAGGGATTCCATGGCGCACCATCACCGGTCGCCAGCAGTTCTACCAGGATCACCCGTGGATGCAGGCGTTCGGCGAGCAACTGATGAGTTATCGGCCGCCCGTCAACACCCGCACCATCGAAGGGGTGAAAGGCAAGCGCAGCAACGGCCACAAGGAAATCGTCCTGAACTGGATCACTCCGCACCAGAAGTGGGGCATCCACAGCACCTACAGCGACAACCTGCTGATGCTCACCCTCAGCCGTGGCGGGCCGATTGTCTGGCTCTCGGAGAACGATGCGAAAAGCGCCGGTATCGAGGACAACGACTGGATCGAGTGCTTCAACGTCAACGGTGCACTGACCGCCCGGGCGGTGGTCAGCCAGCGCGTCAAGGACGGCATGGTGATGATGTACCACGCACAGGAACGGATCGTGAACGTGCCAGGTTCGGAAACCACCAAGACCCGTGGCGGCCACCACAACTCGGTCACCCGCGTCGTGCTCAAGCCGACCCACATGATCGGCGGCTATGCCCAGCAAGCCTACGGTTTCAACTATTACGGCACGGTCGGTTGCAACCGCGATGAATTCGTCGTGGTGCGCAAGATGTCCAAAGTCGACTGGCTCGATGGTTCAAGTGGCGATGACCTGCCACGTCCGCTGCCGACCGATATCGAGGAGAACTGAGATGAAGATTCGCTCACAAATCGGCATGGTTCTGAACCTGGACAAGTGCATCGGTTGCCACACCTGTTCGATCACCTGCAAAAACGTCTGGACCAGCCGTGAAGGCATGGAATACGCCTGGTTCAACAACGTCGAATCGAAACCCGGGATCGGTTACCCGAAAGAATGGGAAAACCAGGACAAGTGGAAGGGCGGCTGGATCCGCAACGCCAACGGCACGATCAACCCGCGCATCGGCGGTAAATTTCGCGTGTTGGCGAACATTTTTGCCAACCCGGATCTGCCGAGCCTCGACGACTATTACGAACCGTTCGACTTCGATTACCAGCACCTGCACACCGCGCCGTTGGGCGAGCATCAACCCACCGCGCGCCCGCGTTCGCTGATCTCCGGCAAGCGCATGGAAAAAATCGAGTGGGGCCCGAACTGGGAAGAGATCCTCGGCACCGAATTCGCCAAGCGTCGCAAGGACAAGAACTTCGACAAGATCCAGGCGGACATTTACGGCGAGTACGAAAACACTTTCATGATGTATTTGCCGCGCCTGTGCGAGCACTGCCTCAACCCGACGTGCGCCGCGTCGTGCCCGAGCGGGGCGATCTACAAGCGTGAAGAAGACGGCATCGTCCTGATCGACCAGGAGAAATGCCGTGGCTGGCGGATGTGCATCAGCGGCTGTCCGTACAAGAAGATCTATTTCAACTGGAAGAGCGGCAAGTCCGAGAAATGCATCTTCTGCTACCCGCGTATCGAAGCCGGGATGCCAACTGTTTGCGCGGAAACCTGCGTCGGGCGCATTCGTTACCTCGGGGTGCTGCTGTATGACGCCGACCGCATCAGCGAAGTGGCGAGCACTGCCAATGAGCAGGACCTGTACGAGAAACAACTGGAGATCTTCCTCGACCCGAATGACCCGGCAGTGATTCGTCAGGCCTTGGCCGATGGCGTACCGCAGTCGGTGATTGATTCAGCCCAGCGTTCGCCGGTCTACAAAATGGCCGTGGACTGGAAACTCGCACTGCCGCTGCACCCGGAATACCGCACCTTGCCGATGGTCTGGTACGTGCCGCCGCTGTCGCCGATCCAGAACGCCGCCACTGCCGGTACCGTCGGTATGAACGGGGTGATCCCGGATGTCGACAGCCTGCGTATTCCACTGAAGTACTTGGCCAACCTGCTGACCGCCGGCGATGAAAAACCGGTCAAGCGTGCGCTCAAACGCTTGCTGGCGATGCGCGCTTACAAACGTTCCGAGCAAGTCGATGGCGTTCAGGATTTGCAAGTTCTGAAGGATGTCGGTTTGAGCGTGGCCCAGGTCGAGGAGATGTATCGCTACCTGGCGATCGCCAACTATGAAGACCGCTTTGTGGTACCGAGCGCGCACCGTGAAGACGCCATGAGTGACGCCTTTGCCGAGCGCTCCGGTTGCGGCTTCAGTTTCGGCAGCGGCTGCAGCGGCAGTTCCGACACCAACATGTTCGGTGCGAAGAAAGCCAACCGCCGCGACATCCTGAAAACCGTCCAGTTGTGGGAGGAATGAGCATGCAAATTCTCAAAGTGATTTCGCTGCTGCTCGATTACCCGACCGAGACGCTGATTGGCGGTCGCGACGAACTGGAGCAAGCGATTATCCAGTCACGGGAAATCAGCCCCAAGCAACGCGGCGCGTTATTCGAATTGCTCGAGCTGATCTGCGGCAATGACCTGATGGACGGGCAGGAGCACTACGGTGCGCTGTTCGGCCGAGGTCGCTCGCTGTCGCTGCTGTTGTTTGAACATGTGCACGGCGAATCCCGCGACCGTGGCCAGGCGATGGTCGACATGATGGCGCAATACGAAGAAGCCGGTTTTGCCATCGGCGTCAAAGAGCTGCCGGACTATATCCCGCTGTACCTGGAGTTCCTGTCCACCCGCGAAGACATCGAGGCCCGCGAGGGCCTGGCGGATGTTTCGCACTTGCTGGCCTTGCTCGCCGCACGTCTGGAAGAGCGCGAAAGCGCCTATGCCAGTTGCTTCCGGGCGCTGCTGCAAATCGCCGGGGCCGAGCCGCATCAAGCGGTCGCCGACCTGCGCGCGCAGGTGGCGGCGGAACCACGCGACGACTCCCTCGAAGCCCTCGACAA
This sequence comes from Pseudomonas sp. JV414, assembly GCF_032424305.1. Classification (NCBI taxonomy): domain Bacteria; kingdom Pseudomonadati; phylum Pseudomonadota; class Gammaproteobacteria; order Pseudomonadales; family Pseudomonadaceae; genus Pseudomonas; species Pseudomonas sp. JV414. The sequence goes on along the minus strand of NZ_VYKC01000002.1, from coordinate 746,293 downwards.
GATCTGGGAAGAGGAGGCCGTGGACTTCCTCCAGGCCGAACAGCAGGACCGTTGCAGTGGACTGCCAAGCGCACCGGGCAAGGCTCGGGAAGAAAGCGCGGTGCCGTTGCACTGGGTGGATTTTCAGCATGAAGGGTTGGCCGCCGCGCCAGCCAAGGAGGTCGGTAATGTCTAAATGGAATCTGTTGTTGTTCGGGATCTATCCCTACGTCGCTTTGGCCATTTGCCTGATCGGCAGTTGGGCACGCTTCGACTTGTCGCAATACAGCTGGAAGGCAGGTTCGAGCCAGATGCTCAACCAACGCGGTATGCGCGTGGCGAGCAACTTGTTCCATATCGGTGTGCTGTTCGTGCTGGCCGGGCACTTCGTCGGGCTGCTGACGCCTGCGTCGGTTTATCACCATGTCATCAGCACTGAGAACAAGCAGTTGCTGGCCATGGTGTCCGGCGGATTCTTTGGCCTGCTGTGCTTGATCGGCTTGCTGATGCTGGTCAACCGACGGCTCACCGATCCACGAGTACGTGCCACCTCCAGCCCTTCGGACATCCTGATTCTGCTGGTGCTGCTGGCGCAGTTGCTGCTCGGTCTGCTGACCATCGTCGCGTCCACCTCGCATATGGACGGCTCGGTGATGGTGATGCTCGCTGACTGGGCGCAGAACACCGTGCTGTTGCGGCCGATGGAAGCGGCGGCGGCCATCGCGCCGGTCGGGCTGACCTACAAGCTGCACGTGTTTCTCGGTTTGACCCTGTTTGTGCTGTTCCCCTTCACCCGTCTCGTACACATGATCAGCGCACCGATCTGGTACCTGGGGCGTCGTTATCAAATCGTTCGTCAGAAGTACTGAGGAGACAATCATGTCAGGTGGATGTGGATGTGGTGGTGGTAACGGCGGCAGCGGTGGCTGCGGGTCTTCCAAAAAAGCCGAGGACGTTCTCGATATCGCGCCAGTCGCAGCGGCGCAGTTTGAAGCACTCCCGGTTGAGCCGGCGGCTGCCGATGACGCCCCGGCGCAGTTGATCGCCAGCAGCGAGCAGGAGTGGCCGATCATCAGCGTCAACGAGGTGTCGATCACCCCGGAAGCGATGGCCCAAGAGCTGCAATATCACCCGGCCGAAAGCCGCGAGGAGGCGGTGTACCTGGCCGCCCGGGCGCTGGTGATCCGCGAGTTGTTGCAGCAGCGCATCGCCGAACTCGGCGTGTCGATGGAGATCGGTGCCGGCGAGAACGAAGAAGAAGCGGCCACGCGCTTGTTGCTTGAACGTGAGGTGCACGTGCCTCAATGCGACGAGGAAACCAGTCTCCGTTACTACGAAAACAATCGCGGGCGTTTCCACAGCGCACCGTTGCTGGCGGTTCGGCACATCCTGCTCGAATGCGCGCCGGATGATGTCGAGGCGCGCGCCGTTGCGCATGATCAGGCGGAAGTTCTGCTGCAACGTCTGGAAGATTTTCCCGGCAGTTTCGCCGAGCTGGCCGTGAAGTATTCGGCCTGTCCGTCGAAGGCTCAAGGCGGTTCCCTGGGGCAAATCAGCAAGGGCCAGACCGTGCCCGAACTGGAGCGTCAGCTGTTCACTCTGGCGCCGGGCCTGGCCAGCAAACCGCTGGAAAGTCGCTACGGCTGGCATGTGGTCAGTGTCGATCAGCGGATCGAAGGCATGCCGTTGCCCTATGAAGTGGTGTCGACGGCGATCCGTACGCAGTTGCAGCAAGGCGTCTGGCAAAAAGCGCTGGTGCAGTACCTGCAAACCCTGATCGGTGCGGCGGATATTCGCGGCATCCACTTGCAGGGCGCCGACTCACCGCTGGTGCAGTGAGCATCGAGGCAAACCGGGAGATGTGATGAACGCTGTAATGCAGGATGGCTTTGGACGGCAGATCGATTATCTGCGGATGTCGGTGACGGACCGTTGTGATTTTCGCTGTGTGTATTGCATGGCGAAAAACATGACCTTCCTGCCGCGTCAGCAGGTGCTCACGCTGGAAGAGTTGCAACGTCTGGCAACGCTGTTCGTCGGGTTGGGCATACGCAAAATCCGTCTGACTGGCGGCGAACCGCTGATTCGTCCGGGCATTGTCGAACTGTGCCGCAACATCGCCGCGCTACCCGGTTTGCGCGAACTGGTAATGACCAGCAACGGCTCGCAACTGGGTCGTCTGGCCCGGCCATTGGCGGAGGCGGGGGTCAAGCGTATGAACATCAGCCTCGATAGCCTGGACGGGCAGAAATTCCGTGCGATCACCCGCATCGGCGATCTCGATCAGGTGCTCAACGGCATTGAGGCAGCACGGGACGCGGGGTTTGAACGGATAAAGCTCAACTGCGTGGTGATGAAAGGGCGCAACTTCGATGAAGTCCCGGCGTTGGTGCAATACGCCATCGATCAGCGCATCGATATCAGCTTTATCGAAGAAATGCCCTTGGGCGACGTCGGACGTTCCCGGGGCGAATCGTTTTGTTCCAGCGACGAAGTGCGGGCGCTGATCGCCAGCCAGCATCGGTTACTCGACAGCACTGAAAACAGCGGCGGACCGGCGCGCTACGTGCGCCTGGAGCGCCATCCCGATACCCGGATCGGTTTCATTTCGCCCAACAGCCACAATTTTTGTGGCAGCTGTAATCGGGTGCGGATGACTGTTGAAGGGAAGCTGTTGCTTTGTCTGGGGCAGGAGGACGCGCTGGATTTAAGAGGGTTGTTGCGGCGATATCCGCTGGATGATCAGCCCGTGATCAATGCCGTGCAGAAGGCCTTGCGCGGCAAGCCGTTGCGCCACGATTTCAGCCCCGAAGGGGAGGTGCAGATAGTGCGGTTCATGAACATGAGTGGCGGTTGAGCTGATCTGCACGGTTTGTAAGAACACAGATGATCCAATGTGGGAGCGGGCTTGCTCGCGAAAGCGGTCTATCAGTCAACAATGATGTTGAATGTGATGGCCTCTTCGCGAGCAAGCCCGCTCCCACATTAGATTTTCTTTTGCCGTTACCGGACGTTTTTTTCACCGCAAAATCTTGATATCGATCAATTGCAGAACAGCCCTTTGTCCGTAGTCTTCACTGCATGTTGTGTTTGTTTGTCTATAAACATCTATATGTAGTATCTGGAGGCCGAATGCAGAGCACGCTGATCTCAGTAGGATGTAACCGCTTGCACAAGCGCGATGGCAGTCTGGTCGCCTTCGATGCGGACAAAATCCGTCAGGCGTTGATCGCTGCCGGCAAGGCTACGGGGGAGTACACCGAGGTTGAGGTTGAAGGTTTGCTTCAGGCGGTACTCGCTCGGCTGGACGGACTGCCAAGGCTGCATGTCGAGCAGATTCAGGATCGTGTCGAACGGGTGTTGATGGACGCCGGTTTCTTCTTCGCCATGCGCGCCTACATCGTCTACCGCGAACAACACGGGCGTTTGCGTCGTGACCGTCGGACCATGGTCGAAGTGGCGACTTCGATGAACGAGTACCTGGACCGTGAAGACTGGCGGGTCCAGGCCAACGCCAATCAGGGCTACTCACTGGGCGGGCTGGTGTTGAACGTATCGGGCAAAGTCACTGCCAATTACTGGCTGGACGAGGTGTACAGCGAGGCCATCGGGCAGGCACACCGCGAGGCGGATTTGCATGTGCACGACTTGGACATGCTCGCCGGTTACTGCGCCGGCTGGTCGCTGCGCACCCTGTTGCACGAAGGGCTCAACGGTGTGCCGGGGCGTGTCGAAGCCGGTCCGCCGAAGCACTTGAGCAGCGCGCTGGGGCAAATGGTGAATTTCCTCGGCACCCTGCAAAACGAATGGGCCGGTGCTCAGGCGTTCAGCTCGTTCGACACCTACCTCGCGCCCTATGTGCGCAAGGACCAGCTGAGTTATCAGGAGGTGCGCCAGGCGATCCAGGAGTTCATCTACAACCTCAACGTACCCTCGCGCTGGGGCACCCAGACGCCGTTCACCAACCTGACCTTTGATTGGGTGTGCCCGCAAGATTTGCGTGAGCAGATACCCGTCATCGGCGGGGAGGAAATGCCGTTTGCCTATGGCGACCTGCAAGTCGAAATGGACCTGCTCAACCGCGCCTACATCGAGGTGATGCAGGCTGGCGATGCGAAAGGGCGAGTGTTCACCTTTCCGATCCCGACCTACAACATCACCCATGATTTTCCGTGGGACAGTGAAAACGCCGACCGCTTGTTCGAGATGACCGCGCGTTACGGTTTGCCTTACTTCCAGAACTTCCTCAATTCGGATCTGCAGCCCAATCAGGTGCGCTCGATGTGCTGCCGGTTGCAGCTCGATGTGCGCGAGTTGCTCAAGCGCGGCGGCGGTTTGTTCGGTTCGGCGGAACAGACTGGGTCGCTCGGCGTGGTGACCATCAACTGCGCGCGTCTGGGCTATGTGTTCAAGGGCAACACCAGTGGTTTGTTGCAGCGACTGGACACGCTGATGGAGCTGGCGATGGAGAGCCTGGAGGTCAAGCGCAAAGTCATTCAGCACCACATGGACGCCGGTTTGTACCCGTACACCAAGCGTTACCTCGGGACCCTGCGCAACCATTTCTCCACCATCGGCCTCAACGGTATGCATGAAATGCTGCGCAATTTCACCGGCGACGAGGAGGGCATGCACACCGAACAGGGCCGCAAGTTTGCCCTGAATATGCTCGACCATGTGCGCGCCACGTTGCTGCGTTTCCAGGAGGAAACCGGTCATCTCTACAACCTGGAAGCGACACCGGCCGAGGGCACCACATACCGCTTTGCCAAGGAAGACCTCAAGCGTTATCCGGACATTCTCCAGGCCGGCAGTGTGCAGGCGCCGTATTACACCAACTCCTCGCAACTGCCCGTGGGCTACACCGAAGATCCCTTCGAAGCCCTGGAACTTCAAGACGAACTGCAATGCAAATACACCGGCGGCACGGTCCTGCACCTGTACATGGCCGAGCGAATTTCCTCGACCGAGGCCTGCAAGCAACTGGTGCGAAAAGCCCTTGGCCGCTTCCGCCTGCCATACCTGACCGTGACTCCGACCTTTTCCATCTGCCCGGTGCACGGCTACCTCGATGGCGAACATGAGTTCTGCCCCAAATGCGACGAGGTCCTGCTGCTGCAAGAACAGAAGGCCGGCGCCGCTCATTGATTTCGATCCACTCAACCGCAAGGAGCTTCACCATGACTGCATCGCAAACACTGCCCCAGGCTCAACGTCAACGCTGCGAAGTCTGGACCCGGGTGATGGGCTATCACCGTCCTGTGTCGGCGTTCAATCCGGGCAAACAATCGGAGCACCTTGAGCGGGTGCACTTCACTGAAAGCGCGGCACTGGCCGGGCGCCAATGAGTCGAATGCTTCGGGTCGGGGGCATGGTGCCCCTGACCACTATCGACTATCCGGGACAGCTCGCCTGCGTGCTGTTTTGCCAGGGTTGCGCCTGGCGTTGTCGTTACTGCCATAACCCGCAGTTGATCCCGCCTCGTGGCACAGACGAAGTGGATTGGCGGCGGGTGTTGGCGTTTCTGCAACGGCGTCAGGACCTGCTTGATGCCGTGGTGTTCAGCGGCGGTGAACCGACTCTGCAGGACGGTTTGCTTGGCGCCATGGATGAAGTGCGGGACATGGGATTTCGCATCGGCTTGCACAGCGCCGGCATCAAGCCGGCCGCGTTCGCCAAGGCACTGACCGGTGCGGATTGGGTCGGTTTCGATGTCAAGGCGTTGCCCGAGGATTGCCAGGCCATCACCCGGGTCGAAGGCAGCGGGACCGCCAACTGGCGCAGCCTCGAGCATCTGCTGGCCAGTGGTGTCGACTACGAATGTCGCACCACCGTGCATTGGCATCTGTTCGAACCGGCGCGTCTGCTGATCCTGGCCAAACGCTTGAATGCGCTTGGCGTCAAACGCTTCGCCGTGCAACTGGTTCGCACCGAGCGGATGTTCGATCCGCTGTTGCCGAGCGTTTCGGCTCAAGCGTTGCTGCCAGAGTTGTGGGAGGCCATGCGCGAGTTGTTTCCAGCCTTCGTGTTGCGGGGGTAACGGGGGCTGGGGAACTCAAGCCCAGCCCCAGAATTGCAACCACCAGCCAAATCCCACCATGCCTTCAGCCAGGAGCAGGCAAGCGATGGCGGACCCGCGTCGCACCTGGGAAAGACCTTCGCGGCTCAGCCGTTTCCAACCCAGTAGCAGGCTCCAGCCCATCGCGGCCAATAACAGACAGGCCCTGGCCGGTTGCACCCACTCCAGCAGCAGACCTTCATAACGCAGTAATTTGACGGTGGTGGCCGACAGCCCGAGAAACAGTCCGGCACCCCCCAGGGGCGTGAGTGTCAGCGCCAAGGGCCAATACAGTGTGCGATCTCGCGCCAGTCGGGCCGTCAGGCGCAGGAGCAGCATCAACGCCGTGCCGAGCACGATCGAACTCAAGCTCAGGTAAGCGACGATACTGAAACCGTCGAGCCAGCTGAAGCTGTCGTTGAGTTGCGGGTAATGGGTCAGCAGCCACCAGGGAGCATTGTCCTGCAGGGCCCAGAGTTGGTTGTGTTCGACCAGCCACTCGGCCAGGGATTGTTTGAGGGCGACAAACCATGGGCTGACCGTCCACTGAAACGCGCCCATGGCCAAACCGATCACGCCGAACAGCAGCAAGCGCGTATCCCAAGGGGACAGCGTCTGCGCCGTCGCGTGAAGAATCTCCTGATTGCTGGAGCGGGCGATCAGCTGAACGGCCCCGCGTTGCCCGCTGCAGCGTCCGCAGGCGTGGCAATCACTGGCCCCTTGCAGGCGACGGATATCGAGCAGGGGAGCGCAGTTGGGCGGCGGCAGGCGCGGTGCGGAATTTTCTATCCAACGTTGTTCATCGACCTGAAAGTGCACAGGGGCCAGCCGGGCGAGCAAGGCGAAGACGCCGCTGACCGGGCACAGATAACGGCACCAGACTCGTTTGCCCCGGGCGAACAATAACCCGACGACGACCGCTGCGACGGTCGAACCGCCCAGAATCAACAGCGCGGCCTGGGCGTAGTCATAGACGCTGATCAACTGGCCGTAGAGGGTCGTCAGGCAGAACGCCAAGGTAGGCCAGCCGCCCCAGCGCAACCAGCGCGGCACACCCAGGCCTTTACCGTAATGGCTGGCCCATTCGCTGAGCGAACCTTCCGGGCACAGAACGCCGCACCAGAGTCGGCCGAAGAACACCATCGACAGCAACACGAACGGCCACCAGATTCCCCAGAATAGAAACTGCGCGAGCAAGGTCAGGTTGTCGAGTATCCGTGCCTGGCTGTCTGGCAGCGGCAACAGCGCCGGGGTCACCAACAGCACCGCATAAAACACTACAACAGCCCACTGTGCTGTACGGATGACGGGCGCATGACGACGCATCCCGTCGCCCAGTCGTTGGAGCCATCGATTGCGCCGGCTCAGGTCGGGCATGGCAGATTTTCCGCAGTTCGTTGCCGTAGCCAGCCGCCGACGGCCAGCCAATAACCGATCCACACCAACAAGGTCAGGCCACTGGGGCTTGCCCGATAACCGGCGAAACCTGCAAGAAAGCCACCCAATCCGTGGCTGTCGCTCAGCAACGTGCTGCTGTCCCAAAGCGCTTCGCCAACGAGGCTGTAAACCACGTCCGGCAAATCCAGGGCGAGCAGTTGGCCGCCGATTCGTTCGGTACTGCTGACCAGCAACGCCGCGCCGAGCATGAGCAAGATGACTTCGCTGATGGCAAAAAATCGTTGCCATGAAATGAATCGGCGACTGCTGTGCAGCAGCGTAATGGTCAGCGCCGACAGCACCAGTCCCAATACGCCGCCAACAGCAAACAAACCGAGCTGCGGACCTCGCAACCGGGCGCCGGCGCCATAGAGAAAGACCACCGTTTCGCTGCCTTCGCGGCTGATCGCGAGCATTGCCAGCAGTAATAGACCAGCGCCACCTTGTCGAGCCAGGTGGCTATCGGCGTGTCGTCGCAAGTCGTGGTTGAGGCTGCGCCCGTGGCGGCGCATCCAGCTCACCATTTGCACCATCAACAGGCTGGCAACCAGCGCGAGTGCGGCTTGGAACCACTCACTGGCCGACCCGCTCATGGCCTCACCGGCAAACAGAATCAACACCGCCAGCAGACCCGAGAGCATCAACCCCAGCACCACACCCGCCCAGAGAAATTTGACCAGACGATTAGCTTGGCCTTGCTGGCTGGCCCAAACCTGGAGAATACCGATCACCAGTAGCGCCTCGACACTTTCGCGCCAGACGATGAACATTGATTGATTCATGGAAGCTCCGTGCGCTGACAGGTTATTTCGCGAGGATGCCGCCTTCGGGCAATTGCGGATTGAACTCATCGAAAAAGGGGTAGTGACCGGGCCTCAGGGGGTGAATGACCACGAAGGTCGTCACACCCGGCGACAGGACTTTTTCAACCCGCAACGGCGTGCTCTCGAACTCGGCCGGACCTTGGCCGACGTTCTTCAGAACGATCTTGAAGCGCTGTCCGGCCGGCACCTCCAGCAAGGCCGGCGTGAAGTGGCCATCGCGCAGGATCAGCTCAAAGCTCGGCAACTCGGCATGGGCCGTCAACGGTGCAACTGTTCCGGCGACAATCAGCCAGGCAAGATGCAGGCGCTTCATTCAATAGCCGCCTTTTTTACCGATGCCGGCGTAGATGAATTCGTAGTGCAGTTCGCAACGTTCGAACCAGGGAGCGACACCGGTTTCCTTATCGGTGTGGCGCCCGAGGGAGCCATGACCGCCGGGTGGCAGGACGGTGAACGTCAGCTGATATTTACCGGGGCCAAGCAGCTTCACATTGTCGCCATAGTGCGGACCGTCATTGGCCACCATGGCGTGAAAATCGCCTTTGATCTCGGGGTCGCTGCCGTGTTTTTTCAGGTTGAAAGAGACGTTCAGGTAGGGCACGAAACTGCCTTCCTGAAAGCCTTGCCGATTGTCCGCAGTGGCGCGAATGTCAGCTTCCAGGTGGACGTCGGAATCCGCGGTGGCGCGCATCATCCCCGCGGGTGCCATTTCTATCGGCTGCAAATACACCGCCCCGACTTCCAGCCCGGGACACAACTGGGGTTCCCCGATCGGGTATTCCTTGGCGTGAGCCAGTGGTGTGAGCAAGAGCAGGGCGAGTGATAGCGAAAAAGGGGTACGCATAATAGCTTCCTGAACACTGACGAGTAGGAGCCCGAGTCTAGGAAGCTTTGCTGCGAACAATAATGATTGTTATCAAGTTTTGAGCAATTAAACGGTTGGCTCGTCACGTTGGCGAAATCGCTGGGCGCGCTCAACGCTGTGGGTCATCTGTGCCGCCGCATGAACGGTCAATGGATGCTGGGTAAAACCGGGTCTGGGGGAAATGTAGTCGGCCATTTCCCGGGCAATGGCGAGCTGGCGTTCCGAGCCTTCTGCCAACAGCGCGATGACCAGGTTTTCCAAGGCAATCACCCGGACACGCAAGTGAACCAGTTCGGCGTTGGTCAAGGCGGGCAGGGCGGTAAACGCGTCGCCATCGATGGATGTTGCGGCGTTTTGATCGTCCCATGTCGACAGGGTTGGATGGTCTGGTGCCCCAACGCTTGGGAAAGGATTTTTATTGAGCATGAGCGACGTCTCCAAGTCTGTTCAGCCGTTGGAAGCTTAGCTGCAGGATCGCGATGGGGGGAGGGAAGTCGCTTGATGTCGATTCTTGATATGTATCAAGGCTGGCGTTGCGCAAGGGCTGTAGGTTGGAACGACGCCACTCAATGATCGGAGATCGGCATGGCCAAGAACTTCCCCGTCAACCCCAAGCACCCCGAGCGGATCTGTTGGGGATGTGACCTGTATTGTCCGGCGAAGTCCCTGGCGTGCGGCAATGGTTCCGAACGGACGATGCATCCGGCGGAGATGTTTGGAGAGGATTGGCACGTGCCTGGCGACTGGGGCCTTGATGCGGTCATTACGACAGACAAGGTGGTGGATGACTTCCAATCGCTGCCCGATGATGCGCTTTTGTAGGAGCCAGGCTTGCCGGCGAAGACGTTCTTAAGGACGCCTTCGCTGGCAAGCCTGGCTCCTACAGGTCAAGCGTGGGTGATGGAAAGGTCGCTGATGATGCACACCGAACCGTCTTCGGGGTCGGTGGTGTCGGAGTAATCGATCTGGTTGTACACACCGCCGTGGAAGGCCAGCGTTTTCGTGTCCCAGGTGTTGTCGAGGCGCATGATAGCGGAGGTCGATTTGACGCCGTTACAGCTTGCCGAAACGGAGACCGCGCCATTCGAATTGGCGTGAATGTTGATTTTGAAAAGTGCCCCGAGCGGCACGTTTTCCAGAACCGTCGTGTTCACCGGGTCTTCTTGAAGATAACTCGACCGGAACCCCATGGTGATGCGGCCTTTGTTCCAGAACACTTTTACAGGTGGTCGCTCTGAACCCTGCACATGAATCTGGCCGATCACGACCTTCTGCAGCGAGTTGACTTTCGTCAGCCGCATTTCTTGTCGGTTCCAGTGGTCAGCAGCGCTGGCGAACAGCCAATAACCCGGCTCCTTCCACTCGCAGCGCGTCCGGTGCGTGCTTTTGCTCGAAGCGCCGAGCGTCGGAGCCGTCATTTGCAGCGAGCCATCTGGAAGCATCGAAACGACTTCCGGACATTCAAGCAGTGCCCGCCAGCCAATGAGTTCAAGCGCGATGGGGTTGGTGTCGGAGATAGGAAGCGGTGTAGCGATTGTGTAGTTGCTGATGTCTACGGTCATGGTCATTTCCCTATTTCATTTGATGTCACCCTGTGCTCAGTTGAGCCTTGCGTTTGATGTAGGCCTACATCCCACTGCCCACTCAGTGAATGGGCAGAAGTGATGCTTTCGCTGTTGCTCGCGCCGCGACTTTTGATGCGGGTGGTGTTGTCTTGGCTTGAAGGTAAAAGTAGCAGCGCTTATAATTTTAGTAAATAGCACTGCTAATAATATTTTTAACGGACATAAGAAAACCCGCGCTAGGCGGGCTTCATTTGGTAAAAAACGGGTCTACGGTTTGACTCAATCAGCGGGCAAACATCCCCCACCAGAACACGTGGCCCAGGATCACGATTTGCTGCTCCTGGATCTCCGCGAAGGTGTAGTCCTCATCCGGATGCTCGTCGCGATTGAAGCTGCGCAGGCGGATGCCCGTCGGTAGGCGGTAAACCTGCTTCACCCGTAGCTGACCGTTGTGGTTGATGGCGTACATGTCGCCGTCAACGATATCGCCCAGTGAGCTCTTGCCGACGTTGATGCCCACGGTTGCGCCGTCACGCAGCACTGGCAGCATGCTGTTGCCGCTGACAACCACGCACTTCGCGTTGCTGAACTGAACGCCGTTATGGCGAAGGTCCTTCTTGAAAAAGCGCAGCCGGGCAGTGTCGCTTTCCTCAATCACGAAACGGCCTGATCCGGCCGCCAGTTCCACTTCGCGCAAGAAGGGAACGTAGACCTCATCGTCATCCAGGGGAGTGTCGTCATCCCAAGGCTGGATGTCCGACATCAATACGCTTGGCTGGATGCGTTCGGAAGACTGGACGCTGGCAACGGTCGACATCAGGCGTGGGCTCACTTCGCTGGCATCGAAGCGCAAGGCTTTTGCCAGTTTCAGGAGTGCCTCGACGTTCAGTGGAACCTTGCCGGTAGCGTACTGACTGAAGGCGCTTTGGCCAGACCATCCGCAGGCCTCAGCCACATCCGCTTGAGTGAGATTTGATCCAGCCGCTTTAGCAGAAGACTTTCGCTGGTCGTAAATAGCCTTGAGCCTGGTGCTGTCGGCGACTTCTTCAGGGGTAAGGGGGCGGCGTGTTTTCATGGCGACAAGAGTATTAGCAGAGCTGATGTTTCTGCAAGTAGTGCTGCTGGTAGTTTCCGACTGACAACAGCAGTTCTGCTGCTATGCTCGGCTCTCGCCGTTACACCGCATGCACGATCTACAACCTGCATGCGCATGCTCCAGGCGGCTGCTCCACAGTGAGCCATCAAATGTTTACGGCTGGCGTGCCATCGGTCGCGCAGCTTGACATGCGCCGCTCACTGCGCTCGCTCGGGACCGGATAGCGCCGGTCCCTTAACCAAACGTTAGGCACTTATCCCGTTACGGAGCACATTAGATATGTCAAACATCGTCGCATGGACCCTGTTCGCCTTGGGCGTCTTCCATATTCCATTCGGTATTATCAAGTTCAAAACGGCATTCGCCGCCGCTGTAGACTCTGGCTTCGTTGACCAGTTCAGAGCGCACGAAGATCGGCGTACTGCCCTCTGGTTTACCCTGCTGGGGCCGCTTTTTATGCTCGCAGGGCAGACAGCGATTCACGCCGTAGCAGTCGGCGATCTCGCGCTACTAAAAATTGTTGGCATCTATGTGTTTGTGATCTCGATCATTTGCGTCATTGCTGTTCCAAGATCCGGGTTCTGGGCAATGCTGCTGGTTTCTCCGCTGATCATCGCGGCAGGGTATGGCTTGTACGCCTGACAAACGGTTCAAGTCGTTCGCTTCGCTGATCCGTAGCGCACGACGAACCGCTAGCAGATCTTCCCGATCAGCGCGGGCGAGGAGACACTGACGGGCTCGACCATCTCCCCATATCCGGCGCGTCCATCTCTGCCTGAGTGCAGCTCAAGCGCTTCGCTCGTTCCCGGGTCGACCAGATTTCGCCGCCCGAATCTACTGGTCTGCCCTGCAATTTGAGAACGAACTTTTGGCCTTCGATTACGTTGCTCGTTCCCGCGCACTCCCAAACGCGCTGCTTTTCAGATGTGGGCATGGGCGCATCCAGTCTCGCCTGAGCACCTTCGGAAAGCTGGGGAGGCTTGCCGGCGCAACCTGCAAGGGCAAGCGCTAGTAGTACTGGGGTGAATCGCATTTAAAATCCTTTTAATTTGTTTGTATGCTTTCGAAACCGTACAACCTCAGGGTTGCTCAGCCTCAGCACTTTCGATGGCATCCAGTGATCGCCGGATAGCTGATCACTTGGCGGGTTGAGATTTTAGCTGCTTCATCGACCATCGCACCACATCCCTGCCAGCATCGTCACCAGAGGCCCAAACCGAGGCGGAAACGAACTCCATGACCAGCTCGTCGCCGTCAAAGCGCCCGTTAAAGGTCTGAGTGGCCGTGGCTTGAAGAATGCCCTCACTGCTTCGGTTGACGATGTGCCGCTCGCCCTTTAATTGGTCCCCCAGGCGCGTGTATAGGGTCGGATTGTCTACCCCGGGATGGTCGTGGGTGTAGTAGGCCAATCGCTTCATGACAACTTCCTGAGTTTCCGTGGTTCGCCACCAGATGAAGTGACTATCATCCTTAAAGTAAACATAAACGTGATATCGATAGTGATCGGGATCTTCTTTTTCTGCGTACCAAAGGCCATCGGGCACCTGGTAGCTTGGGGCTGTGGCGCAACCTGAAAGAAGCAAGCCTATAAAGAGCGAGAGAAGTAGCTTTTTCATAAATTCCATTTCAATTGATGTATCGGCGATCGGTAGCTAGAATTCAGCCGCGCGCGCCATAGAACTGGTTCAGCGCTATCAGTTCAAAAACAGCCACCAGCACGCAGAATGCAACAAAGCCGCGGGTGAAGACCCTACGAGGCTTTTCGTAAGGCTGGAGATTAGCGAGACCACCGAGAAGGTCGGATAAAAATTCGAGCAGCGTTTCAATGAAGAACCCTGCGGCTCTCTCCAATCCTGATCCGATCGAGCGCCCTGTTTAACGCATCCAAGGCATCGAGGAGGGCTTTCGCCTCAGCTTCCCGGCCATCGCCCCAGAGGCGTTCAGCCATTTTGTTCAGCGCCTGGATAGAGCGCTCAATGTCAGCAGCCGTCGCTGCTTTGCTCTCCTGATGTTTCTTTGGCATTGATCAACCCTTCTTCAGGTAGACCAGCTTCACGCGGAGCTGACCGTTGTGGTTGATCGCGTACATGTCGCCGTCGACGATATCGTCTGCATGAGACCGGCGCGCTCAGCAAGCTCGGTCTGGTTTAGACCTGCATGGCGACGGGTGGCTTTGAGTCTTTCTTTAAATTCCATCCGCGAAGTATTACGGGCGCTCCCATACCCTTGCAAGTCGGTATTCCATCACCGTGCTATATGGGTATTCCCGTATCGAGAGGCATCATGAACGCTATTCAAGGGCCTCGTTGACTACTTCGTTGGCGGGGCGCGGTCCTTGGTCCACTGCGGCCAGCATCCCCAGCGCACCATGTCGGCTTGCAGATAAAACGGGCCGAGTTATGGAACACAATGCCGAGCGGAAAGATTTTCACCAAACCCCAGAAACGACAAAGCCCTGAATAATCAGGGCTTTGTCGGTACAAATATGGTGGAGGCGATGGGATTGGAACTCATGGACCTGTTACAGGCGACGGTTTTCAAGTTCGAAGGTTAATCCTTGTATTTCAACATCTTAAGATTAATTAATGCTCTGGAGGCCTCTGGAATCAAGGGGTGGAAGTTTATTTGCGGAAACGAATTTGGCCGGTTTTTTGGCGTTCTGGGTGGGATCGCCCTAAATTTCGTAGCTGCAACCGAGAGACTGCGCTTGGTCGAAAGCGGCCTTCAGTCTGAAGTGGGATTTGGAGCCAGCCCTGGTCAGTCGTGACGGGCAGAAAACGGCCAGAAGCGGTCTTTCACGACGGCCATTTAAGACGTGCGGACGACCCATCAATGCCAGAGCTCACGATTGTTCCAGTAAGGCAAACCATCTATTGATAGTGCACCCAAAAATGTTTTGGTCACTTCAACATCACAAGTACCCGGAAATATCAGCTTACGCCTCCGCTTACATCCGGTGATGTTCCAGCAAGAAGTCCACGAACAATCGCACCCGCGCCGGCATTGCCGCCCCGCCGACGAACACCGCATGAATCGGTTCCTGGTCCCCGGGGTTCCAGGCTTCCAACAGCGGAATCAGGTCGCCGCGCTGCAGATCCTCGCTCACGCTGAACTCACCGATACGTGCAATGCCGGCACCTACTCGCGCGAGTTGTGCCAGCGCTTCACCACTGCTGCATTCGATGTTGCCGCTGACCTTTAGGGAAAACTCTTTTCCATCGCGGATGAACGGCCAGTTGGGTTCGGCACGCCGGAAGTTGAAGCGCAGGCAGTTGTGCTGTAACAGGTCTTCCGGTTCCTGGGGGATGCCGTGGCGCTGCAGATACTCGGGCGATGCCACCACTACCTGGCCGGTGTCGCCGATTCTGCGCGCGGTCAGCGGGCTGTCGGGCAGATGGCCAAAGCGGACCGCGACGTCGGCCTGCCCGCCGAGAATGTCGACCAGTTCGTCGCCGAGGGTGAGGTCGACGACGATGTTCGGGTAACGGGCGCTGAATGCTGCAACCAAGGGAACGATGGCCAGCCGCCCATGGCCAAGGGCGGCACTGACCCGCAATCGCCCCCTGGGTACGCCCTGGTCGGCGATGGCTTCTTCGACCTCGTCCATGTCGGCCAGGATACGCCGGGCGCCGCGCAGGAACGCTTCGCCCTCGGCAGTGAAGGTGATCGCTCGGGTGGTGCGCAACAGCAGGCGGGTGCCAAGACGTTGCTCGGTACGCGCGATGATCCGACTGACTGCCGAGGGTGTCAGGCCCAGTGCACGCGCGGCGGCCGACAGGCTGCCTTCCTGCGCCACGGTGGTGAACACGCTCATCTCACCTGACCTGCCGTTGAAATCCACTTGTGCCTCCTGCGCAAAGGTGATTGCCAAAAATGCTATCTACCGTCGGAAAAGACTGGATCGTAGCATTAGCGGCATAGATAAGGAGCCTTCCATGCGTATCAATCCACCACTTGTCGCACTCGCCATCGGTGCCTTTGGCATCGGCGTAACAGAATTCGCCCCCATGGGCATGTTGCCGGGTATCGCTGCGGATCTGGGCGTTTCCATTCCCGCCGCCGGTTTGCTGGTCAGTGCTTATGCGCTGGGCGTATTGCTCGGCGCACCGCTGATGACCCTGACCACCGGCAGGATTCCCCGGCGCTATCTGCTGATCGGGCTCATGGCGATTTTCACCCTGGGTAATCTAATGTCAGCTCTTGCCACCGATTACTACAGCCTCATGGTCGCCAGGGTGGTGACCTCACTGAACCATGGTGCATTTTTTGGCGTTGGCTCCATCGTCGCCGCCAGCGTGGTCGCCCCGGAGAAACGTGCCGGGGCGGTTGCGGCGATGTTCATGGGCCTGACCCTGGCGACCATCGGCGGTGTGCCGCTGGCCGCCTGGTTTGGTGAACTGTTCGGTTGGCGCACCGCTTTCTGGGGAATTACCGGCCTCGGCGTGGTGACCATGGCCGCGTTGTGGTTCGCCCTGCCTAACCTGAAGACGCCGCAAAGCGTCGGTGTAATGGCCGAAATTCGGGTACTGGGGCGTGGTCCGGTGCTGGGCGCGTTGGCCCTGACCGTAGTCGGATCGAGCGCAATGTTTACCGTCTTCACTTACATCGCGCCGATCCTCAGCAGCGAGACCAATAGTTCCACCGCCTACATCACCGCCATGCTGGTTCTTTTTGGTGTGGGGTTGACGCTGGGCAATATGTGGGGCGGCAAGGCCGCCGACCGCTCGATAGATCGCACCTTGATCGTCTCGCTAAGCGTTCTGATTCTCGTCTTGCTGGCGTTCACCCTGCTGATGCGTTGGACGGTACCGGCTGCTCTGGCCATCCTGATATGGGGTATCGCCAGTTTCGCCCTAGTGCCGCCGCTACAGATGCGCGTCATGGAAGCAGCGAAGGACGCGCCCAATCTTGCCTCTGCGGTGAACATTGGCGCCTTCAATTTTGGCAACGCGATTGGCGCAGCGCTGGGCGGAGCGGTGATCAACGCTGGTCTGGGTTATCCGGCGATTTCCCTGGCCGGAGCGGCGATGGCTGCTCTGGGGCTGCTGATGGTGTTGGCTTATGCCTGGCGTTCCAGAACGATTGAAGCAGCAGTGGTGTGACGAAGATGAGGGGAGTGGTTCGTTACCATCGATGAGTGGCGGCAAGTGGTAGAATTGCTGCCCTTGGCGAGGGGCGGCAATCGGTCAATTTTAGCCATTGCTGACCGGCAGCTTTGGGTCGACTGCAGCCCTTCACGACAAGCAGAAATCGGCCCATTGCTGCCCGTCACGGCGTGTTTGTTCTAGTAACTAGATCAAGTGGGATCACGTAAAGGCCAATATCAGCGCAGCCGCGACCTGATGATCGACTGGGTCACGCGCTACTTCCCCACCGGAACTCGGGCCAGCTGGCCCCTGGGCGATTTCATGCTCTGGGTGGAACTCCCGGAAAGTTTCGACACGCTGCGCTTAAACCGGGCTTTACTGGAATAAGGTGTGCAGATTGCCGTGGGCTGCATTTTCTCGGCATCGGGCAAGTACCGTAACTGTCTGCGAATGAACTTCGCTTCCAGGGCAACACAGGAAATCGAACAGGCGGTGCGCACGGTCGGCGCCACAGCCATACGCCTGCTGGATGAACTGGACGCTGAGTCGTAACCATTGGCGGGCTCGCGAGGTCAAAACTACACCCGTCGAGGTTGAGGACGAGCCCCATGCCCATGTCCCGGTTCTTCCCCGCCATGTTGCTCGCACTGCTGCTCGCTGGCTGCGCCACCACGCGCTTGCCCCACGACTTCAGCGAGGCAATACCCGCCAGCGATTCGGCTTTCGGGCGCTCGATCCAGGCCCAGGCCGCCCAGCATGAGGGGCGCTCGGGTTTTCGCCTGCTGCCTAACAGCAGTGAAGCGTTCCGGGCGCGCGCCGAGTTGATCCGCAATGCGCAGAAAAGCGTCGATCTGCAGTACTACATCGTGCATAACGGTCTCAGCACCCGGGCACTGGTGCGTGAAATACTGCTGGCAGCCGATCGCGGTGTACGGATACGCATGTTGCTCGATGACACTGCCAGCGACGGCCAGGAAGAAGTAATCGCTACCCTGGCCGTGCACCAGAACATCTATATCCGTGTCTTCAACCCTTTGCATCTGGGGCGCAGCACCATGGTTACCCGAACCATGGGCCGTCTGCTTAATCTTTCCCAACAGCACCGGCGCATGCACAACAAACTGTGGCTGGCCGACAACAGCGCAGCCATCGTCGGCGGACGCAACCTGGGGGATGAATATTTCGACGCCAAGCCCGATCTCAACTTCACCGACATGGACCTGCTGTGCATCGGCCCGGTCGCCGAGCAGTTGGGCCACAGCTTCGATCAGTACTGGAACAGCGCCCTGAGCCAGCCGATCAGTGACTTCCTGCTCAACAAGCCAACAGCCGAAGACTTGCTCAAGAGCCGCCAACGCCTGGAACAATCGCTCCAGACCACACGTATCGAGAACACAGCCTTGTACGACCACCTCATGACCTACCGGACACAACCGCAACTCGAGAATTGGCGAAAGCAGCTGATCTGGGCCCATAGCAAGGCGATGTGGGACGCCCCGAGCAAGGTACTGGCCGACGACGAACCGGCCCGCGCGCTATTGATGGCCACACAACTGCGGCCTGAGCTCGATAGCGTCAGTAAGGAGCTAATCATGATCTCGGCCTATTTCGTGCCCCAAAAGCCGGGCATGCTCTACCTCCTCGGGCGTGCCGATGCCGGTGTTGATGTGCGCCTGTTGACCAACTCACTGGAAGCCACCGATGTGCCGGCGGTGCATGGCGGCTATGCGCCCTACCGCAAGACCCTGCTCGAACATGGCGTGAAGCTTTATGAGGTGCGGCGCCAGCCGGACGACCCCAGTGGCGGTTCTTCCTTTGGCTTCAGTGGTGGCTCGGACTCCAGCTTGCACACCAAGGCCATGATTTTGGACAAGCAGAAGGTGTTCATCGGCTCTTTCAATTTCGACCCGCGTTCAGTGCTGTGGAACACTGAAGTCGGGGTGCTGGTCGACAGCCCTGAATTGGCCGGCTACATGCGCAAGCTGGCGCTTGAGGGCATGGTGCCAGCCGTGAGTTACCAGGCCCGCCTGGAAAACGGAGAAGTCGTCTGGGTCACCGAAGACGACGGCCGCCTGCATACCTTGCATAAGGAGCCCGGCGGTAAATGGCGCAGCTTCAAGGCCTGGCTCAGCGACAAGATCGGCCTGGAGAAAATGCTCTAGATCGAAGCCGGCGCCTCGAAGGCATTGCGCTGCCGCGCCAACAACATCAGACCCAAGGCGCCCGCGGCCATGACGCAGGTATTTGCCACACGGGAACTTGATATGTCCGACAACGACTTGAATTTCATGACCCCGTTTTGGCTCGTTCAGGCCTGATGGCAACAACACACAGCACTCTGTCCTCACAGCGGGGGCTGCGGAAACGATCCAGAAGCGCTGTGACAGAAGCTGCGTACCCAGAAACGACAAAGCCCTGAATAATCAGGGCTTTGTCGTACATAAGATGGCGGAGGCGATGGGATTCGAACTCATGGACCTGTTACAGTCGACGGTTTTCAAGACCGCTATTCAAAGCCGCTAAATCCGTGGCCTGTAGCGCTTTTTCGTTTCAATACTTTTGTTTTTCGGCCCCTCTGTAGACCGCATTCTACAAGGGGCGAAGTTTGAGTTTTGTAACGGGTTTTTGGCCTATTTTGACGGCTTCGCGATGGCGCCAATGCGACGGTAAACGCGCTCAGTGATGTCGCCCTTGGTGTGGCCCAAGAGCAGGCTGGCATCACCGACGTCGAGAATTTCAGATGCTGCCTTTGGCCTGATGTCACGGAATTGGAAGCTGCCAATTTTTTCGGCCAGGTGAACGTCGCCTTTCTCTTCAGCATCTTTCTTGGCCTTTTCCCGAGCCTTGTCCCACCGATCGCGAAGCATCTTCGCGGTCAAGCGCTTACCACGTGCGCTTACGATCAGATAGCTGCAAATGTGCTGAGCATTGCGCTCGGCCATTTTCGCGATCAGCAGCCCCAAGCTGTTCGCCTCGTCGCCGTCAGTCATCTGGATACGTAGCTTCTTGTGTGTCTTGTTCTGCTGCACACCCAAATATTTCCCCTCGACATCATCCTTCCTCATGACCAGAACATCTGCCGGCCGTTGCCCGGTCAGATAAGCCAGGTCCATCGCGTCTTTCAGCTCTTGAGCTGCCTTCTTGTAGACAGCATCCCAAACCACATCATTCGCGTAATAGTCCCGCGGCGTTTCCTTGTTTTTGCGCACGCCCTGGCAAGGATTCTCCTTGGTCGTTAGCCCCCATTCCCGAGCGATATTGAAGACGTGGGAGAGGGTGGCGATCTCGCGGTTTGCTCGAACCTTTGCCGTCCGTGCATCCCGGTACCCGGCAATGGTGGCCGGGGTGATCGAGTCGATGGGGGCGCTGTCGAACATCGGTCGGAGCTGCTTGATCTCTGACAGGTTGTCCTTCTGGGTGCGCGGCGCTTTTTTGGAGACGATGTCGCGGATGTACCGGTCGAAGATGCCCTTCATCGTGCGCAGGTCGAGCGGTTTTTCCTTGGCTTCAAGTTCTGCCCATTTGATCCTGGCCTTGTCCAGGTCTTTGCCCAGTGGGATCGCCTTGCCGGTCAGGTCCAGGTAGTAATAGGCGATCCAGTCCTTTCCGCTTTTCCTTGGCCGCGTCCATTGATACATACGGGGCGGCAAATTGCGTGTTTCGGCCTTGCGGGGTCGCATATCAATTCACTCGTGAGAAATCGGGCGTCCATGCCGGCGTCGCCGGTGGAGGGTTTGGGTCAGCGATGGTTGGGGAGACCATCCCCAGCTTCATGCGGGCGTACATCCGGCCAACCAATGGGCGCTTGCCGCGGCTTTCGATGAACACCCAATGACGGTCTGTCAGCCAGCGCCGCTGGTAGGCCCTGGCCTTGTAGCCGGTGAGATCTGCCAGTTCTTCGTCTGAGAGAATTTCAGTTTCCATGTTGATGCTCCATGCCGCGCGTTGCGGCAGAAGGTGATTATTGGGTGGCTGACGCTTTGGCATGTCCTACGCACACCTTGGTGGGTTCGCCCCGTTCATCCAGGTGTGCGTGGCACATAAAGCCTTTGCGGTCGTGGGCCATGAACTCAACATCGCAAGTAGTTCTGGGCGACTGATTGGCAATTGATCCCAGCCTGTAGGCGCACCCATGGCACGCGCCTTTCGGATCACATTTGCTGGCGATTAATACGCCCTGGCATGCGCCGATGATGGTTGGCAGGTTTACGCTGATGAATTTGTCGGGGTGGACGCCACATTCTTCGATCAGCACCTGGTCGCTCATTTCTGCGCAGTTCTCGGCGACCGCGTTGGCCATGCCGATGAACTGAGCCAGCAACTCCACCAAGCGTTGCGAGCCGTTTGTCTGGAGATAGCTTGTCAGCGCCTCCCTCCGCATCGCGAGATCGAGCTGAGCAATGCCCGTCAGGTCGATGGCATCGCTTCGGGTCATGCTGTATTCGCAATTGGCAGGCATGCGGATTCCTCACCCGCCGTACACCGGCAGGCTGTGAGTGGTCAATTTAGGGTTTACAGCTGGATGAAGTCGGCTGGGACGCGGACGGTGTTGCCGTGTTTGGCCCAGACCACGGCGCGGAACACGGCTATGGTTCGGGTTTCGCCGTCCATGCGGTGCCAGGGCTCGCGGTCGGTACTGGCCAGCCATGGGTAGTGGTAGCCGCGCTCGCACCAGACGCCGTACTTCTCGATCAGTTGCTCGGCGTCGATTTGGGTGAAGAGCTGTAATTGCCCAGCGGTAGGCGGCTGATCACCTTCAATTGCGGTGATTGCCCAATCCAGCGCCGGGCCGGCCAGCTCCTCGGTACCGATACTGACCATTCGGCTCATTGTCGACGCCCGGCTACAGCTTCAATCAGCTCGCACTCAGCGGCCAGCTTCAGAAGGTTTTTTGTAGTCGGCCTAAAACTGCCGGTGTCCGGGTAGCATTCCAAATCATGACCTTCAGGAAATTCCTTGAACGAACCGTGCCATGGCCAATTCATGCGCCAATCTTCCCATACGGTATAAGCGTCCTGGCCTTCACCCCAATAATCGGTGCCGCCGCCGACACTCAAGCAGTGACTATCCCTGGTGCCCTGCTCGAAAGCGAGCACTGATGGCTCATCTTTATCCAGCCATGCCTTGCGGTATTGCGCCGGATAAATCGCTACCAGTCGTTTGCTGAGCTTTTTCTCAATCCGCGCCTTCATCACCGCGGCCCCTTGTAGCAATACACGTAGGCGAACCAGGCGAGGGCGATCATGGCGTCACCCGTCGGCCCCAGATGCAAACAGGGCCATCCTCGGCGTCGTGAATCGACAGGATGAACCAACCAGGTTCGGCGGGGTGCTGAATCTCCCACGCCGAGCAATCAACCTGGCCGTCATCCATGTAGGCGTCGAACACATCGCTGGGCACGTCGCCCTCCATGTAGGTGATCTTCGTTTCCACCTGGTGGCGCAGGCACCATTCCTGGAACTGTGCTTCAGTGATTTCGTCGTCGAACTCAGACAGGTAATTGGGGTGAGACCACCAGCCCAGCGCGTCGCGTTCAACCGGTAGGGCATCAATCAAAACAGTTTCTTCAGGCATGACTGTTCCTTTGCCGCTATAGCGGCTGACTTTGAAGGGTAAGAATTTCAGGCTGCCATTGAGGGCAGAATGAAGAGCTAAAAGGTGGAAGCTCGTCTATTTCTTTTTTGTATGAGAAAGTAGTGGGAATTTAATTTAGGTGGGGTTTGTATGTGGAAGGTAAAGCTATTAACTACTGTTAGGTATTTGGATTTCAATGTTCCTTCTGGTAGTTATGAGTTTATGCCCGGCGTTAATCTAATTGTCGGGGCTAAAAATGTATCAGATTATATTGGGTCAGATTTTAGGCGTTATGCGGGGGAAATAGAATATGCTCATTTTCAAAGAGCAAGTAATATAGTGGTTGGTGAGTTTGATCATGCGGCTTGGGGTGATGATGCGACTTCTTCAGAGATTCTGTTTTGTTGGTTGGTGTGGATTGAGTGGATTCTGCAAGATTCATGGCTTGTCTATGATAGTTGCATTCACAGTGAAATTGCTTTCGCAAAAAAAAGTGAAAAAAACAAATCGGTAGAATGGTCGAATAATAACTTGGCATCACATGCTAGCGATTCTTATGGAAGTCGACTAGCTGTAACAACTATTAGCTTGAATGATCTGGAGCAGTGGATTGAAAGGAGTTTAAAGCTTAGGACTTATATACATGAGCGTGGTGTAACGATTGCAACTCCTGTTATATCAAAGAGTTATACTCGGTTTGCTAGATTCATAAATTTTGTTCAGTTGGCACGTAGGACCTCGCATCCTGCTATGAAAATAGCTCAGATGTGTAGCGCTCTTGAGAGTTTGTTTTCTACTGACACTTCCGAACTGACTCATAGGCTGTCCGAGCGAGTAGCGATGTTCTTGGGTGGTGACGGAGAAGCGATGGAAAAGAGCTATCAAATGATGAAAAAGTGTTATGCGGTGCGATCTCAAATTACGCACGGATCTCATATTAAAGATAGTGTGGCTGAGCAGATACCTGACATGAGTTTCGATATGATGGTGATGTTGCGAGAAATAGCATTAAAAATTATTGATAGTCCAGAATTATCCAAACTTTTTGATGGTGATAACGACGGTATTGAAGCGTATTTCAGGAGGCTTTTGTTCGGTATAGCTAGGACGTAGTGAGCCGGGTTTCCCGTTGTATGGCTAGCACCAAGATCACGAATTAGTCTTCATATGTTCACGACGTTGTGGTGAACAGCTGACTGTACCGTTTCGACAATGCGGCGTAGAGATGTGAATTCGTGGTTTTCTTCGACGGCCTTATCGCCGAGCGGGTAATGCCATTCCTCGCCGAACAGCTCAGTCAGCAGTTTGCTGTGATGCCAGCATTCGTTTGAGCTTTCGATGCTGGGCAGAACGTCGATGTCATGCCAAAGCTCCCGGGCTTCACCTTGCTCAGTTCGCCGAGCTCCCAGTCGTAGCGCCCGGTCTGTTGCCGACGGCGCTGGACGATGCACTTCTTGGCCAGGGTATGCAGCGCGTCACCGCTGAATCGCGTGCTACTGATACCGCGATCCAAGCAGTTCAGAACGTAATCCCAGCCGCAGTCGGCTACGAACTGCGCGACGGTACGCGGCCCCATGCCGCCCCAGTAGGCGTTCCAGCTATTGTCCCAGCAGTTGATGGTGATCTTGCCCTGGGCGGTCTGGTAGTTCGGGTTCGATTCTATCGGGCAGTCGCGGCGGCCGAAGTCCTCGAGGAACACTGTGATCGGATCAAGCCGCGGCGCGCCGGTAATAACCAGCTTCGTCACTGTCGAGCGCTCAACCTTCAGCGGCTCGACGATTTTGTTTTCTGTAGGCATAGGGCATCCTATGCCGGGTCATGCCCGGACGGTGGAAGTGAGTCGGGTAGGATCTAAAACATCGATAGTTGGAGGCGGCAGTAAAATGTGTATAAATGCCTGACTGGCCACGGGTGTGATGGATTGAAATGAAGAAAAATCAGGAAGTAGACTCTGTACCTAATGACATCGTTGGCAGTGGGGCCGGCCTTTTGGTAAGAAAGCGATGCTTTGTGGTTACCCCAATCGGCGGCGGTGACTCCCCCACACGCCGCGCAGCAGATGGATTAATAAGTTCGGTGTTGAAGCCTCTCCTCGCGGAGTTAGGTTTTGACGTTTTTGTCGCTCATGAAATCTCCATAACTGGCTCTATATCAAGGCAAGTTATCGAGCATATCCTTGAGGATGAGTTGGTTATTGCAAATCTTTCAGAACTTAATCCTAATGTAATGTATGAATTGGCTGTAAGACACTGCACCGGTCTGCCCGTTGTAGCGTTAGCTGAATCAGGTACGAGACTGCCTTTCGATATTTCAGACGAAAGAACAGTTTTTTATACAAACGACATGCGCGGAGTTTATGAGCTCACGCCTGCGCTTCGGTCCGCCATTGAGGACGTTCTAGTGCGCGGAGAGACGGACAATCCTATTTCTCGAGTCCAAAAAAATCGTGTTTTGCTGGATAATTTGGATCAGGGAGACGCTAAGACCATCCTCATAGAGCGACTGGATAATATCGAAACGCTCCTGAATGAAATTAGATCACCTCGATCTAGATGGAAATCAGAGACTTCTAAGCATGTAGCCAGGATAAGGTTAGAAGGTAGCAAAGAGAACATTACTTCTTTTGTTGATAAGGTTACAAAAGAGTCTGGTTTTTATAGTTGTGAAATAGATCACGCTTTAAGTGGTGGAGCCGATCTGTCGATTGTTTTTAATGGCCCAATCGATATGCAGCGGTTGTCTATGATATCTAATGCGGCAGGGATTTTGACGATGGCGATTACTTCATTTTGACAGATCACTTTTAGACTTTTGGCGCAGAGTCGTGAAAATTTTTATCTGCGCCGCACCGACTAGCCAGAGTGCCGCTAATTATCTCGAAGGACGTTTTAAACTCCAAGCTTGCAGACCTTGTCCAACTGCTGCGATATTTTTGCGCTGATCACAGTTTTAGGTCGCGCCATGTTGGCGAATCGCCCGGACTCATAAGCCGTTGCGCCTTCGAATTATTCGATTACTTTAGCTGGCGTGGATCCTCGCCGGCTGGCGTGATTCGTTGAAGTGGGGTATTTGTGTTCGTCCCGGCATGGGGCCGGATCAAGGAGAAAGCAATGGATATCCAAGAAATGGATATTGGATTCGCCCACCAGGTGAGCCTGGAGTTTTATGACAGGATCGAAATACGCCTGGGCGAGGGCAGGCAGGTGCCACTCTGGGGGAAAAACAAGGACGTCATTGCTGATGACGAAGATTCAGGCCAAGCAGTCCTTGTTTTTACATCGACAATTCCTCCAACGAAGTCAGAGGTGCAGCACGTTGTCGAAGTGCTCAGCACTCGCTTGAATGATGGATGGTACTTCGATCTGGCCTAACAGTTGATGTTCAGCGCAATAGGCGAGGGTGGGTCAGGCCGCAAGGCGCTGGTAAAGCTCGATGATGTCTGCGGCGTTGGCGCCGACCAAGGCTTCAGCCTCGTCCGGACAGACGCTATTGCCAATCAACCGCACTTGGTCGGTCTTGTTTATGTCGCGCCATTCTTCTGCTCCTGTGATCGGGTCGACAAATAGCCCGCGGTCGATGATGTAGTCCTTGTCGAAGCCCTGCGCTGCCTTCAGCTCAGGCGGTTGCAGCATGCGCAGGGTGATATCCACCAGGACATAGCCGCCAACCATCACCATTTCGGCCGGGTCTTTGAAATGCTCCGGCAGGTATTCGTGCATGAATGCGGCACAGCGGCGGGCGCCTTCCAATTGCTCCAGCGTCAGCGTATTTGGCACCTGCACAACCTCGACCAGCGCAACCCGGCCCTTCGTCGGCAGTGTATGCATCGGCTCGCGCAGCGATATCCCGTCCTTCTCGTTGCCGTAGTACTTCACCAGGTAGGCATTGACCAACCGCTGATTGGCGCCGGTCTGGCAGATGGTCGAGATCGGATCATAGGCCGATCGACCGTCGCCCTTGTAGAAACCACCGTTCGCCTGTTCGAAGAACGCAGCCGTTACCGCATGGTGCCCGGTGCTGGTAGCGACCACGCCAAGGGGATTGTCAACATCAGCCCCAACCGAACCTTTTCGCAGAGTGACCATGTTCGCCGCGGCCAGCGCGAAGTGCCCGCCCTTAACCTGGGCAACTTGCGTGCGCAGAGGCTCCAGCGCGCTAAAGTTGCGCTGTGCTGATCCATTGGCACACTCGGTGAGAAATGGCGCGGCCACCGGCTGCACCAAAGCGTGATGCGTGCCGCCGGCGCTGATGGTCGACAGTGCTTCATCCGTGCCGTGGGTGCTGGTGTGCGATTCCGATGTGCCGCGCATCGGCACAATGAACGGCTTCGCACTGGTCAGCACATGACGCCAGCAGCCCTTGGCGACGCGGCGCATGGTGTTCACCGCCATTGGCTTGTCGCGGAATATGGTGCGGCCGAGGTTGCTCCAGTCGATGCACTCGGCGGCAGTGCGCCAAGGTTGCTGTTTGGCGGTAGGCGTCTTGTGGCGCTTCGGAGCCGGCCAGACGATCGGCTTACCATCGCTTCGCGCTACCAGATACAGACGTTTGCGGATGGTCGGTGTGCCGGCGTTGGCCGCGATCCGCTCGCGCCATTCGACGTTATAACCGAGTCCGCGCACCAGTGCTTCCATCGGTACGAACTCGCCAATGGCCTGCATGATCTCCGGCATATCCGGGTGATCGTCGGGAAGCCCTGTGCTGATCGCCGCAATGAATGCCTTGAAGGTGCGCCCGCGCTCCGCCTTGATCGGTTGACCCTCGTCGTCGATCGGTCCCCAATCGCAGAACTCTTCGACGTTCTCCAAGAAGAGCAGCCTCGTCTTGGTAACGAAACACCAGCGGATCACCACCCACGCCAGCCCGCGAACGCCACGGTCACGCGGTGCACCACCTTTGGCCTTGCTGTGATGACGGCAATCCGGTGATGCCCAAATGATTGCCACTGGCTGTCCGCCGGTTGCTTCCCGCGGATCAACCTCATACACGTCGGCAACGTAGTGCGCCGTCTGCGGGTGGTTGGCGCGGTGTACGGCCAGGGCGATCGGGTTATGGTTCACGGCAACGTCCGGTTCCCGGTACGCCTGGGCAATGCCGGTACTCGCGCCGCCGCCACCGGCGAACAGGTCAACAACCAGTTCCTTTTCGAACGGCAGACCCATGCTTGGCTGGCCATGGATGAACTGGGGGTGTTTCTGGTGTGCGGACATAGGGGGCCCTCGCCGAGAGCCTATTGCTTCGGCATAATCATTGGAACTAGTGTTTTGGGAGAGGCAATTTGAAAAGGGATTGGGTCGTATGGCTCGGATGCGTTTCGCTTTTCGGTGCTGGTGTTGTGTGGGGAGCAATACCAAAAGGTACGGAATTTTTCGACGTAAAAAACGTCCATGACCTTGCGGAAATTATTGGATCGCTTGCAACAGCAGCAGCGTTGATTTTTGCAGTTGCTGGGTACAGCGCTTGGAAGAAACAGGTCGTCGAGACTTCAGATCATGAACTAGCCAAAAGAGCGTCGCTATCCTTTAGAAAATACAGGACGGTACTGCCGGATGCCTTTAGAATAACTAGTGGTCTGATGGAAAGAATTAATTTTCAGGTTAGCTATCGCGAGACACCTCATGAGCTATTGGAGGTTGTGAATGAGGAGTTGTCTAATTTGAAAAATATCAGTACCGAAGTTCATTCATTAGCACTTGAGTGTAGGAGCTCTTGGGGGGAAAGTGTTTGGCCAGCATTTCAAGATGCGTTTTTTTTAGGCGATCATTGCTTGGTATGTATTGGTGCTTTTGTTTCCTGGTCAAAAATAGATATGCCTGATAAATTAAGGGAGAAATACGCTGTCTCGGCGATTAACTCTTTCGAAGCGGTAAAAATTTTGGCTGGTGAAAATGTATTGGAAATTGAAAACTATTTTGAGGAGAAGTTTGGGCCGCTTCATCAGATGCTCAATGAAAAAAAACTGAAGTGATTGTCCGGTATAGGCACAGCCCTCCGTGACCGGATGCGACAGTGGGGGTAGTGGCAATTTGGTTTGAATTGAGTTATTAAGACACTAAGGTGTTGTAGCCAAATCATGGTGATTTGATAGTGAAGAATTGGAAATCGGGTCTGGCAATAATTGGTGTGTTGCTGGTAGTAGTTGGGCTTTATGTCGCTTACTACAATTTTTTGTATGAAGGCTATCTGATCGCGACCGACAAAGACGGTGCATTGGTTGGCGTAAGGTCAGGAACTTTTGGTGACGCTTTTGGTACGCTCAATGCACTTTTTTCGGGTTTGGCTTTTTCTGGTGTTTTAATAACGCTTTTGCTGCAGAGAAGGGATTTGGCAGGAAGCCAAGAGCAGAATGCTAAACAGCAAGCTGAATCTCAATTTTATAATATGCTCAGTCTCCAGCAGCAAGTTATTCAAGGGTTTGATTTACATAAGCCAGTTCCAAATGCGCAACATACGATTCAGGGTAGGGACTGCTTCAGGGATTGGGGGAGAAAACTTATTACCAGATACTCAGAGCTGGACGAAAAATACAGCAGTTTGTCTACGTTGGAGAGGGCGCTGGAGGCATACCAAAAAGTCTTGAAGTCGCATCAAGGAGATTTAGGTCTTTATTTTAGGAGTTTATACTCCGTTTTCAGGTTTATTGAAAATACTCAGCATGTCGATAAAAAACATTTTGGATTGGTTGTGCGGTCTCTTCTGTCTGATTATGAGTTGGTTTTGTTGTTCTATAACTGCCTAAGTGTGAAGGGTGAAAAATTCAAGCGGTTTGCAAAAACCTACGCGTTATTTGATAATTTGGATGTTGAGTTGTTAATTACTAGTAAGCATGTCCGGTTTATGGACAAAGAAGCTTATGGGGAGAACGAAGAAGCTCTTAGTTTCTTCAAGTGATTAATCGGTAGCAGGAATAGGCGGGCTAATTTCGTCACCCGGATCGCGCTTCAGCTCCGCCAAGCTCTCACTCCGAAACATCCGCGCCACGTTTTCATTTATCTGCACTTTGTGGCGCGGGCTTTCGATTGCCTGGTATGACAGTGTCGGCCCGAGCGCATGAGCGTTCAAAATCAGGTTCTGCACCGCCTCGTTGATTTCCTCGATGCCGTTCCAGACCATCAGCTCGTCAAGCTTCTGCCGGGTACCGAGCCGTAACCGGTGCCGCAATTCCTTCTCGTCGTACTGAATCCGTTTCGCGGCGGCCTTCGCCGATCGCTCTTGTCCACTCTTGGCCATGGCCTACCTCTTCAATTCCGCTGGCCGGCAGGTCCAGCCAGGACTGCCGGCGTCGTTGATTTACCCAGGTGTTGATCCGCCTCAAGCCTGTCCACCCGGGGTGACGCCGCTCTCTCTCTGGCGATCAGTTCCATGCGCTTGATTGAATGCCCATGGTTAAGTTAATACAGAGGTGGCTTTGAATACTGCTGTAGTACCAGCCAGTCCTGAAGTGGTGCATTTCCATCGATCCGGCACACCTGCACCTGTAGCAATGTTTTCAACGACATGCCCTTGAGTGTAATAAAACCCATCAGTCGGCACTGCAGAGGCAGAGTGAACAGATACAGACTGAAGCAAGAATTCAGAACCAGTCACGTAAGGTTGTATGCGCAGGAAAGTGGCTAGTCCACCGGCGGGGATAGTAATGTCCCGTCCTGCGCCGGTAACCATGTTGCTGCCAGAAGCGTTCTTAATAGTGACGGGGCCGGTACTTGCCCGTAGCACTAAAATTTGCCCTGGCAGTAAATTGCTGGATATATGGGACAGTCGTACAGTGCGATCAGCATTAGGGGCTATTGTCCCAAAGCTGTGTGAGCCCAGATCAATGTTGCCGCTAGCGTCCATAGCAGGCGATTTCTGTGGCAGGGTAGGCAGTATGGTAGGTCCGGTAGCATCAGTGCGCAGGCAACCCCACCAGTTGATGCCATTGCATTCGTTAGCCCCAGAAGACGTATCGGAAACCAAGTGGTCGTAAGACCCCTCTACAACGTTACCCTGACCCCAATCAATTTGGCCTTTGGCGCCTAAAGTCACGATATAACCTGATCCGGGTACACCGCCTGCTGTGGTGCCGATACCGGCATTGGCAAAATGGTTATTAGATAGACTAATGGTGCCGTTGCCTGTCATGGTCACTGCTTGTGCCAAGGTTTCATACCAGCAACCATCAGATGTAATATTACGCGCAGAGCCATTTACCCAAAGACCCTTCTGCGATCTCTGAAACGAGAAGCCATCACTAAACGTGATGTTGTGGCCGGATCGATCGGCATCACCTACACCGGAAACATCCGAAGTACTCTCACCATTGATGCCTTCATACGCAGTGGTTGAAGGGTCAGGATCAACTGTTACTTTGACCGAGTACTGCGCACGCTTGACAACAGTGGAACTGATGCTTTCCCCGTGGCCGCCACGTACTGAAATCTGACCATGTTGCCCGGTAAATAGCCAAGGCTCACCACCATCCTGCACCACAACTTGAACGCCAGAATAATCAATCCACTGGTGTGGTCGCTTAGAGTTGGCGTGGGTATAGCCACCACGAGACCAGATACCATTTTTGAAGTTCCAAAAACATACATCAACTAGCTTGGAGTGCCAGAATCCGCCATGTACATAACCAGCGTCGTACTGTGCATGGCAATAAAACCCCCATTGATTTTGGTTAACTACAGCTGCCCCGTATACAGAGGAAGACGATCCGCAAAAAGTAATACCGCTGATGTGAGCAGCTTGTACCGGCCCGGGAGCCAGTTCCAGCATGCCATATGGCTTGCCATTAGCAGGATCAAAAGGCAGGGCTGAGAGGTAGGTGTTGCGAGAACCCATACCTTGCAGCGGCGTGCCGCTGTAGTGAGTGATTCGGGTAACCGGATAAATGCCGGCAGTAAAACTTACGCCATACCCTCCATAGTTTTCTTTGGCCATAGACCGCGCTTTAGCCTGCGCACCCGCAATGGCCGGAGACCAATCCCATGTCGTCGGGTCGGACGGGTTAGGCTTAGTGGTAATCAGATGGGTGAATTCCCAAACACTGATCCAGGTAGTGCCTAAAGAGGCAGCGACTGTGCCTGCGTTAATAGAGGCCATAGGTGACCGAGTCCAACTAACTAACGCAGCATCTTCGGTGGGAACTTCGGCTAGTAATACGGTTTCAACCTCTGTCGCAAGGTTTATATTGGTGGTGGAAAGTGTGTCTACCACCTGATGTAAAGTATCGTTCGACATAAACACTCCATGTTGTTAAGTGCAGCAACTGAATCAGGCGGTCATTTTTTACGATCGCCCCATTTCATGATTTCATTTAAATCAGCAGGCCCAATCAGGACTGCCGGCGTCGTTGATTTACCACTCGCTTGATCTTGCTCATGCCGCGGCGTTCACCAGAGTTACGCCGGCCATGCTGAACAGCGAACCTTGTTGAGTAACCAGGGCATCGAGCGCATCCCAATTCACGGTCAGTACGTTGAGTGGTGCAAGGCCGCCGGCAACGGCGTGCACTAGGGCTTCCAGATCCGCGACTTCCGCTCGATAGGCCACTGGCTTTGCTGAGGCCGCGGTGGGCTTCGCAATTGCGGCAATCGCTGGAGCGGCTCTCATCGGGGAGGAGTTCTGTGTTGGTTGGGCGGATGGTGGCTCGATGATCGGTTTCGCCTCATCTGCAATCCGCTGCAACTCCTCCTTGCGAATGCGCTCGCGCTGCGCCTCTTCTTTGTCAGACTCGGCTTTCTGATGCTCCGAGATCCGTACTTTGATCAGGGCGACCAGGTCGTCATTGGCTTTGAGCACCAGTTGCTGGACATCGTTGAACAAGAACATGTAATCGGCGGCAAGCTCGACCAGACTGGTTAAGTTGACGCGGATGCTGTCGCCGATCTGATTGGCAGCGATTTTCGCCCGGGCCAATTCCGAGTCGGCGGCATCGCGCAGGCTGCTGATGCTCTTCTTGCCCTTGATGGCGCTGGCGAAGTCCGCCGCTACCGTTGGCATGCGAGCCTTGCCGCCCAGCGACGTGTTGATCTGGTCGATGTGGGTTTGCAGCGCTTTAGCCGCACCCATGACGATGTCTTCGCGGATGCTGACCTTGCGAGCTTTTACCAGTTTTTCCAGTTCGAGGCGCTTTCTGCGTGCCTCGGCGCTGATCTCGTTGATGGTACGGAAGAGGGCGTCGATGCTTTCGGTTTGGCTCAGCGCATGCTGCTTGGCGGCTTCCAGGCGCTCTTCAACATCTCCACACCATTTGACGGTCTTCTCGGCGTCCGCGAAGTGCTGATCGGTTTCCAGTTCAGTATTGATCGAGTCAAAGACCGCTAGCGAGTGAGCCTTGAACTGCTCCAGGTTGCTGGCGGTGACCATGCCGGTGACTTCGATGCGAAGCGCTGGCAGGCTATCCGGCGTCTTGCCGACAGCTTCCGGCATAACCTCGACCGGTGTGAAGTCGAGCAAGTCAGTCTGGAACTGCTTCCATCCTGCAACGAGTGTCGCGGCGCGGCCAGGCACCGGTGTGTATTCCATCGACACGAAATTGTTTTCGGTCCCATCGGAGCAAACGAAGATCACTTTCTCGGCGCCACTCACCAGCAGTTGCTGTTCGAGCTGCCAGTAGTAGTGCGGGTCAAGGTTGCCGGCCAGTACGTCGGCGGCGAGCTGCTCGTTCCACATTTTGTGCTCGAACAGTGTTTCGCCGAGCATGGTGCAGCCGTCGAGCGAGGCGAGCAGGTCGCCGTCGGTACCAACGACGGGAAAAAGGTCTTCTCCGATCCGCGCTTCCAGAATTGGCCGAGCTAGGGCTTCAGCTTCATGGCCTTTGTCGAATAGGTATTTTTGCACCCACCACGATACGTCGCGGTCGAGGCCGGTCTTTTTGGCGCTGAGCAGCTCGGTGCGCTTCATCTGTTTCGAGGCGCCCATCATGGCCGGTGCCTCGGAGGCGGTGAAGTAGTTGGCGCGGAGCGCATGCCAGGCTTCGGAACCTTGGATTACTGAATGAATTTTCAAGATGCGTCTCCTTCTTGTGATGGTGCGATGATTGCGAGGATGGTTTTTTTCTGGTGCTCGGTTAGAGATGCCTTAAGCCCGAGCATCACGACGATGTGTTCAGCAGTTTTTTGCCCGCCCAGAATCATGGCGACCCACTTAGGGAAGTTCTCAGCGAACTTTTCGGGAGGGTAGGGAGGAAGAGCTTCAGGTTCCGGCGGCGAGACCTCCGCGGGTGGAGTCCCCGAATTACCGTCATCGTCGTCATCGGTCGTGGTGACGTTGAAAATCATCTGAGTCAGGTATCGCCGGCCGTAGCTGATCGTCGAGCCGTTCGCTTGAACACCGGTTTTGTTTGTCTTACCGCCAGATCCTGCGGCATCAATCGGCAGGTCTAGCTGGTAAAGCTTCGTATGGCCGCCGGCGTGCATGCATTCACAGGTAACGCGAAGGTGGCCAGGCAGGCGAGAATCGGCGGTGCCGAAGGACAGCGAAAAACCTTCCTCTGTGAAGATCGGGCTGATCGCTCGGTCGATATCTTCGAGTCTGGCGTAGGTGCTGGCGGTGTGTTTGTTGAGCGCGTTGCGCGTCACCGGCTTGATTCGCTTCTGCGCGCTGACCATTGCGACGCTGAATGCCGCCGAAGCCTGTCGGTCGACGTGGCGCTCGTGCATCTGCATCAGCCGCTCCATGTTGCCGACATCGACATTCGGATTGGCGGCGACCTGGATAATCACGGACATGATGCTGGCAGCGTCGTTAGATTGAGCTGCAACCTCGGTTGCGACATTTGGCGATCGGCGCTGATCGATGGTGGTGACCACGCTCGACTCGACACCCTCCACAACTTGGCTAGGTTTGCGCTCTGCGGACATACGGGTTCCTTGCCGCGATGCACGCAGCGTTGAAGTGTGGAGTTATTGGGTTACGCGATCAGCGAGAGCGCTGAGCAGCATCAGAAAGGCGAAGACGGTGATAGCGGGGAACGAGCCGCGCCAGATCAGCAGGCGCCGCGCCCGCTGGCGGCTGGTCACTCGAAGAACCTGTGAGCGACTTGCGGTGGCTGGCAGACGCCGGATGCGTCTCGGATGACGTTGTAGGCCAGCATCACTATCAGCAGGCCGGCGGTGAGGAGCCAGAAGATTGGCTTCATGACCGAACTCTCACCGCAATCCGACCGCCCTTCATGGTTGTCGCCAGACGCTGAGGAAGATTCGCAACGCGCATTTCCCGCGGCTTACCGATCAGTTCATTGAAGGGGAGGCCAAAGCCTAGCAAGATCAATTTCGATTCGATCTCGTCGAGCTGCTCATCAATCAGCGTTTTGACTGGTGATGTCGTCATCATGCCTCCTTGCGCTGCTGGCAAATGTTTCGCAGCCGCTTGCAGTAGTGGTTGAATTCGTCAGAGGTGATTGCGCCATCGGTGAATAGGCGGGTGATCAGTGCCTGGACCAAAAGACTGATGTCCTCCTGGCCAATGGGTGTGGCCACGCCGTCGAGCGCCTGATCAATCAGGATGTGCGGGCTCACAGGTCATCGTCCTCAGCCTTGGCTATCAGCGCGTCATCGGCGAGCGGCTGTAGCAGTGCGTCTGCGATTTCGCCAAGCTTGCCCAGCGGGTGGTCGCTGTTGCCAAGCAGCTCGGTCACAGCGGTCTTGTCAGTGCTCCCAATCGCCGCCCTGATCAGCAGCCAACCCAGTGCCGGGGTATGCACTTCGCTATCGGCAAGGCGGTTGTTCACATACTCATCCACTGCCAGGGCGAACTCATCAGCGGTCACGCCTTGCGGAGCGTGCATGCGGCGTTGGAACGACACGCTGCAGCCGCGAAGAAGTTCTTCGGCTGCGTTGTAAAGCCATTCGGACCGAGCGTCCTCATGCGGGCTGTGGCTCACTGGAGGCGGCTTGCGGTGGTGTTTAGGCAAAGAACTATGCGGGGTGTTCATGATCGCCTCCAGATCGGCGAGATGGATTAGGGCGAGGGCCGCCCTGCATCCTTTTTAAACATATTGACCGTGAGGCCATTCAGGGTGATCCATCGGGCTTTAACCGGTGGTCGTCCAACAAAACTCGGCTGCACTCATCCGTTCCGCTGGTTGCCGTTGGGCGCGGAGGGGAGTGCATGCGGGTGGTGTCGGTGGGGAAGGGGTTGCCGGTTACGCTGTCCGGCTCCAGCGCTGACGCCGCGATAAACGACCTGGCCAACTGGACGATGGTGATGCAGGTGGGCGGTTATAGGCCGCGATTTCGTCCGCATCGGTAGTCGCTGTCGCCCTTGCCATACCCGCACGCGGAGGCCCGTGGTCCATCCAGACAGCGACTACCGATGCGCTCTCATAGAGAGGCTCGGGCAGTTAACGACAGGCTGTCGTGGCGCTGGTTGTTCAGTCGTAAATGCCGTAGCTGAATTCGTCTTCTTCGCAGTCCACCAGAATCATGGAAGCGCCGAAGTAGAGTGCAGCCAGAAGCTTCTCGAACTTCGTTCTGAATCGCAGCGTCTGGCCAATCTTCTCGTTATCGATCTTGGCTGCGTAGACGGTGCCGACTTCGCGGCCCTTTTCGTCACGATCCGTCCCGCGCTTGCTGAATGAGATATGGATGGCGTTATCCAGGCTGTACTCGTCACGCTCGCGGCTGCTGTAGAGCGAAGAGTCATCCTTGGGCTTCTTGTCGAAGTAGATGTGCAGGCCGCCATAATCGGATTCTTTGAAGCGTATATCCGGATGTTCCCAGCGCTCCTCGGCAGCGCTTTCCTTGTGATCCTCGATGAAAGCGTCCATGAGGTCTCGGAGACTGACCACATCCGGCATCTGATCCTTAGTTAGGACTTTGTCGATTGCCTCCTGTGCGCGGCGGACCATATCGGCCTCTACACCGCTTGTTTCCCACTTTTCTTTCAGCGCCTTGGCAATCAAGTCGTTGTAGCGCGTCAGTTCGAAAACAGTGGTCAGGTTGGCGGGTAGCGCCGACTTGATGGCCTCCTCAACCTGCTTGCTCAAGTCGCCGTAACGACCAAAGCAGTTGTCGATTACCTTGGTGAACATGATCTGCACATGCTCGTCGATTATGGCTTTCGGCTGATCACTTTCGGCAAAGGCAGTGACTCGCTCAGCCAGCAGCGCTTGAAGAGTTTGCTCGCTCATTTGGTGCTCCGTGCTTGTCGGTTGTTTTCCCAATGCACCCGTCACCAGGTGCATCAGTGAAAAATTCCATGTTGCTCGCGCTTCCTACTGGGTCATTCGCCAGTTCGGTCAACACCTCGTCCGCCGTCGCAGTTCTGCGCGTTGGTAGCCTTTCGGGGCTATCGGATCGCCGGTCGCCAGTAGTGGCAGCGCGATTTTGTTCACCTGACTTTCTCTCGCCCCACAGGTGTGGCCGGGGCTGACCTCCCGGTGAATAGCCGGGTAATCGTGTATGGCGCAGGTTGTTAAAGAGCGGCGCGGCTTTTCGCTGCTGGGCCGATGTTGCGTTGGCTTGGATGCAAATATAGGTAAACCCATATTTAGAGTCAATGGGTATTCCCATATTTTTATTTTGACCGATAAAAAACCCGCTCGAAGGCGGGCTCATTTCAGGCTTCGCAATACTCTCGCCACCCGATCCTTACCGCGCCGCTCTCTAGGCGCTCCATGCTTACACCGCTGGTCTCTTCAATCTCCTGAAGGACTTGCTGCCATGCTTCAGCGGGTTCTGCTTCGAGTCTGGTCACGGTTATGGCTTGAACCTTCTGAACGCCAGGCGCAGCTATCAGGCGCTGGATGCGCCGACCAACCAATTCATATGAGTCTCTGGTTTGTGATGCGGGTGACGCGATTTTTGACATAGGAAGCTCCTTGCTAATAACTGTATGTATATACAGTATTGTTCCTACCATATTTTGGCAAGAGAGATGTTCTATCTGGTGCGGGGTAGGGGGGCTTCTTCTCCGGGCACAAAAAAGCCCGCGCTTGGCGGGCTTGGGTCTCAGAACAACTTTACTCGGTCACTATCACTTTCACTTCTTCACCGTCGGCAACTGAGATTTCGCGAAGCAAGAATCCGCCTTGTTCAGCTAGGCCATATTTGGTTGGAGCCTCCCAGACAACGTTGCCTCCTATGTAGTACTTTCCAGCAGGAACACGCTTATATGAGAAATTTCCCGAGCCGTCAGCCTGGGTTCTTCGGGTGTATTCTCGAACTCTTGGATCAGCTTCTTCAAGGGGTTGCTTCGCTTTCACTGCTCGATATAGCACTGCGCTATAGCTAGTGGCGGGAATCAGTAGGATTTCACTACCGGCACCGTACTTCACATCACCACCCCGAGTTCTGAGAAATAACTGTCCCTGAATCACGCTGGTGCCGTCTTTTGCGAGGGCCTCGTACTCGCTTGCTGGGAACTCACCAAATGCGATTTTGTTCTGAGCACAGCTGGCGAGTAGGGCGGTAGCGAACAGTATCGCCAAGCGGCTTTTATGATTCATGGCATCCCTCCAAAATTGGGTGAACGACTCGTATTGCCATCATCGGTGGCACCCGTTCAGTCGCTTGCATCAGGCTTTTCCTCGTCTTCCGGCTCCCATCTGGCTATCAGCCCAGCCACCGCCTCAGCTATGCAAATTGTGTTTTCGGATAGCACGACTAGGTGGTCATCGATCCGGCCAGATACGGGCCGCAAAGCCGCGCTAATTAATCCAAAATGCCGATCTCTCAATCGCGAATCCGAGGGTTATGACGCTCTGATTGATTCGATGGAGCAGGGGGGTGTTTGGCATGGCTTATTCTTCCATTGACAGAGGAAAGCGTAGTCCAGGATCTAAAGCTGGCACACCGTTAACAAATTCAAGGCAGAAAAAAGCCCGCGCTTGTCGGGCTCATATTCTGTTGTGCATACCGGGAGACAGCCTCCTTGATCAGTCCGGTCCTTGAGCCTTGAGCCTTGAGCCTGGCCAGGCCCTGTTTGATATGCCCGGTGTTCTCGCGGATCGTATCCAGAGCGCCGCGGACGTTACCGCCTATCTCGATCGCGCCTTGACTCTCAACCAGTAGAGTCAGCTCCATAATGGCAGCCTCTAAAGCGTGTTGATTTTCGTGCATACGATCAAGTACATCGGGGAGGGAGTATTCGGTGCTGGACATAGCTTCGATTCCATTCGAGGGAGCTGAAAGCGTAGCAGTGGGGCAGGGAATGAAAAAGCCCGGCGCTAGGCCGGGCTCTCATTACTGCAGGGTAGGGGGGATACCCTTCTTTATCTGCCTGAGAATCTCGCCGTTGTCTTCGGCATAACTGATCACGCGAACATGCTCAAATGCCTCCAACTCTTTAGCGATCTCTCTGTAAGCCTTCAGCAATTTCGGCATTCCAGACTCTGGGGGCCCAGCAATAAACAATGTGTCGTCTGCAAGCTGTCCCGCTGCACTGAGCCTTCTCACCTTCGAAATCCACGCATCGCCATGCTCGAGAATCTTCGATGGCTCATCGTGACCAAGATGAATTGGTTTAATGGCCTGCACTGGCGCTTGGTTCTCACAAAGCACGAAAGGAAACTTCACGGGGTATTCAATTGTGCCTAGCTTTCTGTCGCTATACCGCTGACGCAAATTCGAATCAGTGAGAAGTCGTCCTAACTGCTTTTCAAGCACGGTTTCCTGATATTCCTTTGTTGCGAAGCTGTGATTGACGTAGTGATCAAACAGCGTCTTCAGGGCTGTGTCCGTGTTATCTGTCGCCATGGTTCCAGGATCACTAAAACGCATCATCGTTTCGCGAGGATGGATTAGGTGCTGGAAGGTACTAAGCAAAACCGAGATATCGCTCCGGTTCTGAGTGAAAAATCCACTCAACCTTGCCAATTCCGCATCGATCTCACGGCGAGCTCTTCTAAAAATCTTTGAGTCGAGGCTAGGAAAGAAGTTGGTAACTCTCTGCCTCTTTTGCTCGATTTTGAAGCGAAAGTCGCCATTATTGGCAATCAGAACGATGCCAATATTTACGAATTCGCCTGTTTCTGGGTAAGGCAAGAACCTCAAAATTGAGTAGTTACAAATGTATTTCATAGTGGCCCCCAGAACCGCTCTTCCCTGAACACTTCTAGAATTTCGAGGCGGTCAGCCAGTGTAGGCTCGGTCAAATCGATCTGGTCTTGATCGCGATAGATCCAGTCCTCCGGCAAGAGGCCGGTGATCGTACCCCAGTTCGACACAGCTTCGTGAAGCATTTGTGAGCATTCCTGACGGGTGACGTAATCCCGAAAATAAGCTCTGCAATCCCGAAATACGTGATTACTCATAAAGTCTTCGCAACTGAACGTTCTGTCAAACGCTAGGTTGTGATCGATGACATTGAGGTGTCCTTGTCCATCAAGGATCAGATTTACGTTTCCGCCCCGTTCTCCTAGACAGCGATCCTCATTGCGAATCCACCAGTCAAAAAGCAGGACTTTTCGCCTCAAATCGATCGGAGTTGAATTTATGCTGCTCAGGCTGTAATCCGTGGCGCTTTCTACCGCTCGCGAGGCAAATGCAAGCCCGCCAGCTAGATCCTGCACGTTGGGTACAGTACTGAATCCGATAAGCTCGGGAGGAATACGCATGAGACGCCACGGGGGAATTGGTAGTTCAAGGCATCGGCCCAGTTCTGCCCCGATCGCTTCAGAAATCAGTGCAGGACCGCCTGACTTTGCCAGTCCCTTCACAAAGTAGGAATAACCATCATCAGCCCGGACAATGAATGGTTTGATCGAATATCCCTGCTGACTTTGCCGCACGATCTCTATGGCATTTACGGTTTCAGGCATGAACCTGCTTTCCTTGTGCTGTGCACCCAATAGCCAAAAATGTAAAGCGCCTTAAAACTCTTAACTCTTCGACGATTGCTAGCGCGAATACATCGCCCAC
Source organism: Pseudomonas sp. JV414 (assembly GCF_032424305.1). NCBI lineage: Bacteria > Pseudomonadati > Pseudomonadota > Gammaproteobacteria > Pseudomonadales > Pseudomonadaceae > Pseudomonas > Pseudomonas sp. JV414. Next base: position 705,962 of record NZ_VYKC01000002.1, on the reverse strand, counting down.
CAGAACACGTGCTCCAGGATCGAAATCTGCTGTTGGACTATCGCCTAAAACTTCTGCAGAGCGCGAACCACAACACCAACGATCCGACAGTCTTCATTGAACGGCTCGATTCGCCAAGCAGGATTTAGCGGCTTCAGGAAAAGCTTTCCGCCATCATTGACTAACTTCTTGAAGGTCGCTTCGTTGCTGTCCGGCAGCTTGGCGATCACTAGTTTCCCTGGGGCTGCTTCAGCCTCAGTGTCCACCAGGATCAGCGTGCCTTCTGTAACGCTTTGGCCGACAGGTGAGGTCATTGAGTCGCCTTTGACCTCAAGCCAAAACGCCGCACCCTTTGAGTCGTATTCGGAAAACTCGTATCGATCAGAGAATCCGGCAGGGTAGGGCTCAACAGCTTCGGCCCAAGAGCCGGCGGCGACCCAACTGATAACCGGATAGCGGTAGGACTCAATAGGTTGGCGGGCCTCGCCGACGTTGGAGTCTTCAGAGCCACCAGAACCTGTGGATGTCATGGGGCCGATTTCGTCGGACAACCACTTCGCACTCACACCACAGGCGTCAGCAATTTTCACTACGTGCGCAGTGGCTTTGGATTTTCCGCGCTCAAGATCAGAAATAGACGTCTGGGTAATGCCCGCCCGGGCGGCAAGTTCTACCTGATTGAGCTTTGCGTGCCGCCTTGCGGCCTTTAAACGATCTTTGAATTCCATTGGGGGAGTATTACGGGGGCTCCCATATCCTTGCAAATCGGTATTCCCATAACCTATTATATGGGTATTCCCGTATGGAGGGGCGACATGAACACTATTTATAAGGACCTCGTTGCCTACTTCGGCACCCAAGAGGTCACCGCTGAAAAGCTCAAGGTTGATCAAAGCACCGTTTCCGGCTGGGTTCGGGAAAAGCACGGCATGTCTCCAGTTGTTGCCAAGCGAGCGGAGGCGTTGACCGAAGGCGCTTTCAAAAAAGAATTCCTTTGTCCGTCTTTTCCCTGGGCCGAGATGGCCGCCTAAGAGACATCCCAGTCCGCCGATCCATTGAAACCAGATTAGAAGAGAGCAGCCCGTATGGAAACGTCCAGTTCAAGACACAGCGCCCAAACCCGTGACCAGGTGCTTGTCGCGCACGCGGCAAACCAGATTGCCCGAACCAGCTTGAGCCAGGACGACTTCGCCCAAGCGCTGAGCCGGGAAATTTACCTGATCGTGCCTGCTGCGAAGGTAGAGATGGCAAAGGTTCCTGATTTCGAAGAACTGGCGCGCCTGAACAACGTGGGCGAGTTCGTTAAGGCAACTGGTCGCTGGCTCAAACGCGTTCAGCGCTGGCTTTCTGGCGAACAAGAGATGCCGTCTTGGCTGGAAGAGTCGTGGGTGAATGCTCTGGAGCCTGAGTTCCGCGACCACTGCATCAACGAACTGGCCAGCCGCCACGGCTTGATTGGCGCCCGTCAGATGCCGAGTGAGCAGTGCGCAAACAAAAGCTTCGGCGCATTGATCCGCGCCTTGGGCGATGTGATCGACACCGGCAGCGAAGTGTTTGACGACCAGGTGATGTGCGAAGAGGACCTGCCGCATTTGCCGGCTTTCGCCAAGCAGTGCCGTCAGGTTGAGGCGCGGGCAGGAGAGTTGGGCCGGAAGGCTGAAGCCTTGCTTGTGAGGCATCGCCCGAATTTGAAATCCATTGCCTGATTTCCGCGCATGCGCGGAATTTTCTATCTGTACCCCACGGATCGGGGGCTTCGGGTTCGCATTAGTAAACAGCAGCCCCCGAAACACGGGCACAAAAAAGCCGGGATTGCGCCCCGGCTAATTCATTACCACTTGATGAGGTCAATTATGCAGAGCCAACTTAATTCAAGCAATACCCCTCCACATGTCGCGACACGTTTTGTTAATTCTGAAAACGTGTCGCGGACCACGATGTCTTCCCGCGAGATCGCAAATGTCACTGGGAAGCGCCACGACAACGTGAAGCGCGACATTGTGGCAATGCTTAAAGACCTGAAAGTAGATGTACTCAGTTTTGAGGACATCTACTTGGATGGTCGCAACCGGGAGCAGGTGCAGTACCTGCTTGATCGCGAGCACACCGACTGCCTCCTCACCGGCTACAGCGCGCCGATGCGCATGAAGGTGATTCGCCGCTGGCGTGAGCTCGAACACCAGCAGGGCGCCCGCAATCAGGTCCTGCTTAATGGCACCAAGGTCGTTGGCGAGATCGCCATCATGGAGTGCTTCACGCGCCTGCTGAAGCCAGCGCCGTCCAGCCAAATGATGATGCTGGCCAAGATCGCCGCGAACAATGGCCTGGAGTCGAGCTTTCTGCCCGGATACGCCATCGACGCCGCACCAGACGCCACCGGTAGTTCCATGCCGACCAAAGCCGTCACCGGGCTGATCAAAGATTTCGCCCTGCGTACATCAGCACCAGCCTTCAACAAGCTGCTGGAGGCACACGGCTTCCTCAAGGAGATGAAGCGCAAGAACTCCAAGCAGGAATACGTCGGCTTCTGGTCGGTGACCGAAAAGGGTCTGGCTTATGGCAAGAACCTCACCAGCCCGCAATCTCCCCGTGAAACGCAACCGCACTGGTATGTGGATCGCTTCCTTGAGTTGGCTAAATTGGTCGGGAAGGCCTGACATGCAATACACCGTCACGATCAATCAGGCGAAGGCGTTGGAGTGGGGGCTGAATTCTCAGCAAGCCCTACTGTTCGCTTTCGTCTACGAGTGCCCGAGCTGGGCCAATCCAATCAAGACGGATACCGGGATCTACTTCGCATTGAGTAAGGCCAAGATCGTTGACGAACTGCCGTTGCTCACTGATAAGCCCGACACCGCTTACCGCCTGCTGAAAGCCTTGCGTGATGCCGGCTTGATCGAGCTTTCCAGCACTTCGAGCATCACGTTGATTCGCCTGACCGAGAAGGCCAAAGAGTGGAACCGTAAACTGGATGGGTCGGAAAAATATCCGACCTCAGATGCTCTCGATGGTCGGAAAAAAATCCGGCCTACCTCGGATAAATCTCCGAGCAAGATCGGAAAAAAATCCGGGGCAGGGTCGGAAAAATCTCCGACAAATCAGGGTACCAATAATCAGGGTACCAATCAGGTAACCAGTAATCAGGATTTGCAGGACGGCTCGGGCAAGCCGAACCGGTCCGGCGGATTGGTCTTGGTGGTTGACCGCATCGAAGCTCCACGGGTTGAAATTCCCGCTGACATGCCGGGCCCCAAAGACCAGACCTGCAAGACATTCAAGACCTGGGCGAACTACGCCATGTCCTACCGCAAGCGGTACAAGGCCTGGCCGGTCTGGAATGCCAAGGTGGGAGGGCAGGTCGGTTTGCTGATCGGCCGCCTCGGTATCGACGTCGCTCATAGCGTCGCCGCGTACTACCTCGGGATCAATGATGCCCAGCTGATCCGCAAATGCCACAGCGTCAGCGAACTGCTGGCCAATGCTGAGAGCTATCACACCCAATGGGTCACCCAGACCCAAATCAACGGTCGCACCGCGCGCCAGCAGGAAGACACCCAAGCCAACATCAACGCTGCGCAGGAAGCTGCCCGGAACATCCGCGAGGGAGGGCCGCGCAATGCTTTCCTTTGACGAACGCGCACAGCTCGCCGGCGCAATCTGCGCCACCGCCGAAACCCTGGGCCAGACCATCAGCGCTACGGCTGCGGAGTTGATGGCTGAGGATCTTGCCGTGTTCCCGCCGACCGACATCCGTAAGGCGCTTCAATCGTGCCGCCGCGAATTGACCGGCAAGCTGACCCTGGCGGCGGTATTGCTGCGGGTACAGGCCGCCGATGGCCGCCCGGGCAAAGATGAGGCGTGGTCTATCGCGCTGACCGCAGGCGACGAATCTGAAACAGTCGTGATGACCGCCGAGATACGCCAGGCGATGGTCGCTGCGCAACCGATCTTGAGTCGGCGGGATGTGGTCGGTGCCCGAATGGCTTTCAACAGTGCCTACGAGCGTCTGGTATCTGCTGCCCGGGCTGAAGCCAAATCGACCACTTGGAACGTTTCCCTCGGGCTCGATCCGGCACGCCGGGTCACAGCGATCGAGTCAGCAGTCCGTATGCAGCTGATCACCCAGCAGGCGGGTACCCAGTACCTGACTGATCTGCGCATTGCGCCCATCACCATCGATGGTCAAGCCATCGCTGGACTAATAACCGGTTCTACCGCGGAGCCGTCTCCGCATCTGCGTGAGAAGCTCGCTGAAGTGCGCCAGATCGTCGATGCGGCGAAGGCCCGGCAGAAGCGCGAGCAGCTCAAGAAGGCCCAGGCAGATCGGGTCGACACATATCTGCGCAAGCGCAAGTTCCGAGCGGTCATCGCTGTCGCGCAAGGCAAGGAGGCATCCCGTGGCTGAGCTCGCATTGATCCGCACCGCCCAAGGCCTGGTACCGGCCACCGAAGCTGACCGTGAAACCGTCCAGAAGTGGAAGGCTGGCCAGATCATTCACGGCAAGTTCACCCGCATGCGCAACGGCAAGTTTCACGGCAAGTTCTTCTCGATGCTCGATCTGGCGTGGGAATACTGGGAGCCAGTCGGCGGGTTGATCCCGCGACAGGAGATGCGTGGTATTCAAGGGCTGGCCAAATTCTTCGAGGCGCAAAGCGGAAAACCGGGGCAGCTCTCGCACGCGGTTGCGGCTTACATCACTGGCCTTGAGTCGGCGCGCGCTGAGCGTTTCCCAGCAGTCGACAAGAGCCGTGAAGCCTTCCGTGAGTGGGTGACGATCGAAGCCGGGCATTTCCATCTGGTGCACACGCCCGAGGGGATCCGTAAAGAGGCAAAGTCGATCAGTTGGGCAAACATGGACGACACCGCTTTCGAGCCACTTTACCGCGATGTCTTCAACGCCTGCTGGCGATTGGTGCTGTCCGCACACTTTGAGAATGAAGCTGATGCGCTGTCCGCCGCTGATCAGTTGGGGAGTTACGCATGAGGACCACCATCAAGGATCGACGAAAGAAAACGTGTGGGAATGCGGCGTGTGGCGCCGAGTTCGTGCCTTACCAGCTTGGGCAGAAGGTCTGTGGTTGGTCCTGCGGCCTGGCGATCAAGGACGTGAATGCAGAGAAGGCTCGCAAGGCGATCGCCGATCTCGGCCGCAAGGAGATCCGAGCGGCCAAGGAGCGGATCAAGCCGAAGGGGCAGTACATGAAAGAGGCACAGACCGCTTTCAACGCGTGGATCCGCGAGCGTGACGCGGCTCTGCCGTGCATCAGTTGCGGCCGACACCACCAGGGCAAGTACGACGCGGGGCACTACCGGACAGTGGGGAGTAATCCGGCGCTGCGCTTCGAACCGCTGAACTGTCACCGGCAATGTTCTCCGTGCAATACGCACAAATCCGGCGACATCGTGAATTACCGCATCGAGCTGGTGAAGCGCATCGGCGCCGACAAGGTGGATTGGCTGGAGGGGCCGCATGACCCGAAGCGGTACACCATTGAAGACCTGAAAAACATCAAAGCCGATTATCTGGCGAAGACAAAAGAATTGAAGAGGGAAGCAGCATGAAGCTGATCAACGCAAGACAGGTATGGACTGAGTCGCAGCACGAATCGAATGCATCGATCAGCGCGGTGGCAATCGATAAGGCGGAGTCGGCACCAGTAAAGGCCGGTAACCGCATGCGCCGCCATGAGGCCGTGTTTGCTGCCTTGGGTGATGACAAGGAGGAACGCATCCAGATCGTTCGGCAAAAGATCAGCATCAGCGAGACGCGCCGCACGCCGATTGGTCGGTCCACCGCCCGCGCCGCGCACCTGGCCGCTATCGGCAAGGTCTTGCGCGCCATCGACACGTTACCGTTCCAGGTGCAGCAGTTCGGGCATTACCTCTACCACCCGGCGATGACCATGCGCCATGTCATGAACGCTGTGCTGCTGATCACCGCCAAGGCTGAGTTGCCAGACCTTACTTCGGCAAAGCGCGTGAAGGCTCAGTACTTGGTGACTCTGGCGTTGCAGTCGTACAAGGGGGAGGTAGTCGGGGCGGCAGAATGGGGGCCGGCCCGGGTCGCCGCTGAGATGAAAACCTTCTTCGGAGTGACGATTGATCCGAAGAACTGGACGCGTGACTGGCAGGACCTGTGGGAATCCCTGAAAGAAGTGATTGCGGAAGTGGATATTCAGGCACAACAGCCAGTTTGGCAGGTGATACACGCTGAAAAAGACGAAGAAGCGGCATAAACATATTGACATGACGGGGGTTTCTGCGTACTTTTCCCATAGTGCACAAGTAACGCGAAACGCACATCGATCCAAAAACCCGGCTATTACGCCGGGTTTTTTATGGGTTTGACTTACTCAACCATTTCCACTCGTACCTCAGCGGTAGATGCGTAGTAGCCCTTCGCGTTTACGGATTCGATCGCCTCAGCGATATTCAAACCAACTCGTGGGGCGGTTGGCACTAAATCCCACTGGTCATGCAACTTTAGGTCTTGAGCAAATTTTTGAACTTCTGCCGGGAGTTCCGAGATGTCCTTCCCAGGCAATACGAGTAGCAATTTTTTACGTGGATTGCTCATGTAGGCATCGACTTTCATAAAGACTCCTTTCCAAGTGTTGTCATAGTGACGGTTTGTGCCGAAAAAGACTGTTATCACAGATAGTGGCTATTTGGTACTCCATACCGCTACTGCACTCAGAAAAAATCATGCTTCCACGTCGACCAGACATCGCACTGGGGCAGAAAAGGCCTTTGGTAAAAAGTTTGTGCACCTATTCAAGGCCTCAGCATCTGCTGGGGCTTTTTCATTTATAGCTCCCTGATAGGGGAGGAACCTGAGATGCCACACATGCCAGAAAAAGACCCATCGTTCTGGGTGTTGGTCCTGACTGCCCTGAGAGAGAACGGGTTAGCCATGGGGCTGACCTTCGCCCTGACGTGGCTCCGCATTCAGTACGACGGCAAAGAGACGAAGCCTTTGCGTCAATTGATCGAGGCGGCGCTCGGTGCGCTGATCGTGATGGTGGTCGGCCTGACAGTGAAAGAGTTCGGCTTCAGCATTGCCTGGTCATTCGCAACCGCTGGCTTCATTGGTGTGCTCGGTGTTGAGCAGGCTCGTCAGCTCGGTAAGCGCTGGGCTGAAAGAAAGGCTGACGAGATCTAATCCGCGACACGTTTCGCGAATCAGCAAATTGTGTCGCGACAAGCGAGGACGCGGCCTGCATTGCTGTTGAGCCCCGCCTCCAGCCTTAGCTACGCGCGCTGTAACATGCCTGGAGAGATTCTTGGTACCCCTTCAGAACCTCTTGCAAATTGGCAACGGTCTGTTCTGTATAGCCATACCGAGCAGGGCGATTGATCGAGTCTTTCAGATCGGAGACTTGATCCAAAAGTGGATTGCACCGGTCATTTTCGAGGACGGCGAGTCTCTCCTGTTTGGCTTGCAGTATCGTCTGTTGGGCTTTATAGGCGTTGCGCCATTCTTCCAACTGTTTTACGAGCAGATCCTGTCCTTTGTTGAGCTCTTCGTTTTTAGCCTTGAGCGCAGAGAGATCGCTTTTTTGTTCGCCGAAATTCGCAGCGAAGGTAACTGCAGATGTCAGCACTGATAGCAGCAGTGAACATAACCCTACGGTAAGCCACGTTGGATTGTTCGATTGGGATGCTGTTTGAGATTGCATATCTGGTAAATGGGCCTGGGTTGGGATTTGGGCAGATTGGGTGAGGAGATGTGCCGCAGGTGAGTGCGGCATTTACGTCTGCCTATTGGATGAAATTGTACGAATTGATTTCAAAGGAGTGGTCGCCAATCGTTACGGTGGCTCCGATGTGATCGCCACGATGGGCATCATCCTCATCAGGCTGACCACTGGTTATGCTTACAGCGAGGCCCAGTTCGGGACTCAACCGTTTGTTGATCATGTTGACCGACCGTTTGTTGATGGCATCTGTCGGGCCGTTAGTGAGGTATTGATGAGCCGTACAACGCAGTTTCTCTTTGTCCTCAAGCGTTTTTGGGCTTTTTAGAAACTCGGCTGCTCCCTTCCTTAGGCTGTTGAGCTTTGTCTTAGTTGGATTTTTCATCTGTTCTCCATGGTTTCATTCGTGATTTTCTTTCCGTATGAAGGCCATTAGATATCATTTCAAGGTCGCAGAAAATGACCACTAAGCAACCCGACTGGGAGGCGACATGAACAGGCCATGTCCTCCATCGTCACTTCTTGAGCTGTCCGACTTCGGAATCCGCCTGACTCCGGCGCCTGAGGTGTGGGAATGGCTCCAGGCTGAAATCCTTACCGATACCGGCAGCATCCACAATGAAGACCATGCCCATCTATTGGATGCTGACATCCGGATCATGTGGGCGTCTTCACACTTCGAGAAGCAAGGTCGCACAGTCCTCGGCCAGGCCGAGCAGGTAGCGTTCCGCGCAGGGGGCTGGCAGAAAGCCAGAATGGAACAACAGATGCGTGATTGGTTCGGCGATGTGCCGGCCTTCATCATCACCCTGGCTGCCGATTACTGCGCCCAGTGCAGTGACCTTGAGTTCTGCGCACTGATCGAGCACGAGCTGTATCACCTGGCTCACGCGACCGACAAGTACGGTCAACCAGCATTCACCCAAGAAGGCGCACCGAAGATCAAGCTTCAGGGCCACGACGTCGAGGAGTTCGTCGGTGTGGTCCGCCGCTACGGTGCAAGCCCTGACGTTCAAGCGTTGGTGGATGCTGCAAACAGTCCTGCCGAGGTGGGGAAATTGAACATATCGAGGGCCTGCGGAACCTGTCTGCTCAGATCGGCCTGACCCCTGACAGACCTAAGACGGAATTTACCCTATGGCAGCCCTGAACAATGAGGTGAAAGGCTTCATGGTTCAGGCCTTGGCGTGCTTCGACACTCCTTCGCAGGTTGCAGCTTCTGTCCGAGAAGAATTCGGCATCGAGGTCACTCGCCAGCAGTGTGAGGCGCAAGACCCGACCAAGCGTGCCGGGAGAGATCTGGCGAAGAAGTGGGTGACGCTGTTTCATGATACGCGCAAGCGCTTCCGCGAAGAGACGGCGGAGATCCCGATCGCCAACCGAGCGTTCCGGCTCCGCGCTATGAACCGCTTCGTGGAGAGGGCCGAGACGATGAAGAACATCGGTCTGGCCATGCAGATTCTGGAACAGGCTGCGAAAGAAACCGGCGACATGTACGTCAATCGCAATCGAAAGGACGAGCCTGACGACGAGCCGGCAATCCCGACCCGCATTCAGGTCGATGTAGTGGATGCGAGGAAGCCGAATGCCGAGCCTTAATGTTCCGCAGGCTCACTTCCTCACGCTACCCCACAAATTCCGCGCATTCGTTGCAGGGTTCGGCTCAGGAAAGACCTGGGTCGGATGTTCGGCACTGTGCAAGCACTTCATGGAGTGGCCCGGCGTCAACGCTGGCTACTTCGCACCGACTTACCCGCAGATCCGGGACATCTTCTATCCGACGGTGGAAGAGGTGGCCTACGACTGGGGGCTGAAGACCAAGATCAACCAGGCGAACCATGAGGTTCACATTTACAGCTGCCGGCAGTATCGCGGCACTGTGATTTGTCGGTCGATGGAGAAACCGCAGACGATTGTCGGCTTCAAGATTGGCCATGCACTGGTGGATGAGCTCGACGTGTTGACGTCGATCAAGGCTCAGCAGGCCTGGCGCAAGATCATTGCCCGGATGCGTTACAACCTGCCGGGGTTGAAGAACGGCGTCGACGTAACCACGACGCCAGAAGGCTTCAAGTTCGTCTTTCTGCAATTCGTGAAGCAGCTCCGCGACAAGCCGAAGCTGAATGAGATGTACGGCCTGGTGCAGGCCAGCACGTTCGACAACGAGTTGAACCTGCCCGACGACTACATCCCTTCGCTGATGGAGTCGTACCCCGAGCAGCTGATTCGCGCGTACCTGAATGGCCAGTTCGTCAACCTGACGTCTGGATCAATCTACCACGCCTACGACCGCAAGCTGAACCAGTGCTTCGACACCGTGCAGACCGGTGAGCCGCTGTTCATCGGCATGGACTTCAACGTCGGGAAGATGGCAGCGATCACTCACGTCAAGCGCGACCAAGGTTTGCCCCGTGCAGTCGATGAGTTGATGGATGGCTACGACACGCCGGACATGATTCGCCGGATCAAGGAGCGCTACTGGCGTCACAACGGCAACGACTTCGAGAAGACCTGCGAAATCAGGATCTACCCGGACGCCTCAGGTGACTCGCGTAAGTCGGTCAATGCCAGCGTCACCGATATCGCCATGCTCAAGCAGGCAGGCTTCGCGGTCATCGCGCCAGCGGCCAACCCGCCTGTGAAGGACCGGATCAACGCCATGAACGCCATGTTCTGCAATGCGCAGCGCGAGCGGCGTTACCTGGTCAACCCGTTCACCTGCCCAACTTACGCCGACGGCCTTGAGCAGCAAGTCTGGGCACCCAACGGCGAGCCGGACAAGAGCCAGGGCAATGACCACGCCAACGACGGCGGCGGTTACTTCATCCACCGCGAGTACCCGATCGTTAAACCGGTCACCTCAATGAAAATGGGAGTCGCCCGATGACGGACGTCACTTTTACCCGCCCTGAGTACAAAGCGGCGCAATACCGCTGGCGCTTGGTGCGTGACGTCTGCAAGGGCTCGGAAACCATCAAGGCTGCTGGCGATCGATACCTGCCTCGGCCGAACGCATCGGACGAAAGCCGCGACAACAAGGCTCGTTACGACGCGTACAAGAAGCGCGCCGTGTTCTACAACGCCACCGGCCGGACGAAACACAGCCTGGTAGGTGCTGTGTTTCGCACCTGGCCAACGCTGACGGTTCCCGGTGCCCTCGACTATGTGTCAAAGGACATCGACGGGCAGGGTGTGAGCGTCTACCAGCAGTCGCAGTCGGTCATTGGGCATTTGCTTGAAGTCGGCCGTCATGGGCTGCTGGTGGATTACGCCGCCGTCAAGGCTGGCACCGTGAGCAAGGCAGATGAACAAGCCGGTCGGGCTCGGGCTAGCGCTGCCAGCTACCCGGCGGAATCGATCATCAACTGGAAGACCCGCAAAGTTGGCGGTCAGCATCTGCTGAGTCTGGTGGTGTTGCGCGAAACGGTCGACGTAGATACCGATGACGGTTTCGGCAGTGAGCAGGTTGTGCAATTTCGGGTACTGCGTCTGGATATGGCCGGCGTTTACACGCAGGAAGTCTGGGAAGAGGGCAGCAGCGAAACCAAAATGGTCACCGCGCCATTCTCTCCACTGAATGGCACAGGCCAGCAGTGGAAGGTGATCCCGTTCCAGTTCCTTGGCAGCGAGAACAACGACACCAGCATCGATGACTCGCCGTTGTACGACATGGCCGAGGTCAACATCGGTCATTACCGCAACAGTGCGGACTACGAAGAGGCAGCCTACCTGGTTGGCCAACCTCAACCGTGGATGGCGGGTCTTGATGAGCAGTGGCGTGACCACATGGAGAAGCAGGGGATATTCCTCGGCTCCCGTGCGCCGTGGCTACTTCCCGTCAACGGATCGTGTGGCGTCTGGCAAGCCCAACCCAACACGGTGGCCAAAGAGGCCATGGACAGCAAGAAAGAGGACATGGTGTCCCTTGGCGCCCGCCTGATTGAGCGGGGCAGTGCGGTGAAGACCGCAACCCAGGCCGACAACGACAGCGCCGCCGAACACAGCGTCCTTTCGCTGGTGGTCAGCAACGTCAGCGAGGCTTACAGCCAGTGCTTGGTCTGGATGGCTGAGTTCGTGAACGCCACGGGCGAAACCCTCTACAAGCTCAATCAGGACTTCAGCCAGATCACTCTGGACGCAACGATCCTTTCCGCACTGTTCAACGCAGTGCAGGGCGGCAAGTTGCCGGCGGGCGACTTCTGGCAGTACCTGCGCGATCGTGGGGTTATCGATCCCGAGAAGACAGACGACCAGATCCGCGACGAACTGGAAACTGAGAATCCCGGCCCAGATCTGGATGACGACGAGGTAATCCCGAATGGCCGCAAACCAGGCAATCCTTGATGCCACGATCCGGCACGCGGTCTTCCTCGAACAGCTGAAGTCAGGGGAGGTTGCCAAGTTTGGGCCGTTCCTCAAGGAGATTGACCGCTCGATCCGTGAGCGTCTCACACGGGCCGACCTGACTGATTACACCGTCGCTCGGCTGGAGCGGCTGCTGAGCGAGGTCGATAGCCTGCTGTTGGGCATCTTCGACCGGTACAGCGAGAAGCTGAACCTCGACCTGATCGACATTGCGAACTATGAGGCCGAGTTTGAGGCGACCAGCCTGACCCGGGCGGCACCGGCAGGAGTTTCATTCGATGCCGCGGTGCCAGGTGCTACCGCAATCAGGGCGGCAATCCTCACTAACCCGCTCAGCGTGCGCGGCGCGGATGGCGGCAAGCTGCTCAAGTCGTTCATTGATGGCTTCACCGCCACCGAGCGGCAACGCCTCACAGGCGCGATCCGGCAGGGCTTCTTCGAAGGCCAGACGAACTTCCAGATCATCAAGAACATCCGCGGGACCAAGGCGCTCAAGTACAGCGACGGCATCTTGGCCACGACCAACCGGAACGCCGGCGCCGTGGTTCGGACAGCGGTGCAACACGTTGCCACCCAAGCGCGCATGGAGACGCTGAAAGAGAACTCCGATGTGGTGCAGGCGGTGGAATGGGTCAGCACGCTGGATTCGAAGACGACCAGCCAATGCCGATCGCTTGATAAGCAGCGCTTCAAGCTGACCGAGGGACCGAGGCCGCCGATCCACATTCACTGTCGCTCGACGGTGGTGGCTGTGACTCGCTTCAGTGCGCTGTTCGCCAAGGACGCCACGCGGGCATCCATCGGTGACGGCGGCGCCCAGCAGGTGAGGGCAGACCTCAGCTACTACGACTGGCTCAAGCAACAGCCGGCGGCGTTTCAGGACAAGGCTATTGGGCCGGTTCGCGCCAAGCTTTTTCGCAAAGGCGGCCTGAGCATCGAACGATTTTCCGATCTGCAGCTTGATCGCAACTTTTCACCGCTAACCCTCGCGGAAATGAAATCTCTTGAGCCGTTGGCATTTGAGAAGGCCGGGCTATAACTAGCAACCCTTCCGTTCGTCTTCGAGCGCCTTAAGGAAGCTGCGATATTGCTCACTCCAGCTTGATTTAAGCTGAAGGTGATATTCATCGTCCTTCTGAGTTGATGTTTCGTTTTTTGAGTCAAGCCTAGTTCCAATGTTGAGAACCAAGAGTTGAGTTGTGGCTGCTAGCTTGCCATCAAGGTACGAACTTAATACGTACCCAGCTCTAGTAGTTTCATCAACGAGTCTTTCGACATCCGCGAAGGGGTGAGTTTTATGCGCCGCGAGCGATACGAGACCACCTTGAGCGGAGAGAAACGCCTCTGCTTTCTGCCTGATGAGTGACTCTTTTGCATCTATTCGAGTTACGCAGGACTGTCGATAGTTAATGGCTGCTGTCTGCGCAGCAGATGCCCATCCAATCCCGGCGGTAATAAGTGCTCCCAGCAGTGTAAAAGCCGCAGGATACAGAGCTACTTGCAATCCGTTATTTGCATTTGCCATTGCTTAAGACGCTCCATGTAAAAGCCACAGATTATCGTCGATTGATCTATTAATTTCCAATTGCAGGCAGGGCCTGCACCTACGTCTCTGGGAGACAACCAATGCTGAAATTCCAACTGGATACCCTGGAAGGGGTAGATGAAGCCGTGCGCGCTCTTTACACCGAGAAGGACGGCAAGTTCGTACTCGGCATTGAAGGTCTGCCACAACCCGAAGACGTTTCGGGTTTGAAATCCAAGGTTCAAGAGTTACTGGACGAGAAGAAGGCCGAAGCCGAGAAGCGCAAGGCTGCTGAAGATCAGGCCCGCCTTGATCGCGAAGAAGCGCTACGCAAATCAGGCAACGTCGAAGAGCTGGAAAAGTCCTGGTCTGAAAAGTACACACGCCGCGAAGCTGAGCTGAACGGCATGCTGGAACAGGAGCGTGGAACGCTGAGCACCCAGATCCGGGATCTGACTGTCGGCCGTACCGCTACTGATATCGCGTCTGCCCTGGCAATCCCAGGCAGCGCAGAAGCCCTGTTGCCTCACATCGAGCGTCGCCTGAGTGTCGAACAGCGCGACGGGAAGCCTGTGGTTGTCGTGCTCGACAAGCAGGGCAAGCTCTCAGCGGCATCGCTGGACGAGCTGAAAGCGGAGTTCGCAAACAACACCGCGTTTGCACCGCTGATCGCGGGTAGCAAGGCATCTGGCGGCGGGGCCGGGGGTGCTGGTCATGGCGGTGGGGCCGCTTTGAAACGATCTGAAATGACGCCTGTGGCCAAGCGTGAGTACATCACTGCTCATGGCCAAAACGCGTACCTGAAATTGCCAAAATAATGGAGTAACCCATGCCGACTACCGTTAACTCGGACATGATCGTTTACAACGATCTTGCCCAAACCGCCTACCTGGAGCGTATCCAGGATGTGATCGACGTTTTCAACGCATCGTCCAACGGCGCGCTGATTCTGGACAATGAACTGATCGAGGGCGATCTGCGCAAGCGTGCCTTCTACAAGCTCGGCGGCGCCATCGCTCACCGTGACGTCAATTCCACTGCTGCTGTCGCTGGCCAGAAGATTGGCTCCGGCGAAATGGTCGGCGTGAAGGTGCCGTTTAAATACGGCCCTTACGAAACCACCGAAGAGGCGTTCAAGCGCCGCGCACGCTCGCCTGAAGAGTTCTCTGAGCTGGTCGGCCAGGACTACGCCGACGCGGTGCTGGAAGGCTACATCCAGTACGCGATGGCGGCATTGAAGGCTGCCATCGGCGCGAACGCAAATATGGTCGCAACCGCCAGCTTTGCTACCGACGGCAAGAAGGCACTGACCAAGGGAATGCGCAAGTTCGGTGACCGCTTTGGCCGCATCGCGCTGTGGACCATGGATTCGGCCACTTACTTCGACATGGTCGATCAGGCCATCACCGAGAAGGTCTACGAAGAAGCCGGCGTGGTTATCTACGGCGGCCAGCCGGGCACCATGGGTAAGCCGGTCCTGGTATCGGACACCATCCCCGCGGAAACCATCTTCGGCCTGCAGGCGGGCGCGATCAAAATCACCGAGTCCCAAGCCCCAGGCTTCCGTTCGTACCCGATCAACACTCAGGAAAACTTGGCGATGGGCTTCCGCGCCGAGGGCACTTTCAATCTGGACCTGCTGGGTTACAGCTGGAAGGACTCTGTAGGCGGTGTGAACCCGAACCTGGCTGCAATCGGTGCCGGTGCCAACTGGACCAAGTACGCGACCAGCGACAAGGTTACCGCTGGCGTTCTGATCGATCTGTCCGCGCCTTAATTCGTGCTCGCATCAAGTGGCTCAGCGCGGGCCACTTTGGAGAACTCCATGGAACTGACTTACTCTTCGCAGAAGACGGATTTTGATCCGGACAAGCGCTATCGCAATCCTGAATATTTTGAGCGCCCGGAAGCGGGTGTGACCAAAGTCACCGTTGTGGGTGATTGGCCGATCGTGGTTGAGGCCTATAAGGCTGCCAGGGTAGAAGTGGATGTCGCCGAGTCCGACGGCTCTACCGAAACTGACCCAGCCAAAATGGGTGTAACGGACCTGCGAGATTGGTTGACCGCTCAGGGCATCGAGTTCGATCCGAAGGCCCCTAAAGTCGAAATTCTGAAACTCATTCCAGCGAGCTGATCCATGACACTCATCATCGAGGATGGCAGCGGCAAGCCAAACGCCGAAAGCTACGCAACCGCCGAGGACTTGACCATGTATGCCGAGAAGTTTGGTGCGACCATTCCTGCGGACGAGATTTCGCAGGAAGCGTTGCTTCGCCGGGCCGCCTTGGTGATGGACGGCATGACCTGGAAGGGCCGCAAGATGGATAGCGATCAAGCTCTGGCCTGGCCGCGCCGCGGGGTTGAACTGGATTGCCAGATCAAGCCCGACAACTACCTACCGGCTCGCATCCAGTACGGCCAGATGGCCCTGGCCGCCGAGATCCACACCGATGACATCGACCCGATCGACAAGCGCAAGGGTGCGGTGATACTCGAGCGAGTCGAAGGCGCGGTAACTCGCGAGTACGCGACGATTTCCAACACCAGTGGCCGTCTGTTACCGGCGGCGCCGGACCGGCCGAGTGCCACGCAGTTCGCTGACTATCTGCAAAAACGAGGTTTGTTTGCCGTGCGGGCTTGATGTTTGGATGAAGGAACCCAACGTAACCTCAGACAATGGCATTTAGCTATTTAAACTGGGGTTCAATTATGTTGAAACATGCTCAAGCGGTAGAGTTACTGGTTAGCGTCCTCACCATGCCTCATACCAATTTTGGAATTAACGAAGTCGGCATTCATGGTCAGATCATTGAGGATCACCTTGATGACTTTGAAGCTTGGTTCAAGGTCCCTGACACGCAATTCATCGCTTTTGGCTATCAAAATACTGAAACTGGTGAGGTAAATCGCACCCTGACAGTTCAGTTTTATATGTTTGCACTAGGGCGCGAATCTCTCCTCTTAAAGCAAGCGCGCTTGTAAAAATATAATGGAGCCACCATGGCCTTCTACGACGAAATGGCCGTGATGGCTCTGGAGATGATCACAGAGTTCGGCCAGCCCGTGATAATTCGCGCGACCACCGTCGGCGAGTATGACCCGGAAACCGGTACCGCACCGCCTGACACCGGCGCCGAGCAGACCGCCCAAGGCATCCTGCTCGATTTCACCGGCCAAGAATTCCAGAACAACAGCCTTATCAAGCAGGGTGACAAGAAGCTCAAGATCGCCGCGCATGGTCTGGCGTGGGTGCCTGACCTGCTGAACAAGGTCATTGTCCAAGGTCGCACCTGGTCAATCGTTCCACCTTTGAAAGAGATCAACCCCGCCGGCACGCCGATCCTGTACGAACTGCAGGTGCGGTCATGAGTCGCGCCGGTGCCGACCAGTCCGGCAGCTTCGCCCTGAGCCTCGCCGAGTTCGCCGCCCAGGCCACGGAAGCCATCGACGCCAGTCTGCGAGAGATCATCATTGAGGTGGGCAGCAGCGTTATCCGCATGTCGCCGGTGGGGAATCCCGAGATATGGGCGCAGAACACCGTAGCTCGCCAGTACAACAAGGCCGTGGACGATCACAACAGCGACCTGCGTAGCGATCCAGCCAACCTGACAAGGGCGGGGCGACTGAAGCCCGGGCGCAAGCTGAACGACGGCATGGATATCGTTGCCCCCGAAGGCTACGTCGGTGGCCGGTTCCGAGCCAACTGGCATCTTTCAATTGATGTCGTCGAAAACGTCACGTTTGGCGAGGTTGATCCGAGTGGACAAGAGACGATCGCCGCATTGGTTTCGGCCGTCAGTGATTTCACCGCCGGACAGACTGCATATCTCATCAACAACCTGCCATACGCTATCCCGCTCGAGTTCGGGCATTCGACCCAGGCACCCGGCGGCATGGTCCGCATCACCGTGGCCCGCTTCCAGCAGATCGTGCAGGAGGCCATCAGGAACAACCAGGTATGAGCCACAACATCATTGCCTCAATCTACGAGGCCAAGCTGATCAACTGGGCGAAAGCATTGCCGGTACCGCTGAAAGTCGTCGTCGAGAACGAGGCCTACACGCCAGTTGACGGCGCCACTTACCTGAAGGCTTTCACACTGCCGGCTGACACAGCGAGCAACACGCTCGGTGGCGACCACAAACGGTACACCGGCGTGTTTCAGGTCAGCATCGTGACGCCATCGGGCAAGTATCGCGGCGCAGCCGGTGCACTGGCTGATCAGATCGCCGACTTGTTCCCGCTGTATGAGCGAAACACGAAAGGCGCGCTGACCGTCGTCACCCTGACACCAGTCGACCCCGGTCCCGGAATTCCAGACGACACGACCTTCACTGTACCGGTCTCTTTTCAATACCGAGCCGACACAAACTAATTCGCCCATTGGGCAACCCAGAACCCGCCACTGCGCGGGTTTTGTCATTTCTGCAAAGAGGAAAACCCATGAGTGTCAAGATTCCCAACGGCACGACCTTCGAGATCGCCAGCGCTCTGAGCGCCCCGAAGCCGTTCACCGCGATCACCAACGCCAAGCCCGCAGTGTTGACCGCTGCCGCGCACGGCCTGGCCAATGGCGACGTGATCGTCATTGATTCGGCGTGGGCGAAGCTGAATGGCCGCCCTGCGCGAGTGATTGATTCCGAGGTGGGCGATTTCGCGGCCGAGGGCGTGGATACCACCAGTGTCAAAAACTACCCGGCCGGCTCTGGTGCGGGATCGGTTCGAGCTGCGTCTGGCTGGACCCAAATTTCTCAGATCACAGAGCCGACCGCAAACGGCGGTGAGCAGCAGTTTCTGACTTACGGCTTCCTCGAAGACGACGATGATCGCCAGCTGCCCACTACCAAGTCAGCCAGCAGCATGACGCTGCCAGTAGCGGATGACCCTGCTCAGGCATACGTCGCCGTGGTGGAAGCCGCCGATGAAGACAAGGAGCCGCGCTTGGTCCGTGCAAACCTCCCGGGTGGCGCGACCATCTACTACTACGCGTATGTGTCGATCACTGCGACTCCGACGCTGAGCCGCAACAACATCATGACGCGGACCATCACGCTGTCGTTCGCCTCCCGCCCAACTCGCTACAACCTCTAAGGGGATCTCATGGCAAAGTTTTCCATCGCGCCGAAGCCGACATTCACTGTCGATGTGGCCATCCCTCAGGTGGGCGGTAAACCAGCAATGGTTCCATTCACTTTCAAGTATCGCGATCGCACCGCCTTGGCCGAACTATTCGACACATGGAAGGAGAAAGCCGAAGCCTTGGCCGAGCGCTTCAAAGACACCCAACCAACTCTCACCGAAATCACCGCAGCGGAAGTGGAGCAGGGTGTCGAGCAGATCAAGGACCTGGTCGTGTCATGGGGCTTCAACGACAAGCTCAACGACGAGTCGATCACCGCTCTGGTGAAGAGCTGCATCGGCGTTTCGGATGCCGTCGTGAAGGCCTACAGCGAAGCCTTCGGGAAGGCCCGCCTGGGAAACTAACCGCCGCTGCCCATGCGCTCTACGAGTCTGACGGATCCGCCGAGCAGATGGCGTTGTTTGGCTTTTCACCTGAGGACTACGACGAAACTGTCGAGGTCTGGCCGGACAACTGGAAGTCGTTCCTCGTCATGGACTCGATGGGAACTCAGTGGCGCACAGGTGCATGCGGCGCGACCGGGCTCGATTACGGCGTTCTGCCCAATGTCATGAGGCTCGTCGGTGTTCCTGCGAAGGATCGCCCCAGCGTGTTTCAGGACATTCGTGTGATGGAATCGGAAGCCATCGCCGCCATGGCAGAAGCCCGCGACAACAGCCCGTGAAGACGGGCACTTATTCAAGGTGAGTCGATGAACATCGCAGAACTGGGCATCAAGATTGACTCAGCTGACACCGCCCGGGCCACTGTCGAACTCGACAAGATGACCAAGGCTGGCGATCGAGCGGAGCAGTCCGCCGTCGGCCTGATGAAAGAGATGGAAGCGCTGGAGAAGTCGTTGTCGAAGGGCGCGACCACCACGCAGGAACTGGCAAAGCAGCGCGAAAATCTGGCGAAACTCACTAAGACCGGTGCCTATGGCGAGGCCGAGTTCACCAAGATCAGCGCGCAACTCGACAAGCAGCAGGCGGCGCTGGCCAAGTCCACGCTGGATGAGCAGAAGGCCCTGAACAGCCTGCTCGGCGCGATCGACCCCGCCCGTGCGGCCATGGCCAAGCTCGATAATCAGGTTGAGCAGCTGGGCAAGCACCTCGATGCCGGCCGCATCAGTCAGGACCAGTACAACGCGGCGCTGGGCAAGCTGAACGGCAACTACGCATCACTGGAAAAAACTGCCACCGGTTTCGACAAGCTGAAACTCGGCACTCGCCAGGCTCAGGAAAACGTCGTTCAGCTCGGCAATGCGCTGTCCTCAGGCGACTGGGGCAGTGGCGTACGCGCTGTTGCTCAGTTGGGCGCTGGTGCGGGTGCATCGGCTGCTGGCCTGCTTGCCATTCTGGCGCCAATTGCCTTGGCCACTGCTGCCGTCGGTGGGCTGGCCGTTGCCTACTACCAGGGCAGCAAAGAGCAGGACGCCTATACCAAAGGCCTGGTGCTCACCGGTAACGCCTCTGGCATGACCGCCAGCCAACTTGGCGAAATGGCGCGGCAGGTCAGCGCGACCGTCGGCACGACTGGCCAGGCTGCCGAAGTGCTGGCGCTGCTGGCCGGCAATGGGAAAATCGCTGGCGAGAGCTTCGGCGGCATTGCCCAGGCTGCCGTGTCCATGAAGGAAGCGACCGGCAAAGCCATAAAAGAGACGGTTGCTGAGTTCGAAAAGATCGCAGACGAGCCGGTCAAGGCGTCAGCCACGCTGAATGAGCAATACCACTACCTGACAGCTTCGGTTTATTCGCAGATCGCCGCTCTGGAGGAGCAGGGCGACCATGCTGGCGCCGTGAAGCTGGCAACCGAGCAGTACGCAGATGCGATCAACGAACGCACCCCGAGGATCCTCGAAAACCTGAGCTTCTGGGAGAAGGGCTACAACGCTGTCGCGCGAGCTGCGGACAACCTGAAGAACCTGGGGCGGATCGATATCGATGCCGACATTGAGCAGGCCCGGTGGAGTCTGGAGCAGGCGCAATCGGGCAATGTGGGTGCCTTCCAAAACCAGAAAGAGATGGTTGAGCTCTACAGCAATCAGCTGAACATGCTGGAGGACCAGAAAGCTGCAGCGGCCGACATCGCCAAATACGAAGGCGAGCAGGCAAAGGCCCAGCAAGACGCTGTGTCCGCGATGGTCAAAGTCGATGCGCTGACAAAGTCCTCACTGACCAACGAGCAGAAGCGAGCCGAGGCAATCAAGGAGTACAAGAAGCAGCTCGACGACATCCGCAAGACTAGTCCGAACGATCCACGGCTTGATCCGGCTGCGGTCGCCAAGAACATGGCGAATCTCAACGACAAGTTCAAAGATCCGAAGGGCGCAGCAGGTAGCGTCGACCTGACGGGCTTCAACAACGCAAAAAACGTACTCGCCGAAACTCTGGCCTACTACAAAAACGCCGACAAGGAACTCGAAGCATCTCAGCGGGCCGGTGTTATCTCGCAGGCCAGCTACACAGAGCAGCGCGTCAGCCTGCTGAAGCAACAGTCGGAAGAGGTTGCCCAGAGTTACCAGTCAGAAATCGATGCGCTCGAAGCAGCCAAGGCCAAAAAGGGCACGACCGCGGCTCAGGTCATCCAGATCGATCAGAAGATCGCCGATGCCCGCAGCGCCATGGTCAAGGCGCAACAGGATAGCGACAGTGAACTGTCGATCATCGCCACCAATGAAGAAGGCCGCCTGCGCAAGCAGACTCTGGCCGTCAACACGTACACCAGCGCACTGCAGCAACAGGTCGAGACGCTTCGACAGCAAGGGCTGCGTGCGGCTTCAGGCCTTGGCCAGGGTGATCGACAGCGCGGACTGACAGATCAGCAGAACGGTATCGACGATCGCTTCAACCAGCAAAGCCTGGAGTTGGCAAACCAGTACGGCGATGGCTCGCGCGGCATGAGTCTCGACGAGTACACCCAGAAGCTGGCCGCGCTGAAAGCCACGCAGCAGGATCTGCACGACACCGTGCAATCCAACTATGACGAGATGACCGCCGCCCAAGGTGACTGGAGCGCTGGCGCATCGTCGGCGTGGCAGAACTACCTGGAATCGGCTCGGGATGTCGCCGGGCAGACGAAAAGTCTGTTCACCAATGCCTTCACTTCGATGGAGGACGCAATCGTCAACTTCGCTATGACTGGGAAGTTGTCGTTCGCGGACTTTACGAAGTCGATCTTGGCGGACATGGCGCGCATTGCTACTCGGCAAGCCAGCTCCGCGCTGCTGGGCAGTCTCATTGGCGCAGGTGCGAGTTACTTCGCCGGCGGTGCGGGATCAGCGGCGTCAGCAGGATCGACTCAGACGGGCTACAGCGGCGACCTATCTGGCTTCACACCGGGCAGCATTCAGGCCGATGGCGGCGCCTGGTCGTCCGGTGTGCAGTTGTTTGCCAACGGGGCAGCCTTCACCAATAGCATTGTGAGCAAACCAACAGCCTTTGGCATGGCCGGTGGCGATATCGGTGTTATGGGAGAGGCCGGCGAGGAGGCGATCATGCCGCTGACCCGGACTGCCGGTGGTCAGCTTGGAGTGCGAGCTTTGAGTGGTGGCAGCAGCGGATCGACCATCAGCATCAACGCACCTGTCACCGTGGCGATTCCGGATCGCAGCTCTGAAGGAATGCAGCTCGACCAACAGGCGCTTTCGCAAAACCTCCAAACGCAGATGAAGGCCGCAGCAGAGAGAGCCGTGGCCGAGTCGTGGCGTGCTGGCGGCGTGAGTTTCCGCAACGTTAATGGGAGAGCCTGATGGCGATTGAGACATTCACCTGGCCAACTCAGCACGGCGACGCACCTGAAATTACCTATCGGGTGCGCACCTCGCAGTTCGGTAACGGCTACAAGCAGACGGCTGGTGACGGCCCGAACAACAAAGAAGACGCCTATCCGATCACCTACAGCGGCCCAAAAGCCAAAGTGTTGGAGATCATGGCGTTCCTCGACCGGCACGCTGGCGCGAAGGCATTCCTCTGGACCACGCCGCTTGGACAGCTTGGTCTGTTCACCTGCATAAATCCCGTACCCACTCCGGTGGGCGGCGGAGTGTTCAAACTCACGGCCACCTTTGACCGTGCCTTCCAACCATAAGGGGCAACCATGCCGCTGATTAGTGACATCCAGGTCCTCGAACCTGGCAGTGAAGTGCTGCTCTTTGAATTGGACGGTACGGACTACGGAGCGGATGTGCTGCGCTTCCACGGGCATGCGATCCCGCATTCGCCCGCGGAGCTTATCGCCGCCGGCGCCAATGCAGACCTGCTGCCGGCGAAAGCGATCTGGTGGCAGGGCAACGAGTACGGCGCCTGGCCAATGCAGATCGACGGCATTGAGGCAAACGGTGACGGCACGGCTGTTCGACCAACGTTGTCGGTCGGCAACGTCAATGGGCGCATCACCGCGCTTTGTTTGGCATTCGACGATTTGCTCGAGTTCAAGCTGACGATGCGCCACACCTTGGGCACGTATCTGGATGCGGAGAACTTTCCGGCAGGCAACCCAACAGCAGACCCAACCCAAGAGACGATCGAGGTCTGGTACATCGACCAGAAGACGAACGAAGACGGGGAGACGGTCAGCTGGGAGCTGGCGAGCCCGGGCGACGTCGGCGGCGAGTCCATCGGGCGGCAGGCCACGACCCTTTGCCACTGGTGTCTCACCGGTGGCTATCGGGGGCCGAATTGTGGCTATACCGGTGGTTACGTCACGAAGGACGGTGTGCCGACCGACAATCCCGAACTGGATGAGTGTGACGCCACGCTGGGTCGGGGTTGTATCCCGCGCTTCGGCGAGGGCAATGCCTATCCGTTTGGTGGCTTCCCCGCCGTTTCCCTCATCGCCAGGAGCTGACCATGCGCAAGCACATCTTGAGCGCGATCCAGGATCACGCGGCCGCGGAGTACCCGAAAGAGTGCTGCGGCCTGCTGCTGGGTATTGGGCGCAAACAGCAGTATTACCCGTGCCAAAACATCGCATCGGAACCCAACGAGGAATTCCGGATTGACCCAGAGGACTACGCCGCGGCGGAAGACATCGGCGACGTAATCGCGGTGGTCCATTCTCACCCGGACGCCACCAGTCGGCCTTCACCGCGCGACTTGGCCATGTGCGAAGCAACCGCGATGCCGTGGCACATCCTGAGTTGGCCTGAGGGCGATCTGCGCACTGTGATGCCATCAGGTAAAGTGCCGCTGCTGAAGCGGCCGTTCGTCCATGGAGCCTGGGATTGCTGGCAGGTCTGCGCCGACTGGTACAAACGAGAGTGGGGGCTTGAGTTCGAAGCCTTCAAGCGCATCGACGGCTGGTGGGAGAGCACCGAGAGCAACAGTCTGTACGAGGCGAATTACGAGGCGGCCGGGTTCTACCGGGTTGATCAGCCGCAGCGTGGCGACATGATCGTGATGGAAGTAGGGCGAACGGTTTACCCGAACCACGCAGGGATCTTTCTCGGTACCGATCCGACGCTTCCCGGCGAGGATTCGGCGACGTTCGGCCCAGGGCCTTTCCTGCTGCATCACCTATACGGAAAGCCGTCGGAGGTCATCGTGTTCGGCGGGCCGTGGCTCGACCGGACACGCCTGATCCTCAGACACAAAGATGCACAATCAGCCATATGATGTGGCAGGGCTGGGGGAGACGCCATGAATCAGCCACTTGAAGTAACGGGGAATGTGCGCATTGTCGGGGCTTCGCCCAGGCGGGGGGTAAGGGCGACCGACTGATCCAAACAGTAAGCCGGTCGCGGCTGAGCATTACGACTCAACTGATTCAGTGCGAACCAGTCAGGAGGCGCGTCCAATATGCTCGATAAACGCTATCCGCTCTCCTTCGTAGAAAATTTCAACCGTTTTATAGATTGGCGTGCTTGGAGTCACGACTTGATCAAACCTAGCTTGTGTCCAGCTCATTTGTTGACTCCAGTTCCCTGGTCGCTGGACCAAATACAAATCCAACATCAGCGCTTCCGCGACAAAACCTTGAGGAGATCGTCTGATAAGGAAAGCCTCGACCCCTGGATTGCCAACTTCAACATCGCCAACTACGTGGAAGTCGTCAGGTTTTGGGGGCATTGTGTTCAGCCATGCATACCAGTCTTTACTTTTAATCGTCATTTTTCTATTCCTTGAGAAATGAAGCTCGAAGCTTGAGGTACTGCTGTCCGTATGGCGCTTCGTATGCCATCGAATTGAATGCCTGACACCGCTGAACTTCCCATTTCCTTGGATTAGCGTTGAAGGCGTATCTGACAGGTGTAGACGAGGAATTGGATCCGGCTCCTCGGTCAGGACGAACGGTATTCAACAGTCGCTAATTAGAGTGGAAAGCCAACCAAGCCGCTGGGCTTTTTCGTTTCTGGCGCCCAGTGCTACATTGCCCGCCTTTCCACAGGAGTGACCTGCATGAAATGTAGGGCTGCTACAGTCACTTGCTTTCAGGGCGGGAGAAACCATGCAAGCCAAGCCTGATCTGTCACTGGACTCGTTAGAAATGGATAGTCTGTCTCGCTTGAACGAAATTATGATCGAGCACAACTGCGTCGTTTCGATGAGCATCGAAATGCAGGGTTTTAAGTACAACCTAGTGTTGACGATGTCATCTTCCGATGACGCAGAGTTAGGGGCGGTAACGGTAAATTTCCAAGACGTCAGCGCGCTGAACCTAAGTGGTTTCGGCGGCGGGCTAACTCAATTCATGGATCTCGTCGTCTCCCGAGTCGACTCTGGTCTCGACAGAATTAGGTATGAATTGAGAGATGTTGAAGACGAAAAAATATCGTTCTATTTCTTTACCTTTAGTGGGCCAATTCATAAGGAGAAACCATGCGGATTTTGATAGGAGCGTTGGCTGTTGCGTTGCTGGCTGGGTGTGCATCGTCCGCCATCTCTGTCAATCAGGCTGAGCCGGTGCCGAGGGATGAGCTATACGCATTTCAGAGCAAGCCAGCTGGAGAAAGCGGAAAGGTCACTGTAGTCAGGGACTCGGGAGCAGTTGGCTCAGGTTGCGACATCGTTGTATACGTTGAAGGCCGCAAAGCCGCAAAAATTGGCACGGGCCAGCGCGCAAGCTTCTACTTGCCAGTGGGTACGCCAAGTATCGGCGCAGGCCTCGCGGGGACTGGCCTGTGCGCCGGAGCAGCGATCCGAACAGTGTCAGCAAACGTGCAGGCAGGAAAGGAAAGCTTATACCGAATCAGCGGTGACATTATGGGC
Organism: Pseudomonas sp. JV414; assembly: GCF_032424305.1. NCBI lineage: Bacteria > Pseudomonadati > Pseudomonadota > Gammaproteobacteria > Pseudomonadales > Pseudomonadaceae > Pseudomonas > Pseudomonas sp. JV414. The sequence continues at coordinate 680,068 of NZ_VYKC01000002.1, read as the reverse complement.
TTCTATATAGGGCCTTACGTCGATTATCAGTAATACGCATCAAACAGCCGCCTCCGGGCGGTTTTTTGTTATCAGGAGCAAACAATGTCGGCGTCTATCGCACATTATCAGCCCATGACAACCATAAAGTTGTCCGGATCCCTTGCTCATAAATTTGGTCGAGTTCATCGGCGTCTTTTGGATTCTGGTCAAGCTTGGGAAGCGTTCAAGGCCCTGAAAGTAACGCTACAGGGTTTCAAGGAGGAGATTCAGCGCCTGGATCGCTTGGGAATGCGATTTGCGATTTTTCGTAATGGAAAGAACGTCGGTGAGAAGGAGTTCGGTCTGGGTGGCTCGAGTGAAATTCGTATCGTGCCCATTATCCAAGGCAGCAAAAGAGGGGGGCTGATTCAGACTATCGTCGGAGCGGTCTTAATTGTCGCTGGCACGTTCTTTTCGGCAACCCCTTTCGGGGCTCCACTCATTGGGGCCGGCATTGGCCTGGTCGCCGGCGGCGTCATTCAAATGCTCAGCCCTCAAGCTTCAGGCCTAAAGCAGAGCGCATCATCCGAGAACGCGCCGTCCTATGCCTTCGGTAGCGCCAAGAACACCACAGCGAGCGGCAACCCGGTACCGATCTGCATCGGCGAGCGTCGGTGGGGCGGCATGATCATTTCCGCATCGATCTACGCCGAAGACAAAGCGTAGTCAGGACACAGCAAGCAGGCCGCCCATAGGCGGTTTTTTTATGCCTGGAGGAAAGCATGGGCGCAGCACAGAAGATCGACATCCACGGCGAGAAGGGCGGCAGCAGTAAGCCGAAGTCGCCGACCGAGGCCAGCGACAGCCTGCGCTCGACCAACCTGGCCAAACTACTGATCGCCGTGGGCGAGGGTGAGTTCGACGAAACTCCAACCGACTATGACATCTATCTGGACAACACCCCGATCCGGGATGCGAGCGGCAACTACAACTACCCGAACGTGAAGTGGGACTGGCGCCCGGGCTCCGTCGACCAGACCTATATCCCGGGCATCCCTTCAGTTGAGAACGAAACCTCTCTGAACGTCGAGTTGCGCAGCGACTCCCCATGGGTGCGCTCGATCACCAACATTCAGTTGTCGGCCGTGCGCGTGCGTTTCGCCTGGCCAGCGCTGCAACGCCAGGATAATGAAGGCAACATTGTTGGCTACCGCATCGAGTACGCCATCGACGTGGCCACCGACGGCGGCGCCTATCAGCAAGTGGCAGTGGACGCCGTGGACGGTAAGACCACCACACGCTACGAGCGCTCGCGTCGGATCGACCTGCCGGATGCCACCACGGGCTGGCAGATCCGCGTGCGCCGCCTGACGCCGAACCAGAACAGCAACAAGATCGCCGACACCATGCTGATCGCCGGCTACACCGAGGTGATCGACGCGAAGTTGCGCTACCCGAATACCGCGCTGCTCTACATCGAATTTGACGCCGAGCAGTTCACCAACATTCCGGCCGTCACCGTGAAGTGCCGGGCGCGCCGCTGGCAGGTGCCGAGCAACTACGACCCGATCGCACGGACTTATACCGGCACGTGGGACGGCAGCATGAAGCAGGCGTGGACCAATAACCCGGCCTGGATCACTTACGGAGTGTGCACCGAGGACCGTTTCGGCCTGGGAAAGCGCATCAAACCGTTCATGGTGGATAAGTGGGAGCTGTATCGGATTTCGCAGTACTGCGACCAGTTGGTGCCGAATGGCCTGGGCGGTACTGAGCCACGCTTTCTGTGCGACATGAATCTGCAGGGCAAGGCGGACGCCTGGTCGCTGCTGCGCGATATCGCCGGCATTTACCGGGGCATGACGTACTGGGCTCAGGGCCAGCTGGTGATGCAGGCCGATATGCCGCGCGCGCAGGACTTCGACTACGTGTTCACCCGGGCCAACGTCATCGACGGGAAATTCTCGTATGGCAGCGCCTCGGCAAAGACCCGGTACACCCGGGCTTTGGTCAGCTATGACAATCCGGCGAACAACTACGACACCGACGTGATTCCGTTTGCGGACTTGGACCTTCAGCGACGTCTTGGCGACAAGCCGACCGAACTGAGCGCCATTGGCTGCACCCGAGCATCCGAAGCCCAACGCCGCGGCAAGTGGGCGATTCTGAGCAACAATCAGGACCGCACCGTCTCGTTCAAGACTGGCATGGAGGGCGTGATTCCGCTCCCTGGCCACATCATCCCGCTGGCGGATTCGCTGCTGGCTGGTCGCGAGGTGGGCGGGCGTATCTCTGCCGTCGCTGGTCGAGTGGTGACGCTCGACCGTGATACCCAGGCCAAGGCTGGCGATCGGCTGATCATCAACTTGCCGGGCGGCCGCGCTGAGGGTCGCACCGTGCAGAGCGTCAACAACCGCTCTGTGACTGTGACCACCAACTACAGCGAAGCACCGCTGCCGCAATTGCAGTGGGCACTGGACGCCGATGATCTGGCCATCCCGCTCTATCGCGTCCTGCGGACCAGGCGCACCGCCGAGGGTGATTTCGAAATCAGTGCGCTGCAGTACGAGCCGAGCAAGTTCGCTTTCATCGACACCGGCGCGCGCCTGGAAGAGCGGCCGATCAGCGCAATTACCATCACCGTCGTGCCGGCACCAGCCAGCGTCACGCTGGCTTCTACCTCTGTGGTTTCTCAGGGGCTCGCCGTGGCCACCATGACCATCACCTGGCCCGCGGTGAACGGCGCAGTTGGATATGACATTGAGTGGCGCAAGGACAGCGGCAACTGGATCAAGCTGCAACGCACGGGGATGACCAGCGTTGACGTGACGGGTATTTACGCCGGCGCTTACGTGGCACGGGTGAGAGCGGTCAGCGCCTTCGACATCTCGTCGATCTGGCGCAACTCAGTGCTGACCAGCCTCAAGGGCAAGGAAGGCCTGCCGCCAGCAGTGTCGTACCTGACGACCACGCCTCTGCTGTTCGGTATTTACCTGAACTGGGGTTTCCCGGCTGGTGCTGAGGACACGCAGCGCACGGAGATCTGGCACAGCTCGACTACCAGCCTGGAAATGGCAACAAAGCTGACGGACTTGTCGTACCCGCAAAGCGACTTCTCCATGCTGGGCTTGCGCGCTGGCGTGACCTTCTACTTCTGGGCACGCCTGGTGGACCGGATTGGAAACATCGGTCCATGGTATCCGGTGGGCATCGGTGTACAAGGCCAATCGAGCGCTGATGCTGCGGCGATACTTGAAATGATCGCTGGAGAGATCGGCCGCACGGAACTTGGCCAAGACATCTTGGAGGAGATCGACAAAATCCCGGGCCTTCAGGCTCAGATTGACGCGCTTGATGGGCTGAAGGGCTACGATCCTGAAGCAACCTATGAGGAATACGATCTTGTGGTTGTCGGAAAGCGGATCTACCAGGCGACCGGCGACGTCCCACTCGATACACCGCCCCCGAACCCGGACTACTGGCTCGACGTCGGACAGACAGTGCAGACGGCCAACGGACTTGCTCAACAGGTCACGACCAATACCGCCGAAATCACCGAGCTTGACGGCGTGGTGACTGCGCAGGCGACAGCGTTCCAGGCTCTGCGAGCTTCCTTCCGTGATGACGACGGAGAGGGCGACCTGGCAGATGCGCTGAAAGGTTGGTCCAGCACCGCTGCGATCGCCACGGAAGAGAAGGTGAGGGCATCTGAAAATCTAGCCAGTGCGCAGAAGATCACCACCCTTACCGCGGCAGTCGGCGAGAACGAGGCCAGCGTCACTGATCTCCGGCAGGTGGTGGCCACGGACAAGGAAGCCACAGCGCAGGCGATCACCCAGTTAACGGCTACGGTGGGTGAAAACACGTCAGCCATTCAGGACACTGCCGAGGCCTTCGCCGACGTGGACGGCAACTTGCGAACAATGTGGTCGGTGAAGATGTCGGTCACCGCCAATGGGCAGTATGTCGCCGCCGGCATTGGCCTGGGCATCGAGAATGTGGGCGGGGTATTCCAAAGCCAGTTCCTGGTGAGCGCTGACCGATTCGCCATCGTCAACACCATTGCTGGCGGCGCCATTTCCGTGCCGTTTGCGGTGCAGGGCGGCCAGGTTTTCATGAACTCGGCCTTCATTGCTGACGGCACCATCACCAACGCCAAGATCGGCAGCTACATCAGCTCGACGAACTACATCGCCGGCCAGCAAGGCTGGATCCTCAACAAGGACGGAACACTTGAGATCAACGGCATTGTCCCAGGGCAGGGGCGGCTGGTGATCAACTCTCTGAATGTGTCGGTCTACGACGCGAACAACGTGCTCCGCGTACGACTCGGCTATCTGGGGTAGAAAAATGGCTTATGGAATGCGCATTTGGGGGCCAGATGGATTGCTTCAGGTCGATGAGAACTCTTTCACTATGCGAGTCGTTCACAGCAGCTTGGTGACCGGGAGCAACACTATTGCCTTTCAAACCATCTCTGTTCCCGGAGTCACACCTGAGAACGCCACTGCTTTTGTAGTCCCGATAGGCGCGTACTCGTCGCTCGACAAACAGCTCGAAACAGAGGTGATTTCCGGGGGGGTTAATGTGTACAGCTATATAAGAGGGAGGGAGCAATACAGCAATAAAACCGGAATTACCATGCGGCTTGTCGTTATAAGGTTCTATTAAATGGGCTATGGATTAACATACACAAACAACAGTAATGTTGTGACCATTGACTCTGAATTTACAAGGCTGGTAGTTCTTGCAAAGGGAACATATCTGCCGACAGAGGAATCAGGCTTAGGATCCACTACGCACTTCCCTGCGACAATTACGAGCCAGGAACCTCCACTAGTATTCGTTCGGCCCTCGGGAAGCACCGGCGTGGCCGGCCTATGTTTGATGCGAGTCAACGGTTCGCCAGGTGCGTGGACGGGTTTCTATGTCAGAGCTTATGACATCAACACATCGCAGCCAAACGGGACTTATTTTGTATGCGGTTTCGCAGCAAGTCCGGTAGCGCAATATGGAATGCGCCTTTGGGATGGAAACGCAAAGCTGCTTTTTGATTCCGATACACCATATGCACGCTTTACACGTTCATTTCAAAACTGGGCATACATTAAGACCGACTACACAGCGCAGGGCGTGCCACGAAATTATTATCGGGTTGATTTCAATTTTCCCGCAGGCGAGCACATGTTGATCAACACATTTGGAATGAATATGTTGAATGATGGCGTGCAGAGTAGGCAGCTTTACTGCTGGTGGGATTTTTCAGGTGGGAACTTGTTTGCCTTGACCGTGGGTCTTGGTAATCCCTTCGCCTTCTTCCTGCCAGCAGTATTCGCCAAGCTCGGCGTATAAAAACTCTTCAAAGGAAAATAATCGATGCCTTGGTATAAAGCCGGGACGGTTTCTGTCACCCAAAATTCCAATTCAGTGATCGGCACCGGCACTGCGTTTATTGCAAATAGCCGGGTCGGTGATGGCTGGCGCGGTCCAGATGGTGGCTGGTATGAGGTGACCAACATCGCCAGCGATACGGCGCTGTCGATTGATCCACCATATCAGGGAGCGACTAATGCAGCGGGTATCTACGCGCTGGCTCCTCTCCAAGGGTATGTGAAAGATTCAGCCGATGCGCTACGCGCGCTGGTCAATCAGTTCGGTGATCAGCTTGCAGCGCTGACCGACACCGATGGCCTACCAGAGGGCCCCACCAACAAGTATTTCACCGATGCTCGAGTCCGGGAGGCAGTGCTTCAGGGATTTGTCACCACGGATGGGGCGCCAGTAGTTGCTGCTGACACCGTTATGGTCGGTCTTGGAAAGCTTCAAGCCCAAGTGACTGCCCGGCTGCCGCTTGCTGGCGGGAAGATGACCGGCGCGATCAACGATGCCACTCCGGTGCCATTGGCTTCAGCAGTGACGGTGGATATCGGCGCCGCAACTTCCAACATCGTCACCATCAGCGGCACCACAGCGATCACAAGCTTGGGCACGATCGCGGCTGGCGCAGTCCGCAAAGTCCGATTCCTTGGCGCATTGGTGCTCACGTACAACGTGACGTCGATGATTCTTCCTACCGGCGCGAACATCGCCACTGCGGCAAACGATACGGCAGAATTTTTGAGCCTGGGTGGGGGTAATTGGTTTTGCCTGAATTACACGCGGGCAAACGGCAAGGCGCTGGCCAAGGATTTCGCGTACGACCGCACCAACATAGTGGGGACCGTGACGGACACTAGCGGGGTGCCGAGCGGGGCAATTCTCGAAAGCGGTATCCTCAATTTTTGCTACTACGAGAAGCGCGCTGATGGATCGTTACTTCAGAGAAAACAGGTCGGTTTCGCCGGGGGCACCGCTGCCAATGGCACTGTATTCAGAAGTCTTATTGTGGACATGGGGTCGTTTGCAGTTCCATTTGTGGGTGATTACGAGATGGTTGCCTCTGGCATAGCAACGGGGCCAGGTGGTGGGTGGGCGGGACAACAACTGTTCGGAACTAATGGAACTTGGGGGTCGTGGGCTGTTTATACGTCATCTCTCGTAAGCGGAAACCTATCAATTAACTTGGTAGCAACAGGTAGGTGGAAATGATGGAAATCACTGTGTTCGGACAACGCTACGACAACGAGCCATTCGAGCTGATAAAAAAGGGCGATAGCCTATTTATCAATGGGGAGCAGTTTGATTTTTTTCCGATGCCAGAGGGGGCTACTTTGCCAGGTACAGCAGTCCAATCGAAATGGTTTTCTCTGGGGCAGATTACCAAAGAGGAAAATGTGATTAAGTTGTCACTTCTCTACCCTGTTCCCGCCAATTACAGTCCGGAGCAAGCCACGCCGCAATTGCTGACCAATGTCGCAGATGGCCCGGTAGCTCTTCCTCAGGCATTGGTAGCGCCAGAAGAGGAGGTTGAAGAGTGAGCAGTATCGACTGGTTGCAATTGATCACGAAGGAGATGAAGGATGCCGCTAATCGGGCTCAACACCTTTCCGACATGAAAGCAGCGCTTGCTGCCCGGAATGGCGTTGCCGCTGCCACGATCCTGCGAATACAGGACCGGATCGACACTTTGGGCTACGGCATTGATCTCGGTGAGGCCACGGAAGCGGACGAGGTTGAGCAGGCTGCTCTGCTCGTCAGCATTGCCGCATGGAAGAACTACAAGTTCGCGCTGGGTAAAGTCACAAAACAACCGACTTGGCCAGCCGCCCCGGCATGGCCTGTTGAGCCGGCCCAAACGGTTATTGATGCCGACCCGCAGGCGCGAACCGACGAAACGATATAACCCGCAGCACCTGCACTACGCACCCGCCATCGAGCGGGATTTTTTTGCCTCGAAGAAACTTCTGATCATTCGCCCGGGAGCAGTAAATGAACATAAAACGTGGCGACTCATTTCAGGTCGCCTTGGTGGTGAAGGTGAGCGGAGTGCCTCAAAACCTGACCGACTGGCAGGTTCGCGCATCCATAGGGACCTCTTCCCGGTTCATTGCAGAGCTTGCTGTTGAATTTACCGACAGGGTTGCCGGTGAATTCACCTTGAGTGCCGAAACCGCGACGTGGCCGACAGGCGCGCTCAGCTTCGATATCAGGTACACGACTGATGCGGAACAGATCCTCACGACGGATCCGGTTCGCGTTTTCGTCGCAAAAGGTATAACCGAATGACGATAACCACCGAAATCACAGTGGTTGGCACCGCAGAGCGGATCACGATTACGACCGAAGGGCAGTTGCGCGGTCCCGCTGGGCCTGCCGGAGTTCAGTACAACCTGAGCACCTGGGCATATACGCAAGCCTTTCAAGCCGTGACGGCCGCCCGTGATGCGAACGGCGCAATTGTCACAGCCAACATCGTTTGGCCAGATGGAATAGCAGGCGTGTTCACGACTGACGTTGCCAGTACTGCGTTCCCCGGCGCCATCGATGCTTGGCACGCCACCTATGCCAGTACGCCGAGCAAGACCATCACGCAGCCAGCGGTTACCCGAGATGCAAGCGGCGCCGTCATCGCTCAGCCAGCGATTACTATTTCTTGAGGGCATAAGCCTATGGGCCTTCTTGATATTCCGGGTATGAGCAGGGCGCAGGCTGACAGGTTCTACTCGCGCCTGTCCGTGATCGGCGGCATCGAGGGTGATAGCCGCGGTCAGCGCAACTCGTCGGCCAGTACTCTGGCCACCCGTCTCCACTCCTACGGTTGGGTGCACCACGCATGCGGGCTGATGCGCCAATGTGTGACCTTTCCAGTGGAAGCGAACTGCGCGTTCGGCGGCAGCACCACCAAGGACATACTGGATCGTAGCCCAGCCTCCATCGCCAAGTGGCTGTCGCTGGGCGTCACGTTCGTGGTCCTGTTCATGTCGCGTAATGACCGGGTGGCTGTGCCGGCGATAAGCGCTGAGCAAAGCATCATCAACATGACGGAGATCGAAAAACGCATCCGAGACGCCGGGATCACTGTGATCTGGATGACCGACATTCCGCCAACCGATGCCCAGGCCGTAGGCGCTCCGGTGTTCTCCCCGGATCAGGTTGCGGCCCACCACGCCTGCATCAACTGGCAGCGCTCGCGGCGGTTTCAACGCGGTGTGCTTGTCTGCGACCTCTCGCAGTTCGGTTGGCTGACCACCTCGACGCTGGGCTACGCCGTGCCCGGCTTCCTGCCGGACCACACCCATGTTGGCCAAGAGGGCAGCACTCGCCACGGTCAGGCCCTGGCCCGCGTGCTGGCGACGATCTTCCCGATCACCGACCTGCGCCCCTACGTGAATATCTCGGGGGCTTACAACGCCACCAAGAACCCCGGCGGGATCATCAATGCCAATCCGTTGACCATCGGCGTAGGTGGCACGATCACTGTCACCACCGGCACCTGTACCGGCGTAGTCGCCGACGGCCACGGCGTGCAGCACCTGAACTGCACCGGCGTCACTACCTTGTGCTCGAAGGAGGACATCGTAAACGCGTCCGGCATTGTCGAGCCCTGGCAGAAGCTGGTGATCACTGGCACCCCGACCGAATCGGCGCCATCGGTGGAGTTTCAGAACAACGTCGGCGTGGCTAATTTGTCGGGCGGAGATGTCATTGAGGCCTATTGCGAATATGACGCGCCGGCCGGAAACACCGGGTACTCCTCGATCTTCTTCGGGCTGCGCCTGGCGCACACCGCGTCGACCGTGATCATCGTGTGCGAGGACGGCGGCCTGGCATCCGGGGAGACGGCGTTTGTCGGCGACTCGCTGGCGCACCCGTCGTACCTGTTGAAGACCCCACCGCTGACCGTACCGTCGGGTGTAACGCTGAACTCGCTGCGCACGCGCGGCACCGTCGTGCTTCGCCAGGGTGTGCCGGCCAACGTCACAGTCCGGTTCAGGTCGGTGGACTGCCATAAAGTTATCAGTGCGTGAGACGGGTTTGTATTCGTCCGATATCGACATCAACCCAATTGAGATACATGCCCGCCAAACCGCGGGCTTTTTTTCGTCTGGAGAAAAGCTATGACACCTACCGAAAGAGACCGCGACGTCCTCGCCCGCACCTTGTGGGGTGAGGCTCGCGGTGAAAGCCTTACTGGTCAGATCGCTGTGGCATGGACCATCCGCAACCGAGTGAACGATGGCAAGGCCAAGTCGTGGTGGGGCGAGGGCTATGCCGGTGTGTGCCAGAAGCCTTGGCAGTTCAGCTGCTGGAATAAGAACGACCCGAATTTTTCCTACCTCAGCGGCGCGAAGCCGATCCCGGCTGGCGAGTTTGCCAGGGCGCAGAAGGCTGCCGACCTGGTGATGTCCGGTACCGAGCCAGATCCCACCGGCGGCGCCACTCACTACTACGCGACCACCATGCCGAAGGCTCCGACCTGGACTGTAGGAGCGAAACAGACGCTGAAGCTCGGGCGTCACATCTTCTTCAAGGAGGTGCCATGAGTCCCGCAGCATGGAAGTTGGCCGGAGTGCTGGCGCTGCTGCTGGTCACAGCCGGCGGGGTCTGGCAGGTACAGGATTGGCGCTACGGCAAGCAGCTTGCCGAGCAGGCCGGCTTGCATCAGGGCGACCTGGAGGCCATCAGTAACGCGGCTGCCGCCCAGGTTAGTGCTGATCAGGATAAGCGCGTGGCCCTCGAGCAGCGTCTGTCGGCCAGTGAACAAACCCATTACAGGAAATTGAGCGATGCACAAAAAGACCAGGCTCGCCTGCGCGATCGCCTTGCCACTTCTGATCTGCAGTTGTCAGTCCTCCTCGACGCTGCGGATCCAGCCAGTGGCTGTTCAGTGCCAGCCGGTACCGAAACCGGCGGCGTGGTTCATGGAGGAGCACGCGGCCGACTTGACCCAGCGCATGCTCAACGAATTGTCGACATCACCGGAGATGGAGACCAAGGATTGATTGCACTGGTGGCGTGCCAAGCATACGTTAGCTTTATCACGCGCTAGATGGCGGCATTTGGCAGTAACGTGTGTTTATCTGAATGCGATGGACTATGAGTGGCAAGCCTTAAGCTCTTAGCTATGGATTGATCTAAGGCTTAGCTAAGTATTTTGGCTGCGGAATGTAAAAACTTCCGTTGAGGTAGTGATAGCAGGTATCAACTAGGTGAATCGTACGACCCTTGCCAGGCCATTCGAAGTGAAGAACAACATCGCTGGTTTGGTACTTGGTGTGCACCGAAGTAAACGTAGGGACCCCCAAATGGTAATGCCAAAGGTGGTTTGCGTGGGTGTAAATGTAGTCAGCTGATCCCCGGGTTAGGCCTCTCCATGAAGGGGACACCTTGCCCGGATATTTTTGAAAGTCTGATAGGCCGTGGGCCAAAAAGGTCGCCACGAAATTTAGAACAGCAGTTTGCTGATCGACTGGGTAGTTTTGGAACTCAAGAGCGAACAGATCGTTATAAGAAACGGAATAGGCCAAGCGATCATCCTTGATGGGTTTTCAAATTGCCTTCCGCACGCTTGGCCGTAGCCAAAATATGCTCTCTTATCTGTTCAATTGTCAGGCCATCGGGAATGGTGCGGCGCGGCATATTCTGGGCCGTTTTCATTCGATCGACGTCAATTGCGACGGAGTGATCACTCGTTTCTGTTGAAGAATGCATGGTAACCATGATGTTTACCCCGGAGGGTGAGGGCTTACGAGCTAGAGCCTAGCTGAACTGTTTTCAAATGCTAGGATCGATTCGGCCTAAATTGGATAAAAAATTTGCATGAGCGTCGCATCGTGTTTTTTCGTCTTGACAATGTCAATGTTTAAAAAAAGTCAGTGACGAAGTGCATGCGTTATAGACAACCTCTTGCTACTTGAGTGCCTAATTTCTTCAATTTTCTTATGGAAGCTCTTTAGGTTCACATAGCGCCAGCTGGACCGGCCCTGATCAGGTCCGGCCCCTGATTCCGCACGTTTCCAATTGCCCGGTCCACCTTGAAGCACTCGAAAGCCTCAGTCCGTTCCCCCTGGAGCAGCACCATTTGCTCAGCGCGCTCGTTAGGTGTTGCCGGATCCAGCCATTCTCGGGCCAGCTCGGGGCTGAGCGTCACCGGCTGGCGATCGTGAATGTCCACCATGCCGCCCTTGCTGTCTGCGGTGATGATCACGAAGCCGTCATATTCACTCGGACCAAATTCGGCGCTTGGGTATTGGCCGATCGCGGCACACAGGATCGGCGACCGGTCTTTCCGGCGGATCAGGTAGGGTTGTTTCTTCGGTCCGCCTTCGTCGACCCATTCGAACCAGTTGTTGATTGCGATGATTGCCCGGTGTGGCCAAATCGCTTTGAAGAATGGACCGTGGGCGACTTTTTCCACCCTGGCATTGATTGGCGCGGCACGGTCCTTGGCCCAATGCGGCCGCCATCCCCAGCGAACCATGTCGGCCCGGAGAAACTGACCTTCCTGGTGGAAGAGAGCGAGCTGAGTGGTTGGTGCCGCGTTGTAGAGCTCGAAAGGCTGGTCGCCTGCGTAATTGATCAGCGCGTTGGGCATGCTTAGCGTCGCGACAAAGTCCTGAATGCCGCTGTATTGGGAAAGGCGTCCACACATGGGTCAAGTTCTCCTCCTGTGCATTTAGCGTAGTCCAGCTCCCCTGCTGCAAAAGGATGAAACGTTACCGATCGTCAGCGTCCAATTGAGCAATCGCCAATTCACTTGGATACTGTTTTTTTATCCAGTGTCGAGCAAGCAATGCTTTTCCTGATTGTGCCCATGAGAGAGGGCGGTGTCGCCAGAGCGAAAAGGGATATCGCCAGTGCCGAGCCAGTAAGGGGCGATATCATTTTTGCCAGCGCACCGTCGGACATCCTCAAAAGAACGTCCAGCACCGCATCTCTGCGGCATGGTGCCTGGCCGGGTGATGCGCCACCGCTTCGACCGCTTCTTGATGCTCGCCTGACTAGCATGGCAACGCTCGGCTTCACGCTGAGTGGTCTGGAAGAGGTCGATGGTGTTCTGTACGCGCAGTCTTGGTATTGCAGGGAGGCTTAATTGTGTATCGATAGGCAGGACGCCGGAGGAGGGAGAAAAGCGGAAAGTTTTGTAACGGTTACCAAATAGTTTTGTAACGCCTTCAAAAAACGAAGGCCGCGCCCAAACCCCAGAAACGAAAAAGCCCTGAATAATCAGGGCTTTGTCGTACATAAGATGGCGGAGGCGATGGGATTCGAACTCATGGACCTGTTACAGTCGACGGTTTTCAAGACCGTTGCCTTAAACCACTCGGCCACACCTCCGTTTGCGTTGCGGGCGCCATAATACCTGAATGAAACACACTGTCAAACTCTCTGCATGGCTTGTTACAGAGCGTCTGTTATGATCTTTGCGACTGAACGTTTCAAACCCAACAGGAGTGTCGCCATGCGCGAACAGGATTACGCAGTTAATAACAGCGTGCAGGCTGAGCAGCTAGAGGTTAGCCGCGTCCTGCGCAACACTTACGGCTTACTCGCTCTCACCCTCGCATTCAGCGGCGTGATGGCGTTTGTCGCGCAGCAGATGCGTGTCGGCTACCCGAATATCTTCGTGGTGCTGATCGGCTTCTACGGCCTTTTCTTTCTCACCAACAAACTCCGTGACTCGGCCTGGGGCCTGGTGTCTGCGTTCGCGCTGACCGGTTTCATGGGTTTCCTGCTCGGCCCGATCCTCAACCGTTACCTGGGTATGCAGGGCGGCGCGGAAGTGGTCAGTTCGGCCTTCGCGATGACCGCGCTGGTGTTTGGCGGCCTGTCGGCTTATGTGCTGATCACCCGCAAGGACATGAGCTTCCTCGGTGGTTTCATCACGGCCGGTTTCTTTGTGCTGCTGGGCGCGACTCTGGCAAGCTTGTTCTTCCAGATCAGCGGTCTGCAACTGGCGATCAGCGCAGGTTTCGTGCTGTTCTCGTCGGTGTGCATTCTGTTCCAGACCAGCGCCATCATTCACGGCGGCGAGCGTAACTACATCATGGCGACCATCAGCCTGTATGTATCGATCTACAACCTGTTCGTCAGCTTGCTGCAACTGTTCGGCATCATGAGCCGCGATGATTGATCGCCAGCCTTGAGTAAAAAACCCGCTTCGGCGGGTTTTTTATTGTTCGTGATTTGGCTCAGTTCGTGGGTTTCAACAAAACAGCACTCAAGCCATCGGCGGCAGCCGGCGCTTGACCGGGGTCTTCTTGACGATGGCGGTGTTGGTTTCGGCGTGGCTGTTGAGGCGGTCGAGGAGGGTGTCCAGTTGTTCCATCGAGCGCACATGCAGGCGGGCGATGAAACAGTCGTCGCCGGTGACTTTGTCGCACTCGGTGAATTCGGGGATGGCCTGAATCTGTCGCTCCACTTCCTGTAACTGGCCTGGCAACGGGCGGATGCGGACGATGGCCTGGAGTTGGTAGCCGAAGCATTTGGGGTCGATCTCGACGGTGTAGCCCTTGAGCACGCCACGTTCTTCGAGGCGGCGCAGGCGCTCGGCGACACTGGGCGAGGACAGGCCACTGATCTGTGCCAGGGCCTTGAGCGAGCGGCGTGAGTCTTCCATCAGCGCGCTGATCAGCACTTGGTCGATGTCGTCGGTCATGGCGAATCCCCTGTTAGGCAATCGGCTGAATAAGCCTTGATAAAAAAGGCAGAAGCCGAGTTTAGCCTGCTTTTTGCGCTGGAGAAGCCCCCCGGTGGATTGGCATACTTTGGGCTCAAACACGGGAGGTTGATGATGGACAAAACACTACGTCGCGGCTCATTCGAAATGACCGCCGCCATGCTGATTTCCGGGACCATTGGTTGGTTCGTGCTGGTGTCCGGGCAACCGGTGCTGGATGTAGTGTTCTGGCGTTGCGTGTTCGGCGCCGGCACGTTGTTGCTGATTTGTGCGGCATTCGGTTTCCTGCGCCCCGGCATTCTGACCCGCACCACGTTCTTGCTGGCCGTGCTCAGCGGCGTGGCGATTGTCGGCAACTGGGTGCTGTTATTCGCGTCTTACTCCCGCGCCTCGATTGCCATTGGCACGGCAGTTTATAACGTCCAGCCGTTCATGCTGGTAGGGCTTGCCGCGTTGTTCCTCAACGAGAAGATCACCCTGCAGAAACTGTTCTGGCTGGGCATTTCGTTTCTCGGCATGCTGGCGATTGTCAGCGCACATGGTGAGCAGGGTGAGGGCGGCAACGATTACCTGATGGGGATTGGTCTGGCGCTGGGGGCTGCCTTTCTGTACGCGATTGCCGCGCTGATCATCAAACGCCTGACCGGTACGCCACCGCATCTGATTGCGTTGATCCAGGTCTGCACCGGCGTGCTGTTGCTCGCGCCCTTTGCGCACTTCTCGGCAATACCGCAAACGCCCGATGCCTGGGCCAGTCTGGTGACCCTGGGCATCGTGCATACCGGTTTGATGTATGTGCTGCTCTACGGCGCGATTCAAAAACTGCCGACAGCGCTGACCGGTGCGCTGTCGTTCATCTACCCGATTGCAGCGATTTTCGTTGACTGGTTCGCCTTCGGCCATCGCCTGGAACCGCTGCAATGGATCGGTGTCGCCGCGATTCTGTTGGCCGCCGCCGGGATGCAGCAGGGGTGGGGCCTGAAGCTTCGGCGGGTGGCGGCGCAATAACAGACCTCAGAAGATGTAGTCAGTGGTCAGGAAGCTCGAGTTTCGTCCGCTGATGATCTCGCTGAGAAGCTCTTTGCTGCTCTCCTGGAATTTGGTCGCCACCAGGGTCCGAATCGAAAACACTCGCAGCGCATCATGTACCGACAGCGTGCCTTCGGCGGAGTTCTTGCGACCATTGAACGGATAGGTGTCAGGACCGCGCTGGCACTGGGCGTTGAGGTTGATCCGGCCGACCTGGTTGGCGAAGGTGTCCACCAGTCTGCCGACCGCCACCGGGTTGGTGCCGAAGATGCTCAGTTGCTGGCCGAAGTCGGATTCCAGGACGTAATCGATCACGGTGTCCAGATGACGGTAAGGCACGATCGGCACGACCGGGCCGAACTGTTCTTCCTGGTAGACGCGCATTTGCGGGTTCACCGGGTACAACACGGCCGGGTAGAAGAACGATGCGCGGGATTCACCGCCGTTAGGGTTGACCAGGGCTGCGCCTTTGCTGACTGCGTCCGCCACCAGCGTGTGCAGGTAATCGACCTTGCCTGACTCCGGCAATGGCGTGAGGGCCACGCCGCTGTCCCACGGCATGCCGGGTTTGAGGCTGGCGAGTTTGGCGTTGAATTTTTCGATGAACGCCTCGACCACATCTTCATGGACGAAGAGGATTTTCAACGCAGTGCAACGCTGGCCGTTGAACGACAGGGAACCGGTGACGGCTTCGCTGACCGCGTTGTCCAAATCGACCTCTGGCAGAACGATGCCGGGGTTCTTCGCATCCAGGCCCAGCGCCGCGCGCAAGCGGTGAGGCCTTGGGTGGAGTTTTTTCAGGTCGCTGGCGGCCTTGTTGGTGCCGATGAACGCAAAGATATCGATCTTGCCGCTGGCCATCAGCGCACTGACGGTTTCGCGGCCGCTGCCGTAAATGACGTTGATCACCCCGGCCGGGAAGCTGTCGCGGAACGCTTCGAGCAGCGGGCGAATCAACAGCACGCCAAGCTTGGCCGGCTTGAACACCACGGTGTTGCCCATGATCAGCGCCGGAATCAGCGTGGTGAAGGTTTCGTTCAGCGGATAGTTGTAAGGCCCCATGCACAACGCCACGCCCAACGGCACGCGGCGGATCTGGCCGAGGGTGTCCTGCTCCAGTTCGAAGCGGCTGGAGCGGCGGTCGAGTTCCTTGAGGGCGTTGATGGTGTCGACGATGTAGTCGCAGGTGCGGTCGAACTCTTTCTCCGAGTCCTTGAGGTTTTTGCCGATCTCCCACATCAGCAACTTGACCACCGCCTCGCGCTGTTCGCGCATGCGAGCAAGGAAGGTTTCGACGTGCTGGATACGCTCGGCCACGCGCATGGTCGGCCACAGGCCCTGGCCGCGATCATAGGCGCGGACGGCGGCGTCGAGCGCGGTCAGTGCGGTGTCGGCATCGAGCAGCGGCGTGCTGCCGAGGATCACTTGTTCGTCGCCATTCGCGCCGCTCAGGTACACCGGGCTGCGGACTTTGGCGAGGGGCCCGGACCAGGTTTTCAGTTCACCGTCGACCAGGTATTCGCGCTGTTCGGTCTGGCCGTTGAGGCGGTACTTTTCCGGGACGTTGTCGGCGGAGGGAAACAGGTTGCCAAGGATTTGTGCTGTGGTCATGTCGCTACCCCGTCTGGATTGGGTGATGCGGATAAGGTGTTATCGCTACGTTCCGTTATTAGGTCAAGGCCTGATCAGCATAGCTGAATCGTTTTACCAAGATCGCAACACATTGTCATGACCCGCTGATCTTTTGACCTGAGCGCACACAACTGAGCATCCCCCGGTTAAACTTCACGCTCTTTCTGAAGGAGTTCATATGAGTTATTACCAGCCGGGCATTCTCGCCACCCCTGTTCCGCCTCAAGCTCGTCATATGTTCTTCGCCCTCGAATCCGCCGAGGCACTGCCGGCTGCGCTGGATAACCTGATGCGCCTGGTGGACGGAAAGTCGGCGGTGGTCGGCTTCGGTGAATCCCTGGTCAAGGCGCTGCACGCGCAGATCGACGGGCTGCGTGCCTTTCCTGCGCTGGTCGGTGTCGGCGTCGACAACCCGTCGACCCAACACGCGCTCTGGTGCTGGCTACACGGTGTTGACCGTGGCGAACTGCTCAATCGCAGTCATGCGATCGAAGCCGCGCTGGCACCGGCCCTGCGTCTGGTGCAGATGAACGAAACCTTCCGCCACATGAGCGGCCATGACCTGACCGGTTACGAAGACGGCACCGAAAACCCTCACGACGAAGCCGCTGTCGCGGCCGCATTACTGAGCGAAGGCGCGGACGGGCTGGTCGGTGGCAGCTTCGCCGCGATCCAGCAATGGCAGCATGACTTGAAGGGCTTTCACGCGATGCCGTCCCACGAGAAGGACAACATCATGGGTCGGCGCCTGAGCGACAACGAAGAACTCGACGACGCGCCGATCTCCGCCCACGTCAAACGCACCGCCCAGGAAAGTTTCACACCCGAAGCCTTCGTGGTCCGTCGTTCGATGCCGTGGATCGAAGGCGATCGTGCCGGCCTGATGTTCCTGGCCTTCGGTTTTTCCCTCGACGCGTTCGAATCCCAGCTGCGGCGCATGAGCGGTCTGGAAGACGGCATCACCGACGGTCTGTATCGCATCAGCCGACCGATCACCGGCGGCTACTACTGGTGCCCACCGCTCAAGGACGGTCGCCTCGACCTGCGCGCACTGCGCATCGGTTGAACCTCAAGGAGTGTCTATGAGCGTGGTGCGCTGGGGCATGATTGGATGCGGCAGTGTGGCCGAGCGCAAGAGCGGGCCGGCGTTCTACAAGGCGCCCGGCTCGGCGCTGGTGGCGGTGATGGGGCGGCGTTTGGATGCGGTGACCGATTACGCCGCGCGCCACGGCATTGCCCGGGCCTACACCGACGCCGACGCATTGATCAATGACCCTGAGGTGGACGCGGTGTACATCGCCACGCCTCCCGACAGCCATCACGCTTACAGCCTGCAAGTGGCCGCCGCTCGCAAGCATTGCTGCGTCGAAAAACCGATGTCGCTGAATGCCGGGCAAAGCCGTGAGATGCAAAAGGTCTTTACCGAGGCCGGATTGTACTTGTTCGTTTCTTATTATCGACGCTCGTTGCCGCGCTTCCAGCAGGTGCGGCAATGGCTGGAGGAGGGCCGGATCGGCGAAGTCCGGCACTTGACCTGGACGTTGACCAAAGCGCCTTCACCGAGCGACCTTGGCGGCACAGACAACTGGCGCACCGACCCGGCGATTGCCGGCGGTGGTTATTTCGCCGACCTCGCCAGTCATGGCTTCGACCTGTTCCAGTACCTGCTGGGCGACATCGTCGAAGTCGCCGGTTTCACCGCGCATCAGGCTGGCCTCTATGCCGCCGAAGACGCCGTCAGCGCCAGTTGGCGGTTTGCCTCCGGGGCGTTGGGCATGGGCTGCTGGAATTTCGTGGCAGACCGTCGCGAGGACCGGGTGGAGGTGATCGGCAGCCAAGGCCGGATCAGCTTTTCGGTGTTCGACGAACACCCGGTACAGCTTGAAGCCGATGAACACCTCAGCCTGAACATCGAACATCACGACCACATCCAGTGGCACCACGTGCTGGGCATGAACGCCCACATCCGTGGTGGGGCTCAGCACCCGACGCTGGCCGAACAGGCGTTGAAGACTGATTGGGTGATGGACCAGATCCTCAAGCGCAGCTGAAGAAATAAATCAAAAGATCGCAGCCTTCGGCAGCTCCTACGGATGTACGCGACCCCCTGTAGGAGCTGCCGAAGGCTGCGATCTTTTGATCTTCGCGTTTTGCGCGAATCTAACCTTATGCCCAAACAATATTTCTCAACCCGCGCACCGCCTCTCTAAGATCACGTCATAACTCGTTATAACAAGTGATCTTCCATGACTGATAGCGTTCTTTCCCTCAGCAGCATCCCGCTGCACACCCAACTGCGTGATGTGCTTCGCGCTCGGATTCTCGACGGCGAATACCCGCAAGACAGCCAGATGCCCTCCGAAAGCGAGCTCGGCACGTTGTTCAAAGTCAGCCGCATCACCGTGCGCCAAGCCCTGGGCGATCTGCAAAAAGAAGGGCTGATCTTCAAGATTCACGGCAAGGGCACGTTCGTGGCCAAACCGAAAACCTTCCAGAACGTCAGCACCCTGCAAGGCCTGGCCGAGTCCATGACCGGTCGCGGCTACGAGGTGATTAACCGCCTGCGTAGCTTCAAATACATTGCCGCCGATAAGCTCGTCGCCGAACGTTTACAGGTGACTGAAGGCGAGATCGTGGCGCAAATCAAACGCGTGCGGCTGATCAATCGCGAGCCGATCTCGCTGGAAATCACGTATCTGCCCAAAGACATCGGTGAGCGGCTGGAGAAGGCCGACCTGGTGACTCGCGACATTTTCCTGATCCTGGAAAACGACTGCGGCCTGGCCCTCGGGCACGCCGATCTGGCCATCGATGCGGTGCTGGCTGACAGCGACCTGACCCAGGCGCTGAACGTCGAACCCGGCTCGCCGATCATGCGCATCGAGCGCCTGACCCACAGCGCCGATGGCCAGCCCCTGGACTTCGAACACCTTTACTACCGCGGCGATGCCTTCCAGTACCGCTTGCGGATCGACCGGCAAAAAGGGGCGCAGGCATGACCCACTGCTCTATCACCAGAAGCACTCTGGAACAGGAATACGACATCGTCGTGATCGGCGGCGGCACCGCAGGCCCGATGGCAGCGATCAAGGCCAAGGAGCGCAACCGCGATTTGCGCGTGCTGCTGATCGACAAGGCCAACGTCAAACGCAGCGGCGCGATCAGCATGGGCATGGACGGGTTGAACAACGCGATCATTCCCCGACACTCGACACCGGAGCAGTACACCAAGGAAATCACCATCGCCAACGACGGCATCGTCAATCAGGCGGCGGTGTATGCCTACGCGACCCACAGTTTCGAAACGATCGAGCAGCTGGACCGCTGGGGTGTGAAATTCGAGAAGGACGAGACCGGCGATTACGCGGTCAAGAAAGTCCACCACATGGGCGCCTACGTGCTGCCGATGCCGGAAGGGCATGACATCAAGAAAGTCCTGTACCGCCAGTTGAAACGAGCGCGAGTGAGCATCACTAATCGGCTGGTCTGCACGCGCTTGCTGACGGACGAGGAGGGCGCGGTCAACGGTGTGATGGGCTTTGATTGCCGTACAGCCGACTTCCATGTGATCAAGGCCAAAGCGGTGATCCTGTGCTGCGGCGCCGCCGGGCGTCTGGGTTTGCCATCCTCGGGTTACCTGATGGGCACCTACGAAAACCCCACCAATGCCGGCGACGGTTACGCCATGGCTTATCACGCCGGGGCCGAACTGGCGAACCTCGAATGCTTTCAGATCAACCCGCTGATCAAGGATTACAACGGCCCGGCCTGCGCCTACGTCACCGGCCCGCTGGGTGGCTACACCGCCAACAACAAGGGCGAGCGCTTCATCGAGTGCGACTACTGGAGCGGGCAGATGATGTGGGAGTTCCACCAGGAACTCGAAAGCGGCAATGGCCCGGTGTTCCTCAAACTCGATCACCTGGCCGAGGAAACCATCCAGAACATCGAAGAGATCCTGCACAGCAACGAACGCCCGAGTCGCGGCCAGTTTCACGCCAATCGCGGCACTGATTACCGCACGCAGATGGTCGAGATGCACATCTCCGAAATCGGTTTTTGCAGCGGTCATTCGGCGTCCGGCGTGTGGGTTAACGAGAAAGCCGAGACGTCGGTGAAGGGTTTGTACTCGGCGGGTGACATGGCGGCGGTGCCGCATAACTACATGCTCGGCGCATTCACCTACGGCTGGTTTGCCGGCACCAACGCGGCGGACTTTGTGGCCGGGCGCGAGTTTTCAGCGCTGGATGCGGATCAGATCGAAACAGAAAAGGCTCGGGTTTATGCACCGCTGGAGCGCGAACACGGTCTGCCGCCGGCTCAGGTCGAGTACAAACTGCGGCGCTTCGTGAACGACTACCTGCAACCGCCGAAAGTGTCCAAGAAGATGCAAATCGGCCTGCAACGCTTCAGCGATATCCAGCGCGACCTGGACCAGATCAAGGCCCACAACGCCCACGAATTGATGCGTGCGATGGAGGTCAGCATGATCCGCGACTGCGCCGAAATGGCCGCCCGCGCTTCGCTGTTTCGCGCCGAAAGTCGCTGGGGGCTTTACCACTATCGGGTCGACCACCCGCAACGCAACGACAGCGAGTGGTTCTGTCATTGCCACCTGAAGAAGGGCGATGACGGCGCGATGACCAGTTTCAAGAAAGCCGTCGAACCTTACATCATCCCGCTGGACGCCGAAGAAATGCAGGCTTACGACCGGCTGCGGGTCGGTGCCTTTGCCGCCTGAGCATCACCCAAGAGAGAAACCGCCAATGGCCTATCAACCCCAGGAAATCTTCTTCCGCTCCAACGCCCCCGTCACGGTCGACGAGGACAAATGCATCGCCCACAAAGGCTGCACCGTGTGCGTCGACGTCTGCCCGATGGACCTGCTGGCGATCAACCCGGCCACGCAAAAGGCCTACATGGCGTTCGACGAATGCTGGTACTGCATGCCGTGTGAGAAGGACTGCCCGACGGGGGCGGTGAAGGTCGAAATACCCTATTTGTTGCGCTGAGTGTGGGCACAGATGGCATCTCCATTGATTGATCGGACGCCTTCGCGAGCAAGCCCGCTCCCACAATGATTTGTGCTGTGCCTCAGATTTTGAAAACTCCAAAGAACCCTGTGGGAGCGGGCTTGCTCGCGAAGAGGCCAGCCCAAACAACCACAAAGCCATCCGGCAACTCCCGGACGCTCGATTCAAAACACCCCTCGTTTCCCACCGCGCCCTGATCGTGGCGGAGACGAACATCCTATAAATGATTCGAGGGGATACACCTATGTTGCGTGCAGCATTAGCCGGTCTGGTACTGGCCTCATTCACCTTGTCGGCTTCAGCCGAAACCATCCGCATTGCCATCGGCACGCAGGACACCACCATCAACTGCGCCGCCGGCGGTCTGCTGATCCGCGAGCTCGGTCTGCTGGACAAATACCTCCCTCACGACGGCTCCTACAAAGACGCCCAATACGACGTGCAGTGGAAGAACTTCACCAGCGGCGCGCCGCTGACCAACGAGATGGTCGCCGGCAAACTCGACTTCGGCGCCATGGCCGATTTCCCAGGTTCGTTCAACGGTGTGGCGTTCGAAACGGCGGGCAAGCACAGCCTGTTCATCAGCGTGCTGTCGGGCAGTATCAAGGGCAGCGGCAATGGCATCGTGGTGCCGAGCGCGTCGGGCGTGCAGTCGTTGGCGGAGCTCAAGGGCAAGACCATTTCCGTACCGTTCGCGTCCACCGCCCATGGCATGTTGTTGCGCGCCGTCGCGGCTCAAGGCTGGGACCCGCTCAAGGATGTGAACATCATCGCCCAAGCGCCGGAAGTCGCCGGTTCCGCACTGCAGGCCGGCAAGATCGAAGCGCACGCCGACTTTGTGCCATTCGCCGAACTGTTCACCAGCCGCGGTTTCGCTCGCAAGATTTATGACGGCTCCCAGGCCAACACGCCGACCTTCCACGGCGCCTTGGTCGATCAGAGCTACGCGAAAAAGTACCCGGAAATCGTCGTCGCCTATCTGCGCGCGAGCATCGAGGCCAATCAGCTGCTGGGGGCGGAACCGGAAAAATACAGCGAGCTGATCGCCAAGGTCACCGGTGTCGATGCCGAGGTCAATTACCTGTTCCACGGTCCGCTGGGCGTACAAACCCGGGACCTGAGCTGGAAGCCGGAATACCGTCAGGCGGTGGGCACGGCTATCGATACCCTCAAGTTGTTGAAGAAGGCTGATCGTGGTCTCGATCTGAATACCTTCATCGACGACCAGTACATTCGTGCCGCGTTCAAGGCGTCGAAACTGGACTACACCGCGCAACTGGCCAACTACGCACAAGCACCTCTGAAGGCGGTGGATGCGCTGGACGGTAAAACCATTACCGACTTCAGCCACGTGGCGGAAATCTGGGTGCGTGGCGAGCCGAAAGTCCGCCAATACGCCTCGGCGGAATCGGCTTTCACCGCGTTAGCCAGCCTGAAGCAGGAAGGCAAAAACATCCGCGCGGTGTATGCCCAGGCCAGTGACAGCGGGATCAAATTGCTGGCGGATCAGGCGTGGTTTGCCAGCGATGCGAAAGGGCGCCTCAGCGCGTTCTTGCTCAAAGGCCAGGCCCAACAATTCGCCACGGCCCAGGGCGGCAAAGTCTTCGACTTCACCGACGCCACCACCCAGGCCGTCGCCGTTCGCTAACCCCGATCCTCTGTACCCGATGGCTCGCGATTTAAACACGGTCAATGTAGGAGCTGCCGAAGGCTGCGATCTTTTGATCTTGTTCTTCGGTGGCTTTGAAACCGCCAAAAGATCGCAGCCTTCGGCAGCTCCTACAGGTGATGTGTTCGCCATTGGAAATTATGTATGTCCCGATCATTTTCACGCTGGCTCCCCCGGGCCTCCTCATTACTGCTTTGCCTGCTGTTCTGGCAACTCGCCGCCACTCACCACTGGAACCTCGGTCTGGTCACCTTCGCTAATGTCCCGACACCCATGGCAGTCATCGAAGCAGCCCTCGGTCTAGGCGATTCCGGCAAGCTCGCTCAACACCTGAGCAGCAGCCTCGGCCGGGTCTTCGCCGGTTACCTCGCGGCGCTGATCATCGGCATCGCTTTGGGCCTGGCCATCGGTCGTTCGAAATGGGCCGAAGATTTATTGCTGCCACCTCTGGAAGTCCTGCGCCCGATCCCTGCCGTGGCCTGGATTCCCCTGGCGATCCTGATGTTCCCATCGTCGGAATTGTCCATGGTTTTCATCACCTTCACCGGCGCGTTGTTCCCTATTCTGCTCAACACCGTGCACGGCGTCGAAGGCGTCGACCCGCGATTGATCGCCTCGGCGAAAAGCCTCGGGGCAGGGCGTCGGGCGATTCTGCTGGAGGTGATTCTGCCGGGCGCCGCGCCGAGCATCATCACTGGCCTCGCCATCGGCATGGGCACCTCGTGGTTCTGCCTGGTGACCGCAGAAATGATCTCCGGCCAGTACGGCATCGGCTACTACACCTGGGAGTCCTACACCATTCAGAACTACGCCGACATCGTGGTCGGCATGTTGCTGATCGGCGTGCTCGGGATGGGCAGCAGTCTGTTGATCAAACGCCTAGGCGGGCTATTCACGCCTTGGCACCGACCACGAGGAAAAGCCTGATGAGCGTGATGCAAAGTCCTGAAGGGCGGATCGACATCCACCAATTGTCCATCGTCCTCGGTGAAGGCCCGCAGGCGTTCGAAGCCGTGCAAGGCCTCGACTGCCAAATCGAACCGGGACAGTTCGTGTGCATTCTCGGGCCGTCCGGTTGCGGTAAATCGACCTTGCTCGGCGCGCTGGCCGGCCACCTGCAGCCGCGCAGCGGTACGCTGAGTGTCGACGGTGCGCAGGTTTCGGGGCCATCGCCGCAGCATGGCATGGTCTTCCAGCAACACACGCTGTTCCCTTGGCGCACGGTGCGCGACAACGTGGCGTTCGGCCTGAAAATGCGCGGCATCGGCACAGCCGAACGGCATACAGCGGCTGACGAAATGCTCGCCCTTGTGGGCCTCGAAGGCTTTGCCGAGCGTTGGCCGAATCAGCTGTCGGGCGGCATGCAGCAACGGGTGGAAATCGCCCGGGTGCTGATCAATCGTCCGCGCCTGTTGCTGATGGACGAACCCTTCGGCGCCCTCGATGCGCTGACCCGGTTGAACATGCAGGAACTGCTGCTGGACATCTGGACGCGAATTCGCACCACCGTGGTGTTCGTCACCCATGACATCGACGAAGCGCTGTTCCTCGCCGATCGCCTGCTGGTCATGAGTTCGCGTCCGGGCAAAATCATCGAAGACCTGCGCCTGGACTTCCCCCGGCCACGCACCACCGAACTGGTGACGAGCCATGAATTTTCCCGCTTGAAGCGTCATTGCCTCGAGTTGCTGCGTCACGAAGACGGTCGGCAGTTACCGCGCCTGAACCCTCTCGGACTTCCCCCTGAAAACCCACTGCCGCGATTTGCCCTATGACCTCTCTATTCGATGTAACCGATAACGACGACATCCTTGCCCTGCAACCGCGCCTGACCGATGAAGACCCTGTCGTGCGTCGTATCGCCTTGATCGAGCTGGCCGATCTCGAAGAGGCGGATGGCTTGCTGTGGCTGGTCAATCGATTGGCTGAAGACCCGACCGAAGAAGTGCGCGCCGAAGCCGCGCGATTGTTGGAAGCCTGGGAGGATGAACCAGTGGTCGAAGCGCTGTGCCAGGCGCTGACCGACCCGTCGCTGGCAGTGCAGTCTGCCGCTGCGCAAAGCCTCAGCCTGCTCAAGAGCGAGGCGGCGGGGAGGGTGATTCTGCCGTGGACCGCACATGCCGACATCAGCGTGCGCGTCGCGGCTTTCAGGGCCTTGCGCGAGTTGCGTTTTCCCGAGGCTGCCTCCGCGGCATTGTCAGCGTTGGACGATAGGGACGCCAATGTCCGGCGTGAAGCGGTCGGCGTACTCGGCTGGCTCAAGCAGCTCGATGCGTTGCCTGCCCTGGCCCGACTCGCCAGCCACGACCCGGACACCGAAGTCCGCCGCGCCGCCACCGGCGCCCTCGGCCTGTCGTCCGATGCGCAAGTGCTGCCGGCGCTGCGTCAGGCGTTGCAGGACCAGGCCTGGCAAGTGCGCGAAGAAGCCGCCACCACATTGGGCAAAGTCGGCCACGCCGACGCCGGTTCTGCCTTGGTCGAAGCCTTGAGCGATGATTACTGGCAAGTCCGCCTGCGCGCCACCCGCAGCCTTGGCCGTTTGCGTTACGTTCCGGCGCTCGAAGCGTTGATCGAAACCCTCGGCCATCGCATCAGCAATTTGCGCAAGGAAGCCGCCCTGGCCCTTGGCGAATTGAACGATCAAGGCGCCATCGCCGCATTACAGGCGGCGCAAGATGACGGCGACCCGGAAGTGCGCAAAGCCGTGCGCATTGCGTTGAGTCAGCTGCAATGAACCCGGTGGCGATTGGTAATTCCAAGAGCAAACAACAGCTGCGATTGAACTGGCCGGATGGCCGTGAGCAGGTACTCGATCACACCGAACTGCGCCGCCAATGTCCGTGTTCACAATGCCGGGCATTTCGGTTGCAGGGCCTGACGGTGAAAGTGGATGAGCGCATCCGCGTGGTCGAACTCAATGCCCAGGGCTACGGCCTGCAACTGATCTTCAGTGATGGCCATGAGCGCGGCATCTACCCGTGGCCCTACCTGTCCGGGTTAACCCCACCCCCGTAGGAGCTGTGTAGGAGCTGTCGAGTGAAACGAGGCTGCGATCTTTTGATCTTGTTCTTTAAAAACACATCAAAAGATCGCAGCCTCGTTTCTCTCGACAGCTCCTACAAGTGCTTGTCAGGAAAAACGCAAAAGAGTACAAATGTACTCCATGACGACTTTAACTCCCCGCCGTACCGCCATCCTGACCTTCATCCGCGATCGAATCGCCGAACACGGTCAGCCCCCGAGCCTCGCTGAAATCAGCGAGGCCTTTGGCTTCGCCTCTCGTAGCGTGGCGCGCAAGCATGTGTTGGCGCTGACCGAGGCCGGTTTTATCGAGGTCAATGCGCATCAGGCGCGCGGTATCCGGCTGCTGAATCAACCGCCGCGGCCCGAGTTGCTGGACGTTCCGGTACTCGGTCGAGTGGCGGCCGGTGCGCCGATCGGTGCCGATGCCGAAGTCCACAGCCGTTTGCTGCTTGATCCGTCGATCTTCTCGCGGGTGCCGGATTACATGCTGCGGGTGCAGGGCGATTCGATGATTGAGGACGGCATTCTCGACGGTGATCTGGTGGGTGTGCGGCGCAATCCCGAAGCGGTCAACGGTCAGATTGTGGTGGCGCGGCTCGATGGCGAAGTCACCATCAAGCGTTTTGAGCGGGTCGGCGATTCTGTTCGCCTGTTACCGCGCAACCCGGCTTACAAGCCGATCATTGTTCGAGCCGATCAGGATCTGGCCATCGAAGGGGTGTTTTGCGGTCTGGTGAGGCAAGGGTGATGGGCGCCGTCGTTGCGTTGGATACGCTGTTCAATGGTGGCCAGGTCTGGAAGGGCCGGCCTGCGCCACCGGCCGTCAGCCCACAACCCACCGGGCATGCGGCGCTGGATGCGGCATTGCCCACGGGCGGCTGGCCGGAAGCGGCGCTGACTGAAATCCTGCTGGCCGGGCAGGGCGTGGGTGAGTTGCAACTGGTGTGGCCGGCGCTGGCGCGGCTGTCGGCGGCAGGTGAGCGCATCGTGCTGGTGGCGCCGCCTTACGTGCCGTATCCCCAGGCCTGGCAGAACGCCGGGGTCGATCTGCGGCAACTGTCGATCATCCAGGCCAGCGAGCGCGATGCGCTGTGGGCGGCGGAACAATGCCTGCGTTCGGGCAGTTGCGGGGCGGTGTTGTGCTGGCCGCACAAAGCCGACGATCGAGCGTTGCGACGTTTGCAGGTGGCAGCGGAAACAGGGCAGACCCTGGCGTTCGCCTATCGCTCGATCAGTGAAGCCATCAACCCGTCGCCAGCGGCCCTGCGCATCGCCATCGACGCCAAACCTGCTCAGTTGCGGGTGCTCAAGTGCCGGGGCGGGCTGGCCCGTTCGGCGCCGATTGCCTTTGCCGTCGGGCATTGAGGTTGCCATGCGCTGGGTTTGCATTCTCTTCCCGCAATTGGCGCTGGACGCGGTACTGCGTCAGCGCCCCGACCCCAACGAACCGCTGGCGCTGCTGACCGGTCCGGCCCAGCGTCGGGTGCTGCAAGCGGTCAACGGTTCGGCGCGGGCGCTGGGCTTGCGGCCCGGCCAGTCGATGACCGCCGCTCAGGCCTTGAGCAAAGGTTTTGTCACCGCCGAATACGACGCAACGGAGATCGAACACTGGCAGCAGTTTCTGGCTGCCTGGGCCTATCGATTCAGCTCTCAGGTCAGCGTGCATTACCCGCGAGCCGTGGTGTTTGAAATCGAATCCAGCCTGGGCTTGTTCGGGCCCTGGCCGCAGTTCGAGGCGCGGTTGCGGGCCGAACTCGGCGAGCTGGGGTTTCGTCACCGGATTGTCGCCGCGCCCAACCCGGTGGCGGCGCGGGTATTGGCCAACGTTTATGACGGTCTGGTGGTGCCGGACAATGACGCTTTGCAGCACCACCTGGGGCAGTTGCCCGTTGACCGGATCGCTCTGGAGCCAAGCGTTGCCACGGCATTGTCGCGCATGGGGCTGCGCACCTTGAGTCAGGTGCAAACGCTGCCACGACATAGCCTGGCCCGGCGTTTCGAGGCTCAGGTGCTCAAGCATCTGGACACCCTGTTCGGCGAGCGACGGCTGGCGCTGGCGTTTTACCTGCCGCCGGACCGTTTCGATGTGCGCATCGAGCTTAATTTCGATGTGCAATCCCATCAGGCATTGCTGTTTCCGTTGCGCAGGCTGACCGGCGATCTGGCGGCGTTCCTCTGCGGGCGGGACAGCGGTGTGCAGCGTTTTGACCTGCTCCTGGAGCACTCCGGGTTGCCAGACACGCTGATCAAGGTCGGCCTGCTCAGCGCCGAGCGCGATCCGGCGATGTTGTTCGAATTGGCCCGGGGGCGGCTGGAACAGGTTCAGGTCGAGGCGCCGGTGCGCGGTTTTCGTCTGCGCGCCGAAGAACTACCGGCCTTTGTGCCCCAGTACCAGGAACTGTTCGATGATCGTCCGCAGCAATCCTTGCCTTGGGAGCAACTGCGCGAACGCTTGCGCGCGCGATTGGGAGATGACGCGGTGCAAGGCTTGCGGTTCCAGGCCGATCACCGGCCGGAATGCGCGTGGCAGGCTAGTGTCGACAGCCAGACTTGTGAGGTGCTGCCTGCCGTGCAACGCCCGGGCTGGCTACTGACTGAACCGCAGGCAGTACACGAAGGTTCGACGCGCATCCTCATGGGGCCGGAACGCATCGAGTCGGGCTGGTGGGATGGCGACGATGTGCGTCGCGATTACTATCTGATCGAAACCCGCTCCGGTCAGCAGGGCTGGGCCTATCGGGCGGTGGGTGAAGGCGGTCCGTTGTGGCTGCAAGGCTGGTTCGCATGAGTGTCGACTATGCCGAACTGCACTGCCTGTCGAACTTCAGTTTCCAGCGCGGTGCTTCCAGTGCGCTTGAGCTTTTTCAACGGGCGAAAAAGCAGGGCTATCAAGCGTTGGCGATCACCGACGAATGCACCCTGGCGGGCATCGTCCGTGCCTGGCAGGCGGCCAAGGCTGTGGAATTGCCGCTGATCATCGGCAGTGAAATACGCATCGAAGACGGCCCGAAACTGGTGCTGTTGGTGGAAAACCTCGAGGGTTACCAAACCCTGTGCCGACTGATTACCCGCGCCAGACGCCGCACGCAGAAAGGCCAGTATCAGGTGCTGCGGGAGGATTTCGGCGAGCCGTTGCCGGGGCTGTTGGCGTTGTGGGTGCCGGACGCCGTCGATGACTTTGAGCAGGGCCACTGGCTGAAGCAGACTTTCGCCGAGCGCCTGTGGCTGAGCGTTCAGTTACATCGCGGGCAGGATGACACCCGGCGACTGGCGGCGCTGCTGACCCTGGCGCGGGAACTGCGGATCCCGGCGGTGGCCAGCGGCGATGTGCACATGCACGCCCGCGGCCGGCGTGCCTTGCAGGACACCATGACCGCGATCCGCCATCACCTATCGGTGGCCGAGGCCGGGTTGCGTCTGCACCCTAATGGCGAACGGCATCTGCGCAGCCTCGACGCCTTGCACGATCTCTATCCGCAGGCACTGCTCGACGAAACGCTGAACATCGCCCGGCGCTGCACGTTCGACCTCGGTCAGTTGCGCTATCAATATCCCCGGGAACTGGTGCCTGAAGGTCACACGGCCACGTCCTGGTTGCGGGAGTTGGCAGGAAAGGGTGTTCGGTGGCGCTGGGAAAAAGGCCCTAAAGCCGAGGTGTTGGCGCAGATCGACAAGGAACTGCAGCTGATTGCCGAGTTGGGGTACGAAAGTTATTTCCTGACGGTTCACGACATTGTGAATTTCGCCCGCAAGCAACACATTCTCTGTCAGGGGCGCGGTTCTGCGGCGAACTCGGCGGTGTGCTACGTGCTGGGGATCACGGAAATCGATCCGGAGCGGAGCACGCTGCTGTTCGAGCGTTTTCTCTCCAAAGAGCGCAACGAGCCGCCGGACATCGACGTGGATTTCGAACACGAGCGGCGTGAAGAAGTCCTGCAGTACGTGTTTCAGCGTTATGGTCGGGCCCGCGCGGCGTTGACGGCGGTGGTCAGCACTTACCATGGGGCCGGCGCAGTGCGCGATGTGGCCAAGGCACTGGGTTTGCCGCCGGATCAGGTCAACGCCCTGGCCGACTGCTGCGGCCACTGGAGTGATCAGGCACCACCCGTCGAGCGCCTGCGCGAAGGCGGCTTCGATCCCGACAGCCCGGTGTTGCGCCGGGTGCTGAGCTTGACGGGGCAGTTGATCGGTTTCCCCCGGCACCTGTCCCAGCACCCTGGCGGTTTCGTGATTTCCGAGCAGCCCCTGGACAGCCTGGTGCCGGTGGAAAACGCCGCCATGGCCGAGCGCACCATCATCCAGTGGGACAAGGACGATCTGGATGCGGTCGGGCTGCTCAAGGTCGATATTCTGGCGCTGGGCATGCTCAGCGCGATTCGCCGCTGTTTCGACCTGCTGCGTCGGCACCGTGGCCGTGACCTGAGCCTGGCGACGGTGCCGGCCGAAGACCCGCAAACCTACGAGATGATTGGCCATGCGGACACCATCGGGGTGTTCCAGATCGAATCCCGGGCACAGATGTCGATGTTGCCAAGGCTCAAGCCCAAGAATTTCTACGATCTGGTGATCGAGGTGGCGATCGTTCGGCCGGGGCCGATTCAGGGCGGGATGGTGCATCCCTATCTGCGGCGGCGTAAGGGCGAAGAAGAGGTGATCTACCCGTCGAAAGAACTCGAAGCGGTGCTGGAGCGTACATTGGGCGTGCCGCTGTTCCAGGAACAGGTGATGCAGATTGCGATTGTCGCCGCCGACTACAGCCCCGGCGAGGCCGATCAATTGCGCCGTTCCATGGCCGCCTGGAAACGCCACGGCGGACTGGAACCGCACAAGGAACGCCTGGCGGACGGAATGAAGAAAAACGGCTACACGGCGGAGTTCGCCGCGCAGATTTTCGAGCAGATCAAAGGCTTCGGCGATTACGGCTTTCCCGAATCCCACGCCGCCAGTTTCGCCTTGCTGACCTACGCCAGTTGCTGGTTGAAATGCCACGAGCCGGCAGCCTTTGCCTGTGCGCTGATCAACAGCTGGCCCATGGGTTTCTACAGCCCGGATCAGATTCTTCAGGACGCCCGCCGACATGATTTGCAGATTCGTCCGGTGGACGTGCGGGCCAGTGACTGGGATTGCAGCCTGGAACCGATCACCGACGCGCAACCGGCCATTCGCATGGGGTTGCGGATGATCAAAGGCTTTCGCGAGGACGATGCCAGGCGCATTGAAGTCGCACGGTCGAAAGGGGCGTTTGCCGACATCGCCGACCTTGGCGAACGGGCGCGACTTGATGCTCGCGCCCAGGAGCAACTGGCCGATGCCGGTGCGTTGCGCGGATTGGCCGGTGACCGGCATCGGGCGCGCTGGGAGGTGGCGGGGGTGCAGAAGCAGCTCGGCTTGTTTGCCGGTTTGCCGAGTCAGGAAGAGCCAGCGGTGTCTCTGCCCAAACCCACCGTGGGCGAGGACCTGCAAGCCGATTACAACAGTGTCGGCACTACCCTCGGCCCGCATCCGCTGGCATTGCTGCGGGGGGAATTAAAAGCCCGGCGTTGCCGCAGTTCGAAAGAACTTATGGATGTCGAGCACGGCCGACCGGTCAGCGTCGCCGGGTTGGTCACCGGCCGGCAACGCCCGGGCACTGCCAGCGGCGTGACCTTCGTGACGCTTGAAGACGAGTTCGGCAACGTCAACGTGGTGGTCTGGCGTGACCTGGCCGAACGGCAACGACAGGTATTGGTTGGCTCGCAATTGCTCAAGGTCGATGGGCGCTGGGAAAAGGAAGGCGAGGTGCGACACCTGATTGCCGGGCGCTTGAGCGACCTGAGTTCATTGCTCGACGGTATCCATGTACGCAGCCGGGATTTCCGCTGACCCTGATCATATGCTCCTACAGAAGCAATCACGTTCGCCGAAATACGGCCCCGACAAGAGCCGCTCGAGAATAAGCTATACCTCTATGAAACCATTGGCGTCGGCGGTGCTCGAAACAAACGGGCACGCACCGTCTTCTCATGCCGTTGCACTGCCTGAAAACATGTCACTCACAGGACATAGGCCAGTCGATGCAGTTTCTAGACAATAGCCACGGATGTACCGGCTGGAGCGGCGAAATGGCCGGACGCATTCGCGCGTTCGACTGGAGCCTGACCGAGCTTGGAAGCATCGATACCTGGCCCGGGAGCCTGTGCAGCGCGGTGCAGTTATTACTCGCCTCACCCCTGCCGATGGTGATGCTGTGGGGGCGGCCCGGTTACATGATCTATAACGATGCCTACTCGAGATTTGCCGGTGGGCGCCATCCTTACCTGCTGGGTTCCCCGGTGGAGTTGGGCTGGCCAGAGGTCGCCGAATTCAATCGGCACGTGGTGGACACCTGCCTTGCGGGCGGTACCTTGTCCTATCACAACAAAGCCCTGGTGCTGTTGCGTGACGGCGTACCCGAAGACGTCTGGATGGATCTTTACTACAGCCCCGTCGCCGATGACGACGGGCACCCCGCCGGGGTCATGGCGATGGTGGTCGATACCACTGACCATGTGATTTCCGAGCGCCGCCGCCAGGAAGCCGAAAGCGCTTATCGCGCCGACAATGAAAGAGTTCGCCTGGCGCTCAATGCCGGGGCTTTGCTCGGCTCATTCGTCTGGGACATCAAGGCTAACGTGCTGTCTGCCGACGAACGCTTCGCCCGCACATTTTCCTACCCGCCCGACCAGGACCTGGCCAACCTGCCACCGCTCATCGCCGAGATGCAGATTCACCCCGACGACCGCAGTTGGGTTCAGGAGCGGATCAACCAATCGGTGGAAACCGGCATACCCTATAACGCCGAATACCGGGTTTTGCGTCCCGATGGCAGTTACCTGTGGGTGCTTGCCAGCGGGTGTTGCGAGTTCGATGAGCAAGGCGAGGCGTTCCGCTTTCCCGGGGTATTGATCGATATCCACGAACGCAAGACCGCCGAAGAGTCCTTGCTCAAATTCACCCGCAACCTGGAGCAGCGAGTCGCCGACGAAGTCGAAGCGCGGCTGGCGGCCGAAGAGCAGTTGCGCCAGTCACAAAAACTCGAAGCTATCGGCGGTCTTACCGGCGGCGTGGCCCATGACTTCAACAACCTGTTGCAGGTCATCGCCGGCAACCTGCATTTGCTGGCGCGTCACGAGCCGGACAACGCCAACGTGCAACGCCGGGTCAGTGCGTCGATTGCCGCAGTCGAGCGCGGTGCCAAACTGTCTTCGCAATTGCTCGCATTCGCCCGTCGTCAGCCTTTGTCGCCGGCGGTCTGCGATCCACGGCAGATCTTCGAAGGCCTGGGGGAATTGTTACAGCGGGCGCTGGGGGAAACCATCCAGATCAAGATGACGGCGCCTGACGATCCCTGGCATTTTTACGTGGACCGCAATCAACTGGAAAACGCCATTCTCAACCTCGCGATCAACGCCCGAGACGCGATGAACGGCGAGGGGACCATTGCCCTGAGCGCCGAGAACATTGCCCTCGACCACAAGTTTTGCGCGGGCAAAGGCATCGTCGCTGGCGACTATGTTTGCGTCGCGGTGGCTGACACGGGTGTCGGCATGCCGCCTCAAGTGCTCGCACAGGCCTTCGAACCATTCTTTACCACCAAGGCTGACGGCCAGGGTACCGGCCTGGGTTTGAGCATGGTGTTCGGTTTCGTCAAACAGAGCGATGGGCATATCGAGATTTCCAGCGTCGTCGGACAGGGCACTCGGGTGCAGCTGTATTTCCCGCGCAGCCTGCGCCCGTTGCCCGGTGAAACAACGCGCCATGATCTGCTGCACCGAGGCGGGCACGAAACCATTCTGGTGGTTGAGGACAATGAAGCAGTGCGTGGCTCGGCGGTGGACTTGTTGTGTGAGGAGGGCTATCAGGTCCTGACTGCGGCCAACGGTGACTTGGCCATGCAGATGTTGCTCGATGGCGTGGCGGTGGACCTGATCTTCACCGATGTGGTCATGCCCGGTCTGATCAAAAGCTCAGACCTGGCCGCTTGGGCCAAGGTGCAGAACCCTCCGGTGGCGGTGCTGTTTACCTCCGGGCACACCCGGGACATTATTTCGCGCAATCACCAACTCAGCTCCGACACTTATCTGCTGAGCAAACCCTATGGCCCTGAAGCACTGTTGAGCATGATCCGCAGCGTGCTGGGTGGTTGATGCTGCGCCTCTGTAGGAGCGAGGCTTGCCCGCGAAGAACGATGACGCGGGGTACCTGATACACCGCGGGGTCTTGTTCGCGGGCAAGCCTCGCTCCTACAAGGGCTAACCGACCGGCATCAAGGCTTACCCGCGATGAGCGATTACCGGGCAAGCCTTGTTCCTGTGGGGCTTATTTGTCGGGATGAGCGGCCTGGAGTTTTTTCGCCATACCCAGGTGTTTTTCCAGCGCCGGCAACATTTTTTGTGCAAAAGCCTTGAGTTCGGTGGCGCCTTTGGTCTTGTCGTCCGTCACTGTGTTGGCTTCTTTTTTGAACCGTTCAATGGCTTCTTCGTGAGCCTTTACCTGATTGTTTGCATAGGCGTTGTCGAAGGATTCATCGCGCCAGTCGAGAATTTTTTCCTTGGCCTGTTTGACCAACGTCGTCGTGTCCGGCACCTCAATGTCATGCTTTTTCGCCAGTGCCGCCAGTTCATCATTGGCTTTGGAATGATCGGTGATCATCATGTTGGCAAACGCCTTGACGTCAGCCGATGAGCTTTTTTCCAGGGCCAATTTGCTGGTTTCGACTTCCGCGATACCACCGGCAGTGGCGTCATCGACGAAGTCATTGGAGTCGGCAGCGAAAGCTGTGCCCATGCTGGTGCTCAAGGCAACGGCCAGGGCGAGGTGACGCAGATTGAATCCGTCCATTGGTCATTCTCCACTCAGGTTTATATGGGCGATCCGGATGATCGTTAATCAATGGAGGCCGGCTTTCGAACAAAGGTTTTATCGCATTTGCGACAGGACGACGAACGGACACCGCTGGTCTGATAGACGGTCGACAGAACAGGGCAAGCGAGGCCATTCTGATAGCTGGTGAGCGCAATCGATCGCGTTTGCTACCGATTAACAAACGGAGGTGTTCCATGCCGGTGACTCATGATCTGTATCAGGATCTGAAACTTTCAAAGGAAGAAATCCAGCAAAAACGCACCAAGGATCCGTTACTGGATTCACTGATCAACAAGTATTCGCAGGCGGACGCCGAGGTGTTGAAGGCCGAGTCCGCACAATCAGATGCGCCCAGCGATGAGGCACTGAAGAAACTCAAAGAGAAGCGCTTGCAAGTGAAGGACAAGATCGTCCAGCAACTTCAGACACGGTCCTGAGGCGTTATGTCGAGTCCCGATGACCAGTGACTGAACAATTCAAGATCAAAAGATCGCAGCCTTCGGCAGCTCCTACGCCGGCCCAATGTAGGAGCTGCCGAAGGCTGCGATCTTTTTTTGGCTGCCACGCCCTATTTTAATGCCGTACTCAACGGCAACCGCGCCATGTGCCGCGCTTTCAGCGACCCCAGATACAACCAGTCCCCATACTCGCGCACGGTGGTGATGGGTGAGTAGTTGCCGCTGCTGGCGTCCTGCAGATTGGCAATCACTTTGCCGTGGAGGTCCAGGCCGAGGGCGAAGGCGCGGTTCTCCACCGGAATGGGCAGGACCGTCATCGCGCGCACGATCATCTTGCGTACCAGAGGGTAGGGCGCCGTGGCGTCGAGCAGCGCATTGCGCGGTGCATACAGCGCCACCCAGAAACGGTCGCGACCATTGAATGCCAGGTTGTCCGGCAGCCCCGGCAAATTGTCGATGAACAGATCGTGGGTCCCGGCTTTCGGTCCGGTCAGCCAATAGCGGCTGATGCGATAGGCGCCGGTTTCGTTGACCAGCACAAACGCATCGTCAGGCCCCAGGGTCACGCCGTTGGCGAACTCCAGCTTATCCAGCAAGACCGTCGTCGTGCCGGTCTGGAAGTCATAACGCAGCAAGCGACCGTCGCCGCCGTGCTCGATGATCGCCTCGCCATCCTTGCCGTAACCCCAGCGGCTGGAAGCATCGCTGAAATAGGCGTAATGCCCGGCCTTGTCGATGGTCACGTCATCGGTAAAACCGAAGGGCACGTTGTTGGCCGTGGTGCTCAATGCAATCAACCGGCCTTGAGCATCGAGCGACAGCAAACCTTTGACCCCATCGGCGATCACCAGCAAACCATTGGGGTGTCGCGCCAGGCCCAATGGCCTGCCACCGGTATCGGCCAGCACCTTGGTGGTTTTGCCGTCGAGGCTGGTGCGAATCAACCGACCGTCATGCAGGCCGGTGATGAGGACGTCTTCCTCCAGCAGCAACGCCTCTGGACCGTCGATGTCAGCGGCGCCGACACGTTCCACGCCTTTGAGGCGCTGATTGTCTGTGTAGATGCCATCGATGAGGGAGGGCGCCGGTGACGGTGTCCAGGCGATCGGCTGGACTTTGGTGGGTAATAACAACAGGAAGCCGCCAACCACAATGATCAACAGCAACAATAAATGGCGAAATTTGAAAGTTCTTTTCACGCGGTGACTCCTGTCGAGGCCAGATGTTTTTGCGCCATCTCGCGTAATGCCAGCATCGATTGCGCTGATTCACGCTCGATGCGCCGCTTGAGCAACAATCGATTGGCGATGCGCATTCCTACACCGCTGAAGCAATATTCCAGGGTGCGGACAAACCGCGTGCCGTCTCCAAAAGCCTCGCACTCGTAAGTCACCACCAGCGACAGTCCATGATCGCCCCAAGCCCGAGCGCTCCAGCGGCGACCGGGCAGGTATTCGTCGACCTCCCAGCGCAAATGCCCCTCACGCCCGCCGGCCCGAATGTCTTCCTCGAACCGCGCACCGGCATACAGCGGGCCGCTCTGGCCATCGACCTTGAGGGAGGACGGATGCCACTCCGGCCAACGTGTCGCGGTGCTGGCGTAGGCGAGCACGGCGAGCGGATTTCCAGCGATGTCGACTGAGTGCTGCAGACGGGTCATGGGCGCTCTCGTCAGGTGCAGAGGCGCTTGCTCCGGTTCCCAGTACAAGGTGCCGAACAGGTAGTCCATCAGCGGAAACACGATATTGAAATTGCGCTCCTGCATCAGCTCGCGGCGATGGTGCAATGCGTGCAGACGGCGCATCTGGCGGATCCATGGCAGACGTGTCAGCGGGTTGCCGGGTGGTAGATGTTCGCAGGCATGGAACACTTCATAAGTCAGGTAGCCGAGGACCATACAGCCGCTAAACAGCCCTGCGACGTTGCCGTTGATCTGAGCCAACAGCCACCAGGCGGGCGTGGTGATGACGAGGGTATGCAACACGATCAGCCAGGCCGGAAACAGAATCACCCGCCAGTCCCGGGCGCTGTCGTAGGTCATGTGGCTGGGGGTGAAAAAGCTGTGATGGTCACCGGCGTGACGGGCGTAGAACATTCGCGCCAAGCGTTTTTTGTGGTGCCCCAGATGCCGATGTACGACATAGACACCGAAGTTGAAGAACAACAGGGTCAGCGGCACCGTCAGCCATTCCAGGGGGTGTACCTGATGCACGGTGCTCCAGAACGCGCCGATGGCCAGCAAACCGAACAGCAACACAAAGGCGCCATGCAGCCAGGGGTTGTAGAGCGGATGAATATCGGCACGGTAGCGCGCGCGGAATGCTTCGGTGGTCTGCCTCACTGCGTTCACCTGTGGTTATTGTTATAACCAGCAGATTAGTCGATCCCGCCGCAGAGGCTGGCCCAACCTTGAGGACACATGCGCCATGCTCCGGTGCAAGACGCCTGGCGTCAGGTCAAGGGGTTCCAGCGCTGGGACCAGTCGTCGTCCGTCTTGATCACTTCGCGCAGCAAATCGAAGGCTCGTTGCAGGGTCGCCGAGTCACGGTCCCGGGAGTAGACCAGGTAGGTCGGGTAGCTGAACTCCGGGGCTTTGGGCACTGGCTCCAGCACGCCGCTTTCCAGGTAGCTCTGGACCACGCGGGTGCGGAAATAGCCGCTGCCGCCGTTTTCCAGAATGTATTGCAAGGCCAGCGGTCCGAGGTTGAAGCTCAAGGCCGCCTTGGCTTTTTCTGGCAGTGCGGCATCGTGCTGACGACGGAAGTCCGGGCCCCAGTCGATATACACGTAAGGATCGGGCTGTCCGGCCAGGCGTACCAGGATGAGTTTTTCTTCCAGCACCTGCTCGACTTGCAGGCGTGGCCAGTACTCGGGCTGATAGACCAGCGCCGCATCCAGCACCCCCAGCTCCAGTTGGCGCAGGAGGTTTTCGCCGTCACGGATTTCCATGCGCAAAGCGTGGCTGGGAATTTTCTCGCGCAGCTCGCCGGCCCAACTGAGCATCAACGGGTTGCACAGACTGACTTCGCCACCGATGTGTAGCACGTCGCGGTAGCCCTCGGGCAGCGGCAAGTCCCGGCGCGCCGCTTCCCAGGTCTGCACCAGTTGATTGGCGTAAACCACAAAGGCCTCACCGTTCGGCGTCAGGCGCGCCCCGGCGCGGTTGCGCACGAACAGCGTGCTGCCGAGCTGACTTTCGAGCTTCTGCACGCGGGCAGTGATCGCGGTCTGGGTGACGTGCAACTTTTCAGCCGCCGCGGCCAGGCTGCCGTGGCGGACGATTTCCAGAAAGGTGCGGGCGAGGTCGATGTCCATGGGCTGGCCGATGTGGGAGGTGCGGGCATTGTAAGAGCAGCATTTGTCTTCCGATACCGCGTTATCGTTCTTCGCGAGCAAGCCCGCTCCCACATTCGATCTGCGATGTTACAAATATCTATGCCCAACACCCATTCAATGTGGGAGCGGGCTTGCTCGCGAAGAGGTCCTGTCAGGCACCGCGAATCAATCGGCCAATTCGACTTCCTGAACAGTCGCCCACTGCGCCACCAACCGCTGCGGCGTGCCACACGCCTTGCGCTTGAACACAAAATTTCGGCACTTTTCGGCAAACTGTTTGCGGTTCTGCACCATGTCCAGCTGCATCTCTTCCAGCTCGGCATTGCGACAGTGCTGCATCAGTTGATTATCGAGCTGGCTTTTACGCTCGCGCACCGCCTGATAAGCCGGATCACTCAACGCACCATTGGCCCGCTGTAACAACCACAGGCCAAACTCGTCGAGGCAGCGCGGGCCGATTTCCTGGACCATGCCCAGTTGCAAGGCCTGGGTGGCGCTGATCGGCAGGCAATCTTCCGTGAGTTTTTCCGCCATTGCCTGGCCGACAGCGCGAGGCAGGCTGTAGGTCCAGTACTCGGAACCGTACAGGCCCATGGTTTTGTAATGGGGATTGAGCACGATGTCGGATCGGGCGAAGACAATATCGGCAACCAGCGCCAGCATCACGCCGCCAGCTCCGGCGTTGCCGGTCAAGCCGCTGATCACCAGTTGCCGGGCGCTGAGCAACTCCTGGCAGACGTCATCAATCGCCTGAATATTGGCCCAGGCTTCCAGCCCCGGAACCGCTGCGGCCTGGATCACGTTGAGGTGCACGCCGTTGGAGAAACTGCCGCGTCCACCCTTGATCAGCAGCACTTGGGTATCCCGGGACTTGACCCAGCGCAGAGCTTCCACCAGTCGCTGGCACTGTTCGGTGCTCATCGCGCCGTTGTAAAACTCGAAGGTCAGTTCGCCGACATGGCCTGATTCGCGATAGCGGATCGGTTGATAGGACTCATTGTTGAAGGGCAGGGAAGCGATCGACCAATCAAGGGTCGGCACTTGCGCCAGCTGTTCGGCGAGCACATGCCGGGCCGGACGTTTGAACGTTTCTTCACCGGGCTGGGGTTTGTGTCGCAGCGAGCCGATCCACAGGCTGGTATCACCGGTCGCCACCAGCACCGCATCGTCATGCACCGCGAGAATCTCCCCCGGCGTGCCGTTGCGCGAATCCAGGTGAGCGTCATACAGGTAATACTGACCGCCGGCCAGACTCGCCAATACGCCGGGCTGGCCATCGGCCGCATCGATGCAGCGTTGGATGAAGCGTGAGCTGTCGTGCCAGCTGAAGGATCGGTCAGCTTGCTTCATGTTCGGCTGCAAGCGGCCAATCACATGGCGTTGGCTGTAATCCAAGGGCACCGGAATGAAACCGGCGATGAATTTTTCCACGACTTCGCGGATGCAGGAGATCGCCGCATCGCTGACGCGCCCGTTGTACAACTCGGATTTGCGCAAGCCTTGGGGAAGGTTGAATTCACAGGTGGCCCAGACCGGCCCGGCGTCCAGTTCCTCCACCGCTTGCAACGCTGTCACGCCCCAGCGGCTGAGTTCACGGGTGATCGCCCAGTCCAGTGCACTGGCGCCACGGTCGCCGACGATACCCGGGTGAATGATCACCACGGGACGCTGGCGGTTGCTCCACAACTGTTGCGGTACCCGGTCCTTGAGGAACGGGCAGATCACCAGATCGGCGCCGGAGTGTTCGATCTGCTCGCACACGGTGTCTGCATCGGTGAATAGCACCACGCTGGGCGAGTGGCCGGCCTGACGCAAGTCCAGCCAGGCCCGTTGGGTCAGCCCGTTGAAGGCTGACGCCAGCAGAATGATTTTCAATGACCGCATGATTGACTCTTCCTTGAGAATGACGGGCCAACAGGCTCCCAATGAGCCGTCCGTGGCCTTCGATGGAAGCGTGATGGTAGTGATTGTGCGGTGGGGAACAACTGATCGAGGTCAAGCTTGTGTCAGTGGGTGTTTCATTGGCGGCCGAGCGGCTTATTTCTGTGGGTGAGTGGATCCTGATTTCTTTATTGCTTCAAATGTATGTGGGG
The DNA here is from genome assembly GCF_032424305.1 of Pseudomonas sp. JV414. NCBI lineage: Bacteria > Pseudomonadati > Pseudomonadota > Gammaproteobacteria > Pseudomonadales > Pseudomonadaceae > Pseudomonas > Pseudomonas sp. JV414. The sequence continues at coordinate 638,891 of NZ_VYKC01000002.1, read as the reverse complement.
AATACTGGGGCTGAAGATCAAAAGATCGCAGCCTGCGGCAGCTCCTACAGGATTTATATTCACCGAAATATTGCGGGTGAACATCAATCCTGTAGGAGCTGCCGCAGGCTGCGATCTTTTCTTTTTCAGAACGCAAAACACGAACAGCCAAACGCCCCCCAGAACCCTTGAAAGTCACTGACCGGCGCCGACGACAACCGCGCCCGCTCATGGCTGTGGGCATGCACCGCGCAAGCGCCCACACACTGGTGCACTTGTGCGGTCAGCGGCGCCAATGGTTTCCAGTGTCCCGGTACATTCACCACGGGCGACCACTCAGGCACCACCGGAATTGGAGGTGGCCCCAGCTTTTCGAACTCGACGCTGCCATGGACGATCTTGCCGTCGACAATGGTCAGCACCGACTCGATCCATTTGATGGCTTCGTCTTCGATGTGAAAGTAGTCCGCCGACAATGCAATCAGATCCGCCAGTTGCCCGACCTTGATCTGGCCTTTCTTGCCTTGTTCGGAGGAAAACCAGGCGCTGCCGTGGGTGAACAGTTCCAGCGCCGTATCGCGGCTCAAGCCTTGCGGGTACAGCGCTAGCCCGCCGACGGTGCGGCCGCTGACCAGCCAGTACAGCGAGGTCCAGGGGTTGTAGCTAGACACGCGCGTGGCATCGGTGCCCGCGCCCACCGGCACACCCTCGGCCAGCATGCGCGCGATCGGGGGTGTCGCTTCGGCTGCTTTCGCGCCGTAACGGTCGACAAAGTACTCGCCCTGGAACGCCATGCGGTCCTGGATGGCGATGCCGCCACCGAGGGCTTTGACCCGTTCAATATTGCGTGGGCTGATGGTTTCGGCGTGATCGAAGAACCACGGCAAACCGTCGAATGGAATATCCCGGTTGACCTTCTCGAACACGTCGAGCATGCGGCTGATGGATTCGTTGTAGGTGGCGTGCAGGCGGAAGGGCCAGCGTTGTTCCACCAGATGCCGCACCACCGGCTCCAGCTCCTGTTCCATGGTTTGCGGCAGGTCGGGGCGGGGTTCGAGGAAGTCTTCGAAATCCGCTGCCGAGAACACCAGCATTTCCCCGGCACCGTTGTGCCGCAGGAAGTCATCGCCCTGACCGTAATGGGAAGTGTTGGTCCAGTTTTTGAAATCGGTCAGCTCTTCCTTGGGTTTTTGAGTGAACAGGTTGTAGGCAATGCGCACCGTGAGTTGTTGGTCCTTGGCCAGTTGCTGAATGACTTGATAATCGTCCGGATAGTTTTGATATCCGCCGCCGGCATCGATGGCGCTGGTGACGCCCAGCCGATTGAGTTCGCGCATGAACTGGCGGGTCGAGTTGACTTGATACTCCAGCGGTAATTTCGGTCCCTTGGCCAGGGTCGAGTAAAGGATCATCGCATTGGGGCGGGCGATCAGCATGCCGGTGGGGTCGCCGTTGGCATCGCGCTGGATCTCACCGCCCGGCGGGTTCGGCGTGTCGCGGGTATAGCCGACCACTTTCAATGCCGCGCGGTTGAGCAGGGCGCGATCATAGAGATGCAGGACGAACACCGGGGTGTCCGGCGCGGCCTTGTTCAGTTCTTCAATCGTTGGCAGACGCTTCTCGGCAAACTGGAATTCGTTCCAGCCACCGACCACTCGCACCCATTGCGGCGTTGGCGTGCGATCGGCCTGATCCTTGAGCATGCGCAAGGCATCGGCCAGGGACGGTACGCCTTCCCAGCGCAGTTCGAGATTGTAATTCAGACCGCCACGGATCAAGTGCAGGTGAGAGTCGTTGAGTCCGGGAATCACCGTTCGGCCATGCAGGTCGATGATCTGGCTGCCGGGGCCTTGCAGCGCCATGGCCTGGGCATCGCTGCCGACCACCACGAAGCGTCCGTCCTTGATCGCGACGGCACTGGCCTGGGGTTTCTTGCGGTCGACGGTGTGCAGGCGTCCGTTGTACAGAATCAGATCGGCCGGGGCATCGGGCATGGTTTTACTCCCTGCGAATAGTGGGCTGACCCAGGCACCGACGGCGCCTGCCGTAAGGCCTTGCAGTACACGGCGACGGTTGAATCCGTCGCGGTCGTCAGGTGGGCTCATGGCAGTGCTCTCCACAAAATTCTTCCAAAAGAAGTGAGGGCAAACAGCCGATGTCTGACGCATACGGCCAGAAGGAATATAGTCGGCAAATCCGCAGGTAGCCGTTTTCCGAGAGCGAAAACGACGAATCCCGCCACGAGGGGCGGGATTCGTTTACAGCCAGACGTGCTCCCGAAGGACGGGAGCGGCGTGCTTAGCTCGGGAACAGCTCGGACAGTTTCATCGCCAGCATCATGTCGCCTTCAGCGCGCAGTTTGCCGCCCATGAACGCTTGCATGCCGTCGGTCGAACCGTCAACGATGCCTTCCAGGGTTTCGCCGTCCATTACCAGAGTGACCTGGGCGTCCGGGTTCTCGCCTTCTTGCAGTTCGCAGGTGCCGTCTTTGACGATCAGCGAGAAGTTCTTGGTGTCGTCGATGCGAAAACCGAATACCAGGTCCAGACCGGCAGCAGCGGCTGGGTTGAACTTGGCTTTCATTGCTTGTACGGCATCAGCTACGGAGGTCATGGTTCGATCCTTTCTTGGGTAATTAGAGCTGGGTGATTACAGCCAGGGTCACAATAATCCGGACTCAGCGAAACGTGATGAGTTCCGGGGCCTTCAGCAGTTGCAGGTGTGCATGACTGTTGAAGGAAGCCAGGGCCACCTCGCGACCACGAAACTTAAGCAGGTTGAGCGAGGTGTTGACGATTTGCCAGTTCAGTTCAAAGGCCTGCTTTGCGGGCATTTGCGTAATCAGGTGGAGCAGGGCAGTGATGGTGCCGCCGGAGGTGAACACGGCGATTTTCTGGGTATTGTCGGCGTGTTCGAGCAATCGATGCAGACCGGCCTGCACGCGTTCGACGAAACCCAGCCAGCTCTCCAGGCCCGGTGTGTCGTAGGTGCCGGCGAGCCAGCGCTCGATGATCAAGGCAAAGATGCGTTGGAATTCAGCACGGTTTTGTGCGGCGTTGCGCAGGATATCCAGCGCTTGGGGCTCGTCATCCAACATGGCCGGCAGCAGGGCGCGGATCACCGCATCGGCGTCGAATTCGTTGAAGGCGGAATCGATTTCCAGCACCGGCACCGGCATCCCGACGGCGGCGAATTGTTCCAGCGCGCTGTTGGCAGTGTGTTGCTGGCGGCGCAGGTCACCCGACAGGCAGCGATCGAAGCTGACACCGAGTTCAGCCAGGTGCTGGCCGAGGAGTTCTGCCTGGCGAATACCGGTCGGCGACAGGACGTCATAGTCGTCTGCACCGAAGGAGGCCTGGCCATGTCGAATCAAGTAGATGCTGCCCACGTCCGCGTCATCCCGGTACGTTGAAGGTTTGGCGAGGTTATGAGGATGGCGGTGAGCTGTCAATGAAAAAACATACGCTTGTTTGAAATGCCCGTTACAGGCTTGTTGCCAGAGGTTTCACGGCTGGTCGTCAGGCTGGCGGATGGGTATGCTGGAGGTATCCCGCGCGTGTTTAACCCGCGCATTGATTGAAGGAGTCCCTGTGGAGCTTTTGTTCGAATACGCCATTTTTCTGGCCAAGACCGTGACTCTGGTGATCGCCATTCTGGTGGTCCTGGCCAGTTTTGCGGCGTTGCGCAGCAAAGGTCGACGCAAGTCGGCCGGGCAGCTGCAAGTCAGCAAACTCAATGATTTCTACAAAGGGCTGCGCGAACGCCTGGAGCAAACCTTGCTCGACAAGGATCAGCTCAAGGCCCTGCGCAAGTCCCAGGCTAAAACCGAGAAAAAGCAAAAGAAGACACCCGAGGCCAAACCGCGGGTGTTTGTGCTGGATTTCGACGGTGACATCAAGGCGTCGGCCACTGAGAGCCTGCGCCACGAAATCACCGCGCTGCTGACCCTCGCCACGCCAAAGGACGAGGTGGTGCTGCGCCTGGAAAGCGGCGGCGGCATGGTTCATAGCTATGGCTTGGCGTCTTCGCAACTGGCGCGGATTCGTGAAGCCGGCGTGCCCTTGACCGTGTGCATCGACAAGGTCGCGGCCAGCGGCGGCTACATGATGGCGTGCATCGGCGAGAAGATTATCAGTGCGCCGTTCGCGATCCTCGGCTCGATCGGCGTGGTGGCGCAGTTGCCCAACGTCAATCGTCTGTTGAAAAAACACGACATCGACTTCGAAGTACTGACGGCCGGCGAGTACAAGCGCACCCTGACAGTGTTTGGCGAAAACACCGAGAAGGGCCGGGAGAAATTCCAGGAAGACCTGGACATCACCCATCAGCTGTTCAAGAACTTCGTTTCGCGCTATCGCCCGCAACTGGCCATTGATGACGTGGCCACCGGGGAAATCTGGCTAGGCGTCTCGGCCTTGGACAAGCAACTGGTGGATGAGCTCAAGACCAGCGATGAATACCTTGCCGAACGAGCCAAGCAGTCCGAGCTCTATCACTTGCATTACGCCGAACGCAAAAGCCTGCAGGAGCGCATCGGTATTGCGGCCAGCGGTTCGGTTGATCGCGTGCTGCTGAACTGGTGGAACCGGTTGACCCAGCAACGCTTCTGGTAAGCCCCCTCGCGTAATCGCTTACGCCGGACACAAAAAAGCCCTGAACCGGATTTTCGATTCAGGGCTTTTTGTTGTACGCGTACTTAGCGGCGACGGAACAGCGGCAGCGGTTCGTCGGTAGCAGCCTGATAGGTCACAGAGAAGTCCTTGAGACCTTCCAGAGCTTCGTACGGGTCTTTATCGGCGCGGATCGCAAAGGCGTCGAAACCGCAGCGGTGCAGGTAGAACAGCTGGTCGCGCAGCACATCGCCGATCGCCCGCAATTCGCCTTTGAAACCATAACGGTCACGCAGCAGACGGGCGTTGGAGTAGTTGCGACCATCAGTGAAGGCTGGGAAATTCAGGGCGATCACCTGGAAATTTTCCACGTCGTCACCGATTTCTTCCGCTTCTTCATCGGCATCCAGCCATACGCCCAGGCCGCCATCGCGGGCCTTGAGCATGCGGCTGTGCTCGCGCCACAGCTGCAACGGGACGATCAGGTCGTCGCAGTTGCTGATCTCGTCGATGTTGAAGTCCTTGGGCAACAAGTGCCAGGTTTCGTCGACGACTTCGTTGTTCTTAATTATTCGCTGCATAGACGCGCTCCTTGAAGAGGTCGATGCCGATACGCTGATAGGTGTCGATAAAGCGCTCGTCTTCGGTACGTTGTTCGATGTACACGTCAATCAGCTTTTCGATCACGTCAGGCATGGCTTCCTGTGCGAAAGACGGGCCGAGGATTTTGCCCAGGCTCGCATCGCGACTGGCGCTGCCACCCAGGGACACCTGGTAGAACTCTTCGCCTTTCTTGTCCACCCCGAGGATGCCGATGTGGCCGACGTGGTGGTGACCACAGGCGTTCATGCAGCCGGAGATGTTCAGGTCCAGCTCGCCAATGTCGAACAGGTAGTCCAGGTCGTCGAAACGGCGCTGGATCGATTCGGCGATCGGGATCGATTTGGCGTTGGCCAAGGAGCAGAAATCGCCGCCCGGGCAGCAGATGATGTCGGTCAGCAAGCCGATGTTCGGCGTGGCGAAACCTTGCTCGCGCAACTCGCCCCACAGGGCGAACAATTGGCTCTGCTCGACATCGGCCAGAATGATGTTCTGCTCGTGGGAGGTGCGCAGCTGACCGAAGCTGTAACGATCGGCGAGGTCGGCAACGGCATCGAGCTGCTTGTCGGTGATGTCGCCCGGCGCAACGCCAGTCGGCTTCAGGGACAGGGTCACGGCCACATAACCCGGCTTCTTGTGGGCCAGGGTATTGCGGGTGCGCCAGCGCGCGAAGCCCGGGTGTTCTTTATCGAGCTCGGCCAACGCCAAGGTCTGGTTGTCCAGAGCCTTGTAGTCCGGATCGACAAAGTGTTTGGCCACGCGATGCACTTCGGCGTCGGTCAACGTGGTCTGGCCACCGCGAAGGTGTTCCATTTCCGCGTCGACTTTCTGCGCGAACACTTCAGGCGTCAGGGCCTTGACCAGAATCTTGATCCGCGCCTTGTACTTGTTGTCGCGACGGCCGTAGCGGTTGTACACCCGCAGGATGGCGTCGAGGTAGCTCAACAGGTCCTGCCATGGCAGGAATTCGTTGATGAACGCGCCCACCACCGGCGTACGGCCCAAGCCACCACCGACCAGCACACGGAAACCCAGTTCGCCCGCGGCGTTGTGCACCGGCTCAAGGCCGATGTCATGGACTTCAATGGCCGCACGGTCGGACGTCGAACCGTTGATGGCGATTTTGAACTTGCGCGGTAAATAAGCGAATTCCGGGTGGAAAGTAGTCCATTGGCGCACAATTTCGCACCACGGACGCGGGTCGATCAACTCATCGGCCGCGACACCGGCGAACTGGTCGGTGGTGACGTTGCGCAGGCAGTTGCCGCTGGTCTGGATCGCATGCATCTGCACGGTCGCCAGTTCAGCCAGGATGTCCGGGATGTCTTCCAGGGCCGGCCAGTTGAACTGCACGTTCTGCCGGGTACTGATGTGGGCGTAGCCCTTGTCATAGTCGCGGGCAACTTTGGCCATCATTCGCGTCTGGCGCGAAGTCAGTTGGCCATAAGGCACCGCCACACGCAGCATCGGCGCGAAGCGCTGGATATAAAGGCCATTTTGCAGGCGCAGGGGGCGGAATTCTTCTTCGCTCAGCTCGCCTGCCAGATAGCGTCGGGTCTGATCACGGAACTGCTTGACGCGGTCCTCGATGATCCGCTGATCGTACTCGTCGTATACGTACATATAAGTCCTGTTCTCAGGCTTGGGCCGGTCGGATCCAGTTGCGTTTTTCGCTTGCTGACGTCTCCGATACTGCCTCGGCAATTCTGCGCGCACGGCCGCGCACTCCCAACGGAGCGGAGGCAAGATACCAGTTTGCAGTTATGCGCAAAAGTGATGTTTGAGTATATGTAAAGAACCAAAACGACTAATGAAACTCACGGGAGCAAAACCCACATTTGTGGTGCGGGCAATCATCGTCTTAACTGTGCTCGAGTCTTTATGCAATCACCGATAAAACCGACAAGAGGCGATGCAATGAGCAACCCAACCAAAGCAGGGAAAAGCGATAGCACGGTCGATGCTTGGGCGATTTTGTTCCTGATCATCCTGGTCGTGGGAACGGCAGTGTTCTGGGTCAGCCATCAATAAACGACCCCGTCCGGGCCCGGCGCCGACGATTGTCGGACAAAATCCGGAATAAGCACCGTTCCAGGGAACTTCGCTGGCTATAATGCGCAGCGGATTTTCGGGGGCTCGGACGTTTAATGTTGAAGTTCTTTTGTGGGGTAGTGCTGGCGCTTGGTACGGTCTTGGGACCGTGCGCCCAGGCCGCGTCGGTATTGTTCCTCAATCCCGGGACCTCCCAAGAGGTCTTCTGGGTCAGTTACTCGCAGTTCATGCAGGCCGCCGCCAAGGACCTGGGCATGGATTTGCACATCCAGTATTCCGAGCGAAACGCTGAAACCACACTCAAACAGGCCCGCGAAGCCCTGCAAGGGCCGAATCGGCCGGACTATCTGGTGTTCGTCAACGAACTGTATGTCGCGCCCGAAATCTTGCGCCTGGCTCAAGGCAGCGGTGTGAAACTGTTTTTGGTCAACAACGGCCTGACCGCAGACCAGATGCGCCTGCTCGGCGCCCAGCCGGACAAGTATCCCGACTGGTTGGGCAGCCTGGTGCCCAACAATGAGGAGGGCGGCTACTTGATGCTCAAGGAGCTGATTCGCCTGCATCGCCCGGTCGCACCCGGTCAGATCATTGATCTCGTGGCCTTTTCCGGCCTGAAAATCACGCCAGCCGCGCAACAGCGTGAGCAGGGCATGATGCGCGCATTGGCCGAACACCCTGAAGTGCGGTTGCGCCAGTTGGTCTACGGCGGCTGGACCCGCGAGCGCGCCTATGAACAGGCCAGGTTATTGTTCAAGCGTTATCCGCAAACGTCGCTGGTCTGGTCGGCCAACGATGAAATGGCCTTTGGCGCCATGCAGGCTCACGCCGAAACGGGCGGCCAACCCGGCAAGGACGTACTGTTTAGCGCCGTCAACAATTCACCGACCGCGTTACAGGCGCTGTTGGAAGGGCGGTTGAGTGTGCTGTTGGGCGGGCACTTCACTCTGGGTGGTTGGGCCCTGGTGCAACTGCATGACTATGACCAGGGGGTGGATGTCAGCCAGTACGGCGGGCGCGACCGGCAAATTTCGTTGTTGCAGCTGATCGATCACGCACAAGCCAAGCGATTGCTGGCGTTGAGTGCTACTCAGGACTACGGCGTGGATTTCCAGAAACTCTCGGCCAAGGGCCGACCCACGTCGTATCGCTACCCGTTCAGCTTGCAAGCCCTGATGCACTGAGCCGGTTCAGATACCCGCCAGGTGCACCACCAGTTTGACGATGCCAAACAGCGTCAACGCGAACACTGCCGTGAACAGAATCCCCAGAATCACGAAATGACTTGGCTTGCCGTGGGTGAAATCCCGGGCCCGGTTCTTCCCGCTCTGCACCCCGAACGCCGCCGCCATGACGCTGTGCAGCATCTGCCAGAAGGTCGGCGGTTTGTTGTTGTCGACTGGATCGTCCATAAATCCCTCGTCATCAATGCATGAGAGGTAAGCATAGACAATACACCCGAAACCTGTGGGAGCGTGGCTTGCCCGCGATGGACGCGCCGCGGTCTCACAGGGAAACCGCATCATCGTTCATCGCGGGCAAGCCACGCTCCCACAGGAGGTGGGGGTTAGTTGTCGTAACCCAGATTAGGCGCCAACCAACGCTCGGTCACGCTCAATTCCTGACCTTTGCGCGAGGTGTAACTCTGCACCTGATCCTTGTCGATCTTGCCCACGGCGAAGTACTGCGCCTGTGGGTGAGCGAAGTACCAGCCGCTGACCGCTGCCGCCGGGAACATGGCGTAGTGTTCGGTGAGGAACACGCCGCTGCGGCCGGCCTTGAGCTCTTCCGCTTCCGGGTCCAGCAGTTTGAACAGCGTGGCTTTCTCGGTGTGATCCGGGCACGCCGGGTAGCCCGGAGCAGGGCGGATGCCGGTGTATTGCTCTTTGATCAGCGCCTCGTTGTCCAGCGTCTCGTCCTTGGCGTAGCCCCAGTAGTCTTTACGCACCTGTTGGTGCAGCCACTCGGCACAGGCCTCGGCCAAGCGGTCGGCCAAGGCCTTGACCATGATCGAGTTGTAGTCGTCGCCCGCATCCTGATAGGCCTTGGCCACTTCTTCGGCGCCGATCCCGGCGGTGGTGATGAAGCCTCCCACGTAGTCGGTCACGCCGCTGTCTTTGGGCGCAACGAAGTCGGCCAGGGAGAAGTTCGGTTTGCCGTCGGTCTTGATGATCTGCTGGCGCAAGTGATGCAGCTTGGCCAATGGCTTGCCGTCATCGCCGTAGACTTCGATGTCATCGTCGCGCACCTGATTGGCCGGCCAGAAGCCGAACACCGCACGGGCGCTGATGAGTTTTTCGTCGATCAGCTTGGCGAGCATTTCCTGGGCATCGGCGTACAGCGCGGTGGCGGCTTCACCGACCACTTCGTCCTTGAGGATGCGCGGGAACTTACCGGCCAAGTCCCAAGAGATGAAAAACGGCGTCCAGTCGATGTATTCGGCCAGCACCTTCAGGTCGATGTTGTCCAGCACCTTGGCGCCGGTGAACGTCGGTTTGACCGGTTCATAGCTGGCCCAGTCGAACTGCGGTTTCTTGGCGATGGCCACCGGGTAGCTCAGGCGTTCGGTACGGGCACTGCGATTGGCAGTGCGCTCGCGAACGTCGATGTATTCCAGGCGAGTCTTCTCGACGAAACCGGCCTTCAGTTCCTTGGACAGCAACTGCGTCGCCACGCCCACGGCGCGGGAGGCGTCGGTGACGTAGATCACCGCGTCGTTGCTGTACTTGGGCTCGATCTTCACCGCCGTGTGCGCCTTGGACGTGGTCGCGCCACCGATCATCAACGGCAGATGGAAGTCCTGACGCTGCATCTCGCGGGCCACGTGAACCATTTCGTCCAGCGAAGGCGTGATCAAACCGGACAGGCCGATGATGTCGCATTTCTGCTCTTTGGCGACCTGCAGGATCTTCTCCGCCGGCACCATCACGCCGAGGTCGACGATGTCATAGCCGTTGCAGCCCAGCACCACGCCGACGATGTTCTTGCCGATGTCATGCACGTCACCCTTGACCGTGGCCATGAGGATTTTGCCCTTGGCTTCCGGTTTGTCGCCTTTTTCCAGCTCGATGAACGGGATCAAGTGGGCCACGGCCTGTTTCATCACGCGGGCGGATTTCACCACCTGCGGCAGGAACATTTTGCCGGCGCCGAACAGGTCGCCGACGATGTTCATGCCGGACATCAGCGGGCCTTCGATCACTTCGATCGGGCGAGCAAAGGACAGGCGCGACTCTTCGGTGTCTTCCACGATGTGGGTGGTGATGCCCTTGACCAGCGCATGTTCGAGACGCTTGTTGACGTCCCAGTTGCGCCACTCTTCGGTCTCGGCTTCCTTGACGCTGCCGTCGCCCTTGTACTTGTCGGCGATGGCGAGGAGGGCGTCGGTGCCTTCCGGGGTGCGGTTGAGGATCACATCTTCGACGGCGTCGCGCAGTTCCGCCGGAATCTGGTCGTAGATCTCCAGTTGGCCGGCGTTGACGATACCCATGGTCAGGCCGTTGCGGATCGCATACAGCAGGAACACCGAGTGAATCGCCTCACGCACCGGATTGTTGCCACGGAACGAGAACGATACGTTCGACACGCCGCCGGAGGTGAGGGCGTACGGCAGTTCGTCGCGGATGTAGGCACAGGCGTTGATGAAGTCCACAGCGTAGTTGTTGTGTTCTTCGATGCCGGTGGCCACGGCGAAGATGTTCGGGTCGAAGATGATGTCTTCCGGCGGGAAGCCGACTTCGTTGACCAGAATGTCGTAGGAGCGTTTGCAGATTTCTTTCTTGCGCGCTTCGGTGTCGGCCTGGCCGGCTTCGTCGAAGGCCATCACCACCACTGCGGCGCCGTAGCGCTTGCACAGTTTGGCGTGATGAATGAACTGCTCGACGCCTTCTTTCATGCTGATCGAGTTGACGATGCCCTTGCCCTGGATGCACTTGAGGCCGGCTTCGATCACTTCCCACTTGGAGGAGTCGATCATGATCGGCACGCGGGAGATGTCCGGTTCACCGGCAATCAGATTGAGGAAGGTCACCATGGCCTTCTTCGAATCGAGCATCCCTTCGTCCATGTTGATGTCGATCACCTGGGCGCCGGCTTCGACCTGCTGCAGGGCGACTTCCAGGGCTTCGGTGTAGTTGTCGTCACGGATCAGCCGTGCGAATTTGGCGGAACCGGTGATGTTGGTGCGCTCGCCGACGTTGACGAACAAGGAGCTACGATCAATGGTGAACGGTTCCAGGCCCGACAGGCGACAGGCCTTGGGAATGTCCGGAATTTCGCGTGGCGCATAACCGGCCACCGCTTTGGCGATGGCTTCGATGTGGCCCGGTGTGGTGCCGCAGCAGCCGCCGACGATGTTCAGGAAGCCGCTTTGGGCGAATTCTTCGATGACCTTGGCGGTTTCCGATGGCAGTTCGTCGTACTCGCCGAATTCGTTCGGCAGGCCGGCGTTCGGGTGCGCCGACACGTAGGTGCTGGCCTTGTTCGACAGTTCTTCCAGGTACGGGCGCAGTTCACTGGCGCCCAGGGCGCAGTTCAGACCGACGGAAATCGGCTTGGCGTGGGCCACGGAGTTCCAGAACGCTTCGGTGGTCTGGCCGGAGAGGGTGCGGCCGGAGGCGTCGGTGATGGTGCCGGAAATCATGATCGGCAACTCGACACCCAACTCTTCGTAAACACCCTGCACGGCGAAGATCGCAGCCTTGGCGTTGAGGGTGTCGAAGATGGTTTCGATCAGGATCAGGTCGGCGCCGCCTTCGATCAGGCCTTTGGTGGCCTCGGTGTAGTTTTCCACCAGTTCATCGAAGGTCACGTTGCGGTAGCCGGGGTTGTTCACGTCAGGCGACAGCGAGCAGGTGCGGCTGGTAGGGCCGAGCACGCCGGCGACGAAACGCGGCTTGTCCGGGGTTTCCAGGGTCTTGGCGTCCGCCACCTTACGCGCCAGGCGTGCGCCTTCTACGTTGAGTTCGTACGCCAGGCCCTGCATGCCGTAGTCGGCCTGGGACACTTGGGTGGCGTTGAAGGTGTTGGTTTCCAGAATGTCGGCGCCGGCATCCAGGTAGGCTTTTTCAATAGCACCGATCACGTCCGGGCGCGTCAGCACCAACAGGTCGTTGTTGCCTTTTACATCGCTCGGCCAGTCGGCGAAGCGTTTGCCACGGTAGTCCTGCTCCTCGAGCTTGTAGCTCTGGATCATCGTACCCATGCCGCCATCGAGAATCAGGATGCGCTCTTTGAGGGCGTGCTTGAGAGCTTGAAGGCGAACGCTGCGATCGGACATTTGGACTACTCGGTAAGGCCATGACGAAGGGGCGGGATAATAACAAACCTGTGCGCTTTTGGAGCATGTGCGGGTTTTGCATGAATATCGTTCATGTTGGTGCGCGGGCCAGACCGGTAGAATCGCGGCGTTTTCTCATGATCAGGACCAGGGATATGTCGTATCGCGTCGTCACCAGCCTATTGATGCTGTTTTTAAGCGGGGGCGCCGCTGCACAAGGTCCGGATATTTCCTACGTCCGCGACATTCAACCGATCTTCACCGAAAAGTGCGTGGCCTGCCATGCCTGCTACGACTCCGCCTGTCAGCTCAATCTGGGCAGTGGCGAAGGGGCGGCCCGAGGCGCGACCAAAGCGCCTGTCTATGATGGCGAACGCCGTCAGGCCGCAGCACCGACCCGGCTGTTTTATGACGCCTTTGGCAAACGTGCCTGGCAGCAAAAGGGCTTTTATTCGGTGCTTGACGCCCAAGGCAGCCAAGCAGCGCTGATGGCGCGGATGCTCGAACTGGGCCACAAAACCCCGTTGCAACCCAACGCCAAGTTGCCGGAAGACATCGTCCTGGGCCTGAACCGGGAGAACATGTGCGCCATGCCGGCGGAGTTCGACGGCTACGCCAGCTCCCACCCGAAAGAAGGCATGCCGTTGGCGGTCACCGGCCTGACCGATCAGCAATACCAGACGTTGCAACGCTGGCTGGCCTCCGGCGCGCCAATCGATGAACAGGGCCTGGTACCCAGCGCCAAGGAAGCCTTGCAGGTGGTGCAGTGGGAAAACCTGCTCAACGCGCCGGGTGCCCGGGAGAGCCTGGTCGGGCGCTGGTTGTTCGAGCACTGGTTCCTGGCGCACCTCTATTTCAAGGACGGCGAGCCGGAGCATTTCTTTCAGTGGGTGCGTTCGCGCACGCCAACGGGGCAGCCGATCGACCTGATTAACACTCGCCGTCCGAATGACGATCCGGGCACTCAGGTCTATTACCGTCTATGGCCGGTGCAAGGCGTGATCGTGCACAAGACCCACATCACCTATCCGCTCAGCGCGGCGAAGATGGCGCGGATCAAAAGCCTGTTTTACAGCGGCAATTGGCAGGTCAACGCGCTGCCAGGTTATGGGCCGGAACGACGGGCCAATCCGTTCACGACCTTTGAGGCCATCCCGGCTCAGGCGCGTTACCAGTTCATGCTCGATAACGCCGAGTACTTCGTGCGCACCTTTATTCGTGGCCCGGTCTGCCGCGGCCAGATCGCCACCGACGTGATCCGCGATAACTTCTGGGCGCTGTTCCAGGCGCCGGAGCATGACCTCTACATCACCGACCCGAACTATCGCGGCCAGGCCACGCCGTTGCTGGCGATGCCGGGGCAGAACGATGACGTCGGCAGTGTCCTGAGCCTGTGGCATGACTACCGCAACAAACGCAACGAATATGAAGCCCTGCGGCGGGACAGCTACGCCGATCTGCCGGCACCGAGCTGGTCGACCCTGTGGGCCGGCAATGACAACGCTTTGCTGAGTATTTTCCGGCATTTCGACAGCGCCTCGGTGAACAAAGGCCTGATCGGTGACGTCCCGCAAACTATTTGGCTGTTCGATTACCCGTTGCTGGAACGCACGTATTACCAGTTGGCGGTCAACTTCGATGTGTTCGGCAACGTTTCCCATCAAGCCCAGACCCGGTTGTACTTCGACCTGATTCGCAACGGTGCCGAGCAGAACTTCCTGCGTCTGATGCCGGCCGACTCACGGGACGGCTACCTCGACGATTGGTACCAGAACGGCGGCAAGTTCAAGATGTGGCTGGATTATGAGTACATCGATAACGACAAGCCAACGGCGCTGACGCTGGACGAAAAGGACCCGAAACGCGATTTCACCCAGCAATTGTTGGCCCGGTATGGCGAACTCAACGCCAAACCCGATCCGATCAACCGCTGCGATGGCGCTTATTGCTCGCGGCCGAACATCGATCTGGCGTTGCAGAACGCCGAACAGGCCTTGAGCCGCCTGACTTCACGCCCGGCCGCCGGTTTGAAAGTCATCGATCTGTTGCCGGAAGCGACGATGTTGCGCATCGAGACCCAAAGCGGCAAACGCGAGGTCTACAGCCTGCTGCGCAATCGGGCCCACAGCAACGTGGCGTTCCTGCTCGGTGAGTCGTTGCGCTATCAGCCAGGGCTCGACACGTTGACGATTTATCCGGGTGTACTCAGCAGCTACCCGAACTTCGTGTTCAACATCCCGGCCGGGCAAGTGCCCACGTTCGTCGACGCGATGGAGAATGCCAAAGACGCCGCCAGTTTCGAGAAAATCGTCGAACGCTGGGGTATTCGTCGCAGTCATCCGCAGTTCTGGCAGTATTTCCATGATCTGAGCCGCTACATCCACGACACCGACCCGGTGGAAGAGGGCGTGCTGGACATGAATCGCTACGAAAACCTCTGAAACACCGTTTATCCCCTGTAGGAGCGAAGCTTGCTCGCGAAAGCGGTCTGACATTCAGCGTAGATGTCGACTGTCAGACCGCTTTCGCGAGCAAGCTTCGCTCCTACAGGGATTCGGCGGTGATCAGGTGTTCAACGACAGGTGCATCTTTCCCGACAAAAATACTAGGACTTTGTCCGGCGCGATGATTGGCGTAAACTGCGTCCAAGCCTGCGAGGAGTTTCCATGACCGCTATTACCATTACCGACGCCGCCCACGATTACCTGGCTGATCTGCTCTCCAAGCAGAACACCCCGGGTATCGGCATCCGCGTCTTTATCACCCAGCCTGGCACCCAGTACGCCGAAACCTGCATTGCCTATTGCAAGCCGGGCGAAGAAAAACCTGAAGACACGGCGCTTGGGCTGAAAAGCTTCACCGCGTACATCGACCACTTCAGCGAAGCATTTCTGGACGATGCGGTAGTCGACTATGCCACCGACCGTATGGGCGGCCAACTGACCATCAAGGCGCCAAACGCCAAAGTACCGATGGTCAACGCTGACAGCCCGGTCAACGAGCGCATCAACTACTACCTGCAAACCGAAATCAACCCGGGGCTGGCCAGCCACGGCGGTCAGGTCAGCCTGATCGATGTGGTCGAAGACGGCATTGCGGTGCTGAAATTCGGCGGCGGTTGTCAGGGCTGCGGCCAGGCAGACGTCACCCTGCGCGAAGGCATCGAGCGCACCTTGCTCGAGCGTATTCCTGAGCTCAAGGGCGTTCGTGACGTGACCGACCACACGCAGAAAGAAAACGCCTACTACTAAGGTGTTCGCTGCAGAAACGAAAAAACGGCACCCGTGAGTGCCGTTTTTTTATGGGCGATCGATAACCTGTGGCGAGGGGGCTTGCCCCCGTTGGGTCGCGAAGCGGCCCTCTACATTTTTCAGATACACCGAGTTGTCCGGTTTTACGACTGCTGCGCAGCCGAACGGGGGCAAGCCCCCTCGCCACAGGGTGTGGTTGGCTCAAGGGCGGTATAGATGCGCATGCCCCGCGCGATACAGCGACGATTCACTGAAGTGATCGCTACCCAACACCCGGCCCACCAGAATCAGCGCCGTGCGGCGAAATCCCTTGGCTTCAACCTTCCCGGCAATATCCGCCAGCGTTCCCACCACCCAATCCTGATCCGGCCAGGTCGCCCGATGAATCACCGCGATCGGGCAATCGGCGCCGTAGTGCGGCAGCAATTCGACGAGGATCTTCTCCAGATGATTGACCCCCAAGTGGATCGCCATGGTCGCCCCATGCTGCGCCAGACTACCGAGCTCTTCACCGGCCGGCATCGCTGTCTTGTCGGCGTAGCGGGTCAGAATCACGCTCTGTGACACGTCCGGCAAGGTCAGTTCAGCGCCCAAAAGGGCCGCGCAGGCGGCGGTGGCGGTGACACCGGGAATGATTTCGAAAGGGATGTCGAGTTCCCGCAGGTAGCGAATCTGCTCGCCAATCGCCCCATACAGACTCGGATCGCCGGAATGCACCCGGGCCACGTCCTGGCCGTTGGCATGGGCGGTCTTGATCAGCTCGATGATCTGTTCCAGGTGCAATTCGGCGCTGTTGACCACCTGTTCGGCCCGGTGGCCCTCCAGCACGGCGGCGGGTACCAGGGAGCCGGCATAGATAATGACCGGGCAGCTACGAATCAGCCGCTGGCCTTTGACGGTGATCAGTTCCGGGTCGCCGGGGCCTGCGCCAATGAAGTAGACGGTCATCGTCGTTTCCTGTCAGAAAAAGGGTATGGGCACGCTTCAGATGAAGATTGCTCATGATCGAAGGCGGGGATTATCGGGGATTTTACGCGGCGCTGGCCAATGCCAGGGTGGCCTGGGCGTATTTTTGTCGTGGAATCAGCAACTTTGCCGGTGCCTGAGCCAATTGTTCGGCCAGTGCCAGTGCGGCACTTTCCGCTACGCCGTAACAGCCGGTGCGTTCGAACGCGATGTCCGAGTGGTGGCTGAGTTGTGGTTCATAACCGGCCAATTGTTCGCTGCTGAAGTACATCAGCGGCAATGCCAGCTGTTCGGCCAGTTCGATCAGGGCGGGCTCTTCGCGCTTGAGATCGATACTGGCCAAGGCCTTGATCTCACGAAGCTCGATTTGATGGGCCTGTAACGCCTGATCAAGCAGCGCCCGCAGCGTGCTGACGGGGCAGCCGCGCTGGCAGCCCAGGCCGACCACCAAGGTCGGCGCTGCGCTGACGTCAGTCATGCGGAGTATTGGCCATCGCTTTTGCGGCGGAACAACCAGGCGCTGATCAGGCCCAGGGCCAGCCAGAACGCCATGTTGGTCAGCTGCGAAGCGATTTTGAACTGCGCTTCCAAGGCTTGCGGCGCCAGCATCGAATGCACTTCCGGTTGTGGCGCGCCGATCACATGAGGCACAGCCAGAATCGCCACGCCGAGGATCTTCATCAGCCAGTGACGGCTGAACACGATCAGTGCGATGCCGACAGCGGTGGATGCTGCAGTGCCGATCCACCAGATCTGTCGTTGCGCCAGATCCGCCGCGGCAGTGCCCGGCAGCTCAGGTGGCAGGCCGAGAGTTGGCGCCAGCACGAATGTCGCATAACCGGCCAGACCCCAGAGCAGGCCCTGAGAGGTACGGCGTGGAGCGCGCAAGGTGTAGAGGCCCGCGAGCATCAAAGCGAAACCGACTGCTACCACCAGATTGCCGCCGGTGGTCGACAGCACGCGCTGCCAGCCGTCTTCCGGCTCCCAGGCTTCGGCATCGTGGGTGTGAGCGGTGACAGCACCCGCGGCGTGCTCGTGGATTTCGACAGCGGCCGGCTCGGATTTTTCGTAGGTCTCGGCCTGCAAAATCAGCGGGGCCACCCAGAAACTTTGCAGCAGGGTCAGCAGCAGGGCGGCCAGCAGCCCGCTGAAACCTGCGGTTTGCGCAATACGCTTGATCATGTCAGCAGGTCTCAATGGCACGGAAAGGCGGAGCTGTGACGGGTGTCGTGCGCGGCGTTGTGCACCGCTTCGATGTGCGAGAAACCGGCGAAATACACAAGACTGGCGCCAAGGATCGACGCACAAAAAGCGGCGGTCAGGCGTTGGCTCAGGGTAGTGGTGGTGCTGATGGTGCTCTTTTTATCGGTGTTGCTGCCGGTGCTGCTGATGATCGACATGGCGCTTCCCTCTGGTCTGTCAGCGGGTGAATAGAGCGCATGAAAACCTCCGCACGCCGGGGCACGCAGAGATTTCGAACAGCGCCCGCCCACCGCGGGTTTGTTATTCAGTGAACGTAAAAGTCACTTTGTGTTGCGGGCCGGTCTCCGGGCTCGCGAGGGGCAGGGCTTGCGCCGACACCTGCAAGCATCACCTTCCCATGCCGTATGACAGGCACAGTGGATCTGACGCTTCACTCGCTTACCGTTGCGGGGGCAGCACCGGACTGACATGGCTTTGAGTAAAGCACATGATTCACCGGTTTCCCGTTTCACCCTGTGAAGGGCACCCGTAACAAGGCGTGTAGGAGAGCATGGGCGGGGGTTGGGCGTCAATTGGCATGGGTTCTCAACTCGGAACCCAGTCGCCTGCATCGCGGGCAAGCCACGCTCCCACATTGAACCGAGTTCTTCCATGGGAATGCGGTCAAAAGTGGGAGCGGGCTTGCTCGCGAAGGGAGCGCCGCAGATGTCATGTGGACATTGACCCGCCCCCACACGATGCGTAGCCTTGCGCTTTCGAGGTTCTTCGGCGTTTGCCGAAGCTAAGAAGGGAACGCGGTCGATGCCGCGGCTGCCCCCGCAACTGTGAACGGTGATGTTCGCTGCCACGCCACTGCAAGCCCTGATCCCTCAGGTTCGCGGGAAGGCGCAGCGAATGCCAGGCCAATAAGGCCGGCACACCGTCAGCCAGGAGACCTGCCTCGAAACGAATTCTCACTACAACCGGGCGGGGTGATCCGGTGGCGAAATCTTCCGCGCGCATTTGCAGCAGCGGTCGTCGTCCCGTATGCCCGCCACCTTGCCAAAGGGCATCCGATGAAAACACTGGCCAAACTCCCCGTCACCATCGTTACCGGCTTCCTCGGCTCGGGCAAAACCACTTTGCTGCGCCACATGCTCGACAACGCTCAGGGTCGTCGCATCGCGGTGATCGTCAACGAGTTCGGCGAGCTGGGCATCGACGGCGAAATCCTCAAGCAGTGCTCGATCGGTTGCACCGAAGAAGAAGCCAACGGTCGCGTCTACGAACTGGCCAACGGCTGCCTGTGCTGCACGGTTCAGGAAGAGTTCTTCCCGGTGATGCGCGAACTGGTCGCTCGTCGCGGCGACCTCGACCACATCCTCATCGAAACCTCGGGCCTGGCCCTGCCAAAGCCTTTGGTTCAAGCCTTCCAATGGCCAGAAATCCGTAGCGCCTGCACGGTTGACGCGGTGATCACCGTGGTCGACAGCCCGGCCGTTGCAGCTGGCACCTTCGCTGCGTTCCCGGATCAAGTGGATGCCCAGCGCAAACTCGACCCGAACCTGGACCACGAATCGCCGCTGCACGAGCTGTTTGCCGACCAACTGGCCAGCGCCGATCTGGTGATCCTCAACAAGGCCGACCTGATCAGCGCTGAAGACCTGGCCCGTGTGCGCCTGGAAGTCGCCGAAGAACTGCCGCCGGCGGTGAAAGTCATCGAAGCCAGCAGCGGTCGTCTGCCACTGGACGTGCTGATCGGCCTCGGTGCCGGTTCCGAAGAACACATCGACAGCCGCCACAGCCATCACGATCATCACCATGAGGGTGAAGACGGCCATCACGATGAGCATGACCACGACGCGTTCGATTCCATCTCGATCGAGCTGCCGCAAGCCGACGAAAGCCTGCTGATGGATGCGCTGACTCAATTGGTGGTCCAGCACGGCATCCTTCGGGTCAAAGGTTTTGCAGCAGTGCCGAACAAGCCGATGCGCCTGCTGATCCAGGGCGTGGGCACGCGCTTCGACAAGCACTTCGACCGTCAGTGGGGCGCTGAAGAAGCGCGCACCACCCGTCTGGTGTTAATCGGTCAGGACCTGGATGCCGCTGCGCTCGAAGCGCAATTGCGCGCTGCGCTCAGCGTTTAAACCATGCACCTGCTCAGGACCCAGCCCGGCGGTTTCGTGTCGGATGACAACATTGCCGACCTTGGACAAACCCCCGCCGAGCTGGTGATCCTGTGCAG
Source organism: Pseudomonas sp. JV414 (assembly GCF_032424305.1). Lineage (NCBI taxonomy): Bacteria > Pseudomonadati > Pseudomonadota > Gammaproteobacteria > Pseudomonadales > Pseudomonadaceae > Pseudomonas > Pseudomonas sp. JV414. Next base: position 618,728 of record NZ_VYKC01000002.1, on the reverse strand, counting down.
CGGCGATTCCAGCCTGGCGTTGCTCGCCGAAGCGGCGCAGCAGTTGCCCGACGATTACCCGAGCGTGCGCCTGGCCAACCCGATGCAGGTGCAGAATCACGCCTCGGTCGATCTCTACGTCGACGAAGTGCTGCGCCACGCCAAGGTGATTCTGATCTCGCTGCACGGTGGCATCGCCTATTGGCGTTATGGCATCGAGCGTCTGGTGGAATTGTCCGAGCGCGGCGTGCAACTGATTCTGGTGCCGGGGGACGATCGTCCGGACCCGGAACTCAGTGACCTGAGCACCGTAACTCCGCAAGACCGCGACCGGCTCTGGTACTTCCTGCGTCAGGGCGGCATGGCCAATGCGCTCGACCTGTTTCGCTGCCTGGCCAATCGCTGGTTGGACCGTGATTACGCCTGGTCCGAGCCGCAAACCCTGCCACGCACCGCGATTTACCACCCGCAAAAAAGCCCCGCAGAACTGAAGGATTGGCAAGCCGACTGGCAAGCTGATCAGCCGGTGGCGGCAGTGCTGTTTTACCGCTCGCATTTGCAGGCGGCGAACACTGGTTTCATCGATATTTTCTGCCAGCGTTTGCAGGCGGCGGGGTTGAACCCGTTGCCGATTGCGCTGGCCAGTCTGAAAGAGCCCGGCTGCCTGACGGTGGTTGAGGACTTGCTGGATGAAGTCGAGGCGGGGGTGATTCTCAACACCACTGGTTTCGCCCAGTCCAGCCCCGAAGCACCCCATTTGCGGCCGTTTCGCCGCAATATTCCGGTGATCCAGGCGATCTGCGCCCAGGACAATGAACCCGGTTGGCGCGCCAGCGAACAGGGCCTCGGCCCACGGGATCTGGCGATGCACATCGCGCTGCCAGAACTGGACGGGCGGATCATCAGCCGGCCGATCAGTTTCAAGGACCTGGCCTGGCGCAGTGAGCGCAGTCAGTCCGACGTGGTCTGCTACCGGCCGCAACCTGAGCGCATGGATTTTGTCGCTGAACTGGCACGGCGCTGGATCGATCTGGCGCGGGTGCCCAATGGCGAAAAACGCATTGCCCTGATCCTCGCCAACTACCCGACTCGCGACGGGCGCATCGGCAATGGCGTTGGCCTGGATACCCCGGCCGCTGCGTTGAATATCCTGCGGGCCTTGCATGCCGAAGGTTATCCATTGCCAGCTGAACTGCCGGACAGCGGCACCGCGCTGATCCAGCAATTGCTCGGCGGCGTCAGCAACGACCTCGACACCCTCGACCAGCGCCCCTGCCATCAAAGCCTCGCGCTGGACGACTACAACCTGATGTTCAACGCGCTGCCCGAGGCCAATCACCAAGCCGTGCTGGAACGTTGGGGTTCGCCCGAAAACGATCCAATGTTCCGTGGCGGACGAATGATGATTGCCGGTCTGCGCTTCGGCCTGACTTTCGTTGGCATTCAGCCGGCCCGGGGTTACCAGGTCGATCCAAGTGCTGTCTATCACGACCCGGACCTGGTGCCGCCTCACGGCTATCTGGCGTTCTACTTCTGGTTGCGCAACACCTACGGCGCTCACGGCGTGATCCACGTCGGCAAGCACGGCAACCTCGAATGGCTGCCGGGCAAGGGCGTCGGGCTGTCGGAAAACTGCTGGCCGGACGCATTGCTCGGGCCGCTGCCGAACATCTATCCGTTTATCGTCAACGATCCGGGCGAGGGTGCCCAAGCCAAGCGTCGCACCCAAGCGGTGATTATCGATCACCTGATGCCGCCGCTGACCCGCGCTGAAACCTACGGTCCGCTGCGTAATCTCGAATTGTTGGCCGACGAATATTACGAAGCGCAATTGCTCGATCCGCGCCGCGCCCGGGAGCTGCAACGCGACATTCTGCAACTGGTGCGCGACACGCACATCGACCGCGAACTGCAGCTCGACGAGAAGCTCGACAGCGATGCCGATGCGGCGATCTGGTTGCCGCGCCTGGACACGTACCTGTGCGACTTGAAGGAGTCGCAGATCCGCGATGGCCTGCACGTGTTTGGCGAATCGCCGGTCGGTCGGTTGCGCATCGACACCTTGTTGGCTTTGCTGCGTATTCCTCGCGGCGATGGCCGTGGGGCGCAATCGAGCTTGCTGCGGGCATTGGCCAAGGCGTTTGAATTGGGCTTCGATCCGCTGGATTGTGCGTTGGCCGAGCCTTGGGTCGGGCTGCGTCCCGTGGAACTGCAATCGCTTAACGATGAACCCTGGCGCACCGCCGGGGATACCCGTGAACGCCTGGAGCTGTTCGCCACTCAACTGATTTCGCACACATTGAACCAGCCTCAAGCCCAACCCGGCCCCTGTGGGAGCGGGCTTGCTCGCGAAAGCGGAGTGTCAGTCGACATTGATTTGCCTGACACACCACTTTCGCGAGCAAGCCCGCTCCCACAGGAGGCAGGTTGGTCGGATGTGAGCGCGATCATTGACAGCCTGCGCAACGTTGTCGCGCCACGTCTGGACGCCTGCGGTCAAGCAGAAATGCGCGGCCTGCTCGACGCCCTCAACGGTCGATTCGTCCCTGCCGGCCCTAGCGGTGCACCGAGTCGCGGACGGCTGGACGTGCTGCCCACCGGGCGCAATTTCTATTCGGTGGACGTGCGCAACCTGCCAACCACCACCGCATGGCGCATCGGCTTCCAATCCGCGAACCTGATTCTTGAGCGGCACTTGCAGGACCACGGCGATCACCTGCGTCAGCTCGGCCTGTCGGTCTGGGGCACCGCGACCATGCGCACCGGCGGCGACGACATCGCCCAGGCCATGGCGCTGATGGGCGTGCGGCCGGTGTGGGCGACTGGCAGCCAGCGTGTCGATGACTTCGAGATTCTGCCGTTGAGCTTGCTGGACCGCCCACGGGTGGACGTGACTTTGCGCGTCTCCGGATTTTTCCGCGATGCCTTTGCCAACCTGATCCGGCTGTTCGATGCCGCCGTGCAAGCGGTCGCCGCGCTGGATGAACCGGACGATCTCAACCCGTTGGCGGCCAAGGTCCGCGCCGAGCGGCAAGCGCTGCTGGAATCCGGTCTGGATGAAGACGCGGCGCGACGGCAGGCCGGCTGGCGCATCTTCGGGGCCAAGCCGGGTGCTTACGGAGCGGGCGTGCAAGGCGCTATCGACGGTCGTTTGTGGCAAAGCCGCGAAGATTTGGCCGAGGTTTACCTGAACTGGGGTGGCTACGCTTACGGTGGCTCTGACGAAGGCACCGCCGCACGCCAACAATTCGCCCAGCGTCTGAGCCAGGTGCAGGCAGTGCTGCAAAACCAGGATAACCGCGAACACGACTTGCTCGATTCCAACGACTATTACCAGTTCCAGGGTGGCATGCTGGCGGCCGTCGAAAGCCTCAGCGGTGAAGCGGCGGCCAGTTACCACGGCGATCACAGTCAGCCGGATTTGCCGAAGATCCGCACTTTGAAGGAAGAGCTTAACCGGGTGATTCGTTCCCGGGCGGCCAATCCGAAATGGATCGACGGGGTCAAGCGTCACGGCTATAAAGGCGCGTTCGAACTGGCGGCGACAGTCGATAACCTGTTTGCGTTCGACGCCACCACGCAGTTGATCGACGACCACCAATATGCGTTGCTGGCGGACGCCTATTTGCTTGATCCAGCGACTCGGGAGTTTGTCCGCGAACACAATCCCCATGCCTTGCGCGACATGACCGAGCGCATGCTCGAAGCGCAGCAGCGGGGGATGTGGAAAGAACCGGGCGAGTACCGCGAGGCGCTGGAGAATTTGTTGCTGGACATCGAAGAAGACGGGTAACTCTGTGGCACCGCTAACCTGTGGGAGCGTGGCTTGCCCGCGAAGAGGTCCTAACAATCAACATTGATTTCGACTGAGCGGGCGCCTTCGCGGGCAAGCCACGCTCCCACAGGTACAAGGTGTGCCTGCCACCGACCATAACTGAGATTTGAAAATGACCGACACCCCCCATTTCCCGCTCTCCGCCGTGGTCGGCGCCGATGACTTGAAGCTCGCGCTGTACCTGACCGCCATCGATCCAAAAATCGGCGGCGTGCTGATCGAGGGCCCGCGCGGTATGGCCAAATCGACCCTGGCCCGAGGCTTGGCGGACCTGTTGGCCAGCGGTCAATTCGTCACCTTGCCCCTGGGTGCCACCGAAGAACGATTGGTGGGCACCCTCGATCTCGACGCGGCCCTGAGCGAGGGGCGCGCACAGTTTTCCCCCGGCGTACTGGCCAAAGCCGACGGCGGCGTGTTGTATGTCGATGAAGTCAATCTGCTGCCCGATCACCTCGTGGACTTGCTGCTCGACGTGGCCGCCAGCGGCACCAACCTGATCGAGCGCGACGGGATTTCCCATCGGCATTCGGCGAAGTTTGTGCTGATCGGCACCATGAACCCGGAAGAGGGCGAACTGCGCCCGCAATTGCTCGACCGCTTTGGCCTGAACGTTGCCCTCAGTGGCCACACCCCACCCGCCGGGCGCGGTCAGATCATCCGTCGTCGACTGGATTTCGACAGCGACCCGCAAGGGTTCTGCGCCGAGTGGGAAAGCCAGCAACACGCACTGCGCGAGCGTTGCCAAAAGGCGCGCTCGGCACTGGCGAATATTCCCCTCGACGATGCCGCGCTGGTGCAGATTACCGAGCGTTGTTTCGCTGCCAGCGTCGATGGCCTGCGGGCCGATCTGGTCTGGCTACGTGCAGCTCGGGCTCATGCGGCCTGGCGCGGAGCGAATGCCATTGGCGAAGAAGATATCGACGCGGTCGCCGAGTTTGCCTTGCGCCATCGCCGTCGCGAACATTCACCACCGGCGCCGCAACAATCACCCGCACAGCCGGCTTCCAATCAGAATCCCAACCCAAGCGAAAGTCAGGGCCAGTGGGGCGAAATGCCTGCCCAGGCGCTGCCGGTCGGCGCACGACGTGAAGTGCCGAGCTGGCCAAAAAAGCCCTAGGCATTCGCCCTCGATCAGACGCGGGGGCGAATGCCAGACCCCGCGCAGGACGGCTGGATCACGGCAGACAGGGCAAGCGTCACGCAGCCCGTAGCGGATCGATCAATTGGCCCGGCACCTTGCTCAATGGCCGACCGCGTCAACGCGACGATGTGCTGTTTCACCTGCGCACCCGCAGTCCTCATGAATTATGGCTGGTAATCGTCGACGCTTCGGCCTCGACCCGACGTCATCAGGCATTGAGCGATGCCAAGGGCTTGCTGGCGCAACTGTTCGACGATGCCTATCGACAGCGTGTGCGCCTGGCTTTGCTGACCGCCAGCGGCCATGCGCCGAAGTGGCAGGTGCAAGGGTTGAAAGCCTCCGCTGGCTTGCGCGACTGGCTTGACGGGCTCGGTGCCGGCGGCGGAACGCCGATGCTGGCGGCGCTGGGTGAGGCGGGGCGTTGGTTAGCAGCACGGCAAAAGCGTTTTCCGGCTGAACAGCAAAGGCTGTTGCTGGTGACGGATGGGCGGGTGAAGGAATGGTCAACGTTGTCGGCGCTGGAGTGTCCGGGGTTGCTGATCGACATTGAGCGCGGACCGATTCGCCTCGGACGGGCTAAAGTGTTGGCGGATCAACTGCAAACGCATTACCAGCATATCGATGATTTGTAGCCGAAAAGATCGCAGCCTTCGGCAGCTCCTACAGGACGTGGGTATAGCGGGTGCATCCGCGAATGATGGGTGTGCAACAATCAATGTAGGAGCTGCCGAAGGCGGCGATCTTTTGATCTTCACAGGAGTGACCCATGCGCGTTCTAGCCCGCAACGATCAGGACGATTTTCGCGTCAAAGCCTACGCTGGCACCAACGGCGTGTTGCTGGCGATCGATCTGGCTGAGCACCGTCGCAAAGGTCTGCTGGGGTTCGCCATCGAAAAACAGCAAGGCAGCAAACCCTGGTTGTTTCTGTTCAACAGCCTGACCTTCCCCGGCAAGGCTCATACATTCCCTCAGTTTCGCGCCACCCCCAGCGATACCGCGCCGTTGCAGAAGTTTCGCTGGGCCGACTACGCGGTCAATCCGGGTGTGACGATCCATTATCGGATTCACCTGGCCTACGGCACCGCCGATGCGCCGCAGTTGGGTGAGTTTCTGGAAGTAACGCTCACCACCGACAATGGCCTTCCAGCGGACCAAAACGTCATCTTCAATCGGGCGGTGGCCGCGAGTCAGGCCTTCCAGCGCAAATTCGCCGATGTCGATGCGTTGCTCAGCGCCAACAAAAAACTGCCCATCGAAGCCTGGCCCGACGCGCCGCGACAATGGCTGGAAAACGGTCTGCTCGCACGTTTGTTGGGGTTCATCGAACGGGCCGAGGATGGCCAATGGGCGTTGGACATCGCGATCTACGAATACCAGTTGAAGGTGATCGTCGATGCGGTGAACGCCGCCTTCGAGCGCGGCGTAAAGGTTCGGGTTCTGTACCACGCCCAACCGGACGAAGACACCACAGCACTGAACGAAGCCAGCCTGGAAAAAATCCCGGCGGCGAACAAGCGCGGGCGAGTCACGCACAACATCTTTCACAACAAGTTCATGGTCCTGAGCCGGCTCGACGCGGCGGGGCAGCATCAGCCCGAAGCGGTACTCTGCGGCAGCACCAATTTCACCGCCAACGGCGTTTATCGTCAGGCCAACGTTGTGCATGTGCTGGACGATGCTCGGGTTAGTGCCAGTTATCTGCAAACCTTCGAGCAAGTCTGGGCCACGCCAGCAGACGTCGGCGCCACCCGGGAATGGCTCACGGAAAACAATCCGATGCAGCCGGAGCAGGCGCTGTTCGCCGGCTTTTCACCGCGCTCGGGCCAGGGCGATTTGCGTGAGTTCGTCGAAATCATCGAGTCAGCCAAAAAAGACCTGCTGTTTGTCACGGCGTTTGCCTTGCCGGACGAAATACTCAACGCCTTGCTCGGCCAGCCCCACGACGACATCTTGCGTTACGGCCTGCAAAATACCGCCAGCAGCATCACCGGTTTCCACGCCGACCGCACCGCTCAATTTGCCGCCACCGCGCTGCTCAATACGGGTCTGGAAGGCTGGCTCAAGGAAAACATGAAAGGCCAGAAGGGCAACCTGCTGGTACACACCAAAGCCATCGTCGTCGACTTCACCACCGACACACCGACGATTATCAGCGGCAGCCACAACCTCAGCGCCGCGGCCAGCAACGGCAATGACGAGAACTACCTGATCATCCGTGGCGACACCGACCTGGCCGATCGTTACGGACTGGAACTGCTGCGCTTTTACGAGCATTACCGGTTCCGCTACTTCGCAAAGAAACTGCAACTCAAGCAGGTCCGACCGTTGGCTCCGGATGACAGCTGGACCGATGATTATTACCTCCAAGGCGATCTACGCATGTTGTCGCGGTTGCGCTTTGCCGGACGATAAACAGCCTGACGGGTCGCTGTAGGAGCGAAGCTTGCTCGCGAAAGCAGTGTGTCAGGCGACATCAATGTTGGCTGTGCCGCCGTCTTCGCGGGCAAGCCACGCTCCCACAGGGTTTGCGTGTCACCGGCATCAGGGCCTGCTCGCGATAGCGATTTGTCAGACGACTCAAACATGACTCACAACCGTGCATTCAACAGCCCCCGTGCCCGAGGCGCTGTGCATAAAGTGCTGAAGGTTTTCTGCAACCACGGCAAGTCGTGGCGGGGTTTGCGGGCAATCTGTTTGGGCCTGAGCTTGCCGATGTGCTTTTTGAAGTTTTCTTCCAGGGTTTCCCGGGTTCCAATCCCCTTGAGCTTCTTCAGTAATTTCCCTTCCTTGTAAAACAGCACGGTGGGTGTGCCGGTGACATCCGGATGCCTGGGCGATTCGCCGGTGTTGAGCATGTAGATTTGCGCGTGATGCCGATAGGGCTCTGCAATCTGACGAAAAACCGGCTCGGCCATTTCGCAGGCGGGACAGTGTTGGCTGCCGAAATACAGGATCACCGGGCGCCAGGTTTTCAGCGCCTTGCGGTAGACCGCAGCCATGGTCGTGTGGGTGGTCATCGAGCTCATTGAAATCTCCTTTTCAAAGACAATCGAAGGCCTGTCGACGTTAAAGGAGGCGAGCAGGTGGGGTCTACTGTCAGAAATTACAGGTGGGGCTCCTGCTTCGTTTTGAATCGCTACGGTTTCAAATGTGGTGCAAGTACTCGAGCGTTGTGTCCCACGGTAGCGTTCTCTTATTTGTGCGTTTCGTAACGCCTTCCTGGCGCTAACGCGCATCCATCTGATTCAAAACACTTTTCAATTCTCCCGAGATTCGGCCCACAACCTGTGGCACACTTTCTGCTGTCTATTCCGTTGTTACATACCAAGTTCCGGTATAGCGGAATAAACATGACCTGGAGTGCTTGCCATGCATCGCCGACCTTCGTTGTTTAAAGCGTGTGTTTTTCTGTTCGCGGCTTCGGCCGCTGTCATGGGTGTCGCCCAAGCGGCAGACAGCAAGCTCGACAGCGTGCTGGCCCGTGGGAAGTTGATCGTGGGCACGGGCAGTACCAATGCGCCGTGGCACTTCCAGGGAGCGGATGGCAAGTTGCAGGGTTTTGATATTGATATCGCGCGGATGGTGGCCAAAGGGTTGTTCAACGACCCGAGCAAAGTCGAGTTCGTGGTGCAGTCGTCCGATGCGCGGATTCCCAATCTGCTGACCGACAAGGTCGACATGAGTTGCCAGTTCATCACCGTGACCGCCAGCCGCGCCCAGCAAGTGGCGTTCACCCTGCCGTACTACCGCGAAGGCGTGGGCCTGTTGTTACCGGCCAACAGCAAATACAAGGAAATCGAAGACCTGAAGGCCGCCGGCGACGGTGTGATCGTGGCGGTGCTGCAGAACGTGTACGCCGAAGAACTGGTGCATCAGGCGTTGCCCAAGGCCAAGGTCGATCAGTACGACAGCGTGGATTTGATGTATCAGGCGGTGAACTCCGGCCGTGCCGATGCCGCGGCCACCGATCAGTCGTCGGTGAAATACCTGATGGTGCAGAACGCTGGTCGCTATCGCAGCCCGGCTTATGCCTGGAGTCCGCAGACTTACGCATGTGCGGTCAAACGCGGCGATCAGGACTGGCTGAACTTCGTCAACACCGTGCTGCATGAAGCCATGACGGGCGTTGAGTTCCCGACTTACGCCGCGTCGTTCAAGCAGTGGTTCGGTGTAGACCTTCCGACACCTACGATCGGTTTCCCCGTCGAATACAAATGATCCCGTGAGAGCAGGGCGGTTTTAAATCGCCCCGCTCAAGGTACTGCTGACCATGAACTATCAGTTGAATTTTGCCGCCGTCTGGCGCGATTTCGACACCTTGCTGGCGGGGCTCGGTCTGGGTCTTGAGCTGGCGCTGGTGTCGATCGCCATCGGCTGCGTGATCGGCCTGCTGATGGCGTTTGCTTTGCTGTCAAAGCACCGCGCATTGCGGGCGCTGGCGTCGGTGTATGTGACGGTGATCCGTAATACGCCGATTCTGGTGTTGATTCTGTTGATCTACTTCGCGTTGCCGAGCCTTGGCATTCGTCTGGACAAGATCCCGTCCTTCATCATCACCCTGTCGCTGTATGCCGGGGCATACCTGACCGAAGTGTTTCGCGGCGGGTTGTTGAGCATTCCCAAGGGACTACGTGAAGCCGGCCTGGCCATCGGGCTCGGTGAATGGCAGGTCAAGGCGTACATCACCGTGCCGGTGATGCTGCGCAATGTGCTGCCGGCCCTGTCGAACAACTTCATTTCGCTGTTCAAGGACACCTCGCTGGCGGCGGCGATTGCCGTGCCGGAGCTGACCTATTACGCGCGCAAGATCAATGTCGAGAGCTACCGGGTGATTGAAACCTGGCTGGTGACCACAGCGCTCTATGTTGCGGCCTGTTACCTCATTGCCATGATGCTGCGTTACCTCGAGCAGCGTCTGGCGATTCGCCGATAGGAGGCCCCCATGTACGAATCCCCCAGCTGGTTGCATGAGTTATGGGTGGCGCGGGAAGTCCTGTGGCAGGGTTTTCTGACCAGTGTGCAGTGCTCGGCGCTGGCGATTTTGTTGGGCACGCTGGTCGGCATCGTTGCAGGTCTGGTGCTCACCTATGGCTCGGTCTGGATGCGCGCGCCGTTCCGGTTTTACGTCGACATCATTCGCGGCACGCCGGTGTTTGTATTGGTGTTGGCCTGCTTCTACATGGCGCCGGCACTGGGCTGGCAAATCAGCGCATTCGGGGCCGGCACCCTGGGGCTGACACTGTTTTGCGGCTCCCACGTCGCGGAGATTGTGCGCGGTGCATTGCAGGCGCTGCCCAGTGGCCAGATGGAAGCGAGCAAGGCCATCGGCCTGACGTTTTACCAGGCGCTGGGCTACGTGTTGTTACCCCAGGCGCTGCGGCAGATCTTGCCGACCTGGGTCAACTCGTCCACCGAGATCGTCAAGGCTTCGACGCTGTTGTCGGTGATCGGCGTTGCCGAATTGCTGCTCAGCACCCAGCAGATCATCGCCCGGACGTTCATGACCCTGGAGTTTTACCTGTTCGCCGGTTTGCTCTTTTTCATCATCAATTACGCCATCGAATTACTCGGCCGGCACATTGAAAAGCGGGTGGCCTTGCCATGACACAAGCTCAAGTTTCGACACAGGATCAAGCGCTGCTGGACATCCACGGCCTGCACAAACAATACGGCCAGCTCGAAGTGCTCAAGGGCGTCGACTTGACCATGCAGCGCGGCAATGTGGTCACGCTGATCGGCTCCAGCGGCTCGGGCAAGACCACGCTGCTGCGCTGCGTGAACATGCTCGAAGAGTTCCAGGGCGGGCAGATTCTGCTCGACGGCGAATCCATCGGCTATCACGAGGTCAACGGCAAGCGCGTGCGGCACCCGGAAAAAGTCATCGCCCGCCATCGAGCGATGACCGGCATGGCGTTCCAGCAATTCAATCTGTTCCCGCACCTCACCGCGTTGCAGAACGTCACCCTCGGGTTGCTCAAGGTCAAAAAGCTGCACAAGGATGAAGCCGTGGCGCTGGCGGAAAAATGGCTGGAGCGGGTTGGCCTGCTGGAACGTCGCGACCATTACCCCGGTCAGTTGTCTGGCGGTCAGCAACAGCGCGTGGCGATTGCCCGGGCGATTGCGATGAACCCGAGCCTGATGCTGTTCGATGAAGTCACCTCGGCCCTCGACCCGGAACTGGTCGGCGAAGTGCTGAACGTGATCAAGGGCTTGGCCGAAGACGGCATGACCATGCTGCTGGTGACCCACGAAATGCGCTTTGCCTTTGAAGTGTCAGACAAGATCGTGTTCATGAATCAGGGGCGGATCGAAGAGCAGGGGCCGCCCAAGGAACTGTTCGAACGCCCGCAGTCGCCGCGTCTGGCGGAATTTCTCAAGAACACTCGCTTTTAACTTTTTCAAGCAGGAGAAACACTCATGAGCATTACTCGTTACGGCACCGGCAGCACCGCCGGTGGCGGCCAGCCCCGTCCTTTCGCCCGCGCCGTCGAAGCTGATGGCTGGCTGCACGTGTCCGGCCAGGTGCCGGCGCTGGATGGTGAAATCATTGTGGGCGGCATCGTCGAGCAGACTCACCAGACCATGAAAAACCTGATCGCGATTCTGGAAGAGGCCGGTTACGGTCTGGAAGACGTAGTCCGTACCGGCGTGTGGCTGGAAGACCCGCGGGATTTCTGGAGTTTCAATAAGGTGTTTTCCGAGTACTTCAAAAGCGAACACGCCCCGGCCCGAGCCTGTGTGCAGGCGAACATGATGGTCGATTGCAAGGTTGAGATTGACTGCGTCGCGTACAAGAAAAAGGCCTGAACCGAGGCGCGCCCATCGCGGGCAAGCCCGCTCCCACAGGGATGGAAGGTGTGTCTGCAATCTGTGGCGGCACATAGAACCCTGTGGGAGCGTGGCTTGCCCGCGAAGGCGGCCTAACAGTCGCCGCAGCACTCTGGTTAAACTCCCGGCACATTAATGGGAACACTGAAATGACCGAAGACACCATCAAGCGCCGGGCTCGCGGTCTGGACCGGGCGTTCGACATTCTCGATTTCCTCAAGGAAATCGGCCAGCCCCTGCGCCCGAATGAAATCGCCAGCGGCATCGGCAGCCCGAAATCCACGGTCTACGAACTGGTCGCGTCCTTGTTGGAGCGGCGCATTCTTGAACCTGTGGGCAAGGACGGTCACGTTTACCTCGGTCGTCAGCTGTACTTCCTCGGGCAGGCGCATTTGCGCCATTTCGACCTGACCCGCGAGGCCGATCTTGCCTTGCAAGAGATCGTCAGCCAGACCCGTGAAACCGCGCAGATGTGCCTGCTCAACGGGCGCAAATACACCGTGGCGTTGATGAAAGAGGGTGAGCGACATTTCCGCATTTCTTCGGACATCGGCGAGAACGCGCCGATCCCCTGGACCGCTTCCGGGCGCCTGCTGCTGGCGCACCTGAGCGATCAGCAGATCGTCGATTTGATCGACCCCGACGACTTCATCCTTCCCGGCGGTGAACACCTGCCGCTGGAGCGGTTTCTCGAGGAAATCCGCCAGGCCGGAATCGATGGGTTCTTTTCCTTCGATAGCGTCGCCGACACCTTTACCCATTGTTTCGCCGCCCCGGTCAAAGACCCGAACGGCGTGGCCATTGCGACCCTGTGCATCGTCGCCCCACGGGCCGATGCGAAGAACAATTACAACGACTATCGTCGGGTGCTGATCGACAGCGCCAACAGCCTCGCCCGGCGTATCAACGAATAACAGCGGCTGCCTGCGGCCGCGAATGTGAGGAGTTCGACCATGTCTTCTGCCAAAAATACTGCCGCCGTGGAAAAGGGCTTTGCCCACACAGGCGCCAATCTTGTGCGCGACGTCAGCCTGCCTGCGCTGGTGCTGCACCGCGAAGCGCTGGAACACAACATTCGCTGGATGCAGGACTTTGTCAGCAACAGCGGCGCAGAACTGGCGCCGCACGGTAAAACCAGCATGACCCCGGCGCTGTTTCGTCGCCAACTGGACGCCGGTGCCTGGGGCATCACCCTGGCCAGCGCCACGCAAACCCGCGCGGCTTACGCCCATGGCGTGCACCGGGTGCTGATGGCCAATCAATTGGTCGGTACGCCGAACATGGCACTGATCGCCGATCTGTTGGCAGACCCGACCTTCGATTTCTATTGCATGGTCGATCACCCGGATAACGTCGCGGACCTCGGCGCGTATTTCGCTTCGCGCGGTGTGCGCCTGAACGTGATGATCGAGTACGGCGTGGTCGGCGGTCGTTGCGGCTGCCGCACCGAAGCCGAAGTCCTGGCGCTGGCCGAGGCGATCGCAGCTCAACCGGCGCTGGCATTGACCGGTATCGAGGGTTACGAAGGGGTGATTCACGGCGATCACGCGGTGAGCGGCATCCGTGAGTTCGCCGATTCCCTGGTGCGTCTGGCGGTGCAGTTGCAGGACAGCGGTGCGTTCGCCATTGCCAAACCGATCATCACGGCGTCGGGTTCGGCCTGGTACGACCTGATCGCTGAGTCGTTCGAAGCGCAGAATGCCGGCGGGCGTTTCCTCAGCGTGCTGCGCCCCGGCAGTTACGTGGCCCACGACCATGGCATCTACAAAGAAGCGCAATGCTGCGTGCTCGACCGTCGCAGCGACCTGCACGAAGGTTTGCGCCCGGCGCTGGAAGTCTGGGCGCATGTGCAGTCGTTGCCGGAACCGGGTTTTGCGGTGATCGCCCTGGGCAAACGTGACGTCGCCTATGACGCCGGTCTGCCGGTGCCGTTGCTGCGTTACAAGGCCGGTGTGGTGCCGGCGACCGGCGATGATGTGAGTGCCTGCAAGGTGACGGCAGTGATGGACCAGCACGCGTTCATGACCGTGGCACCGGGGGTTGAGTTGCGGGTGGGCGATATCATTTCGTTCGGTACTTCGCACCCGTGTTTGACATTCGACAAGTGGCGCATTGGGTGTCTGGTGGATCAGCAGTTGAATGTCATCGAGACCATGGAAACGTGTTTTTAAGGTTCCAGACCGAGGTGCGGCCATCGCGGGCAAGCCCGCTCCCACAGGGATTTGTGAGTTGCCACAGATTGCAATCACACCAATAAATCTGTGGGAGCGGGCTTGCCCGCGATGACGGCCTACCAAACAACATCGCAATACCAGAGACCCCACAACGATGAGCAGCATCAACACCCTGGGCCCCAACACCCCGCGCATCGCCCTGATCGGTGAGTGCATGATCGAATTGCAGCAGCGCGCCGATGGCACGCTGCAACAAAGCTTCGGCGGCGATACCCTGAATACTGCGGTTTACCTGTCCCGAGAGTTGGGCAAGGGTGCCGAGGTGGATTACGTCACCGCTCTGGGCGATGACAGTTTCAGCGACGCGATGTGCCAGAGTTGGGCCAGCGAAGGCATTGGCCTGGAAATGGTCCAGCGTTTGCCCGGTCGCTTGCCCGGCCTGTATTGCATCCAGACCGATGCGGCCGGTGAGCGGCGTTTTCTCTACTGGCGCAACGAAGCGGCGGTGCGCGATTGCTTTACCACGCCGGTCGCCGCGCCGATTCTGGCGGCGCTGCCGGATTACGACGTGTTGTATTTCAGCGGCATCACCCTGGCGGTACTCGGTGAGCAGGGGCGGGAAAAGCTTCTGGAAACCCTGATCGAGGCCCGGCAACGGGATGCGCGGGTCGTGTTCGACAACAACTACCGGCCACGCTTGTGGGCGTCGATTGAAGAGGCACGGGCGGCTTATCGCAGTGTTCTGCCCTATATCGACCTGGCGTTGCTGACGGTTGACGATGAGCAGGCGCTGTTCGACTTTTCCGATTGCGCGGCGGTGTTTGCCGCTTATGAGCAGATGGGCACGCCTGAAGTGGTGCTCAAGCGCGGGGCCGAGGCGTGTCTGATTCGCTGTGGCGGTGAGTCGTTCGAAGTGCCGGCGCAAGTGGTCGAACGGGTGGTGGACACCACGGCGGCGGGGGATTCGTTCAGCGCGGCTTATTTGGCTTGTCGGCTCAAGGGTGGCAGCCCGGTTGGGGCTGCCGAGGCTGGGCATCGGTTGGCGAGTCGGGTGATTCAGGTGCCTGGGGCACTCATTCCCGGAGATTGAAATGCAATCCCTGTAGGAGCTGCCGAAGGCTGCGATCTTTTGATCTTGATCTTCCCGGGATCGCTGAAAATCAAGATCAAAAGATCGCAGCCTTCGGCAGCTCCTACGGGATTGTGTGTATCAGGGGGAGGGAATTAGCCCAGCTTCCAACCCATCAATCCCGGTAAAACACCTGCACCAGGTGATACCCGAACTTGCTCTTGATCGGCCCATGCACCACTCGCAGCGGTTTTTTGAAGATCACCGCATCGATCACGCCGACCATCTGCCCGGGCCGTACTTCGCCCAGGTCGCCGCCGCGTTTGCCGGACGGGCACGTGGAGTATTTCTTGGCCAGCACATCGAAGGCTTCGCCCTTGGCGATGCGTTGTTTGAGCTGCTCGGCTTCTTCCGAGGTTTTCACCAGAATATGGCGGGCTTGGGCTTTCATTGAGGCGTACCTTGCAACGGTGGTGGCTATGTTGGTGCCAGCGTGGGGCGCGCGATTATGCCTTAACTCAGTCCGCTTGGCCGATCATCGTGCGAATCTTGTTGGCCAGCAGGTCAATGGAAAAGGGTTTGGCCACCATGTCCATGCCGTCCTCCAGGAAACCCTGGCGTTCGGCGGCTTTCTCCGCATAACCGGTCATGAACAGCACCTTGAGGCCCGGGCGGTGCTGACGCGCGATTTCCGCCAGTTGCCGACCGTTCATGCCCGGCAACCCGACATCGGTCACCAGCAGATCGACCCGCAGGTCGGATTCCAGCAAGGGCAGGGCGGCCTTGGCGTCTTCGGCTTCATGAGCGTGATAACCCAACTCGTTGAGCAGGTCGAGCACCAGCATGCGCACCGCCGGATCGTCTTCCACCAGCACCACGGTTTCACCGGCAACCGCTGCCGGTGTTTCGCCGGTGATCGGCACCAACGTGTGTTCCGGCACCGCGACGTGCAGCCGTGGCAAATACAGGCGAACGCAGGTGCCCTGGCCCGGCAGGCTGTGAAGGCTGACGTGCCCGCCCGACTGCTGGGCGAAACCATAGATCATCGACAATCCAAGGCCGGTGCCCTGGCCGATGGGTTTGGTGGTGAAGAACGGGTCGAACGCCTTGGCCAACACTGTCGGGGTCATGCCGGCGCCGTTGTCGCTGACGGCAATCATCAGGTAATCCCCGGCCCTGACCGGTTCCAGGGGGGTGATGTCGCTACCATCGAGGTGAACGTTGGCGGTTTCGATCAGCAGCTCGCCGCCTTCGGGCATCGCATCCCGGGCATTGATGACGAGGTTGAGCAGCGCGTTTTCCAGTTGGCTGACATCAGTACTGACCGGCCAGACTTCATCGGCCAGCTGCATTTTGAGTTCGATATGGTCGCCCTTGGTCCGGCGGAACAAATCTTCCAGGGAATGCACGAGCTGGTTGGCATCAAGCGGCTTGCGATCCAGCGACTGACGCCGGGAGAACGCCAGCAGGCGATGGGTCAGGGCGGCGGCGCGGTGTGCCGAAGACACCGCGGCTTCGGTAAAACGCCCGATCTCGGCGGCACGCCCGTCGGCGATGTAGCGCTGCATCAAATCGAGGCTGCCGATGATCCCGGTGAGCATGTTGTTGAAGTCATGGGCGATGCCGCCGGTGAGCTGTCCCACCGCTTCCATTTTCTGCGCATGCCGCAAGGCGTCTTCGGCGCGCTCGCGCTCGAACATCTCGTTTTGCAGCCGCTGGTTGGCTTCGGCCAGTTGTTGAGTGCGGGCGCTGACGCGTTCTTCAAGGGTTTCGTTGAGGTTGCGCAGGGCTTCTTCGGTCTGTTTGCGCTCAGTCTCGTCGATTACGAAGATGTAAAAACCATTGACCGCGCCGTCCGAGCCATGACGTGGCAGGTAGTTCATCAGGGCCTGGCGGGTGCTGCCATCTCGGTGCGCGGCGCTGATGCTGAAACTGCAAGCCTTGCCTTTCAGCGCCTCGGCAATGTATTCGGCGCGCAGGGCATAGGCTTCGTCGCCCAGCACTTCACGGATGGTGTGGCCGTAAAGCTCCTGGGGCGTCAGGCCGTACCATTCCAGATAAGCAGCATTGTTCAGGCGAAAGCACTCCTCACTGTCGACGTAACTGATCAGGATCGGCATGGCGTTGATGATCAGTTGCAGCTCGGTCTGGCTCTGGCGAAGGGCTTGTTCGATGTGTTTGCGTTCGGTCAGGTCCAGCGCGGCGCCGAGGAAGCGGATGGGCCGGCCATGATGGTCCTTGTAGCAGCGGCCTCGGGCAAACACCCAGCGCAATTGGCCGTCGGCTTGCAGCAAGCGATACTCCTCGGCGTACTCGCTGCCATGAGTAATGCAGTGCTTGATGCTGCGGGCAATCATGGCGCGGTCTTCCGGGTGTACGCCGTGGAGGTATTCGCTGATGGGCAACTGGCTGGCCATGGTCGGGTCGACGCCATGCAATTGGGCGAAGTGGGCATCGGCGATGAAACGGTCTTCGCCGATGTCCCAGTCCCAGGTGCCGACGGCATCGGTGGCGGCCAGCGCCAGTTGCAGGCGCTGCTCGGTTTCCTGCTGGGCCTTGAGGCTGGCGGCGGAGCGTTGTTCGAGTTCCAGGGCGATGCGGCGGCGTTCGTTGGTTTCGATGGCCGTGACCAGAATCCCGGCAACCTCGGCGCTTTCATTGCGAATGGGGCTGTAGGTCAAATCCAGCCAGAAGTCGGAATCTCGCCCGTCGCGCTGCAAGGTAAAGCGCTGTTCGCTGTAGGTCCGCACCTGGCCCTGTAGGACGGCGCTGTAAATGGGGTCGGTAAAGTCTTTCAGTTCTGGCCAGATCAGGTGTGTCGGTTGTCCGAAAGCGTGAGGGTGTTTGCTGCCGGCGAGGAAGGCGAAGCCGTCGTTGTAGATCTGCGTAAGCTGCGGGCCCCACAGCAACAGCATCGGCATTGGCGAGTGAATCACAATGTCCACGGCGGTGCGCAGGCTCTGTGGCCAGTGATCGGCGGCGCCCAACGGGTTGTTTGTCCAGTCCAGTCGAGCAATCAAGGCCTGGGAGTCGCTGGCGGTCGGTGGTGCGTTCATTACAATGTCCTGCGCGTCAGTCGGTGTGGCGGCGTCTACTATCCTTGCAGGGCGGTAGACGCTTGATGATCCGTTTTGGGTCATTTTTTCAATTGAATGCTTCGCGGGTGTTTTTTGCCATGGAAATCGATGCACTGTTGCAAATTCTGGCCAGCCGCAATGGCTCCGATCTTTACCTGTCGACGGGCGCGCCTCCCAGCGCGAAATTTGACGGTGTACTCAAACCCTTGGCCGAGTACCCGTTCAAACCCGGAGAAATCGCCGCCATTGCCGCGTCCATCATGGACGCCGAACAGCGCCTGGAGTTCGACCGGGAACTGGAAATGAACCTGGCGCTTTCCCTGGCCGGCGTCGGGCGCTTTCGGCTCAATATCTTCAAGCAGCGCAACGATGTGTCTATCGTGGCGCGCAACATCAAACTCGACATTCCACGCTTCGAAGACCTCAAGTTGCCTGCGGTGCTGCTCGAAACCGTCATGCTCAAACAGGGGCTGATATTGTTCGTCGGTTCGACCGGTTCCGGCAAGTCAACCTCGCTGGCGGCGCTGATCGATTACCGCAATCGCCACAGCAGCGGCCATATCATCACTATCGAAGACCCGGTCGAGTTTATCCATCGACACAAGAAGTCGATCGTCAACCAGCGTGAGGTCGGCGTAGACACCCGCAGTTTTCATGCAGCGTTGAAAAACACCCTGCGCCAGGCGCCGGACGTGGTGCTGATCGGCGAAATCCGTGACCGCGAGACTATGGAGCACGCGCTGGCGTTTGCCGATACCGGTCATCTGGTAATTTCCACTTTACATGCGCACAACGCCAATCAGGCGCTGGACCGCGTGATCAACTTCTTCCCCGAAGAACGTCGGACGCAACTGCTCCATGACTTGGGCAATAACCTCAAGGCCTTTGTTTCTCAGCGCCTGGTGCGGACCTGCGATGGGCAGCGCCGGGCGGCGGTGGAGATCATGCTGGGAACGCCGACCATCGGCGACCTGATCCGGCGCAATGAGCTTTCCGAACTCAAAGGGATCATGGAGAAGTCTTCAGAGGTGGGTATGCAGACGTTTGATGGGGCGCTGTTCGAGCTGTTTGCCGAGGGCGCGATCGATGAGGCAGAGGCGTTGAAACATGCGGATTCGGTGAACAACTTGCGACTGCGCCTGAAAATGCACGCCGAGACTACGCCCGGGCCCCATACACCGCCGGGGGAATGGGGATTGGTGGACTAGCGCCGGCAACGACGATCAAATGTGGGAGCGGGCTTGCTCGCGAAGACGATTTCACATTCAACATGGATGTTGGCTGATAGACCGCTTTCGCGAGCAAGCCCGCTCCCACAGTGGATCTACGTTTCAATCATTCAATTCAGGGCGGTCACGAAACTGCTCCAGGGCCTCGGGATTGGCCAGTGCATCGGTGTTCTTCACCTTCTGGCCGTGCACCACATTCCTCACCGCCAGCTCGACCACCTTGCCGCTGATGGTCCGCGGTATGTCCGTCACCGCGACAATCTTCGCCGGCACATGCCGTGGTGTGGTGTTGGCGCGGATGACCTGGCGAATCTGTTGTTGCAGTGCGTCGTCCAGCTCGACCCCGTCACGCAACTTCACGAACAGTACCACCCGAACGTCATCCTGCCATTGCTGGCCGATGGCAACGCTGTCCAGCACCTGCGGGACTTTTTCCACCTGACGATAGATTTCCGCCGTGCCGATGCGTACACCGCCGGGGTTGAGCACTGCGTCGGAGCGACCATGGATCAGCATGCCGCCGTGGGGCAGTTCCTCGGCGTAGTCGCCCTGGGCCCAGACGCCGGGGAACAGGCTGAAATAGGACTTTCGCAGCTTCTCCCCGTCAGGGTCATGCCACAGGCCGGTGGGCATCGCCGGAAAATGTCGGGTGCACACCAGTTCGCCTTTTTCCCCGATCACAGGCTGCCCGGCGTCGTTCCAGACTTCCACCGCCATGCCCAGGCTCTTGCACTGCATTTCGCCACGGCGCACCGGCAGCACCGGGTTGCCAATCACAAAACACGAAACGATGTCGGTGCCGCCGGACATCGAGGACAGGCACAGGTCGGACTTGAACGCGCGATAGACGTAATCAAAGCTTTGCGGGGACAGCGCGGAACCGGTGGACAGCACGGTTTTCAGGCTGCTCAGGTCATGACTTTCGCACGGCTTTACACCATTGCTTTCCAGCGAGGTGAGGAACTTGGGACTGGTGCCGAAGACGTTGATGCGTTCATCGTCGATCAGATCGATCAAGCGCTCCGGGCCTGGATGAAACGGCGAGCCGTCATACAGCACCACGGCGCTATCGACGGCCAGGGCCGAGACCAGCCAGTTCCACATCATCCAGCCGCACGTGGTGTAGTAGAACAAACGGTCGCGGGAGCCGAGATCGGTGTGCAGGCCATGTTCTTTGACATGTTGCAGCAGCACGCCGCCGGTGCTGTGAACAATGCACTTCGGCACGCCGGTAGTGCCGCTGGAATAAAGGATGTACAGCGGTTGGGCGAAGGGCACGGGAACGAATTGCGGCTCGCCGCCCGGGTCGTAGAAGTCGTCCCAGAGCGTCACGTTGGCCCGGCTGCGGAAGTCTTCGATGCGCGTCTGGGGTCGTGCGTAAGGCACAACGATCAACTGCTGCAAGGACGGCAGTTGCCCAAGGATTTCATTAACCTTGGCTGTCTGGTCGATGTCTTTGCCGGCGTAGCGGTAACCGGCGCAGGTGATCAGCACTTTCGGCTCGATCTGGCCGAAGCGGTCGATCACCCCATGGGTGCCGAAGTCGGGTGAAGAACAGGACCAGATCGCGCCCAGGCTGGTCGTCGCGAGCATGGCCACCAGGGTTTGCCAGGTGTTCGGCATGCACGCGGCCACACGGTCGCCGAGGCCGACACCGGCAGCTTTCAGGCCGTTTTGAAAACCGGCGACATGGCTCGCCAGTTCGGCCCAGGTCAGTTGTTCCCGTTGGCCGTTTTCGCCGATGGCCACCACCGCCACAGCGTCGTCGCGACGGCGCAGCAGGTGTTCGGCGAAGTTCAGCGTGGCGCCGGGGAACCACTGGGCGCTGGGCATTTGTGCGCCTTCTATCAGCACCGCGTCTGGCTGATCGTGAAAACGAATGTCGAAGAAATCGACGATGGCCTGCCAGAAAGCTGCCCGCTGATCGATGCTCCATTGATGGAGGGCAGGATAGTCGGCGATCTCAAGGGTGTGTCGCTGATTGACGAAGCGCCGGAAGGCCTCCATGCGGGTCTTGACGATGCGCTCGGTGCCGGGTTGCCAGAGGATGTCGGACATGGCTTGGCCTCTCTCGTTCCCGCGCTCTGCGTGGGATGCCTCAATGGACGCTCGGCGTCCGCTTTGGGACGCGGAGCGTCCCGGGCTGCATTCCCACGCAGAGCGTGGGAACGATCATGCAGGCTGGCGGGTTACTGCGCCAACCACCCACCATCAATATTCCACGCCGCGCCACGCACCTGGCTACCGGCCTCGCTGCATAAAAACAGCACCAACTCACCCAGCTGCGGCGGCGTCACGAATTCCAGCGACGGCTGCTTCTCGGCGAGCAAATCATGTTGCGCCTGCTGCGGGTCGATCCCGGTCGCGGCGCGATCATCGATCTGCTTCTGCACCAGCGGCGTCAACACCCAACCCGGACAGATGGCGTTGCAGGTGACATTCGTCGTAGCGGTTTCCAGGCCGACCACCTTGGTCAGGCCGATCACGCCATGCTTGGCCGCGACGTACGCCGCCTTGCCCACCGAACCGACCTGGCCATGCACCGAGGCGATGTTGATGATCCGTCCCCAGCCCTTGGCGCGCATTCCCGGCAAACTCAAGCGGGTGCTGTGAAACACGGACGACAGGTTGATCGCAATGATCGAGTCCCAGCGCTCCACCGGAAAATCTTCCACCGACGCCACGTGCTGGATGCCCGCGTTGTTGACCAGGATAT
The DNA here is from genome assembly GCF_032424305.1 of Pseudomonas sp. JV414. Classification (NCBI taxonomy): domain Bacteria; kingdom Pseudomonadati; phylum Pseudomonadota; class Gammaproteobacteria; order Pseudomonadales; family Pseudomonadaceae; genus Pseudomonas; species Pseudomonas sp. JV414. Next base: position 596,679 of record NZ_VYKC01000002.1, on the reverse strand, counting down.
CCACGCCGCCGAACTCACGCTCGGCGTATTCAATCATCTCGGCGATCTGCACCGGGTCGCTGACGTCGGCCGGGTGATGGCCGACCTTGCCGCCGAATTGTTCAACTTCGGCAATTATCCTGGATGCGTCGCCGAAGCCGTTGAGGATCAGGTTGGCGCCAGCCTTGGCCAGGCTCAGGGCGATTCCCAGACCGATGCCGCTGGTGGAACCGGTGACCAGTGCGGTCTTGCCCGAAAGAGTCGTCATGAATACCTCACACAATGCCAGTGGCGTAGAAAGTACCGATCACCACAAAAACAGCGAGTGTCTTGATCAGCGTAATACAGAAAATGTCTTTGTAGGCCTCGCGGTGGGTCAAACCGGTAACCGCCAGCAAAGTAATCACCGCGCCGTTGTGCGGCAGGGTGTCCATGCCGCCACTGGCCATCGCGGCGACCCGGTGCAGCACTTCCAATGGAATATTGGCGGCGTGGGCGGCGCTGATGAACGTCTCGGACATCGCCGCCAGGGCAATGCTCATGCCGCCCGACGCCGAACCGGTGATGCCGGCCAGCAGGGTCACGGTAATCGCTTCATTGACCAGCGGGTTGGGAATGCTTTTGAGCCAGCCGGACAACACCAGAAAACCCGGCAGCGAGGCGATCACCGCGCCGAAACCGTATTCCGACGCGGTGTTCATCGCCGCCAGCAGCGCGCCGCTGACCGCACTTTTACTGCCTTCGGCCAACTTGCCGCGAATCGTCTGAAAGGCGAACACCAGCACCATGACGATGCCTACCAGCAAGGCTGCCTGAACCGCCCAGATCGCCGTCAGTTTGGCGATGTCGGTGGTCACCGGTGCTGCCATTCCCGGCAGCGAGAGGCTGTGAGTCTTGCCGTACCACTCTGGAATCCAGCGGGTGAACAGCAGGTTCATCAGGCCCACCATTAACAGCGGCGACAGTGCGATCCATGGATTAGGCAGCTTGATGTCCGGCGCGGTTTCCGGCTCGTTGCGCAGCTCGGAACCATAACCCTCACCCCTGCGCTGGGCCTTGTTGCGTTGGCTCTGAAGGAACAGCATGCCGGCGCTGAACACGAAAATCGTGCCGATCACCCCCAGCCACGGCGCCGCCCAGGCGGTGGTGTTGAAGAAGGTGCTGGGGATGATGTTCTGGATCTGCGGCGTGCCGGGCAGGGCATCCATGGTGAACGAGAATGCGCCGAGGGCGATGGTCGCCGGGATCAGGCGTTTGGGGATATTGCTCTGGCGGAACATCTCTGCGGCAAACGGGTAGACCGCAAACACCACCACAAACAGCGACACGCCGCCGTAAGTGAGCAGGGCGCAGACCAGCACGATCACCAGCATCGCCTGGCGTGTGCCGAGCAAGCGAATGGCCGCTGCGACGATGGAGCGCGAGAAGCCCGACAACTCGATCAGCTTGCCGAACACGGCACCGAGCAGGAACACCGGGAAATACAGTTTGACGAAGCCGACCATTTTTTCCATGAACACCCCGGTGAAGACTGGGGCAACGGCGGAAGGGTCGGTGAGCAGGACGGCGCCGAGGGCGGCGATCGGGGCAAAGAGGATAACGCTGTAGCCACGGTAAGCAGCCACCATCAGCAGCGTGAGAGCTGCCAAGGCAATGATCACACTCATGGTGTGTCTCCTGGATTGTTATTTTTGTAGGGTGAGGCTTTGTGGGGAGGGCTATAGCGAGTTTCGTGCCATAAGATTAAGTTATTGAAATATAAGATTTTATTATGATTTTTTTGAGCGCTTGGAAGACTGCGGTCTCTATTTTGAGACGTGCAGCGCCCAAAAAGATCGCAGCCTTCGGCAGCTCCTACAGGGGAACGCGGAAATTCACTGTAGGAGCTGCCGAAGGCTGCGATCTTTTGATCTTGAAAATATATCTACCAATGGAGACCAATGTCTCTTTATGTAGACTCGGCAATCCCCAACGCCACCATCTTCTTGTACAACGTCGACCGCCCCAGCCCCAACCGAGCCGCCGCGTCGATAACCTTCCCCCCGCATTGCGCGAGGGCGGATTCAATCAATTGCCGATCAAACCGTTCGCGAGCCTCACTGAAGGTTTCATGGGCAACCGGCTCGATGGCTAGGGGCGCCACACGCTGCACCGGGGTAAAACTGCCAATCGCCGCGCGGATATCCGCTGCGTTCAGCATCAAATCATCACTGAGCAACGCCGCGCGCTCCAGCACGTTGCGCAGTTCGCGGATGTTCCCCGGCCAGGCGTGTTGACCCAACAAATCCAAAGCTTCGGGGTTCAGTTCGTGCTGACTGCGCAGCTCCTCGAGGATCGCTTCGCTGAGGGCCGGCAGGTCGTCGAGGCGATCACGCAGGGGCGGGACCTGAATCGGCAGCACGTTGAGGCGGTAATACAAATCGGCGCGAAACTCGCCGCGTTTGATCGCCGCTTCCAGATCGGTGGAAGTGGCCGCGATCACCCGCACATCGCTCTGGATCACTTCATTGGAGCCCACCGGCTCGAACTCCTTTTCCTGCAACACTCGTAGCAACTTGCTTTGCAGTGGCAGCGGCATATCGCCGATTTCATCGAGAAACAGCGTGCCGCCCTGAGCGATTTGCAACTTGCCGGTGCGGCCCTTGCGATCGGCGCCGGTGAATGCGCCGGGGGCGGTGCCAAAGAACTCGGCTTCCAGCAGTGACTCGGGAATCGCCGCGCTGTTGATACTGACGAAAGCTTTATGCGCCCGAGGCGAAGCGCCGTGGATCGCCTGGGCCAGCAGCTCCTTGCCGGTGCCGGTTTCGCCGAGCAACAACACCGGTGACTCGGCACTGGCGCTGCGCCGGGCGCGGCGTTTGACTTCCAGGCTGGCGGCGCTGGTGCCGATGAAATGGGCGAAGTTGTACTTGGTCTGCCGCGCCCGCAGCAGCGAGCGGGTCGAGGCCAGTTCTTCCTGCATGCTCAGGTAGCGCTTGAGCATCGGCGACAGGCTGCGCAACTCGTCGAACAGGGCAAAACCGATGGCGCCAATCACCGCGCCGGCATCGTCGTGAATCGGCAGGCGCATCACCACCAGCGGTTCCTTGGGGGTGTCTTGCATGTCCAGCAGGATCGGCCGTCCGGTGCGCACCACCTCGCGTAACAGGCTGCCGGGGATCACGCTTTCACAGGCCCTGCCGATCGCACCTGCGGCCGACTCCAGACCGAAACGCCGGGCATAACGCTCATTCATCCAGACGATGTTCGCATCGCGGTCGACAATCACCGTGCCTTCGCTCGATTGCTCGATGATTTCGAACAGCGAACGGATCGCCAGGGTGCGAACGCGCTGGTAGTCCTTGAGGCTTTCGGTGGTGTTCATGGGGGCTGATCCTGATTAAGTATTGCCTGTGCTGGCCCAATCGCGGGCAAGCCCGCTCCCACAGGATTTGGGGTTGCCGCTGAATTTGGGCACGACATAAAACCTGTGGGAGCCGGGCTTGCCCGCGATGGCCGCGACGCGGTTCATCGGCGTACACGGGATTATGCTCACCCCGGATGCGCCGCCGCCAACAGCTCTTTGGTATACGGATGCTGCGGCGAGTCGAACACGTCGTGACTGGCGCCGCTTTCCACCACTTTGCCGTCCTTGATCACGATCATGTCGTGGGCCAGGGCGCGCACCACCGCCAGGTCGTGACTGATGAACAGGTAGGTCAGGCCATGTTTCTCCTGAAGTTGGCGGAGCAGGGCGACCACTTGTTTTTGCACCGTGCGATCCAGCGCCGAGGTCGGTTCGTCGAGCAGGATCAGCGCCGGTTTCAGCACCAGTGCGCGGGCAATGGCGATGCGCTGGCGTTGGCCGCCGGAGAATTCGTGCGGGTAGCGATCACGGCTTTGCGGGTCGAGGCCGACTTCTTCAAGCACCCGGATCACCTGGGCTTCGCATTCATCCGGGGTGGATTGGCTGTGCACCTCAAGACCTTCACTGATGATCTGCGCCACTGACATTCGCGGGCTGAGACTGCCGAAGGGGTCCTGGAACACCACCTGCATTTTCTTGCGCCACGGTCGCAGCTGCTTTTGCGTCAAGCCATCCAGCGCCTCACCCTGAAAGCGAATGCTGCCCTGCGAGTCGAGCAAGCGCAGGATCGCCTGACCCAGCGTGGACTTGCCCGAACCGGACTCGCCGACGATGCCCAACGTCTTGCCGCGCTGGACGTTCAGGCTGATGCCATTCACCGCGCGCAGGTAAGTTTTTCGCTGAAACAGGCCGCCACCGAGGGCGAACTGCACCTGCAAATTATCCACTTCCAGCACTTTTTCGCGCTCGTCCCGGGGCAGGGCTTCGCCTTCCGGTTCGGCGTTCAGCAGCACACAGCTGTAAGGATGTTTCGGCTCGGTGAACAGTGTTTCGCAGGGTGCCTGCTCGACGATTTCCCCGGCGTGCATTACACACACTCGCTGAGCAATGCTACGCACCAGATTGAGGTCGTGACTGATCAGCAGCAGCGACATGCCGAGCCGCCGTTGCAGGGATTTGAGCAGCAGCAGGATCTTGCGCTGTACCGTCACATCCAGCGCGGTAGTCGGCTCATCGGCGATCAGCAATTCCGGCTCGCAGGCCAGGGCCATGGCGATCATCACCCGTTGCCGCTGGCCGCCGGACAGTTGATGGGGATAGGCCTTGAGCCGCTCTTCGGGCTTCTGGATGCCCACCAGTTGCAGCAACTCGAGAATCCGCGCTTGCGCCGCTTTGCCGCCCAGTCCTTTATGCAGCAACAGGGTTTCGCCAATTTGTTTTTCGATGTTGTGCAGAGGATTGAGGGAGCTCATCGGCTCCTGAAAAATCATCGCGATCCGGTTGCCGCGCAGCTCGCGCAAAGTCTTGATGTCAGCGCCGATCAATTCCTGGCCGCGATAGCGAATGCTACCAGTGGTTTCAGTGCCGGTCTCGGGCAGCAGTTGCAGGATCGAGTGGGCGGTCACCGATTTGCCGCAACCCGACTCGCCGACCAACGCCAGGCACTCGCCGGGGCGGATGTCCAGGCACAGGTTGCGCACCACGGTCTGGCCGCTGAAGGCCACGGAGAGGTCACGGATTTCGATCAGGTTGTCACTCATATCAACGGTCCGCTTCATGATCGTGATCAAGATCTAGGGTCAAAGGCATCACGTAATGCCTCGCCAATGAACACCAGTAAAGAAAGAATCAGCGCCAGGGTGAAAAACGCTGTGAGACCCAGCCACGGTGCCTGCAGGTTCTGCTTGCCTTGACCGATCAATTCGCCCAGGGAAGCACTGCCAGCGGGCATACCGAAGCCGAGAAAATCTAGCGCCGTGAGGGTGGAAATCGCGCCGGTCAAAATGAACGGCAGATAACTCAGGGTGGCGTTCATGGCGTTGGGCAGAATGTGCCGCACGATTACCTTGCGATCGGTCAGCCCCAGTGCACGGGCGGCCTTGACGTATTCCAGGTTGCGTCCGCGCAGGAACTCGGCGCGCACCACGTCCACCAGGGCCAGCCAGGAAAACAGCGCCATGATTCCCAGCAGCCACCAGAAATTAGGCTCGACGAACCCCGACAGAATGATCAACAGGTACAGCACCGGCAGCCCCGACCAGACTTCCAGCAAGCGCTGACCGAGCAGGTCGACCCAGCCGCCGTAATAGCCTTGCAGCGCACCGGCGGCGATGCCGATCAACGCGCTGATGAAGGTCAGCGCCAGCGCGAACAGGATCGACACCCGCGCGCCGAAAATCACCCGGGCCAACACGTCCCGGGCCTGATCGTCGGTGCCCAGCCAGTTGACCTTCGACGGTGGACTCGGCGCCGGTTGGTTGAGGTCGTAATTGGGCGTGTCGTCGCTGAACGGGATCGGCGGAAACAGCATCCAGCCGCCGTCCTTGTGAATCAGCTTTTGCACGTATTCGCTGCGGTAGTCGGCTTGAAAGGGCAGTTGCCCGCCAAATTCCTGTTCGGTGTGGCGTTTGAATGCCGGGAAATACAGCGAGCCCTGATAACTGACCATCAGCGGTTTGTCGTTGGCGATCAGCTCGCCGCCCAGGGTCAGCAGGAACAGGCCGATAAATAACCACAGCGACCACCAGCCCCGGCGGTTTTTCTTGAAACGCTCGAAACGGCGACGGCCCAGCGGCGAGAGCTTGAACATCAGGCGTTCCTCGCGGCGAAGTCGATGCGTGGGTCGACCAGGGTGTAGCAAAGGTCGCCGATGAGTTTTATCAGCAGGCCGAACAAGGTGAAGATGAACAGCGAACCGAAGACTACCGGATAGTCCCGTGATACCGCGGCTTCGTAACTCATGCGGCCCAGGCCGTCGAGGGAAAAAATCACTTCGATCAGCAGCGAGCCGGCGAAGAAGACGCTGATGAAAGCCTGAGGAATCCCCGACACCACCAGCAGCATGGCATTGCGAAACACATGGCCGTAAAGCACCCGGCGTTCGCTCAAGCCCTTGGCTCGCGCAGTAACCACGTATTGGCGAGTGATTTCATTGAGGAAGGAGTTCTTGGTGAGGATAGTCAGGGTGGCGAAACCGCCGACCACCAGCGCCGTCACCGGCAGCACCAGGTGCCAGAAGTAATCGGTGATTTTGCCCAAGGTCGACAGTGACTCGAAATTGTCCGAGACCAGGCCGCGCACCGGGAACCAGTTCAACGAAGTACCGCCGGCGAAGACCACGATCAGGAACATCGCGAACAGGAACGCCGGCATCGCATAACCGATGATGATCGCGGTGCTGCTCCAGATATCGAAATGGCTGCCATGGTGCACAGCCTTGCGGATGCCCAGAGGGATCGACACCAGATAAGTGATCAGCGTGGCCCAGAGCCCGAGAGAAATGGTCACTGGCATTTTTTCCAGAATCAGGTCGGTGACGGTGGCACCGCGGAAAAAGCTCTTGCCGAAGTCGAGGCGGGCGTAGCTCTTGAGCATCAGCCACAGGCGTTCCGGCGCCGGTTTATCGAAGCCGTATTGCTTTTCGATCTCTTTGATCAGCTGCGGATCGAGCCCGCGACTGGCACGCGAGCTGCCCAGCACGGCTTCGCTGGAACCGCCGCCGACATTTGCGCCGCCGATGCCTTGCAGGCGCGCGATGGCCTGTTCCACCGGGCCACCCGGCGCGGCCTGGACGATAACGAAATTGACCAGAAGAATGATCACCAGTGTCGGAATGATCAGCAGCAAGCGCCGCAGTACGTAAGCCCACATCAGTGCGGTCCTCCGGGCTTGCCGCGTTTGATGAGCTCGGCAGTCATCTGTTGGTTGGTCAAGGGAGTGGAACTCACTTCCCACCAACTCTCGATGGCTTCGTCATTGCTCGCCTGTACAGAGGGAATGCCGAAGCGGTTCCACCACACAGTCGAGCTGCCTGGCGGGTAATAATTGGGAATCCAATAGAAGTTCCATTGCAGGACACGGTCCAGGGCATGTGCGTAGCGCAGCATGTCAGCCTTGGTGGTGGCGCGAACCAGGCCGTTGACCAGCGTATCGACCGCCGGATTCTTCAGCACCATGTAGTTGTTGGAACCGGGATCGTTGGCCGCCGCCGAGCCAAAATAATTGTACAACTCGTTGCCCGGCGACGTGGTGACCGGGTAGCCGGTGACGATCATGTCGTAGTCCCGGGACATCAGGCGGTTTACGTACTGGGAGGCGTCGATGCGGCGAATATTCAGGTCGATGCCGATTTGTTTCAAGGTGCGCTTATAAGGCAGCAGCAATCGATCCATACCGTTCTGGCTGATCAGGAAGGTGAAGCTCAGCGGTTGACCCTGGGCATTGACCAGTTGATCGCCATCGGGTTTCCAGCCGGCCTGTTCGAGCAGTTTCAGGGCCTGCAACTGTTTATCGCGGATCACGCCGCTGCCATCGGTTTTCGGTGCTTCGAAGACCTGCGTAAAGACCTCGTCGGGAATCTGCCCGCGCAGCGGTTCGAGAATCGCCCGTTCACCTGTGTCAGGCAGTTGTCGTGCGGCGAGGTCGGTATTGGAAAAGTAGCTCTGCTGGCGGATGTAGAGTTCGCGCATCATCTGCCGATTGCTCCACTCGAAATCCCAGAGCATGGCCAGGGCCTGACGCACGCGGCGGTCCTGGAATATCGGGTTTTGCAGGTTGAACACAAAGCCCTGAGCCGTTTGCGGTGCCTCTTTGGCCAGGTGGGCTTTTTGCAGGCGACCGTCGCTCAGGGCCGGGCTTTCGTAGCCGATGGAATAGGCGGTGGCGGAGAATTCGCGGTTGTAATCGTAGGCGCCGCCACGCAGGACCTGACGGGCAACGTCGGTATCGCCGAAATACTCGATGCTGAAATGATCGAAATTGTAGAGGCCGCGGCTGACCGGTAAATCCTTGCCCCACCAGTCGGCGTTACGCTCGAAGGTGATGCTACGCCCGGAGTCGACCTTGTTCACGCGGTACGGCCCGCTGCCCAGCGGTGGCTCGTAACCACCGCCGCTGGCAAAGTCGCGGGTTTTCCACCAGTGCTCGGGAAATACCGGCAAAGTGGCGATGTCGAGGGGCAGGGTGCGGTTTTCGTTGCTCTTGAAGTCGAACCGAACGGTGAGTGGCGACTCTACTTCGACGCCTTTGACGTCGGCGAATTGCGTGCGATAGCGCAGGCTGCCCTGGGTCATCAGCAGGTCGAAGGTATAGCGAACGTCTTCGGCGGTGATCGGCTTGCCGTCGGCGAAACGGGCCTTCGGATTCAGGTAGAAACGCAGCGACAGTCCGTCGTCGGAGCGCTCCATCTGTTGGGCGACCAGGCCGTAAACGGTATAGGGCTCGTCCAGCGAGCGCTGGGCCAGGGGTGAGTAGATCAAGCCGTCGATCTGCGTGACACCCGTGCCCTTGTCGATGTACGGCAGCATATGGTCGAAATGACCGATTTCCATCGCCGAACGACGCATCGTGCCGCCCTTGGGCGCTTGCGGGTTGGTGTAGGCGAAATGGCTGAAGCCCGCGGGATACTTCGCCGGCTCACCGTACACGGTCAACGCATGTTGCGGTGCAGCGTTCACACCGGCGGCGCCCAACAACAGGGCCACGGCAGTGAACAATAAAGTGGGGAAAGCCAGTCGCATTGTCAGCCTTAGAGCCGGGTGGTCGATAACCACAATTTGTACGCTAGCGGCGCGTCCCTCGCCAGCCGTATCACGTAACGAAAACACAACGGCCCACCAAAAGGCGGGCCGTTGTGTAGCAAACTCAAGCGTTGATCAGTCCTGACGGCTGGTCACTTCCAGCAGGTGGTAACCGAACTGGGTCTTGACCGGGCCTTGCACCACGTTGATCGGTGCGCTGAAGACTACGGTGTCGAATTCCTTGACCATCTGGCCTGGACCGAACGAACCCAAGTCACCGCCCTGGCGGCTGGACGGGCAGCTGGAGTTGGCTTTAGCGACTTCGGCGAAGTCGGCACCGGCCTCGATCTGGGCTTTGAGTTCGTTGCACTTTTCTTCGCTGGAAACCAGGATGTGACGGGCAGTGGCTTTGGCCATGGGAAAATACTCCATTCAATGTTCAATAAAGTGCGGAGCCTACCGGATTCAGTGGGCTATTTCTCTCTCAAAGTTCCGTCTTTATCGCGTGACATTGTGGCACTGCTTAAAGGCCGGCATTTCTCAAGCGTTCGGCGTGCTGTACGTACAGAGCGATCGGGTCGATGCCCTTGCGGACCTGACCGGTTGTCTGGCCGAGGCTGTCCAGATGATCCAGCGGATAGTCCGAACGGATCACTTTACCCAAGTGGGTGCTGAATCGGCCGACCATGCCGTCATTCTGCTCGGCTTCGGTGGTGAAATAGTGAGAGAAGGCGCGGAGGAACCCGTGCAGCGGATTGAGTGCATGGAGCCCCTCATTGAGAATGCTTCCTTGCAGGGTGCCGCTCCAAGAGTAGTAACGCACGCCGTTCACCAATTCGCGACCCTTGCCGCCCCAGATTTTCGGTAACCCTTGAGGGTACTTGTCATTGAATGCGCCAACGCCTTCGGTGGTCAGTGCATTGAGTGCGGCGATGGCGTTCTGCGGCAGGTGCCGGTTGCCACTGAGCAGCGACAGGAAATCGGCGAACAGAGTGGCCACCGCTCCGGCAACATGCTCCGGCAGGCGCCCGGGCGTCAGTGCCTTGCGCAGGAAGTCGGCCAGTTCCGAGCCATGGTTCGGCCCGCTGACCGATGTCACCGAAGCGACCGCCTCTGGCGCCAGCGCCCCCGCATACCGTGCAGCCAGTGCGCCCTGACTGTGACCGATCAGGTTGACTTTGCTTGCACCGGTTCCTTGCAATACCCGGTCGATCTGCGCCAACAGTTGTTCGCCGCGGGTTTCATTACTGTGGGTGGCTGACAGGTGTGGGATGAAAACCCTCGCGCCGGCACTTCTCAGGGCCAGTTTGACGTCATGGAACAGTTCCAGGTTGCCGATGCGATCGAAGCCGAAGAGCCCGTGGGCCAGCAGGATCGGATACTGAGTGGTTGCATTCCGTAGCATGTACATTCCTTTTTCGCAGTAGGTCAGGTGTGTGCTCAAGGGCGCACTCTAAAGCACACCACCCGCTCGGCGATGTATGAAAAAGCCGCTGTAACCTGATGAAAACGGAATAGAAATTGTACGAAAACTCGAATGAGCATGAGGTCTTGGTCGGAATATCCGGACATCTTTTTAACGATGACTGCGAGCTTCCTCGCAATGACCTACCGCTGAAACGTCCTTTTACCGTGCAAGCCGACGCAATTGTCCGGCAGCGCGAATCAGCACCGCGGGTTTCAATAGGCTTCGTTCGATGCCGACCTCAAGGCGGCATTTATTCCAAGGACTGGAGCGTTGAATGACTACTTGTAAAGCAGATATCTTGAATGTTGTAGAGCAATGCATGGCGGCACCACAGTTGGATCAGGCGTATAACGCCATCCTCGATCCATCTGACAATAAGGCCATTATTACTGTCTCTCCTTACCCGGACATGGCCTGCGGAGACAAACTGGTCATGTTCTGGTCAGGTATCGATTCCGAGGGTGTTGCGTATCGGCATGAGGTATCGCGTTTTGTCAGCGAAGCTCAGGTGGGCAGGGCGATTGTCTTTTGTGTATCGGCCACACATATCGCCGCATTGGACGGCGGGTCACTCGAGGTTTATTACGCTCTCTACACTGCGCGCCTTTGTGAACCTGTGGAGTCCGGGCGTTTATACCTGAGCGTCGGTGATGCCCGGTCAGATTTGCTGCCTGTGATTGTGAACGATGCAGTGGGCGGCACACTCGATCCGGACCGAGTCGCCCAGGGTGCACGCGTAACGATCAGACCGTATGCCCGGATGGCGGCTGGAGATCGGGTCTTGCTGTCCTGGGCAAGTGTTACGCCACAAGCGAGCTTCAATGACACATTGAGAATCGAGTCCTTTGCAGTGGGCGGCGAGTTGTCGTTCTGGGTAAATCCCGACTGTATTGCGCTCAATCTCGGGGCAGCCGTTACGATCGGCTACTGTGTCGAGCAGAAGGGGCAAGCGTCACGTTTCTCGGAGCCTGCACAACTGTTGATCGGCCCGTTGGAGCGAGAACCGCTTCTGCCACCTACCGTGCTGGAAGCCGACGAAGGTTGGCTGGATGTGCAAGATGCGATCGATGGTGTCACCGTCGTTATCGACAACGCTCAGGCCGAAGAGGGAGAACTGGTTTATCTGAAATGTGACGGTGAGCATTTCAATCACCGCGATGATCGTGAAGTCTCCAGGGAAATGGCCGGTCAACCGCTGGTATTTATCGTTCCCTACAGGTTTTGGCGCGAGCATCAGGACTTGACGATCCGAGTATCTTATTCGGTCGAGCGTCTCGACGATGTGAGCCAGCAGTCCGAAGTCACGTTGGTGCAAGTGCACTCGTAAACCGGTTTTAACGTCGATCGCCTTCCGGTTTTCGATTGAAAACCGGAAGGCGGGGATGGGTCACTTTGGCTGTTGAGTAAGGCGCTGCGTACGAAGTCGCTCGGCTGCCTGCAGCAACAACTGTTCCGTTCCGGTCCAGCCAAGGCAGCCGTCCGTTACCGACACCCCGTAACGCAACGACGGGCTCAACGGTTGGCAGCCTTCGAACAGATGGCTCTCAATCATCATGCCGACCAGCGAACGATCACCTTGCAGGCGCTGTTCGAGCACGTCGTTGAACACGGCTGGCTGGCGTAATGGATCTTTTCCGCTGTTAGCGTGGCTGCAGTCGACCATGATCCGTGCCGGGATCTTCAGTCTGGTCAAATCGCTGTGCACTTGGGCGATGCTGTCGCGGTCGTAGTTCGGCCCGCGATGGCCGCCACGCAGTACCAGGTGGGTGTCGGGGTTGCCCGATGTCTGAATGATTGCAGGGTGCCCTTGGCTATCGACGCCGAAATGGCGATGCGGGTGGGCGGCCGAGCGCATGGCGTCGCTGGCGACAGTCACACCGCCATCGGTACCGTTCTTGAACCCTACCGGCATGCTCAGGCCGCTGGCCATTTCCCGGTGGATCTGTGATTCGGTGGTACGGGCGCCAACCGCGACCCAGCTCAGCAAGTCGTCGAAGTAGCCGGCGGCCATCGGTTGCAGCAGTTCGGTGGCAACGGGTAAGCCCAGTTGGAGCATTTCGCGCATCAATTCGCGGGACAGCGTCAAACCGCCCGCCATGTCATCGCTGCCATCCAGATGCGGGTCGTAGGCCAGGCCTTTCCAGCCGATCGTGGTGCGGGGTTTTTCGACGTAGGCGCGCATCACCAGCAGCATTTCATCGCTGACTTCGGCGGCCAGCCGGGCCAGGTTGGCGGCGTATTCGAGGGCTGAACGGGGATCGTGAATCGAGCAGGGGCCGACGATGACCAGCAGACGGGAGTCTTCACCGTTGAGGATCGCGCGAACCGCCTGACGGTGGTCGGCGACTTGCCGGGTCAGGGCATTGCTGAGGGGTAATTGCTGTTTGAGTTGCAATGAGCTGGGCAGGCGCAAGGTCAGCGCTTCATTGGCAGGGCTCAGGGTGGACAGCGGCAGAGCAGAGACGGACGAGTTCATATTCGGGCTTCCTGGGCTGGCGGCGGGTTCGTTCCCGCGCGCTCGGCCCTACTGGGGTGTTCGACAATTGGCCGGATTGGCTGCGTGTGTGTGCTTGCCACCTGTGGGTGACCGATCGGAGGCGGCAGGCTGTCCCGAGCGGAGGCTGGTAAATCGCCAGGCGGTAAAACTGTCGTAACGGTAATAAGTGGCGTAGTTCATGTCGTGAATCCTCAAATTGTCTGGTTGACGCTAAAAATGTATGCAGCTAAATGCAGGGAGCTGAAAAAACAAAACCCCCGGTCGGGGAGCCGACCGGGGGTTGAGAATTCTCTGGTGGCGACCCGTTTAAAGTGGGCGCCGTGTGGGTATCAGGCGCGCCAGTGGCTAAACCAATACCCAAAATAAAAGCTGACCGAAGCACAAACGTCATTCGCCCGGGCAGCCGCAACCGAGCGCGGGGCGCTGGCGGTACGAAGCGGTGAGAGGGCGTTGAGCATGGTCTGTCTCCGATGAATGCACCGAGCTTACTAGAGGCCGGTACGCGGATTCAATCAGAAAATGCTATCGATGATCATGGGCTTTTCTATCGCTTGAGTACGTCGGGGGTTGTGACACACTTTGCGCTGCGCCCAACTACCACAACGTCACAAGGACGAACCATGACGACACTGACCATTGCCGCCGCTCAATCGATCTCCATCGCCGGTGATCTTGCCGCCAATATGGCCTGGCATCAGCGCTTCATGCAGGTTGCTGCGGAGCAGGGCGTGCAATTGCTGGTGTTTCCGGAACTGTCGCTGACCGGGTACGAACGCGGCCTGGCGGCGGAGCTGGCCATAGCGCCAGGCGCCGATGTGTTGCAACCGTTGCGCGATTTTGCGCGGGAAGTCGGTGTGACCAGTGTCGTTGGGATGCCGATTCGTCTGTCGGACGATTCGCCGGTATTGATCGGTGCGCTGGTATTGGGTGCCGACGGTTCGCTTGGTGTTTACAGCAAGCAGCATCTGCACCCGGGCGAGGAAGTGGCATTTGCCCCGGGAGCGGGCGGTTCGACATTAAAGATCAGTAGCGACACCGTCGCGCTAGCGGTATGCGCCGATTTTTCTCATGCCAGCCACGCGGCAGCCGCGGCACTGCAGGGCACTGACCTTTATGCCGCGGGCGTGTTGATCACAGAAAACGGCTACGCTCCAGATACCGCACTATTGCAGGGCTATGCTTGTACCCACTCGATGACGGTACTGATGGCCAACCATGGTGGCGCAACGGGTGGCTGGGAGTCGGCAGGGCGCAGTGCAATCTGGGCGGCGGACGGGATGTTGATTGTGGCGGCGCCGGGTACGGGGAACCTTATGGTCGTTGCACGTCGCAATGCTGATGGCTGGAAAGGGCAAATCGTCGCTGTGGCGGAGGCTTGAATGGGTTTCGAATTGCGTCCGGCAACGTCTCGGGATCTGGACTTCGCTCGTGACCTGACTTGTCGAAATATGCTTCGGTACTACATCCAACATGAGCTGTTGTGGCTGGACGAGGCCTTTGATGTCGCCTGGGAGGGACGCGAAAACTGGCTGATTGTGCGTGATGACACATTGATGGGGTATGTCAGTCTGAGCCGTGACGCCAGAGCCTTGTATATCCGCGAATTGCATTTACTTGAGGCGTACCGGGGGCAGGGCGCCGGTTCCTGGACGATCGATCAGGTATTCGCCATGGCGTGCAAGGAACGACGCCCGGCATTGCGTCTGACCGTCTTTGAAAATAATCCGGCAAAAATGCTTTACGAGAGAAAGGGTCTCAAGGTGGTCGGTCAAGACCAGTGTTTCCTGAGAATGCAGCGTGATATCAATGAACTGCATCGCTGAAACACACTGGCGGCAAGCCTCGCAAGAAGAATTGACACTTTTTATATGCTGCTTGCCGCTAGGTCTGCCAGTTGCTTTTTGCTAAGGTGTCCGACAACCCAATAAGACCAAATCGCGAGGTGTCTGCTTGATTAGGGTGCTAGTAGTCGATGACCATGATCTCGTTCGTACAGGCATTACACGAATGCTGGCTGACATCGATGGCCTGCAAGTAGTCGGCCAGGCTGAGTCAGGGGAGGAATCCCTGCTTAAAGCGCGTGAGTTGAAACCCGATGTGGTGCTGATGGACGTCAAGATGCCCGGGATCGGCGGTCTTGAAGCCACGCGCAAATTATTGCGCAGTCATCCGGACATCAAAGTCGTCGCGGTCACCGTGTGCGAAGAAGATCCGTTTCCTACCCGGCTGTTACAGGCAGGGGCTGCGGGTTACCTGACCAAGGGCGCCGGATTACCGGAAATGGTCCAGGCCATTCGCCTGGTGTTTGCCGGGCAACGTTACATCAGCCCGCAGATTGCCCAGCAATTGGCGATCAAGTCGTTCCAGCCAACCAATGATTCGCCCTTCGACGCGTTGTCGGAGCGGGAGATCCAGATTGCGTTGATGATTGTCGGCTGTCAGAAGGTGCAGATCATTTCCGACAAACTGTGCCTGTCGCCAAAAACAGTGAATACCTACCGTTACCGTATTTTCGAGAAGCTTTCGATCAGCAGCGATGTCGAGTTGACGCTGTTGGCGGTTCGTCACGGCATGGTTGATGCCAGCCTCTGAAAATGACTGAAATCTTCGATCCAAGTGCTTTTCTGTCGACGGTCAGTGGGCGGCCGGGCGTCTATCGCATGTTCGACAGCGATGCGCGGCTGCTTTATGTCGGCAAAGCCAAAAATCTCAAGAAGCGCTTGGCGAGCTATTTCCGCAAAGCCGGTCTTGCCCCCAAGACCGCCGCGCTGGTGGGCCGTATCGCCCAGGTCGAAACCACCATCACGGCCAATGAAACCGAAGCCTTGCTGCTTGAGCAGACGCTGATCAAGGAATGGCGTCCGCCTTACAACATCCTGCTGCGCGACGACAAATCCTACCCTTACGTCTTTCTCTCGGATGGCCAGTTCCCACGCTTGAGCATTCATCGGGGGGCGAAAAAGGCCAAGGGCAAATATTTCGGCCCTTATCCCAGCGCCGGTGCGATTCGCGAAAGCCTGAGTCTGCTGCAGAAGGCTTTTTTTGTTCGTCAGTGTGAAGACAGCTTCTACAAGAACCGTGCCCGACCTTGTCTGCAATACCAGATCAAGCGCTGCAAGGCGCCGTGTGTGGGGCTGGTGGAGCCCG
The DNA here is from genome assembly GCF_032424305.1 of Pseudomonas sp. JV414. Lineage (NCBI taxonomy): Bacteria > Pseudomonadati > Pseudomonadota > Gammaproteobacteria > Pseudomonadales > Pseudomonadaceae > Pseudomonas > Pseudomonas sp. JV414. The sequence continues at coordinate 580,504 of NZ_VYKC01000002.1, read as the reverse complement.
AGGTGTACGCCGAAGATGTACGCCACTCGGTGATGTTTCTTGAAGGGCGCAGCAACGCCCTGGCGGACGAGTTGTCTGCGGCCATGGAGGAAGCGGCGGTCAACCTCGAGTTCGAGCGCGCCGCCGAGCTGCGTGACCAGATCTCTTTGCTGCGTCGGGTCCAGGACCAACAGAGCATGGAAGGCGGGACGGGCGATGTCGATGTGATTGCGGCGTTCGTCAACCCAGGTGGTGCCTGCGTGCACTTGATCAGCGTGCGCGGTGGCCGGGTGTTGGGGAGCAAGAACTTCTTTCCGCAGGTGGGTATCGAGGAGGACGTTTCCGAAGTCATGGCCGCGTTCCTCGGCCAATATTTCATCAGCAGTCCCGAGCGCGACTTGCCGAGCGAGCTGATCGTCAATGTGGTTCACGAAGACTTTCCGACCCTGATCGCAGCCATCGAAGAGCTGCGCGGTCGCGAATTGACCATCAGCCATCGAGTGCGCGGCACCCGAGCCCGCTGGCAGCAATTGGCGGTCACCAATGCCGAGCAAGCGCTGGGCGCACGTCTGGCTAACCGGCAACACGTTGCGGCACGTTTCGATGCCCTGGCCGAAGTGCTGAAACTGGACGAGCCGCCGCAACGTCTCGAGTGTTACGACATCAGCCATTCCAGCGGCGAAGCCACCGTGGCGTCCTGCGTGGTGTTCGGTCCGGAAGGTCCGATCAAATCCGACTACCGCCGCTACAACATTGAAGGCGTTACGCCAGGCGATGACTATGCCGCGATGCACCAGGCCCTGACCCGACGCTTCAGCAAATTGAAGGAGGGGGAGGGCAAGTTACCGGACATCCTGCTGGTCGACGGCGGTAAAGGTCAGCTGTCCATGGCCCGTGACGTGCTTAACGAACTGGCGGTGCCCGACCTGATTTTGCTGGGCGTTGCCAAGGGCGCGACGCGCAAGGCCGGTTTTGAAACCCTGTACCTCAACGACGCCGCCCATGAATTCACCTTGCGCGGCGATTCCCCCGCGCTGCATTTGATCCAGCAGATACGCGACGAAGCCCACCGTTTCGCCATTACCGGGCACCGCGCACGTCGTGGAAAAACTCGCCGTACGTCTACGCTTGAGGGCGTTGCCGGTGTCGGACCGACACGTCGACGCGATTTGTTGAAACATTTTGGTGGATTGCAGGAGCTGTCTCGTGCCAGCATCGAAGAGATCGCCAAAGCACCCGGAATCAGCAAAAAGCTCGCAGAGTTGATTTATGCAAATCTGCACAGCGAGTAGAATGCCCAACTCACCTCGTAGCCAGTTGTGCCGATGAATATCCCTAATCTGATTACCGTTCTACGCGTCCTGCTCATCCCGATCTTCATTTTGCTGTTTTACTTGCCTTACCACTGGAGCTATTTGGCGTCCGCTTCGGTCTTTGCCTTTGCCGCCGCGACCGACTGGCTCGACGGGTATCTGGCCCGACGTCTGGAACAAAGCACACCGTTCGGGGCCTTCCTCGATCCTGTTGCGGACAAGCTGATGGTCGCCGTTGCCCTGGTTCTGCTGGTGCAAGAGCATGGCAACCTGTGGCTCACGCTGCCGGCCGCCGTTATCATCGGTCGCGAAATTGTCGTCTCGGCACTGCGCGAGTGGATGGCCGAACTCGGTGCCCGCGCCCATGTAGCGGTGTCGAACCTGGGCAAATGGAAAACCGCCGCGCAAATGCTGGCGCTGGTGATCCTGCTGGCCAATCCGTCGAGTTTCAGCTTCTGGGTCCTGATGGGGTACGCCTTGCTGCTGGTGTCTGCTGGTCTGACGTTATGGTCCATGGTCCAATACTTGCGGGCCGCCTGGCCGCATCTGAAGACGGACGTGGAAAAGAAATAAACTTTTTTGAATCAAGGGGTTGACGGGGCATCTGGATTCTATAGAATGCGCCTCACCAAGACGCGGGAATAGCTCAGTTGGTAGAGCACGACCTTGCCAAGGTCGGGGTCGCGAGTTCGAGTCTCGTTTCCCGCTCCAAATATTGCGCTACAGAGTTCCAGTGAATTCTGTAAGCGATTGAAATCAGGGCCTTTAGGCCCTTTTTTCGTTCCAGCGGGCACCACTGAAATCCAGCACTATCCGGTGCGTTTAAGTCCAGAATTGAGTCCAGGATTCTGACAAGCACTGAATCGGTTAAATGCTGGAGCAGATTGTGTAGCGAGATGAGCATCTGGCCCTGACTCTGTTCAGGAGCTCGCGATGGCACTCTCAGAAATGACAGTTCGGCATGCCCGAATCACTGGTAACGACTACACCCTCGGTGACAGTGATGGTCTCACACTCAATGTGACGGCCAGAGGCGGAAAAGTCTGGCTCTTCCGCTACTACTGGGCAGGCAAGCAGAAGCGCATGTCCCTCGGTAGTTACCCCCAAATTGGGCTTAAAGAAGCCCGTACCCGTCGTGATGAAGCCCGTACCTTGGTTGCCCAGGGCATCAACCCCTACGAGCATCGTAAACAACAGCGACTTGCTGTTCATGCTGCGAAGGAGCACACCTTCGAGGCGGTGTTCAATCAGTGGGTGGAGTTCCGAAGGCTAAGCCTGAAGGAAGGGCGCCAGAGCACGCTCTCGCAGATCTTGAGAATCTTCAATAAAGACGTCCTGCCCGTACTGGGTGGGAGGTCCATTTATGATATCAATCGTCACGATCTGCTGGATTTACTGAGCAGGATCGAGCAGCGCAAGGCCTTAACGACAGCCGAAAAATGCCGGACCTGGTTCAACCAATTGTTCCGCTATGCGCTGGTGAAAATCGAGGGGCTGGAACATAACCCGGCTTCAGACCTTGATGTGGTCGCACTCCCCAAGCCGCCTGTTACGCACAATCCATTTCTCCGAATGGACGAGCTTCCGGCATTGATGGCTGCTCTTCGAAACTACGGTGGCGCCAATCAAACTCGGCTTGGCCTTCGGTTGTTGTTGCTGACCGGTGTCCGGACGGGCGAATTGCGGTTGGCAACACCCGACCAGTTCGATCTGGAGAAGCGCTTGTGGGTCATACCGGCGGAACTGGTGAAACAACTCCAGCTAGCGATGCGCAAGCCAGGTAAGCAGATTCAAAATGTACCGCCCTACATTGTCCCGCTATCGGTTCAGGCGCTGGAGATTGTGCGTCACTTGCTGGACCAGGTTGTTCCCGCGCAGCGCTACTTGTTTGCGCATCGAAGCAACCTGAGCAAACGCATCAGCGAGAACACGCTGAATGGCGCGTTGCGTCGGATGGGGTACGCCGATCAACTCACCGGGCATGGGATGAGGGCGACGATCTCGACGGCGTTGAACGAGATCGGATACCCGAAGGTTTGGGTGGATGCTCAGCTTTCTCATGCCGATCCGGACAAGGTGAGTGCGGCCTACAATCACGCGGAATACGTGGAGCAGCGCCGGACCATGATGCAGGATTGGGCGAACCGTCTGGATCTTTGGGGGCAAGGCCAGCTGAAAGCGGCTAGCTCTCCGCTTACTATTCGTTTAGAAGGTGCAGCTTCGTTACCTTCGTTGGAAAGCGCGAACGCAAACGCCGTTCTGTACAGCGGGGGTTTCCCAGCGACGACGGTTCCAGCCTCCAAAATGTCCGTCAGCAACGAACCGGTCCTTAACGCGGCTCAGTATTCACCTGTCCTACCTGCTCCAGCGCAGACTGAACAGCTGCGCGAACCCCAAGTATCAGACATACAACGTCAGCGCGCCGAGATGCTCGCCACCTATGAAGCTTCGAGTAATCTGCCGCTGCTTGTCTTCGCCAAGCTGGCAGGCAAATCCCGAGATCAGATCAACCGCGATATCAAGGCTCGGCGCCTGCTGTCCCTTAGCCTGGGGAATCGAGGTCAGCGCCTTCCCGATTGGCAGCTTGATCCACTGCGGCACAAGTTGGTACTTGCTGCGTTAGCGCGATTTCCGGATGTCGATGCTTGGAGACTTTATCGTACGGTCTGTGAGCCTCATGAGCGATTGAAGGGGCGTTCGCCAATCGATGTGCTCACACTGGAGAATTTCGACGTGACTGCACGAATAGTTTGCAGCGCCCTGGGCCCAAGCTGAGGTGCTGTCTTCGAGCGGTGACAACGGATAGGACTGTGCTTGTATATAGCAACGCAGTCAAAACCAGAACCGGCCATGAGCGTTCGGACGCTGTCACTTAGCAGGACGCTTGCGGCCTTCCCGACCGGAAGGTCGCTGCCGTACAAAAAAGCCCCATGACTCCCGTGGAGTGTGCGCCAGTTATGCATAACGGTGTACTGTGACTGCTGGCTAGTCGTAGAGGTGTTTTCATGTATCAGGTGCTTGGTATTCAAAAGTGTCTTGGTTACTTCGCTCTATTGTGTTTCATCGTTTTCGGGGGGCTGAGCTTCTGGCGCCTGCCTGAAGTGTTCAGTGGCTTTTCAGCTTTTTGGTCAGTAGCCAAGGTGGCGGTAGGCGTTTCAACGATTGTCCTGCTTGGCGTGGGTCAGACACCTATGTTCCCCTGGATCTGCAAGCTGCCCTTTCTTCGGAATTTTTTCCCACCTATTGATGGAGACTGGCTGGTAACCATCCGGTCGAACTGGAACGTGGTCAGGCAGCTATCGGGCCAACCAACTGGCGACGCGCTTTTTGAAAAGCAAGGCAAGGTCACCATTACATCCCGCTTGTTCGGCATACGGATGAAGTTTCAGTCTGATGATAAATACTCAAAGTCGAGCACCACGATTGTGGGGGTACGGCGCGATCCAGAGCACGGAACCATTGAACTCAACTATTCATACCTTAACGTCACCCGAAATCCGGAAGTAACGGATAGCGGCTGCCATCTCGGTTCGGCGCGATTGGAGGTTCATGACGGTGATGGTGGGGTAACTCTTGATGGGGAGTATTGGACGAATCGGAACTGGAACAAGGGCTTAAACACAGCGGGTATGATTTTCTTTGAGCGATTGAAGTAATTCACTTGCTGCCTCGGCCATTCGCTGGCTAGCTCAGGTTGGGCCGATCATAAAATGTGGTATCCCTCCCTTCCTGCCACTATTTGAGCCAATTTCCAAGAAGAAGCGAGTTCTGCTGGAGCTTCCTTCTAAGCAGGGCAGATTCTATTCGCGAAGTGTGGGGAGATTCCCGGGCGCCTTTGATACATCGCCTGAAGCTTCCTGGCTAGGGTGTTGTCGCCACCGCAGTGGGTCCAGGGTCCCTGCCACTGCTAGTCCAGCTGTTGAGTAGCGATAGCACAATATGTAGTGTCTTCTATCTGTATTCGTCCATGTATTGCACAATATGTAGGTGTCTGTCAGTATTGGATCCAGCTTGTGTCCGCTTCGCTACAGTTGCGCGCTATTTGGCTACGAATCTATTGCCGATTTGTGGCAGCACGGAAGAGGTTGGTTGTTGGGGAGGGTTCCCACCGCGAGGGTTAGCATGAAGACAGGCACGGTGCTCACTAGCCATCGACTGGAGATGTTTCATGCCCAACCTGAGCCCCTTGCTTTACACCACCAAAGACCTTCCCAATGGCGACGGAGCGGTCGCTGATCACCCGACGTATCTGAAGTCTTTGGATCTCACGACCGACGAGAAGCAGAAGATAGACGCGGCGCGGAAGGACATTCGCCAAGCCCTACGTGATGGCCTACCCCAAGCTCTGCGGGACCAAGGTTACGAAGGTGACACATGTGAACCGAAGTTCTATATCCAAGGTTCCTGGGCGTACAAAACGCTGAATCGCCCGTGCCAGACTCCGCCGCAACAGTCTGACGTTGACGACGGGGTTTATTTACCGCTGAGCATCATGAAGGAGGAGGAGAAGCCTCACCTAGCGATTGATGATTTCTTCGATGCGGTGCACGAGGTGTTGAAGCCATTGTGCAATGACAACGGTTGGTCGCTGGAGCGTAAACCCAACTGTATGCGGGTGGTGATTTCGACTTACGCACATATCGACCTGCCGCTCTATGCGATTCCTGATGTGCAGTACATGCTCTTGAAAGCCGGTATGGAAGCGCGTGGCATTCCAGTCATGGACGGTATCAATGCCGCCGCCACCACACAGAGCTGGAAGAAGCTCCCGTCTGACAAGATTTTGCTCGCGTGTGACCGTGGCTGGATCAAGTCCGACCCTCTGGCAATGAAAGAGTGGTTCGAATTGGAGGTCCAGGACAAGGGAGAACAGTTGCGTCGGGTGATTCGTTACATCAAGGGATTTCGTGATCAACATTGGGATGAGAAAGGACCTAGTTCGATTCTGCTGATGGCGGCCGCCTGCCCACTCTTCGAATTTGAGAATAAGCGTGATGACGAGGCGCTGCTTAACGTAGTGAAGGGTATCCCAAAGGCCCTGCGAGACGGTGTTTTGAGCCCGATTGACTCTGAAGTTTACCTTACTGCCGGGCTGTCTCAGGATGAACTCCAAGACACGGTGAAGAAGTTTGAAATGTTCGAGAGTTACCTTGGGGCTGCGATCAACGCAAGCTCCGAGGCAAAGGTGTCAGCTTGTGGCTGGATGCGAGATATGTTGGGTGATCGCTTTCCGAACCGGCCGGATCTGATTGATGACAAGCCAGTAGCCGCGCTACCCGCCGCGATGGCGGCTGTCGAACCGGAGCCAGGCGAGCTGGAAATACTGGAGCGTTCGAAGTCGGGTTGATGGCCAATGGTAATCCCTCTGCTTCTTCAATCCATTAAACCTTTGGGATTTCGACGCAAGGAATCCCAAAGCATTTCGGGCTACCTGGCAGTGGAGGGCTCGCTAGAAACGCGGTTTGGTTTGGTGCTGTGCGACGTATTAATTGATCGTGAGTTTCGTTCATTCCCGACGATCATTCTCCGACAACCGTTTCCAGAGCTCCTGCTTCCCTTTGCGCCGCATGTTGGGCCGGATGGCATTCTTTGCTATGTGGCGGAGGGGACAGTCGTGTTCGACATATACAGGCCGATCAGCCAAACGATCGCTGCCCTGAAGCGTGCGGCAGTCGTTCTTGACCAGATCATGGCCAAGGAGCGGGTGGATGATCTGGAGGAGGAGTTCTTCGCGTTCTGGCGTGGTGACTACTGCTACACCGATATCGAGAGGCCTGAATCTGGCGAGGTTTCTGCATTGAGCCTGGGTAAAAGGGAGGGGCTCGTTTTCACCGATGATCTGGCACGCGCGGAGTCAAAATTTGCTCACCGAGCAGGTCGCGTCGAAGTGTTCCTTGGCCTTACAGCGAAAATTACGACGAAGGTTCCTCCTCGGCCTTTAATTGGTGCCTGGCCGCCAAAGACTGTCGGTGAGCTTCTAGACTGGCAGTCGAAACTGGATCCTCCATGTCGCCGAAAGATCCTGGCTCGAATCGTCAAGACCTACCGTGCTGGAAAGCAAGGCGTCGTCGTTGTGATTGACGCGCCTACGATGCAGTACGGGTTCCTCGTGACGGACCTTCAGAAGTACAAACGCACATCCAAGGTGGATCAGGGCACTCCGATCTTTGAAGCGCCTATTGAGTTGATGCAGGTGGTCAGGATGGACGATCGATATATTGTAGGACGCAACATTCCCGGCCAGACAACTCTTGCAGGCAAGAGGATAGCGATGGTTGGCTGCGGAACTATTGGTGGCTACCTTGCGGACTTGCTGGTTAAGGCAGGTGCCGGCACGGGCGGAGGTGAGTTGCAACTGATCGACAATCAGAAGCTTGCTCCTGGGAATATTGGACGTCACCGACTCGGCGCCAATCGGTTAGAACTGAACAAGGCACAAGGTTTAATCGCAGAACTGAAGATCGGTATGCCCTCAGCAAATCTCATAGCGCTTCCCGAGGACGCCTTTTCGGTCAACCTTACAGGATTTGACCTGATCATTGATGCGACCGGTGAGCAGGGGCTCGGGAACTGGCTAGCTGGTCAACAAGCGAATGGTAGTCTGTCGAATGGCGAGTGGCAGACTCCGCTCCTTCATGTCTGGATTGAAGGTGCTGGTGAGGCAGTACGGGCGCTTCTCAAGCAGCATCGGTCTGAGGGATGTTACCGCTGCTTATGCGATTACGAAATCGAGCAGCGATTTCTTTCAGTAGTCGGTGGTGTGCGTCCGGTCCTCGCTGGAGGAGGCTGTGAGGGACAGTACGTGGCTTACCCTGCATCGGTGTCTGTTCAGGCAGCAGCATTAGGTCTGGATGCTGCTTTGGCTTGGGTAGGAGCAACGTTGTGGGGCTCCTTATCCACTCGAGTCATCAGCCGTACGCGTGATCCTGCTACAGGGGATGTCACTATCTTACCCCGACCCGGATGTCCCGCATGCGGTTCATAAACACGTGGACAGATCCGCTCAGTGAAGGGGTTGTGTATTTCGCTCCGCAGGTGATCGAAGTATTCGAGCGATACATCCAAGGCGAGAATGACGCAGAGGCGGGCGGCATCCTTCTTGGTCATGTTCGTGGTATCCATCTGGAGATATTAGAGGCCACGATACCCATGCCAAAGGATCGTCGGCTGAAGTACTTTTTCGAGCGCTTGCTTGATGGTCATCAAGGTATCGCCGAACGCCGGTGGCGAGATAGCAACGGGCTGGTAAGGTATGTCGGGGAGTGGCACACGCACCCTGAAGACCATCCGACGCCATCTGGCTTAGATCTCAGCGAGTGGCGGAAGCTTGCGGCTGTTCGGCGAGATGGGAGGCCCATGTTGGCGGCGATTGTTGGGCGGCAGGACTTACGTGTGGAGTACATGCAGTCGGATGGAGTGAGGCACCGTTTGTACCCCTTCAATGGTCAGTAACTGTGTACCTGAGGCGACCCGATCGTCTGATGAGTCCATGTTTGTAGTGGTGCTGCATACTCGAGAGGCAGTGTACTCGTGGAATATCCACGTCTGTGGGTAGTGCAGCTTACATCTCTGCTTACCTCATGTCGCGTCGGCTACCCGCGATACAGGCATTGACGCGCTCGAAATCGGCTTGAAGTGAGTTTCGTCCGCATAGTGACCAGTATAAGGTTTGGGATCAGCAAGGCACCTTGGCGGGACGCTTAATTCTTCCAAGAAGCACATTCACAGGAACCACGGAGAATTGTTTGTCCTTGTGTTTGTCGTAGAGTCTCAGGTTTCCGTTTGAGTAGCTCCACACACATAGATTGACCTAGGGTACGTAATGCTGCCGAGCAGTGAGTATCATGCAGATCGCCTAAGTAGGTGATTATTTCGTAAGGCCATACTGATCTGGTCGCGCTGGCGTTGCCACTGAAGCTCAGCATTCAGTCAGTGAGATAGCTCTCTTCCATGTCAGGATGCGCCTCAAATTTTTCCGTTCCAAGGTAGATCAGGCCTACTTCCTTCGGAAGCGCATCCAGTCTCTCGATCGTTTTGTTAAGTCGAGCGCACTGCTCGGGATTGACATAAAAACGATGATTGTTTAGCCAGTTACGATGGTCGTGGTAGTTGTCTAGCGTCGCTGCTTCCAATCCCGCAACATGGTCTTCGATTAGCTTACGGCTGACCAATCGTCTGATCTGCGGAATGATGTCGGTAGTACGATCATCTGACACAACAATTGCAAGCCTTCGATTAGTCTGCGCCAGTACATAGCGCACGCCTGAGTTGTATCGTGAGCCCCTTGAGGGAGTACATTGTTCTGTGGCCTCACCATCGAGAATAATTCCGATAGCGTGGCAGACCCCCGAGGGATCGAGCAAAATCGTTCCATCAATGCCGCTGAAACTCCTGAGAAGCGCTTCAGTAAGGCGGGTGGGCACGATACTGGTCCCTTGTTTGCTGAGACGGTGTGCTTCGCTGGCAGCGTCTTCCCCGACGACGATCATGCTGCCGCGCTCTTGACTAATCTGCGCGATCAGTAAATTCCACAAGTGCTGTGCATCTTCTGGCGATGACAAAGGAAAGAGTCGAGCATAATTTGCGAGGAAGGCCGCCTTGTCGAAAGGCTCCTGAGGAAGTGTTGGGACCGCATAGTGACTGCGAAGTAGTACTTGGTCTCTGTAGCGCAGCTCCCATAGATAGTGATCGATGAACGCAACCGTAAATGCATCTTGTGCGCTGTAGTCATGCGAACCCTTCAATTGCCCAAGTCCATAGATGTGGCGGCTGTCCGCGATAATTCCAACCCCTAGCGTAGCCATCTGCAAAACTTTTCGAACCCATCGAGGCTCACGAAAAGAAACTGGTGCAGAGAATTGAGCGAGGAACTCGACGCTTTCGTTGTTGGGGTCGACGAGGATGAGATGACCGACACCTTTTGCACCTTCGTACATGAGGGAGGAAATGAGGTTCAAGGAATCGAAGAGATCGGTATGAAAATACCGCCGCTCGATCGAAAGTCCCGGCGTATGCAGAAAGTCCTTTGCTGCCATACGCACGACTTCCTCGGCATCTCTCATGCTGCGATGAGTAAAACGCCCGGGATCTGGGTTGTGTAACTCTTCAGTTGCTTCCCGAAGAACTGCGTACACTGCCGCGTGTATCAAGCTGCGAAATCCATATCCCTGCTGCCGATTTTCAATCGGCTTGTTAGGCAGCGGGGGGAACTGCTTGAAGGTTGCATTGGGAATCTGCACGATCGGAGTGACGTAGTAATCACCGATGCGCCTAACCTCACCGCAGAACGATGTCACGTCATGCGCGGAATCGAAGGCCTTGAGTGCTTCGCCAACCGATGTGCGTACGGAGTCGCGACGGATCCATTCCGGCTTGTCGCGCATGCTCGGCTCGTCGCTGTAAAAGATGGTCTGCAGATTGTGATCGCGATAAGTCGACTCGACCGAATCGAGCAAGCCATCAAATAGAGTAAGCGGCCATTTCCCATCTTCGGGCTCGACACACACCGGGTTAGGGTTTTTGCTTTCAGGGCTACGAGCGCCGACGAGAAGCACTTCTGCCTCCGCCGGTGCGCCCAGCTCCTTCAAAACATTTCGAGCCAGCGAGCGAATGTGAATTCTGTAGCTAACTTGATATCCCCACATGAAAAGGTAGATGACTTGCCCTGCCATTAGAACTTCTCCAGTTTGTTGATTGCGCTGACCTTTCTACAGATGATTGGCGAAGCACCTCACCACACATTCCACAGCTTGATAGCGGCGTTGATAATCGCCCTCCCATGAGGTAGGCCTACGAGTTCGCAGTAGGTCGTATTGCTCATTGGTACACACCAACTCGCTCTTGGCCGCCTCCTGCTGAATCCAGTCATTACGTAACGGAAGAGTCGGCATGACTGTGACCAAACTGCTCGCTCGGCTCGTTGTAGAGCAGGACTTCCAAGTAGTGCGACGGGGCAACACCAGATAGCAAGTTCATTCTCCTAGTGCTTCCATGATTGCATCCAGTTTCTACCGACCTAATCTGATCTGAATCTCTGATGCCCGGGCCCCTTGCTGTCCGATTTTCAACACTTTGCAGACCGGGAATACGCCATTTTGCTCCAAAGTGGAGTTGGTTTTTCCCTACGGAGGTCGACTCAGTCCAGTGGGGATGCTATGGGAATCTGATGTCTTTCGATTTTCAGAAAAGGATTGCCGACAGGCACAGGCCCGGCTTCGAACAATAGTGCTGGTTTTTCTAGCAAATAGCCTTTGAGTTTTGCTTTCTTCCGGGGACCTTCCACCTGACAGACCCAGATATTTAAACCGTCGTCACGCTTTTTGTGGATCTTTAGTTTCTCAAACTGCTTCTGTACCCAGCGCCATTCCTCAACCTCCTGATCTGAACCCTGCGAAACGCCTGGAAACTCCTGCGCATAGCGTTGGAAGAGACCAGGCGTCACCAGAAATACGCTGCCACCCACCGTGTGGATTTTGGCCTTGCTGTCATTGATGATCAGCTTATGGCTCAGAATGCCTTCCTTGACCCAATTCAGGAATGTCTGGCCTGGATTATCCGATTGAAGCGTTGAAGCTTGGACAGCGCTTTCTGACAGTGTGTCACTGGCCTCAGGCTCATCCCGCTCGAACATGTCCAGCAGCGTGCCAAGGTAATCGGCATCCTCTACCGTCAAGGTATCCGGCTGCGATTGACTTTGACCTGATTTTGCACTGGCTGTCTCGGGCGTTAGCGTTAGTATCGGGGAGTCAGCTGAGTGTTCATGAGCCGCAATGCTCACCGTTCCACTGAAAGCCTCGGGCCGGTCTTCGTTCCCCCAAATCAGTGCCGGTTGAAGGCGCAGAAAGGTGAAACTCTGCTGCCAATTTCCCTGTGCCACAAGCGCGGTCCAGATGGCTTTTCCTTCCGGAGTGGACTCAACCAATCCATGCGATTGCAGCTCGTCGAACACCGCGAGGTTGGAAGAGGGAATGCCCTCAATCGATTGCGACAGCAGATAGGCTCGCAGCTTGTCCGTAACCGTCTTGCTGACCAGCCAGAGTGCGTCTTGAGTCAGCCATCCGGCGGCACCTGGCTGGTTGAGTTTCAGCTCGTGCTGAACCAGATGACGCAATCCACTGATCAAGTGATGTTGCAGCGAATGAGTCGGCGCTTGTAGCGCCTTACTTGGATTGCCACCGATGTTCTGCGCGGTGGAAACGCGGTCGGCCTGAATCACCAATTCGCCCAGCACGCCGGCACGTTCGTACTGACCCGCCAGGACATACAGCAGATTGGCCCACAGTGGCGGAAATCCACTGAGCCAATCGAGGATTGGCCGGTCGAGAATCTGGTTGTAGAGCAAGCCTGCGGCCGCGCCGTGCAAGTGGTAGTCGCGCCCCTTGAGATAGCGGAAACGATACGGCTGATCCAGGGAACCCTGCCAAGGATGCCAGACGCGGCCATCCTGGCGTTCGACCAGCAGGTCCACGGCGATCTTACCGATGTCATGGAGCAATGCTCCATAGGCAATGCCAGCTGACCAGGCATCGGTCTGGGCGGCTTGGTCTTCAGGTGCGGCGCCGGTGGGAAGCAGATACGACTGACGCAATTTCAAACTACAAGCGACCAGCTCCAACCCATGGTCGAGCATGCCGCCAAGATAAGCATGGTGGTGCGTCTCGCTAGCTGGAAGCTGCTGGACCAGCTCGGCGTAGCGATGGATCGGATTTAAATAGAGCTGGCTGAATTGCGGATGGGAGAGGGCGGTGTACTGCCAAATGCGATCAAGCAACTGGCGGCGATGCTCGGCTGCTAACAAGCCCTGGGACGATTCGATGGACAGGTACCCATCTGCGACGTTTCCGGTGGGTGGCGGAGGAGGCTTTTGCCTTTTTTGCCGAAACAGACTGAGCATCATGGTCCTCCCGGGAACTGGCAAGTCAGTGACCTTTTAGCCTTTTCGGATAGGGCTCTTACCCTTGACTCCCCCATTCCCTTCCAACCCTTACCCGTCCTTTTGCCGTGTGTCCCTTTGTGCGGCAATCGGAATATTGATTTGTCCTGGTGCCGTTTTATTGGATGTGCATGCTGGTACGAAAAAGGAAAGTGTCGGTACACTGCGGTGCGAATTTTATTGGGTCTTGTCATGAATCTCACTGACGCCACGCTCGTGCTGCTGCTCGCGGCACGTATCCATGGGACAGACGAAGCTGTTAGGGCCTCGGCGAAGAGCGTGGTCAAGAAGCTGCCGCGCAGCAAACGCGATCTGATCTACAAGGTGATCGACAGCCGAAGTCCACTCGAGCTGGTGGATTACCTGGCTGAGAATCTGGATACGTAACGGTGTACTGCGGTTACGGGATTACCTCATGTTCTTTGCGTCAGAGCTCCGCAGTGTGGGGATTTTTCTGGGCATAGAAAAAGGGTCCAACTCGTGTTGGACCCTGTGAAGCGATTGCAGCAGTGAGGTAACGATCAAGCTCCATCGTTCATGCATCGCGAATTATCCATTACCGTCTGCTTCTGTTGCTGCTCCAGGTCGAGCACATACTCCGAGGCGCATCGGGCCTGGCCACTGGCGCGGAAAATCGCGCGGTTGTCAGACTTGAGCAGGCCGAGCCAGGAGTCGATATAGCCCTCGTGCCGAAGCTCTCCCTGTATACCGGCGTAGGCACATAAAAAAGCGGCACCCATTTCGGCGATCAGCTCTTCAAATGCATAATCTGGCGAGCCGAATGGGCAAGGTGAGGTCACGCCTTCGCGCTGCAACCGAGAGTGGTGTCCGGTCCAGTGCGTCAGCTCGTGAAGTGCGGTGGCGTAGTATCCACCTTGATCGTGGAATTGCGATTTTGTCGGCAGTTGGATGAGATCCCTGATCGGGTGGTAAAAGGCTTCGTCGGCAAATCGATGAATGATATTTGCGCCCGAACTTAGCAACAAACTTTCCGCAGCAGCGTTGGGGAAGACGGGATCGCTCGGTTCCGTCTCGAGCACGGTTTCGTTAAGCGTTTCGAGCCCTTCCGTTTGCTCGATGTTGAACAGAAAATGCGTCCTGAGAATGCCAAAGTGAGCGACTTTTGGCTGACCGTTTTCATCGAGTACGGGTTGGCCTGCTTCGGTTTGTTCCTCGCGCTCCATCGGTTTGTAGAGCGCTGCCAAAGTGCTGTGCTCACCCTTACGGATGTGCCCGCCGGCTTTTTTGGCTTGATTGAAGGTCAGCCAGCGATCTTGAGTGAACCCCTGCAACCTGGCCTCGGCCCAAAGCAACGGTAAATTGATGCCCGAATAGGGACGCTGCGTGATGGCGTTGATGGGATAGGGCTGGTGATGAGCGAAGTCAGTTGAGCCATTTGAGGACCAGGGTTTGATCCAGGGCGCTACGCCTTGGTCTAACGCGGTAACGATCTTGTCTGTCACGTCTTGGTAGATATTGCGCATGGCATTTCCCTCGAAAAACCGCAGGAACGCCTTGCCCGTCGGGGAGGGTTCCCCGGTGGGTGTTGATTGGATTGATGCAGGACTGCGTATAGCCTGAGTTGGATCAGTGGCCGGGTATGGCCGTTTGCGTTTAGCGTTGCTGCTCTTCCGCAAGCGCTATCAGTAAGGCGTTAGGTTGGTCTGATGCCTGAAGCAGGCTGAGGCTCAGTCGCAGCAGTGGTTCATGTTCTGCATCACTCACTGAGCCGAACTTGGCTACCTCGAACACCACGTAGGGTGTGTTTGGATCGGCCAGGTGAGCTTTGAAGGCTGCGCGTACGACGTTGCTCAGCCTATCGAGCTGCAGCTTTTCAGGATGACTTGAACCATCGAGCAATACTGCGTGTTGCCACGCGTCTGGAGTGAACACAACGGGCAAGCGCAGAGTGTTCAGTGCTTTGCTTGTGAGTGAGTCGGACATGGTGTGCCTCCGTTGATAGCGCGAAGAAACCTGTCCCATAGGGGAAAGAATTTCCCCGCAGTGGGTTGAAGAAAAACAAGAGGGTTTGGGACGAGCCGAGCTCGAAAGAAGCTCGGGAGAGCAGTAGGCGTTCATCACCCGTGAAACGTGATCGTGCGAGCCACCGAACGCTAATCGCACTTGGGGGGAACCATCACCGGAGTGACGTAGCTTTGAAGGCTCTGGCTACCTGGGAAGGTGCTGTCGATAACAGCGATCCGTACCCTCTATGTAGCTGGATGATATGGATGGGTCAACGGCCATAGAGGCGCTGGTGCACGAGTTGCGTCTTCTGTCTTCCAGTGAAGAGTTTTTTGACCGAGCAAGCTGATAAACGGTTAAGCATGGGCGATTTTCAGTAGTAGGCTGTAGTCTCAATTTCCACAGGAACACGCTCAGAAGAGGGCCCAATCATGCCGGCTCAGCAGCCAGTTCAAATCTCCCGCGCACACCGCTGGGCATATGCATGCGGTATGTCGGTAAAACGTGTTTATCGTAGGTTGAAAGGATTTGAATCTCGTATGGCTAAACGTGCGGTGGCGACAGGTATGCCTCTGGGTGGGCTATTGGTTCGTGGGAGCTTTCTGGTTACGAAGCTGGCACTCATCCTTGGGTTGCTCTTTATCGGTTTCTGGTTGGTAGCTTCTGTCGTAACGATGATCGCTGTGATTGGTCTCCTGTTGTCCAAGGCTGCCATTGATGGGGATCTTAAAGAGGCGGAAACAGGCCCAGACTATCTCGGTGCCGACCTCTACATCGGTGACTTCGACGACAACGGGCACTACATCGGCGATAGCAAGTCATCTAACTGAGCGCTTAGCAGCCCCGATTATTTGATCTGTACCTTTGCTTGCTGAATCACTTGCGGCTTTGCTGCCATTGGCCAACATGCCTTGAATCCCATTTCCTACTGCATATCCCGTCCAGCTCATGGCTCCAAGGAACAACATCGGCAGTACGATGAACATCGCCCCCATCACATACTCAATCACCTGCGCCGTGACGGTTCCGTCCATAAAGCCGGATGTGGGCAGCGACAACAGCACCTGATTGGACGCCGACACTTGGTTGTACAAGGTATCGAGCATGCTGGAGTCGACCCAACGGGCCAACTCCCACCAGAAGGTCAGCATGTGCAGCGTGAACAGCGCGAACGTCACCGTCATGACGGTCTTTAGCTGGTAGGTACTGACCAGAAGGATCAGTGGCAGGCTGATGATGACGCCCATGATCAGGAAAGCCTGCACCATCGGCAGGGCCGCGCGTAGTGCATTCATTGCCGGGAAGTTGCTGAACGAGCCAAGGGCCAGCCCAGTGTTGGTGGCCAGGTTATTGAGCCCCTGATTGATCGACCCACCGCGAGCACGGGAGCCATAGTCCTGGTACACCTGTCCGGGCGACATGGACATCGATTGTTGGCGTGGGCTGACCAGTTCGCGCAGGGTGGCATCCTCGATCTCGTTGCTTGAGCGGCCAGTCAACCAGCCTTTCAGCTGGGTCAGCAGCGAAGGATCGACTTGCTCGATCAAGCGCGCTCGCAACCCGATACCGCTATCACTCCACCACTGTTTGCAAGTGGGGTAGCCTGCGCCATTCTCCAGCCGTGGCAATGAAACATCGCGGGTTTCATCATAGGGCCAGCTGACACGCGGTGTCCGTGAGCGATCGGTGTCGTAGTAGCCCGGAGTGTCGAGAAAATAGCTTGAGCCGACCCAGGACGCATCATGACTTTGTGCCTTGTCCAACTGCGGGCGATTGGTGAACAGCCGAGAGCGGGAATAGCCGTAGCAGTCGCGAGTAAAATCGGCGACTTCCTGTAGCAACACTTGGTTATCAATGCGAGAACTGTCGATCTCCATGCGCATCTGTCGGATGTCCGGTGCGCAGGGAATGGAGGCGGTGGCCGCTGCGGTCACTCCTTTACTCAAGGCGTGCACCAGAAACCACCAGATTGGCACGTTGGCAGAGCGTTCTCCGATGGTGTTGAAAGTGGTACCCCAGGCGGTTTCCGCTGGCTTGGCCACGCTGACACCGCAGCGTTGGCTCGCTGCATCGTCGAACGCCATTGAAGCGAGGTTTAGCGGAAAGACCGGCGCGCAGCCGAACAATACGACAATGTAGGCCAGCCAAAGCCGGTTCTCGATTCGAGGTACCGAGAGCAATCCTTTGTTGCCTTCATCCGCGCCTTGCTGACGGGCTGACAACCATTCTTGCAAGATGATTGCACCAAAGGGGGCGGCGAACAGGCCAGTATCGGACAGGACGTTCCAGATACCGTTGTTGATGATCCATGCCAGCAGGGAGAGGTAAAACTCCAGGTAGCTGTTGGTGCTCATGAGCATGGTGGTGACCTCACAATCGAGTGAGCTCGACGCAGGTAAAGAGCAAGAGCCCGAATGTCCCGGCGCGGTTCACGCGCAGTCGGTCCTGTGGTCGATGTCGGTAGCGCCTCAGCAGGTCGCACCAGAGTGCAAAGAGGACGCCGTAGAGCAGGGCGCGCCACAACCGCAGATAAGGCCGTATCGATTCCAAAGTTTGCTGCCAGACCTCGAAACTGCCCAGCGCAGTGCGGCCGATCCAGGCGACCAGTGCGGCGGTCAGGATCATCACTGCTGCAACCCAGAGACTTGAAAGCAAAGTGAATAGCAGTGAGCGTTTCATGGCTCACTTGCGCCTGGCGTCAGCGTCGTTGAGTCGGCCGGGTTCAGGGTCGCCTTGCTCGACGGTACGCGACGCATCAGCACCTCCGGCATGTCGATCGAGTGCAAGGCTGGCGGTATTGGTAGCCAACATTTGTCGGACCTGCAGCTCAGTCTGCAGTAGGCGTATTTCACGCTCCAGCGTGTCGATGTTTTTCGTCAAGGCCGTTTGGGCCGGTTCGGCGGAAGCGATGTTAGGTTCGTGGCTGCCTGCCAGCAGCGTGCGTAATAGCAGGAGCGCTTTGTCGAGTACGCTGGACAGGGCCGTCTCACTGGCCAGGCGCCGCGCCAGGAGCTCCTGATCAGGATCGTCGCGCAGGGCTTCGATCACACCACGGGTCACCGGCAGCATCGGGCTGGAGGCTTTGCCCAGATTGTCAGGGTTCGGCGGCAGAGATCCGGACAGCAATCCTTGCAGGGTCTTGAGATGTTCACCGTAGGCCTCCTGGATCAGCGGCGTCAGTCCGCTGCCAGCGGTAGCCCGCAGAGTTTCGCAGGTGTCGCAGGTTGCGACTTCGGTCTCGCCCAACACTCGAACAGCCCATTCGGATTCCTCTCGGGGTGAGGTCCATGCCTGGCAAATAGCGCCGTCCAGGCAATCACTGCTACTGATCGAGGCGCTGTCATCCACCGACCGGTTATGCAGCAGGTTGTAGCCCGCGCGCACCACATCGGAGGTTGCCCGGATGGGGGGTTGTCCGCTACCTCCAGCCTTCTGCCCGCCGACCCAAGACACTCCATTATTGCCGTTACGGGCCTCGGTTTTTTTGACCGCGGCCACCGCATCACCGCCGGTTTGTTCGAGGTTGCCCTGCATCTCCTGGTTCTTGGCCAATGCGCCCCAGCCGGCTTGACCGACCTTATCCGCCATCTTCTCGGCCATGGCCTGGCAGGTCAGCTTGGAACGGTCGAAGTCGATGCGCCCTTGCATCACCCCGTTACTCAACAGCTCATAAAGCCCGGGGTTAGCGCGCTGGATGATCAACGCCGGCAGCGACATCACCGCCTGGGTCGCGTTCTGCACAATGCTGCCCATGATCTGCTGGAAGCCTTCGGTGACGCCGTTTAGTTGGTTTTGCAGGGTGTTGGTGAGGCTCATGTTTCCGCACATCATGTTCGCTTGCCAGGATCCGCCGACACCGAGCCCGTTGGGACGATAGAGCGAGCTCGGCGAGCCCGTTGCCGAGCCACCACCGATGGTGTACATCACCCTGTCGTCGAGCACTTCGCCTTGAGTGCCTAGACGGTAATCGTCCTCGGCGGTGTGGGCATGCGTGGCCACGGCGAGCAGTCCGCAGAGCAACAAACTCCTCGGGCCCAACCATGGTCCTGCAAAAAGCCCACTCATGAAGCACCGCCTTCGAAGTCGATGCTAAACAGGAAGGTCTGTCCCTCACGCTTACAGCAGCTATAGGGGCGCCACAGCGACCAGGCGTAGCCGCCATCCGCGCTCTGCACCGAATTGCTGGGGAAAATGGCACATGTGGGTTGAACCTGAGGGTAGAGCAACTGCCATTTGTGAGTCGAAGCATCGTTTTCAATTATCGGGCCGGGAGGCCAGTAACCGTCGCGTGGCGCGGGTGTGAGCGGTAAGTACACATGCGGCTGCCAGTTGCGAGTAATGAAATCACCTGCCCGCTGCGCCATCACCGCAGCGGCTTTGAAGTCGTCGGGTTGTACCAGAAATCCTTGCCGGGGATAGACGTTGCCCCACATGTTGCCCGCGAGCTGACGACCGATCTCACGGACTCCCGGTAAGAGCGACTCGGGATAAAGGCTTTCAGGGATGCCATGACGCCAGGCCAGTGAGTCCAAAGTGCTCAAGTAGTAGGGCATGAACGCAGTGGCGCCGCTGGCGCAGGCGTAGCCGGATTGCGAGGCAAGTTGCGTGGTGGCCCAGCCACCGGGGTGGCCGATGCCATCAACATTTTTGAAACGAGGCAGGTTATCGCGTTGGGTGTTCGGCGTGATCAGGTTACCGCCACCTTCCGCACCGCTGATGGGAGAGGAGAGTGCGGCCATCTCGGTCCAAGGATTGGCACCGGTGGTGGCATAGCTCGAGACCACCAGTTCAGGAATGAAATGACGAACCTTGGTCGAGGTTTTAACCGTGCAGCCGAAGGGGGTACAGAGTAACCAGAAGCAGATGCCGACGACTTTGTACTCGAGGCAGTCTGGAGAAAGTACGGAGGCGGTAATGCTGCCGGTATCCAGCGCCACGCTTGACCCGGATGCCAGCAGAATGCTCAGCACCAAAGGATGTAACTTCTGGGGCGAAATATGCGGGCAGGCAGCAGACATGATCCAGGCTCTGGGTGTATGGCCTGGACAGGTTCAATGATCGAAAGAGGGGTGTCAGTGAGAAAGCCGAACGCAGGATAGTCGGTTTACAGCGACCTTCTAGATCAGCAGATAGTCATTCAGCGCTCAGCGTACGAGCAAGCGCGTCAGGCTCGATGAGCAACTGATCCGTTTTGATCTCGAAAATGTTGGCGAGTTTGCAGAGGACCAATAACGACGGATTTCCTACCCCCCGTTCGATTTGACTCACATAGGTACGATCCACCTCGGCCATGAGCGCCAATTGCTCCTGGGTAAGGTTCTTCACGCGCCGCATCGAGCGGATGTTTTCCGCCAGTTGCAGACGAAGCTGTTCGTAGTCTTGAGTCATGCGCGCAAACTGCGCCTTGAGGGACTCTCAATCCACGGGATATAGTCTACATTGGCTCTGATTCGGGCTTTTTTGATGCTTAAGCCGAGTGTCAATTTTGTTTCTATGCTGCTTAGAACAGACCGAGCATTAATAAATAATCGAAAGCTAAGGTGTCTATGGACGAAAATTACGTTTCAATTCCGGCGGCGGACGGCTGCCCGAGCCTTTTGACACCGTGGGGCAGCGAATTTGCGCCTATGATCGAACGTGGCGTGCAATGCGCCCAGGCCTGGCTTAATACACCCGGTGACGTACCGCTGTGGTGGGAACTGGCGCAGGCACGGAAGACTTGTCCGGCAGGAGAATCTCAGGATGCTTTCGAAGCAGGATTTTTATTGAGAATTCAGCAACGGCTTCAAGGCGTTTCACCGTAGCCGTGCGGCTCCAACCCTGACGATATGACCTACACGGGAAAATTTATTGGAAGGTATGGTTCCAGGCTCCATTCCTCTAGAATGGAGATCTGACAGAAATGGCGTTGGTCTGTGATAAACAGATTTACGTAGCTAGGATTCTGATAAGTGCAGATTCTGCACGCTCTGAGAACGTGGAGCGCGATATGAAAGCCGACCAAGTGTTGAGTGACGATCTGGTGAGCCGACTGGAGGGTAAAATCCCAGCCATGGCTGAAGGTGCGATCAATACGGCCTATATCAACGCGCTGGCGGCCGGACGCAGCGTGATGGAAGTCATGGACGGCAAGCTCGTTGAGACGACTGCCGACGGTAAGCACAAGGTTATTCGAGTGGCCAAGCCCAAGCATAAAGTGACCTTGGGCGGGATTATCAAGGTGCACCGCTGCTCATGACCGTCCCTCGGCTGAGGGTGTTTGCCGGCCCTAATGGTTCCGGTAAAAGCACAATGAAAAGTGCCGTCCCTTCCCACCTGATCGGGATCTACATCAACCCGGATGAAATCGAAAAGGCTGCCAAAGAGGGCGGACGCCTGGAGTTCAGCGATTTTCAACTGGAAGTCGAAGGTGACGAGGTTCTCGGCTTTATCAAGGCGCACCGACTGATTCGGTCGACCCAGCTCGTTGAAGAGGCAGCCAAAATAGGCTTCAGCAATAACGGCCTGAATTTCCAGTCCGTCGCGATGAACTCCTATTTTGCTTCCGTGCTCTCTGATTTCATGCGGCACAAGCTCCTTGAAGCCCAGTTGTCTTTCACCTTCGAAACGGTGATGTCTAGCGAGGACAAAGTCGCTTTTATGCTTAAGGCAAAAGCGTCGGGATATCGAACCTACCTCTACTTTGTCGCCACTGAAGATCCTGACATCAATATCAACAGGGTCAAGAACCGTGTCGCGGCAGGTGGGCACCCAGTCCCCACGGAAAAAATTGTGCAGCGCTACGGTCGTTGCCTGAACCTATTGCCAGCAGCCATCGCAGCCTCGAACCGGGCTTATATATTTGATAACTCCGGCGCTGATCTGGTGCTGCTCGCTGAAGTAACAGACGGGACTGACCTTGAATTCAGGGCTGATGAGCTCCCTGACTGGTTCATGCAAGCCTACGTGGAGAAGGTTTTCAAGGATTTGCTGCCGGGTTGATCGAAACCTAGGATCAGCTCCGTTTCACTTAATTCCTCGCATCCTATCGATCCGTTCAGCTACCCGGTAAGCCGCCTCCAATTCCGAGCAGCCGGTGCTCTGCATCAGTGTCCAGCGTTCGGCTTTTTCCTCGGGCTCCGTCATGGCCAGGGCGAGATAAAGACTTGGCGGCACGGCCCGAAACAGCGTCTCGAGCTTCTTCGACAGCACCACTCCTTCGGTGTATTTGCCCGGCTCCTTGCTGGCGGACAGCAACAGGGCTTTCT
This sequence comes from Pseudomonas sp. JV414, assembly GCF_032424305.1. Lineage (NCBI taxonomy): Bacteria > Pseudomonadati > Pseudomonadota > Gammaproteobacteria > Pseudomonadales > Pseudomonadaceae > Pseudomonas > Pseudomonas sp. JV414. The sequence goes on along the minus strand of NZ_VYKC01000002.1, from coordinate 558,068 downwards.
GTGCCGACGTGAGATTCTTGAAGCGAGCGATCTCTTCGATTTCTGATGGCGGCATGTTCAAACAAATCCACCATTCGATCATGTTGAGCATGGTTTGCGCCGCAGTGGGGAAGTCGGCAAGGTTTTGCGTCGCCAGCCAGAACCACGCGCCGAGCTTACGCCACATCTTCGTGCCCTTGACCACGAAGGGCGCCAGCAGCGGGTTTTTGGTAATGATATGGCCCTCATCGGTGACCATGATGATCGGTCGGCCCAGGTACTGGTCTCGTTCGGCAAGGTTATTCACGGTGTTCATCAGGCTGATGTAGCTGATGGACATCTGTGCCTCGTAGCCTTCGCGAGCGTAGGTGGCCAGATCGACAATGGTCACATCGCTCTCGGGCCAAGGCGTGCCTTCACGATCGAACAGTTCACCCTCGAAACCCTGGCAAAACAGGTCCATGGACTCGCCCATTTCCTGGGCACGCTCACGACGTTTCTCCGGCAAGTGCGTGTCGGCGGCGACGCGCAGCAACGCGTCGCGCACGTCGCGGGTCAGTACCTGGCGCTCCGCTGCGATACAGGTCTGTGCCGCATCCAGGATGCACTCGCGGATCAAGCTGCGATCGGCTCGACTCAGGCGCGCCTCTTCCTTGGCCTCGCCGCCGGTGATCATCAGGCGGGTGGTAATTTCCAGTTCGCCGAGAACATCGCGCTGGTCTTCGCGACTGGCTACTGCCTCATCGTCCAGCTCATCGATCGACAGACTCGCCACCTGATCCGGCTGCTCGACCAGGCGCCAGGCATCGACGAACGGGGCGAGGCTGATCGCGGTACCAGGTTTCAATTGGACCTTGTTGACCGACAGTCCTTTCGTTGCGAAGTAGTCGCCCTGCAAGCCGAATGAGTTCCCGGCCTCAACGATAAACAGGCGAGGGCGGTACACTGCCATGACCTGCATCAGCAGGGTGACCAGGGTGGCCGACTTACCGGCGCCGGTCGGGCCGAACAACAGCAGATGGCCGTTCATGGCCCGGTCTAGTCGTGACAACGGATCAAAGCTCAACGGCGAGCCACCACGATTGAACAGGGTGATGCCCGGGTGGCCGGTGCCGGTGCTGCGGCCCCACACCGGAACCAGGTTTGCCAGGTGCTGGGCGAACATCAGGCGTGTGTACCAGTTGCGCGTGTCGCGGGCCGGGTTGTAAGTCATCGGTAACCAACGCAGGTAGCTGTTGCAGGCGGCGACTTCATCACTCTCACGTACTGGTTGCAGCCCCGCACCCAACAGCGCGTTGGCCAGGCTGATCGAGCGCTGGTGCAGTTGTTGCTCATCGTGACCGCGCACGTAGAAGGCCAGGGTTCCCCGGTACAGTTTGTGCTGGCGACCGATGATTGCACGAGCCTCTTCGACATCTTGGCGGGCCTGGGTCGAGGCCAGGTTTTCGCCGATGGCTTTGCGCGCCAGACGGTTCAACTGCTCCTCGAGCACATCTTGGGGTTTGACCACCAGCGTCAGACCCATCACCGTGCCTTCGGGTAACTGGTCGAACAGCGCGTTCACCGCGTCGCCCTTGCGAGTTTCACCAGTGAGTTGACCAATCAAGGGAGGCCGCCGCAGTTTGTCCACCACCATCACCCGATGAGGTTGCCCATCGAAGTACCAAAGTCCCTGTTGTACATCCGAACGCGGTTCGTTGAAAAACAGCCGCTCGGTGAAGTCGTGATCGAAGGGCAACTCCAGCGACTCACCATCACCTGACTCCGGATAGGCCACGCATTGGTAGAAATCCTCGGGTGCTTCATCGGTGAGCCTGGGTGCCGGATTGAACCAGGGCAATAACCAAGCATACAGACCGTGGTCATCGACTCGCGCCGATTGCACTCCGCATGCGTGCAACGAGGCCGCGATACGTTCGCAAGCCTGCTGCAGGGATTGCACTGGGGTAAGCCCCGTCTCCTCGGCGCCAGACTCAATCCAGCGATAGATCACCAGGCGCACCCGTCGATTATTGCCGCGCCAGGGTAGGCGCGTGACGGCCTTGTCCTCGAACAGACCTCCCGGCTTGGCGATGGCTTTCAAATGGCGACGACTGAGTTCCAAAAACGTCTCGGTGAAGACCGTGCCTCGCGCGCTGTCTTGAATATAATCGGTGAGCCGCGTCAGGTAGGGGGCGAAGTCGTTGTCGTCCTGGCAGAAAAACTGCGCCACCCAAGGCGCTTGATCCAGTTCGTCAAAGCTATCCTGCAGGGCGTCTTCGAGGGCATCGCGGGCGGCCATCAGCCAATCGGGTTCGCGCCCTTCGGTGCCGATGGGCAGCAACTCGAACACTGCCCCCACCGAGCGATTGTCATCGAGTAGAAAACACTGCTCGGTCTCGAGGTACTCGACCCAAGGCAAGTGGTCGGTGAAGCTGGGGTTGTGTGCATAGAGTGCAGCTTCATCGGCCAAGGTTGCGCGAGGGCGCGCTGGGTGGCGCCAGGCTTTCCAACCAGAAGTGCGGTTGCCCGCATCGCCGGTACGCACTACAAGTCTTCCTGACGTTCACCCGGCAATGCGTACTGCACGCGTTGGTAAAACGGAAAGACGGTCGAGTAACCCGGGACCGGCGCCTGCTCAGTACCACTCAAATGCGGATACACGTACAGCACCAGATCGGGATTGGGCAAGCGAGGGAACAGGTTACGGATCTCGTTCGCTGCTGTACGCGTGTACGGCTCCTGGAGAGCAACGGAGATATCTGCTTGAGCCAGCGGGCGGCGTAACTGTTCCCGAGCATCCAGGAGTTGCTGCTGAGTACCCTGTGAGCCGGCGCCGTTCCATATGTCCAGCATGGTTTGCTCACCATGAGGCAGCAGCGTCTCCTTGTCGGTGGAACAGCCCGCCAGAATCCAGCAGAACACGCTAATCCAGGTCAGGTAGAGAGGCATGGTCTTTTTCATGGCGAACGCTCCGGCCCTTGGGCTCGTAGTCGATAGTGATTTCATGGTCGAGGTGCAGCGCAACTTGGGCGGCCGGTGGCACGTACACGGCAGCAAAGGTCTCGCCATACAATTTGTTGATCCACTCGCGGATGTCGCTGACCCCACCACTGAGAATTGAATTCAGCGCGCTATTGCCACTGCTGCTGGTGACCCCGAGCGTACTGCCGCCCGAATTGATCACGCTGCTGTTGTTCTGTTCATCCCCGAGCAAGGCGGCGACACCGGCGCCGGCGGCAGTAATCAAGCTCTGGCTGCCGAGGTACTGTTGAGCGTTTGAGCGGCGTTCGCCGGCAATGCACGGGATGCCATATGGATCGGATAGGTAACCGAGTCCGCCACGGATCTTGTCAGTGTTCGAGCTCTGGGTGGTGGATGCGTTGCGGCTGGCTACTGCCTTCGGCTGAGGCACCGTGCGGATGGTGCCGTCTGTGAATACGAAAGTGATCGACTCGACCTGTCCGCGTACGCAAGACAAGGTCCAATCACCGGACGCCGTGCCGCTCAACACGGCACCCGCGACGTCTGGCAGGTCGATCCCGTTGGCGGTCAGGTTCTCCGGGCCGACTAAGACTTTGAAGGGATAGGGATCATTCACGGTGCCGTCCACCGGGATTCGGCCGATCAGCGCGGTCATGGCGACCGAGCCCATCAGCGTTGCGTTTTCGGGAATGGTGTAGACCGGCTTCGCGCCTTCGGTACGATCAGCGGAGCGTGTCAGGTCACGTTCACCCTTGGTGACCTCGCGTAACTGCTTCTGGCTGCGGTCGATGGCATTGTCCTTCAAACCCTCCAGTGAGTTGAAGGCAGTAGGCAGACTCAGCGCGGACACGGTCTTGGTTTTGCCCTGGGCGTCGGTGGGCAGAGCATCCGAGGGCTCAATCCACTGCAATGCATCATTGGCAGAATGCTGCCCTTCGAACTGAATACCGTCGCCCGGCTCAAGCCCCAATCCGATCGGCATGTCCTTGCCTTTGCCGGTCAGCCCCGACAACTGTTCCTGCAATTGCGTCAGCAGACCGCGAGCCTGACGACTGTCTTGTTCTGCTTTGAGTCGGGCCTCGTTGGCTTGTCGGCGGCCTTCGTCGACCTGCTGGGTCACGCTGCCCAGCGCCGTCTGGATACGCGAATCGACACTGTTTTCCCGCTCGCGCAGGCGGTTGTTTTCCGCCTGCAGCGAATCGTTGTGTTTCTTCAAACCGAGCATGTCGCTACGCATGGCCTTCACTTGGCCGATCAAGGTGGCGACCGTATCGCGCGGGGTGTCGCCCGCGATACCGAGCGACTTGGCTTGCTCGGCGGATAACTGAATATTGCCCTGATCAACTGGGTGCTCTGGAGAGGAGGTGCTACCCGCGACCCAGGTTTTCAGGATGATGAAAGCCACGCCCAGCAGCACAGCTGGTACTAGCCATTTAAGTAAGGCGTTAGCTTTCATCGTCGGCACCTTCCGGAACAGACAGGAGCAGCACGGCGTGTTCAAGACCGGCACCGCGGGTGACGAGGTAGGCAACCGTAGTGTCTTCGGCGCTGCCGACAGGTCCGAGGAAGGTGTGCTGGAGTGCCGCGGCGAATAGCTTGGCCTGTAGCCGACGCGGATCGAGTTGCACCGTCGCTGAGCCACGATTGCGTAACTTCACTGCTGTAACCCAGTAGTCTCCGAGTTGCCAGGCGGCGATGGGCGTGCTGGACACGTTTTCGGTCGGCAGCAGGGTTGGCAATTCTGTGCGCAGCTTTAGCGGGACGCGGCGTACGCCGGGCAGCGACTCCACGGTGCGTAGAGGTGCGTACAGGCTTTGCGCGGCGTAGCGCGTCAAAGCGACTGGGGCCGGTGTACGTTCTGGAACAGGGACGGTGCTGGATTCAGCCTCGGTCGCCTGCCCCTGAGCATTTTTGATAATTCGCACGGGCTCTAGCGGTTGATCACCAGGCATGGCTGCGATATCCAGCAGGATGATCTCGCCCGTCGCGACCGATTGCAGTTGCAGCCGGGTCGGAGCAATGGCTTCCGACGCGCGCAGGTACAGCGCGCCACCGGTTGATTGCAAGCGCAGCTTGCCGGTCAGGGTTGAGGGCACGCCGACTCGAACAGCCTCATCGACAAAGACCACCCGTTCCTGATTGATCACCAGCGGGACAGCGAGGGGAAGGCGTTCCCAACGCATCAACTCGACGGCCTGCGCTGCAGCTCCCCATGACATCAGTGCGACGGTGAGTCCCAGGGTAGCAATCCGCTTCATGGCTCACCTCCAGGCAGGGAAATTTTTTGCGGTGTGCCCTGATAACAATCCAGCGCTAGTCCCCACTTATTGCGTTCAGGGTCCAGATCAAAACGCACCACGCGCAATGGATAACGCACCACCACCCGTTTCACCGGTTCGGCGGCGTAATACTCATCGGCGTTGAGGTCGAGCGTGACCAGCCAGCTGTCGTGGTCGAGTTGCTTGACCCTGAGCTCTGGATCTTCGCTGTAGCCTCGGCCCAGAATTTCGTAGACGCCACGCACCCGCTGGCGGAGTTCGCCGGCGGCCTTGCGGTATTCGTAGTCGCCGTCGAGGAAGGTTTTACAGGAGGGTGTCAGGTAGGACTGCAAGCTATAGATGGCGCGGCGATAATCCTGCTCGCCATCGGAGGGCCAGCGGTTAAGTTGGCCGAAGATGTACAGGGCAAATGCATAGACATTCTCTGAGGGGATATCCCACCACTTGCGCGTGCTACCCGAACGCAGGTCCGGGGGCACATGCACGGTCAGATCAGTCGGTGCCGAGCGCCAGCCATACCAAAGTCCAGCACATACCAGAGCGAGGATTACTACAGCCAGGCGCAGGCTGAGGATATGAGCCTGTTGGGCATCGACTTTGTTCCGAAATCGGCTCATGGCTGCCACCGGGACAGGGCAGGGCGCAATCGACGCGAGCGGCGAATCGTCCAGACGCCGGAGTGGAGGATCAAACTTCCACGGCCCAGGCGCCAACGGCTGGCCAATATCCATTCGAGCTTGCGGTACAACCAGGTCTCGGGGCGAGCCCGTTTGGCCCGACGCAGTAGCGTGCCACCGGCAAATAACACCAGCGCCATGCCAGCGATCATGCCGGTTGGCGCCACGGCAATGGAGGCAGTGGCGATCGCCAGAGGAACACCCATCAGCAGGCCAGTGACGGCGCCGGTGCCGAGCGCCACCCACATCTCATCGTTGGTCAATCCGCGCAAAACGGTAGGATCGCGATTGAGTCGTTCCGGGAGAAAAACCAAAGTACCGTCGGCAAGGCGTTCGATAGCGTCGTTCATGCCAACCTCACAGAATCGCGGCAGCCTTGGTCAAAAACCAGATAATGATCACCACCAGCAGGGCACCGATGCCCACCACAGCACCCAAATCCTTCCAGGTCTTGCGCTGATTCTGTACGTCGGCATAGACGGTCAACGAGTGCCAAGCCACGCCAAGAAAGGCGAGCAAGGCGATCAGTAGACCGAGCAGGATGCCGCCGTCGTAGGCGTAGTTTTTGATCGTCTCGATCAACCCGGAACCTTCACCACGTGAAGGGGCTTCCATGGTCGGGAGTTCAGCAAAAGCCAAACTTGGACCGAGAACTAGCAGCAGACCGATCAAGCGCTGACTGGCACGATCACGCAGGTTGTTTTTCAGGGGGATAAGGCACTTGAGCATGACGGTGATCTCCGGTGTTAGGACAGGGTGAAGAACATCAGGACCAGCAAGGTGAGCAGCACGCGCGCAGCACTGCCGCCGAAGGCTCCGAAGCGAACACTGCCGGATGTCCACCCCCGGTAAGCCGTCCACATCACCCAGGCACACCACAGCAAAGCCAGGACGAGAACCAGGGACAACCAGAGCGTGGAACTGCTCTGCGGTGAGAAACCGGCGGCGTTTTGGAAGGCCGCGGTCTGGGAATCGGTCATGCTCATGGCGAGGGCTCGGCAGACGGAGTGTCGAGGCGGTAATCACCGACCAGTTCACTGGGGTCACGGGGTTGAGCGCGAGAGGGGGACAGATAGTCCAGCAGGCCTTGGCGAATACGTTGGATGTCCTGAGACAGGCGGGGATAGTCGAAGCGATAGCGATCGTCGGGTTGAGGCATGCTGACTGCCTTAGCTTTCGTTGCAACGCGTTCGATTATGTCGAGTTGCTGCTGGACTTGGCTGAGCTGATCCTGCTCATGACCAGATGTGGCATAGCTGCTGTCATCGACGATAGCCAACGAGAGTAGTAAGCAGCGAAAGACGGTAGTAGTTGGCATGATGCTGCCCCATATGGATCTGAGGGCAGAATCAAGTCTGAGATCGATTTATTCAGCAGGAAATATGAGGTGTGATGGATCGCTTTTTGAAGGGAAGTACTGAGGATGTTTACTTGCAGTATCTATCCCTGCAGCTTTGGTGGAAAGCGCTGGAGGGCTAGGAGATTTCACTTCCAATGCGCTTCGATATGTTGCTCGCCGAGCATGATGCGAAAGCGAATGCAGCAATTCTGTAATCAAGGCAGAAGTAGTAAATCACCCTGGGTTTGTTGACCTCCGATGATCGGGGAAAAATTTAACGGCACGGCGGGGCTCGTCAAACGCGTAAGCGTCGCAGAGCTTTTTTGTTCATGATAGCCCGAGTGGCTAGCAAGCATCATTGATTCGGCCGTGGGCGTATAGACCTGCAATTTGAACGTGATCGATTATCGCAACCAACATTACCCCCAGGTCACATCCGAGCAGTGCACTCTGACAGGCTGCTCGGATATGCAGAGGAAGCACCTGGGTGTTAGAAAATAGTCCTATAGATACAATGCGCGGAATCTCCTATCGGCAACGGAATCCTGGTAGGTACACGTGCCGCCAGTAGACAAAATGGCTCTGGAAGTGGGCGTGTTGCTACCGGCGTGCGCTTCGCGGCCGCTTTCACCTTTGCATCTGACACTGCGATGCAACGATCGGAAAAAGCGTCAAGGAGCTTGAGTGAAAGTCCGGCGTAACGTCCCGGACATAGAAGTAGAACGTCGCCAAAACGGAATTGGCGAAAGGCGCTCACGCTGTAGAGACCCTCTGTGCCCTCGAACGACTGACGCTCCCAGGGCGCGGACTCAAATAGGGCTTTAGGATAGTCCTTTGCATCCAACACATAGCCGAGAGGTCGATTGTCACGAAGTTTAAGCAGGTTGGCGGCTGAATATACCCAGATATCGAAAATCGCGGGCATTAGCATGGCATTGAGAAAAATAGCCCCTAACATCGCAAGAGATGCTTTGCCTGCGCGTTGTACCAGACTCCCCTTAAACGAGTAGAACAAAATTACTGGGACTAGATAGATCATCATTACGAGTAGACAGGCTCCAATGGCTGCTCGCGCCTCCCAGCCATTTTCAGCTCCTCGCCAAGCCAGAAGCGCGATTTGCGCAGGTAGAACTCCGCTCATTGCAGTAAACGCAAGCAGGAAGCCCAATAGCGTCATTCGTAGGTATCGATGAGCTTTATGGTGGACCGGCTTTTTTTGACCTTGAGGTACCTCAAATGCCGCGTCGGCGAGCTCCTTGTGCGTAGACAGCAATACCTTCGCCGCCAACATTGATATGACCGTCACCAGCGCGAACGTCAACCATGGTGTCAGCTCAAGATCAAACGTGGAGGCCAGAAGATTCAACGCCATTATTCCGAAGCCCAATGCGATCACCCAGCTCAAGCGTTTGGCAAGCACCGGTTCTAAGTCGCGTCCAGGTTCAACCAAGCCCATGCAAAGCATGAATGACAGCGACGGTACTGAGAAGGTTACTAGCAGTAATAGAAAACCAAGTACCGTAAAGATCAGCCAAACTAGCAGATTCGAGGGGCTTCCAATGGAGCTCAGAATCAATTCTGGATGACCGATGACCCATAAATACTTCGACAGAAGTAAGATCGAAATTAGGCTAGCCATGGGAGCCAACCACCACTTGCCATCATTCAGAATTCCCAAGAAAACCTGAATGTAACCTATCGAACTTTGATTTTGTGCTTCAGTGTTTTGTGCCCTGATCGCTTCTTCTGAAGCGTTTGACTGTGCGTTCATCTACTGCCCTGCTTCCGTTGGTTTTTGAGTCGTCCGCTGTAAATATAATTTGTTTCGGCAGCTTGAGTTGAAAGCGTAGGGCTAATGGGAAAATAGCTTCGCTAAGCGTCTAGAGATATTTTTTGAACGTCGTCGCAGTGATCGCTACTGCCGTTCCAAGTACTACCGCGCAAGGCAAAAGAATAGCTATGGGATTGAGTGGAAAGGGCAGGGACAGGTAAATGACCCAAGGCGCGATCAGCAGTGGTATCACTGCTCGTTTAGCGCGGTGATAGACAAAACTGCTTTCTCGCCCAGCTCCAAATTTGCGTAGGTCGCGGCGCATCAAGCCATCGACAAAACCGGTGAACGACGCCAACAAAAATAATGGTGTGGCCAGGACCAGAATGGTCAGGCGCACCACGAAGGTAAAGGTCACATACACTGCAGCCAGCACGAAATCTTCGATGTTCACGTAGAGCTGATTGGTCCAACTCCAGAAGCCGTTGCCCTGGCTTGACACCCGCGCTTGCCGGGCAAAATCCGCAAAGCCAGTCTTGACTAGCAGCCACTGATTGAGGAAATCCAGCCACTGGACAATCGTTGGTCCGGGTTGTTGGAGGATGAGTGAAGCTTTGAAGTGCTCGTTGAGCCATTCCAGTTCGCTATTCAACATGGCTTGGCTGTGTCGCCAACCTTGGTCGCTCCAGAACAACAGCAGACCGGCGAACTCGATGAGGATAGAGAATAGCAACGAGGCGATCAGCAAACCGATGATGCGTAGAACTAAGCCAATCAGCGAGACGATTAATCCTGGGTGCTGGATCGGTTGTGGCGGCGTGTTAGGTGCGGAAGTCGTCATCGCTCACTCCAATGCGTTGCAGGGCTAATGTCGTAACGATGTTTTCTGGATCGTTTTCCGATGAATCAAAACCTGGAGCGAGGCTGGCTACCCCACCTGATCCAGATCGAAGTTGGTTGTTGGGCCGCCACCGCTTGCGCTCCACCATTGCCCCGCTTGCTCGTTGTAGGTGGCCCGCATCCGCTGGGTAAGCTCCTGCAGGTCCTTGGGCATGGCGTCGTCGTTGGAGGGTTTTGGTAAGGGCATGCGGACTTTCCAGAGCTGCCCACCGGCCTGGAAAGAAAACATTTGCCCCTTGGGCAAGCTGACGATGTGAGCAGGCTCGATCAGCGGCACACTGGTGCTGCTGACACGGTCCTGTGAGGAGGAGGTGAAGTCTGTGTTGGCCCCCGGATCGGAGGTGTCGGTGGCACCCGACACCAGGGTCTTGGTCAGCACATTAACCTTGGGCAACTGTTGAGTGAGCAGTTCCGCAGTGGCGGTTTCGCGCACCCGCAGCATCTGCAGGGTGTTGAAGTTACCAATGACCTGGCCGGCCTTGGCGCGGTTACCAATGCGTGCTTCGATATCGCTAAGGGTCTGGGTGTAGGCGGTTACCTGGATACCGGCACCGCCGCCTTTATTGATCAACGGAATGAATTCATCTCCCATCAACTCGTTGAACTCATCGGCGTGTAGGTTGATTGGCAGCTTGTCACTGCTCCTACCCGACTGAGGCAGGCCGTGGTCTATACCATGTTTGTAGATGTGGCCCGCGACCGAGACCAAGTCGGCGAACATGGAATTGCCCACGGCGGCAGCCACCTCGGCGTCGGTCAGTGCATCCAGGCCGACGTAGACGATGCCGCGTTTTCGGATAATCTGCATCCAGTCGAAGATTGGCCGCGGGTCATCTAGGTCGGTGTAGTTAGGGGCCAGCAGTTGGGCCGTCTTGCCGGTGGTGAGTTTCTCCAGCAGCGGCAGTAGCGAGGCAACGATTTTGTCGAAATAAGTGCGGTCATATCGTACCGCTGAACGCAGTCCGTCCATTACCGGATCAAACACCCGTTTCGCCGCCAGGTACTGTTCGATGGCCACCACGCGCTTTTCGCGCCCGATCATATGCCGGGGAATGTTCTTTTCGGTGAGTTTGCCTTCAAGCTGGACGATCACTTCCCACGCATTCGGGTCGGTCTTGGCGAAAAACTGCTGGGCGTACTCGATGAACAATGCGTCGATGTTGACCACATGCCGTTGGATTTGCAGGTAGTCTGGACGTCGACCCAACTCGATCAGAGCCCGGGCGATGATGTTGACGAAACGCCAGGCGAACTCACGAAACGCCGCCGAGTTACCTTCACCACTGAGTTGCCCTGCGATGCGTGACGCCACTTCCGAGATGCGTCCGAAACGTCCTACGGCGTTGTAGCGGGCAGAGATCTCTGGCCAACCCAGATGGAACACATAAAACTCTTTCTCCCGACCGGCGCGTTTGGCTTCGACGTACATGCGCTTGAGCAGGTCGGCATCACCCTTCGGATCGAAGACGATGACCACCTCATGTTCGATGCGATGAATGTCTTGAGTGATGTAAACCTCGGCGAGCCGGGTCTTGCCAACGCGGGTAGTGCCCAGCACCAGGGTATGTCCGACCCGTTCACCTAATGGCAGACTGACTTCCGTTTCGTCGGGCTCGACCCCGTGCAACAGCGGCGAGCCACCGACTGGGGGCAAAGGGCGCAATGGATTGAAAGCGCTGTCCCAAGCCGTGACACGGGCCAATGCTGAGAGCGGAAACGGTGCATGCTCCAGACGTTGTTCGAGTCCACGTGCTAGGCGGTATCGGGTCGGTTGCTCGATATATTGAGCGACCGCCGGATCTTGCGCCTCGACCAAGCGCTGAGTGTGCAGGCGGGTCCAGCGAAAACCGCGGCCCATGAACAGCCGCTTGCGGCTGACCGGAATCTGCCGGCTGGTCAGTTCGTAGCGAGGCAGCCGACGGATATTGCGCCGATAGCGCAACACCTCCCAGGCTTGTCGCAGTCGGATCAGACCGAACAGGGCGTAGGCCAGCGCCGCAACCAGACCGATCTCGGGTGATAGCGCCACAGCCCAGGGCGAATACAGGCACAACACCACGGACGCGATGCAGATCGCTACGGTGTACAGCTCCACCGCGGGCCGGAGCTTGGACTCCATCGCATGCTCGGCCATGACCTGACTCACTGTTCCAATGAGGTGGCGGTGATCAGGACGGGGTAGTGCTCAATCTGCAGGCGGGTGGCGATGTCGTTGCCGTTGACCGGCAGGATGGTGATGTCCGGAGCAGCTGCTCGAATTCGGGCCAAAGCTTCGGTATCGGTTACTTCAACCGCTAGACCTGCCGCGCCCATTTCCTGCAGTTCAGTCGCGCGTTGACGCAACCAAGCCAGTGACTGGGGATCCTCACCTACCAGGAAAAATGGCCGTAAGCCCGGCATGTTCAGGGCGCGAGACGTGATTTGGCCGGGGCTCAAGTGAGAGCTGCGGACGGGTAGTATCCAGGCTTCATCGGCAAAAGTGGACAGGTCCGCATGCATGGCCCGATTAGGCTGGATCTCGTTGTTTATTGGCGGCCTGGCGACCTGAAAATGGAGGCGGGTGAAGTCGCTAGGCTGATCCTCGGCTACGGTCAGTTCCGGCTGGGCGAAAGTAGCCAAGAGCAGGATGAAATAGCAGATAAGGGGTATTCGCTTCATGGTGGTGTGCCCTGTTTGAAGGAAACCTGCAATCGTTCGAGTTGTTGGGAAAAGCCGGCGCGGTAACGCGCGGCCGGCGTTCCTCCTGCCGGGCGGTGATAGCGGCCGGCTGCTGACACCCAATCACCGGTGACGGCGTGATGCTCTTGCAGCAGCGCGGCAGTCACGGCGAGATTTCGGTAGGGATCGAGGGCTTCGCAAGGGCTGGGGAAACGTTGTCCGTGGTAACCCAGGTTGGTTTGTCCAAGACCGACATCAACTCGCTTGGCGTCATGCCGGGCGAGTGCTTGAAGCAAGGCGTGACAGGCGGCCGCTCGGGTGGTGAATCGGTAAGGTATTCCTGCGATGTTCAGGGTCCAGGGCCAGGGCAGCAGTTGATCACGGACGCGGATACCACTCTCCTGCAGCGCAATCGCGAACAGCACCTTTGAAGGGATGCTGGCGTCATGCGCCGCTAGTTGATAGGCAGGCGGCGGAAGTTCGTCAGCCTGGGCTGCGAGCATCGTCAGCATGAGCGCAAGTCCACTCAGTCTAAGCGTTGCCATTGTCCGTTCACCTGTTGAAATGTGGCGGGCAATGGCCCCGCAGCACCCAGGCTGAACCAGCGATCTCGGTCATGGTTCAGGGTAATCTGCCGGCGCTGAACCTTGGCCGGATCGATGTCCGCTTGCCGAGCCCAGCGACGGACGCGTTCATCCTTGCCCTGGCTGCCCACCATGTAAATATCAAACGCCGTATCACTGCTTTGCAGACGCTGCGCTTCAGCGGTGCACGCTGGGCAATGGTCCTCGACAAACAGAGCTTGGCGCGGCTCTACCGATGAGCTGGCAGGGGACGGGGATGCCATACCCTGGATCGGCAACAGCCCCGGAAACAGCTTGGCCCAGGCCGCGGTGTAAGCATTTTGGTAGGCCAACTCGCGCTCGGCACGTTTGGCTTCCAGCGCTACCTGCAATTCGGCATAGCGCTGACGCTCCTGGTCGTTCTCTGCTTCGACGCCGAGTGCAGTCAGCGGATCGAGATTCGGGCTCCAGTAACCACGCGGGCCGGCTTGGATCTGTTTGAAGCGTGTCCACTCCTGCTCCGTCAGACCCCAGCTTGTCGCCTGTTCAGGGTGCGAGCGCCCCAGCGGAGTGGACTGTGTGTCCTGGACCCGTGACGGTGTCGTGACAGGGTTACCCATCGCAGCGCCCGTGCTAAGCAATGAAACGAGACAGACGACAGGGGACAGTAGCGCTCGGTTCATGATCGTTTCTCAAGGGAGTTGCACGGTCTGGTCTGGCTGAGTGGGCACCGTGAAGATGGCCGCGTTCGGCTCCAGCGCCTTCAGCTGCCATGTGCCGAGCTGCTCGCCGTTGTGCAGCAACCGGATATCTGTGAGCGAGCGACTATCAGGAGGTGAGACGGCCAGAAAACGCTCGCCACCGCGAGATTCAACACCCAGCATTGAGAATGGCGGTGAGAGCGGGACAGGTTTGGCGCGAGCGGCTTTATTCGGCTTGGCCGAGGAGGGCGTTGGTGGTGGGAGTGGTGGCTGGGTCTTGATGTCCAGGAGTTGCTGCTCGACGTGCTCAAGTCGTGCGCGTAGCGCGATCATGTCGGCTTCGGTGGCGCGGTCTGCCAGACCGTCGCGTAGCTCCTGTATCTCCTGCGCCCATTGATCCAACATCGGATCGAGGGTATTGGCCTGTTGCTCACCGGTATCGACCATTTGCTTCAGGTCTTTCAGTGCGTACTGCAGCTTCTCCTGTGCATCCATGAGGGTGCTTGAATCACGTTGCAGGGTATCCAGGGTCTGTAAGCGTTGGGCGTTCGCATTTTCCAGCTCGGTCACGCGTTGATACTGGTTATACAAGCCACCACTAAGCCCGGAGACCGCCAGACAAAGGGAGCCGACAATGAGAGTTTGAAATGTCGAGGCTTTCATGGGCGTGCATCCGACTGATGGGACGAGGTTGGTGTGACCCGCACCTTGCCAGCATCATTTTTCTCCCGTTCGAAGCAGACCGAACGGCTGACCTCATCGGTCGTGAGTTGCCATGCGGGGCCTGCCAGCACTTGTAGTGCGTTGCGTAATGAGATCGGGCCGAGTCGGTAATGGGCGGCGGGCAGAGCCCGGGTAAACAGTATTTTCACTGGTTCTTCGGCAGGGCAGAGCGAATAACCCGAGCGCTGCAGCACGTATTGCATTGCTTCCTGTACCGAAGGATTCAGGTTGGACGGAATGCTCACGTCAACGATTTGAGCGAGAAGATCACGTTGTTCCGTGGTGGGCTCGGTGCTGACCAGCGTATAGCGGCCATAGCGGAGCTCTGACGGATGGCTTTCGTCGGCTGGGCTCCTCGATAACTGGGGTCGATTGGAGCCACCGTCAATCTCTGGATGAGTCGGCAATGGGGTTGGGATTGGCGCGGTGCAGGCACTCAACAAGCCCAGCAGGCAGACAGGCGTGAAAAAACGCTCCATGGAAAAAACCTCATGTCAGATTCCGTGCAGAACCTGACATGAGGTGAAGGAGTCATTCAGTGAGAAAGTTGATTCAAGGCGAGTCGTGTTAACGCCGAAGGCATTGCTACTCATCAAAAATGGCTAGCCCATCCAAGACGGCAGCGTCGGGGTCGAAAATCAACAACCTCACATCCGCTAATGCCGCCAGATACAGTACGTTGACCAAGGCCTCTGGCGTACCGGCGTCGAGCTGCTCTTGCCTCAGCGAAGAGTAAGGATTGCCCTCGATCTTCACCAAGTTATCGTCGGTCCAGGGCGTGCCGATCAGCTTACATCCGACGCCATTGCAGTCTGGCAGGGCAAAGGGTTCAAACAGCAGTCCGGTTGGCTTGGAGTCGAAATTGCCAACCCAGCTTTCCAGGTGGCGCAGCGCTTCGTCAGTGAGGTGTGCGGTACTGATCTCCCAGGCTCGACTGTAGTGTCCTGTGTCGAAGCTCAAACGATGGACCATGGCTTGGGCTTCTTCCAAGGAGTACAGGTCACCGACATGATGTCGTTCGTTGAGCATTTCGCCAGTCACGGCATAGATCACTTGCCGCACCAGCCCGGTGGACTGGCAGCGTTCATTCAATTCATCCGGAATGGATTGACCCTCGCTGATCAGAGCGAAGTCGTCATTGAACAGGCAGGGAAACAGTTCTAACGCATCGTCGGGCAGGTGGGCTTGTGCGTCATGTACGGGGCGAAAGCAGGGAGGGCAGTCGTTTGCGTAGGTGATCTGTAGCAGTCGTTCAATATGCAAGTAGTCGTAGCCGCGAGCAAATGGGTTTGATGTTTCCAGCAGAGCTGGGGGTTGGGGTGAAGGGTTCATGAGGGTGCTCCAGAAGGAAATGAACAAGGCGTCCGAAGACGCCTATTGGGGGGCTAAAGCCAGCCATGCTCGGCAAGGGAGAGAGGACGACCTTCGCCTACGATGAAGTGATCCAGTAAGCGCACTTCGATCAAATCCAAGGCCTCTTTCAATCGTGCGGTCAAGGCGCGATCCGCCAGGCTGGGTTCCGTGCAACCGGAGGGATGGTTGTGAACAAAAATCGCGGCTGCTGCGTTATGCGCTAGGGAGCGCTTGACGACTTGGCGGGGGTAAACGCTGGCGCCATCGATGCTCCCGTGAAAGAGGATCTCGAATGCCAGAACGCGATGGCGAGCATCGAGAAAAATCACACCGAAAACCTCATGCTCTTGGGGTGCGATATGCAGTTTTAAGTATGAGGCCACGGCGTCAGGTGACGTCAGGTTGGGGCCGCGGGTGAACAGCCGACGATCCAGAATGTGCAGCGCTTCGTCGATCAGCTGGTTTTCCTGGGCGATACGATCAGCCTCGACATCCGAGGCTTCAATCAGGGTGAGCTGGGTGTTCATGAGGTACCTCCGAAGGGAACAATCCGGGGGTACACACCCGAGGGGAGTGTTGTCCCCGAGGTGGATATAGAGTGACGGGCATTGCCCGATGACGCGCTGTTTACAGCCGAGTGAATCGGTGGCGTTGTCCGTGCAGATGTGAGTCACAACCGTCGCAGGGCAACGGAGAGAAGGTTCTTATTCCCCGGCCAGTTTCGGGATCGAAGTCGGCACTGATGGGCATTAGCCGGACCAGTCCAAGATGGATACCGGCGATGCGTTTCTCGATCTCATCGGTCGTGTAGTAGAGCGATAACGTGCTGTAGTCCTCGTAAGCCGCAGCGAACAGGCAGTCGTCGCAAAGCCAGAAGGATTCCATGTGGGGTCTCCTGTGCTGATTGAAGAAAAGGCGCTCGATTGAGCGCCTTAATGTAAACATCGTGAATTGTTCAGGCGGGCTGAACAGTGCGTGTGGTGACACGGCGGGCCGTGCGGGGTGCAGATTCAGATTCAATCCTGGACTCTGCTGGGTTGTCGGTATCCTCAGCTTCGGCATCAGCCGACGTTGGGGATGGCTCACTGTTTGGCGCTTGCTCAGCTGGTGCTGTTGCCTCCTGCCTGGCAGGCGCTTTGTATTCGAACGTGCCGTTGACCTTGATCCAGTCGATGTACAGCAGACGACCTTTCAGGCTAGCGCCCGGTTGGCCTTGTTTATCGCCTTTCTCATAGAGAAATGGGTCGATCCACAGGTCGCCGATACGGAACGACAGCAAAACCTTTTTCTCGGCTTTGACGGCGTCCATATAGAGACGAATCAAGCGTTCAGCTTCGCCTCCAGCGACTTTGCAGTCGAAGCGAGTGTACTCGACCGCATCTGTGGCACCGTGCAGGGCGGCGATATCGCAGGCCATGAACGGCTGGCCACGGCGGACTTGTACTTCACGAACACGGTTCAGGTAGCCGATACCGATGGTGTGCAGATTGAAGTAAGAGGTCGCTTCTTGGGATTGGTTGGCGTGGGCCATGGTGGTTCTCCTTTCAGGGGAAAACGGCGACGCACGACCCCTGACGGGGAAGTGAGCCCCGTCAGGGTGGGTAAGGTGAAGGCAAGCGATGACGACACGCCACCGGCAAGCCAATGACAAACAGAACGATGCACCGTGGGAATAGCGGTGCAGCAAAAGAGAATCCGCAGCAGCGGTCTGCGGACCTGGGGTAGTAGGCATTCATCACCGCTGAAGCGGCAATCGTGCGAGCCTCCGAACGCTGATCGCACTTGGGTAAACCACCACAAGCGTGGCGTAGCCTTGAAGGTTCAAGCTACCTGGGCTGGGCTGTCAACGACAGCGAACCACACCCTTTGTATAAGCCTGTCATAGGGGAGCGTCAAGACGCCGCAAGCCGGTTTTTTATGGCCGGAATACAGTGGAAATTACTGGACTGAAGAAAGTGAAGAGTGGGCCTGGCTGGGGGCCAGGCGAGGAATAGAAAAGCCACCTTAGGCGGTCTGACGCAGTCGACAAGCTCCTCGCAAAACTTGATTTACCTGCGCCATGACCCGCCAACCGACCCTTGTCGTGGCCTGGGTCGGAACACGCTGGCACGCATCCGCGCACAAAGGGTGCCCAGTGATTCCCCGGCGGGCTCCGGGACTGAATATGATCGCCGAAGCGGATGACCACTGTTGCCTTGGAGGCAACAGTGGTCATCCGCCACCACGATCAGGCCGAGCACAAAACGGGAATGAAAAATTCCGCAGAAGAGAAGGCTCCGAACTCAAGGAGTTCGACCGAGCTACCCGGAGCGAATCGGTCTTGGGTCGCCGTTGGCGATGATCCTGAGGCACTACAGCAGAGAGGGGGAGATGACGTCAAGGCAGAGAGCCTCCCCTCAAAGGCCCGGATATCGAATACCAGCGCATAAGCTCATTTGTTGGCGAGATGAGCAGCCAGTTGTTCGACAGTAGCCAGGATAAAGGCACGGTCGCTTTCTTTCAGTCCACGCAGCAAACCCGCGATCATCTGGCCTTGGTCATTGGGGCGATTGCTCGACTCCGTCAGCAGTTCATCCATCCGGCAGTCGAAAATATCTGCTAACTGCATCAGCTTGACCACGGAGAGCTCCACCACGCCTCGCTCCAGGCGCGAGATGGCTTCACTGCCAATCCCCAGGCGTTCAGCCACCTCTTCCTGGGTCAGATTACGCTGGGTTCGGTGCTTAGCGATCATGCGCCCGATTTGGGCTTGGGTCGGATGTTTATGTGCCAAGTGATGAGTTCTCCAGTTCAACCCGAATGGTTGAGCAAAGACCCGTTGACATGAACATCCTTAAAGGTTGTGTATCGACTTATAAGGTTGTTATATTGGCTGAAATAGCTGTGTAATGCGACGAGGGTTCTGTTCCTCCAGGGTCAGACTCCAAGATGGCCATTGAGAATGAACGGTCTGATAAGGACAAGCTGAGGATTGGTTGAGCATGGAAGAGGAGAGCAAGGATGTTATGGATCGGATCTGGGAGCGAACACTGGAGCTGTTCATCAAGATTCATGATTGCCCTGAGAATTCCGAGCATTTCGACAGCCTTGTCCATTGGCTCAACGAAGATCCTGCTCACCTGGAAGCGTTCAACGAATTGGGGCAGATATGGATTGCGACAGGTCTCGCCTTGGCCCGTGAAATTGGACAACCACTAAGTGAGTTGGAGAGGGATCAGCCGCCGTTAATGATGCACTGACCCTTACATCGCCCCAACACTCATATTGATCTCCAATGGCGCGTCACGGGCGACGCGTATCTTTTCTGATGGGCACAGTGCCCTTACAGTCCGGATAGTGCGAGCATGACCAGAACGGCCCTGATTTTCCCTTACGCCTGAGCATTGAGGCATCGCAAATGGGGCAGACCGGACCGGCTTCGATAGGCATGGCTAAAGTAAGTGAGCCGCAGCTTGCCACCAGCTGCGCTATCCAATTCACTTGCTTGGCGACGAACGCATCCAGGCTCAGACGTCCCGCTTCGATTTCGTCCAGAGCCTGCTCCCAGATCGCGGTCATACCCGGATCAGTGACTGCAACGGGTACCGACTCGATTAGGGTATGGGCCGCCGCCGAGGCTATTAAGGCGCGTTTTTTCTTTAGCAAATAACCACGATCAATCAATCCCTTGATGATGCCGGCTCGTGTGGCTTCGGTACCGATACCGGTGGTTTCCCGAAGTTTCTGTTTCAGGCGTGGATCGTTGACCAACTTGGCCACATTTTTCATGGCCTTGATCAGATCGCCCTCGGTCAGCGCTTTGGGAGCGGCGGTGCGCATGGACTTGAGTTCGACGTCGTCCACGGCGCAATGAGTACCCTGTTGCAAGACTGGTAAAGCTTGGGCCTTTTGATTGGGCTCATCCTCCTCGGTGTTTTCGTAGAGCAAACCTTTCCAACCCTGAACCAGGATCTGTTTGCCAACGGC
Organism: Pseudomonas sp. JV414; assembly: GCF_032424305.1. Taxonomy (NCBI): domain Bacteria; kingdom Pseudomonadati; phylum Pseudomonadota; class Gammaproteobacteria; order Pseudomonadales; family Pseudomonadaceae; genus Pseudomonas; species Pseudomonas sp. JV414. Next base: position 538,195 of record NZ_VYKC01000002.1, on the reverse strand, counting down.
GGTCAGTCGTTCTTCACCACACTCCAGTTCTACGTGGGTCCGATCAAACTCATGATGTGGAAGAAACTGCACAAGGTAGTGGCTGCGAATCAGTTCGTAGACTTGGCGTTCTTGTTCGGACATCCGCGCAAGGTTCGCCGGCTCGCTGGTGGGGATAATGGCGTGGTGCGCGGTGACCTTGGCATCGTTCCAAACGCGGGAGTGCAATGATTGATCGAGGCTTCCGAGCGCAGGCCGTAGTGCGGGATCCGTTTTGAGCAGGGCATCGAAAACTGTGGGTACCTCGTTAAACATACTCTCTGGCAAATAGCGGCAATCGCTGCGCGGATAGCTGGTGGCTTTGTGCGTTTCATATAGGGCTTGGGCTATGTTCAGGGTTTCTTGAACGCCAAGCCCCAGCTTGCGTGAACAGACTTCTTGCAGTGTGCTCAGGTCGAAGGGTAGGGGTGGCGCTTCGCGGAAATGCTCAGTCTGCAGCGAGAGTACTGTGGCGGTTTTACTGCTGAAGATCGCTTCGACGGTCTGACTGGCAAGCGCCTGCTCTAGGCAACGGCCGGCCTCGTCACTCCCTGAGCTGGGTGGTAACCACGACGCGATGAATGGTTGTCCCATTGAGGACAGGTGCACATCCACTTCCCAGTAGGGCTCCGAGACGAAGCTGGCAATTGCACGATCTCGATCGACCACCAGACGCAATGTGGGGGTCTGTACGCGTCCAACGGACAATACGCCCTCGTAGCCCGCTCGCCGTCCGAGAAGGGTGAACAAACGACTGAGGTTCATGCCGATCAGCCAGTCAGCCCGGCTGCGGGCGAGGGCTGAGTAGTAGAGTGGAAAAGTCTCCTGACCAGACTTGAGCGAGGACAATGCCTTGCGAATCGACGCCTCATTGAGTGCCGACAACCAGAGGCGTTGAACGGGGCCTCGGTAATTGCAGAGTTCCAGTAGCTCGCGGGCAATCATTTCGCCTTCTCGATCGGCATCGGTGGCGATGACAACGGTGCGAGCTTCGCTGAGCAGACGTTTGATGACGTTGAACTGTGCCGCTGTCTTGGGCTTGACCTCGACCTGCCATTGCTTGGGAATGATCGGGAGGTGGTCCAGTGACCAGGATTTGAGATGCTTGCCATAGGCTTCGGGTGGGGCGGCCTCAAGCAGGTGGCCGACACACCAGGTAACGGTTATTTCGGGTCCGATCAGGCAGCCATCACTGCGCCGGTTGGCTCCGAGAACCTTGGCGATGTCACGACCTTGGGAAGGTTTCTCGCAAAGAAAGAGGCGCATAGAACTGCTCCGGATTGAGTTCGGAGCAGCGTTGTTGGAAACAGTAATGGCGAGATATGGGAAACCGGATTGCTAAGTTACCCATATTAATTTTGACGGGAAGCCAAGAACCGGAAAACTGCCAGGTCAGCAGTCATCAATAAGTACAGATTTTACCAATGGCACCCTTTAAGGTTTTCGCGCAGGATCTCAAGCAATGCGGAGTCGTCGTCAGGCTCTCCTGTGATAAGAAATGCGGCTCCTGGGACCGGAAGCATTTCAAGTTTCGGGTGAGTCTCCCAAGACCAGAACCTTCTGGGTAAAAGACTGGTGGGTCGGGCAATGGCGAGAAACGCCACGTGATCAGCCAATTCAAACCTGTGGTCCAGTTCAGAATAGGATTGCGCAATACCACAGTGTGGGCAGCACGAGACGTGCTCTTTGACTCCTCTTTTTTTGAAGTGAATCAGCTTGATCCTGCACATATCTTGAATGTGCCTGCTCTTGCGATGGATCGTGGAGACGATTTTCGGCATCTGCCGTACTAGATCCTCAGTAAATTCCGGGTCTAATAAACAGATGTGAATTTTGCAGCTCCAGCACCGCTTTCGATGGATTCTGATGTGGTGAAGGGAGGTATTCACTTTGTGCTCAATGAATCTAAGTTTTCCCGTGAGTGCTCCTTCAATAAATTCAGGGAAGTCGATGTCTTGCTTTTCGATGGATACGAGGTAGGTGCCAGTACTCTCGGGAGACTGACGCTTGCACTCAAATCGAGGAAGTGCTTTGGTTGGCTTGCTGATGTGATGACGATACGCTTTCTTGGAAATGTCGATCCAGATACAGCGAATACCTGTTTCCACGTAGACTCTCTGACGCTCCTCGTAGTCGACATCACGCTGTGTTGATCGTTGTATTTCGACAGCCACCTTGGTCTTGCCATTCGGATGAGTACAAAGAACGTCAGCCCGATAGAATTTACCGGAAGCTGTTACCCCTGACTGCTCAGGAAGTGCAGACCAACCCGCGGCTGTGGCAGCAAAGAGCGTTTTAATTTTAAGCATGACATGATCATCGCTTTCGCCGCCTGTTTGACTGAGTTTGCGCTCACCTGGCTTGTGGGAAAAGAAACGATGCCCAAGCCGTGAGACCTTGAGCACCGCTTGGCTTTTGGTCTCAGGCATGAAGAGATCCCGGCATTTGTTCAGTGCTTCGGTTTTCCATTCTTCGTCCGTTAGGAATACCGAGACAACGGGTGTCCCATCCAACCTATAGGCAAGCAGTCCCACAGTGCGTATCCATTGCATGATGTCGATGGGGCAATGGTACCTCGTACTGTTGTATCGCGCAGGGGCGCAATTACATACCTAGTTACATCATTTATTGACCAATTACTCTTTACGTTTTCTGGGTTTTGAGGTCGCTGACGAACTCTGATTGTTGGTCCGCTCTGCACTTTGCTGGACCTGTTTTGCAGCCGTCGTCTGTTCACTGGATCGTTCCCGCATGACCACGTTCTGCACGCGATGAGGCAGGATGCCGACTCGACGGGCTTCGATTTTGAACGTCACCCGGGCGTTATCTTCGGCGTCCTCCCACTCATCGCGCACGGTTCGGCCTTCGACCAACACACGCATACCTTTCTGGTACAGCGTACTCCAGTGTTCAGCCTCGCGGTGCCAGAGCTCAACTGGCGCCCAATAGCCGCCTCGATCTTCATAGCTACCCTCGCGTGGCACGGGGTTGTCAAAGTACACATTCAGCCGTAGCAAACGCCGTGGCTCGTCATTGCCTGATGAAAATTCCTGGAACTCTGGCGCACTGCCAATGTTGCCTTCGCCGACAAAAAAAGTACTCATCCTGATACCTCCACTGCGGTTGTGAGTTGGCTTAGCAGCCGTTCGGCACTGGCCATTTTGATCACGCAGGTCGATGCCTGGCGGTAGAGCGAATGCACCACGCTCATCTGCAAGTTCAGCGCAATGCGCTCGCATTCGAAACGGTACAATCCCTCGCGTATGGCTTGCAGCAAGGCTTTGTTGGAGACTTGGCGTTCCCAGACCGCAACCCCCATACGAGTGAAGTCACGGGTACGCCAACGCAAAAATGTGCTGCCTGCACTGGTGTTCTGCAGCACCAATCGAATATTCAGCAGTGAGTAAGGAGGTTGTGCGGCTTGCTGCACCACGGCCTCCATCAGGTGACATAACTGCGCCTCGATTTCCCTCGCCATCTGTGCCAGGTGTTCCAGCTCCCCCTTACCCTTAAATGGTTTTAAAAGGCCTTTTAGGGAGGCAGCGTGTTCGAGTTGTCGATAGGCATCCGGTGTCAATGCTTCGCGGGGCAATGGTTGAACGGGTGTCATGGGACTCATGCTTCGTCCTCCGGCCCATTCACTGCCGCAGATGGGGCTACCGCGTCCTCCATCAACGCATCAGCGTCATCCACTGGCACAGCGCCACGACGAATGATCGGTGGCGCGAACTGGGAACGGCGATGTCCCTCAAGGATGTCCATGGGGGGCAATCCAAACTTTTCCATGGCTGCCAGTGCGCGGGCATTGTTTGCGGCCATGTCATCGCGTGTGACACCGGCAAGTCGATAACGCTGTGCCTGGCCGAACAGGCTGCGCAGCAGATGGGCACCGTCGTCGATCCAGGCTTCCATGTCTCTGCGACCAATCAAGGCGGTGTGATGGGCCAATAGGGTGTGGCGCACCAGTGTGTCGTAGTCAGTCAGCAGGTAGACGGCGAGGAATCCTAGTTGGCTGCCGATGTACAAGGGCAAGGTGACGGGGTGGATATTGAGGTTATCGCTCATGTCGATCTGCGTCGGCAGGTCCCGTCTGATCTGATCCAATTGTTGGGTCAGTTCCAGCATCCCAGCCTTAGCCTGCAGCAGTTTTTCTTCGAGCTGCACGATAGCCCAATCGGCATAAGGGTCGTCCTGCGCTGCGGCTTGTTTGATCAGATTGGTGACGCTGATGTAGCCGGCCATGCCCATGATCGAATGGACGCCTTCACGTGCGGTTCGACCTTGCCAGATACGGGCGGCGTGGTGGGTGTGCAGTGTCAGGGTGATGCTGCTGCGCAATGAGCCCAGGTTGAGCTGATAGTGATCGGCCACGGTGTTGTCCTCGCATCTGCTTGGACGGGAACGTTGCGACAGATAAAGGTCAAGGACAGCAAAAAAGCTGAATGCGGTCTGTTCGGTTTGGTTCGAGAGGGCTAATTTCCGAGACGCTCGACACTGATGCCAGTGGCATCAAATCTACCGACGTCCAGGGCGTTTGCCGCGCAGCTGGCGCAACTCATTCAGGCATGCTTGGGCAAGGGCAGAGGCGGGTTCGCCCCGTTTTCTAAGTGGGCGTGACGGGACGGGTGGCGGTTCTGCAATAGGTAGCGATTCAGCCTGACCGGCCCAAGGACGAAACTCGCCTTTCAGCGCTCGCTGGATCAGGCTCATCAGATAGGCCGCTGGTTTGCGGATACCACCGGCGGCACATCGCGCGCCCGCTTCGTTGAGCACTGCCTGTCGATCCGCTGGTTTAAGTTTGCCCAGCGCCACGGTGACCGCCTGACGTTCGCTTGGGCTCAGCTGCAGAGGATCGGGCCAGTGCAGGTTATCCACCGCTGGGGTTGCGCGCGGTACAGTACAAATACTTTCTTTTAATACAGTACAAGCGGCGTTCGGATTCCGAACGGTGCCGGAAACAGTGGCGTTCAGACCCGGTTCGGAATCCGGATTAGGTTTCACTCGATTCCGAACGCGGTGATCACCTGCCAGTTCGGAATCGTGTAGCGCTTCATCGGTTCCTTGATCCAATCCTTGATGTGTCCAATGTTCGCTCCAACTGTCGAGCCGGGTGGGGAGTCGACCCAGGTCGATATCCGTGTCTTGGTGGATGTCTTTCACAATGTGCTGCGCGACAATACGTACAGCTTTGGTCGCATGATTGAGGGCATTTCCGACCAGCTCTAGATAATCCTGATCCAGCTCCATGGCTTCGGCGGGAGTTAACGGTTCATCGTGCAGGACATACAGAGAACCTTGTAGGCGCCCGCTGAGCTGATCGCGGCCACGACTCACCAAGCTAAGCCAGCGCGTCAACCTAAGCATCGTAAGGACGCGAGCGATGGTTTCGCGGGAGGCTGATACACCATAGGGAACGCTCGACAGGTAAGGTTGCAGATCTTCATAACGCGGGGTGACCACTCCCCGGCCCTGCAGCATGAGTCGAAATACTTGCCATGCATTACGTTCCAACGGAGTCAGCCGACAATCCAGCAGCAGGCGACGCGGCACGACTTCGTGTGATTGGCCGCTGAAAAGAAAGCCAGCCTGAAGGGCCTGGTTGGAGGGTGGTTCCGTGGTCGGGCGTGCGGGCCAGTGTTCACTCAACTGTTGGGTGCATTGCTGCAGAACACGCTGCCAGCGACTGGAAGGGGTGGTATTCATGTTCCGTTGCTGTAATGGTCGATCTGCTGCCAAACGATGGCCAAGCTAATCTGTTGCTCCTCCGCCAACATCATCATGGCGTCGAGCTGATCCTCAGCACCGTCCTGAGCGCGTAGCTGGCACCAACGCTGCCAGAGCGCATGTTCCTGCGCTTCGCTCAAGTTCTGAGGGCGGCCCTTACGGGTTTCTATCTTGAGCAGACGTCGGCGCAGGGCGGTTTCCGAATGCGCCAAGCCAAAGCATTGATACATGATAGTACTGCTGGCACCGAGCTTGAGCGCTCGGTTGATCAGGCGCTCGTTCTGTTCGTCGCGTTCGGCCTGGTCGATCAAGCGATGTAGCACCGACGAATCAATCTTGATCTCAACCCAGGGGACGGTGGCATGGGCCAGGCGTGACAGTGTGGTGGGCGGTAAGGATTGCAACAGGTAAATGTCCTCTTCACCCAGCCCGAGTGCTTTGCAGCGTTGCAGGTTACCCAGGCGCAACTCGTGAAGGACCTGAGTCAGCATGGCCTGGTTGAGCACATTGAAGGACAGGTTCATAGCTCCTCCCTTGGTGAGCCGCCTTCAGCGGTAAGCGTCAAGTCGATCAAGCGTCGAGCTAAGCGAATGAGGCGATACAGTTTGATTAAGAGACCGTCGGGCAGACGCTCCAGTCCTACGTCCACGGCGGGACGATCTGTCAGCGGGAGTTCATAGACCCCCAATAGCAGTTGCCCGAACAAGGCTGAGGGCAATTGCTTGCGATCCTCCCAGTTCACGTCGTCTTGGGCACGCAGCAGGGCCAGGAGCAATAGGTGAACGCCGGTTGCACGAGGTGCTGCAAGATCAAGTTGCTCGATATTCAGGACGAAGCCCAAGCCATACTTCTGATCGATGATGCTCTCGGGATGTCCTGCATAGGTCGCCATTTCCCGAGCCAGTCCGGCAATGGCTAAACGTAGTTGTTCGGGGGTATCCAGTGTTGGTGCGATGATCCAGATGTCGTCGATCGTGCAGGTTGCGACGTTCGGTGTTGGTTCGGTGGCAGTGTCGCGATCAATCTGTTCGCGAATTTTTTGGACACGTAACGGAGGGCTGACTGCTGATGCGACATTCGTTTCGGGCAGCGTGAGCTGCTCGTCTCGCGCTGTTTCGGTCCGGGTTCTAGTTTCAACTGATGGGGGGCGGGACTCGGAGGGGGGAGGTCCTGCCGCGGCTTCATCAACGCTCGGCAGGTGGCTGTTCTCTGAAGGCGTGATGACAATGCCAGGCCGTTGGGTGGCGCTCAGCTCCAAGGCCAACATGCGGTAGGACTGTCCGAGCAAGCGGCTCATACGTTCGAGCAGCTCATCCTGGATTTGCTCAAGATCGAAAGACTCGGGATCGGCATCAAATTGGCTCAAGGTTTCGAGCCAAAACTCGGGGAACGCAATGATGTCGGTTGGATAACGATTCCAGGTTCGTTCAGCCTGGCTACGCAGACCGATCAAACGTTCAATTTTGGGTTTACCCAATCCGGCATACAGGGTTTGTGGAATGGCGGGCAGGAGGTGTTCGAGGGTGTCGAGCATCCGGCTGATGTGCGGCTGTGAAATGGGGTAGCCCCCAGCGGCAAGACGGCGCGCCAGCGCTCGTTGCGAGAGTGTCGCTCCATCTAGTTCGAACATGGTTTTGAGTTTGGCTACCGCCAGAGCACGCTCAATGAAGGTGAGTTGGCCGTGCAGATCGCTTTCAGCCAGATGGCCGAGCAGGGCGGTGATTTCATTGCTCCAGGGGCGGAACAGGCAATGAATGCGGAAGAAGCGTTCATCGCGGGTTTCCTGCCACAACTCGCCGAGAATCGCCAAGCGCGTATTACCGCCGTTGCGGATGATGAAATAGGTTTCTCCCGGGCGGCGGGTAATCGGCGGAGGTTGATCCAATCCGCGTTCACGGATGGACGCCTTGATGTCGTCGTACAGCGGATTACGAATGAAGCGCGGGTTGTGTTCGTAGGGGCGTAGCTGCTCCAGCGTGACCAGCATAGGCGTGTCGATGAGTGGATCGGAAAGCCGCTCCAGTTCTGGACCCCGAGGGAAGTGGTCTTGATGCAGTTTGTCGGTGATCTGCTCCTGATTAAGCTTTTTCATTTGAGCAACCTCAGTCAACGCTGGTTGTACAAATTGTCGTCGACCTCGAACTTGACGATCTCGGCAGTGCCCGAACCTTCGAAATGGTGAGAAAGCTCTGCGAGGAGCCATCCTATGGCCGAGCGCCCACCCTGCAGGCGAAAAACTACGGTGCAGTACTCCTCGCGGGGTGGGTGGTTTAGTCGAAGAGGTGGTTGAACGATGATGGGAAGGTGATCCAGCATAAAGAGACTCCTTGCCAAACACCGTTGGCCTCAAGGTCAATCAAACTAAAATGACTTGGCGAGAGATACCGGCTTGGCGACTCATTTTATTGAGCCTGCTCGTGCCTGCTTACTGTAGAGATTGCTGTGCTCCACTCCGGAAACAACTCGATGGCCAGTGCTTGCATAGTTTCCAGTGCCGAGGCTGAGCGTCGTTTACCTGACCGGCGCGTCTCAATTCGGTGTACGGGCAGACCGAGAGAGGCGGCATTGAGATACGCCACTCGGTCTGGAACTACGGTGTCTAGAACGAAGATGTTGGTAGCCCCAGCGAAGGTCTTCCGCAGACCGCAGATGATCATTCGAGTGTCCATCCGAAGGGCGTTCACTTGGTTCAGTAGCAATCGCAAGGGGGGTGGTGAAATGCCCAAGTGGCGGAACGGTTCGAGTTCGCTGAGCAACTTCAAGGTGCCACGACGTAGCTCGCGCGCTGCGAGCATTTCCGGTGTGATGGGAGAAAGGGCGAGATCGGATGCCAGGACGGCCATCTCCAGTAGCACGCTACGTGCGCCTTGGGTGTCGATCAACAGCAGGTCATAACGGGTACGGAAATGGTCGAGCAAATTGTGCAGCCGTAATCGCCCGTCCGGGGCGTGAAGTAGCAAGGTACTCAGTCGGCCTTGGTCATCGTTCGAGAGAATCAGATCGAGACCGACGACCTCGGTCATGGAGATTATCTGCTCAGGATCTGTTTGATTGAGTGCAATGAGTTCGTACGCACCGGCGGGGGCCTCGTGGTTCAAAGCGTAATAGCTCGAGAGAGTGGGTTGACTATCCAGATCGAGCAGCAGGACGCGTAGGCCAGCATCCGCTAGCAGACCGCCAAGATTGGCAGCCACTGTTGTTTTTCCTACTCCACCTTTGGTGGATACCACTGACACCACACGCATGACATCAGGCCTGCTGCGCCAAACGTTCAGTGATCCACTGTTCGATCTCCAGTGAGTCCCAGCCTACGGCACGCAGTCCAATGCGTTTGGCTTGAGGGAAGTTACCTTCTTTCATCAAGTGATAAATGTGCGCCCGTTTAAACCCGGTTTTCCGCTCCACCTCTTCACGCCGCATGATGTGACGTTCGTTAATGGATTGAGGCGCTTCAGCTATGGGGAAAGGTTGGCTGGGCATAGTGGTCACTCCTGGCGCGGGTTGGCGCATAGTGGGAAGTGACCTGAATTGAATAGCACTGATGGGAGAGTGTCATTGCATTGCAATAGATAAGATTGCAATGCAATGCTTCAATTCCGAGAAAGGCTACGTCTTGCCGCAGCAAATTTTTTATCCAGGGAGCGCTTGCTCAATCCTGGAACACCTTCAAAGTGCGCAGTGATTGAGTCAACTATAGCGGCTTGCGACTTGAAGACAGAGTTAGGTACTCCTCCTGGTGAGGACCCAAGAAGGGTTTCGATTAAAGCTCCGATGGCGCATAAATATCCAGCCTCGCTACGGTCATTCAGCTCGCCTTGCGTCTCGACTAGATCGTGTAAGCGCTCCCTTTCTAAGCCTATCGCCTTGAGCTCCTCCAGGAGGGCCGCATGAGCGAGCTCTATCGCCCTAAGCTTGACTTCGAGGGCGTCTCGATCAGCTCGCAGCGTCAAGTAGGTATCAATACTTATTTTTGAATCATCAGGCGGCTTTCTTCCAAATAGAAAAGCGGGGCGTTGGTCTGGATAATAGTGAATCATCCAATATTTGAGATCCGTATGCCTGACAGTTACGAGTCTGCAGTCGATAGGGCTGTCTGGCCGAGTCGTCACACCGAAATAACCATAAGGGATCTCGTTGTTTCGTATGGCATCGAGAATTTTCCCTACATTGATATGCAGACATGGCCATTGTGGAAATTGCTTTGACAGCAAACCTGGACAATCCCAGGCGCTGTCTAGAATTTGAGCCTCGTGATCCATCAGCCCACACCAGCGTATGGCAGCATCAATCGGCCGGTAAAACGATTTTTCCCATGGATTGAAACTGTGAGCTGTGTACATGCTAGCGGCCTCATCCGGGATGCAGAACCGCTAGGTACCTTCTTAGACGCCTGTACTGGCCTTTGCTTCCTTGCGGTGCCTGTCTCTTGGTTCAGATCGGTCCCTTGATAAGCTCCGTCCTTATGATGGTCTAGGGAGATCTAACGAAGAGCTTTAGCTATTATTAACTTCCATTTGTTGGATAGCCCTATGATCCAGAACCACGGTGAGATTTTCAGGAATGGAAGACAGTGGCTGAGAAGCCTAATTGCGAGGCTCTTATGTAACGATCTCACATTCTGAATGCGTCCAAACGGGTCTTTTTGATCATTAGTTGTTCGTGAATAAATGTTGCGCAACCTGGTTTTATGAGGTTGTGGCTTCGCGCGGAGATAATATCTGGGCAGGATTCTTGTTAAAAGTTGGTGAGACAGAATACTGCTATGCACGAAAATGATAAATTGGGAATGTATAGGGCCGCAGATCCTCTGTAGCAATAATGCGCGACAAGTATGCGTTGGCATTACCTGTTGTGCAGGCCTACGAGCAGACGCGCGGTGTATTCACTAAGCTACCATCGCTGTAAGCCACCGTCTGCCCAGCCGCTGACAAATATATTCGTTGACGCTGCACGCAAGTGGAGAGTGCAGGCATCTGCCATCTCCACCGCTACCGCTACCGCTACCGTTGGCTCAGAGGAGCAGGCCCCCCGACGCCTCTATGCGTTGCCCGGTAATCCAGCCGGTACCTTCGCCAAGCAATGCGGCGACTACAGAACCGATGTCATCCGGGCGCGCATTACGACCCAGTGCGGTCATGCCAGCAAATTGCGCGTTCAGGGCCGAGTCATCGCGCAGAGCGCCTCCGCCGAAGTCTGTTTCCGTCGCGCCCGGCGCGATAGCGTTAACGCTGATCCTCCGCGAACCTAACTCTATGGCCATATAGCGCGTCAGCACGTCGACGCCGGCTTTCGCTGCGGCGTAGGCGGCGTAGCCGCTCACTGTGAAGCGGGTCAAACCTGACGAGGTGTTAAGAATGCGTCCGCCATCCTCTATCAGCGGAAGCAATTTTTGGGTCAAAAAGAACGTGCCTTTGAGATGAGTGTTGATCATGAGGTCGAACTCTTGCTCGGTGGTGTCGGCAACCGTCGCGTATGTACCACCACCTGCGTTGTTGATCAGGTAGTCGAATCGATCGCGCTGCCACTTTTGCTGCAGCGTGGTTTTCACATCGTTTGCGAATTTAGCAAACGTACCTGCATTGCCGACATCAAGGTGCAAGGCTACGGCGCGACGACCCAAGGCTTCGATTTCGCTTACAACTGCCGCAGCTGCGTCTGCACTACTCAGATAGGTAATGATCACATCGACGCCATTTTCGGCGAGTTTCAAGGCATTACTCCGTCCAATTCCTCGGCTGGCACCAGTAATAAGGGCAATGCGATCTGATTTTTTAGTCATCGTCATACAGTTCTCGGAAAAGATTCGGAGGTCAGACTTTACGGTTCTGAAGAACGCGAATAAAGTCGGGAAAAATTAACCCTCTGTTCATCTATAGAGAACAATCGACGATGGAGTTGAATGATCTACGGGTTTTTTGCCGCGTTGCCCAATTGGGCAGTTTTACTAAAGCGGCCGAGCAGCTCGGTGTTGCCAAGAGCCGGGCTTCTGCCATTGTGCGGACGCTGGAAGCCGATGTGGGTAGCCGGCTATTGCAACGCAACACCCGCAGCGTTCGGTTGACGCCTGATGGCGAGCTGTTTTTCGAGCGCTGCAGAGAACTGCTGAGGGAGTCAGATCATTTGCAGGGGATGTTTCGGCCTGCTGCCGGAGCTTTGCAAGGTAGGGTGCGTCTCGATATGCCGAGCTTATTTGGGCAGGAGCTGGTAATGCCGCATTTGCGGGAATTGCTGTCCGCGCATCCGCTGCTTGATCTCAGAATCAGTATCAACGACCGTCGGGTGGACATGATACAGGAGGGTGTTGATTGCTTGATCAGGATAGGCCCGCTGCCGGATTCGGATCTGGTCGCACGAAAATTAGGCACAATGAAGGCCTGCAATTTAGCCAGTCCAGCGTACTTGCGACAGTATGGTGTGCCGAGTTCACTCGCTGACCTCGCTGGTCATCGTGTTATTCACTACGCAAATAACTTGCGTAGTGAAGAGGCTGCTTGGCGCTATGCGGTAGATGGCGAGGTGCAGTCAGTACCCATGGTCAGTGCACTCGCCATAAACAGTGGCTCACTCCTGCTGGCGGCCTGCAGAAACGGGTTGGGCATCATGCAAGTGTCCGTACCGGCAAGCCAGCGCCTGATCGATAGCGGGGAGCTGGTTGAGGTACTGCCAGAGTTCAGGCCGCCCCCGATACAGGCTTCGTTGCTTCTCCCTCATCGTAGGCACGTTGCTCCGCGCGTGGAAGCAGTGCTGAACTGGCTCACTCAGGTGACCCGGCCCTATATGCAGGAGCGAGCGTCTTAAATACTGGAAGCGTAAGCACTTGCGCGACTAGAGCCTGACGCGAGGGCTCCCGCCGTTAGAGGTTTGCCGTTGTTGCGAGTGTCATGTGTGCGGTGACATCTTCGCAACGAGGTACCTGGCCCAGATGAAACCATCCTCAATCGTTTGCGTACTGATATGGCGCAGGGACTGGCCGGACGCAGGGCGTTCATCCGACTGGCCGTGATATTCAAATATGCTTGGTACCCCGCTCAAACCATCTATTCCTGGGTAAATCAAAAGGCTGATCTCATCGATCAGACCGGCCTTCAAAAAGGTCCCATTGATCACGCCGCCACCTTCGAGTAGCAGGGTCTTCAATCCAAACTGGGCGCCTAGCATCGCTAACGCTTGCTTAAGGTTTTCACAATGAGGGCCTGCGAAGAGATAGGAAATGCCCTGGTTTCGCAACGCCTGCAAATAGGCATCCGATACCGAGTCGCCGAGAATGGAGATAATCCGATGCCCGCCATCAATGGTATTCGTCTGGTAGTGCAGCTTCCCGGAGGGGTCAATCACGATCGCAACCGGGTCCCCTGGTTCATGCGCTATGTTGTGGTCCCGCAGACCACCGCTGTGTTCCCCTACAAACGGTGGTTTTGAAGAAATACCATCAAATGCTTCCATGGTCTTTCGGCCTATGATGAAACCGTCGCCGCCTAGGCGGGCGGCAATTCGCTCGTAATGATTTCTAATCGTTTGCTCACTGTCCCCATTGGGTAGAGATGTCCAACGAGAAGACACGAGGCGCCCGTCCACCGAGCTGATCATGTGGCATATGATTCGAGGGGGCATGAACTATCAATTCCATAAAGCTTGGATAAGTGGCTGATGGCCATTTTGTTATTTTTTGCGTAATACATAAACTCGCCACATGGCGTAGAGCGGTATGAAGTCCAGGGATTTCTGAACACGGAAACCGGCCTGTTCAAACTCTGCCTCGACAGTAGTAGCCGGCAACACGAACCGATTTTGGTAACCGTCCTGTTCTCCTTTGTTGCGACGACGCACTTCGGTACGCTTGCGTTTCCAAGCCTTGAAGTTGCCGTCCACCCATAGTGAGATAATTACGCTGTCGCGAGTAACGCGTTGAAACTCACGCAGAATCGCGAGTCTGTGCTCCGGGGCGCCGATGTGGTGCATCAAGCGCATGCAGAATATGTTGTCGACCGCGTTGTCCGGTAAATCGATAGCAAAGGCAGAGGTCTGCAACGGGCGAACCCGTTTCACCACCTCCGCCGGTTGGGCGATGGTTGCGACCTTCAACATCGACTCAGAATTGTCTGCGCCGATGATCACGCGACCAGGCTTTTGCGCCAGTAACGGCCAGAAACGCCCGGCCCCGCACGGCAAGTCCAGCACCAAGCCAGGCTCGCCAGCGGCGACCAACGCACTACGCGCCAATTGCTCGTCGCGTTTGTGGGATAAACGGCGGGCCAGATTGTCCTGATGCTTGAGTAAATAACTCTGCGCGTGCTTATCGTCGTACTTTTCGGAAAATTCAAGCTTGATCGGATCGGGCATCAATGGGGCTCCATTTGTTGCGGCAGAAAATTCCAGAGGGTATGAGTTGGGATCCTCATTCTGGTCTGGTGCGGTCATGGCAGTGGCCGGGGTATGCGCGCCTATGGGAGCTTCAGGTCATTCAAAAGAAGCCTTATGACTTCTATCAGGACGGGCGTGGAACCTATTGACGATAAGGCAGGGGACCGCGCAACCGTGGCATGATTTTACGACAGGGATGACGAAGAGCTAGCTGCGTGACTGCATATAACCATGAGCTGAATTGATGGCTGGGCGTCAATATCATCATTGCGTCGTCGGTGAGGTTGAAAGGTCTCATTTCTGGTCTCAATCGCTGCGACGTATGCCAGTTTTACTCAGCTGATAACTTACGAGTATTCATTCTTGACGACCTCAGCTTTGAACGAAAGACGGCTCGGGACGCCGACAGACGAAGTAAGCAAAGAGATTTGACGGATGAAGAGAACAGTTTGGCGGTTGGGGGCGGCACGCTGCTTTTCACCTTCGGGGTTTCCGCAGATGGAGCAGGCCCGACTTGCCGGGCGCCAGATCAAAAACTTGTAATAACTGGTGGGGGAGCGTTTGTTGCTCCTGGGCCACGAACACTGGTGCGGGTTCAACTGGCTAGTGGTGGACTGGTCCATCTGGCTCAACCCGCATGTGTACTCTATCCACTGCGCCTTGAGCCCCGTCACCTGACAAGATGGCTGTGTTCAATGCGAATTTCAGCGTCAATGTTGCATGCGGTATGACAGCAAGTTGTTCACTTCTTCACGACTAGGCGCGTAAGCCCCTGCATGTGAGCAAGACACCGACGCACAAGCCGCGGAGAACTCCAATCGTGCACGCGGCTCTTGGATGCCTAGAAGCGTCGAGGCGAGCCAGCCGGCCATACTCGAATCTCCGGCACCCACTGTATCAGCGACCTCAACGGCGATCGCGGGCTGTTCAAACTTTAGGTCGGTGTCATACAACACCATGCCTTTCGCTCCACGGGTGAAAAGAATCTGGGCACGAGTATTCATTGTCCGCAATTCTCGAAGGGCCTGTTCTTCGTTCAATCCAGGGTATATCTGACGAAGATCCTCATCCGAGAGCTTGATGATGTCTGCAAGCTCCACCATGGCCGGGAAAGTCAGCTCGCGGTAGCGGGTGTCCATCAGGTTGCGCCAGTTCGGGTCATAGCTAATCAGCTTGTCTTCTTCCTTCACCCTCCTGGCCACCTCAACAAGCCTGTCCCCCAATGGCTGACGGGCAAGGCTGATACAGCTGAAGTGACAGAGTCGAACCGCATCCAACCAACCTGCCGGGAGTTGGTCCACATCAAAAAGTAGATCGGCCTCGCCCGCAAAGAAATACCGGGGAGGGTGGCTGGAGGGCACGATCGCTACCAGAGGGTCAGCGTCAACTCTCTGGAGGAATCTCATGTCCAGACCGGCAGCCCTCGATTGCTGTGCGAGCTCATCGCCCAATGAGTCGGTACTGATCGAGCCGGCGAATGCAGTGGGCACGCCGAGGCGGCTCATTGCGCGGGCCACGTTCCAGGGCGCGCCACCTGGATAGCCCTGCCACCGTCCGGGCGAGTGTTGAACCACGTCGGTCAGTGCTTCACCAAACACAACAACGCTCGGCAATTGCATATTCATTCTCTCTTGTATCGGGCTGGGGACACTATCGTGCGTCACATCAATAGGCGCGGTCTCACCGCACCTGCGTGATCGGTAGCGATGGGTGAAGACTGTCTCGGTTGAAGAGCTTCACGGCAGTAGTACGCCGGTAGTCGCTCGGGGTCTGATGCATTTCATGACGGAAGTGGCGATTGAAATTGGAGACGTTTTCATAGCCAACCTCGAAGCAGATTTCGGCGACCGAGAGCTGTGTCTGGACGAGTAGCCGACATGCACGCTGGATGCGCAGCTTGCGCATCAGGTCCATGAATCCGTGGCCAGTGATTCGTTTGAAAAAGCGTGAAAAACCGGCCTCGCTCATCCCAACTCGCTCGGCGATGACAGATAGCCGGATGTCGGATGTGAGCTCATTGATCAGGTAGTCGAATGCCTGATTTATTCGCTCCGAGCTGCGCTCGTTCAACGAAGGCGAGTAGCAGGCGCTGGCCAATACCCGAATTTCGCGCTTTGGCGCCCTTGCGAGGGTGTCTATCAATTGCAGGAACATGATCAGGCGCTGAAGCCCCGTCGCCTCGCCGATTCTCTCAAGCAGCAAAGCGGCCTCGACGGCCGTCCCCCCAGTAAATTCGATCCCACGTTGTGCCAGCTCAAACAGCGTTTTCAGCTCCGATAGCTCAGGCAATGAACCTTGGAGGTCGAGCAGGGCAGCGCCGTCAAACTGCAGCACCACGTCGCGGCCTACGAGCTGTTCTCCCGGCGCGATATCTCCCATCCAATCATGGGGAAGACCTGGGCCAATCAGTGCGACATGTCCTGCGGTGAAGGGCCCGATGTAATCCCCAGCCAAAAGCTTGCCACTTCCTTGTCGAATCAGGTGGATTTCATATTCCGGATGGTGGTTCCAGCGGGCGAGGGCGTATGGATAGTCGTGCTCGTACCATCGAAAGCTCTGATCGGGTTCAGGAAGGATGACTTCAAGGTCGGCTGGTCGGTGCTCGAACAAAGCAGCGCGGTTGTCAGGCATCTCGTGCCCCTTTTTATAGTTATACGGTGGATCGAATGCGCCAACCATACGCCGAATTCGTCCGGGACTGCTAGCCCAACTATTGCAGCTGGTTGATACTTTTTTAACCCTTGTGGCTGCCGGTTATCGCGATCAAAAAAGTATCAGTTCGGCGTCCGCGATTCGTTTGAGGGCGGGGCGGGTAGGTGATCTAATCAATTCGCCCACCACTGCAATGCGGTCTTGTTTTGCTCACAAGTGGTGAACAACAACAATAATAGCTCCGGTCATCTGGCTTGGAGTGGAGAGCCCCATGAAGATTACGAATGCGCTAATTCTTTCTACTGGTCTGTCATTCGCCCTTGCCAGCCATGCCGCTGAGACGCTGACCATCGCGACGGTCAACAACGGTGACATGATCCGAATGCAACGGCTATCCAAGATCTTCGAGCAGCAGCATCCCGACATCAAACTGAACTGGGTCGTGCTCGAAGAGAACGTTCTGCGTCAGCGTCTGACCACTGACATTGCCACTCAAGGTGGTCAGTTCGACGTGTTGACGATTGGCACCTACGAGACCCCGATGTGGGGTGCCAAGAACTGGCTAGAGCCGATGAAGGACCTCCCGGCCGGCTACGACGTCGACGATATCTTTCCTGCCGTGCGTCAGGGCCTTTCTGTTAACGATACGCTCTACGCACTGCCGTTCTACGGCGAAAGCACCATCACGTACTACCGCACCGACCTGTTCAAGGCTGCAGGGCTGACGATGCCGGGGCAGCCGACCTGGTCGCAACTGGGCGAGTTCGCTGCCAAGCTCAATGATCCTTCGAAGGATCAATATGGCATGTGCTTGCGTGGCAAAGCTGGCTGGGGCGAAAACATGGCCTTGCTTACCACGATGGCCAACGCCTTCGGGGCGCGCTGGTTCGATGAGAAATGGCAGCCTGAACTCAATGGTCCTGAGTGGAAGGCAGCAGCGACGTTTTATGTTGATACCCTGAAGAAATATGGCCCTCCCGGAGTATCCAGTAACGGGTTCAACGAAACACTGGCCCTTTTCAACAGTGGAAAATGCGCGATTTGGGTTGATGCAAGCGTGGCTGGATCTTTCACCACCGATAAGGAGCAGAGCCGGGTGGTGGACAGCGTAGGTTTCGCTCCTGCGCCTATTGAGGTTACCGACAAGGGGTCCTCGTGGTTGTACGCCTGGTCATTGGCAATTCCTGCCACCTCCAAGCACAAAGAGGCCGCCAAATCGTTCGTCACCTGGGCCACCTCCAAAGAGTACATCCAGCTAGTTACCGATAAGGATGGCATCACGAACGTGCCACCCGGTACACGCATCTCGACCTACAGTGACGCTTACCTCAAGGCCGCGCCGTTTGCTCAGGTAACGTTGCAAATGATGAAGCACGCTGACCCGTCGCAGCCTTCAGCCAAACCTGTTCCGTACGTGGGCATTCAATACGTGGTGATCCCCGAGTTTCAGTCGATCGGTACATCGGTAGGCAAGCTTTTCTCCGCAGCGTTGACAGGACAAATGTCGGTTGAGCAAGCGCTGGCTTCTGCCCAGTCCACAACCGAGCGCGAGATGAAGCGTGCGGGCTATCCCAAAAAATAAATAGCCCCTTACCTCCGCCGGCTTAGCGCCGGCGGTCACAGCCGCACAGGTAAATAATCATGAACACGTCCATTATTCGAGCCCAGCTTGCGGCCTCGGCGCCATCACGCGCACGCCGTTTGATCAATCCAGGATGGTTTCTGGTGTCGCCATCGGTTGCACTTTTGTTGCTCTGGATGATCGTGCCGCTGGCCATGACCGTTTATTTTTCGGTGATCCGGTACAACCTGCTCAATCCAGGGGAAAACGAGTTCGTTGGCCTGGAGAACTTTGCCTATTTCGTGACAGATTCGGGTTTTCTTCCCGGAGCGCTTAACACGTTGATATTGGTGGGCAGCGTGCTGCTGATCAGCGTGATTTTTGGTGTCTTGATTGCAGCCTTGCTTGAGGCAAGCGAGTTCTTTGGACGCGGCATAGTCAGGGTGCTGCTCATTTCGCCGTTTTTTATCATGCCGACCGTGGGTTCGCTGATCTTCAAGAACCTGATCTTCCACCCTGTCTCCGGGATCCTCGCGGCGGTATGGAAGTTCTTCGGGGCACAGCCCGTCGATTGGCTAGCTCATTACCCACTCTTCTCGATCATCGTCATCGTTTCCTGGCAGTGGCTGCCTTTTGCGATCTTGTTGCTGATGACAGCCATGCAGTCGCTCGATCAAGAGCAGAAAGAGGCCGCTCGATTGGATGGGGCGGGTGCCCTGGCCATCTTCTGGCATTTGACCCTGCCACATTTGGCCAGGCCCATCGCGGTGGTGGTGATGATCGAGACGATTTTCCTGCTGTCGGTATTTGCAGAAATCTTCACCACGACAAATGGCGGACCTGGGTTCGCTTCGACCAACCTCGCCTATCTGATCTACAACCAGGCACTGGTGCAGTTCGATGTGGGCATGGCCTCGGCCGGTGGTCTGATTGCGGTGGTGATCGCCAACATCGCGGCGATTGTGCTGGTGCGCATGATTGGCAAGAACCTGACCGACAAAGCCTGAGGACAACGCCATGATGACGCTTAAACAATCCCGGTCTCTGCAAAGCGTACTGCTCGGCACCTTGGCCTGGGTCACCGCTTTGCTGTTGTTCTTTCCGATCTTTTGGATGGTGCTTACCAGTTTCAAGACCGAGATCGACGCCTTCGCTACGCCGCCACAGTTCATCTTCATGCCTACGCTGGAGAATTACTTGCACATCCAGGAGCGCAGTGACTACTTCCACTTCGCGTGGAACTCGGTGCTGATTTCCTTCTCCGCTACAGCGTTGTGCATGCTGATCGCGGTGCCGGCGGCCTACTCGATGGCGTTCTATGAGACCAAGCGCACTAAGCAGACGCTGCTTTGGATGCTATCGACCAAGATGCTTCCTCCAGTTGGGGTGCTCATGCCTATCTACCTTCTGGCGAAGGGGGCGGGGTTGCTGGACACCCGGATCGCGCTGATCGTGATCTACACCCTGATCAACCTGCCCATCGTGGTATGGATGATTTACACGTACTTCAAAGACATCCCCCGGGAGATTCTGGAGGCGGCCAGGCTGGACGGCGCGACCCTGGGGCAGGAGATGCTGCGCGTGCTGCTGCCCATCAGCAAGGGTGGGCTGGCGTCGACCATGCTGCTGTCGATGATCCTGTGCTGGAACGAGGCCTTCTGGTCGCTCAACCTGACGAGCTCCAGCGCCGCACCTCTGACCGCGCTGATCGCTTCCTACTCGAGCCCTGAGGGTCTGTTCTGGGCGAAGCTTTCCGCGGTTTCCACATTGGCCTGCGCACCTATCTTGATCTTCGGCTGGATCAGTCAGAAGCAATTGGTTCGTGGGCTGTCCTTTGGCGCCGTCAAATGACGACGTCGAGCATTCAATGATTTCGCGAAGGCTCCAATTTCATACAGGACTTTACGCATGGCCACTTTGAAAATAGAAAATCTCAAGAAAGGTTTCGAGGGACTGTCCATCATCAAGGGCATCGATCTCGAGGTTAAGGACAAGGAATTTGTGGTGTTCGTAGGGCCGTCGGGGTGTGGCAAGTCGACCCTGTTGCGCCTGATTGCAGGTTTGGAAGACGTCACGAGCGGCACGATCGAGCTCGACGGCCGAGACATCACTGAGGTGACTCCTGCCAAACGAGACCTGGCCATGGTATTCCAGACCTATGCTCTGTATCCGCACATGACGGTACGCAAGAATTTGTCATTTGCCTTGGATCTGGCCGGTGAGAAGAAGCCGGATGTGGAAAGGAAGGTCGCCGAGGCCGCAAGGATTCTCGAACTTGGTTCTCTGCTCGACCGCAAGCCTAAGCAGTTGTCAGGTGGTCAGCGCCAACGAGTCGCTATTGGGCGTGCGATTGTCCGAAACCCGAAAATTTTCCTTTTCGATGAGCCACTGTCGAACCTTGATGCTGCGCTGCGTGTACAGACGCGCTTGGAGCTGTCCCGACTGCATAAGGAGCTGCAGGCGACCATGATCTACGTGACCCATGACCAGGTCGAAGCCATGACGCTCGCCACCAAGGTCGTTGTGCTTAACGCTGGGCGGATCGAGCAGATTGGTTCGCCGCTCGAGCTCTACCATCACCCTGCCAACCTGTTCGTTGCCGGCTTCCTTGGGACACCAAAAATGGGATTCTTGCAGGCGACTGTGCATGCCGTGCATGCATCGGGGGTGGAGGTTAGATTCGCCTCTGGAACCACTTTGCTCATTCCACGCGACAGCAGTGCGTTGTCGGTTGGGCAATCCGTGACGATCGGGATACGGCCGGAGCATTTGACCCTGGGCGCTGAAGGCCAAGTGCCGGTCACGACGGATGTCACCGAGCGCCTGGGCAGCGATACCTTCTGCCACGTGAATGTCGATTCAGGAGAAAGCCTGACGGTACGTGTCCAGGGGGATTGCGAAGTGCCGTACGCCGCCCGGCGTTATCTCACCCTCGATGTCGCTCATTGCCATCTATTTGATGAGAGCGGTCTTTCGGTAAGCCCTGCGGCATCACGCGCGGCCTGACTTCCATCACGCGCGCTCTTTCGATGAAGCGCGCCACGAACCACAAAGGTAGATTCAATGAAACGTCTCGAAGGTAAAAGCGCTTTGATCACTGGTTCCGCGCGCGGTATTGGACGCTCGTTTGCCCAGGCCTATATCGGTGAAGGCGCTACGGTCGCTATCGCCGACATCAATTTGGAAAGAGCTCAAGCGACGGCCTCCGAGCTTGGGCCGCAAGCTTACGCGGTGGAGATGGACGTTACCCGCCAGGCGTCCATTGATGCAGCGATCGCGGAGGTCGTTGCCCACGCAGGAAAGCTGGACATCCTTGTGAACAATGCGGCGTTGTTCGATCTTGCACCGATCACCGAGATCACTCGGGAAAGCTACGACAAGCTTTTTGCAATCAATGTCAGCGGGACGCTGTTCACGCTTCAGGCAGCGGCGAAGCAGATGATCAGTCAGGGGCATGGCGGTAAGATCATCAACATGGCCAGCCAGGCGGGTCGCCGCGGTGAGGCGTTGGTAGGCGTCTACTGCGCCACCAAGGCGGCCGTCATCAGCCTTACACAGTCTGCTGGCCTTAACCTCATCAAGCACAAAATCAATGTCAATGCGATTGCCCCGGGGGTTGTCGATGGCGAACACTGGGACGGTGTCGACGCGCTCTTTGCCAAACACGAGAACCGACCCCTGGGTGAGAAGAAGCGGCTCGTCGGCCTTGAGGTTCCGTATGGAAGAATGGGGACAGCAGAGGATCTGGTAGGAATGGCAATTTTCCTGGCGGGCTCGGAGAGCGATTACATCGTTGCACAAACGTACAACGTTGATGGCGGGAACTGGATGAGCTGAGTGCAGGAGGGGGGGCGGGTGACAGGAGAGCGGCACATTTTCCGATCACCCGGCGGTTAGATTCAGCTTCCTCGCGATCACGCTGCCCGACTCATGAGAGCCTGGCAGTTTGATCCACCGGCCGATTGTTGAGGTGGGAGCTAGCAGCAAGGTTTCTTGCTTATCTACGCGGCCACCAGAACTCTGCACTACAGGCCGAGGAGGCGGCGCAGTTCCGGTGCGGTCAGATGGGCGCGGAAACCCGGCCTGCCCGGCTGGAACGAGGCGGAGGCAGCCAGGTTGCCCACGACGACTGGGTCGCAACCAGCATCGCGTACCAGGTCGGCGGCGACCCGCAAGGCCTCGGCGTCATCTCCTGCGACGGGCATGCCAATGCGCCCGCCCGCTCGTGAGGCAGACATTGCCACCACGGTGGCATCGACGGCACTGAATGCGCGCACCAGTCGCGCGCCGATCATGTACTTCGCGACGGTTTCAGCAACGCCCAGGTTGTGCGCTTCGCGGTATACATCGCTGCTGCTTGTGCCCCAAGGATTGGTGGAGTCCAGAACGATCTTGCCGCGGTAGGCACTGTGCAGGTCTCGCCCGACCTGGGGTAGCGCTTCAAACGGAATAGCCAACAGAAGCACGGTGCCGAATTCCGCTGCCGCCATCGGCAGGCCGACCGAAGCGCGTGGCCCTAACGCCTCAACCATGTCTTGCAATTGCTCTGGATGGCGGGAAGAGAACATGACCTCATGTCCAGCCTCGACCCACAGCCGACCTACCGTGCCGCCCAGCGATCCGCTACCGATCACGCCGATGCGGGTTGGCGCGACCGCAAAGGCGCGACTCGCGGGGATGAGCCAAGGCAGAGCGGCCAATACGCCAAGGGATTTCACTATGGAGCGGCGGGTAGACTTCATGTCCTGTCCTCAATCAATGATGGTGAGACCGTAGAATCGCGCTGTTCCTGCTTCAGGTGGGTTCGTCCCAACCAGACACTCAAGCCCAGCCAGATAGCTGAGAGGGGGACCGAGATCATGGGAATCTGCGCCAGGGTCAGGCCAAGGCCCATCAGGCTTGCGTATCCCCAGCTGGCGATTTGGTCACCGCCACGATAAACGACCGTGTCGATGAAGTTCTTGGCTTTGTAGCGATCTTCACGTGTGCTGGAGGTAAACAGGATTTCCCTGGCGGGTCTGGCCAGTGCGAAGTTCGCTACCCGGCGGGCGACCTGCGCGGCCACGATGACTGCGACGCTAGGGCTGGCGGCCAAGGCAGCGAAGCCGAACAGGCTGACCAGCGGCAGGACACACAGCGTTGCCACGATGCCCGCGGTGGCGATCATCCTGCCGGTGATGAACAGCTGGAATACCAGTGTGATCGCATTGACGATCAAGTCGATATTGGCAAAGAACGCCGTGCGGGCCGCACGATCAGGGAACGAGGTCTCGGCGATGCTGGCCTGCTGAAAATACAAGAAAGTCGATGTAACCGAGTACAGCAGAATGAATAGTGCCAACCCGACCAAGTAGGGCGAGCGCAGCGTGTGGACCATGCCGGTAAAGATGCCGCCACCCAAGGGTCGGTCAGGGTTTTCCTTGGGCGTGGTGTGGCTGAGCATCGGAGCAAGGCGAGATAAACGGCGTGATGCAAGTACCGCCACTTCCAGAAACAGGATGGCAATCACCATCAGCCAGGAGCGGTCCAACTGTTGGATCAGGCTGGAAGTGATAGCCGAGCCCAAGAGGCCGCCAATCGTTGCTCCTGCCGCGAGTAGCCCGAACAGCCGTTTGCCCTGCTCGCTGTCGAAGATATCCACCATGAACGACCAGAACACCGAGACGACGAACAGGTTGAACACCGAGACCCAGATGAAAAAGGCACGTCCCAGCCACACCTGCCACTGTGGATCGGTGAGATGCAGCAGCAGTGCAAACAACATCAGGTTGGCAGCGAAGAAACGATAGGCCACGACGATGAACTGCTTACGTGGCAGTTTGCGCACGGCCAGCGCGAACAACGGGCTGGCTACCAGCATCGCCAACAACGTACCAGTGAATAACCAGGGCAAGTTCTGGACCCCGCCGGCCACACCGAGCTCGTCGCGGATCGGTCGCAACAGGTAATACGCCAGAAATAGCGCGATGACGTAGAGCATCGACCACAGGACTGCGGGTGCTTCTTCGGGGCGCACGTTTGCCTGACGTAGCCACAACAGCGAGACGGGAGACTGCACGACTTACTCCTTCCTGGCTCCAGTTGCGACCTGAGGCGGAGTCTTCGCTGCGTCGTCTTCCCACCATGCCGTGAACGACTGCGCACGGCCGTCAAGGTAGACCGTGCGGCCGATTTCGGGCGTCCACAGCGCGAAGGTTTGCCCCTGACTGGCGACTTGCATGCGCTTGAACGGATCATCCCAATCGTGAGGGGCGATGGAGAAGCGGCCCACATGCGTCTGCATCAGCACTCGGGCGTGCAGGTCCTTGGCTGCCTGCGCGGCCTGTTCCGGATTCATGTGGACATTCGCCCAGCGCGGATCGTACTGACCTGCATCAATGGCGACATAGTCGAACGGACCCAGCCGCTGGCCGATCTCGGCAAAGTGCGGGCCATAACCCGAGTCGCCACTGAAAAACAACCGCTGCTCAGGAGACACAAGTGCAAAGCCGACCCACAGCGACTGATCGCGGGTAAAGGTGCGTCCAGAGTAGTGTCGAGCTGTGGTGACGTGGACTCTGACGTTCGGTGTCAGCGCGATGACTTCGTTCCAGTCGGCTTCGCGTACGACTCCAATGTCGTAGCCCCAGCGCTCGAAATGCGCGCCTACACCCAACCCCACGATAACCTTTCTGACTTTGGTCTGAAGCGCCTGAACGGTTGGATAGTCCAAGTGATCGTAATGATCGTGGCTGATCAACAAAGCGTCGATCTCGGGTATGTCATCGGCCGTGTAGAGGCTGGTGCCCTCGAATGCCTTGTTCACTCCGGGGATCGGCGCGGCGTAAGTGCTGAACACCGGATCGATCAGGATGCGTTGTCCGCCCAGTTGCACGAAGTAGGAGGAATGGCCCAGCCAAACGACTATATCCTGTGTAGGGTCGAGTGCTTTGAGGTCGGTCTTGACGGCGGGAATCGGGCTTGGCGGTCGAGGCTGTCCCTCTTGCCCGAAAAGGGTCTGCATCCACATCGATATCTCGGATTGGTCCGTGGTCTTCATGGGCGTGTCGATCTGGTTGCGGAACACTCCGTCGGCATGATTGGGCGAATGTTCGATGCGCGTCAGCCGCTCGCCGCTGGGCAGGTCGCCGAAGACCGGCTGCTGTAAATAGGCGAAGGCGCCAACGATGCCTAGCAGAGCGATACCGACAACGGCCATGAGAAGACGACCCCAGAATAATTTCATGCAGTAGTTACCGTGGAGGTGGTCACGACAGGTTCGTGCCGCTGGCGCGCGTGAGTTCAGCCAGCAGCAAGTCTTGGAATCGGGAGTCTTGGACCGCGGAATGCGGCTGTTCGCGTCGCTGATGGTGCCAATAGCCGCCGCTGGTGAGTGCCTCAGGGTCATTGCTGGTGGCAAGCCATTCCTGGGTCAGGTGTCCCAGGCGCAGGTCGTCAGGTGCGTTGGGACCTCCCATCTTCGTTGGGACCCAGCCCGGATCGACCGCATTACTGAGGACGTCGGGGTACAACCGCGCAACGGCTGCTGCGAGTGCGGTTACAAAGAGTTTGCTGTCCGAATAGCTGCCTGTGGGGGTGCTGCCCGACCAGTCCAATCCCGTCAGGCTGGCTCGTCCGCCCCTATGCATGCTGCTGCTCAGGTAGATCAGACGCTTGGGGCGCTGAATCAGGGCCGTGAGCATATAGGGGGCGACGACGTTGACGACTAGCAGTTGCGCCCCGCTGAGGATGCCAGCGTTGTGAACAATGGCATCCATCGCGCCGATGGCATTGACCTGACGGGCAAGGTCGCGAACCTGTTCAAGATCGCCCAAGTCGCCGACTGTCGCGATGGCGCCCTGGTCCACCAGTTCTTGCACGGCAGACAACCGGGCAGGGGAGCGCACATGCACGACAACCTCGTGGCCTTGGGCAAGCAGGGTTTTGGCGGTGGCATGGCCCAGTCCATCGGCCGAGCCGGTAATGAATACGCGGGCTTTGCCGCTTGCATTGTTGTCCCGTTGTGCGTTGGACGCGGGAGCCTCCCTTCGGGAATTGGTTGGGGCCTCTGCCCAGGATGCCGTTGCTTCCAGAAGTGAGCCTGCGATCAACGCCGAACCCAGTCCGGCGCCTCTGATGAGAAAGTCTCTACGATCCATGCACGTCCCCTCGGGTCACTTCGCGCCTCTCGTCCCAAGCGCCATGGCGATCGCTCGCGCTGAATACAACGAAGGGTTGGTTAAAAAGAGGTTGTTAATGTAACCGGCCCCCTTCGACGCCACTAGCTAATCAGTCCTTAAAGGGGCTATAAGGCCTGCTAATTAATGATTTATGAGAGACTTGGGCGATGGTCAGACGTAACCTCAATGATCTCTTATCGTTCGTAACGATTGCCCGTGAAGGCAGCTTCACGCGGGCAGCTTCCGTACTGGGCGTGACTCAATCTGCCCTCAGCCAGGCAATGAGCGGGTTAGAGGCCAGGCTGGAGATTCGCTTGCTTACACGAACCACCCGTAGCGTATCGCCTACGGCAGCGGGCGAGCGTTTACTAAAAGCCATTGGTCATCGCTTTGACGAAATCGAGGCAGAACTCGACGAACTGACCGAGATGCGCGATAAACCCGCCGGCACCGTGCGCATCACCTGTGGTGAGCACATTCTTCGAGCACATTTGCTTCCCAAGCTCACGCCGCTTTTGCTCGATTATCCGGATATCAAGATAGAGTTCGATATCAATTATGGTTTTCGAGACATCGTCGCCGACCGTTTCGATGCAGGCGTGCGTATGGGCGATACCATCGACAAGGATATGGTTGCGGTACCCATCGGTCCTCAACTGCGCATGGCCGCTGCGGCCTCCCCGATGTATTTCGAAAGGCATCCAACGCCCAAAAATCCACGGGACCTGCTAAAGCACAGTTGTATCAATCAGCGTATGCAAACAGCAGGGGGGCTATACGTTTGGGAGTTTGAGCGTCGTGGCCAACCGTTAAACGTACGAGTGGATGGCCAGCTCGTTTTCAACACCTCTCCCAGCATGGTGGATGCAGCCTTGGCCGGCCTGGGCATCGCCTATCTTCCTGAAGAAGAATTCGCACCGCATCTGGAAAATGGCCGCCTGGTTCGTGTGCTGGAAGATTGGTGTGCTCCCTTCCCGGGGTACCATTTGTATTACCCAAGTCGCAGGCAGCCGTCGCGGGCCTTCACGCTGGTTATGAATGCACTGCGTGTGTAAGGACGATTGATAAATCTCATTCATGACTTCAATCGCTGCGAGGTATTTCAGTTTTTCTGTCAGCTGATACCTTCTGGCGGGAAAGCAATTTGGCTGTCAGATCAATTCGGGTCGGGGGTAGGGCGTGCCCCGCAGCCCATCGGAGCAAAGTGGAGCAACTATGAAAATACGCATCGATGTTTCAGGCGGTCCGGTTACGGCAACGCTCGACAACAACGATTCCTCCATAGATTTCGTTAAACAGCTGCCGATGAAACTGACACTGGACGACTACGCCTCGACCGAGAAGATCAGCGTACTGCCCGAGCCATTATCGACACAGGGCGCGCCAGCTGGGTTCACGCCTTCGGCGGGTGACATTGCCTTCTATGCGCCTTGGGGAAATCTCGCCATTTTTCATAAAGGGTTCAAGTATTCGAGCGACCTTATCAAACTCGGCAGGATTGATTCCGGCCTGGGAATACTCGCGCGTCCTGGGTCCCTTGAAGTAACGATCACCTTGGTCGATGAGTGATACCCCAAAACAGTCAGAACCACGCCGGCAAAAACTGTCTGTGGCGCAGGGGGCGGGAGAGGCCCTTTCGTTCATACGTTTCACACCAATGGCAGAGAACTCATGCAGCTGACTCGTGCCAACTTTGGCGATTTTATCTACTTTTTAGCTGTCGCCCGCCATTCCAGCTTCAGTCGTGCGGGTGTTGAAGTAGGGATAAGTGCATCTGCGCTGAGTCATGCGATCAAGGGGCTGGAGGCGAGATTGGGGGTTCGTTTGCTCAATCGCACGACCCGCAGCGTCACCCTGACGGCAGCCGGTGAGGAGCTGCTGGCATTGATAAGCGAACCTGTCGACAAAATCGACCAGGCCATTGAGTTGTTGAATAAGTTCCGTGATGAGCCCACTGGTCGTATACGGCTGAATGTTTTCAGTGACGCGGCGCTCCTTTTGTTGGCACCCGTTTTATCGACATTTGCTCATCGTTATCCCGATATCGAAGTGGAAGTCTCAACCACCAACAGTATGGTGGACATTGTTGAAGGAGGCTTCGACGCTGGGATCAGGTATGGCGCTACCGTACCTGAAGGCATGATTGCCCAAAGTCTTTCCCCCCCTGTTCGATGGGTCGTGGTAGGAACCCCCGATTACCTCGACCGATGTGGCATGCCGCTGCACCCCGAGGATTTGAAACAGCACAGTTGTTTAAGGTTTCGGCTAGGCAACGGCCGGATGTACAACTGGGAGTTTGAGAAAGAGGGTGAAAAATTAGAGATCCCAGTGTCCGGTAATGTCGTGCTGGATGAGACGCGGATGATGCTCGCCATGGTCACCCAGGGCGCTGGGCTGACTTATTGTGCTGAACCCATTGTCGCGCCGCTTGTAGCGGAAGGAACTTTACAAGTGGTTTTGGAGGATTGGGTCAGTGTCGGTCCAGGCTTCCATATCTATTACTCAAGCTACCGGCAGGTGCCGATCACGCTACGTTTGCTGATCGACTTGATCAGAGAGTTGCGCCCGCTTGGATAGTTGGCGATCGACAGCGACTTCGCCGGATTCGCTTTGGGAGAGAGATCTGATATGTCCAGTTTGAACGCATTGCTCGATGCCATCCACGCCGAACAGAACGAGGGTCGAGAGTCTGTACTCGCCACCGTTGTGAAGGTCGAGGGGTCGGCGTATCGCCGTCCGGGGGCGCGCATGCTCGTTTCACAATATGGACGTCCGGAGGGCACTATCAGTGGTGGCTGTCTGGAGGCTGATGTGGTGCGAAAGGCCTGGTGGCTGAGTGAGTCGGGCCCGGTGATTCGTAGCTACAGCACGACCGAGGCCACAGACGAAGAGGGCGGTGAAGAGTCCCTTGGTTTTGGGCTGGGCTGCAACGGCAAGGTGTATGTGTTGTTTGAGCGAGTACCAGCTACAAAGCAATGCGCTGTGCTTGATGCTTTACGCAAAGTAAGAAGCAACCAGAGACCCGTAGCAATCGCAACGGTAATAGCGGGCTCACGCAATAGCCGTGCAGATGTTGGAGACCGTGTGTTCCTGGAATCTGGCGCGGCGCCCCTCGGAGGGCTCTACCATCCTGCACTGAACGAGCGAATTACCGCTGATCTGCGTCTCACATTGGACCAGCAAAAATCTACGCGGCAACGCTATACCGAAGGCTATGCGGAGGTAGAGGTTTTTCTGGAATACGTCGCGCCACCACCGCGTCTGATGATCTTTGGGGCGGGCCATGATGCGCAGCCGTTGGTACGGATCGCAAAAATCCTGGGGTGGCATGTCACCGTTGTTGATAGTCGCCCACATTTCGCCCGTCCGGAACGTTTTCCCGAAGCGGATCGGGTGTTGAGCGCCGATATAGGCGGGCCTTTCGAATTTCGAAAGTTCGTGGAGGGGGCGTGTGTGGCGGTAATGTCCCATAGCCTGAGCCAGGATGCGCATTGGTTGAAAGGCGCGTTACAAGGTAATCCCCGTTACATCGGTCAGCTCGGGCCGCGTGATCGGACCGAGCGTCTGCTTGATGAAATAACGCGACAGACAAACAGCCTGCCTGCGTTGGACCGATTGCACTATCCAATGGGTTTGGATTTGGGTGGGGACACCCCGGAAAGTGTGGCGATGGCGGTGCTTGGGGAGATGCAGGCCGTCCTGAATGGGCGAGCGGGTGGAAGTCTGAAGTTGCGGACGTCAACGATCCACGAAACTTGTCAGCTTGAACCCAGATGTTCCCGTGAATTATCCATGGCAGAGTCGTAGAAGACTTGAGTTGGAAGCTCCTGCAGGATATGAGCCTCGCCGATGCGCTGCACGCATTAGAGGCCAAAGCTGATCAAAACTCACTAATCGAAATGCTGTCCTTCGTTAATCGCTGGATATAGAGCGTTGTGAGTAATCTGCAAAATTCTGAAACCATTTTATTGCTGAATATCACTCATTGGTGATTTCAGTAAAGTCGGGCTAATCCTCAGGCCCCTCGATTGTTAGCATGCCTACATAACAATCCAATGCGCAGCGCATTGGCTCATCGGGTTTATTAACCCGGTCAATAAGCTTGATCTTCGCACCGCGCTTCTTGCGCGTACTTGCCGAACTCTTTCTCCCATTGCCACCAGCAGCTGTTTCAGCCTGTGCTGCGGCAGTTTGCAAACTCATGCGCGCATTTTTCAGCGCTGTGTTCGAGGACTT
Source organism: Pseudomonas sp. JV414 (assembly GCF_032424305.1). Classification (NCBI taxonomy): domain Bacteria; kingdom Pseudomonadati; phylum Pseudomonadota; class Gammaproteobacteria; order Pseudomonadales; family Pseudomonadaceae; genus Pseudomonas; species Pseudomonas sp. JV414. The sequence continues at coordinate 507,484 of NZ_VYKC01000002.1, read as the reverse complement.
TATGCCATTCAAGCCTATCTATCCTGCTTTGGTAACCGCCATTGCTTTTGCCACGATGCTCAGTGGATGCAACAACGAGCAGGCTGCTACTGCGCCGGTGCAAGCCCCCCAAGTCAGTGTGGTGACCCTGAAAACCCAGGCTGTGACCTTGTTCAACGATCTGCCTGGGCGTACCAGTGCTTATCGCCTTGCCGAGGTTCGGCCGCAGGTGGATGGCATCGTCCTGAAACGCTTGTTCAAGGAAGGCGCAGATATCAAGGCTGGTCAGCAGCTTTATCAGATCGATCCATCAACTTACGAGGTGACGCTCGCCAGTGCGCAGGCCAGTTTGGAGCAATCTCGCTCGCTGACCACCCGGTATCGGCAACTGATCGATGAGCAGGCGGTGAGCAAGCAGGAGTATGACACTGCTCGATCTCAGCAGATGCAGGCAGAGGCACAAGTCAAGGGCGCCCAGATCAATCTGAGATATACCAAAATGTTCGCGCCTATCAGCGGGCGAATTGGACGTTCGGCTGTGACCGAAGGTGCGCTAGTTTCTAATGGCCAAGCAGCCGCCCTTGCGATTATCCAGCAACTCGACCCCATTTATGTCGATGTCACTCAGCCTTATGGCGAGGTGCTCAAACTGCGTCGGGCTCTTGAAAGCGGGCAGTTGCAGAAAACTGCTGATAAGGCTGCGAAAGTTAGCCTGACACTTCAGGACGGTAGCCAGTACCCGCTGCAGGGTTCGCTGGAGTTTTCAGAAGTCTCGGTCGACGAAGCAACCGGCTCGGTCACCCTGCGCGCCGTGTTCCCCAACCCCGATCACTTGCTGCTGCCCGGGATTTTTGTGCATGCGCGGTTGCAGGAGGGGGTCGCCGAGCAGGCCATTCTTGCTCCACAGATTGGTGTGACCCGGGATCTCAAGGGCACCCCGACCGCCATGGTCGTTACCGCCGATAACAAAGTCGAGCAACGCCAGCTCAAGGTTGGCCGCACCGTCGGTGCGAATGTGCTGGTGGAAAGCGGCTTGAGCGCCGGAGACAAAATCATCGTCGAAGGGCTTCAGTTCATTAAGCCGGGGAGCTCCGTGGTCGCTCAGGAAGCGATGACAGATGAGGCGAACAGAGCCCCTGTGGCGCTAAACACCAGCGCTAAGGCGGAGTAGACCATGTCGAAGTATTTTATTGATAGACCGATCTTCGCGTGGGTGCTTGCACTGATCATCATGCTCGTTGGGGCATTGTCGATCCTCAATTTGCCGATCAATCAATACCCTGACATTGCACCACCCGCTGTCGCGATTCAGGTTTCTTACCCCGGTGCTTCCGCGCAGACAGTGCAAGATACGGTCGTGCAAGTGATCGAGCAGCAGATGAACGGCATCGACAATCTGCGCTACATCTCTTCGGAGAGTAATGCCGATGGCAGCATGCGAATCATCGTGACCTTCAACCAGGGCACCAACCCGGATATTGCCCAGGTTCAGGTGCAGAACAAGCTGAACCTGGCCACGCCGCTGTTGCCGCGTGAAGTGCAGCAGCAAGGGCTTCGCGTCACAAAATTCCAACAGAATTTCATGATGTTCATTGGCCTGGTTTCCACCGATGGAAAACACACCAAGGAGGATCTATCCAACTACATCGTCTCAAACATCCAGGACCCGATTTCGAGGACTTCAGGTGTTGGTGATTTTCAGATCTGGGGTACGCAATACGCCATGCGAGTCTGGCTGGACCCGGCCAAACTGAACCAGTTCCAGTTGACGCCAGTCGACGTGACCGAGGCGATTGAGGCGCAGAACGTGCAGGTGGCTTCGGGCACGATTGGTGGTCTTCCGGCGCGCAAAGGTACGGTGTTTACCGCAACTATCATTGGCAAGACTCGACTGCAGACCTCCGAGCAATTTGGTGACATTTTGCTTAAGGTCAATAGCGACGGCTCCCAGGTGCGCCTGAGTGATGTGGCCGATATCAGTTTGGGCGGTGAAAACTACAGCATCAACGCCCAAGCCAATGGCAAGCCTGCCTCGGGTATCGCCATCCGCTTGGCCACAGGCGCCAACGCCCTTGATACCGCCAAGGCGATTCGCGCCACGGTCGACCGACTGAAACCATTCTTCCCGGCCGGGATTGAAGCGGTGTACCCGTATGACACGACGCCGGTGGTCACCGAATCCATCAGCGGTGTGATGCATACGCTGGGCGAGGCGGTGGTTTTGGTCTTTCTGGTCATGCTGCTGTTTTTGCAAAATATGCGTGCCACCATCATTACGACTTTGACAGTGCCCGTTGTGTTGTTGGGTACGTTCGGCGTCCTCGCAGCGGCCGGCTTCTCTATCAATACCTTGACCATGTTCGGGATGATCCTGGCGATCGGATTACTCGTCGACGATGCGATTGTGGTGGTTGAAAACGTCGAACGGGTGATGGCGGAGGAACACCTGTCACCCAGGGAGGCCACGCGTAAATCGATGGGGCAGATCCAGGGAGCGCTGGTGGGTATTGCCTTGGTGCTCTCGGCGGTGCTGTTGCCCATGGCTTTCTTTGGTGGCTCCACTGGCGTGATCTACCGGCAGTTCTCGATCACTATCGTATCGGCCATGGCGCTTTCGGTATTTGTTGCTTTGGTATTCACCCCGGCGCTTTGCGCGACGCTGCTCAAGCCAATCGATCCGACAAAACACGGTCAGCCCAAGCGCGGTTTCTTTGGATGGTTCAACAGACGGTTCGATGCCTGCGTCAACGGATATGAGCAGGGCGTAGGCCAGATCATTCGGCATAGGGTGCCGGGCTTTATGGTTTACCTGGTAATCGTCGCCGGCACGATTTGGATGTTCGCCCGGATACCGACCTCGTTCTTGCCTGATGAAGACCAGGGTTTGATTTTTACGCAAGTGCAGACGCCGGCCAACAGCTCGGCTGAGACCACGCAAAAAGTGCTTGATCGCATGAGTCAGTACTTGCTGGACAAAGAGCACGGAGAAGGTAAAGCCGTTGCTACAGTTTTCACCGTTAACGGCTTCAACTTTGCGGGCCGCGGGCAGAATTCAGGGATTGCGTTCGTCAACCTGAAGCCATGGGATGAACGAGACAGTGACAATACTGTGTTCAAAATTGCCCAGCGTGCCCAGCAAGAGTTCCTGAAGTACCGCGACGCCCTGGTATATGCGGTGGTTCCGCCATCGGTACTGGAGTTGGGTAACGCCACCGGCTTCGATTTCTACCTGCAGGACCAAGATAGCGTGGGCCATCAAAAACTCATGGAGGCACGCGGCAAGTTTCTTGAGCTGGCTGCCCAGAGCCCGGTCCTCGCTGGCGTTCGCCCAAACGGCTTGGCCGACGAGCCACAGTACCACCTGACCATCGACGACGAGCGCGCGCGGGCGATGGGCATTTCTCTGGCCGATATCAACACCACGCTGTCAGTGGCATACGGCAGTAGTTATGTGAACGATTTCGTTGACCGCGGTCGAGTTAAACGGGTTTACGTACAGGGTCAACCTGACTCGCGCAGCACCGCAGAGGATCTGAGTAAATGGTTCGTGCGTAATAACCAAGGTCAGATGGTCCCGTTCTCGGCATTTGCGAGTGCCGAGTGGATCTTCGGCTCACCAAAACTGTCACGCTACAACGGCGTCCCTGCCGAGCAAATTCTTGGGACTCCCGCCCCGGGTTACAGCTCTGGCCAGGCGATGGCGGAAGTCGAGCGAATTGCAGCGCAACTGCCGCCCGGCGTAGGCATCTCTTTTACCGGGTTGTCCTATGAAGAGCGTCTTTCAGGGTCACAAGCGCCTGCTCTGTATGCGCTGTCGATTCTCGTCGTGTTTCTATGTCTGGCGGCACTCTATGAAAGCTGGTCGATTCCGATTGCGGTCATCTTGGTCGTGCCTCTTGGGGTAATCGGCGCGCTAATGGCCACGGCATTGCGGGGGCTGTCCAACGACGTGTTCTTCCAAGTGGGTCTGTTGGTGACGGTGGGGTTGGCGGCGAAGAATGCGATCCTGATCGTCGAGTTTGCCAAGGAATTGAATGAAAAAGGTACACCGTTGCTGGAAGCGACGGTCGAGGCTTGTCGTATGCGTCTGCGTCCGATCGTGATGACGTCCTTGGCATTCATTCTCGGCGTGCTACCTCTGACCATTTCCAGCGGAGCCGGCTCTGGCAGTCAACACGCCATCGGCACGGGGGTGATCGGCGGCATGATAACGGCCACCGTTCTGGCGATTTTTTGGGTTCCCCTGTTCTTCGTTTCCGTTTCAACCTTGTTTAAAGGCAGCCGCAAGAAGCAGGACGAAACTGCTATGCGTGAGGAGGCAGGCCAATGACTCGCTCTTTAATCGGTCTCGCGATCAGCGCCGCTGTTCTGAGTGGTTGCTCACTGATCCCTGAGTATCAGCGACCGCAGGCTCCAGTTGCGGCGCAATATCCGCAGGGTCCTGCCTATCAGGCAACCAACGCTGCCGACCAGGCCGCTGTGGAGCAGGGGTGGCGCGAGTTTTTCCACGATCCGGCATTGCAGCGATTGATCCAGACCGCCTTGGTCAATAATCGTGACCTGAAGGTCGCGGCACTGAACGTTGAGGCTTTCCGGGCGCAGTACCGAATCCAGAGAGCTGACCTGTTTCCGGCGATTGGCGCCAACGCCAGCGGAACACGGCAGCGACTGCCGAGCGCTCAGGCGCAGTCCGGTCAGGCCAGTATTTCCAGCCAATATGACGTCAACCTGGGAATCAGTTCGTACGAGTTGGATCTGTTTGGTCGCATCGCCAGTCTAAGCCAGCAGGCACTGGAAACTTATCTGTCTACCGCCCAGGCCCGACGCTCGACCCAGATCAGCATCGTTTCGAGCGTGGCCAATGCCTATCTCACCTGGCAAGCCGACCGTGAATTGCTCAAGCTCACCGAGAACACGCTGGACGCCTACGAGGAGAGCTTACGTCTGACCACCCGCAGTAATCAGGTGGGTGTGGCTTCGGCGCTTGATCTCGCACAGGCGCGTACCTCGGTGCAAGGTGCGCGGGCGAGCCTGGCAAACTACCAGCGCCGAGTAGCCGAAGACGAGAATGCTTTGGTGCTTCTTCTCGGTACAGGACTGCCCGCCGATTTGCCGGAGCCACAGTCCTTGGATGGCGACCTGCTGGCCAACGTACCGGCTGGTCTGCCCAGTGATTTACTCACCCGTCGCCCCGATATCCTCGCCGCCGAGCATACGCTCTTGGCCGCTAACGCTAACATCGGCGCGGCGCGGGCGGCTTTTTTTCCTAGCATCAGCCTTACGGCAAATGCCGGCACCTCGAGCGCGAATCTGGATGGGTTGTTCAAGAGCGGCTCAGGCAGTTGGGCGTTTACCCCTACCATCAGCTTGCCGATTTTCAACGCAGGCGCGTTACGCGCTAGCCTGAATTACTCGGAGATTCAGAAAGACATTGGTGTGGCCAACTACGAGAAAGCTATCCAGGCCGCTTTCCAGGAGGTCTCCGATGGGTTGACTGCACGTAAAACTTACGTCGACCAGTTGCAGGCACAGAATGACCTCGTCAACGCCAGCCAGGATTACTATCGGCTTGCCGAGCGTCGTTATCGAATCGGCGTGGACAGCAACCTGACCTTTTTGGACGCGCAGCGCTCGCTGTTTAGCAACCAACAAAGGCTGATCAACGATCGCCTTGCGCAGTTGCAGGCTGAAGTGAACTTGTATCGTGCACTGGGTGGCGGATGGGACGAGCGGGGCGTGCAAAAACTCTGAGAACGACGACTATACAAAAACGCCCGGCGATAGGCCGGGCGTTTTTGTATTAGCAGTGAATGACACTATCATGATATTACGTGCTGAGTGGTGACGCCGCGCTGTCATTTACACGGCGGTTAATTACAAGCAGGGCATCTTGTCAGTTTTAGCCAAGGTATTACCTTTACTGTCCATAAGTTCAATTTTTACCTCTTTTCCCGCACTACTTTCCATCAGGGTGTAACGTTCATTCGGTAAAAAATTGTCATAGGACAGGGTGGCAACACAGCGGTGTTGGCTTTCCTGGTAGCCCTTGGTAACCACCCCAAGTTCCATCGTATGCGCCCCTGGCGATACTTTGAAATAAGTCAGGTTCTCTGCGCGTTGTGTATCCAGGCGTCTGGCCAGCATTTCATCACCGATCTGCTCGTGAAGGTTGACAATGGATTCGCCATCCTTAAGCGTCGGAAGTTCAGTCGCACAGCCAGCCAGGCCGGTGATTAAAATGATGGAAGCTGTTAGTTTTGCAAGGTTCATAAATGTCCTGAATTCTTTGGGGGTCCGAGAATAGCTATAAGCTTGTTCTGAACCGTTAAATAGGTAAGGTTTTAAATAAGCTGTTTCAGCCTAATAACGCATTGGCTTGGGAACGTGGGCCCGTTATTGTTTCTGCAGATGACGCAAGATGATCGAGGACGGCAAGGACTAAGATGCCTACTCGATATCTGGAATGATTTTGTTGTCGGTATGGGGATATTCTACAGGCTATTTTTTAATTGATTAGCCTGTGAGCTATTGATGCAGTGCTGAGCTTTATTCACCAATGATGTGCCATCAGCGACGCCGAGAACTTGAATCCCTCAGGTGTCGCACGTGGTATTTTCTGCGCGTCGGACGTTACCGTTCGAATCGATCGTCGATCAGTCAGTCATTTCTGTCGCTGAGACGATCAGCCCTTAACGATGAGGCGCGAGTTTCGGTCATTGCGAAAGGCCAATTGTTCGATGGTTTGCGTAGCGTGCTCGGCGTCTTCACGCGCCTTGAGAATCACCCCGTGATGTTCGGACTTGCTGCACACCGGGTCGGCGTTGCTGGCGTCGCCCGTGAGCATGAACGCCTGGCAGCGGCAGCCGCCGAAGTCTTTTTCTTTTTCATCGCAGGAGCGGCACGGTTCGGGCATCCAGTCATAACCGCGGAAGCGGTTGAAGCCGAACGAGTCGTACCAGATGTGCTGCATGCTGTGGTCGCGCACATTGGGAAACTGCACCGGCAGCTGGCGGGCACCGTGACAGGGCAATGCCGTGCCGTCCGGCGTGACGGTGAGGAAAATGCTGCCCCAGCCGTTCATGCAGCCCTTGGGGCGTTCTTCGTAGTAGTCCGGCGTGACAAAGATCAACTTGCACGGATTGCCTTGCGCTTCCAGCTTGGCGCGGTATTCGTTGGTGACACGCTCGGCGCGTACCAGTTGCTCCCGGGTGGGCAGCAGGCCGACGCGGTTGAGCTGCGCCCAGCCGTAGAACTGGCACGTGGCGAGCTCGACGAAGTCGGCTTCCAGGGCGATGCACAGCTCGATGATGCGATCGATCTTGTCGATGTTGTGCCGATGGGTCACGAAGTTCAGCACCATCGGATAACCGTGGGCCTTTACCGCCCGGGCCATTTCCAGTTTTTGCGCGAAGGCTTTCTTCGAACCGGCCAGGAGGTTGTTCACCTGCTCATCGCTGGCCTGGAAACTGATCTGGATATGGTCGAGGCCGGCCTTCTTGAAGTCGCTGATTTTCTGCTCGGTCAAGCCGATGCCGGAGGTGATCAGGTTGGTATAGAAACCCAGCTTGCGCGCCTCGCCGATCAACTCGGCCAGGTCCTGGCGCACCAGCGGCTCGCCGCCGGAAAAACCCAACTGCGCGGCGCCCATCTCGCGGGCTTCGCGAAAGACCTTGAACCACTGCTCGGAGCTCAACTCCTGGCCCTGCTCGGCGAAGTCCAGCGGGTTGGAGCAGTACGGGCATTGCAGTGGGCAGCGATAGGTCAGCTCCGCCAGCAGCCACAGCGGCAGGCCGACTTCAGGCTTGGGCGGCAGGCCAGAGGGCTCAGGCAAGTTCGATCCAGTGCTGTGCACGAGCGACCTCCATGAATTGCTCGATGTCGTCACCGAGTTCCGGCACGCCGGGAAACTGCTTCGCCAACTCGTCGATGATGGCCGCGACATCCCGTTCACCATCGATCAGGCCACCGATCAGCGCAGCGCTGTCATTCAGCTTGATCATGCCTTCAGGATAGAGCAGCACGTGGCCTTTCTGGGCCGGTTCGTACTGGAAGCGATAGCCGGGGCGCCAGCGTGGGGTTTTGCTGCGGTCGAAACTCATAAGGTGATCCCTTTGTGCCACACCCGTTGCCCGGTCACCCTGTGGTAGGGCGGGCGGTTCAATTCATAGGCCATGCTCATGGCGTCGAGCATGCTCCAGAGGATGTCCAGTTTGAACTGGAGAATCTCCAGCATGCGTTCCTGCCCTGCGCGGGTGGTGTAGTGCTGCAAGGTGATCGCCAGGCCATGTTCCACATCACGCCGAGCCTGACCGAGGCGGGTGCGGAAGTACTCATAGCCGGTCGGGTCGATCCACGGGTAGTGCTGCGGCCAACTGTCCAGGCGCGACTGGTGGATCTGCGGGGCGAACAGTTCGGTCAGCGAGCTGCTGGCGGCTTCCTGCCAACTGGCCCGGCGGGCGAAGTTGACATAGGCATCCACGGCGAAACGCACACCGGGCAGCACCAGCTCCTGGGAGCGCAGTTGATCGGGGTCCAGGCCCACCGCCTGGCCCAGCCGCAGCCAGGCTTCGATACCGCCGTCTTCGCCGGGAGCGCCGTCATGGTCGAGCAGGCGCTGGATCCACTCGCGGCGGATCTCCCGGTCCGGGCAGTTGGCCAGGATCGCGGCGTCCTTGAGCGGGATGTTCACTTGATAGTAGAAACGGTTCGCGACCCAGCCCTGGATCTGCTCGCGAGTGGCACGGCCTTCATACATCGCCACGTGATAGGGGTGATGGATGTGGTAGAAGGCGCCCTTGGCGCGCAAGGCTGCTTCAAATTCTGCGGTGGTCAATGGTGTATCAGTCATTTCGGGCGCTCCTACAGTTCGATGCTCATGCCGTCGTAAGCGACTTCGACATTGCGTCGCACCAACTCGGCCCGCTCGGAGGAGTCTTCATCGAGGATCGGGTTGGTGTTGTTAATGTGGATCAGCACCTTGCGCTGCTTCGGCAAATGCTCCAGCACTTCGAGCATGCCGCCCGGACCATTCTGGGCCAGGTGGCCCATTTCCCGGCCAGTTCGGGTGCCGACGCCACGGCGCTGCATTTCATCGTCGTCCCACATCGTACCGTCCACCAGCAGACAATCGCTGCCGGCCATGATCTCCAACAACGACTCGTCGACCTTGCCCAGCCCCGGGGCATAGAACAGCTTGCCACCCGTGCGCAGGTCTTCGACGATCAACCCGATGTTGTCGCCCGGGTGCGGGTCGAAGCGATGCGGTGAATAGGGTGGTGCGGCGCTGCGCAGGGGCAGTGGGGTGAAGCGCAGGTTCGGGCAGGCGGCGATGGTGAAGCTCTGGTCGAGTTCAATGCGATTCCAACTCAACCCGCCGTTCCAGTGGGTCAGCATGTTGAACAGCGGAAAGCCCGTGCTCAGGTCTTCATGGACCATGTCGGTGCACCAGACTTGATGCGGGCAACCTTCACGCAGGCCGAGCAGACCGGTGGTGTGGTCGATCTGGCTGTCCATCAGGATGATCGCGCCAATGCCGGTGTCGCGCAGGGCCCGGCCCGGCTGCATCGGGGCAAACGCCTGGAGCTGGGCGCGAATGTCCGGAGAGGCGTTGCACAGCACCCAGTTCACACCGTCATCGGACAGGGCGATGGACGACTGGGTACGCGCCTGGGCCCGCAGGCTACCGTTGCGAAAACCTGCGCAATTGGCGCAGTTGCAGTTCCACTGGGGGAAACCGCCACCGGCGGCAGAACCTAGTATCTGGACGAACATGGTTGCTCCATCATTCTGGAACCGAAAATAAAACGCCTCGGCAGGCCGAGGCGCTGTCCATCAGGTACAAACTTAACGGTTTGCGAAGTACATGGTGACTTCAAAACCAATACGCAGGTCGGTGTAAGCAGGTTTGGACCAAGACATGAAAGTACTCCTATCAAGTGATGAGACGTTTGTCAGGTACATATTTCTGAGTTTGGTTGGGATCATTTTGCAGCGTTCCAAGGCGCGCCCAACCCACGACGCCGTGTTTCGGTTGTCATACCTCGTCTTTTGCTGCCGGACGATCGGATAACAGGACGGCTTCAGGAAACTGCTCCAAGTACGAGAACGAGTGACTCGACAATTTAGCAACCAGGGCAGCGAAGCACTTCGCGAACGATTGAACTCGATTCTGCAGGGCACAAAATGTCATTGTCGTGCTCTCCCATGTTTGTACGAAAATAAAGTGCATTGGGAGAACCCCCTTACAGGCTGGTCTCGAATTTCAAACCGGCCACCCACGCATCCCTGACCTCGCTGACTCCGCCAGGATTGCCTACAAATTGCAGGTTGGGGCGCACGGTCAGCCACTTGGTCACGCCAAAGCCATAGTAAATTTCCATGTTGGTTTCTGAGCTTTGTGTCGGTGTGTAGCGGGGGTCGTCATAATCGCTGACACCCGCCCGGTCATTCAGTTGCTGCTGATGATCTGTGAAGCGGTTATTCACATGGAGACTGGCGATGGCGACGCCGATTTCGTCATTCGGGCGAGATTTGAAGGGGGCCGTGTAGTAAGCGCCTACTTGCGCATAACGATCGATCATATTGGTGGCTTTGTCATGCACGGTGGCATAGGCAAACACCGTCAGCCCGCGAGCGGCGAAGTCCGGATCTTTCCAGACTTGTTGTTGCCCGGCAATCCATGCGCCGTATTTACTATCGCGGGATTTTGCTATGCCGTTTTCTTCTGTGTTGACGTCATTTGCGTCACGGCTGCTGTAATACGCGCCCACACGGTATTCCCCTGGCAGCCGTCCGGCTCCCAGCGACGTGGTATGGACCAGCTCGACAGGTACCAAGGTACCCTCATTACCGCTGCCGCTGAGTTTGAAGCCGTTACCTATTTCCAGGTAGGACGGGTTCTGCTCGTACGCACCAATCTGCGCATAAGTGTCATCGCTCAACGCGACCTTTACGCGGCCCGCCCATTGGGTGATTGGCCAGTTATAAATGATATCGCCGGCCCAGTTACCCGGCTGTGCGCCGCAGAATGCCAGGTTCTGGAATTTGCAGGGGAAGCTGCCGAAGTCTTCGCCAAAGTTCATGCGGCCCAGTTTGATATCCAGCCCGCCGTCAAAGAACTTCTGACGATACCAGAGTTGCGTAAGCCGCCAGGTCTGGCCGCGCCCGTATACCTCTTGAACCTGACTGATGCCGCCTACCCGAGGATCGGTGATGACATCATTGGTGAGATTGCGCCCGTTACGATCCGATATCGTGAATTGAAAATCAGCGCCTTCCCAACCGAGTATTTTCTCAAGGTCAAAATTGCTCATCAGTGCAAGTTGGTCGGTATACCGCGCCGTGGTGTGCGAGTCGTAGCCACCGGCCAGATTCGTCGCGGCGTCGCCCGTGTAGAGCACGTTAAAGGTATAACCTTTTTCCAGCAATTCTGTGCGTAGGCCGCCCCAGTCTCCCAACATCCAAGGGGACTCAGGACTGAAGGCTTCTTGTGCATGACTGTTGGCCGCTCCGCAAAGCAGCAGCAATGCGACGGAAGTATTAAGCGTGTTGCAGTTCAAATGAGTGGTCATGATAATCTCTGCTTTTGTTTTTATTAGTCAGATAATCGAACACATCTTCAGGTTGATCTTCCGCCCGGAAGAGCATTAAAGAATGTCTGCAACGGGTTGATCCCAGCGAAGAGCGACTGGAGTCTGGGTTTGTAAAGGCGTCGAGCTTGACGTGACACACGGTAAGTTGATGAGACGACGGGACCTAACTCATGCCTCGTCTGTTCTTGCGAATCAGCTCGGTAATTTATTTGAGAATCGGTAATGCTCTCCTTGTGATTGCTATGAAGGTTGCTTTCAACTTAGCGGCGCCGATGATGCCGTCGGCACGCTCTTGAAAATACCGGTCATTCGCTGGCCGCACTGATCGGGTTGGGTTGGCGTTTTTCAATGGTGTATTTCAGCAAGGCAGCGCTGCGAAATATGCCGTGGGCAAATTTGCTATAGGGCATGGTCAGAAAGAACGCCATGACTAGGCCCAGGTGGATGGCAAGCAACAAGCCCAACGCACTGGTTTCGCGCCCGGCAAGCAATGCCAGGCCGCTAGCGCTTACCAGGAACAGAAGCGCGATGAAGCCACGATCCATCGGTTTCTGATTCTCGTCCCCTTGCTGCGGGTTACGCCGCAGATTCATCCAGAGCAAACCTGCTGGGCCGATCAGCAGACCTACGCCACCGAAAATGCCGAGTAGTACTGGCAGGCTTAAAACCGGGTAGGGGGCCGACCAATCCAGCAAAAAATGATAGAGAGTGGCAACGCCTGTGGCTGCGAAGCACAGCATGAACCCATAGAAGGTGAGGTGGTGAAAGCGGCGGCGCCATAGGGTGAATGCGTCGTCGGCGTTGTTGCAGCCTTCCCCATGTCCGCCGTCCAGGTACTTGAGTTGTGCGACGTTGGCGCCGGCCTCCAGTGCTGCACTGGCTTTCAGCGGCAGAGGTGCCTCGGCGGGTGAGATTTCGCGCCAGAATCGACGCACGCCGATGCCCAGGGCCAACACGGCAAAACCGAACACCGCGCTGAACATCAGTGCCAACGTGTTGTGTGGAAAAATCCCGTAGAAGTTACCGCCTGGCATGGCAACGAACAGGTTGCCCATGATCATCAAGGTAAGCGACAGGAACAGCGCCAACCCAGCGCCTGAAGCCAGCCCCAAGGTAAGGCCGTTGCGTTGGTACAATTTACCCAGTGGCTGCGGCCAGGCGTAATTGGTGTAGGTTTCCAGCCGTACCTTGGCCATGGCTTTGGGTACGTTGACTGCAAATTCGTGCGGGGCAGCGTATTGGCAAGCCGACAGGCACGCGCCGCAGTTGTGGCAAAGGTTCGCCAAGTAATGAATGTCGGCCTGACCGAATTCCAGATGCCGGGTCATTGCGGGGAATACGGCACAGAAACCTTCGCAATAGCGGCAGGCATTACAAATGGTCATCTGCCGTTCGACTTCGGTTTCCTGCAGGTTGAGGATCGGGATCAGTTGGCTGGATACCTGGGGATCAAACAGCTGCATGTTGAAGCTCCGAGTTCACAGGAGAAAGACCAAACCCCGCACAAAGCGCGGCCTGTACGCCGGCGATTCGTCCGAAGGCGGTACCGATGGCCATGCCAATACCCGCGGTATAACCCTTGCCCAGTACGTTGCCAGCCATCATTTCTCCGGCGACAAACAGGTTCGGGCTGGCCTTGCCATCAAAGTGCACGGCGGCCGTTTCGTCGGTCGCCAAGCCAAGATAGGTAAAGGTGACACCTGGCTTGAGGGGGTAGGCGTAGTAGGGTGGTTTGGTGAGTGGCCTTGCCCAGTGAGTCTTGGCGGGAGTAAGCCCTTCGGTATGGCAGTCGTCGAGCGTGGTGTGGTCGAACGTGCCGACATGGCAAGCGTTGTTGTAGTCTTCGATGGTTTTAACGAACTGCGTTTGCGGCAAGTTCAACAGGCGAGCAAGTTCTGGCAACGTCCGGGCTGTGGTTCCAGGGAAAACCGGCGGCATGAAGCGGCCAAGCGCCTGTTGGTCGATAATCGAGTAGGCTTGCTGGTTGGGTTGTCCCGCAACCAGACGGCCCCAAATCGCATAACGCTTGGGCCAGAAATCCTCACCCTCATCGTAAAACCGTTCGCCATCGCGGTTGACAACCACGCCCAGGGACACGCAGTCGATGCGGGTACATATACCGCCGTCGTAAAGCGGAGCCCGGGCGTCGATGGCAACCATATGTGCCTGAGTCGGGTCGCCGACTGCATCGGCGCCAAGATCGAGCATCCGTCGCAACAACACACCGGTATTGAAGCGAGTGCCGCGAATCAGAAAGTTGTCCGATGGCCATTCACCACGCTCGTTTTGGCCCCAAGCCTCCCGTAACCATTCGCGATTGGATTCAAACCCGCCAGCAGCCAGGACGCAGGCGCGAGCTTCGATACGCTCCGCTGGGAATCGCTGTCCATCTATCACCCGTTCGGCCAGGTGAGCTGCGACGAAAGCACCGTTTTCCAGTTCTATGTCGGTGACCTGAGCGTCATAACGGATCTTCACGCCCAAGCGTTCGGCGCTGCGAAAGTAGGCATTGACCAGTGCCTTGCCGCCGCCCATGAAAAACGCGTTGGTGCGCGCCACGTGCAGAGCACCCGACAAGGGCGGCTGAAAGTGCACGCCATGTGAACGCATCCAATCACGGCATGATGACGAGGCGCGAATGGCGATGCGCGCCAGTTTCTCGTTGGTAAGACCACCGGTGACTTTAAGCAGATCTTGCCAATATTCTTCTTCGGGATAGGCATCGACCAGCACATCCTGAGGCGCATCGTGCATGCAGCGAAGGTTGCGCGTGTGCTGCGAATTTCCGCCGCGCCAGACTTTCGGCGAGCCTTCCAGCAGCATTACGCTGGCGCCTGCCTCTCGTGCCATCAATGCGGCACATAACGCAGCGTTGCCGCCACCTATCACCAGAACGTCGACCATCGTATCTCCTCGATTCACTGGCAGGGCGAAGTGACTGCCGCCAGTGGATTAACCATAGGGATGGGCTCATCGCGGCGAAAGGCGGATTTAGAGGTGAGGGCTTCAGTTTTAGTGAAGGGTGATGTTTCTGTGCAGAGGGGTATGTGGCAGGAATTACCACGCTCCCAGAAATACAAAGCGCCCGATGCAAGTGCATCGGGCGCTTTGATATTGAAATGGATATAGCCCATTTCAGAGACAGGCAGATTTGCCCAATCCAAGACTTTGGAGACAGGTCACGATGGACTGGCTCCTTAGTCGATCAGCTATTGTCAGCAGCGATCACTTGCTGTCTGGAATTGCAAAGGCAACCAGCTTCGAACCAGGCTTCGTACGATAATGCGGACGCCCACCCTCGGCGACCACCACAAATTGCCTTCCGCTGACCGGACTGCGGTAGGTCATGGGCGTAGCATTTGCGCTGGTGGCCAGGCGGCTGCTCCACAGCTCCCGACCGGTGGCGGCATCCAGGGCACGGAACGTATGCTCTGCTGCGCCACCGATAAATACCAGGCCGCCACGGGTCGTCACGGCGCCACCGGCGGTCGGTGTACCGATCGGGATGGAGACCAGGGTCGGCAGACCGAACGGGCCAATGTCACGCGGTGAGCCAAATGGCTTGGACCAGATGAGCTTGCCGCTGACAAGATCAACAGCGCCAATCAGGCCCCAAGGCGGCGCATTGCAAGGAATGCCAAGCTGCGAAAGGAAGTTGACCCGATAAGCACCGTATGGCGTGTCAAGCATAGGCTGCTCGGCTTGTCCCCCTGCGTCCAGACCAGGTGCAATCTTGAAATTGCGTTGCGTTGCTTCTTCGCGTGTTACCAACTCGATTCGGTCAGGGACCTGAGTCCAGTTGACGATCATCAGCCCGCGATCAACGTCCAGCGAGATGCCATTCCAGTTCACACCACCCATTGAACCGGGATCGATCAAGACATTCTTGTCGAGCGTGATGGGCGTGAACTGGCCCTCGTAGCGCGATTGTTTGAACATGATCCGGCAAACCATCTGGTCGATCGGCGTCGCCCCCCACATGTCTTTTTCGCGCAGTTGAGGCCCCCTGAAAGCAGGGAGCTCGACAGAGGCAGGTTGGGTAGGGGACAGCCATTCGCCTTTGGCAATATCACGCTGAGGCACAGGCTGTTCTTCCACCGCCTTGATCGGCTCGCCAGTCTCGCGGTCGAGCACGAAAATCTCGCCGCGCTTGGTCGGTTGGATCAGTGCTGGCCGCATGCCCTTTGCGGTAGGCCAGTTCAACAGGGTGGGCTGAGAGGCGACGTCATAATCCCAGATGTCGTGGTGCGTGGCCTGGAATTTCCAGCGCAGCCGACCCGTCTCCGCGTCGAGAGCGATCACCGCACTGGAGATGTCCTCGTCATAGGGACGGCGCTGGCCACCGTAAGCATCAGGTGTCGCGTTGCCCACGGGCAAATAAATCAGGCCGAGCTTCTCATCCGCGCTGATGGGGGCCCAGCTGTTGGGCGTGGAAGGCGTGTAATACTGTCCTTCAGGTGGCAGGCCGAGGCGATTCGGCGCGCCGGCATCAAAAGCCCAGGCGAGTTCGCCTGTCACCGCATCGAAAGCCCTGATGACGCCCGACGGACCACCCCAATATTGCCCGTCGGGGATGCCGCCACCGACGACAATCTTGCCGCGGATAACTTGCGGTGCCGAGCTGACGTAGAACAAGCCATGTGGGTAAGGTGCGACGCCCTTTGTCAGATCGACCGCGCCGTTGTTACCAAACCCTGGGCAATATTCACCGGTTTTCGCATCCAGTGCCACCAGCGTGGGGTTGTGGCTGGGGGCGTAGATGCGTTCCGAGCAAAACCCATTGGCGTCAGGCACTTTGTAGTACGCCACACCCCGACAAGGTTTACCCGACTGCGGTACGCCGTTGGAAATGTCGCGGCGCCACAATTCTTTTCCGGTTTCCGCATCGAATGCATGGATGCCGTTATTGCCATCACACGCGTACAGGGAACTACCCATCATGATGGGGGTGCCTTCGATCGCGTTGAGATCGCCGTTCACCGGCGCCATGTCGGCTTCCCAGACTTTGACCAGGTTCGAGACGTTGGTTGTGTCTATGTCGGCAAGCGGGCTGAAGCGGGTCCCACCCTGGTCATTGCCGTAGGCTTGCCAGTCGGTACGTTCGTTGTTGGCCATTGGCTCAGGCAGTTTCGCTGGCGCCTGCGATTGCAAGCCGCGTCTCAACATCGGAAAGTCCGGTGCGTCAGGTCCGAAAGCGTGACTGACGCTCCCCAAGGCGATTGCAGCGGCCAGGCCGCCGGCAAACGATGGCCAGCCGCGTGGAAGCTTCCGGGTGTTCGGCGCAGGCGTGAGTCGGGTGAAATGCGGTAGCAGAAGTACTGCGCCGAGAACGAACGGACCAATCAGTCGGGGCGCCAGCTGCCAGCCGTTAAAACCCACTTCCCACAAGCTCCAGGCCGTGGTCCAGACCAGCATTGCGGCATAGACCCAAATCCCTCGCGCATCGCCGCGCCAGAGAAATACAGCGCTTGTGATGAAGGCTAGTCCGGTGATCAGGTAGTACGCAGAACCTGCGTCCGCAACCAAGATGACACCGCCAATGGAAAGGGCCAGGCCGAGTATCAGTAATACAATGGCAAAGATACGACACACCCATCGTGAAGCTTTCGTCGTATCGCGCTTGGCATTCAAAGAGTCAGGCTCTGCGCCAATAGGGGTCATAAGGGTTTCTCCATGTGATCAATAGGACACACGTGTTGGGAACAAGCATTGAGGCGGCTCATTTGAATGACGCCGGAGGCAAGCCATGGGTGAACACCTTGGCGCTGAATATTGTCGCTCCTTGCCCCTTATCTCCATCACTGGTGACGGAGTACAAGGTGTTCGTATTGGGATCAATGGCGAGGCTAGTCGATAGCAGGTTGTGCCCTTGTTCGCGCCCCGGCAGCAGCACCTGGCCAATCGGGATACCGATCTGGTTAAAGACCATTACACGACCTTGCCCATAGATCGCCACATAGACATTGCCATCGGCGTCGACCCGCATCGAATCGGGGGAGGGCCCCGTGAAACGGTAGGGGATGGACGAACTGATGGTGGCGATGGTAGTAGCGTTGGCCAGGTCGATGCGATGTAGAAGGTTGCGGCCAAATTCGGTTGCCCACAGCGTTTTTCCGTCTGGACTTAGCGTTACGCCGTTGGCCATCGAGAGATGGGGCAAGACGACAACAGGAGGCGAAAGATCGGGAGAAACGTAATAGATCCCGCCCTTTGGCTCGGTCGAGATACCTTTGAAATCACTGAAGTAGAAACCACCCTGTTTGTTGAACGCCAAGTCATTGGGCATGAATCCGGTGTCTTGCGCGATGATGGTTTGCATTCCCGTGCCATCGGGTTTGACCGCGAAAATCGCGCCGAGGTTGCGGTTCAGATCGAGAGCCGCGATGAACAGACGTCCGTCGGGATGAAATGCCAGTCCGCCAGGGGAGAGGTTCTCTATCGTGGCTACGATTGAAAGCTGTTTGGTCGGCGAGAGGCGAAGTACGCGTTTACCCGAAACATCACAGAAAAGCAGGTTGCCCTCGCGGTCAAATATCGCGCCTTCCAGTATCCGACCTTCGTTGGATGCTTTGAACCAGGTTTGAGCAGTAACCGTTGGAAGGCCTCGTTCCGATACTGGAATGGGTACAGGGCTTTGTGTCTGCTTGTCGTAGGCCAATGCTGAAGAGGCGGGGAGTTGTCCAGCGTATGCGCCTGTAGCGATGCCGGCGGCGCCGATAGCCAGACAGGCCAGCAGGCTGCTTAGCTGGAGCTTTCTGAGCACTCCAGGGACACGAGCGCTGCTTCTTCTATCCGAACGTTTCCTACCGGCATGAATGCTTGTCGTGTTGATCGCTGTGTGCACCGCAGGCATGTCGAGTTGTGTCAGCGTGGGTAAAGCGGTCGTAGCGAATAGCCGGCTGGGGGGCGCGCCGGATATCGGCGCGACCAGCCCTTTGAAATTGAACGTTACGCCAATGCTCATAACGAACTCCATTGTGCAAAGCCTTTTACTCCCCCTCAGGGGCGTAGACTTGTTTATTGTTTGATAGGGTGAAGCTGTGTTTCTTGCGCGCTAACGTTGGGCACACGACCAGCGAATGTCAGTCCGCCGGAGGGAACCCCTACTTCAAATCTCTTCCCGTGGGTACTGGAGCACGAGGACCTCGGCACCTTCGCCACCTGCTTGGATCTCGAACTTTTCCTCAGTTGATTCCACGACGATCATGGACCAGAGAGGAAGCTCTTCTTCGCCATGCAGCACGCTGCCGTTTCCGACGAAAACGTAATAACCGGATGCAATACCAGGGGGCGGACCGTCCACTTTCATACCAGCGCCCAATCGCAATACCTGAGCGCGCAGCCCATCTGCCTCATCTTCAAAAAGCAGTTCCCAACTCGCTTCTTCGCGGGCCTGCATCACAGGGGCAATGGAGAACTTGATGGGCTCGGACGTCAGGTGCCGGCGTTTGCTGGGACGCAGTTGCTCCCGGTAGCCAGGTTCACTCAAATAGACCGGTTGGGAGTTTCCGGTGTACATCCGCATGGCAACGAAGGACAGCCCTTGCGGACCCGCCACGATCGGTCCGTAAGCCGTGTGATGATCTTTGAACTGGACGGTGAGCGGTTCAAGTACCTGCCCGCGATTACCCAGTGTGCCACTGCCAGCGATGAACAACTGAAACATCGACACCCCGTGGAAATGAGGCACTACTGCTTCGTGTGCTCTGAGTTCAGACATTGTCGCCTGGGGGCCTGGGGCCCGCTCTTGAGAGCTCCGCGGGCCAAAGAAGGTCGTTCCCCAATGCTGGTTTCCGGTACCGGGCGAAACGATAACGCTCCGATTTGCAAGGGCGTCTGCCCCACTGCGCGTGTAAATCATCACCAATGCTCCTATTGAATCTGCATGTATGCAGGACAAATCAACCGTCCATACGAGGCCGTAGCGTGCCCTCGGTCGACGCAAAATCATACTAGCATGTGTTTTGATAATTAGCACAAGTTTCAATAGGTGAAACTTGTGAGTGGCAGATTCGTGCTGAGTTAGCGCCGGTGCAAGCTTGTGTAAGATGGTGTTTGTGGTTTCATTCATTGAAACCTATTCCAAAAATAATTGACTTTCGTCTGGCTGCGGACGACAGTGCACCGTGGCAGCTCTGCTTTTGGGGAGAGCAGAGAAACGACTGCATCTCTTTACCTCGTCTCCCGATTTTCGATAGCGATCAAGGGCTTCAGTACCGATATGAATAATTACAAAAACTTGCTTGAACCACGTTCGATTGCGGTTGTAGGCGTGTCGGAGGATGCGGGACGTCCCGGCTCTCAGGCCGTAAGAGCTCTGATGAGCAATGGATACACCGGCGCGATCTATCCGGTGAATCCCAAATACGAAACCTTTGAAGGTTTGAAGTGCTATGGGTCCGTTGCCGATATCGAAGGCGACGTCGACCTCGTGGTGGTTGGCGTTCCTGCGCAGGGCGTTTTAGCCGTGCTGGAATCGAGTGCGCAGAAGAAGGTTCCTTTTGCGGTGGTTCTGAGCGGTGGCTTTCGAGAGAGCGGTCCGGAAGGGATTCTCCGTGAGGAGAAAATGCTCGCGATTGCCCGGGCGGCGGGCATGCGTATTATCGGGCCCAACTGCCTCGGTTTTGCCAACATCCATTCTCGTGTCTACGCCGCATTCGGCAGCATTACGCGTGAACCGAAACTCGAGAAAGGGTCGGTATCGCTGGTGACGCAGAGTGGGGGATTCGGCTACAGCATCGCCCTTGCATGTGCCGAAGCCGGTATTGGTTTCCGGCATGTCATCGCGACGGGCAACGAAAGCGATGTCAACACGGTACAGCTCATTGAGGCGCTGCTTGATGATGACGAGACACACACCATCGTCGCCTATATCGAGGGAACCAATGACGGTCGTGCGCTGTTGGAAATCGGCCGCAAGGCTACGGCGCGCGGCAAGCCGATCCTGCTGTGGAAGGGGGGCGTCACCGAGCAGGGCGCACTAGCGGCCGCATCGCATACCGCCAGCATGACGGGTGTCTATGATTTCTATCGTGCCCTGTTCAAGCAAACGGGGATCGTCGAGATCAGAGAGATCCATGAAGCGGTGGATTTCCTCAAGGCATTGGAAAGCAAAAAATACCCGGACAATGGGGGGGTCGCGGTGATGGGGGTATCGGGCGGGTCTGCGATCGTATTCGCAGATGCGGGTGAGCCTGAAGGTCTGACCTTGTGTGAACTTGGTAACGATACCCAGCAAAAGCTGCTGGCGGTCGTACCTAACATCGGGGCCGTCCATAATCCAATCGACCTTACCGCAGGGTATTTTTCAGCGGCCAATGCGCAGAAGTTGGAAGCCGCTGTAAGCGCGACGCTTGAAGACCCCGCCGTAGGATCGCTTTGCATTAACCTGGCAACCACAGGCGCCTCTGGCAGCCTGGCGGCAGCCCAGGTATTGGCCCGAATTGCCGCGTCGGCGTCGAAGCCGATCCTGGTTTTTTCCTCAGCCCCCAGCGTTCAGATTGCAGAGGCGCTGCGTGTATTCGCTGATGCGGGAATTCCGGTGTTGCCTTCGCCGTCGCGAGCCGCCAAAGCTATCGCAATGCTGATGCGATTCAAGCGGACTCAATCGCGCATTTTGCAGATGCAAGAGGATGAGGGGCTCAAAGTAGAGCGAGCTTCTGTACCGCTTAGCACCGCCGTTGGCAGTCGGTCATCGTTGTCCGAGGTCGAGTCCAAGGAAATGCTGCGTTCCATCGGGATCCCCGTCACAACCGACCTGATCGTGAAGGGTTTTGACGCTGCGCTGTTCGACAAAGTCAAAGCGCCACTAGTCGTCAAGATTGTCTCTGCGGACATTGCGCACAAAACCGAAATAGGCGGCGTAAAGGTCGGCATTCGGACTGCCCAGGAGCTGGAGTCAGCGATCGAGCAGGTGTTAGCCAACGCGCAACGGCATGTGCCTGCCGCCCACATTGAAGGTGTCCTCGTTTCCGAGATGGTGACAGGTGGCTTCGAACTGATTGCCGGGGTGGTCAAGGATCCTTCATTTGGCCCGGTGGTGGTAGTCGGCGCAGGTGGGATTTATGCGGAAGTACTGAAGGATTCCGCGTGTCGAATCGCCCCTTTCGGCCTGCCAACCGCTATGGAAATGCTCGATGAATTGCAATGCAGCGTGATCATGAACGGGGTTCGGGGCGCGCCTCCCCTTGACGTCGATGCTGTTGCCCGCGCGTTGGTGGCGTTATCGCAGTTTGCCTGGGAGCAGCGCAGCGATATAGCCGAAATCGACATCAATCCAATGTTTGTATTGCCCCACGGTGTGATTGCCGCGGACGCCTTGATTGTGCGCGGTTAATGAACCGCCCCCAAGCTTGTCGCGAGAAAGAGCAATGTACAAAACATTCTGTAAAGGGGTGAATCGCTATGAATGACAGTCTGTCCGCCACATTGACGCATCGGGTCAATGTGAAGCCTATCGACCGCACGTTCGAGGTGCAGCAAGACGATACGATACTTGCTGCCGCCCTCAAAAGCGGGTGTCAACTGCCCTACAGTTGTCAAAATGGCATCTGCGGAACCTGTCGGGCCAAAGTACTCGACGGGGTGGTCGATCATGCGGAGTCCAGCATGGCGATACTTTCCAACGAGGACCGGCAGCAGGGATACGCGCTCCTGTGCCAGGCAAAGGCTTTAACCGCATTGACGATCGCCTGCGAGGTGGTGGAAGCAACACAAGACATCCCTATTCGACGGCTTGTTTCCCGTGTCGATCGTCTTGAGCGCCTGGCCGAGGATGTGATGAGAATTCGCCTACGCCTCCCTGCCAAGGAGTCTTTCAGGTTTTTGCCTGGGCAATACATCAACGTCGTGATGCCAGGCGGTATTCGTCGCAGTTTGTCGCTGGCAAACGTGCCCGACGACAACGTGTTGGAATTGCATCTCAGGAATTACGGTGGCCCGTTTAGCCAACACGTTTTCAATGTCATGAAAGAAAACGACCTGGTGCGCCTTGAAGGCCCGCTAGGTACTTTTTTTGTGCGTGAAGACAGCAGCAAACCAATGGTCTTCGTTGCCAGCGGCACAGGGTTCGCACCGATCAAAGCCATGATTGAGCGCGAACTTGAAAAAGCATCGAGTCGTGAAATAACGCTCTATTGGGGCGGGCGAAGGGCCTCGGATCTGTATTTGAGTTCCGTTGCCGAGGCTTGGACGAAAAGTCACAACGTCACGTTCATACCTGTCCTGTCAGAAGCGCACCCCGACGACCTATGGGAAGGTCGGGTCGGCTTTGTTCACCGTGCAGTCATGGAAGATTACGAGGATCTTTCCCAGCATCAGGTCTATGCCTGTGGAGCGCCCATCGTCGTGCAATCGGCAAGGCAGGATTTTGTGGCGTTACGCAACCTCCCCGAGGAAGAGTTCTTCGCGGACATGTTTGTGTCGGGACAAAAGGCTGTCCAGTAGAACTCGTGTCGTGTGTCTCGATTGAAAATAAAAACAAGCACGTGGAGGAAGATGTCCGTGGATGAACTAGCCAGCGAGTTGACGGTTGAGCGACATGAGTCGCTCCTGTGGATCACTCTGAATCGTGCCGCCAAGGCGAATGCCATGACGGTGGATATGATGGAGCGTGTGACGGCTGCACTGCAGGCAGCCACTGATGACCCGCAGATAAACGCGGTGATGCTGACCGGCTCTGGCGAGCGCGTGTTCTGCGCAGGGGTCGATATTCGTGAACAACCGGCGGACGGTGATACGGCACGCCAGCGTGAACGAAGGTCGTTAGCGTTGGCGGCGCTGCAGGACGCCGTGATGGACTGCCCCAAGCCAGTTGTCACAGTGCTCAATGGTACCGCGACGGGAGGTGGCGCGATGCTTGCGCTCTTGGCGGATGCCTGTGTCGCCGTCGATACCGCGAAACTGTCGTTGCCCGAAATTGATTTGGGTATCGCCACCTTCTCGGGTGCGAACATTTTAGAGGTCATCGGCGGACGCGCTTTGGCGCTTGATCTGATTCAGAGCGGCAGGGCGATGAAGGCTACCGAAGCATTGGCGAGAGGGCTGGTCCGCGAGGTAGCCCTGCGAGACGAACTCCATTTGAAAGCTTCGGCGCTGGGGCAGGCGTTGGGGGCAAAGAACCCGCGCACGTTTGCCGAAAACAAGCGGTGGCTCAATCGTTCGCTGAGAGCTGCATTGTTGCAGGCTCGGGACGAGCATGCACGACACCGTGCACTGGCTCAGGCCGAGCAATAGCGCAGCGGGCAACGAGTGTGGTTTTGCACGGGCGGCGTGTCCATATCGAACTGAGGGAATATGATGTCTGATCTAGAAGTCAGTACCGTTGGCCGGGTCATGGTAGCCAAGCTAAACCGGCCCGAAAAAAAGAACGCCTTGAGCGAGAGCATGCTGGATTCACTTCGCACTGCATTGCTGGCTGCCGATGAAAATGATGACATCGGTTGTTTCGTCATCACCGGTGCCGGTGATGCATTCTGCTCCGGAGGCGACCTGGGCCGTCGGGCCGCCGAAAGCGCAGAGGGGGATCCAACGCCGCTCGAGCGTAAAATCAGATTGCAAAAAGTCACCCACCAGGTGGCATTAGCGATCGAGAGCTTTGAAAAGCCACTCATTGCGGCGGTAAACGGCGCGGCGGTGGGGGCGGGCATGGATCTTTCGTTGCAGTGCGATATGCGTTTCGCATCAGAGTCGGCTCGATTTGCTGAGGCTTATATTCGTGTTGGCCTGATCCCTGGAAATGGCGGTTGCTATTTGCTGCCGCGCATAGTCGGTACCGCGAAAGCCCTGGAATTATTATGGACGGGCGATTTCGTCAGTGCTGAAGAGGCGTTGGCATTGGGCATCGTCAACCGAGTATTCAGTGATGACGAGCTCATGCAGCAAACGCTGGATTTTGCTACACGCCTGGCGGATGGCCCTCCCATCCAGCAACGCAGCATAAAGAAGCTGCTATACCAATCGCTGCGGACCGATTTACGGACGAGCTTGGAGTCGGTGGCTGCGCAGATGGCCGTGGTGCAATCCACGGATGATTACAAGGAGGCCATCAAAGCTTACAAGGAAAAAAGGAAACCGCGTTTTATCGGCAAATAGCGTGTCGTGCCTGGACCGACCGGTCCAGGCATCGTTGTGATAGTGGAGGTGTCCGATGGAACTGCGTCAACTGCGCTACTTTGTCCGGGTAGTTGAGTGTGGAAGCATGGGGCGAGCAGCGCTTGAACTCGATGTTGTCACCTCGGCCCTCAGTCAACAAATCAGTCGACTGGAGAATGAACTGTCCGTTCGGTTGCTGCTAAGAAAGAAGAGCGGCGTGCAGCCCACCAGCGCCGGATTGGCATTCTGGCATCGAGCACAACTGGTGTTGCGCAACGCAGAGGATGCGGCCCACGCGGCCAGGACTGGACGGTTCGCCGGGCATGTCACGGTGGGATTGGCTCCATCCACCTCAGGCGTCGTTGCACTGCCGTTCATGGAGGCGATGCGAGAGCGATACCCGGATATTTCCCTTCGTATTGTCGAGGCGTTATCGGGCAACCTGGAGCGGATGCTGAGTGCTAGACAGATCGATCTTGCGATATTGTTTGGCGCTGATCATGGGCGCAGATTCAGCACTCAACCGCTGGTAAATGAACGTCTTTTCGCTATTTCCGCAGCTGACTTTTCCCTGGTCCGCAAGAGTGAATCGCTGTCAATCAGTGAGCTTTCCAACGTCCCCCTTATATTGCCCGGCAGTACGCACGGCCTCAGGGCGCTGATAAACAATGCTTTTGAAAGAGAAGGCTGCACGATGAACGTCATCGCGGAAATCGACGGGCTTGCGATACTCATGGACGCGGTGGGGGCGGGCTTGGGGATGACGGTGCAACCTAGCGCGGCACTTGCAAGGCATGATAAAGACCGTTTCGATACGGTACCCATTTCCGAGTTCAATTTTACCCGCTTGAATCAAGTCGCCAGTTTGTCGGACGATGAGTTGTCGCCGGCGGGTTTGGCAGCACGTGTTGTTTTGGCTGACGTCGTTCGCACGTTGGTTTCGGATAAACGTTGGCTGGGCACGCAACTGGTAACGGTGCCCGACTGAACAAGGCGCGGTCGCCAGCCGTCTCGATGTGCCTCCGTTCTCGAGTTCGGTGGGTGGAACTGAAGTTGGCGAGTGAAATAGCGTCATGCTAGTATGTTATTTTGAGACTGATTCTCGTTTGTTGGCGAATGAAGCATTTCGTGTCGAGGAGGATCGTTACGATCAACGATTTTGATGGGGTTTTTCAAGAATGATGCGCTCTGTGCAACGTATCTTGGCAGTTTTCGAAAGCTTTAGTTCAGACCGCAGCAGCCTTACGCTTCAAGACATTGCAGACCGTATCGAGCTACCGAAGTCGACGACGTTTCGTATTGTCCAGAGTCTTGAAAAGGCTGGCTACCTGGTACGTCTCGAGCAGCAATATTGCTTGTCCTTCCGGTTCACGCGCTTGGCTGGCCTGGTAAAAAGTACCCTGGGTATTCGTGAGATCGCTCGACCCGTATTGCAAGAACTCGCTGAGCAGACTGAAGAAACAGTCTCCATCCATGCGGTGAGTGATCGCAATCGAGTCTGTCTCGACTCGGTCACTACCAGCTCGGCACCGTTGCGCGCGGTGGTCCAGGCGGGTGAACAGATTCCCTTGTTGGTAGGGTCTGCTTCAAAGGTCTTGATGGCCTATATGCCCAAAGCCCAGCTCACCCCGTTAGTCAAAAATGTTGCCAAAGCGACGAAGCGCACCAATGGCGCGGTGCTTGAAGAGTTCGCCATGATCCGGGAGCAGGGTTATGCCGTTTCCCATGGCGAACGGCTGTTAGGCATCTCGGCGATCTCGGTACCCATCAAGGACGTCAATCAAGAAGTGCACTATTGCTTGTCGGTGGGGGCACCGACTGTCCGAATGAACATGAATGAAAAGGAGTTTATCGAGTTGGCAGTCAAAGGTGCCGAAGTCATATCGCGACAATTCGGTGGAGAGGTGGCCTTGCCCGCCCCTACATCCGACTGATGATGTGCGCCTGACCTCAAGCCTGGATGTCTTGACAGCGGCTCATCGCGAGAACGAAACGCTCCGCTGGTCACTTCCATGCGAATGGACCAGTTGGGACTTCCAGGCGAACGACGACGGTTCACGATTTGAAGCGTCCCACCAGACCGTTCAGCTCATCTGACAGACTCGACAACTTGCCGGAGTCATCCTGTGCAGAGTTGGCCAAGCTCTCCACCAGCCGAGCCTCGTCATAAATCTGCTGGATATGCCGATTGATCTCTTCGGCCACGCTATGCTGCTCTTCAGCGGCGGCGGATATCTGCAGGTTTTGATCCCTTATTTCATTGACCGACAATTGGATGCCTTCAAAGCTGTCCCGGGTGCTTTCGATGGACGACACACTGGCTCGCGAAAGCTCAAGGCAACTTCCCATTTTGCCCATCACCTCCTGGGTCTTGCTGCCTAGGGCGCCGAGCAGTTGCTCGATTTCGCCGGTCGAATCGGATGTGCGTTTGGCCAGTGCTCTGACTTCATCTGCCACCACTGCAAATCCTCGACCTTGATCACCCGCCCTGGCGGCTTCGATGGCTGCATTCAGGGCCAGCAGATTGGTTTGCTCGGCAATGGCGCGAATGGTGCCAAGGATCTGGTTGATGCTGCGGCTGCCGGCTTCGAGCTCTGTCATGGACTGCGACGACTCGGTCAGACGGCGTCCCAGGCGATTCACGTTGTCCGTGGTGATCTCGATCTGCTGCTTGCCCTCCGCCACACGGCGATGTCCGTTCTCGGCGGACTCTGCTGCGCCGCTGCATGAGCGGGCCACCTCATTGGCGGTTGCGACCATCTCGTTGAACGCGGTCGACACCAATTCCACCGCTTCGCGCTGTCTCCCGGCGGCCTCGTTCATGTTGTTGGCAACCTCGCTGTTAACCCTCGAGGCATTTTGCAGATTGCTCGATGCGGCGCCGATGTGTTGGATCAACTGACGTATGGCGGTGAGAAACTTATTGAACCAGCCTGCCAGCTCAGCGGTTTCGTCGTTACCCTGAAACTCTAGTTCGCGACGCAGATCTCCCTCGCCCTGTGCGATCGATTGCAGTCCGGTGCTGACCTGGCTGATGGGTTTGACGATGGACTTGGAAAATGCCACGGCGACCAGGGCAAAAATGACTGTCAATCCTCCCACGATGAGGGCGGTGAGGTAGGTCATGCGAGTGGCCGCGCTCATGACTTCACTGCGCTCGATCAAGCCGATATAGCGCCAGCCAAGATCAGGCGACGTCCAGACGTTGGCCATGTAAGGGATCCCATTGAGTTCAACCTCGGTTGATCCCTGCGGGGTGGCGGCCAACTTTGCATAGGCCTCGCCCAGGTCCTTGAGCGGCTTGAAGCTATGCGTTGTGTCGCGGGGGTCTACCAGTACGACGCCGTCCTCGATCAACATCACGTAGCCGCTTTCGCCAAGCTTGATGCTTTTGACCAGCTCGGTGAGGTTTTTCAAAGACACGTTCACGGCTAACACACCTTTGACGATGCCATCGCTCGTGATCATTGCCCTGGCTGTCCCCACCAGTGCTGCATCTTCCTTACCGTAATCATAAGCCGGGTAAAAAGCGGGTGTTCGTACGGTTTTGCCAGGGCTCGCCATCGCCGCTTTATACCAGGGGCGTGAACGTGGATCGTAGTTGGCCAACTGAGGATCATCTGGCCATTTGGCATAGGAGCCGTCCTCCAGGCCGATGGAGAGAATCGCCGCGGACGGGTGGGCTGCACCGTAATGAGCAAACCTTTCGATCAGTTGCTGGGCCGCAGGAGGCAATGGCCGGCTGGCGGCATCACCGGTCTGATAGTTCTTCAGCGCGCCAACCGATACATAAACTGGATCGGTTGCCATTTGATCGACATTTTGCAGGCTTGCCTCGAAAAACTGGCGAATGTTGCCATCGATCTGGCGTATTTCCCGCGTACTGCCATCCATAAACTGATCAGCCGCTAGCGTTCGCGTGTTGGTCACGGAAACCACTGCGACCAGGCTCACGGGTATAAAGGCGACCAATACGAACGTCAGCACAAGCTTGTTTTTTATTTTCATTGTGAAGCCCATAAACAGGGAGGACGGGCAAACGGCCAATTTCACGCGGTAGTCGCCTTTACACCCGATTCTGCTCGGGTGCGATATGTTCGGCGGCTCCGCCGATGAAGCGGACTGTTTTCAGTCCGCACACATCTTGAGCCGCTCACCGATCAGTTGATTGCAAAAAGGGTTATGTAGAGAGCTCTTGCCGCATTGTCTTCTGGGGCTGCGGTAGTTCACTCGCCTTGTTGCTTGCCTTGTTGCCCACTGAGGTGCGCAGGTTTATTCCACGAGTCTCAGGAACAAACTGAGTTGTGATCAGACAGAGCACGGCAATCAACGTGACGTAAAAGGCCGGCGCCAGCGGGGAGCCAAACGCCTGGGACAGGTACGCAGCGATCAATGGGCACGTTCCGCCGAACATCGCGACACTTGTCTGATAGGAAATGGCGTGTCCGGTTGCACGGAACGATGTCGGGAAAAATTCCGCTGCGGCCACAAAGCTGGCTGCCCCATAAATCCCCAATCCGGCAGCGAGGAGTGTTTGCCCGGCCACGGCGCTAGCGAAAGAACCCGAGGCAGCCAAGTACATGGCCGGATATGCCGAGAGCGCTATCCATGCCGCACCAAATGTCAGTACTCGCTTGCGGCCAAACCGATCACTCAATAAACCTCCTAACGGAAGTAGGGCTGAAAGTACGATGACGGCGATGGCGTTTGAGATCAAAGCCGAGGTGGAATCCAGCTTTCCGACCTCAATTAGAAAGGTGTACATAAAGCCGAGCAATAGGTAAGCCCCTACCGAAAAAACCGGTTGGACCATGAACACGTGCAACATACCCCTCAATCCACCGCAGCGAATGGCCGCTATCAGCGGATTCTTCTTGATTTTGCTGGCTTTACTGGCCTGGCGGGCTTGCTTGTACTCTTCAGGCTCATCGATGTTGCGGCGCAGCCAGAACCCGACCACTCCGATAATGCCTCCAAGAAGGAAAGGGACGCGCCACGCCCAGTCTGAATACGCTTGATCCCCCGCTCCAAGCTGGAGTGCGACGACCAAACCGGCCACGACGGCGTTGGGCAGGTGAGAGAAAATCAGCGTGAAGCCAAGCCAGTATCCTCTGCGATTCTCCGGTGCCGACTCGACGATGTAGCTGGTCGAGCCGGTCGTTTCGCCACCCAGTGCCAAGCCTTGTGCGATTCGACAGAGCAACAGCAGTAACGGTGCGGCGATCCCGATGGTTGCATAGGTCGGAAGCAGCCCGATGATCGCGGTGCCTAGTGCCATGAGCCAAACGGTCATCGCCATGACCCTGATACGGCCAAGGCGGTCCGCCAGATAGCCAAACATCAAGCCACCCAGGGGGCGGGCTACGAAGGCCACTGCATAGACTGCGAACGTGCTCAGAAGCGCGGCAGTTCGATCTGAGCCGGGAAAAAAATGGACGGATAAAATGGGTATTGAGAACCCGAATACAGCGAAATCGTAGATCTCACCGAAGTTCCCGATAGCGCCAGCGGCTAGCGATCGCCGAGAACTGGTCGTTTTCGTCTTCGTCATGCGTCTTCTCCTGTGACAGGATGGTTTTTATTAGTTGATGCAAAGCTGATGCATCAAGACTGCAGGATGAAACAGTGTTGCTTCGCCATCAGGCCTTAGAGATGTTCGAGGCGTGGATCAATGTTGCGTTTTCGCCGGATGAATCGTGGTAGTCAGCGAGCGTAACGTTTGTGAAAAGCGTTTCTGCGATGACGCAATCCGCTAACGGAGGTTATGTTAGAAAGACGCGTGTTGCTGGGGTTTAAAAGCAATACGCGTTCACTATTTGTTAATAGGTTGGCGAGGTTTGCCGGGCCAGGCAGGTAGCCGAGCGTGGGCTTGTTTCCTGCAGAAGGTGCCACTGGCTTACCGCCGCATCAGGACAGATTTTGGTTTTCATATAGACCTCGATCGATTCCACGCTCACTATTCGTGAGCCGCCAATCAATTGCAGTTGGAGGAGGGCTTGAACTGAACCGCGGAAATAGAGCTGTAGAACGTGCTCAAGTCTTTTATCGGGACGGGTTCGCTGATCTGATGATCCGCTTGCTCGAAGAGGCTTCGTGCAGCATTGGCGATCAACATGGGAGCGCCAAGATCGTTGCCGCGCAAACAGGCCGCTTTGAGGATGGTTTTTTCGCTCGAGAGTGCCGTGTTATCCAGGGCGTGACTGGATAACAATTGGGTATAAATAGAGCGAGAGGATTCACTCCATCCCGATGTCTTTTCCAGGACCAGTGCCATGTCTTCCAATGCCAGCCCATATCGCAGGCCTGCCGCCGTGCATTCATAAGTAATCGCGCTGCATAGCGATGCGATCGCACCTGTGACCAGCTCGATGGCGTGATCTTCAGGGCACGCTTGAGGGGCACCATCCGTGTTCGGCGTCACGGCATCGCCGTCGTACAATTTTGTCGCCGCCATGCTTTCGATGAGCCCGACCATGTCTTCGAGCTGCGCGTTTGGCCCCAAGGTGTTGGTTCCGATTTGCAACAATGCCCTGACCAGAGCGGTTAGCGGCATCGGGACATCCCTGGACATTCCCAGCGCGACGGCTTGATCGACGTCTTTGAGCATCAAAGCGAGGGCGAAATTGGTGGAGGGTTTTCCCTGGGCGAGCGCGGGCAGCATCCTGTCTGTGGTTTGATTTCGCGCTTTGTTGCGGTTCAACACGTCCGCCATCAGGGGCAGTGAAAGGCCGGCTTTTTTGCCCATGGCCACGACCTCAAGGGTCCCTAGTCGGCAGCCAGCATTCATGGCGTTGTTGACCATTTTCATGGCTTGGCCGTCGCCGACCCTGTCGCCACAACGATAAATCGTTTGGGTAATAACTTGTAAAACGGGGAGGGCGCGCTCGTAAACCGTATCCGAGCCCGCAACCATCAGCGTGGCTTTGCCTTCGGCAACGACCAGCGGACTTGCAGACACCGCAGCATCCATCATGTCGATACCGCGTTCGGCCAGTTCTTCGGCCATACGTCTGGTCTCACCCGGAATGCCACTTGTCTGATCAATGATCAGTGTCCCCGGCACCAATCCGGCCGCGAGGCCGTTTGGACCGAACAGCGCAGACCTGACGTCCGAGCTGCGTGGCAGGCACAGGAAGATGACGTCACACCGGCGAGCCAGGTCGGCCGCCGTGGGCGCGACGTCGGCGCCCAGTTTCTTGAACGTGTCGACGGCGGCCGTGTTGATATCCCACACGCATAACGAGTGAGACAGGAATCGACGAGCGAGTTGACTGCCGAGGGCACCGAGTCCGATGTATCCGATTTTCATTGCCTGTCGCCTCTCTTGTGACCATTCAACCGACGCATGCGGCGTATCGGGGGAATGGTGCAGATACTTTTATTGTCCTGGGGTGCGATGAAAGCGTATTGCCTGAACGCTAAAGCAATGAACCGATCATGCCGCCATCAACGCTGATGCTCGATCCAGTGATGAAACCCGCCTGTGTGGATGCGAGAAACGCGACCACGCCACAGACCTCGTCTTGCTCCCCCATGCGGCCGAGCGGTGTGAGTTTGCGGCGTGCCTCTGCCTGCTCCGGGGTGTACGCGGCGGTGCCGGTGCGGTGCGATGTGTCGATCAATGCCGGCGCTACACAATTGACAGTGATGCCGCAAGAGCCCACCTCGTTCGCGAGATGTTTCATGTACGCGGTGACGCCGGCGCGAAAAACGGTTGAAAGGCTATGGTGCGGCATGGGCTGCTTCACCGATGCCGAGGTAATGGCGATGACGCGACCCCATTGTTTCTTGAGCATCTGAGGAACCATTTCCTTGGCGACCTGGATGGTCCCCCAGAGTTGATTTTGATAGGCCTCTTGCCACCGTTCCTCTTCAGTTTCGTCGAGCGTCGCCCGCAGCGGATTGGGGGCTCGTCCCGTGTTCAGGACGAGGATGTCGGTGCCGTTGAATGTAGCGTTCACCGTGTCGGCGAGGCGCTTTACATCAGCGGCGACGCGCATGTCGCCGGGAACCGCGACTGCACGCACGCCGTGCTTTGCCGTTATTTCCTGGGCGAGGGCGGTCAGTTTGTCCGCCGAACGTGCAAACAGCACCACATGAACGCCCTCGGCTGCCAGCGCGTGAGCAATGTTTTTGCCTAAACCTGCGCTGGCGGCGGTGATGACTGCCACTTTTCCGTTGATCTTCAAGTCCATGATTTACTCCGACACGATGATTTCATTGCCTTCGACGCTGAATCGATGTGGCATGTCTTCGGAGGCCCACTCCAGGTAGGAAAGCACTTCCTGGAATCGAGGATCGTCGTGATTCAGCACTTCAGGCCGATACCGTGCGTCCATGACCATCGGAAGGAACGAAACCTTTTGTATGCCGTCTTTGGTCGCCACTGCTTTGGCGAGCAAGCTCAACGTACAGGCCTTGCCGTAGGGCATAAAAGGATATTCGGGATCGAGGTCCGCGTGATTGCGAACCGCACCGTGAGACCAGGCGGGCTCGCTCCATGAAGGCGCGGGAAACGACTTGGTCATTGCGAACACGCCGAGACTGTAGAAGACGGCTTTGCCCTTATACATCTCGATCGCTTTGGGAATATGCGGTGCGTGGCACACCACCATATCTGCACCTGCATCAATGGCAGCATGGGCTACGGTCACCTGGTAATCGGAGATCACGCGCGGCAGCCGGATGACGCCGGAGTGAAAAGCCAGGATAACGACGTCTACCTCACCTTTCAGCTTCTTGATGTCCTCGACCAGGTTCGCCAGGTCGCTGGAGTCAGGTTCCGTGCGAATGCGAACGGGCTGGTGGGGACCTCGTGTTTCATAGGAGGTATCGACCTTGATACTGGTCACGCCAGGTTTTTGCAGTCCTGCCTCGCTGCCGGCAGGACCGAGCGAGGTATAGCCCAAGTAACCGACCTTGATGCCGTCGTGTTCAATGATGGCTGGACGTCGTGCTTCTTCCAGATCCCGACCTGCGCCTGTCACCTGGATGCCGCGCGAGACAAAAAAGTCCCGGGTATCCACGAGGGCATCCGGGCCGCTGTCGTAGCTGTGATTGTTTGCCAGAGTCACCGCGTCGAACCTGCCATTGGTGAAAATAGCAGCCATTTCAACGGGCTGACCGACTTGAGGGGCATGGTCTGCGCGCACGGTGCGATCCGAGTAGGTGCGCATGCAGTTGATGAAACGCATATCGGCCGAGGCAAGAGTCGGCAGGACGAGTTCTGTGTACCCCTCCACCGGGAAGCCGTCTTTCGCTCCATGCGTGGGGCCGCAGTCCCCGCCGATCAGTATGGTGGCGTTCGATGTCATTTTTCCCTCCTATTATTTTTGTGGGAAATTTATGGTTTCGATCAATGAAACAGATGCTGCTAGATAGAACTAATAATAGCACCGCGAAAACGGCATGACCACGATTTGTACAGGCATCATGTCGTTGGATAAA
Source organism: Pseudomonas sp. JV414 (assembly GCF_032424305.1). Taxonomy (NCBI): domain Bacteria; kingdom Pseudomonadati; phylum Pseudomonadota; class Gammaproteobacteria; order Pseudomonadales; family Pseudomonadaceae; genus Pseudomonas; species Pseudomonas sp. JV414. The sequence goes on along the minus strand of NZ_VYKC01000002.1, from coordinate 473,375 downwards.
GAGTCAGTCTGGATTTTCGTGGTTCTGATGATTGGAACAGGTATCGATAATAAGAACATGTGATAGTATCGATTTTGACATCCGTCCGGGCGCAGGCGTTACCTACCTGACCGTCTCTATGGCAGGTCGAGGGTCGACACCTGTTCAGGAAAACGACGTTGGTGCCAGTCTACTATTTGAAATTATCAGTTAGTTCAATCGCTTACATGAAAATAAGAGAGGGCGGAAATGGCAAGGTCACTGGATCAAACGCAGGGGCACACACCGGCAGGGCGGCTTGCCGGGAAAGTTGCTGTTGTTATTGGTGCTGGACAAAGCCCGGGCGAAGGCATGGGTAACGGTCGAGCGGCGGCCATTCGATTTGCGCGTGAAGGGGCGCACGTCCTGGCCGTTGATCGGCAAATCGAGTCCGCTGAGGAAACTGCGGCGATGATCATTCAAGAGGGCGGCTCCGCTGCAGCATTTTCTGCGGATGTGACCCGGGAACACGAGTTGGCCCTTGCCATGCAGATGGCAAAAAAACGTTGGGGGTCCCTGGACGTCCTGCACAACAATGTGGGGGTCAGCCTCGCCGGTGGTGACGGCGACTTGATGGACATCACCGAAGATCAGTTCGATAACATTTGCCGTATCAATCTTCGCGGTACCGTCTTTGCTTGTAAGCACGCAGTAGCAATCATGCGTGAACAAGGGGGCGGGGTTATCGTCAATGTGTCATCCGCGGCGGCATTGGGTAAGTATCCCTATGTAACGTACAAGGCTACAAAAGCGGGTGTCATTGCTTTCACCGAGCAGTTGGCGCTTCAAAATGCCCCTTATGGGATCAGGGCGAACTGCATCCTGCCGGGCTTGATCTCGACGCCGATGGCGGTCGAGGCGCGTATTCAAGCGTGGAACCAGACGCGTGAGCAGGTCAGCGCGGAGCGCAACGCCAAGGTGCCGCTCGGCCGCCAGGGAACCGCTTGGGATGTTGCGAACGCGGCCCTGTTTCTTGCGTCCGATGAAGCCAATTTCATCACGGGTATCTCATTGGCGGTGGACGGCGGCCGGTTGCTCAATCGTATTTAATCGTAGTCCCCCACTGCTGGCAGTGGGGGACCATCGGCGCATTACCGCTCAATCAACGTAGCCCGACAATACCCATCCAGTACTGAAGTTGATTTCCTGGCGTCTCGACATCAACGCTTCGAGCGTACTTGAGATGCCCGTCATCACCTATCCGGAATATCGACAGTGTCGCGGGCGTTACGGTCAGCCCTTTTTCATCATCGTATGCGGCCAAGGCCTTGATACTCGCCGTGACGAGCAAGCGGCCACTGGGATCACAGGCAAATGTTCGGACGTGAAAGGAACGAGTGTCCACATGCTGAACAAGTGTGGGCTCGCCTGTTTCAGGGTTGATAGCGTAGACGGCTATGTTGTTTTCACCTCCGGAGAACACTGGGCGCCCCTGGTGGGAGTGCGTCGCATCTGCGCGATTTACCAGGTAAACAAACTTCCCGCTTGGATGGACATGGATTGCACCGGCGAGTTGTCGTGGGTGCACGTGCTCAGGGGTTCGCAGCGTTCCCCGCGTGAAGGCTGGCTCGGCCTCGATCCGGTCACCGTCATGTCGGAACATGTAGAGACGGTTGGTTCGCTCGTCGGCTGCGTAAAGCCATGGATGCGTCGGATGAAAGTCGACATGCCGCGGGCCGAAGTCATGGCCATGATTCGGCGCAACCACATCGCTCATTTGGAGATGTTCTTCAGTTAGCCGAAATGAACGGAGTGCCCCGGGATCTTCCAGCTTGTCTGTCGTTGCGTTATTGCCGCGGTCAACTACCAGGACGTGTTTGGCGGATGGATAAAACATGACCTGGTGCGGATAGACCCCAAAGTCGGTGTTCGGATCCTGAGCCTGGCAGCTGCCAATTGTGCAGTCTGCGTTGATGCGGTGCACAGTCAATGAGCCGCGCTTGAAATTGTGGGCATTGACGATAAATCGTCCCAGGGGGTCGATACACAAATGTACCGCTCGGTAGGGAAGTCGCGCAGGTAAGCCGTGAGTGTTGAGTTGCCCGTCAGGTCCCAACGAGTAAGCGCTGACTTGATTGTGATGGGACTCCACCCTCGGGCCACCGTCGCTTGTTGAGACATACAGGAAGCCGCCGGATGGATGAGGCCATGCGTATTGCACCTTTGAGGCCACAGTGACGCTTTCCATCCTGTGGAGCGTTGCGCTGTCTACGTCAATCATATAGCGCGTGATGACATCACCTACGGCGCTGTAGAGTACGGCGCGGCTGCTCATTCAAGCCTCCGAATGGTCAATGGTGAACATGGGAACGGACATGCCGCTTTCTGATTCTTTAAACGCGACCCTGACCCGCTGCCCGATGCGAACACTGTCCAGATCAACATCGACAATGTTCGTAAGCATCATCAGTCCCTCGTCGAGGCGCACATAGGCAATGCAGTACGGTGCTGATGCGCCACGTCGTGTGATGCTGAAGGTGTAGATCGCCCCAGTCCCGCTTGCGGTGATCCATTCGACATCGGTGCTCCAGCAAAACGGGCACAACGCACGAGGATAATGATGCGGTTGATGGCAGGCATTGCAGCTCTTCAAGAGCAGACGCCCCTCGGTCGCCGCGTCGAAATAGGGTTCATCACCGGGGTTCAGGATGGGGTCGCTGATGGGGCGTTCTGTGTAGGGGGTCGACATGTTTTTACTCCCTTTCCATGATGACGGTGGCTGCACCGTGCCGATGACCTATCGCGCCGCCGATGCCGGTGGCGAGGGCTAGCGAACAGTTGGGAACTTGCACCTTTGGATGAGCCTCGCCTCGAAGCTGTCGTACGGCTTCGATTATTTTTGTGATCCCGCCGCGATTGGCGGGATGGTTGTTGCACAGGCCGCCGCCATCGGTGTTGAACGGCAACTTGCCGATGCCCGAAATAAGGTTGCCGTCCGACACGAATTTTCCGCCTTCGCCTTTTTTGCAGAATCCCAGGTCTTCAAGTTGCAGGATGACGGTGATGGTGAAGCTGTCATAGATGGAGGCGTACTGGATGTCGGCCGGCGTCACACCTGCCTCTTCGAAAGCTCGAGGGCCGGTCCACGCGGCGCCGGTATAGCTCAAGTCGAGGCGTCCACCCATCTGGTGTTTAGTGGATTCACCGCAGCCAAGTATCCGTACCCGTGGTCTGTTGAGGGCCTTGGCAATCTCCGGGCGGGCAACGATAACTGCGCCGCCGCCGTCGCTCACGACGCAGGAGTCGAGACGCCGCAGGGGGTCAGAAATCATCGGCGATGCCAATACATCTTCGACCGAGACCACTTTGCGCAACATCGCCAGAGGGTTGTGTTGCGCATGATGAGAGGCAGCGACCTTGACCCAGGCCAGTTGCTCGCTGGTTGTGCCGTACTCATGCATGTGGCGCATCGCACACATGGCATAGAGGTTCAACGTGACTGGGTTATAGGGCATCTCGAATGGCGCGTCCGGTAGATTGACGCCTCGTACGCGCGCCTGTATCCCAGAGATGCCTTCAGAGTTGGGGCGACCGGCCAGTGTAATCAGCGCCACGTTGCATCTGCCCGCTGCTATTGATTCTGCAGCGTGGGCGATATGGGCGAGATAAGAGCATCCTCCCATATCGGTCGAATCGACATGCCTCAGCTTGTCCAGATTCAGGTAGTTGGCCATCGACCATACATTCCCGCCGGGTGCATCGCCCGCGCAGAAATATCCGTCGATGTCATCTTTGCTTAATCCCGCGTCTTCAATTGCTCCTTTCGCCGCCTCCGCATGTAGCTGCGCCACCGAATGATGGGGGGCCTTGCGTAGGGGGTGCTCATACGCTCCGACGATGTATGCCCTGCCTTTTATTGTCATCTCTAGGGTTTCCTCAGTGCATGAAGATGAAGCTCGAATGTGCTTTCCGGTACCTTCGTTCAGGGGGGGGGCGGCCCACCGTAAAAGACAAAAGTAGTATGACGCAAAGTTCCGGTCAGTGAAATCTGTGCTGATTATCAAAACTCATGCTACCATCGATTCAACGTTGTTTGGAGCGCAGGATGGCGCTGCACTCAAATTTCCGGGCCAAACCAGGATGCTCATTGGATGCGAGCGGTCGCGGGGTAGGGGCAGGCCTTATTTTTTTTTGACAGGAAGATGAGATGAGCGAAAGCCTGATGGTCAGTTACGAAGTCGAAGGCGTTGTGGCCGTAATCACAGTCAACAATCCGCCCGTCAACGCCCTGACTCCCGAGATGAGAGGGAGCATCATTGACGCCGTTGCCCATGCGAACGCCGACCCGGCTGTCGCGGCGATCGTGTTGATGGGGGGCGGTCAGAATTTCATCGCGGGTGCTGATATTCGACAGTTTGGCAAGGCGAGAACAATCACTACCCGCATGAGCGCCGCGGCACTTGACGCCGGCGCCAAGCCGACTGTCGCGGCTATTCATGGATATGCGCTGGGAGGCGGTCTCGAGCACGCCCTCGCTTGCCATTACCGGATTGCATTGCCCGCAGCCAAGCTCGGATTGCCCGAGGTCGCTCTCGGGTTGATACCGGGAGGCGGCGGTACGCAGCGCTTGCCGAGGCTGGTCGGGGCTGCCGTAGCCACCGATTTGCTCGTCTCAAGCCGCCATGTCCATGCCGTCGAAGCATTGAAGATCGGGCTTATCTCCCAGATTGTTCCAGGAACACAAAGCCAAGAGCTTCGTGATGCCGCCGTAAGCTATGCAAAGGCCGTGGCGCAGGCTCAACCGCAGCGCGTACGCGATTTGGTGCTCGAACCGATGGATGCGACAACCATGGATGTGCTGCAAGCGGCACGCCGCGAAGCAGCCAAAAAGTCTCCTCACAACAAAGCGCCACAGTACGCGATCGACTGTATCGAAGCAGCTTTCAGCCTGTCGTTTGATGAGGCTCTAGAGGTTGAGAGCCGCTTGTTTTCTGAGCTGGAGGGGTCTGATGTTGCCAAGGCACTTCGCTATGCATTTTTTGCTGAGCGTGAGGCTGCCAAGGTTCCGGATGCGCCCCCGGGTTTCAAGCCTGCTGGTGTGACGTCCGCTGCGGTGATCGGCGCGGGAACAATGGGCGCGGGTATTGCCATTTGCTTCGCTGACGCAGGCATTGTGGTGAAGCTCCTGGAAGCGAGTGCCGAAGCACTGGACAGGGGCCTGCAGCGCATACGTGACATCTACGCCGTAAAGGTCAAGCGCGGACGCATGACCGTGGAAGAGATGGATGCGTGCCTTCAGTTTGTCCAGCCTGTCTCCCACTACGAAGAAATCGGCGACTGCGATGTCGTGGTTGAAGCGGTGTTTGAACGGATAGATTTGAAGAAGGACGTATTCACCAAACTCGATGCCGTGATGAAGCCTGGCGCGCTGTTGCTGACGAACTCTTCCGCGATTGATATCAACGTCATGGCCAACATGACAGGCCGACCGCAGTACGTCGCCGGCGCTCATTTCTTCGCTCCCGCGAACGCGATGAAACTGTGCGAAATCGTGAAGGGTGATCAAACCTCGATCGAGACAGTTGTGCGGGCCATGAAGATGGGCCGCGATCTTAAAAAAGTCTGTGCGGTCTCCGGGACGTGCGATGGCTTCGCGGCAAATCGCAGTCGCGCGCCGCTGGTCACGGAAATGATGCTACTGCTTGAGGAGGGAGCACGCCCTGAGCAGATCGACAGGGTCATGGTTGAATTTGGCTATCCGATGGGGCCGTTCGCTGTGAGCGATCTGTCCGGTCTGGATGTCAGCTATGACACGCGCAAGCGTCGCGCGGCAGCTGACCCTCAATACAGGAAGCTCCATGTCCCGGATCGGATGGTCGAGCTGGGCCGCAAGGGCCAGAAAAATGGGGTCGGATGGTATCGCTATGAAGAAGGTGGCCGCACACCTCGTCACGATGAAGAAGTGATGCGGATCATCGCGACCGTCGCCCATGAGCTTGGCACGCCTCAGCGTACCTTTACCGACAGTGAAATCCTCAAACGTCTGTTATTCGCCTCGATCAACGAGGCCTGCAAGATCCTGGATGAAGGCAAGGCATATCGAGCCAGTGACATTGATGTCATGTGGTTGTACGGCTTTGGATTTCCTCGCCATCGAGGAGGGCTGCTGTACTGGGCTGACACGATCGGGGCCAAGGAAATCCATCTGCAAGTGCAGCAATGGCATGAGCAATACGGCAGGCGTTGGACTCCTAGTCCGCTGCTGTCGAAAGCGGCCAATGAAGGGCTGTCCCTGAGAGAGCTGAAATCAGTCATATGAAAAGCACGGCAACGATGGCCGTGTGCGGCCGGTAACGGTTGTTCTTTTAATGAAAGCAACGCCCTGGTTGCTGTCCCCCAAGGGTTACGAAACGCTTCCCATGGTCGGCAAAGGGGCCAACAAGTAGAAACGAAACGGAAGAAAAATCATGAGCAGTGACACGTCCACACAAGCCTTGTCCGAGGGCGAATTCAAAATTTGGCAATGCATTTTATGCGGCTTCATGTATGACGAAGCCGAAGGTATTCCGGAAGAGGGCATACCTGCCGGAACTCGGTGGGAAGATGTTCCCCAGGATTGGATTTGCCCTGAGTGTTCGGCGACGAAGCTGGACTTCGAGATGGTCGAGATTTGATTAATAGCCTTTCCGGCGCAGTGTTTTTTTTGGTGATTGAGGGCGATATCAACCGAGCCCCTTGGCGCCAAATGTAGAGGGAATTCAGATGTCCATTGAAACCAATAATAATGTCATCGCCGATGCTGATCATCCGCGCGTCGGCCTCTTCATCGACGGTGAATGGATTTTCGACCGCCCCTCTTGCTTTGAAGTGTTGGACCCCAGCACCGAAGCATCGCTCACCAGCGTTCCTGGGGCCACGACCGCTGACCTGGAACGCGTGTTGGCCGCCGCTGAGCGGGGGTTCAGAATCTGGCGGGACACACCAGCGGCTGAGCGTAATATCATCATCAGTCGTGCCATCGCAGGCGTGCGTGCACGTTCCGAAGAAATCGCGCAGATCATCACCCGAGAGAACGGCAAATTAATTGCAGATGCGCGTGCGGAGGTGGAGCGTTCGGCGAGCTTCTTCGATTGGGACATGGCACAGGCCCTGCGAGCCTACGGGACCATCGTTCCGGGCGAAGCCCAAATGCAGAAATCGATTCTTCGTCAGCCAATCGGTCCAGTTGCGGCGTTCACGCCATGGAATGTGCCGCTGAGCGCGCCGTCGCGAAAGATCAGCGGTGCACTGTGCGCCGGGTGCTCCATCATTTTGAAAGCCCCAGAAGAAACCCCTGGCGCGGCAGTAGCCATGGTTCAGTGCTTCGAGCGAGCCGGTTTGCCCAAGGGCGTATTGAATCTGGTGTTTGGCAACCCGGCGCTAGTGTCCTCGACCCTGATCGAGTCGCCAGTGACCCGCATGGTGACCCTGACGGGGTCGGTGGCAGTCGGCAAGCATTTGAGCCAGCTGGCGGGTGCGGCCATGAAGCCGGTGCTGATGGAGCTCGGCGGCCATGCCCCGGTCATCGTTTGCGAAGGGGTCAATGCCGCGGAAATCGGCAAGATGGCACTCAAGAGCAAAATTCGGATCAACGCTCAGTGGTGTGCTGCGCCAGGTCGTTTCCTGGTACACGAGAGCATCTACGACGAGTTCGTCGCTGCGTTTGTGGCAACCGCCGATCAGGTACGTGTGGCCAACGGCATGGATACGAAGTCTGACATGGGGCCGGTCACCAGTGTCCGGCGCCTCGCCGCGATGCAGCATTTTGTCGATGACGCATTGGCGCGTGGCGGCAAGGTTGCCGTGGGTGGGCATCGTGTAGGTGAGCGTGGTTATTATTTTGCGCCGACTCTGCTGGTCGACACTCCACTGGATTGCGCCATCATGACCGATGAGCCTTTTGGTCCGGTCGCTGTCGCGGTTCGTTTCTCGACCCTTGAGGAGGCCATCGAGATTTCCAACAGTCTATCCGTGGGTTTGGCTGCTTTTGCGTTCACCAATTCACTGGAACAGGCTGAACGATTGAGTCGTGAGCTGGATGTTGGAGTCCTGTCGATTAACCATTTCGGTGCGCCGGATCCTGACACGCCGTTTGGCGGTGTGAAGGACAGTGGTATTGGAAGAGAGGGGGGGCCGTGGAGCCTGGACTCCTACATGGTCAGCAAGACCGTGCTACAGAAAACTGCTCGCGTCTGACTCAGTGCCCCCAGTTTCCGTGACGGGCGTTGGGGGCTTTGGCTTTATTTGATGATCAAGGCCAATCCAGTGACCACTTGGATTCATAGGAGCATTCACTGAGGCAGGCATTTCCTGAAGCAGCTTCCTGCTAACGTCGGAGTTTTTTTGATACGCAAGGCATCAATGCGCCTTCGCAAGAACGCATCCGACTAAGGAGTCTGGCCATGAGTGCCCATAGTGGTCGCCTGCCTATGATCGGGCTACTTGCCCTGTCCACTACAGCGTTTCTCACCATTCTGACCGAGACGATGCCGGCAGCGGTTCTGCCTGCGATGTCGGAGAGCCTTGAACAGCCCCCCGCTGGTATCGGTTTATTGGTTTCCATCTATGCATTGGCCTCCGCTGCAGCCGCAATCCCCATTGTGGCGCTCACTCGAAGTCTGCCTCGCAAATCGTTGTACATCATGCTCGTGCTGAGCTTTGCAGTGGCTAACGGTATTACCGCCATCTCGACGTCTTATGCGCTGACGGTCGCGTCACGGGTGGTGGCTGGCCTGGCCGCAGGAGTTGTCTGGCCGGTCATCTGTGGTTATGCCATCCGCTTGGTCGATCGCAAAGACATGGGACGGGCTGTCGCGATTACCCTGGCGGGGAGTACCGTGGCCATGGTCGCCGGTTTGCCCCTGGGTAGCATGCTGGGCTCATTGCTTGGATGGCGTTTCAGCTATGGATTGCTTTCGCTGCTCGCGCTGCTTGTCATCGTTTGGGTTTTGCTGGTCGTGCCGCCCATGCCGGGAGAGGAGCGCAAGGACGGCACTTCGATTCATGACGTCATTCGCACCCCGGGGTTGAGAGTGATCTTGCTGTCGGCTTTTTGCGCGATCCTGGCTCATTACACGCTGTACACCTATATGGCGCCGCTCGCGGAAAAAACCAGGCTGTCAGGCGGGACCGCTCAGGGCCTGTTTCTGTTCGGTACGGGCGCCATCCTGGGCGTACTGATCGCCGGACGTTTCGTCGATACGAGGCTGCGGCTTATAGCGACCACCGCGTTGACGTGCACAGCTGTGACGATGGTTGTTCTGATAGCGGCTCCGTATCAAATGATCGCTTCGGCTGCGATATTTGTGTGGGGGGCTTCGTTCGGCGGCATGCCTACTGTTTTCCAATCAGCGACGGGGCGGGTGGCAGAAGATAATGCGGAGCTGGCAACGGCGATATTGACGACCATCTACAACTTGGGGATTTTTGGCGGAGGTGCCGTAGGTGGTTTGCTCCTAAGCTACTTCGGGATAGTAAGTCTCTCGGGGTTTGCGCTGCTCATCGTTAGCGCTTCCCTCGTGGTGGTTATGGGAGGGAGGTGTCACGCCTTTCCACGGCAGTAAATTATTGCGGGATATATCTCCCTGGAAGAGCGCGCGGCGTAGATGCATTCCTCTCGACCGCGTTTCATGGCTGCCAAATGCTCAGTCGGCATTCACCGGATCGCGACCCGACGATGTTCAAGTGATGCCATTCTGTTTATCGCGATAGCTCTTAACTCGTTGTTTTCATAGGTGCCTTCTTGATTCGGCGACATCTGTCTTTGCAGGACGTGCCGCTCATGGCTTAGCTACCGTCGTTCAACGGGACTCGTGGTGGCGCAGTTCAAGCACGAGCACTGTTGAGAAAAGTTCATGAGCGTATCAACAAGGTGCCGTATAGCCAGCGGTCGATGCCGGGGCTAGGTTTGTCTCGCTGCTGCAGCAGAAATGCTTTCGTTGGATGCGAGACTTGAACGCGCGCACCACAGGCATTGCACGCAGTCGTAATTTAATTTTATTACCCAAGCAAAGCAGGGCCGGATATGAATATCGCCGCAGTTAATACCTTGGAGATTCGAGTGATCGAAGAGGTTGACCAACACTTTGAACAGCGTTTAAAGGCGTACGCGGAGACTTTTGAAAAAGTACACGGATGCCTGGGCTATAGCGTGATTCGCAGCTCCCGCGATCCTGGTTTGTGGGTCTTCAGTGGCTACTGGAGCGCGGCATCGATGATGACTGAGCACTTTGAGAGTGAGTCGATGACGGCGTTGGTCAATCATTTGGTAACGTCATGTTCCAACCTGACGTTTGCCAGTTTCACGCCCCAAATCGGAAGGGGACCGCACGATGAAGCTTGATGAAGCGCTATTTACGGCGATCGATCTCAATGCCTTGTTCATTCTCTTGGTGGTCTATCGCGAGCGAGGCGTGACGCGGGCAGCCGAACGACTGAACGTAAAGCAGCCAGCGGTGAGCAATACGCTGGCGAAACTGCGCGTCCACTTTAAAGACCCCTTGTTTATCCGACGTTCGAAGGAGCTGGTGCCCACGGCCAAGGCCAACGAAATCGTGCGGGGGTTGGCGCCGGCATTGATGAGGATCCAGGACGTTATACGCCCCTCTGGAGGATGATCGGCAGTACCGTCCCTTCTTTTTTTGAGTACCCATTTCAAGCAGGAGCTTATCGATGAGAATAACGTTTGCCGTGTCAGTGCTTAGCGCAACCTTAATGATTTCAAGTTCGTTGCACGCTGCCGATGAGCCTGAGAACACGATGCAAATTGCCAGAAACGGGGAGCAACCTTCTGTCCTGGGCTCCTCCAGCAATTTCGTCGGCACCGTCAGGGTTGATCCATTATTTGCAGCGCGACCGCCATCAAGGGTTACGGCAGGTGCTGTAACCTTTCAACCAGGGGCCCGATCAGCTTGGCACACTCATCCTGCGGGCCAGAATCTGATTGTCACGGCCGGCGTTGGATGGATCCAGCAAGAAGGGGGGGAGAAAATCGTCATCAGGCCTGGCGATGTGATTTGGACACCTCCGGGTGTAAAGCATTGGCATGGGGCCACGAACTCCACCGGCTTGACGCATTTGGCAATTCAAGAGGTACAGGACGGGAAAAATGTCGAGTGGCTGGAACCGGTTACTGATGAGCAGTACGGGCACTTGCAATGAAGCCCTCCAGGCATCTGCGGTTCCACGCGGTCTAGTTTGAAACTGGGATGGAAAAGTCGACAACTAGGTTTGCATTATTCTGTTACATTGATGCTTGGCGCAGTGGGTCGCCGGTATCTTTTTTGTTATTGATTGAAGGGCAGGTCGATGAGCCTCCCGGACTCCGTGGGCGGTCCCTGAGCTGCCGCTAATAAAATCGTCAGTGCACCAGTCCTCGGTCTCAGGCGATTCGATCTCTATTAATTACTTTTATGCATGGTTCCATTCAATTGGATGTGGTGTTTTTCGGGCAGCGCCTCGAATACATTGACGTCGACGAATTGATCCTTTGTGGGCTTAGACGTAATGCCATGAAGGGAAGTGCCCGGCATAAAAGCCGAATGCCTCGTTCAGCGTAGCTGGCCAACTGGATTGGACTCTACTGGCGTTCATCGAGCCTGGGTCAGGCCGCGGTCGTTCTGGATGTCCACACATCGGTTCTTAATTAGGAACAACACCATGAAGAAATTATTTTTAACGCTGGCCCTGCTGGCGAGTTCGTTTACTGCAATGGCAGCCGATATGTCCAACGGCGCGAACAACTTTTTCAAGAGTGATAAGGTGACTGAGCAGAAGGTATCCTTCAATAATCAGTACCGCATGAAAGTCGTTGGGAATCTGTATGTGCCGAAGAATTTGAATAAGGCCAACAAAAGCCCTGCGATTATCATTGGCCACCCGATGGGTGCGGTCAAAGAGCAAAGCTCAAACCTTTACGCCCAGAAGCTCGCTGAACAAGGCTTTGTAACCCTTGCGATAGACCAATCATTCTGGGGCGAAAGCGAGGGGCAACCCCGTAATGCCGTGGCGCCGGATATTTACTCCGAGGCGTTCAGCGCGGCGGTCGATTATCTGGGCACCCAATCGTTCATTGATCGTAACCGTATCGGTGTACTGGGCATCTGTGGCAGCGGCAGCTTCGTCATCAGTGCAGCAAAAATCGACCCACGGATGAGGGCGATTGCAACCGTCAGCATGTATGACATGGGAGCGGCCAATCGCGATGCCCTCAAGCATTCGCAGACCCTTGAACAGCGCAAGCAGATCATCGCAGAGGCGGCTGAACAGCGTTATGCAGAGTTCACTGGTGGTGAGACCAAGTACACCAGCGGGACGGTACACAAACTGGACGCTAACACCCATCCGATCCAGCGTGAGTTCTACGATTTCTATCGCACCCCACGCGGTGAGTTCACCCCAGCCGGGTCGTCGCCTGACGTGACGACGCATCCAACGCTGACCAGCAACGTGAAGTTCATGAACTTCTATCCGTTCAACGATATTGCGTCGATTTCGCCTCGTCCTATGCTGTTCATCGCAGGTTCTGAAGCACACTCGCTGGAATTCAGCCAAGAGGCTTTCAAGCTGGCGGGTGAGCCTAAGGAATTGGTCATCGTGCCAGGCGCAGGCCACGTGGACTTGTATGATCGGGTGAATCTCATTCCGTTCGACAAGCTGACTTCTTTCTTCCGGACCAACCTGAAGTAACCCATCTTTGAAGCCGCAACTGCCCGGTTTGTACAGGATGTTGTGGCTTCAAGTCTGAACGTAGGTCGTAGTGCGCATCGCTTGACTTGCCCTTGGTGGAACGTTCATCCCTTGAGTCTTCATGGCTCTTTCAGGCCCTGCACGCTGTGCAGGGCCTTTTTTTATCCGTCATGACTCGTGTCGCAAGGCGGCGATCAATAAGGTCATAGCCCCTGAGGGTTGCCTACGGCTTGGGTAATAGAGATGAAGTCCTGTCCACAGGGGGCACCAGTCCTTCAGTACCGGAATCAGGTGGCCGGCCTTGACGTAGGGCTCGGCGATGTCTTCAGGTACATAGGCGATACCCAAACCGGCAATGGCTGCGTCAAGGCAATCATAAATGCTGTTGTAAATCAGCTGACCGTCAACCCGAATGTTAAGCTGTCGACCATCCTCCCCGAACTCCCAAGGCCACAATCCACCATGGGTGGGAAGACGCAGATTGATGCAATTGTGCTGCATCAGGTCTTCGGGTGTCTCTGGTTTTGGTCGACTGGCGAAGTAGCGCCTGGTCGCTACTGCGGTAAATCGCATGTCGGGACCGATGCGTACGGCGATCATGTCTTGGGCCACCGCTTCACCCAATCGAACGCCGGCATCGAAACGATCCGCAGCGATGTCGATGAGTCCATTGTCTGCGAACAGCTCGACTTTTATCCCAGGGTATTTCGGTAGGAATTTCTTTAGCTTTGGCGAGATGATCGATCGGATGGCGTGATCCGATGCGGTGATGCGTACGGTCCCGGTTGGGCTCTCGCCCAGTTCTGACAATGCCAGTAATTCAGCGTCTATCTCTTCGAAACGGGGACCGACCGTTGCCAGTAGCCTTTCACCGGCTTCCGTTGGCGAGACTGAGCGGGAGTTGCGCGCAAGCAAGCGCGTGCCCAGATTTCGCTCCAGTGAGCTGACGGCATGGCTGACCGCCGATTGAGACAGGCCAAGATGCGCCGCTGCTCGAGTAAAACTCTTTTCGCGGGCGACGGCAATAAAGGCCATCAATCCACCAAAGGATTGCTTAAGGATGTCGTCTTGCATGGCTTGAATGATCTTCGTGAGTGCGCATGAACAATAACATTCTGGTGCATTGTTCGCAGAGCTTACAGCGCGCAGGCCTTGCTATGCGCTGAGATGGTCGTGGCGAGGCGGCAGGGCTATTCCCGATCGTCGATGTGGTCGATCTGTTTGAAGCGTTCAATCAAGAAGTCGATCAGGTGCCGGACTCGTGCCGAGAGTTGCAGTTGCTGTGGATAGACTGCATAGACGTCCGCGTGGGTGGGCATATGGTTTTCCAGTACGAGGCGCAGTCGTCCGCTACGCACATAACGAGCTATATCCCATTCCGCTCTGAGCAATAACCCATAACCTTCCAGGGCCCAGTTCAAGGCAACCTCGCCGTCATTGCAGCACAGGGCGCCGTGTACCTTTATATTTTCCGTGCGTTCGCCGTTAGCGAATTTCCATACGCCGTAGGGCGATTCATTCTGACGAATAAAGATGCAGTTGTGGTGTTGCAGGTCCGTCAGTTTTTGCGGCGTTCCGTACTTTTCGAGATAGATAGGGGAGGCGCAAAGCAGGCGGCGGTTGGAGGCGATTTTACGCGCGTGGAAGGCAGCGTCTGGCAACGTACCGAAGCGAATGCCCAAATCGAAGCCGTGGGTAGCTAGGTCCAAAGGATGGTCGCTGATCTCTAGCTGAATCTCCACTTCCGGGTACAGGGCGTAGAAGGCGGCCAAGGCGGGTCCGATGTGGCGACGGCCGAAACCGAGCGATGCATTCACCCGTATCAGGCCCTTGGGCGTAGCGCGACGGCTGCTGACGAGCTGTTCTACCTCGTCGATCTGGGTCAGGATGCGGGCGATGTGGGTGTAATACAGTTCACCTTCTGCGGTAAGGCTCATCGAGCGGGTAGTTCGATTAACCAGCCTCACCCCTAACCTTTTCTCCAGCGCGGAAAGTCTTTTACTAATTGCGGGAGGGGTAACGCCAAGCTCTCTGGCGGTTGCGACAAGGCTGCCTTGTTTGGCTAGCAAGTGAAAAAAAGCCAAGTCTTGAGCATTGTTCATGCTTGATTCCAAAGTGTTTTCTGATAAAGAACGGCCGCCACGTTGCCAGGTCGCGGCCGATCTACCAGGTCACTTGATGAAGCGAACCTGAGCGTTGATTTTATCGATGATTGCACCTTTGCGTTCGTTAAATCGCGCTTTGTTTTGTTCGAAAAGGTTATTGCCTTTGGTGTCGATGGAGATGATCAGCGGACCGAACTCCCGGACCCGGTTAACCCAAAGGGTTTCCGGCATTCCAAGATCCTGCCATTCAGCGCGTTCGATCTCCTCCACCTTGGTGGCCGCAAGGACCGCACAACCGCCAGGGAATACGGCATGTACGGCCTTGTTCTCCAGGCAGCCTGCGGTGGTTTCGGGCCCCATGCCACCTTTGCCAATAATCATCTTGACGCCGGTTTCCTCGATGAACTGCTTTTCGAATTTCTCCATTCGCATGCTGGTAGTTGGGCCAATGGACACCATCTCAAAGCTGCCATCATCTTTTTTACGCACAATGGGGCCCGCATGGAAGATTGCCCCGCCGCGCAAATCTACCGGTAGTTCACGTTTGAGCTCGATGAGGCGTCGGTGAGCCACGTCGCGGCAGGTGACCAATTGCCCAGTCAGGTAAACCACGTCGCCGACATTGAGCTCTGCGAGATCTTCGTCCTTGATAGGTGTGTTGAGGACTTTAATCACAGGACTACTCCTTCATGGGAGAGGATGTCGTAGGACAGGTCGGCATTGATGCGGATTTTGCCGCGGCGATGTGCCCAGCAACCGGTGGAGACGGCAACGCCGATGGTCGATGGATGGCGCGCTGAAGACTCGATGTTCACACCCATCACACTGCTGTTGCCGGTCAGGCCCTGTGGGCCGATGCCGACCTCATTGAGGCCTTCCTCAAGAAGCCGTTCCATCAAGGCTGCATTTTCGTTGGGATGGCTGGAGTCGACTGGTCGCAGGATGGCCCGCTTGGATAAACGGGCGGCTGTCTCTACGGAGGTGGACACGCCGACGCCCACCAGCAACGGCGGACAAGCGTTCACGCCGCGGGAGGTAATGACGTCGAAAACAAATTCCGTTACGCCCTCGTAGCCTTGACCAGGCATCAAAACCTTAGCGGAGCCCGGTAGTGTGCAACCGCCGCCAGCCATGTAAACATCGATCATTGCGTAATCGGCGTCCGGGATAATCTCCCAGTCAAGCCACGGAATTTTGGAGCCCGTGTTGGTCCCTGTGTTCTTTTCGACGAAGGTCTCTACGGCGTTATGACGTAGCGGGCCTTTGATGGTTGCTTCCAGAGTTGCATTTTCCAGAATGTTTTCAAGTTCCCCCAATAGCGGGAACTTAGCACCTGCTGCGATGAAGTACTGAATCACGCCGGTGTCCTGGCAGCTCGGTCTGTCGAGCTTGTCAGCATAGTCCTGGTTTTCCGCCATGGAGTCGTAGACGGCGATGGCCAGCGGATTGGTTTCCGCTGCGCGCAGTTGGGCGGTCTTCTTTTTTACGTCGGTCGGCAAGCGCTTACCAATATAGGCAGTAAACTTGGCCATGACGTCAGTCAACGATTCAACGGCTGCTTCTTTATCCACTTCTATTTTCCTCATCGCATCACTAGGCTTATTGGTTTGTATGGCTGGTGGGCCTGTTGAAGAATTTCTAATTATCGTCGGCTGCCTAATCGAGAGTTAAACCAGCGCGTTGTGCTGGTTTAACTCTTTCATCTGGGTTCAGATTTGGATTACAAGCTGGTCTCAAACTTCAAACCTGCGACCCACGCGTCCTTGACTTCACTGACACCGCCGGGGTTACCAACAAACTGGATGTTGGGGCGCACGGTCAGCCATTTGGTGACGCCGAACCCGTAGTAGATTTCCATGTTGGTTTCCGAACCTTGCGTCGGCGTGTAGCGAGGATCGTCATAGTCGCTGACGCCCGCCAGGTCGTTCATTTGTTGCTGGTTATCCTTGTAACGTTCATTTACATGGATATTGGAGATGGCGACGCCGATCTCGTCATTTGGACGGGATTTGAACGGCGCGGTATAGAAGACGCCTGCTTGCACAGAGCGATCAATCATACTGGCGGCTTTGTCATGCACTGTGGCATAGGCAAACACCGACACCCCGCGAGCGGCGAAGTCTGGGTCTTTCCAGACTTGCTGTTGCGCAGCAATCCATGCGCCGTGTTTGCTATCGCGGGATTTGGGCGCGCCATTTTCTTCAGTGTTGACGTCGTTTGCGTTACGGCTGCTGTAATAGGCCCCCACGCGGTATTCCCCTGGCAGCCGCCCGGCCCCCAGCGACGTGGTATGGACCAGCTCGATGGGTATCAGGGCTCCTTCGTTGCCGCTACTGTTGAGTTTGAAACCGTTGCCTATTTCCAGATAGGACGGGTTTTGCTCGTATGCACCAATTTGCGCATAAGTGTTATCGCTCAATGCAACCTTGACCCGGCCCGCCCATTGAGTGATTGGCCAGTTGTAAATGATATCGCCGGCCCAGTTACCCGGCTGCGCGCCGCAGAACGCCAAGTTCTGGAACTTGCAGGGAAAGCTGCCGAAGTCCTCGCCAAAGTTCATGCGGCCCAGTTTGATATCCAGCCCGCCGTCAAAGAATTTCTGACGATACCAGAGTTGCGTGAGGCGCCAGGTCTGGCCGCGTCCGTATACCTCTTGAACCTGACTGATGCCGCCTACCCGAGGATCGGTGATGACATCATTGGTGAGATTGCGCCCGTTACGATCCGATATCGTGAATTGAAAATCAGCGCCTTCCCAACCGAGTATTTTCTCAAGGTCAAAATTGCTCATCAGTGCAAGTTGGTCGGTATACCGCGCCGTGGTGTGCGAGTCGTAGCCACCGGCCAGATTCGTCGCGGCGTCGCCCGTGTAGAGCACGTTAAAGGTATAACCCTTTTCCAGTAATTCTGAGCGTAGGCCGCCCCAGTCTCCCAACATCCAGGGGGACTCGGGATTGAAGGCTTCTTGCGCCTGACTGCTGGTCGCTCCGCAAAGCAGCAGCAGTGCCATTGATATCTTGTTCCGGGTAATGCGGTTCGAGTGGGTAATCATCTTGATCTCTGCTTTTGTTTTTGTTGGTCAGATAATTGAGCGCACCCCGCTGTCGACCGAATACTGAGTATCGGCCTAAGGGTGTTGTGCAATGGCATTGAGTGGTACGACGCGTCTAGTGTTTTTCGGCGATAGCGACCTCTAGGGTTATTAATTGGATATTTGGGGGGCGAAACGCTTAGCTAAGCGGGCTTGGGAAGACAGGCAGAAGATTTTAGAAGTGGCTTTGATGGGGCTGGGCGCAACAGCTCATAGGGGGCAAGAGAACGTGTGCTCATATTTACCTTGGCCATGGAGCGACTCTCCGATTCTGATTGTTATGGAGAAGATTCATTCGTGACTTCGTTATAAATACCTATGAACTTTCACGCTGTGCTGGCTAGCGTTATCGAAAATTCTCAGGTCGGCGTCCTACAGCCGAGTTCTGCTGGATTCGCGCTCATGGGCCCTTGATGGTCGGTCAAGAACGGAATTGATCAGTCAGCATTGGGCATGCGCCCAAGCAGCAATGCTTGCTTTGCTCGACATCAGGCTGTCACCTGCCATTCGCTTGCGTCGTTGTGGCAAATATGCACATGGTGGGATTTTTAGTCAACAGGCTGTTTTTTGTCTGGTTTCCGTTTTTAGCGAAGAGTCTGATGTTTTTACTGACCATATAGACAAATAAATCTCTTAAATTATTGAATTAGTTATATATTTTATAATATGTAAAATATCTGGCTGATGCCTAAAAGCTAATGCTTGTGCATTTATTTTTTTGAAAAAATCTTATTGTGGGATTTATTTGATGAAATTGAAGTATGAATTCATGAGCTGGACCACAGTGAGCTCGTCGTGGCGCGTCTAACCCAAGGCGCTCATTCGTTGGAGATGCGTTGTCAGCGCAGAGCGCAGCCTGGCATGCAGTGGCTGACACCTGGCCGAAACGGATTTTTCAATGATGCGCAAGAGTGCTAGATGTGCGGCAGCCATACGCTGCCGCCTCTTGGAGAAGGGAAGGGGAGGAGCAGAGCCGCGGACGCTGGCTTCTGCGCTGGAGATCGTTGCGGTGAGGCTCAAGCCTATAACGTTATCCGACGGTAACTGCCCAAGCGAATAATCAGTCGCGCCACAAAAGCTCCCGTCAGGATGACCGCAAACAGTCGTAGGGTCTGCATGGCCAATACCAGTCCTACATCGGAGTGCGTGTCCACCGCGATGATTGCCATCGTATCGAGCCCTCCTGGGCTCGTGGCCAGGTAAATCGAGAGGAAGTCCTTGTTCAACACTGCTGCCAACAGCCATGCGGACAATGCGCACAAAGCGATCATCAGGAGCGCTCCCAGTATCATTGCCGGCAATCGCCGCCAGACGTATTTGACGGTCATTCGATCAAAGCGCAAGCCAACGTAGCAACCAATAGCGCCGTAGGCGATAGCGAGTAACCAACTGGGCAGGGTGATATGCAACAGGCCACTGATCTGTAACGCTCCGCCCAACATTAGCGGCATCAGCAGCGCACCGGCCGGCAATCGATTTCCCAACGCCACACCGATTAGTAGAGTGACGATTGTGAGGCCCAGATGCAGCAGGCCGAAGCTTTGCAACGCGACGTCTGCAGCATGCACCTCGCTTCCTCCGACCGGTGCTTCCAGCAAGTTGCTCACCAACGCACCGATCATTACCACGCACACCACGCGCACATATTGCATAGTGGCGACTACTCGGGAATCGGCACCGTATTCGTCAGCCATCAAGACTATGGCAGAAGCTGCGCCTGGCGATGTACCCCAAGCTGCGGTACTGGCCGGGATGCCCATCCACACCAACGCAAGCCCCACCAGCGCGCTAAGGCTGACCGTCACCACGGTCGCAAACAGCATCATTGGCCAGGACTGTGCTATCGAAACGAGTACGGCGAGTGTCATCGAATGAGCGACAAGAATGCCGATGCAGCCCTGGCCAAGCTTGAAGGCGTAGCGGTGCAGTCGAATGCTCGCACCGCATACGCCGAACATGATGGCAACCAGCATAGGCCCCAGGAATTGGCCTGCGGGCACCTCTAGAAACCTCAGCAACTGACCGCCCGCTCCAGCCAACAGTGCAAGCGCCAACCATTGAAGCGGCGCGGGGTAGATATGCAGGGAAAATCTGGCAGAAGAAGACAAGAGTCGTACTCCAAAACGCTGGTCGCCGCGGGGGCGTGGCATCGCTATCGATGTGCTGATAATTATTGATACCTGGTTTGATAAAGTCTATTTTCTAATATCGATTGATTGATAACTTTGGTTGATGGATATGGATCTGCGTGATCTTGCCTATTTTGAAATCATCGCCGAGTTGGGGCACCTGGGCCGGGCTGCGCAAAAGCTCAACCGCAGTCAGCCTGCGCTGTCTAAAAGCATCCAGCGGCTTGAGGAGTCTCTAGGGACCCGGCTGTTCGAGCGCGATGGGCGGCGGATTAAGCTCACCCCAGTGGGAGAGTTGCTAAAAGTGCGTGGCAAACAGCTGCAGCAGAGCGTTGCCGAAACCCAGCGAGAAATACGTGATTTTGCAAACGGTGTGATGGGAAACATTCGCTTGGGCTGCGCTGCCTCCATGGCTGATCACCTGCTCCCACACCTGACCGCGACACTGCTTTCGCGTGCGCCGCAGATCACCTTGAACTTGGTGATCGGCCAAGACGATTTACTGCGCGAATCACTGTTCTCCGGGAGGCTGGATATGGTGATTTGCCCACAATACGAAGCGGATCCGCTATTGCAGTTTCATGCCTTGTTTGACGACGAGGCGGTGGTGGTCGCCAGCCGTCATCATCCATTATTCAGCGCCGGCTATGAGTTACGCGATTTGTGTCAGTACCAATGGGTGTTGCCGGCCTCCACTGTGCCGGCGCGGCGCTGGATAGACAATGCGTTCCAGTCCAGGGATCTGCCTTTACCTCAGGTACAGATCGAAACCACCTCAATCTCTTTGTTACCACGCCTGATTGGCGAAACCAACCTGCTGAGCTTTCTAGCCAGGGAGACCCTCGAAGACGTCAAGGGGGTCACGCACCTTCGTGAGGTGAGACTGAAGGAAACCACGATGAAACGTACTATCGTCGTGTTCGTCCGCGCGGGCGCCTATTTATCGCCGGCCGCACAAATGTTGCTGAGCGTCCTTAAAGACGATGGAACCATTTTATTGGGCTAGCGGATGCTCTTGGCAGCCGCTTGCATCGATCGGGCCTATCAAGCCGGCGAGGACTGGGTGAGCCGCTCACCGTTTCCAACCACCAGTGCTGCCAGGATGAGCAGTGCGCTGCCGCCGATTAGAGGGGCAGCCACCGACACATGATCCAATAGGCTCCCGCCGAACGCGCCGCCGATCATGATCGCCATCTGAATAGCTGCAACCATCAACCCACCGCCGGTTTCTGGCTCATCGCTCACTTCTTTGGCCAGCCAGGTCGACCAGCATACCGGGATGGCTGAGTACAGCATCCCCCAGCCAAACATCATGATGGCGGCGGCAGCGAAGATGTATCCGAGCTCGGCCAAAGCTACCGTCATGACAGCCAGGGCCACTGGCAACCAGCGCAACAGTTGAAAGAGAAACTGTTTTTCCAGCAGCCGACTGACGAGGTATGTACCTCCGAAACCGGCGATACCCAGGCTTAAGAGCAAAACCGACAGTTGGGTCGAGTCAACGCCAGTGACTTGTTCCAGAAATGGGCGCAAGTAGGTGAAGGCGGTAAACGTACCACCGAAAGTCAGCATGGCGGCCAGCAGACCGAACATTACATTTCTGCGTTTCAGTACGCCGAACAGCCTGGAAAGGGGAATGGTTTTTTCTGGCTGCATCTTGGGCAAGCTTTTGTATTGCCAGATCACGTTAATGATGACAATCGGCACCAGCGCAGCGAACACGAAGCGCCATCCCAAATGGCCTCCCACGTAAGCCCCAATCGGCGCGGCAAATGCAGCGGCCACCGAATGCCCCATGTAAATCATGCCTAAGGCTTTAGGCACCGAATCCTCGGGGACTATTCGCAGGACAGTGGCAGTGGATAAAGCCCAGAAGCCGCCGATGGCGACCCCCAAGAAGGCTCGGGCAATCATCAACCAAGTGAAGCCAGGCGCCAGAGCGATGACTACCAGCGAAACAAGCATCAGCACGGTCATTGAAATCAGGACATGACGTCTATCGAAGCGTCCGGCGATAGAGGCGATGCAGAGGCTTGCCACCACCGCAAAGAAACCGGAAATGGAAATCGCCTGTCCAGCCATCCCTTGAGAAGTATGAAGGTCGTTGGCGATTGGAGTCAGCAGACTCACGGGCATGAACTCTGCCGCGATCAACAGAGCGACGCAGAGTGTCAAAGACCCCACGGCGCTCCAGATCCGGCTATCGGCCTGGGCCGAAGTAAAAGTTGAGGTAGTCATCGTTGTTCCCATGAAATAGCCAATACACAACGCCCCCAAACGTTTGGGGCACTGCGCAAATGGACGAATGAATGCAAGGAAATTGAGAACGCCAGGGATTGACCCGGCGGGCGATGGGTCACTGCCTCATCGCGAATTGTTTGAGGTGGAATGATAGGGTGCTAAGGATGATCTGTAATGATCTGAAATCCGAAAGCACCTATGAATGCTGGCGAATAATTCAGCTGCGTAAAGGACGCATATTCAGCAATCAGTTCGGCTTCGATTTCCCTCTGTCGGGGTTCTACAGATTGAAGCAGACGTTCCCAGTCTCTGTGATGGAAACACTGCGGTTCGTTCGTGTGAGAAGGCGAACGCTAACCCAGGCTTCCTTCTCTGGATGCTACGACTGAGCGCCGACTGAGTTATTCCTGTGATTATCGCGTTGGGCATTTCGGGAGGTTGTTCAAGACACTTCCAGGATTGGGAGCATCACTTGCACCTACCGGAACCCAGTTAAGATTCTGATTCGTAACTCAAGGTTATGTATGTAGTGATTTTGAGTCGACTCTGCTTCTTTTTGCGCTCCATATAATTGGCTCACGACCCCGCCTGGCCAGTCCGGTATGGCGGGTTGCAAGAGCCAAAACAAGAGCGGAGATGAAAATGAGCGCGTACAAAATTGCTGCAGTTCCCGGTGATGGCATTGGTGTTGAAGTCATTGCAGCGGGCGTCGAGGTGCTCGAGGCACTGTCAAAAAAATCCGGTTTCGATTTGCAGTTCAAACACTTCGATTGGAATTCGGACAATTACCTGAAAAACGGTTACTACATCCCTGAGAACGGCCTTGAGGAACTGAAAACATTCGACGCCATCTTCTTTGGCGCTGTCGGTGCGCTTAATGTGCCTGACCACATTTCTCTCTGGGGCCTGCGCCTGCCGATTTGCCAGGGCTTTGACCAATACGCCAATGTGCGTCCAGCCCGTGTGTTGCCAGGGGTAAAAAGCCCGCTGATCAACGGCGACCAAATTGATTGGGTGGTGGTCCGGGAAAATTCCGAAGGCGAGTACTCCGGCAATGGCGGTCGTGTCCACCGTGGTCTGCCAGAAGAAGTGGCGACTGAAGTGTCTGTCTTCACGCGGGCCGGTGTTGAGCGTATCCATCGCTTTGCTTTTCAGTTGGCCCAGAGCCGTCCACGCAAGCACCTGACGATGGTCACCAAGTCGAATGCCCAACGCCACGGTATGGTGTTGTGGGACGAGATTTTTTACGAAGTGGCCAAGGATTTTCCGGACGTAAAAATCGACAAAGAGTTGGTCGATGCGGTGACGACTCGCATGGTTCTCAAACCTTCGACCTTGGACGTCATCGTGGCGACCAATCTGCACGCCGACATCCTGTCCGATCTGGCTGCGGCGTTGTCCGGTAGCCTGGGCATCGCTCCGACGGCTAACCTTAATCCTTCACGCAAGTTTCCATCGATGTTCGAGCCGATCCATGGCTCTGCCTTCGACATCACTGGCAAAGGCGTGGCCAACCCGATTGCAACGTTCTGGACGGCAGCGATGATGCTCGAACATCTGGGTGAAGTGGACGCCGCAAACCGCTTGATGTCGGCCATCGAAGCGGTGACTGAAAGCGGCCTGCATACACCTGATCTCGGTGGTAAAGCCACTACTCGGCAGATCACCGACGCGGTACTTGAACTGATCAATCGCTGATTTCACTACTGGTAAAACTGCAGCCGGAAGCCAAGGGCGGATCATCGATCCGCCCTTGGCTTATCCGCAGTTTGATTTATATGCTCCTCGCTCAAGTCTCCACTCGCGTCCCTCTTCAGACAAAACGCAAATGCGAAGTCAGCCCGTGGCATCGACGAGTTCTATATCGGCAAAAACCGCTGGGACGCGTTGATAAGCTCAGAGATATATGCGGCGGTTTCGGTTTCGGTTTCGGTTTCGGTTTCGGACGAAACGGGGCGGCGGCCAGGGGCGGTTTGGGGCGGGCGTCATTTGGGTTCTGGCGAACGTGACGCTGGGCCATGAATGGCGTCGCTGCCGAACCATAAGGCCCGGCAGCGAAATCTCAATGCGACGATGTGTGGGCTTCAGATTCCCGCAGTCTGACCACCGTCAATGACCATGGCATGGCCGGTGACGAAACCTGCCTGTTCGGAGCAGAGCCACAGGACGGTATTGGCAATTTCCTCGGGGCGACCCATACGACCAATCGGTTCCTGTGCAATCACGCGAGCGCGGCCTTGTTCGGTATCACCAGTGAAGCGAGAGATCATATCGGTATCGATAATTCCAGGGCACAGGGCATTCACTCGAATACCTTGGGAGGCATGTTCCAGAGCTGCGCATTTACTGATGGCGGTGACGCCGTACTTTGAAGCGCAGTAAGCCGATTGCCCTTGGATCGCCAATACTCCGGCCCCAGAGGAGGTGTTAACGATCGCACCGCCTCCATTCGTCAACATGATATCGATCTGGTGCTTCATGCACAGATAGACACTCTTCAGGTTGACCGCGAGCACGCGGTCCCAGAGGTCTTCGTCGATGTCTTTGAGCTTGTTCACGGGTTGCTCGATGCCGGCGTTATTGAAAGCGCAGTCGAGCCCTCCAAAAGTCGCCACGGTTTTATCCAGAGCCGCTTTGATACCCTTGCTGCTCGTCACATCGCAGGGGATGGTGAGGACCCGACCACCAAACGCTTCGATGAGTGCGGCGGTTTCTTGTAGACCTTTTTCTGAAATGTCTACAGCCGTAACGCTGGCACCGGCTTTGGCGAATGCGATGGCCGTGGCGCGGCCGATGCCGCTACCGGCGCCGGTAACAAATGCAACTTTGCCGGTATAGGTCCCTGCGGTAGATAGGGTCATGGTGCTGTCCTCTTGATTTGTTTTTTACTGAAGGGTTCGAGCAGAGATTGGGGCCAGTGCCTCGCCTTCTGTTACAGCGGCGGGGCTCCGGTCTCGGTCATAGGGTCACTTGGATTTGGCTTTGCTTCGGCTGTTGCCAACGGTGTATAGCGCGGCAGCACCAATGAGCACGATGCCCTCGATCAACCCCTGATAATTCGCCCCCAGATTCAAGATGTTGAAGCCGTTGGTGAGCGAGTAAAGCAGCAGTGCCCCAGCCAGGGTTTTAATAACACTGCCGGCGCCGCCAAACAGCGAAGTGCCGCCCAGAATTGCCGCCGCGATAACAGCCAATTCAGCACCACTCAGGGCTGCGGGGTTGATGGAGCGCAGGCGGCTCGCAAAAAGGATCCCGGCAAAGCCCGCCGCGGCGCTGCACAACACGAAGGCAACCAACTTGTAACGGACAACATTGATACCGGAGAGGCGGGCGGCTTCGGCATTGCCGCCGACGGCGTAAAGGCGACGGCCTACCATGGTGAAACTCAGCGTCACCCAAACGATGGTGGTGAAAATCGCCATGTAGATGACCGGTTTCGGCAGCATGATTTTGCCCCCGGCGCCCCAGCTCATTGCTAGCAGGCAGAGGCCGCCCAGAGCCATTCCGAGCATGGCTGGTGTCAAGGGTCTCGCCGCTTTTCGTGCCCGCACCGCTTGCAGGGTGCTGATGCCGAGCAGTACCGCACCCAGGAGGATTGCAACCACGCCAGCGTCCAGGCGACCCGACTCGAACGCTTTCATGGCTTCGATGACTTCGGGTTTTTGCACAGACAGAGATTGGCCGTCAGTGAAAATCAAAACCGCGCCGCGTAGCGCAGTCATGGTGCCGAGGGTAACAATAAAAGCATTGATACCCACGAATTGCACGATGGACCCGTTCAGCAAGCCGGCGCAAATGGCGACCGTCATCGAAAAGGCGCATGCGGGCCAGAAGCCCAGCTGATCGGCGAAACCGATAAGAATCGCGGCCGAAAGCGCCGCGACCGACGCGACTGACAAATCGAAATTACCGCTGATCAATATGACCGTCATGGCCACGGCCATAATGGCGATGAGTGAGGACTGATAGACGATATTGGTAATGTTCAAAACGCTGAGATAGTTGGATTTCCCCAGGTAAGTCGTGATACACGATAGGCCAACCAGCAATAGCAGCAATGCATAATAGACACCCATTTCACGCAGGCTGAAGAGGCGTCGCCAATCAACCTGACGATAGACAGGCGCGGGCGGTGGCGGTGTTACATTTTGACTGGCGAGCCGCACCGGTTCGATTTTTGGTTGAGTTGTTGTACTCATTGTTTTTATCTCTATAGCTAGATTGTCCATTGCTCAGTGACCTCTGCTTTCAGGAGTAACGCATTTACCGCCAGCGAGCAGGAGCAGTTCATGTTCCGATGTTTCATGGACGGGGCGCTCCGCGACACAGCATCCATCGCGCATGACGATGATGCGATCACTGACGGCGAGCAGTTCTTCAAACTCTGACGACACGACGATGATGGCTTTGCCTTCTGCGGCAAGCCGACGGATCAGGAAGATGATCTCGGTCTTTGCACCGATATCGATGCCGGCGGTTGGCTCGTCCAAAAGAAGCACCTTGACGTCGCTGAATAACCACTTCGCGATCGTCACCTTCTGGGCATTGCCGCCACTGAGTTCGCTGACGAGAATGTCAGGCGAACTGGCCTTGATGGAGAGTTGTTGGATGGCATCCCAGCCACGGTTCAGTTCACGTTGCTCGTTGGGAAGGCAATTGAATGCCGACACGGAATTCAAGGCGGGCAGGGAAGTGTTACGCCAGATCTCGAAATCCGGTACCAGGCCCTGCTTTATACGATCTTCCGGCACCAGGCCTATGCCTGCTTTCACGGAAGCCCCGGTGCTGCGCCCAATCTCCCGGCCATTGAGTATGACCTTGCCTGAGGCATGCGGGTCGGCGCCGAATGCTGCGTGCAGCAGTTCGCTTCGACCTGAGCCCAGAAGACCAGCTATCCCTATGACCTCGCCTGCTGCGAGTTTCAGCGATATCGGGTGCAGCTTGCCCGAGGAAGAGACGTTCTGCAGTTCCAGCACGGTTCGGGATGGATCGGCGCAACTGTTGCGTTGAGCGGTCGCACGCGCTTGTTTGGCAATGGGTTTGCCGACAATGGCTTCGGCTAAAAGATTTTCGTCCAGATCGCAGGTGTTGGCTCGCATGGCTGCGACCCCATCACGCAGGACCGTGACGCAGTCTGTCAGAGCTATGACTTCGTCCAGGAAGTGCGAGACGAAGAGAATCGCTTTGTTTTCTACTTTTGACAGGCGGCGGACAGTGTCATAGACAATTTCCCGCTCCTCTGTAGCCAGAGAGGCGGTTGGCTCGTCCATGACAATCAAGTCCGCACCCGTGGCAAAGGCTTGGTAAATCGCTGCCATCTGGCGCTGACCTATCGAGAGGTCGCACACCTTGCTATCGGCATCCAGTCTGTAGCCGACGCGCTGGCAGAGCTCATCAAAGCGCTCGCGCATCGAATTGGGATAGCGCCACGTGCCGTTCTTTCCGAGAAAGACGTTTTCGATCACGGAGAGGGTGGGCACGAGCGGTATATGTTGGTGGATGGTGGCTACGCCCATGTCGTTGGCCACCTTTGGACTCGCCCACGTCACTGGCTTGCCGCGCCAGACAATTTCACCGCTCGTGGGAGCATTCGCGCCGGACAGGATCTTTATCAGGGTCGACTTGCCAGCGCCGTTGGCGCCAAGCAATCCGTGAACCTTGCCCCTCGCAATGTCGAGATCGACGCCGCGCAGTGCGACAGTCCCGTTTGGGTATTCTTTCGCAACCCCTTGGAGCCGCATGAGAAGCGTTTCTTGATGAGTCATCTCGATAATCCGTTTTTGTTCTTTGTTATCGGCTTATATAAAGCGGCTTACCACTTGTCGGGGCAGGCGTTGAGCGTGTCTTTGGTCAGCAATGGCAGGTCGTAGGTCACGTACTTGCCTTTCGGTGTTTCCGGATGGGTCACAGACTCATAAAGAGACTTGAAGAGAAGTTCGCCGAGCAGCTTGGGACGCACACAGACCGATGCATTGATTTCGCCAGCCGCGATCCCGGTAGACCCGACCTTGGAACCGCCCCCTGTTGCGACCAGGGCGATTTCTGAACCTTGGGCAGCCAAGGCGCGTGCGCAACCAATGGCCATGTCCTCGGCCTGACTAAAGATGAGGTCGAGGTCTGGATGGGCAGTCAGCATGTTCTGGCAAACGCGCTCGCCCTGCTCAGGCGTCCAGTCGGTGGGCTGAGACGCAACAATTTCATATTTCGCGCCGGCTTTTTTCAGGCCCGTCTTGAAGCCCTCGGTGAGCTGCTTGACCACGGCGTAGCCAGGTACGCCTTCGACGACTGCGATTTTTGCGACACGGTCTTTAGGCAACAGCGTCGCTGCGTGCTCACCGGCCACTTCGCCAGCGCGGATGTCATCGGTGGTAACCAAGGCAACAAGTTGTTCGTAGGGCTTGTTGATCGCCCGTTCCTGAGGGTCACCTACCATCACGGCAACCGCAGCCACGGGAATGTCGTGGTCTACGATCTTGTCGACGAAAGATTGCGCCACCACCGAATCCAGGGGCAGAAAACCGATAGCGTCGACGCGCTGCGCGATCATGTCGTCGAGCGCATTGCCCTGCTTCTCGACGCTGCCTCGCGGGTCGATGATGACTGCTTTTACGCCGGCAGCTTTGGCTGCGGCTTCGAAGCCCTTAGCGGTCGCTACGTTGTAGGGATAGGCGAGGTTGCCTGGAACATAGCCGAAGGTCAGCTCGGCAGCGTTACTGACGGTGGCAGTCACTGCCAGGACGGCGGGGATCATGTGTTTGAAAAGCGCACGGATAGCGTGGTTTTGGCGCACGCTGAAATTCTTATTCGGCATTTATAGCTCCCTGAAACTTGTCGAAACGTTGTTGTTTTTGTGTTTTGCGTCAGGTCTTTCTTGGTTTTGCCTTGGTAAAGCACGCATTTCCAATCACGAAACTCAGAGGGCGAACCGCCGTGATGCGCACGACACATTCATCCGATCTGCAGGCGCTTTTGCGTGAATACCTGCCCTACCGGTTGGAGGGTGGATTTCTCGCTAGGCACATTCGAGTCAATTTTGCGTTGCTCAAAATCAACATATCCCTGATTGTGGGATTGCGCAACAGATTTTGATTCGATCATTTCCTGGTTCGGGTCTACCGTCTGGCGGGGCACAGCGCCGCGCCGAATCGCTGCACCATCGGAGCGCTCGCTATTTGTAAGAGGCGGTTGGCGTCGGGAGTCCTACAGTCATTCCCAACGATTAAGGTGCCAAGCCTTGGGAACAGGCAACCCAATCATGTTTTACGATCACACCGAAGCACGAGTGATGTGTGGCTTCAGGCGTCTCGCCGGGCCTTTGAGGACAATGATAATGAGCCGTCCACGATGCCGATAACCTACGCAGAACTCACCTGTTTGCCGGATTTACAGGCCAGCTTTGGATGTCTGTAAATTAATTAATCCCATTTATTGACACAATTTTTATTGTTCGATAGGGTTTGTGACAGCAGGTGGTTTTCATTGGGCTTCGCTCGGTGGTCTGCACAGATCGCATTCGCTCTACCGTTTTTCATCTAAAAATAAAAGAAAGGGCAGGCAGAACATGCAAGAGCTAAAGGCGCATCGCTTCGCTGATGATTTCGTCTTCCTTGAGGCTCCTCGGTGGTACGACGGTTGCCTGTGGGTGCCAGACGTCTTTGACTCGATTCTCTACCAAGTCGACGTGAGCGGGCGCCGGCTTGTGCTGAAAGACAATTTGCCACCGCGGCCTAATAGTCTCGGATTCCTGTCTGATGGAACTCCTCTTATCGTGTCATCCGTCGCTCGCCAGATATTGAAGCTGGTGGATGGAGAGTTGCTTGTACACGCTGACCTCTCGAAGTGGGCCACTGGTGATTTGAATGATTTCGCGGTGGCCGACAATGGCTGTCTCTATGTCGGCAATTTTGGCTATGACCTGTTCATGGGCGAAGAGAAGCGCGAAACCTCTCTCCATATCGTCGAGCTGGATGGCACCGTCAGCCACGGTAGCGATGGCGTCGAATTCCCCAATGGCGCGGTAATTCTTAATCATGGGCGAACGCTGGTGGTCGCAGAAACCTGGCGCGGCCGGCTGACGGCATTTGATCGTGCGCTGGATGGATCTTTGTCCAATCGCCGGCTATTTGCCGACATCGCAGGACGAGAGCCGGACGGTATGTGCGCCGATGCAGAAGGCGGTGTTTGGGTTTGCTCGTTCAATACAGGGGAAGTTTTGCGGGTCTTGGAGGGAGGGGAAATCACACATCGTTTGCATTTCCCAGGTAGCGCCGTTGCCTGCGAACTGGGCGGTGAGGACGGCCATACCCTCTTTATTACTACCTATGATGGCACGATCCCTGACCAGCAAGCGCGCAAGCGACTTGGGGCGCTTAACCAAGTGCAAGTCGACATTCCTCGTGCTGGATCCTGAACAACGAAGCCAGATCGGCTGCTGATAACAACGGTTTGCGGTTAGGGCATCCCATGGTTGAGCCCGGGCAGGCATCGCCTGTTCGTTGCTACCAGGTTTGAAAGAGCGAGGAATAGGGTCAATGCAGATTTATGATTACATCGTTGTCGGTGCTGGATCTTCCGGCTGTCCGGTTGCGCGCGGCTTGTCTGACGACCCACAGAACAGCGTCCTGCTAATCGAGGCGGGTCCCGCGGCAGATCGTTTCTGGGTCAACACGCCGGCAGGAATGGGCAAGCTGTATTTTAACAAGCTGTTGAACTGGAACTTTCGCACCGCGCCGATGGACAAGCTCCAAGGGCGCGAAATGTACTGGCCTCGAGGCAAATTGCTCGGTGGATCCAGCTCCATCAACGGCATGGTATTCATTCGCGGGCATCAGAAAGATTTTGACGGCTGGCGTGCCCTGGGCAACCCAGGCTGGGGCTATGAAGATGTTTTGCCCTACTTCAAAAAAATGGAGAATTTCGAGCGGGGCGGCGACCGATACCGGGGAGCGAATGGTCCGCTATGGATCAGCGATCCGATCGTCAAGGAAAAGAGTAGCTACGACTTTATAGAGGCCGCGAACCGTATCGGCATCCCGGTGACCGAGGACATGAACGGCGCTGTGCATGATGGCGTGGGTTTCATGCAGCATAACATCCAGGACGGACAGCGGATGTCGACTTACCGGGCATTTATCGAGCCGGTCATTGAACGACCGAACCTGACGGTTCGAACCGGATGCGAACTGCAGCGCGTTTTATTCGATGGACGCACCGCCGTCGGCGTAGAGGTTTTGAAGGGCGGTCGTTTGGAAAGGATCTATGCGGCGCGTGAGGTGATCTTGTCAGCGGGTTCACTGAAGACTCCGCAGATGCTCATGCTATCGGGTGTTGGCCCACGGGCTGAACTGGAAAAGCACGCGATACCTGTGGTCCTGGATTCCCCGGGGGTGGGGCAGAACCTGCAGGATCACTTCTATATTCACACAGGTTGGCGTTGCACCCCAGACAGTTCGTACAACGCCAACCTCGTAGGCCTGCGAAAGTACTGGGAAGGCTTTCGTTACCTGATGACCCGCAAAGGTTATCTTGCCCTCGGCTCTTCCCAGGTAGCGGCGTTCGTTAAAAGTAGCCCGGACGAGGACTATGCTGATCTCCAAATCAGCTTCAGGCCCATGACCTTTCAATACTTCCCTGACGGCACGGTTGACGTTGAAAAGCATCCTGGCCTCGGGGTGTCGGTCTATCAGTTGCGTCCCAGCACCACGGGAACAGTGACGTTGCGTTCGACCAACCCGTCGGACCCGGCCGATTACACACCCAATTTCCTGAGCAGCGATTACGACGTCAATGCCGTGATCAGTGGTGTGCGCTGGATACGCAAAATCATGAACAGCGAGCCCATCAAGTCCCGGGTGGTCGCCGAAGAACTGCCGGGGCCCCATGTCCGTACGGATGAAGATATTTATAACTACCTGGTCGAAACCGGCAACTCGGCCCACCACCAGGGCGGCACCTGCAAGATGGGTAACGACGCCATGGCGGTGGTGGACGAACGACTGCGTGTCCGTGGTATCGAGCGACTGCGGGTGGTAGATGCTTCGATCATGCCATTCATCACGTCGGGCAACACCAATGCGCCGTCCATCATGATAGGTGTGAAAGCCGCCGACCTGATTCGTGAAGATGCGCTGGCGCGCCGCGCAAGCAGCTCCCTGGCCGAAACTAATTGAGCGAGTCGGTGAACACCGTGTCGCCACTTGCAGAGGAAAATCCCATGTCCACAGAAACTCAAAGTCACGTCGCCGATGCTACGCATCCGCAAGTTGGCTTGTTCATCGATGGTGAATGGATTTTTGATCGTCCATCATGTTTCGAAGTCCGCAATCCAAGCACCGAAGCCGTGCTCACTACGGTACCCGGCGCCAACTCCGAAGATTTGAAGCGCGTATTGGTCGCTGCGGAGCGGGGGTTTAAGGTATGGCGAGCGACGCCACCGGTTGAGCGCAACCTTATTATTGCTCGTGCCATCGCTGGCGTGCGTGAGCGCGCCGAGGAAATCGCACAGATCATTACCCGTGAGAATGGCAAGTTGATCGCAGATGCGCGGGCCGAAGTTGAACGCTCGGCGAGCTTCTTTGATTGGGACATGGCGCAGGCGTTACGTGCTTACGGCACCATTGTTCCGGGCGAAGCGCAGATGCAAAAGCTGATTCTACGCCAACCGATCGGGCCGGTAGCTGCCTTCACCCCTTGGAATGTGCCGCTTAGCGCGCCAGGTCGAAAAATCAGCGGCGCGTTATGTTCGGGTTGCTCGATTATCCTGAAGGCTCCGGAAGAAACGCCTGGGGCGGCTGTCGCCATGGTTCAATGTTTCGAGCAGGCCGGCTTGCCCAAGGGAGTCCTGAATCTGGTGTTTGGTAACCCCGCCGAGGTTTCCCTGGCGCTGATTGACTCTCCAGTGACTCGCATGGTCACGCTGACTGGCTCGGTCGGCGTGGGGAAACACCTCAGCGCCTTGGCGGGAGCCGCTATGAAACCGGTGCTGATGGAGCTTGGTGGTCATGCGCCGGTGATTGTCTGTGCTGGGGTTGATGCGAGCGAAATCGGCAAGATGGCGCTCAAAAGCAAGATCCGTATCAATTCTCAGTGGTGCGCCGCGCCGGGACGTTTCCTGGTTCACGAAAGTCTTTACGAGGAATTTGTCGCTGGGTTCGTTGCAGCGGCGCAGCAGGTGCGTGTCGCTGATGGGCTAGACCTCAAGGCAGATATGGGACCCGTCACCAGCGGGCGACGGCTGGCGGCAATGCAGCATTTCGTCGATGACGCGCTCGAGCGCGGTGGCAAGGCTGCCGTGGGTGGTCATCGCGTCGGTGATCGTGGCTACTTTTTTGCGCCAACGCTGCTGGTCGATACCCCGCTCGATTGCGAAATCATGCGCGAAGAGCCGTTTGGTCCGGTCGCGGTGGCCGTCCCGTTCAAGACCCTTGATGAGGCGATCGAAATCTCCAACAGCCTTTCCGTGGGCTTAGCCGCGTTTGCTTTCACCAATACTCTCGAGGAGGCCGAGCGGCTGAGTCGCGAATTGGACCTGGGAGTTCTGTCGATCAACCATTTCGGTGCGCCGGATCCCGATACGCCGTTCGGGGGTATGAGGGACAGTGGGATTGGTCGAGAAGGGGGGCCGTGGAGTCTTGAGTCCTACATGGTCAGCAAGACAGTGCTGCAAAAGACGGTCCGCGTCTAAGCAAGGGGCCCCAGCTTGTGATCAGCGTACGGGGCCGTGATTTTGGTTGCAGCGACGGGAGACCGTTTCATGTCAGAACAGATATTCAATGCGAAACACGTGGCCATAAGCGCCGACATCGTCCATCACTTCTCTGCATTGGCGGCCGGGCTGCGTTACGAAGACTTGCCTGAGGCCGCACGCGAAGCCGCGAAGAAAAGCATTCTCGATACCTTTGGGGTAATGCTCGCCGCGAGCGGGATGGAGCCTGCGGTATTGGGGGTCATCGAGGTGGTCAAGGAGTCTGCAGGTACCCCCCAGGCGTCGATTCTGGGCTTTGGGGGGCGCGTCCCAGCGACGATGGCGGCCCTGGCCAACGGGGCGCTGGCGCACTGCCTGGACTACGACGATCAAACACCTTGGGGGCAGCACGCGGCGAGCTCGATCATTCCAGCGGTGTTTGCCTTGGCCGAACGTAAGGGGGGCGTGACTGGCAAGGACATGATTGCCGCCGTGGCTGCCGGGCAGGACATCTTTGCGCGACTGCGGTGCAATGTCGGTTGGAAGAAAGACTGGAACCTGTCCACTGTTATGGGGGTGTTTGCTGCCACCGCGGCTGCCGGGCGCGTCATGGGCTTCAATGCGAAGCAGACCGCCAACGCCCTGGGCATCGCCAGTATGCAGTGTTCGGGCATCATGGAGATGGTGTGTGGTACGGGTAGCGACCTGCGCGGCTTATATGCCGGCTTTTCGGCCAAAGGCGCAGTGCTAGCAGCGCTCATGGCGGAAAAAGGCGTGCCTGGTATCGATTGTCTTTTTGAAGGCGGGTACGGGTTTTTCAACACCTATTTCGACGGCCGTTACGATCGAGACAAAATCCTTGAGGATATCGGTGTCGACTACAAGGGTAGCGTCACCTTGTACAAGCGCTGGCCCTCGGTGGGTACCGCGCACAGTCATATGAAAGCAATTATCGACATTGTTTCGGACAACGATCTTGCGCCCGACGATATCGCCGAAATCCGGTTGTTCGTGGGCGACTATCACGCGCTCATGTGCGAGCCGCTGGACGTACGCAAGGCGCCGGCGACGTTGGCGGATGCGAAGTTCAGCCTACCTTTTCTCGTCGCGGTTGCAGCTGTGCGTCGTGGCATGAGTGTGCTGGATTTCACCGAGTCGGGCCTGCGTGATACGAAGGTCCTGGCCACCGCCAACAAAATTTCCTTGGTCGCCGATGCGTCACTGGACTGGAAGCTGGAACTGCCACTAGGGCGTGTCGAAGTGGTAGCAGCGGATGGTCGTCGCTGGGAAAGGTCCGGTACCCATATTCCCGGTAATGCGGACAACCCAATGACCTGGGCCGATCTCTGTTCGAAATTCGCCGAATGCGCAGCGGTGGCGGTGAGTCCGTTGAGCTCTCACAGGATTGCAGAAGTCCAGCGGCTGGTGCAGTTACTGGAAGACGTCGAGGATGTTGCCGAGTTGATGCGCACGTTGCAATGACGGGTTGATACCTGCGCAGCCTATTTTGAAGAACCACAAAAATGAGGTCCGTACGATGGAAAGAGTGCACTGCGTAGCTGTAACGCTGGCCAAGCCTGAACATCTGGATGCGGTAAAGGCGGCGCTTGAAGCGTTGATCGAGCCTGTTCATCAGGAAAAGGGCATGATCCAGTATGAAATGTACTGTGATCGCACTGAGCCGAGACGCTTCGTGTTCATCGAGGAATGGGAAACCTACGAGGATTTCGAGGCTCATGTGCACGCACCGCATGTGAAAGAGTTTCTGCGAAAAACAGAAGGTTTGATCGAAGAAAACTTCTTTCATCCTTTGTCCTTCCACAAATAGGCAACAGGTCAAACGAGCCGTTAAGGGCAAGCCCGATGACGTTCAATCGTCACTTCGGGCTTTTCCTGTGTATCTCGAATTTTATTCATATTATGGGATTAAAGTTTTTGTTGTTTGTCTGTTTCTTGCTCGATCCTACAATTTGAGACTATGATCAAAAGCCAGCGCACTCCGAATTGCGCGCAACGCAATCATGGTTTTCACGGGGGCCTGAGGTATTCCGAGGGACCCTTTAACGTAGGATAGAGTGGGTAATGGACATAGAAGCGCTTCAGGGGGAAAACCCGGCCATTGAAGACGAGAGAGAAGAGCATGCTCGCGACGGCGCGAGCAGTCTTACAAAGATGCTCAGCATCCTCGATCTGTTCAGTTCCAATCAGGCTGTGTTATCGACCACTGCCATCATCGAAGCACTCGAAACCTCTCGGTCTACAGGGTATCGCTACATCAAGGCGCTGCACTCTGCAGGTTTGCTAAGTACCGTTGGAAATGGCAACTACGTATTGGGTTCGCGCATTATCGAGCTGGACTTACAAATCCGTAATACCGATCCGCTGCTGCAGGCCAGTAAGGGTGTGCTGGAGGAATTGGTCGATACGATCGGTCACTCGGCGCTCTTGTGTACGGCGTTCAGGGACTCGGTGCTATGTATTCGGGAGCATCGTGCGCCTCTGAGTCCCGAAAATCGCTTTCGACGTGGGCAGCGCAGGCCACTGTTCCAAGGCGCCGTGTCCAAGGTCATCCTTGCTTATTTCCCTCATCATCGGCTCAAAAGCCTTTATAGCCGTGCGCAACCCGATATACAGCGAGCGGGCCTAGGCGACACATGGGAGGAGTTCCGGAGCACGCTCAGCAAAATCAAAAAAGACGGCTATCTCATCACCAAGGGCGAATTCAATCCCGGTGTCTATGGTGTGGCGGCGCCTATTATCAATGAGAGCAATATCGTCTTGGGCAGTATTGGCGTTGCTTGGGATGAAAAGGAGCGGCGCGATGTCGACGTCAAGCGTGCGGTGGTATCTGTCAAGCGCGCGGCGCGAGAGATCTCCAGTCGCCTTGCCCAGGCAGAAGTAAACATCTAGCCGTTCCAACTCAGAGTGAATGGTCTCTCCGACCAGCCAAGGTCATCCTTCTTACGTGAATCCAGGCGCCTGATTCTGGCCGCCTGGATGGGTCGTTACCACTAAGAGAGTTTTGCTCGTAAGCCACCGTCTATCGGTTTACTTCCCTCCCACTGATCGCTTTTCCCGCCCTCCGGAACACCGAGTCTTCGGTGCGCCATTGCGTGCTTGCACCTGTTTTTAACGTAGTCAGACAGGATCGTTCCTGTCTGATCCTACGATATTGAACTCGACGGCAATAAAGTCAGCTATAGATTTATTGTTGATTTATCCCACTATGCGAGATAGTTTTATTTTGCTGTGCGGCATTTTCGCGCACCTTTGCAAGGGCGCAAACCAGCAGAAAGGAGAATGGCAGTTGAAGACCTACGCACATTGGATTGATGGAGCTTACCAAGAGCCGGCGGGGCGCGAATGGATGGACACCCTGGACCCTTATCTGGGCGAGGCATGGGCAAGAATTCCCCTGGGAGTGGCAGTTGATGCCGACGCGGCGGTGTCTGCGGCCAAACGCGCGATGACGTCCGGGCCCTGGGCAAGCATGAGCGCAACCCAGCGTGGAAAAATCATGCGGCGTATCGGTGACCTGACCTTGGAGAATGCTGATCGTCTGGCCGAACTTGAGGTGCGCGACAACGGCAAGTTGCTGGCGGAAATGCGCGGCGCGATCAGCAACGTGGCGGAGATTTGGTATTACTACGCGGGCCTTGCCGACAAGATCCAAGGCTCCGTGATGCCGATCGAGAAAGAAGGCATCGTTGCGATGACTACCCGGGAACCGGTTGGGGTGGTGCTTGCGTTGACTGCTTGGAATGCGCCCTTGAATTTTTTGGCGCTTAAGTGTGCCCCCGCATTAGCCGCAGGTTGCGCAGTGGTGGTTAAACCCTCGGAGTTTTCTTCGGTCAGTTCGCTGGAGTTCGCAGCGCTGACCAAGGAAGCCGGTCTGCCGGACGGCGTCCTGAATGTGGTCACAGGCTTGGGCCTTGGCATTGGCGCTCCGCTCGTTGAGCACCCCGACGTTGCGATGGTCACCTTTACCGGATCTGACGCAACGGGCGCCAAAGTTTACGAAACCGCGGCTCGCCACATGAAACGAGTCGCTCTGGAGCTGGGCGGCAAATCACCCAATATCGTTTTCGCCGATGCGGACCTGGAGCTAGCTGTGGCCGGAGCTGTCTCCGGTATCTTCGGCGGCGGCGGCCAGATGTGCACGGCCGGCTCCCGGCTATTGGTTCAAAATTCTATCTTGGAGGCTTTTACCGAGCAGTTAATTGCCGGTGCGCGTTCGGTAAAATTGGGCAATCCGATGGACCCGGCCACCCAGATGGGACCCATGTCCACCGCTCCGCAATATCAGAAAGTGCTCAATTACATCGAGATAGCCAAGGCAGAAGGAGCGCGCTGCGTATTCGGCGGTCAGCCTGCCAGTGGGCCGGGCATTCGCGGCGGTCAGTTCGTCGAACCGACGATTTTTACCCACGTATCCAATTCGATGCGCATTGCTCAGGAAGAGGTATTCGGCCCGGTGCTGTCCGTCATCGGCTTTGAGGACGAGGCTGAAGCTGTCTCCATCGCCAATGACATTGCTTATGGGCTGACAGCTGGGGTGTGGACCCGTGACATTGGTCGCGTGTTTCGCATGGCCAAGGCGCTCGAGGTCGGAACGGTCTGGGGCAACACATACCGCACCTACAGCTACACGATGCCCTTCGGCGGCATGAAAAAGTCCGGCATAGGACGGGAGATGGGCATCGAGGCGGTGGATGAGTTCCTCGAAACCAAAAGCCTGATGATTTCCATCGCAGATGCACGCCCGCAAAACAACTTCATTCCGCGTTGAGCCGGCTGATAGCAGCATGAGCGAGTGACGACATCAGCGCTCATGACTGTTTGTCCTTACAGAACAAAAAAGGAAAACAAGAAAATGACCGATAAGGCTTCTCATCAATCCAGCCACGCCCGTCTGGACGGACGGCGAATCGTAATCACTGGCGCTGCATCGGGTATCGGGCGAGCGACAGCGGAGCGCTTTCTAGTGGAAGGGGCCAGCGTCGCGTTGCTTGACAGGAATGGCGAGGCATTGAACTCGGCGTTCAAGGGCAGGGGCCATTGCTTCGCTGTCGATATCAGCGACGAGAAGGCTGTAGCGCAAGTCACTGAGCAAGCGGCGCGGGACATGGGCGGTATCGACGGCGTCGTCAACGCCGCCGGGATCATGGGCAAGGGCTCCATCCTTGAAGTACCTGCCGATGAGTTTCGTCAACAGATCGAGATCAACCTGGTGGGCACCTACATCGTTTCGCGCAACTGTCTGCGATGGATGACGGATGAGCCCTTTGCAACGATCGTGAACATTGCCTCAGCGGCGGGCCTGCTACCCAATGCGCCGGGCCTTACCGCCTATGCGGCATCCAAAGGTGGAGTGATCAACCTGACACGATGCATGGCAGCGGAGTTGGCGCCACGGGTGCGGGTCAACAGCGTCTGCCCAGGCATGGTGGACACGCCGATGGCGGACGGCTACCGGGCCAACGTCAGCAATTACGCACTCAAGCGTTTGGCCGATGCATCGGAGATCGCCGCGGCCATCCTCTTCTTGACCTCTACGGAATCTTCCTACGTCACCGGTACGGCGTTGGCCGTTGACGGTGGTCGTTCCTTTCATTGAGAGGTAGCGACATCAGGGCACGTGGGTGCCGGCTGGCAACGTGCCCGCCAGCTGGATCGATCATCAGTGAGTGAAGTATCCCTGGATGCCGTCTTTCGCGATGGAAGGCGGCCGTCTTACGGTCATCACAAGGACAATAAAAATGGCAGGTACAGACTCCTTTGGCCAGACGGCCGACTCATCTCCGCGTTACGCAAAACCTATTGAAGAACAACATCCGATCCGCCCCTCGGACGCAACCTTGTCGGCTGAAAAGGCTCGTCGAAAATCGCTGATTCGAGGCGTGCTGGGGGTTTCGTTCGAGTATTACGATTTCGTCGTCTATGCGACGTTCGCTCCTTATTTTTCCAGGTTGTTTTTCCCTCAGGACAGCGCGCTTGCCGCGTCGCTCAATGTGCTCGGCATTTTCGCCATCGGCTTTCTCGCGCGGCCGGTTGGAGCGATGCTGGCCGGCAGACTGGCGGACCGTTTCGGACGCAAGCCGATCATGCTGTGCGCCTTGATGCTTGCCACCCTGGGCAGCTTGGTCATCGCCTGCGCCCCGACCTACGGTTCCATCGGGGCCACTGCGGCGTTTGTGCTTGTGGCGGCTCGGCTGATGCAGGGGCTTGCCCATGGGATGGAGAGTATCTCGGCGTTCGTCTATGTGGGCGAAATGGCCGACCCTAAATGGCGAACGCTGCAGAGCTGCGCTTATCCGATCGGACTGATTCTTGGCATCATCCAAGGAACGCTGTTCGGCGCGATCCTCAGCTCGGTCCTCAGTGCAGAAGACATGCAGGGCTGGGGCTGGCGCATTCCCTTCGCGATTGGCGTTCTGTATGGGCTTTTGACGGTATTCCTGCGCCACGGAATGGACGAATCGTCCACCTACGAGGATGCCAAGCACCAGGCGAATCTCGAGGATAACGGCTATTGGCGAAATGTCTGGCGATACAGAAAGACGGTGCTGATCTTGTTCCTGATCTGGCCCGCCAATTATGTCGCTTCATACACCATGCTCGTAACCTTTGGCGATTACGCCATCACCATGCTTGGGGCCAAGCCAAAGGATGCCTATTGGGCGGTCCTCGTCGCGCAGGTCATGTACCTGTTCATGTTGCCCGTCTGGGCTTATATCTCTGACCGTCGCGGGCGGCGCTTCAACTACACAGTTGGATTCGGGGCCATTTTCCTGCTCGTTTACCCGCTACAACATTTTTTACTGG
Source organism: Pseudomonas sp. JV414 (assembly GCF_032424305.1). NCBI lineage: Bacteria > Pseudomonadati > Pseudomonadota > Gammaproteobacteria > Pseudomonadales > Pseudomonadaceae > Pseudomonas > Pseudomonas sp. JV414. The sequence continues at coordinate 432,617 of NZ_VYKC01000002.1, read as the reverse complement.
GTCCAAGCTTTCTGCAGATTCTGCTGCCCATGGCGATCGGCTTGTTCTTCTTCGCGGCGGTGGCCTCCACTGAGGTCGCCTTTATGAGTGAACTGGTCCCCAACCGGGTCCGGGCCCAGGTGATCAGCATTCCCTCGTCTGTTTCAGCCGTCATATTCGGCGGAACCGCGCCCTACATGAAGTCATGGCTGACGGCATATGTTTCGCCCAATGCCTTTATTTTCTACTTCATGACGCTGGCACTTATCGCGGTGTTGGCTGTGCGGTTTCTGGTGAAAGAAACCCGCGGGCGGGATTTGGCAAGCTGAACGAAGAGGAAAATTCTTGGGACCGTGGTGTATGTCAAAAGCGCTTACGTCCCTGTGTTTTATTCACTCATATCCAAAGTACGCAGGCCCAGGCACTCCACTCCAAAAATAAGTACAGAGGTGTTGTTCCATGCAGAAATCGACCTTAGTAGCCCTTGCCATAGCGCTGACTTCCAGATTGTCACTGGCAGATAATTCGGACACCTTACCCACGTTGAACTACCCGACCCAGGGCCAACAGTTCTACGCCACAGCCGCAGCAGAAAAGGATCTGCTTACAATCACCGCGCAGCCTTGGTTCAAAGTGACGGACGAGGCATGGCAACTGGAAGGACCCGCCTTCGATCGCCAAGGCAATCTGTTATTTGTGGAAGTATTAGGCGGACAGGTACTGAAGGTCGACACTCAAGGCCAGCTTCAGGTGGTGGTGGCGAAAAACGCGCGTGGTTCTGCGGGCCTCGCCATACACAAGGACGGGCGCTTGTTTGTCGCCGGGCTGGGGAATTACGTCGATACAGGCAATCTTACGGTCTACGATGCCAACGGTAAAAAACCTGAGGTGATTATCGACGCGAATAAGGGTTTCCTGGTCGATGATCTGGTATTCGATGCTCACGGCGGCTTCTACTTTACCGACCTTAAGGGCACCTCCACGGAGCCCACTGGCGGCGTATATTACGTGCCAGCCGATCACAAGAGCATTGTGCCAATCCTGCCTAATATGGCGAACGCCAACGGCATAGCTCTCTCTCCGGATGGGAAGAGATTGTGGGTCACAGAGTTTGGTACGGGGTTGCTGCACCGCGTTGAGCTAAAGGACGCACAGTCAATTGCGCCGTTCGGGGCGGTGGTGGTTTACCGCTTCCATGGGCCGTCGCCTGACTCGATGAGGGTGGATGCAGACGGCAACGTCTATGTCGCGCAATACAGTCAGGGGCGCGTACTGGTACTTAATCCCAACGGTCTACCAATCGGACAGATTCTGCTACCGGGTAGAGAAACGGGGCATTTCCTGTTCTCTACCAGCATGGCTCTCAAGCCAGGCACCCGGGAAGTGTATCTTGTGGCGAACGACGGTGATCGGGGGCAAGGGTCGATGATTTTCCGGGCGCGAGGGTTTGCGCAGGCACTTCCACTGTTTTCCCATCAGTAAAGGGGGGCATGAGCTGGAAGCGGCTTTGTTGAGTGCCCGCTTCCAGTTTGACTAGCGCCCAAGTGAGTGGGTAAACAGCAACTTGGTCATGCTTTAGCGTGGGATGAAATTGTTACCCGGACGCGCATCTGCAATCGAGATCATGAGACTTTTCGTCTCCAGGAACTCGTCGACGGCTTCGATCCCCATTTCGCGACCGATGCCTGAACGCTTCATGCCTCCAAACGGCATCATGTAGCTGTAGGTGCGGTAAGTGTTACCCCAGACGGTTCCAACCTCCAGTGCTTTGGACATCCTGAACAATCGTCCAGTATCGCGCGTCCAAACGCCTGCAGCCAATCCGTAAGGGATGTCGTTCGCGATCGAAATAGCTTCGGCTTCGTCTTCGAAGGCAATGACGGACAAGACTGGACCGAATACTTCTTCCTGGGCGATACGCATACCGTTTGAAACGCCGACAAATATTGTGGGCTCGACAAATTGGCCGCCCGTGAGGCCGGGTCCGGTTGCGGGCTTGCCACCCAGAATGCAATGCGCCCCTTCGCCCAGGGCGATCTCGATGTATTCCAGTACTTTTCGGTATTGTGGTGCGGTGGACATGGGACCCATTTGGGTGGCTGGATCCATGGGGTTACCGAGCCTCACGGACCGAGCGCTTTCGAGCAACCGCTCAGTGAAGGTTTCAAGAATCGAACTCTGCACCAACAGGCGTGAGCCTGCCGTGCACATTTGACCTCCGCCACCGAAGATACCGGAAACCGCCCCGGCAACGGCCAGCTCCAGGTCAGCGTCTTCGAAGACAATATTAGGCGATTTACCGCCCAGCTCCAGGGCGACTCGTTTCATATGGCGAGCAGCAGTTTCGTATACCTTTGTCCCGGTCAGATCAGAGCCGGTGAAGGTGACCATCGCAACGTCCGGGTGCTCGACGAGGGGCGCGCCGATATCCGAACCAAGTCCGGTTACCACATTGAGGACGCCATCCGGCAATTAAGGCACGGCAGAAATTAATCCGGTCTGCAGATCGCCAAGGCCAAATTCCTTGATGATCCTGGGAAGGAAAAAGCTTACGCCATAGGCGCCTACGACGATCGCGAAGTTGGCCAGCCCCAGCAGCAGAACCCGTGCGCTGGTCAATGCACGAAACAGGCTGTCATGGGGCAAAGGAGGGCAGGCGTCGGCATCCTCGGCCAGACGTGCAGCCAACGCTTGTTTCTCTTGAGGAGATAGCCAGGTTGCGTCGTGGGGGCGATCGGTCAAATACCGAAGAACGACGAACGAAAGAACAATCGCCGGCAGCGCCTCGAGAAAGAACATCCAGCGCCAGCCTGGAATGCCGAGGGTTCCGTCGAGCTCCAGAAGCACACCGGAGACCGGCCCCCCGAGTGATAGCGATATTGGAGCTGCGCACAGAAACGTTCCCATAACCCGGGCGCGATAACGGGCGGGGAACCAGAGTGTCACGAAGTAAGTGATTCCTGGGAAAAATCCTGCCTCTGCTGCGCCTAATAACAGGCGCAGAGCATAGAACTCCGTATCCGTGGTAACGAAGGCCATGGCCCCGGACATCAGGCCCCAGGTAAATAATATTCTCGCTATCCAACGTCGTGCACCATAGCGGGCCAGCATCAGATTGGAGGGGATCTCGAATAAAAAATAAGTCAGGAAAAACAGCCCGGCACCCAGCCCAAACGCGGCAGCGGTGAGGCCGATGTCTTTGCTCATGTGAAGTGCGGCGAATCCTACGTTTGCGCGATCCAGATAAGCGACGAAATAGCAGACAATCATTAACGGCATCAGTCGCCGAAATGCCTTTTTTGCCGCGGTGTCATCGGCAGTTGTCATGGTGTTCTCCCTTATTATTATTCAGCGTTGTTCTGCGCAGCGCCTGGATTGCTTAGGTCTTCTAAGGCTCTTTTTGGGGCCGCGATTCGCATGCGTATTGTTCGCCGGGCTGACGGCACTCTCCCTGCGTTTCTGATAGATAAACGCCATCGGGAGGTGCCGGTTTTAGCCCGGCGTTACACCGGCGGAATGCAGGCGGTCTGGCCTCCGTCGACGCTGACCACCGCTCCAGTCATGAAGCTTGCGTCATCGGTCAGCAGGAACGCGGCGACTGCTGCGATCTCTTCTGGTTCGCCTTCGCGACCGATCGCGTGCGCTGCTCGAATGCGCTTGGTCTTCTCGGGGTCTTCGAACATATAGGCGGTGAACGGAGTGCGGATCATCCCAGGTGCAATGGCATTCACGCGGATTCCGAAGGCTCCGAGTTCCGCGCCCATGGTGCGGGTGATGCCGGAAACGCCAAACTTCGACGCGACATAGGGCAAACGATTCGGAACGCCGAGGATGCCGGCACCTGAGGAAATGTTGACGATCGCGCGCGGGCTCTTGTCGTCTCGGACCGCGCGTGCGAAGGCTTGGCACATCAAGAACGTGCCATCCAGATTCACCGCCATCACTCTCTTCCAGTTTTCCAGATCGCAGTCGAGAACGTTGCCGACACCTTTGATCCCGGCACAATTGATCAGCCCATGCAGGTTGCCCAACTTGTTTTGAGCTTCAGCGACAAATGTTTTCGCCTGCTCGGGATCAGATACATCGAGTGCTGCTGCGTAAACCCGCTCGGGTTCATCGAACCGAGCCGCTATATCGTTGATTCGAGCCTGATCGATGTCCGCGATTGCGACGCTTGCACCTTCGTCGTACAAGCGTTGCACGCAAGCCGCGCCAATCCCGCTGGCTGCGCCCGTTATCAGAACTGCTCTGCCTTCGAACCGTTTCATGAATGCACCTCTTATTGTTGGATGAGTGACTAGATTTCAACGTTGGGAAAAGCAGTCGAACGTCCGGCTGCCGAGGAGGAAGCCTTTGCGGTTAGCTCAGTGCGTTCAGCAATTTGGCGCAGTCGTCCAAAGACTCCAGATTTCGCGCCATCTGCACAGCCGCATCGATGGCATCCGGTGCCACAGGATGTGCAGCGACCGAAGCGCAGTCCCGGAATTTTGAAATCAGTCGATCCCAGGGCAATGGCGTTTCCGGGCTGCCCGGGACGTTGTCGCCCTTGCGTTGCAGCCGTCGGCCGTCGCGCATGAGGATTTCCAGGCGGCCATCGGGGATCGTCACTTTCCAGTCCAGATCACTGTCCTCAATCGGAACGATTTTTTGCGCTAAAGCGAGCACTTCCGGATCGGCCAAGGCTGCCGAATTGAAATCGCTGATTCGGATTTCCCCGCGTGCCAGGGCCAAGGCAACGCAGTAAGGAAGACTGAATTTCGCATCCACGAGAGTTTTCGGGGCGCGGCGCACGTCGAGGGGAGTGCACATGCGCATATGGAAGTCGCCCACGTAGGCGTAGATCTGCTCGATCTCGCTGGCCTTGAGGGAATGTTCACGCATCATTTCAATCGCTGCGTGAATATAGGTATGCACGTTGCCGACCGCAGGCCAGGCTTTGTAGATCATCGAAGCGCCAAAAAATGTCTTGCCCAGTCCTTCAACCATTTTGGCGCGATCATATTCGCCGCCGAAGTAGACGTTGAAAATGCCGGCCTTGCCTTCGAACAGATCGTTGATTCCAGTTATCCCTCGCTCCGCCATCAGCGCTGCAAGCACTGCGCCTTGGGCTGTGAACCCTGCGTACATGCCGCGCAGATCACTGCCGATACCGAAGATGACTTCCATTGTCCCGGCAGACTGCATGCTCGCAATGCCGAGGGCATGAGCAAGTTGTTTTGCATTCAGTCCCAGAATCTGGCCCGCAGCTGCGGCGGCGGAAAACACTCCGAGGACAGAGGAGAGGTTCCAATCCTGCTTCCAGCGCACGTTGCATCGCAGCCGGACGAAAAGGTCCTCGCCCAGGGCTACCGCAGTGATCAGGTCCATGCCGCTGACACCGCCCTTGTGCTGTGCGATGGCGAGAACGGCAGGTACCACGGAACTGTCAGGGTGCGCACCCCATGGGGTCTGGTTGTCGTAATCCAAGCAGTGGGCCATTACCCCGTTGGCGAAGGCGGCCATCGGGGCAGGAACTTTGCTGTTGAATCCCAGGACGGAGCAGTCTGGACGTCCGCCGCCGTTCAGCACGATATCGGCTACGCCTTGGACTGCAGGCTCCATTCCGCTGCCGGCAAGGATGACGCCCAAGGTGTCCAGAATGGATTTTTTGGCCGCCTCAATGGCTTCAGCAGGTAGATTTTCATAGCGGGTATTAGCGACATGACGCGCAATTTCATGGCTTAAATCGATCGTTGACATAGTGGCGCTTTCACTCGGGGAAATTGTTATTGGGACCTTCCTTGAGCACCTGTGCAGCCCGTCCGTGGGCTTAGTGAGCGCCTTCAATCTGCCGGTGAGACTTACAATCAACAAGCAATGAATTACGGACTATCATTAAGCAAAACTGGATAATCAAAGGGCCGCCCGATGCCGCATCCACGTTTCACCCCGCGTCAGCTGGCTGCGTTCGTTGCTGTGGCGCAGGCAAGAAGTTTTCGCAAAGCTGGTGAGCAACTGAGTCTTTCAAGTTCTGCGGTCAGCCAGTTGGTAGGTGATCTGGAGTTGGCTCTAGAGCTTCGTTTATTTGATCGAACGACGCGCAGCGTCGTCCTTTCCCCGGCAGGTAGGGAGTTTCTTCCTTCAGCCACGAGCGTTCTCAAACACATGCAATTGGCACAGAACGCCGCTGACGACATCTGCAACAGGGCTTCAGGTGTCGTTCGGATTGCAGCTCCACTGATCATGGCCAGTTCGGTGCTTCCAGCGTTGATCAAGGAGTACACCCGGACGCGGCCTAAGCTTGTAATTCGTATACGCGACGCACCCGTGGATGGCCTGGTAGATAGGGTGAGCAATGCAGACGCCGATTTTGCTATCGGCGCAGATCAGCCGGTGGGAGATGACATTGTGCGCAAGGATCTTTTCAAGAGTCCCTGGGTGCTGTGGTGCTCGGCAAGCCATCCGCTCGCGGGATATCAAAGCATTCCGTGGAGCCAGTTAAGGCATCAACCGCTTGTTGTCGCGGGTCGCGACTATGAACGCACCGTCGCGCTCACTCACGGGGGACAGTTCGAGCAAGGACGAATCATCCCCGTGGACATTGTTGAGAATGTCAGTACGGCGTTGGGGATTGCAGCACAGGGCATGGCAGCCACACTGGGCCCGGCATACGTGGGATTACTGGCCCGACTACTCGGGTTGACGATGCGGCCGATTGTTCAGCCGGAAGTCACCAGGCAGGTGTGTATTTACCATTCAAGCACACGTGCGATGTCTCCGGCAGCACAAGGTTTCTGTGAGTTTTTGGAGGAGCAGCTCAAAGGCAACGACGAGCTGGGGGTAGGAGGCGTTTGGCGATTGAGGTGACGCGTTTTCGAGGCGAACATGAGCCTTCGCGCATCACGAATTGGCAGGGTTGATATGTGGTCAGCAAAATAGCCGTCGTAGGGCTTCGGGCGCATAACGCGCCCGCGCTTTTAGAGAATGGCGAGGCCTATTGGCTTACAGGCCGCCCAGCGCCATGTATTTAATTTCGAGGTATTCCTCGATACCGTTATGGCCGCCTTCCCGACCCAGGCCGCTTTCCTTGACACCACCAAAAGGTACTTCAGGGGTGGAGATCAAGCCTTCGTTGATACCGACGATGCCGTACTCCAAAGCTTCCGCCACACGGAAAACGCGGCCCAGGTCTCGGGCGTAAAAGTAGCTCGCCAGGCCAAACGGTGTGTCGTTTGCTAGATCGATCGCTTCTTTTTCAGTCGAGAAGCGGAACAGCGGGGCGACCGGGCCAAAGGTCTCATCGCGGAAGATCAACGCATCTTTCGGCACATTGGCCAGCACAGTAGGTTGGAAGAAGTTGCCACCCCTTGCGTGTCGGGCACCACCAGTGATGACCGATGCACCTTTGGCCAGGGCATCGTTGATGTGCTGTTCGACCTTGAGCACTGATGCCTGGTTGATCAGCGGTCCTTGGGTGGCTCCCTCTTCCATGCCATCCGCCACGAACAAGGCTTCCACGGCGACTTTCAATTTTTCGGTGAAGGCATCGTAGACGCCATCCTGAACCAGAATGCGGTTCGCACATACACAGGTTTGGCCGGTGTTACGGAACTTGGACGCCATGACGCCTTTGACCGCCTCATCCAGGTTCGCATCGTCGAAAACGATGAAAGGCGCATTGCCCCCGAGCTCCATGGATGTTTTCTTGATGGTCTTGGCGCATTGCTCCAGCAGCACACGGCCCACTTCGGTCGATCCGGTGAAAGACAGCTTGCGTACGATCGGGTTGCCGGTCAGTTCGCCACCGGTCGCACCTGAAGGGCCGGTGATGACATTACAAACGCCTTTGGGCATGCCGGCGCGCTCGGCGAGCACTGCAATGGCAAGGGCAGAAAAAGGCGTCTGCGAGGCGGGGCGAATAATCCCGGTGCAGCCTGCCGACCAGCCGGGGCCAGCTTTACGGGTGATCATCGCTGACGGGAAATTCCATGGTGTGATCGCAGCGAAAACCCCGATCGGCTCTTTGGTGATCAAGACACGCCGGCCCGGCACGTGCCCAGGCATGGTTTCGCCATACACGCGGCGCCCTTGCTCGGCAAACCACTCCAGGAAACCAGCCGAATATTCGATCTCTCCCTTGGCTTCCGCCCAGGGTTTGCCTTGCTCGGCCGTCATGATGGTAGCCAGGTCGTCTTTGTGGATCAGCATCAGTTCGCCGATTCGACGAATGATTGCGCCACGAGCCTTGGCAGTCATGGCGCGCCAGGCCGGGAGCGCTGCTCCGGCGGCCTCGATTGCCCGGCGGGTTTCTTCCGCGCCCATGGATGGGACAGTGCCTACGAGCTCACCTGTCGAAGGATTGCGTACCTCAATCACGGCACCGCTATCGGCGGACACCCACTGACCGTTGATGTAGTTCTGGTTTCTCAGCAGCTCAGGGTCGTTGAGGGTGATCTTATTGTTTGCATTAGACATTGGAGTATCCCTTGAATAATTATTTGCAGTCCTATCCGACCGCAGCGCTGTTTACGAGCTGCTCACAGCACAAGCCGCGCGGCTATCGTCTTTAGAATTGCGGGAAGACCACACAAAGCAGCTCGGTTGGTTCGAGCGCGCGCATGGCGACGGGACCTTCGTTTGCCAGCAATTCAAAGCCGGTCTCAGGGCCATATTCATCATTGCCAACGGCGAGTCGGCCTTTTGTGAGATAGAGAACCTGGAGGGAAGGGTGCTGGCCGGCCCCGAACACAGCGTTTGCGTCCAGTCGAACAAAACCGATGCGCATGTTTCGTTCGGTAAAGGTGCCGAGCCACTTGACCGAGACACCTTCCGAACCTTCTGGCAGCCAGTCAAAGGCATCGGGGTTCATTGCGATCACATCGGTATAGCGAGGCTCGGCGAACTGCAATTTGCGCCCGGTCGCATGTTCGAAGCAGGCATCGGAGCCGTCCATGCTTTGCTCGTTGCCGTTCTCATCCTTCCAGTAGTAAAGGCCTTTCCTGAACTCGCCTTTCTCGTTGAGGATCGCATTTGTCGCTTCACGCTGGGCGACGCTCAGGTAGCCGAAGCCGCTGGCGCCGCCGAGTTGCAGCACGAGCGTCTCAAGCCCCTCGGAACGATCTTGAGGACCGTAGGGAACGCTTTCCGGGAAGTAACCCACCCAGCCTTGTTTGAGAAACTGGTTCTCGCCGTAAGGCAGGACGCCTTTGATGACGTAGCGGATCTGATCGAAATTATGACGATGGCGTGGCGTTCTCCAGCCCCCGGAGCCAGCCCGACCCATGTTCAAGTCGTAGTTGTTGGGTGAACCGTCTTCGCCAAACAGCAGATGCTTTTGCGCGAGCTTGCCTTCACGCATGGTTCCAACCATTTCACTGTTCGTGTCTGCAGCCTTGCCTACTCGCATTTTTCATTCCTCGTTTAACTGAATGTTGGTCGTGGCTGGATTATTCAATCCTGTCAGCGGGATGTTTTTCGGCGCCCGTGTAGTGATGGGAACCCCAAGATCGATTTGTGATCACGGATTAAATATATCCCGCACTGTGAGATATGGTCAAATTTTGAATTGGGCGGGATGACAAGCTGGCGTTGTCGGCTTTTTCATTGGTGCTTCAGGGTAGAGATGAGCTCTATAAAGGCGGTATGAGCGGGAGTAGGGGCGTTAATAAAGCTTTTTTAGTCGGAATCCAAGGATGTCGATTGGCTTGACAAATCCCACAATTCGACATAATTCTATTCGCAGGTTGGTGGTTTCATCGTTTTGCATCAATCGTCGATGACCGGGACTTTTGGGGGGAGGGCGGGCAGTTGCCGGTCAGCCCCCTTGATCAGCGGTTGAGGGCGAGCAGGATGTTTGGGTTCTGCCAGGGCCAAGCGTGACTCACAACAACTTAAAAAAAGGTCCCTGTGGCCTCACAAAAAATTCAATCCAGGAATAGACATGAGCGAATCATCCATTACCCACGCCCCCGCCGACTCCGGCGTTCCGCTGCAGGCCCGTGATTTCAGCGTCAAGGAACTGGTTGTGATCATCACCGGTGCGGGCCAGGGCATTGGCCGAGAACTGGCCCGGCAGTACGCGGCGGCAGGTGCCTTTCCGGTTATCGCTGATCTGAATCTCGACAAGGCGGCTTCGGTCGTGCAAGAAATTGAGGTCGCGGGTGGTCAGGCCTTGGCAGTGCAAGTCGACGTGGGTGACAAGGCCTCGGTTGACGCCATGGTCGCGCAGGTCCTGAAGGTTCATGGGCGTATCGACGTCTTGATCAACAATGCATCCATTTTCGCAGCCTTGGAAAAATGCGCGTTCGATCAAATTCCATATCAACAATGGCAGAAGGTCCTGCACGTCAATATCACTGGGACCTATCTGTGCGTATGCGCCGTTGCTCAGGCCATGCGTGACGCGAAATTCGGCCGAATCATCAATATTTCCTCAGACGCCGTGCCCCGCGGCACGATGAATTACCTGCACTACGTCACGTCGAAATCGGCGCTGATCGGCATGACCAACTCGCTTGCTCGAGAGCTCGGACCACACGGCATCACTGTGAACTGCATTCGTCCCGGTAGCGTTGCCACGGAAGTGGAGCGGGTCGCCAATCCCACAGTTGAGCTGCGTCAGCGCGCGGCAGCCTTGCAGTGCATTCCCCGTGGAATGCTGCCCACCGACCTTGTCGGAATCATGTTGTTCCTGGCCACCCCGGCGGCGTCGTTCATCACCGGCCAGACCATTGCCTGTGATGGCGGCTACACCCACAGCAGCTGATTCCAGACGCTCGCCGCATACCAGTTGGAGGCACCCGCAAGATGAAGGATTACGCCAAGTTCTATATCGACGGTGAATGGGTAGAGTCCGCAACGCCCCATCGGCAGGAGTTGATTGACCCGACCACTGAAGAGGTGTTTGCGACAGTCGCCATGGCGACCGTTGAGGAGGTGGACACCGCGGTTGCCGCGGCTCGACGGGCATTCAAAAGCTACTCGCAGTCTTCCCTCGATGAGCGTTACGACCTGATCAACCGCATCATCGAAGCCTACGAACTGCGCGTCGATGATTTTGTCCTGGCCATTGCGCAAGAGGTGGGTATTCCTCGTAGCGCTCGGGCTCAGGTCATGGGGCCAATCGAACACATGAAGGTGGCTCGGGACCTGCTGAAAACCTATGAGTTCGAAGCTCGGATTGGCAACACGATCGTTCGCCGCGAACCCCTGGGCGTGTGTGCGCTGATCTCACCGTGGAACTGGCCAATTCAGACAACCGTCATCAAGTTGATCTATGCGTTGGCCGCTGGTTGCACGGTCGTGTCCAAGTCCAGTATCAATTCTCCGGTCAGCGCTATTTTGCTGACAGAGGTGCTGGATGCCGCGGGCGTACCCAAGGGCGTTTTCAACATGCTCAACGGCTCGGGGCGAGTGATTGGCGAGGCGATGTCGAGGCATCCCGATGTCGACATGGTTTCCTTCACGGGCTCGACCGGTGCCGGTGCGCAGGTAGGCGAGGCAGCTGCACGCACCATCAAGCGCGTGTGTCTGGAGCTGGGCGGGAAGTCGGCGAATATCGTGCTGCGAGACGCCGATCTCGAAAAGGCCGCACGTTGGAACGTACAGCGTTGCTTCTTCAATACGGGGCAATCGTGCCACGCACCGAGCCGCATGCTGGTGCATGAAAGCCAAGTGGAGCAGATCATTCCGTTCCTGGCTGACGAAGCAAACCAGTTCCGTCTAGGGGATCCGCGTGATCCTTCCACAACGATGGGCCCGATTGTCAGCCAGGCTCAATTCAATAGCATTCAGCGTCACATCCAGGCGGGAATCGATGAAGGTGCACGGTTGATCGCTGGCGGTCCGGGACGCCCCGAAGGCTTTGAGCGTGGCTTCTTCACTCGCCCTACCGTGTTTGTCGACGTGACGCCGGACATGAGTATTTGCCGCGAAGAGATTTTCGGACCGGTCCTGGTGGTGGTGCCCTATTCCTCCGAGGCGCAGGCACTGGAAATCGCCAATGACTCGCCTTATGGATTGGGTGGCTATGTATTTGGCGGGGACCGGCGCAAAGCCTATGAGTTTGCCAGCGGCCTGCGGGCCGGGCGTGTTTGCTTCAATGGCGCGGCGACTAACTCTTTGACCCCAATGGGGGGTTACAAGCAATCCGGAATCGGTCGCTCGATGGGGGTATTTGGGTTGGAAGAGTACCTGGAAATCAAGTCGGTCTATGGCTTTGAAGAAGAGGCCGCGACGCTACCGTCATTGAAGGCCTGATACCCATGCTCCATCCAGGGCCACGGCACTACTGTGCACAGCCCTGGCAATAGTGCAGTGCTTGCCTATGAATCTTTTCAGAGAACAAAAACATGAATGCTTCGAATGCGTCACTCAGAAACGGGGTCAAAGAAAAGCTCGCCAGGGGCGAGACGGTGTATTCGATGACATCTCGGCTCGTCAGAACCTTTGACATCGCCAGCATTGCCTATACGGCAGGTTTCGATTCGATCTACATCGACATGGAACACAGCAGCTATTCCCTGGAAGCTGCTGGGCAAGTATGCATGGCGTGTCTCGGTCTGGACGTAACTCCATTCGTGCGCGTGCCCAGCACAGACCCGCACTTCATCGCGCGCGTGCTTGACTCCGGCGCCTTGGGCATCATTGTTCCAAGTGTGCAGTCGGCGGAAGATGCCAGGGCTATCGTACGAGCGGCCAAGCATGCCCCGCTGGGCGAACGGTCGGTGGCCGGCGCGCCGCCGCAATTTCACTATCGATCCCTGCCCGCAGTAGACGCTACGCAGCAACTCGACGACGCGACGATGATTATTGCCATGATCGAATCGTTGGAAGGTCTTGAAGCGGTTGAGGAAATCGCAGCAGTAGAAGGCGTCGACATCCTGCTGGTGGGGGCCAACGACCTCAGCAGCGCCCTCGGTGTGTCTGGCGAGATGGACCATGAACTGGTGCGTAACGCCTACAGGCGCGTGTTGAATGCCTGTCTGGCGAACAATAAGGTTCTCGGTGTAGGAGGGTTGGGCAGCCGGCCCGACTTGATCAAAGAGCTCGTGGCGTTGGGCGCACGATATGTTTCAACCGGCAACGACATCTCATTTCTTCTCGCGGCGGCGATACAGAAACGCCAACAGTTTGCATAACCCGGCTGATCTGCAGCTAAGCCTCAACAACTATCGGTACTGCACGAACGTAGGGTGACTCAAGGCGTCCGTGCGTGATGCCTTGATTCGCCCGCTGGAGTGCGTGCAGCGGAGCAGAAGAATGAAAGTTTGCATTTACGGAGCCGGCGCTGTCGGCGGGCATATTGCAGCGAGACTTGCTGAGGGGGGAGCCGAGGTTTCTCTGGTCGCTCGGGGAGAGCATTTGGCTGCTATCCGCGCAAATGGATTGCGCGTGGAAACAAAGGATGGCGTTTTCGTGAGTCAGCCAGTGGCCACCGATGATCCCTCATCGCTGGGTCGACAGGACGTCGTGGTTGTATCGGTCAAGGCACCAGCGCTTCCCGGGATTGTGGCAGGTATCAAGCCATTATTGGGCGATGAAACGTTGGTGTTGTTCGCCTTGAATGGCATTCCCTGGTGGTACCTGCAAGGCCAAGGAGGAATGCTTGAGGGGGCATCACTTCCTCGGATCGATCCGCAATCGCTCCTGACGGCTGCCATTGCCCCCGAGCGCGTAGTGGGTGCGGTCGCTTATACCGCTTGCACGGTTACCGCGCCGGGAGTGATCAAGGCGGAAAATCCACGTAACCGGCTCATTCTCGGGCGCCCGGATGGGAAATCGGATGCGCGCCTGGATGCTTTGGCCGAGTGTTTGATCAGAGGGGGGCTGGAAATTGAAGTCACCGACAGGATACGGGACGCTATCTGGACTAAGCTGGTCATCAATCTGACGGGTGGATCGCTGGCCATTCTGACTGCGTCGACGATGAAGCAAGCCCTGGCTAGCCCAGCAATTTCGAAAACTGCCCAGGCTATGGCAAACGAGGCTGCCTCGATTGCTCGGAAGCTGGGATGCGACCCGGGAGATGTCGAGGAGGGGCTTCGTCGATTGGCCGTTTCGATGCATAAACAAAGCATTCTTCAAGACCTCGAGCTGGGGCGCTCAATGGAAGTCGACACGATACTCAGGGCCCCGCTGGAGCTCGCACGGCTGGCTGATGTCGAGACGCCTGCGCTTGATCTGGTGGTTGACCTGGCTGTGCAGCGGGCGAAAGCCGCCGGTCTGTACGACAACTAAGTTCGGTAAAGCCCGCGCCGATGCCCGGCGCGGCAACCTCATTAGTGATTGGTATGAGTCGGTCTCTACTGATCGGGACCTGCCCCTGAGTGCCCCTGCATGGCACTTTCAGATGCGAAGAAGGAAGAGGCTCAGAGCGTCGGTGACTATCCGGGGTACCGTAACTCATCGATTAGAACCTGCATCGCCCGAGACTTCTCGCGCTCGCTTGAGTAGTAAAGGTGCAGTCCCGGAAATGTTCTCCACCAGGCTTCCATGACAGGGACCAGGGTGCCATCAACCAGATGGGGATGGGCGATGTCCTCGGGAACATAGGCCAGTCCGAAACCCGATACAGCGGCATCCAAAATCTGATTGATGCCATTGAATACGAGCCTGCCTTTGACTCTCGTATTGATTTCCTGGCCGTCTTTTTCCAGCTCCCACGCGTACAGGCCTCCACGTGTTGGCAGGCGCATATTTATACATTCATGTTCCATGAGGTCCTGAGGTCTGGTGGGCATGGCACGAGACTCCATGTAGGACGGCGCGCCCACCATTACAAAACGCATGTCGGGAGCGATACGAACGGCTTCGATCCCGTTTGCCAATCCGTCCCCGAGCCGGATGCCAAAGTCGAAATGGTCGGCCACGATGTCCGTCAAGCCATAGTCGATAACGACTTCTACACTTATTTGTGGGTATTTCGGCAGGGCTTGCGCCAATTTCGGCCAAAGAACCGTTTCGATGACATGGTCGGTTGCGGTGATGCGAATGTTACCGGCGGGGGTGTCGCCAAGTTCGGCCACGGCGATCAGTTCGGTTTCGATTTCCCGTAACCGCGGTTCAACGGTATTGAGCAGACGTTCACCGGCCTCGGTAACGGATACGCTGCGGGTCGTTCGAGTGAGCAGACGTACCCCGACCCGAGCTTCCAGTCTCTGGATGCTATGACTGAGCATCGATTGAGAGATTCCCAGCTGGGAGGCCGCTCGCGTGAAACTTTGCTCTCGTGCAACTGCAATGAGCGCGAGCAGGTCGCTGTAGTGTTCCTTTGCCATTCATCATTCTCTGCGTGGGGGCGAATACTGTATCAGCTCAAGCGCCCGCGCCAAGGATCTATGTTCATGAGCTGGCCATGCCGATCGTGTAGGGGATTAATCAATTTGGATCATACCTCTATTCGCCGTCGAGCCTTTCACCCGAACGCCATCCGTGTTTTTAATCGAAAAAATAGCAAGAGGCCTTTCATGAGAATCGGAATCCTGGGCTCCGGCCGAATGGGCAGTCATCTGGGCACCATGTTCGCCCGGGTTGGCCATGAGGTCTCCTTCAGTTACTCGCGTAATCAGCAGAAACTTTCCGATCTGGCTGCGTCGGCAGGTAAAAATGCACAGGCCAGCACACCGGCAGACGCGGCATTAAATGCTGACTTGGTCCTCCTGGCTGTGCATTGGCTTCAAGTGCCTGACGTCCTCAGCCAGGTGGATGACTTGAGCGGCAAAATCGTCATGACCTGCTGCAATCCTTTAAACGAAGAGGACACCGAGCTTGTCATCGGCCACACGATTTCCGGTGCGGAAACGCTGGCACAGATGATACCTGGGGCCCATGTCGTTGCGGCCTTCCAGTCGACGCCCAGTGAAGTTCTGTTCGATGTGTTCGCGGCCAGGGGCGAGGCGTTACGTCCCAGTTTGATCTTCTGTGGCGAGGACGAAGCCAGTAAAGCCACAGTTTCGGATCTTATCAGTCAGGTGGGCTTTGATCCGGTGGACGCTGGGGCTCTGAAGGTTGCCCGTTATATAGAGCCTTTCGCGATGCTCTCCGCAGTGTTGGCTTACGAAACGGACCAGGGGCCCGAATGGGCTTATCGCTTCGAGCGTTTTGACAGGTTGTTCAAAGGCACTTCCCGCGTCGGGAAATAGCGGGAGGAGCGGGTACATGCAGATTTATGATTACATCGTTGTCGGTGCCGGTTCTTCGGGCTGTCCGGTTGCGCGCGGTTTGTCTGACGATCCCCGGAACAACGTCCTGCTTATTGAGGCGGGACCTGCTTCAGATCGTTTCTGGGTCAATACGCCCGCGGGAATGGGCAAGCTCTATTTCAATAAGTCATTGAACTGGAATTTCCGCACCTCGCCAATGGAGAAGCTTCAAGGGCGTCGGATGTACTGGCCTAGGGGCAAATTGCTCGGTGGATCCAGCTCCATCAACGGCATGGTATTCATCCGAGGTCACCAAAAAGATTTTGACGGCTGGCGTGCCTTGGGCAACCCAGGCTGGGGGTATGAAGATGTCTTGCCGTATTTCAAAAAGATGGAGCACTTTGAGCGGGGCGGCGATGAATATCGCGGAGCGAATGGTCCGCTATGGATCAGTGATCCGGTCGTCAAAGAAAAGAGTAGCTACGATTTTATAGAGGCCGCTAACCGTATCGGTATCCCGGTGACCGAGGACATGAACGGCGCCTTGCACGATGGCGTAGGTTTCATGCAGCACAACATCCAGGACGGGCAACGGATGTCGACTTACCGGGCATTTATCGAGCCTGTCATTGAACGGCCGAACCTGACGGTTCGAACCGGATGCGAGCTGCAGCGCGTTTTATTCGAGGGGCGTACCGCTGTCGGTATAGAGGTTTTGAAGAGTGGCCGTTTGGAGCGTATCTATGCGGCGCGCGAAGTGATTCTGTCAGCAGGCTCGCTGAAGACACCGCAGATGCTGATGTTGTCCGGCATCGGCCCAAGGGCTGAACTGGAAAAACACGCAATTCCCGAAGTTCTGAATTCCCCAGGAGTAGGGCAAAACCTGCAGGATCATTTTTATATTCACACAGCCTTCCGTTGCACCCCAGACAGTTCGTACAACGCCAACCTCGTAGGCCTGCGAAAGTACTGGGAAGGCTTCCGTTACCTGATGACCCGCAAAGGGTATCTTGCCCTTGGCTCTTCCCAGGTCGCGGCGTTTGTTAAAAGTAGCCCGGACGAGGACTACGCTGATCTCCAAATCAGCTTTCGGCCCATGACCTTTCAATACTTCCCTGACGGCACGGTTGACGTTGAAAAGCATCCCGGGCTCGGGGTGTCGGTCTATCAGTTGCGTCCCAGCACCACGGGAACAGTGACGCTGCGCTCAACCAACCCGTCTGACCCGGCCGATTACACACCAAATTTCCTGAGCAGCGATTACGACATCAATGCCGTGATCAGTGGTGTGCGCTGGATACGCAAAATCATGAACAGCGAGCCCATCAAGTCTCGCGTGGTTTCGGAAGAATTGCCGGGGCCCCACATTCGTACCGATGAAGATATCTACAACTATCTGGTCGAAACCGGCAATTCGGCCCACCACCAGGGCGGCACCTGCAAGATGGGTAACGACGCGATGGCGGTGGTGGACGAACGACTGCGTGTCCGCGGTATCGAGCGACTGCGGGTGGTGGATGCCTCGATCATGCCATTCATCACGTCGGGCAACACCAATGCGCCGTCCATCATGATTGGTGTGAAAGCCGCCGACCTGATTCGTGAAGATGCAATGGCTCGCCGGGCAAGCAGTTCGCCGGTCGAAACTGTTGGTTGAATCGGCGGGTACCGTGTTGCCACCTGTCACGAAAATCCTCACCGAATAACAACAACTGGAGGCACCAGCAAGATGCACGATTACGCGAAGTTTTATATCGACGGTGAATGGGTAGAGGCCGCGACCTCCCAGCGCCAGGAATTGATTGATCCGACTACCGAAGAAGCGTTTGCCACGGTCGCCATGGCGACCGTTGAAGAGGTGGACACTGCCGTGGCCGCAGCTCGGCGTGCATTCAAAAGCTATTCGCAGTCTTCCCTCGATGAGCGTTACGACCTGATCAACCGTATCATCGAAGCCTACGAATTGCGCGCCGATGATTTTGTACAGGCCATTGCGCAAGAGGTGGGTATTCCCTGCAGCGCCCGTGCTCAGGTCATGGGGCCAATCGAACATATGAAGGTCGCTCGCGACCTGTTGAAGACGTACGAGTTCGAGGCGCGAATTGGCAATACGATCGTTCGCCGTGAACCCCTGGGTGTCTGCGCACTGATCTCGCCTTGGAACTGGCCGATCCAGACAACCGTCATCAAGCTGATCTATGCGCTGGCCGCCGGTTGTACAGTCGTATCCAAGTCCAGTATCAACTCTCCGGTCAGCGCTATTTTGCTGACAGAGGTGCTGGATGCCGCGGGCGTACCCAAGGGCGTTTTCAACATGCTCAACGGCTCGGGGCGAGTGATTGGCGAGGCGATGTCGAGGCATCCCGATGTCGACATGGTTTCCTTCACGGGCTCGACCGGTGCCGGTGCGCAGGTAGGCGAGGCAGCGGCACGCACCATCAAGCGCGTGTGTCTGGAGCTGGGCGGGAAGTCGGCGAATATCGTGCTGCGAGACGCCGATCTGGAAAAGGCCGCGCGCTGGAACATTCAGCGCGGCTTCTTCAATACTGGACAATCCTGCCACGCGCCGAGTCGCATGCTGGTGCATGAAAGCCAGGTGGAGCAGATCATTCCGTTTCTGGTCGACGAAGCAAACCGATTCCGTCTCGGAGACCCGCGAGATCCCGCCACGACCATGGGGCCGATTGTCAGCCGGGCACAATTCAACAGCATCCAGCGTCACATACAGTCGGGCATCGATGAGGGGGCACGGCTGATTGTTGGCGGACTGGGGCGCCCCGACGGCTTCGAACGTGGCTTTTTCACCCGTCCGACCGTGTTCGTCGATGTGACGCCGGAGATGACTATTTGCCGGGAAGAGATTTTCGGGCCGGTCTTGGTGGTGGTGCCTTATTCCACCGAGGCGCAGGCATTGGAAATAGCCAATGACTCGCCTTATGGGTTGGGTGGCTATGTATTCGGTGGGGACCGGCGCAAGGCGTATGAGTTCGCCAGCGGCCTGCGTGCCGGGCGTGTTTGTTTTAACGGTGCGCCGACTAACTCGCTGACGCCTATGGGGGGTTACAAGGAATCCGGCATTGGCCGCTCGATGGGTGTTTTCGGGTTGCAAGAGTATCTGGAAATCAAATCGGTCTATGGCTTTGACGAGGAAGCCGCAGCACTGCCGTCGTTGAAGGCCTGATACGACTATCCAAGACCAAACGCTGCCGCACCGATGATTGGCGCGGCACGCCTGCTGTTTGAAGAGAGTATTTATTCATCTGATTAATAGCACCTTGCGAGCTTGCTCACGTGGTTCGCTTGCTGTGCCACGGACGAGCCCAGTAGGGTAAGGCTCGTCTAAAAAAACGACGTTGCAGTTGTTGTTATTGCGAATGGTCAGTTGCCAAAGATTATCCGCAGGTCGTGCTCGGCCAGGTTTTTCACACTGTTTTCAATCGAGGCATTCTTACAATGGAACTCAACGTAAATGGCACTGTGTATGAGGTTGAGGCGGATGCGGATACACCATTGTTATGGGTGATTCGCGACGATATCGGCCTGACCGGAACCAAGTACGGGTGCGGTTTGGCGCAATGCGGCGCCTGTTCGGTCATGGTGGACGGCGTGCTGCTTCGCTCATGCGTTACACCGGTTGAAGGTGTAAAGGGCAAACAGATTCGCACAATCGAAGCCATTGAAGACGACGAGTTGGGCAAACGCGTAGTGGCCGCCTGGGTCAAGCATCAAGTCGCCCAGTGTGGCTATTGCCAGTCTGGCCAGGTAATGGCCGCCACTGCGCTGTTGCAGCGCATTCCCAAACCTTCCCAAGCCGATATTGCTGCCGCCATGACGAATCTCTGCCGTTGCGGCACTTATAACGCGATCAAGACTGCTGTCGATGAGCTTGCTGGTGCTTGAGCACGCGCAATTCGACTGAGCTGCGACGTGCCTGGTGACAATGCCGACGGCTAATCCTGACCACCTTTAATGGAGCAGGGATTGGTCTGCTGCCAGGCCGAGCATTGAATGCAAACACAGGGGAACACTATGTCAAAACTGGATGATTCAATCGCCGAGCGCGGCGTACTCTCCGACGCGCAACCTGTGAACGTCTCTCGCCGCCGTTTTTTGCAGGCATCGGCTGGCGTCACGGCGGGTGCGCTTGTTATCAGCTTCGGAATTCCCCTTGGCCCGTTGCGTGCTGCCGAGCGTGCCCAGGCATTGCCGCCTGGCGCCCGTGTACCGGCGTTCCTGGAGATTCGTCCGGATAATACCGTTCGCCTGCAGAGCCCCTTTATCGAGGGTGGGCAGGGTATTTTCACGGGCATGGCACAGGTCGTGGGTGAGGAGCTCGATATAGATCCAGCCAGCTTTCTGGTGGAGAACGCGGCGCCCGGGAGTGACTTCAAAGTCATGGAAGGTGGCATGCGCTTCACGGGTGGTAGCCGGTCGATGCGCGCGAGCTACATGACCATGCGCCGACTGGGCGCATCGGCGCGCCTGATGCTATTGCAGGCCGCGTCTTCCCACTGGAAGGTGCCTCTGGCGCAGCTAACTACCGAGCCAGGGCGGGTCATTCATGCCGCTTCCAATCGATCGATCACCTACGGTGAACTCGCGCCGCTAACGCTCGATTTGCCCATTCCCGATCCGCAAACCGTTACTCTGCGCGACCCTGCCACATTCCGCTGGATCGGTAAGCCGGTCCAGCGAATAGACGTCTACGACAAATCCACTGGTAAGGCGCAATACACCATCGATACTCGTGTCGAAGGCATGCTCCACGCCGCGGTACAGCATGCGCCGCGCCTGGGTCTGCAAGTGGGGCTGGTGCGCAACGAGGATCAGATCAGAAACCTCAAAGGCGTGCATTCGGTGCACCGTCTTGAAGGGGCAGTGGCGGTGGTTGCGCAACGCTGGTGGGTGGCCAAGCGTGCCGTCGAGGCTCTGCAAGTGGAGTGGACGGAGCCGGGTGGCGATTCAACCGTGCGCTACATGCCGGCTAATTTCGACACCCAGGCCTATGCGGAGCAACTGAGTAAAACCACCGACGCTGGGGATGAGGCCGAACGTGAGGGCGACCTGCAGCAAGGGCTGGCCGGCGCCAAGAAAATCGTCAGCGCGACTTATCATACCCAATACCTCAACCACGCCCAGTTGGAGCCGCCCTCGGCCCTGGCGCGCTTCGGGGCTGAAGGCAATCTCGATTTGTGGCTGCCGAACCAGGCCCCGGATTTGTTTTTGGCCGACGTCGCCAAGCGCACCGGTCTGGACCCTTCCAAAATCACTCTCCACTCTCCGCTGCTGGGTGGCTTTTTCGGCCGGCATTTTTTATACCCGAATGCATCACCTTACCCTCAGGCTATCCAGCTGGCTCAATCCACAGGTCGACCGATCAAGGTGATCTGGAGTCGCGAGGAAGAATTTTTGCGTGACGTGCTTCGTCCTTCCGCCGTAGTGCGCTTTCGCGCCGGCCTGGATGAACAGGGCATACCGGTGGCCTTTGAAGCAATTAGTGCCACGGAAGGGCCAACCGAGGGTATCGCTAACAAACAAGGAGACAAAATCGACCCGACCGCCGTCGAGGGCCTGGCCGGTAAAAAATACGCCATTGCGCATCGTCGGATCGCTCAACTGTACTCGCAGACCCCCGTGATGCTGGGCTACTGGCGTTCAGTCGGGAACTCCATCAATGACTTTATGTATGAAGCTTTTCTGGATGAAGTGGCGGATGCCGGCGGTCAAGACCCCTATGAGCTGCGGGCCAAGCTGCTGCAGGGCAACGATCGGTTAAGCCACCTGCTCAAGACAGTGGCCGACCTGTCCGGGGGGTGGAAACGAGGGCCGTTCACGGCGCAAGACGGCACCAAGCGAGCGAGAGGCGTTGCAATGGCATCGCCATTTGGTACCGAAACGGCGGTGATCGCAGAGGTTTCCATCAGCAACGGAGCCGTGAAGGTTCACGATATCTGGCAGGCAATCGATCCGGGTAGCATCGTCAATCCCGCCATCATCGAGGCTCAGGTCAACTCAGCCGTGGCCCTCGGTTTGTCTCAAACCCTGATCGAACAAGCCATCTACAAAGGTGGCACGCCGGTAGCGCGCAATTACGACCTCTACCGCATTCTCACACCGGAGATGATGGCCAGGGTCCATGTCCGCGTGGTTGAAAGTGGCGCGCCAATGGGCGGAATCGGCGAACCGCCTCTGCCTGCGGTGGCACCGGCGGTTGCTAACGCCGTCTCGCGACTGACCGGTCAACGAATTCGCAGCATGCCTCTATCGCAGTACCGCTTCGACACCTGATGAGGAATGGCTCGTGAATAAAA
Source organism: Pseudomonas sp. JV414 (assembly GCF_032424305.1). Taxonomy (NCBI): domain Bacteria; kingdom Pseudomonadati; phylum Pseudomonadota; class Gammaproteobacteria; order Pseudomonadales; family Pseudomonadaceae; genus Pseudomonas; species Pseudomonas sp. JV414. Next base: position 410,206 of record NZ_VYKC01000002.1, on the reverse strand, counting down.
CTATAAAGTATCTGCTGCCAGCAGGCATCGTCGTGGCAGCTGGCTTGGGCTGGTTTGTCAATCGCACGCCATCTTCGCCTTTTGCTGATGAGACAGCTCCCCCGTCGACAGATGCACAACTTGTCCAACGCGGTGAATATGTTGCCAGGCTGAGCGACTGTGTGGCCTGCCATAGCACGCCAAAAAGTGCGCCGTTTGCCGGTGGGTTAGAGATGGCGACCCCGATGGGGTCGATCTATGCCACCAACATTACCCCGGACAAACAAACGGGCATCGGCAACTACAGCCTGGCCGACTTCGATCGCGCAGTACGCAGCGGAGTCGCGGCTGACGGACACAGGCTGTATCCGGCTATGCCGTATCCATCCTATGCCAAGCTCAGCGATGATGATGTGCGGGCGCTTTATGCGTTCTTCATGGCCGGCGTTAAGCCGGCGCAGCAGCAGAATCAGCAAAGCCACATCCCCTGGCCGCTCAACATGCGCTGGCCGCTGGCTTTGTGGAATACCGCGTTTGTCGATGACGATGCCTATCAGGCCAAGCCGTCAGAGGATGCGCTGTGGAACCGCGGCGCCTACATCGTCCAGGGCGCGGGGCATTGCGGTAGTTGCCATACCCCACGAAGCTTGACGATGAACGAGAAGTCGCTGGATGAAAGCAGCGCTACTTTCCTCAGCGGTTCGCTGCTCGATGGGTGGTACGCGCCGAGCCTGCGCCAGGATCCGAACACTGGATTGGGTCGCTGGAGTGAGCAGCAAATCGTCGACTACCTGAAGACCGGACGTAACGCTCACAGCGTGGTCGTGGGCACTATGGCGGAAGTCTTCAACAACTCGACGCAATACATGTCCGACCCGGACCTGAAAGCCATTGCGCATTACCTGGTGTCGTTGCCGGGCGACCCAAAGCGTGACGGGCCGCCATGGAAGCCATCGGCCACACTGGCGGCTGAACAATCACCACCCTTGTCGACACCTGGGGCAGCCAACTATATGGCCAAGTGCAGCAGTTGCCACGGCAGTGACGGCAGCGGGCAGGCGCCATGGATACCTCCTTTGGCAGGCGCATCTTCGTCGATGGTGAAGGAAAGCGCTACGAGCATCAATGCCACCTTGAACGGTTCCGAACGTGTCGTTGCCAATGGCATTCCGGATTCGTATCGCATGCCCCCGTACCGCAACCAACTCTCTGATCAGGAAGTCGCCGATGTACTGACTTTCGTTCGCACGTCATGGGGTAATCAGGGAGGCGCAGTGAAGGCTGACGAGGTGAAGGAACTGCGTGAGCGAACCAATCCGGCCAGCAGCAACCCGATCATCCTGCAGATGCGTTGAGAGAGTAGGGCGAGGGTCCCGCCAAGACCCTCGCTATAGAAACGGAGTGAGTCGGCTATGAGTTACGAGTTTGTGTTCGTTCGTTCGATTGTGTTGACGATCATCATAGGCTTGTTTCTCCTGGTGACTGGTCGCGCCGCCCGCAAGCGGGGTTGCATCGTGGCGTTCTGCGTATTGGCTGCCGCGGTACACCTTATTTGGTGGTGTCTACCCGAACTCAAAGGTGGATGGAGCGAAGCCGGTCGCTGGCTGGTCAGTGCGTGGGTCGGTGCGGTGCTGACGGCCTTGTTCCTGACTCTGCCCGTCGGGCTGTTTCTTGTTGCGCGTGGCCTTCTTGGACGGCGCTCGACCGTCGGCATGCGCGTTCCTCTGACTTTCGTCGCAGTTTCACTGATCGTTGGGATTGGTGTGAGCTTCGGCACCGTCGGAGGCCCAGTGGTTCGCGAAGAAGTGGTCCATGTGAACGGTCTGCCCGAAGGTTTGGACGGACTGCGGGTCGCTAACATAGGTGATGTCCACATCGGGCCTTTCATCGTGCCCGAGGACTTTGCCCAGGCCATCGACATCGTCAATTCGCGTAAGGTGGACTTGCTGGCGATTACGGGTGATCTCATCGACGATCTCAGCCAGCTGGAGCCGACGCTGGACGCTTTGGAGAGAAGTGACGCGCTGCCTGTGCTCTCCATCCTGGGAAATCATGACAAGTACCCTAACGAAGCCGCCGTAGTCGCCGCTTTGCGTGCGCGCGACCCTCGTATCCAGGTACTCATCAACAACAGTGTCGTAGTGCACCCGCGCGGCGTGCCGTTGCGCATTGCTGGCGTAGATTACCCGCTCGCCTCGGATGGACGTCACATGCTTCCGCGGGACGAGCAGGATGCTGCCATGCGCAGGTTCGCAGACCTGGCGTTCGCCGAGGCGTCGCCTGGCGATACGCTCATTGCGCTGTCGCACCATCCTGAGTTCTTTCCCATTGCTGCCTCGCGTGGTGCGGTATTGACCCTGTCCAGCCATACACACGGCGGACAGGTACGACTTTTCGGGCGGCCAGTAATCGTCGCTTACGACTATATGCATGGAATCTATCGTGATGGCGCAGCGTCTCTTGATGTGACCTCGGGACTCGGCCACTGGCTACCCTTGCGTATCGGTGTGCCGCGGGAAATTTCGATCATTACGCTTCGTCGGGCATGATCCAAGCGGAACTCGAGTCAGGAGAGGCGAGAGGCTCGCATCAGGAGACGGGCGCCGCTTTCGACGGCCGGGCAGTTCAGGGAACGTTGTGACCAGCCGCTCGGATAAGCCCGTACCATTCGGGGCGGGTGAGCGGGATATTCGAGCCCGCGGCTGCCTCGACGAGGCGCTCGGGTCTCGTGGTACCCAGCACTACTTGGATGCCGGCGGGGTGACGGGTGATCCAGGCTGTTGCGATTGCGGTCGGAGTGACGTCGTACTTCTCAGCCAATCGTTTGAGTTCGGCATTCAGCTGCGGGTAGTCGGGAGAGTCGAAGAACACCCCATCCTGAAAAGCTTTCTGGAATGGAGACCACGCCTGCAGTGTGATCTTGTTGATCCTCGCATAGTCGACGATGCCGCCGCCGTCACGAGTGATTGAGTCGTCGAAGCCGGTCATGTTCGACGACAGGCCCTGAGCGACGATCGTCGAATGCGTCACCGAAAGCTGGACCTGGTTCGCCAGGATCGGCTGAGTCACGGCCGTCTTGAGCAAATCGATCTGACGGGGAGTATGGTTGGAAACGCCGAACGCGCGAACCTTGCCGGTGGACTCCAGATGGTCGAACGCGCGGGCGACTTCTTCCGGCTCTACGAGTGCGTCGGGACGGTGCAGCAGCAGCACATCCAGGTAGTCGGTACCTAACGCTTTCAGCGACCTCACGGCCGATTCCACGATGTGCTCGTACGACTGATCATAGTGCCACGGGTCGTCAACGATACTGGTCTTGGACTGGAGGAAGATCTGCTCGCGCTCAGCGCTGCTTAGTCGCAGCGCCTCGCCGAACCGGCGCTCGCACAAATGCGGGCCACCGCCGGGATGGTTGAATCCGTAGAGGTCCGCGTGATCGAAAAAATTGATGCCCGATTCGCGCGCCGTGGTGTAGAGCGCGCGGATCTGGTCATCGGTGCTGCCGGCGATGCGCATCATGCCCGCGACGACGTTGGGAACCCGAGTGTCGGTTGATCCTAGTGCTACGGTCTTCATGAGAGCTCCTTATCAGGGCAGTGGTGGGCTGTCGGACGCCTTGCGTGACTGCAATGCATTCACCAAGGCTGGTTCGCGGGGCCAACTGTGAACTCGTTGATTGTCGTGTCATCGGGCTGGTCGATTGCGAAGGCGACAACGTTGGCGATCCGGTCTGGAGAAATGCCGTACTTGTCATAGATGCCCTGCATCTGGTCTAGCGCCTGCTTATCGCTGATTGTCGCCAGCAGTTCAGTGTTGACTGCGGCCGGGTAGATCGTCGCGGTGCGAATGTTATTGCCCTCCATGGCGGACTCCATGCGCAAGACTTCCATGAAGTCGCGCACGAACCACTTCGTACCGCCATAGACGGCGCCGCCCGGATAGGCCTTGAGCCCCGCCACCGACGAGGTGGTGATCACGTGCCCGGACTTCTGTGCCAGGAACACGGGCAGCACGGCCGCTACGCCATTCAGAACACCTTTCACGTTGACATCGATCATCTGGTGCCAGTCTTCGGTCTTCAGGGCGGACAGCGGCGAGTTCGGCATCAGCCCTGCGTTCAGGAAAATGACGTCCACACGGCCGAATGTTTCTTTGGCCAGTTGAACGATGCGGTCGTTTTCCTCTTGCTTTGTCACGTCCAGCATCTGATAAACCACCTGTCCACCGCTCAGGAGAATCTCGTCCGCGATCTGCTTGAGCTTGTCTTCGCGTCGCGCACCGAGCACGATTTTGGCGCCTTTGCTCGCGAGCAGCTTGGCGGTTGCCTCGCCGATTCCGGACGATGCGCCGGTGATGATGACTACTTTGCCTTTGATCATGATTTCTCTCTCTGGATTCTGGCTGCGAAGGAGACGCAGCAGATGATGAGGCGGTATCTCAGGTCGGTGTTGAGCGTGGGGCGACTACTTTGTCAGCGCACGCTGCTCTTGGGAGAACACCACCCGAACATCGCCACGGCCGAGCGCCTGGGCCAGGCCAGTCGGATCGTCCACGCGGCCTAGACGGGTGTATGAGTAAGCTGAGTCGAAGGTCTTGTAAAAGATGACCACGGTGCGCGATCCCCAAAGCATAAGGTCTCCGTTGCGGATCGTGCCGGGCCGGCTCTCACTGGTGGGCAGCGCGTCAGGCAGCTCTTTTTTCTTCTCGTTTCCGTGGAGGTCCTCCATGTCCAGTGTCAGCGGCAGCGTGGCGGCGAATGCGCGAGTGGCCTCGTTGTCGGCCAGTGTGATGGCGAAGCGACGTTCCCCGACGGTCATCCACAGGCGTGATTCATCCGATTTCTTGGGTGCTTGAGTGACATCCTGCTCAGCGGCCACGGGCAGCGCAGTGCTGGCGGCGTGGGCAGGATGGCCGCTGCACAGTGCAAGGAGAAGCAACGGCATTCCAAGCTGTTGCATGGCCCGCCGGTGCCAGGAATGCCTACGGCTTGCAGCGCCAAGAGAGGAGAGAGCGCCGCCTGTACCGACGTCAACGGTTTTGCCCTGCATGTTGTTCTCCTTTGCAATGCGAAAAATGGGCCAGACGCGTTGCCGCGCCTGCACTTGAATTCGTAGGTTTCGAGCGCGAATTAGCGCAGCAATATGGCGCAGATGCTCCTCAGCGAGTGGCCTATTGCCAGTTCTGGTTGCGATCCTCACTGGAAAGTCAGAAGTGCTGAGTGGCATGAATCCATACCGTAGGGCGCGTCATCCCGCTCAGTCGCATCCAGATGCATTGTCCGCCTGGATGCGACTGCCTCAAGACGTCAAGCGGCGCGTGCCGCCGTGGCCAGGTGCTGCGTGAAGAAGGTCGTCAGCTTGTCGAAAGGAATCACGTCCACACGGTCATACAGATCGGTGTGGCTGGCCTCTGGAATGATCATCAGCTCCTTCGGCTGCGCCGCGGCCGCGTAAGCGGTTTCGCTGAAGTAGCGCGAGTGGGCGTTTTCACCGTGGATGAACAGGACCGGGCGTGGAGAAATTTCCGCGATGTAGGTCAGGATCGGCATGTTCATGAACGACAGGGGTGTAGTGATCGTCCACGAGTTGCCCGAGTTGACCGCGCGCGGATGGTGTCCGCGGGTCGTGCTGTAGTAATCGTGATAATCGACCATGAACTGCGCTTCCCCACCCCTCAGTTCGTTGTAGGGGGGCTGGTAAGCAGGGGCACCATTTTCCGCGTCGACCCAACGTTGTGCGCTCAGTTGTTCGAGCCCTTGCGTGCGCTGTTCGAGGGTTACGCTATCGTTGTAGCCCTTGGACATGACGCGGGTCATGTCGTACATGGTGCTGGCGACAACCGCCTTGACGCGCTTATCCAAGGCCACGGCATTCAGCACCATGCCACCCCAACCGCAGATGCCGATGACGCCAATCCGCTCGCGATCAACGGAGGGTTGCAGGCCAAGAGCATCAACTGCCGCGCTCACATCCTCGGTGTTGATGTCTGGCGAGGCGACGTTGCGCGGCTCACCGCTGCTTTCCCCGGTGTAGGATGCATCGAAGGCCAGCGTGACAAAACCGCGCTCGGCCATGGTTTGCGCATAAAGCCCGGAGGCCTGCTCCTTCACCGCGCCAAACGGGCCACAGACGACAATAGCTGCCAGCTTTGCGCTGGCGTTCTTCGGTTGGTACAGGTCGCCCGCCAGGGTGATGCCATAGCGGTTCGTGAAGGTGATCTTCTTATGGTCCACCTTGTCGCTCTTGGCGAAAGTCTTGTCCCATTCCTGTGTCAGTTGCATGTGCGTGCCTTACATGTAGTTGAGATTGTTCCTGCCAGCCTGAATACCCGTCGAGCAGCGGGGGGCTTGTCGTCAGCGTCATAGGCTTTTAGAACCATGGGGAACATGTTTCGTGAATGACGTCGCCCGTCGGGATCGGCTTTGCCAGCTAATGTATGCCTGTCACTGCCCCAAAACATCCCATGAAATTGCAAGCATCTATGCACGCTATTGGATAATCGCGCCCCCAAGTCCCAGGCGGTTCGAAATGGAAAACTACCCCGATGAGTTCATGCTTGTTCGAATGACATATCACCACGCTGCGATGACCATTGATCATCGAGTCCCGTACATGGAAGTATTCGGTCCGCCTGCATCAGCTCAGCCTCGCTATATGACCGGCGGAAAACCCGCCGCAGGCTGCGTTGGTAGCCGATTCGAGTGACTCGGTCTGGGACAGGCGATGGACGAGACCTTGTAGAGGAAATCGGCCAAGTGCTTAACGGACGTGAAAGCTTGTTTGGTCAAGGCTTGTTGGGCTGCGTCGAAAGAGAGATCACAACCTCTGTTTCCGTTCCGGCAGCTTCCTGCTGAAGCTGCTTCTAAACCCGTTCTTCAGGTCTGTAGGGGCAAGAGACCATTTGAAAAATTAGCCGCTGACCGAAAAGTAATACTTCATCCAGGTTGTGGGCTGGTAGGTTTTTCCAAAAGAAAAAATGCAAAGCCCTGAATCGGTAACGGTATTCGTCTCAAGCATGTTGCTTAGTTGTGAGTCGTGCTCGCTCGTAGTTGAGCGGGCACTAAATCACTGTGTTGATGTGCCATCGATGCGCGGTGATTTCTTGTATTGCGTACTTTTATTCATAAGGCCTAGCACGTGGCTGCATGATTGAGCCCACTAAGCTCGTGATACTTTCAAACCATGTATAGATAGCGATTACGCGACGCCTCGCTAATAGCGCTTTTTAGAGCCAAGATGGCTGGAGAGTTATGGAGCTTCAGATTAACGATAAGACCTATCAGGTCGAAGCTGAGGGCGACACAGCCGCTGCTGTGGGTGATTCGTGACGAAATCGGTATGACGGGAACAAACTATACCTGCAATGGGGATTACGGGTGTGGTCTCGCTCAGTGCGTCGCTTGTTCCGTCTTGATCGACGGCGTTGTGGCGCGTTCCTGTGTCATCCTCATTGCAGGTATATACGGCCGCAAGATCACCACGATTGAGGCGATAGAGCAGGATGATGTTGGCCAACGCGTCGTCGCCTCTTGGGGCAAACACCAAGTGGCACAGTGCGGTTATTGCCAGTCTGGCAAAGTGATTGCAACCCCGCAATCGTTGGGCAATGCGCTGATCCCCAGATCGGGATGAGCGGGAAGGGCATACGCAGGTACTTTTCGGCGCTTCGACAGGCAAGCCCTGATCTACGAGCATAAACGTCGCCAGCGTTTGGAAGGCATGACTGACACTCGGCATTTGCCGCAGTATGTCTTGCCCATTAAGCGCCAAGCTATCTCCGGCCAGCGTACTTTCAGGTCGGCACGGTAGAAATCAAAGAAGCCGGCACCCCGTTGAGGGGGTGCAGACAAAACGCGTCGCAGAGCATCACTCTGGAGCCCGGATGCAGATTCACCATCACCTCGCTGTGCAGTTTTGCCTGGGGGAATAGGATCGTCGCCACCTGTACTGCTTCTTCGCCGAGCCGCGCGGCCGGCGGCAACGTAATGTTGCTGGTCGGTGCGTATAGAAGTCTTCAGCGCCGTAGCGACTTCGCACAAGGTTTAGAGTAAAGCGTTAAATTCGTTACAGAACTCTCCACCCCGCACTCCGGAAGAAATTTCGATGAACGAGCGACATCCTCACTCCAATAAGTCTTTTCTCGGGCCGCTCGTACTGATCGCGGCGGTGGTTGTCGCCGTCGGCGCCGCGTTCGCATACACAGCCGGTTGGTTGACACCCGCACGCCTCACGCCGACCAAGATCGTCGAGGTGCTGGCGCCGCCCGCCGGACCGGCGCTCGGCTTCCGCCGCGCCCATGCCAAGGGTATCTGCTTCACTGGTACCTTCGAGGCCAACGGCACTGGCAGCGATTTGTCCAAGGCACAGATGTTCGCCGCCGGCACCTATCCTGTGACCGGCCGCTTCAACCTCGCCTCGCCCGACCTCAAGGCGCCCGATGGCAGCGCGCGCGTGCGCTCCCTGAGCCTGCGCATCCGAACGCCCGACGGCCAGGAGTGGCGTTCCGCAATGATCAATGCGCCGTTCTTCCCAGTCGCGACGCCGCAGGCCTTCTACGACTTGCAGGTGGCTTCCGCCGACAAGAGCCATCCGGATGCGTTGAAGAGCTTCGCCGCTGTGCACCCCGAGATCGGCGCGTTTAGCCAGTGGGCCGGCAGCGCGCCGTTCACCAGCTCGTACGCGGAAGACCGCTACAACGGCATCAACAGCTTCGTCTTCACCAACGCGCAGGGCCAAGACCAGGCCGTGCGCTGGTCCTTTAAGCCGGCCGCCAAACCTGTGTTGGTCTCGGGCGACGAACTCAAGAAGCGCGAGCCCGATTTCCTGCTGGCAGACATCACCGAGCGCGTCGCGAAGGCGACGCAGCGCTGGGCTATGACGGTCATGGTCGCCGACCCGGGCGACCCGACCGCCGACCCGAGCAAGGTTTGGCCGGAAGATCGCCGCAGCGTCGGCGTCGGCACCCTGTCGGTGACGAAAATTGAGCCCGAGGCCGATGGCTCATGCCGCGACATCAACTTCGATCCCACCGTGCTGCCGGCCGGCATGCGCACATCCGACGACCCTTTCCCCGCCGCACGTTCGGCCGCTTATTCGGTCTCGTACAACCGCCGGACCGCCGAAGAAAAAGACTATCCGCGCACCCCGTCCACCACCACCGCCGGAGCCAAGCCATGAGCCAAGTCAACCAGCAATTCGCGCCGTTACAGCGGGCGCTTCATTGGGGCATGGCGATCTGCATCCTCGTGATGCTGTTCATCGGCGTCGGCATGGTCTCGACGATCACGCCCGCGTACCTGATGCTGGTCTCGATCCACAAGCCGTTGGGCATTGCGATCCTCGTGCTCGCGGTGCTGCGCCTGATCGTCCGCTGGCGCCTTGGTGCGCCGCCGCTGCCGCGTGACATGCCCGAGCCGATGAAGCTCGCCGCCAAACTCTCGCATGTCGCGTTCTATGTGCTGATGCTCGCGATGCCCTTGCTTGGCTGGGCCATGTTGTCGGCGGCGGACTACCCGGTGCTCGTCGCCGGGCTGCGTCTGCCCGCCATCGTGTCGCCCGACGCCGGCCTGCACAGCTGGCTGTGGAACGCTCACAAGTTCCTCTCGTTCTGCTTCTTCGCGCTGATCCTGCTGCACCTCGGGGCCGCTCTGTTCCACGCGCTGGTGCGACGCGACGGCGTGTTCGAGACCATGGCGCCATTTCCGGTACATCCGTCGGTCGACGGCAGGGTCGTGACCAAGTGCGCTGACTGACGCAGGCTCCGTTACCACGGGCGCCGTGGCGCGCGCGTTCTCGGTGGGGCGAGATGAAATACCTCAGTGGGCATGTACTGTGGGACCACGACCTGCAGTGACCGTCGGGCTGGGAGGCTGGCACGAAGTGACGCTGACCCTCGCCGGATCACCGAGCTTCATAGAGATGTTCGTCGCCAAGTTCAGCGAGCCGCCGACTTAAGGTGCCGTGCCTAAACACCTGGCGTCGAAGCCTCCCGCCATTGGCGTTCGGACGCAGGGGGGCGCCTTCACGATACAGAAACTTCGGCGCATGAACGGGATCGCAAAAGCAGAGAAATATCTGGATGCACATGCGTAGCGCAAAGATTTACTAATTTATATCTTTCTTCGTAGGGTGTGCTAGCGGCTGTCAAATCAACCATCGGAACAGACATGAATCTGAAACTTGAGTGGGTTCTGGTCCCAGCATTTCTTGCCATGGGTTTTGCTGTCAGCGCGCTGGCCGCCGAGGTGCGGGCTGAGCGGGTGGCAACCGGATTGGAGAATCCCTGGGCAGTGGCCTTTCTGCCGGCAAATCGCTACTTGGTGACAGAACGGCCGGGCCGGCTTCGGGTGGTTGGTGCCGATGGGAGCATCGGCCCGCCGGTTGAGGGGCTGCCGGCGATCGCGGCAGGCGGGCAGGGCGGGCTGCTGGATGTCGTGACCGACAGTGCTTTCGACGTGAATCGCATGGTCTACTTCTGCTTTTCCGAACCGGCCGCTGGTGGCGCGGGCAATAGCACGGCAGTGGCACGCGCGACGCTGTCGAGCAACATGGTGCGCCTCGACAACCTGCAGGTGATTTTCAGTCAGCGACCGAAGGTGAGCAGCTCCGCGCATTTCGGCTGCCGCATCGTCGAGGCGAAGGACGGGACGCTTTTCGTCACGTTGGGCGAGCGTTACAGCCGGAAGGAGGATGCGCAGGAACTCGATAACCACTTGGGCAAAGTGGTGCGCATCCAGAAGGACGGCGCGGTACCGGCCGACAACCCTTTCGTCGACCGCGCCGGTGCCTTGCCGGAGATCTGGAGCTATGGCCATCGCAATAGCCAGGGCGCTACGCTCGGTCCGGACGGCCGCTTCTGGATGAACGATCACGGTCCGCAGGGCGGCGACGAGATCAACGTTCCGCTGGCGGGGCGCAACTACGGCTGGCCGGTCATCACCTACGGCGAAAACTATGGCGGCGGGAAGATTGGCGACGGCCTGACCGCCAAGGACGGCATGGAGCAGCCGCTGCATTACTGGGTGCCCTCGATCGCGCCGTCCGGCATGGCCTTCCTGACTAGCGACCGTTATGGGCCGGCATGGAAGGGCAATCTCTTCGTCGGTTCGCTCAAGTTCGGTTACCTCGACCGTATCGAACTGAAAGACGGTAAGGTCGTGGCCGAGCACAAGTTGCTGGAGGACGGGCATGCCCGCATTCGGGATGTCAGGCAGGGCCCTGACGGCCTGCTCTACGTGCTCACCGACGAACAGGATGGCAAACTGCTGCGTCTTCAGCCGCGCTGAGCGCCATCAGGGCAGGCATTGCGCAGCTGCAGCGTCGGCAAGCCGCGACGCCTGCCCGCAACCTCTTCGACGGCTTGCGCTCGCCGCCTCCCAAGGAGGAACTCGGCGATATCAAGCTGATCGTCGAGAACGATACCAGCCAGGTCGGTTCTGTGGGGAAATGTGTTTCAGGATCTCGACACCAGCGCTGGAAACAGAAGCGAGAAGCCCATTCAGGGTAACAGAGAGGCCGTCAACTCACATTTTCGAACCAGGCGGGAGCGTCCCAGGCCTTGTATTGATCACTCCAACCGCCAACCGTTCAGGTCAAGACCTCCTCTGGAATAACCTCATCGAAGAAATCAGCTGGGTTTGCGCTTGCTCTGATACGAATGCAGGAGCTCATGGAGCATTCCATTGACGGTGCTTTCAGGGGGTAAGACTGTACCGGCAGAAGGTGACAACCGCCGATAGGTCTGCCAAGAGGAGGATCATCCTGCGATAACGCTCCCTGACCTATGTCCCTTAGAAGTCCATGGTCAGCCCCGCGTAAACGGCGCGGGCATCGAATGCGGCGTGCAGTGATTGATCCACTCCAACGCTGGTGTCATACCAGACTTGGATCTTGAAATACTTCAAAAACAAGTCCAGAATTAAGTTTTTTCCTGCTTCGGCAAGAAAAGAAACCCGTTAGATTTCAATGGGTCGGACGCCAGATACGAGTCTCGTTTCCCGCTCCAAGCATTAAAAAATGGATCTCTGAAAAGAGGTCCATTTTTTTTCGTCCAAAGAAAAGTCTTTCTTTGACTTTTTGCCGCGCCCACCCCGAAAACACTCAGATCCAGCCCCAATAGGCGCATTTTCCAGTACATCAGTCCGGTTGGGTCATGCGCTAGCCCCTATGATGACCTCGCTTATCGACTGGGCCGAACTGCGTCACGTCACGATGCCAAACGGGTCGAAACCAAGGCCTTATAGTGCCTTTGAGGCAACACGCGCCCCTGAGTCGTCTCGCTGCCAACCGCCACCCAATGCTTTGAACGTGGCCACTGCAGCGCGAGCCGATTCAGTTTGTGCCTGGGCTCTGCCATCAGATGCCGCTAGGAGATGTTCATCTGCATCCAGCACTTCGATCAAGCTGACCACGCCTTTTTCATAGGCGGCAAACGACGTCGCTCTGGCTTTCGCATACGCCGACTCGCCCTGGGCGAGTCGGGTCGATTGTTGCTCGCGGTTGATCCGTGCCGAAACAGCGCTTTCCACATCTTCGCAGGCCCGCAGAACGGACTGGCGGTAAGCGGCCAGGGCTTCGGCTTCCTGGCCCTGTGCCAAATCAATCTGGGCGTTGATGCGGCCAAAATCGAACAGCCGCCAGCGTAATCCCAGTGCCGCCGAAGCCTGACTGGCGCCGTTGCTGAACAGGTTTGCGCTGGATACCGAGGTAGCACTGCCGAGCAGCGCAGCCACAGACAGTTTGGGGTAGTACTCGGACATGGCTTCGCCGATGCGCGCGCTGGATGCCGCAAGACGGCGCTCAGCGACGATCAAGTCTGGACGCCGACGCAGCAGGTCGGCCGGAGAGCCCATGTAGGCGAGGCCTGGCACATCAGGGATGGGCGCCAGCTTAGTCAACTGCGCGCTATAAGTGCCCGGTGCCTTGCCCAGCATGACATCCAGCGCGTTCATTGCCGAGTCAAGGCCAGCTTGCAGTACCGGCACGGTTGCCTGCGCTTGATTCAGCGCTCCTTGGGTCTGGTTCAACTGCAGTTCAGCTGCCAGTCCTTTTGCATAGAGGTGTTCGATGGTGGTGAGCAGTTGTTGTCGCGTGTCTACTTGATGCCGGGCAATTTCCAGGCGTGCTTGAAGGCCACGGATGCTGATGTAAAGATCGGCTGTCTGCGCGACCACCGCCAGGCGTGTGGCAATCGCTCCGGCTTGCGAGGCCTGATAATCGGCGAAGGCGGCTTCTTTACCTCGGCGCAGCCCGCCAAACACATCCAGCTCCCAGCCGGCATTCAAGTTCGCATCATAGGCACTGCCGTAGCGATTATAGGAAGGGTCTGAATTCAGCAATTGGCCCAACGGAGTCTCCAATGACTGACGGGCGCGGGCCGCTTGACCGTTGACGGTGGCCGACGGCAGGAGGGCTGCGTTAGCTGCTCCCAAACCGGCGCGAGCCTGCTCGATCCTTGCGTTTGCCTGGGCTAAATCGAGGTTCTGTTCAAGTGCTCGATTTATCAGCTGACTGAGTATTGGGTCATTAAATGCGTTCCACCAAGCGGCGAGATCGGCATTTGCGGCGGCCAGTTGTCGTGCCTTGGACGTTTGCGCCGAGAAATGCTCGGGCAATTCCACGCTGGGTTTTGAGTAGTCGGGGCCCACTGCGCAACCTGCAACCATGCCCAAACACAGTAAGACGGCGAAACGAGGAGGAGGGTGCATGCGATACCTGCGAAAGGGTCGGTTTGTGACGATATTACAATTTGGTCACAAGTTGTCAACCACCTTTAGGATGAGTAAGCTGCTCGCATGAATCAGCCATCCGTTTCTTCGCCCAGCGCCCGTGGCCCAGCCGATCACGACATTCGAGACCAGATTGTCGCGGCGGCCAACGAGCATTTCAGTCAGTACGGTTACGGCAAGACAACGGTTTCTGACCTAGCCAAGGCCATCGGTTTTTCCAAGGCTTACATCTACAAGTTTTTTGAATCCAAGCAGGCGATTGGTAACGCTATCTGTACCAATTGCCTGACGGAAATCGTTGCAGCTGTGGAGCAAGCCATCAATGCAGACGGCATCTCGCAGACTGAGCGTTTTCGGCGATTGGTCAAAACCCTGATCGCCACAGGTGTGAGCCTGTTCTTTAATGACCGTAAACTCTATGACATCGCGGCGTTCTCCGCCTCGGAGCGCTGGCCGAGCTCGCAAGTCTATGACGCTCAGATCAAGAGCTTCGTGTTGCAAATCGTGCGTGAGGGGCGAGAACTCGGCGAGTTTGAACGCAAGACACCGCTGGACGAGACGGTAGAGGCGATTCATCTCGCTCTGCGACCCTTCATCAATCCTCTGCTATTGCAGTACAACCTCGATTTTGTTGAAGAAGCCCCTTCGCTCATCTCCAATCTTGTTCTGCGCAGCCTGATGCCTTGAACCTCTGCTGACGGATGCGCTGCGCATCCGTATCAGCGTGTGCGCCTAAAAAAACTGGATATCAAGCCTCTTTGCCTTGCTCTGATCAAGTGGGCGATGTTCATTCGTCTTGGTAGTGACTATTGACATAATTGGTCACTTGAATAAGCATGGGGCATCCGCTACTGAGAGGTCTCTATGATCCCGCGCCCCCACCTGTCATTCATTTTCATTGGCTTGTTGCCGTTTGCCCTAGCGGCCTGCAACGCGGCCACGCCTGCCGATCCTCGCCTTCAAGTGCCCTTGGTGCGCATCGGCGTGGTTCAACCCTCAGCGCCTGCGGCACGGGTATTCACCGGTGTCGTCGCGGCTCGAGTTCAGAGCGATCTCGGTTTTCGGGTACCTGGGAAGGTCTTGGAGCGTTTGGTGGATGCTGGGCAGAGTGTCAAGCGCGGGCAGCCCCTCATGCGCATCGATGCCAACGACCTGACGCTGACCGCGAGGGCGCAACAGGAATCGGTGCTGGCCGCTATGGCCCGAGCCCGGCAGGCCTCCGATGATGAGCGTCGCTACCGTGATCTGGTGTCCGTCGGAGCGGTATCTGCTTCAGCTTACGCAGGGTTTAAAGCGGCTGCCGACTCGGCGAAAGCCCAACTCAACGCTGCCCAGGCCCAGGCTGATGTGGCGAAAAACGCGACCGGTTATTCGACGTTGCTGGCGGATGCTGACGGGGTGGTAGTGGATACCTTGGCGGAGCCGGGGCAGGTGGTTGGTGCAGGTCAGGTGGTGGTGCGTGTTGCCCACTCAGGGCAGCGCGAAGCCGTTATCCAGTTACCCGAGACGCTACGTCCTGCGCTGGGCTCGGCGGCGACGGTTGAGCTATACGGCCAGCACCAGACTGCAGGTAAAGCGCGTTTACGCCAGTTGTCCGACTCTGCCGACCGACAGACCCGAACGTTTGAAGCGCGTTATGTGCTGGAGGGGGGGCTCTCCAACGCCACCCTGGGTTCGACGATCTCGGTGGTTATCGCTGACACGGATGTTGCTGATGCCAAGGAATTACAGGTGCCCATGGGGGCCCTCTACGACGCCGGTAAAGGCCCGGGGGTCTGGGTGGTGGGCGGGGAACCTGAGCAGGTGGCATGGCGCCCGGTCAAGGTTCGCAGCCTGAGTAACGAGGCCAGCGTGCGCGTGACGGGTGATCTGCAGGTGGGTGATCGTGTCGTCGCATTGGGTGCGCACCTATTGAATGAGGGAGAGAAAGTCAGGACAGAACTTGCCGGTGCCACGCAAAAAACGGTGGTTGAGGTGAGTCGATGAGCGGCTTCAATCTTTCGGCGCTGGCCGTACGCGAGCGCTCGATCACCCTGTTTTTGATCCTGCTGATTTCTGTGGGTGGGTTGTACGCCTTCTTCAAATTGGGGCGTGCGGAAGACCCCGCATTCACCATTAAACAAATGACGGTGGTCACCGCCTGGCCTGGGGCGACGGCCCAGGAGATGCAAGATCAGGTGGTAGAAAAGCTGGAAAAACGCATGCAAGAGCTGCGTTGGTACGATCGGACCGAGACCTTTACCCGGCCCGGCTTGGCATTCACTACGGTGTACCTGCTCGACAGCACGCCGCCCTCAGCCGTCCAGGAGGAGTTTTACCAGGCGCGCAAGAAAATCCTGGATGAGCAGAAGGGGTTGCCGTCCGGGGTGATCGGCCCGATGGTCAATGATGAGTATTCCGATGTCACCTTCGCGCTCTATGCGCTCAAGGCCAAGGGCGAGCCGCAACGTCTGTTGGTGCGCGAAGCCGAGAGCTTACGCCAGCGTCTGCTGCATGTGGCGGGTGTGAAGAAGGTCAACATCATCGGTGAACAGGCCGAGCGCATTTTTGTCGAGCTGTCCTACGAGCGTTTGGCGACACTGGGCATTTCCGCACGAGACATCTTCAGTGCGTTGAACACGCAAAACATGATAACGCCGGCCGGCTCAGTTGAAGCGAAGGGCCCACAGGTTTTCATCCGCCTGGATGGCGCGTTTGATGACCTGCAGAAGATTCGCAATACCCCACTGACGGTGCAGGGCAGAACCCTCAAGTTGTCCGATGTGGCTGAGGTCAAGCGCGGTTATGAGGACCCTGCGACGTTCCTGGTACGCAACAATGGCGAGCCCGCATTGTTGCTCGGCGTGGTTATGCGCGATGGCTGGAACGGTCTGGATTTGGGGAAATCGCTGGAGGCTGAGGCGACAGCGATCAACGAGCAAATGCCTTTGGGCATGAGCTTGACCAAGGTCACGGATCAGGCGGTGAATATTGGCGCATCCGTCAACGAGTTCATGGTGAAGTTTTTTGCTGCCTTGGGCGTGGTGCTGCTGGTGTGTTTTCTCAGCATGGGCTGGCGTGTTGGCGTTGTGGTTGCCGCGGCGGTGCCGCTGACCCTGGCGGCCGTGTTCATTGTCATGGCGGCCACGGGCAAGGACTTCGATCGAATTACCCTTGGCTCGTTGATTCTGGCGCTGGGGCTGCTGGTGGACGATGCAATCATTGCCATTGAAATGATGGTGGTGAAGATGGAGGAGGGCTACGACCGAATCAAGGCCTCCGCTTATGCCTGGAGCCACACGGCCGCGCCGATGTTGTCGGGGACGTTGGTGACGGCGATCGGCTTTATGCCCAACGGTTTTGCCAAGTCGACCGCTGGTGAGTACACCGCGAACATGTTCTGGATCGTTGGCATTGCGCTGATCACTTCCTGGGTGGTGGCCGTGGTGTTTACCCCTTACCTGGGCGTCAAACTGCTGCCGCAGATCAAGGTGCCTGAAGGCGGGCATACGGCGATTTACGGTACGCCGAACTACCAGCGTTTCAGGCGCCTGCTGGGCGGTGTGATCCGCCGCAAAGGCCTGGTGGCGACATCCGTCGTGGGCTTGTTCGTTGTTGCGATTCTGGGCATGGGCGTGGTCAACAAGCAGTTCTTCCCAACGTCCGACCGACCTGAGGTGTTGGTTGAGGTGCAGATGCCTTACGGCACCTCTATCGAACAGACTGATGTGGCGGCGGCCAAGGTCGAGGCGTGGTTGGCTCAGCAGCCGGAGGCCAGGATCGTCACCGCTTACATTGGCCAGGGCGCGCCGCGCTTCTACTTGGCGATGGCCCCTGAACTACCCGATCCATCCTTCGCCAAAATCGTCGTCCTGACCGCGAATCAGCAAGAGCGTGAAGCGCTCAAGCTCCGCCTCAGACAAGCCGCGGCCGATGGCTTGGCGCCTGAAGCTCGGGTGCGGGTAACGCAGTTGGTATTTGGTCCTTATTCACCGTATCCGGTGGCCTTCCGGGTGATGGGCGCCGACCCCGCGGTGTTACGAGATATCGCCGCGCAGGTGCGTGCTGTCATGAGCGCCAGCCCCCTGATGAGGACCGTCAACACCGACTTGGGCGAGCGCGCACCGGCACTTCATCTCACGCTGGATCAGGATCGCCTGCAAGCATTCGGCTTGACCTCGAGCGATGTCGCGCAACAGTTGCAATTCCTGATAACGGGGGTGCCTGTCACCGAGGTGCGTGAGGACATTCGTGCTGTTCAGGTGGTGGCTCGCTCCGCTGGGGAGACGCGTCTGGATCCGTCGAAAATTGCCGCCTTCACGCTGACCGGCGCTCAAGGCCAGCGCGTGTCGCTGTCCCAGGTAGGGGCGGTGGATGTGCGCATGGAGGAGCCCATCCTGCGGCGTCGTGATCGGACGCCGACCATCACCGTGCGCGGTGACGTGGCTGAAGGTCTTCAGCCCCCCGATGTCTCCAACGCCTTGATAACGCAGTTGCAGCCGATCATCGAAAAACTGCCGGCGGGCTACCGCATTGAGTTTGCTGGCGCGATCGAGGAGTCGGGTAAAGCAAACAAGGCATTGCTGCCGTTGTTCCCGATCATGATCGCGCTGATGTTGCTGACCATCATCATTCAGGTGCGCTCGATGTCGGCAATGATGATGGTGTTCGCCACCGCGCCTTTGGGCCTGATTGGAGTGGTGCCAATTCTGCTGTTGTTCCAGCAGCCGTTCGGGATCAACGCCTTGGTGGGATTGATTGCCTTGTCAGGGATTCTGATGCGCAACACGCTGATCCTCATTGGCCAGATTCACTCCAATGAGCAAGCCGGCCTGTCGCCTTATGACGCAGTGGTCGAAGCCACTGTGCAGCGCGCGAGGCCCGTGATTCTCACGGCGTTGGCGGCGATGCTGGCGTTCATTCCGCTGACCCATTCGGTGTTCTGGGGAACGCTGGCGTACACCCTGATTGGCGGTACGTTTGCCGGCACCGTGCTGACCCTGGTGTTCCTGCCAGCGATGTACGCCCTCTGGTTCAAGATCAAGTCTGAAGCCTCACAGGAACTCTCGACACATGTACGTCCTGCCTGATTGAGCGGGCAAACGTTCGCGAGGGCGAGCGTTACGCCTTCTCAAGGCTGGCCGAAGACAACGCGAAATCATGGCCCTGATAAGCGGGGTCATGACGAAGAGCGGCCGATGTGCCTGCGCCCGCTAACGTACTTGGCCGTTATGGATCGCCGGAGGAAGATATTGCGCCGGTGGTGCTGTTCCTCGCCAGCAAGGATGGGCAATTTCTGACGGGATACAGCCTGACGCCGGACAGTGGCCAAATCATCGACAGCGCACGCTGATTTACCGTCCAGCCTGTGAACGATTGCTCCACCGGAACCACAAGAAACGCCTTGGCGTGTCTTGTGGTTTTTTCATGCGATGTTCACCGATGCAACCGGCTCCCGCGTGGCTGCGCGTGCAGCCAGGAAGGCAAGAGCAGCCGCCACGCCCAGCAACGCGGCGCTCAACTCGAAGGTGGCTCGATAGCCGCTCGAGTCAAACACCAGCCCGCCAACGGTTGCACCCGAGGCAATGGCCAGTTGAATGATCGCCACCATTAAGCCGCCTCCCGCTTCAGCAGCCTCTGGCAATGTTCTGGCCAGCCATGTCCACC
Source organism: Pseudomonas sp. JV414 (assembly GCF_032424305.1). Classification (NCBI taxonomy): domain Bacteria; kingdom Pseudomonadati; phylum Pseudomonadota; class Gammaproteobacteria; order Pseudomonadales; family Pseudomonadaceae; genus Pseudomonas; species Pseudomonas sp. JV414. Next base: position 390,855 of record NZ_VYKC01000002.1, on the reverse strand, counting down.
ATCCCACCGGGGCCGCCGTTGCAACCAGTCCCCAGAGACCCAACAAGACAGTAGTGGTCGCCGCCGAGCTGCCGAATGAAACGAGCGCCAGTGCGATCGTTGCCATCAAGATCGGTATGACGATGAGGGTGCGATGCAGGCCATTTTTCAAGAAGGCTTCAATCAGGAAGGTTCCCGCGAGGCCCGCCAGACCGAGGACGAGCAACATCAGCGAGAGCATGGAAACACTGGCGTGCGTGACCGTTTCAAGGAACGGGCGCAGGTAGGTAAACAGCATGAACTGACCCATGAAAAAGACACTGACCGCCACCATGCCTAACGCGACCGGTAGGCTTTTCATCAGCCTGAAGACATTCCCAGTGCCTGAACCACTTTGCGACTTCATCGCCGGGAGGCTAAACAGAAGCCAGACAGAGGCGATTACCGCGACCGGGATGACGCACAAGAAGGCACCGCGCCAGCCGATCAACTCGCCAAGGAAACTGCCCAACGGCGCTGCAATCACTGTTGCCAGAGCGTTGCCGCCGTTGACGATTGCCATGGCGCGAGTGATCTGGTCTTCAGGCACCAGGCGCATGGCGGTTGCCGCCGACAGCGACCAGAAGCCGCCTATCGCTACCCCGATCAACGCGCGGCCGATCATGAATACCCAGTAATTCGGCGCGAAAGCGACCACTGTTCCCGAGACGATCATCAGCACAGTCAGAGACAACAGCAGAGGTTTGCGGTCGACCCGCGCCGCCACCGAAGCGATCAGGAGGCTGGCGAACAGCGCAAACAGCCCAGAGACAGAAATGCCCTGGCCCGCTTGCCCCTCGGTGATATGCAGATCGGCGGCAATCGGCGTCAGCAGGCTGACGGGCATGAATTCCGACGCCACCAGCACGAAGGCTGCAAGTGACATGGCGAATACGGCGCCCCACGACTGTTCGGCTTTCCGGGGGACGGGAGAGTGGTTGGTCATTGATTGAATCCTGTCATGCGCGAAGCGTCGCGGCCCCGTGAACGAGGCCGCGAGAGAGAGCCGGTGCCCGGCCAGGGCGCCGATCAGGCTACTTCAGGTTGCTTTTGAAGAACGAGGTCAACTTGGCGAATGGAATGAGGTTGACTCGGTCGTAGAGATCCACATGCCCGGCATCAGGAATGATGAGCAGTTCTTTGGGTTCGGCAGCGCGTTTGTAGGCGTCCTCACTGAACTCGAGTGAGTGGGCCTGGGCGCCAGCAATGAACAGCAGCGGGCGAGGGGAGATCGTCTCGATGTCGTTGAACGGATAGAAGTTCATGAATTTCACGTTGCTGGTCAGCGTCGGCATGGTGGTTGTCTGCGCCGACGCACCGGCAGGCGTAACCTCTCCTCGTGGAGTGCGGTAGAAGTCGTAAAACTCGTCACCCACGGCGTTTCCGGTCAGTTTGAGTGGTGAGCCGCTGGTATAGCGGGTCTGGCCACCCTGGAACTCCACGTCGCGCTGCTGCGCCGCCTCGCGAATGATCTGCTGGCGCTGTTCAGCCGTTACACCGTGCTTGAGACCATTACGATTGGCCGCGCCCATGTCGTACATGCTGACGGTGGCGATGGCCCTGAGACGCGGATCAATCTTGGCCGCGCTGATGGCGAAGCTGCCGCTGCCACAGATGCCGATAACACCGATACGCTCACGATCAACAATGGGTCGAGTGCCGAGAAAGTCCACGGCGGCACTGAAGTCTTCGGCGTAGATATCAGGCGAGACTGCCTGACGAGGCGTGCCCTCGCTTTCACCCCAGAAGGATAAATCCAGCGACAGCGTGACAAATCCCTGCTCGGCCATTTTGGTGGCGTACAGGTTTGCACTCTGTTCCTTTACCGCGCCCATGGGGTGACCGACGATGATGGCGGCATTTTTTGATTTCGGGTCGAGGCCCTTCGGAGTGAACAGATTGCCCGCCACGTTCATACCGTACTGATTCTTAAAGGTGACCTTCTCCACCGTCACTTTTTCGCTTTTGTAGAAATTCTCTGCGCCGTTCGACCTATCGGCGCCCATTGAAGAAAAAGAGGTAACAAGCAGCCCGAGGGCAAGCAAAATGCCTTTCACTGGATAGTCCTTTCGATTGAGTGGTTATTCGCTGGCGTCTTTCGCTTGGCCAGCCAATGTGGCGTTGTCGATCACGGGGAACGGCGAATGATCTGCAAAGGCTCAAGGGGTTTGTCGCCCGCATGAGCACCATAGGCTTGTACAAGAATGGGAGAGTCCTCGATGGTGTGTCGGATGAACATTCTCCCGCTCTGCCCAGAGGCTCTGTAGTGCAATCCGCTGGATTACTTGCCTGATTCTATGAGTCTGCGTTCTATTGCAGGACGCTTGCGTGTGGGCGAGTTAGAGTTCAGCGAAGAGGTACGAGACGAACATGATGACCCAACACGAAACCGCCGCATCGCCCCAGGAGGCGCTCGCCCAGATCATTGGCTCGCGGGTCTTGAAACCCGGTGACTACGCAACCTCGATTGCGGGCCTCGGCTTCTTCAGGCGCGAACACCCGTCGCCGCCCGTTGTTTGCATGGTCGAACCGAGCATCATTCTTGTCGCCCAAGGCGAGAAACAGCTGTGGGTAGGCGGTGAGGGTTATCCGTATGACACCTCGCGTTTTCTGGTCACCTCACTGGATTTGCCGGCCAACTCGCAGGTGCTAGCGGCGAGCCCGGAGCAACCGTGCCTGGGGCTGACGTTCAAGCTCGATTTGCGCATGCTGGCAGAGCTGATTGCGCAGAGTGACCTGCCGCCCACCCGTGAACGTTCAGTCGCGAAAGGGGTAGGCATCGGTTCAGTGACCGCAGCCATGCTGGCGCCGTTCGAGCGCTTGTTGGCGCTGCTCGATGAGCCGGAAGCTATTCCTGTTCTCGCCCCTTTGATCCAGCGTGAAATTCACTACCGTCTCTTGAAAAGTGATCAGGCGGGCAGGTTGCGACAAATCACTTCTGTCGACGGCCAGGGCTATCGAATCGCCAAAGCCATTGATTGGCTGAAGTTGAATTACACCTTGGCCCTTCGCGTCGACGACCTTGCCGCCCGGGTACAGATGAGCACGCCGACCTTTCACCACCATTTCCGTCAGCTCACCGCGATGAGCCCATTGCAGTACCAGAAATGGCTACGGTTGAACGAGGCGAGGCGCTTGATGCTCAACGAGCATCAGGATGTATCGAGCGCGGCGTTCAAAGTCGGCTATGAGAGCCCTTCGCAGTTCAGCCGCGAATACAGCCGACTGTTTGGAGTCGCGCCTAAACGAGATATCGCAGTGTTGCGAGGGGCAGGCTAGCGACAGGGTGAGGTCATTCAAAAATGGTGGTGGGTTCACGGCAAACACGTTGCGCTGCGTTTTATGGATGACCGCCAAACCATGGAGGTCGGCATGAGCCAACTCCAGACCTCCATGCGTCGCGTCTTTTTCCGCCCGAACATATTGTTTTTCTCAGGTTGGAAAGAGATGTAGTGGTCAGGCGCATTGTTTACGTGACTTTGTCCCGGTTCGATGCCATCCACGCAGCCCGACGCCAACCCGCGAGCTTGAAACATTTCTAAACACACTTGTATAAGAAATGTTGTACGACGTCTTATCTGTTGTGTTCGACTGCGCTCGTTCTCACAAAAAAAATAAATGGAGATACCCTCTATGACGAGCATTCCTTCCGTCGAAGGCCAGGCTGCGGCGCCCGCTCAAAACCGATTTTCCCGAATTCTCAAACTGCTGGGCCCCGGAATCATCGCCGTACTGTCCTGGCTGGGCGCTGGTGACCTGATCACGTCGTCCGTGGCCGGTGCCAATTACGGTTACGCAATGATGTGGGTGCTGGCGGTCTCTCTGCTCTTGAGATACCTGATCGTCAACATCATCGCTCGCTTCCAGTTGTGCAATAACCAGGGCATGACCATCCTGCAAGGCTATGCGCAGCTGAATCCCTTTTTCGCCTGGTTCATGCTCGTCTATGCCCTGCTGATGGGGCACTTGATGAACGCCTACATGATCAAGGGGGCGGGTGAGTCGCTGGCGATGCTGTTGAAAATCGACCAGCCACTGCTGTGTTCACTGGCGGTGGTACTCGCGGTGTGGATGCTGGTGGGTCGAAATATTTATTCGATGATCGAAGGCGTGATGAAGGTGCTGCTGGCGATCATGACCCTGGCCTTTATTGCCTTGGCCGTGATGTCCGGTCCCGATGTCGTCGGCATCGTCAAAGGCACCATCGGCTTCAGCATCCCGCCGGATGAGGGCGTGCATGGCGCGCTGCTGGTGGCGGTATCGGTTATCGGCGCGGTTGCAGGCTCCATTGCCAATTTCGTGCATCCGTATGTCATGCGCCAAAAGGGCTGGACAGGGCCGCAGCACAAGCGTGTTCAACGTAACGATTTGCTGTTTGCAGTGTTCGTCGGGATCGTCATCAACCTGGCCATCTGGATCGTCGGCGCGGAAATCCTGCGGCCCAACGGCATTGAGGTGAAGACCTTGGGTGACTTGGGCAAGGCGCTGGAAATTTTCTTCGGCCCGATGGGTTGGTACGTGTTCTTTATCGGCGTGTTCGCGACACTGTTTGCCAGTATTTCCGGCAAGACCACTGCATTCCCGATGCTGATTACCGATGCTTTCCAACACGTTCTCCCCAAGCGTCGCGAGAAGTACGGCAAAGAGTTTCACCATGATCCGATGCATAAATGGTTCATGCTGTTCATCCTCGTGACGCCATTGATCTGGTCACTGCCAGGCATGCCGGACTTCGTGACCCTGACCATTGGTGTCAGCGCGTTGAACATCATTGGCTTGCCGGTCATTTCCCTGGGCCTGCTGATCATGTCCAACCAGAAGAAGCTGCTGGACAAGAAATATCGCAACAACCTGTTTGAAAACATCGCGCTGCTTTTTGCTACAGGCCTCGCGCTGTGGGTCGCCTTCCAGTTGGGCGTCGATCTGTTTACCTGACACCCTGCCGCCGAGGGGACGCAACGTCTCCTCGACGGCCAACGTTCAGTCAGAAAACACGGCTATGCCTAACATTTCCTGAAAATAAAGCATCCGGTGTTCCTTTCTCGACTTTCTGGCTGGTCAATTACGGCGACGAGAGTAATCCGTCGTATGCCGATCTTGAAACATCCTCGCTTTTGGGTTGAAAGCGCGCCTGAAAAGATTCGGTTAATTGCGAAGTAATCGAGCGGTCGCACTAACAAAAACCAGCAGAACACTCACGCAACCCAGAGCGAATGACAAGGTGCTTAGATGGGCGACCGCTCCGATAAATACGGGACCGATCAGAATGCCCGCGTAGCCCATCGAGATGACAGCGGGGATGGCTACCGCCTGTGGCATCCGTTGCTGGCGGCCTACAGCGGTAAAGAGCACTGGGACAATGTTTGAGCATCCAGCACCGACCAGAGCGTAGCCAATCAAGGACGCGACCCAACCTTCGATCCCAAGCGACACCACCATGCCTGCGGCTGCGCAGAGTCCGCCAAGTGCAACGACGCGCACACCGCCAAGTTTGCTGACGATGGCATCTCCTGTCAGGCGGCCCACCGTCATCGCAGCGGCGAAGGATGCGTAGCCCAAACCGGCGATGCTCGGCTCTAACCCTCGGCTCGAGACCAGGAAAACCGCGCTCCAGTCGAGGATTGCGCCTTCAGTGAGGAAGACGATGAAACAGAGCGCTCCCAAAAACAGCACGATACCCCTGGGCACCGCGAACATGGGTCCACCCCGTTCAGTGCCATAAGTCAGAAAAGCAGGCGCAGCCTTGTAAAGCGCTCCCAATACTGTGGCAACGATGCAGAGCGCAGCAATCAACGGATGCAGGCCCAAGGTCAGCAGAGCGGTCATCGCCCCGGCGCCCAATATGCCTCCGACGCTGTAAAGGCCATGGAAGCCGGACTGAAGTGCCTGCCCGCTGTTTTTCTCGACGATGACGGACTGTATATTCATGGCGCAATCAAGCATGCCCATGCTGGCACCGAAGATAACGACAGCGATGACCAGGCCAGGCAGCCACGCCACGGTGCTCAACAGCGGAAAAACGGCACACAAGACAATCGTCGCCCAGATTACGACCGGTCGGCATCCATAGTGTGCAGTGAGATACCCAGCGAAGGGCATGGCCACAATAGATCCACCGCCCAGGCCAAGCAGCAGCAACCCCAGGCCACCATCGTCCAGACCAGCGCGGGCTTTAACCAATGGGACCAGAGGCGCCCATGCGGACATGAGTAAGCCCGCGATAAGGAAGGCGATGCGTGTAGACATCCGCTCGCTGTGGTTAGCCGTGGGTACCAATATCGGCGATGGAGCATTCATAATTCTAGGTAATCCTTATCGATGACGCTCGCCATCGTTTACTCGGCTTAGACGGTGCGGGTTTCGTATGTTTGTCGCGTGCCCGGGTTTCGGAAAACTTAGCGCCTGCGCTCATACGTTGCTCTATAACTGCTTGGCGCAACGCCAAAGAAGTCACGAAAGCGCATATGGAAGTTGGCGAAACTACAGAAGCCGGTCGCAATCGCGATATCGGTGATCGGCCGATTGCTCTGCAGAATAAGCTGCCGCGCTCGAGTCAAGCGCAGCTCAAGGTAGTAGCGTGTGGGCGTCGCACCCACAAAACGGCAGAAGCGACGCTCCAATTGTCGTCGGGAAATGTTCACACACTCAGCCAGTTCGTCGATCGATAGCGGCTCTTCGATGTTCTTTTGCATCAGTTCTAAAGCGAGCTTCAGGGTTTGTGGCAAGGTGGGATCAGAGTCAACTATGACGGTCGATATCCCTGAGACTTCAGAGGTTTGATCGCAACTGAGTATTTCCTCGACAGCATGGGTCAGCGACACGTCTTGTTTAGCGGTGATGAGCTCCAGCATCATGCGTAACGAGCTGCTGGCGCCGGCGCACGTGATACGGTTTTTGTCTATTACGTGAGTTCGACAAGAGACCAGCACCTTGGGAAAAACATCCTCCATCATCGCTCGCCCGTCTGGATGGAAAGCACACTCGACACCATCCATAAGCTGAGCTTCCGCCAGGAAAAATGCACCGTTCCACAAACCGCCCATGGTCGCGCCAAGAGAGGCGACGTTACGTAGCTTGCGACGTAATAGCGGGTCGCTGATCAGTTTGACCCGTAAACCCCCGGCGACAATCAGAACGTCGATACGATCCGGTAGTTGTGAAAGCTCCAAGTCTGCTGAAATCGCAATACCCAGATCGCTCATCACCAGACGGCTCCTGATGCCGACAGTCAACACCTCAAACGCTGGTGTCTCGCTAATCAGGTTGGCGGTCACCAGCGCATCGATAGCGCCGGTGAACGACATCATCGAGAAATTGTTCAAAAGCACGAAAGCTACACGAGTCACTGCCTGCGGCTTTACTGGTTTCTCCGCCGTATAGGAGTACCCCATGTTTTTGTCTTTGAGCACGCTCTCGAATACGAATGGCATAAATCCTCTTTGACACCTGAACGACTAGCCAAGAAACCGTTGCGGAATCCAGGGAGCGGTTTTTGGAGCGGACAGCAACAAATCAAAGAACGATTGGCAGTCATCACTACCGGGCAATGCTTCAACACTGTTCTTGATGGCATTGCTGAGTGTGGATCCCAGACTGTCATCAGCCAGTAAATGGTATTTAGCAGCGAATTCGTCGCTCGACATAGGGTTGCCGGGGTCGCCCTTGGCTGTCGCGGTTGGGCTCGTAAGACACGTGCCGTCTTTCAGGGTAACCGTGACGCGGGACAGAATTTCCTCCGGGAACCTGGTGGACAGGTCAGGCGCCTCATGAAGGGTTATTTTCGCGCTGATACTCAAGATGTCTGGCGCATGAATGGAATCCCCGGTGACCTCTTTAGGCCCCAGCTTGCCGCGAACGATCAAGGCAGCCAGCGGGAACGCTAGCGCATACTGGGCCTCGTCCGCATTCTTCGGAAAATGCCCCTGCAAACACACAGACTCGTGGAACGTTTCGACATCAATGGTCTCGATCAACTCCGCAGTGATGGCTGGATGTGCTCGCATCAAATCGGTCATGGCCGTGAGTGCCGGTTGCGCCCAGCGACATACCGGCCACGGTTTGAAATATTGCTCGTCGATTTCCCAGCGGGTTCCAATGTCCTGCCAGAAAGTGGAAATCTCCAAAGGTTCAACGGTGGCGGCAGGAGCGCCAGTGACACCGAGCTGCGCCATCAGTAGTGCGTTCAGTCCGGCATACGCCCCGGCGCCGTGAGCATCACGCAACATCGTCGGAAAGCTCACCAGGCGCATCATCGGGCACCTGGGGCCAAAGTATTCCGCGATACCCAGCGCATGACGGAACGTCGTTTCATCAAGCTTCAGCAAGCGGGCGCCAGCGCAAACGACCCCGATCCCGGAAAAGGCGCCTGAGGCATGATATTCAGGGGCAGTGGCCATCAATGCCTGGCCCGCCCGTAAGGCGGTCTCGTAACCGATGCACAGTGCGCTGAGGAATTCTTCGCCACTGATGTCTTTGCCCTGACTGCGATACGCGTCAACCAATGCAACAATGGCCGGGACAACGGTTGCACCCGCATGCCCCTTGGAGGTGAAGTGACCTTCATGTGCATCCAGGCTATCAACGCAGAAACCGCCTGCATACGCGGCGCCCAATGGATGTACGGCTCTGCCGTCGAACCAAAGGCGGCTGGACAGCTTGTTGGCAGAGTAGTGGGTGTCCGCGTAGGTTTTGAGCATCACGCTGGTTTGATTGTCGCGAGCACCGGCGGCCACACCAATGATGTCGAGCAGGCAAGTTTTAACCAACTCGCGTGTATGCAGGGGCGCGTCCTTGTAACTGAAATTCTGGACGAATGAATACAACTGCATTTCATGATTCCTGAATGATGAACGCCGAAACGGATAAAAAGTTGCCCGGGGCAGGGCAACCTTTTATGCAGATTTAAATGAAGGGACTATTTTTTTGCGGTGGCGGTATTAGCCGCGGCTCGTGCGTCTGCCAGCCAGCTGTCGTATTTCGCGCGATGGGCCGCGATCCATTCTTTGGCGTGACGAGTAATGTCAGCTGCACTTTTTTCACCATTGTGCATTTTGAGATTTTGCGCGCTTTCATCGTCGGTAGTGATCTGCATTTCAGACAGGAACTTCACGGCAGCCGGATTTTTCTCGGCGAACTCTTTGTTAATAACCGCTTTGACACTGTCTACGGCGAAACCAAGGTTTTTACCATTAAAGGTAGTGTTGACATCGTTTTTGCCACCGGGAAGATCCGTACGCGGCACGGTTAACCAGACAACATCTTTGCCTTCGACCAGAACACCGGAGATCCACTGAGGTACCCAGGTGTAGTAGAGAATCGACTTACCTTGTTTATAACGAGCGATGGTGTCCGCCATCAGGGCAAAATAGGAACCCTGGTTATTTGTGACGGTTTTTTCCAGGCCATAGGCTTTCATATGGTGCGCAATGATGAGCTCACAGCCCCAACCGGGATTGCAACCTGTCAGGTCGGCTTTACCGTCGCCATTACTATCGAACAGCTTGGCAATTTCTGGTTTTTTCAAATCATCGATAGTGGTGATGTGATACTCATCAGCCGTTTTCTTATCGATCATATAGCCCTGCAACACACCCGGCATAATGTCGCCGGTTTTCACCATCGTCTCATCGCCGCCGGCCTTCTGGTAGAAAGATTTGTGCAGTTCTTCCCACAAATGCACTGAGAAATCCGCGTCACCATTGGCAAGCGCAACCATCATGGTGGAGTACTCGGTTTCCTTTGGTGTTTCAACGTCGTAGCCCAACTCCTTGAGACCCGCCATTGCAATCTCTCCGCGAAACCGCTCCTCGGCGATTGACGGAAAGATCGGGGTGATGGATACCCCTTTTCCGGGCTCCTGCGCCGTTGCGGCCGATGCAAACACAGGTGATACCGCTAAAACTAAAAGCGCCACAGAATGAATGAATTTCTGTTTTATTCCGAAGGTTGTGAAGTTCATTATCGTTTACCTTGGCTGGGTTACTAAGTTGGCATTTCTTTTTGTTCACAACGCGCCGCTAAGCGGGTTAACTTTCTTTGGGACTAACTTCTATTTTTGTAACAGTGTTTTTTCTCTTCAGGCGATAAATGACACCCGCCGGGCCGGTCTGGTACCAGTGTTCACCTTTGGTCGCCCTGTTACTGCGTTCGCCCATTGCCTGAGTCAGGCGGTCAAGGAAAATCGCCAGCAATACCAGCCCCAATCCACCGACGGTTGCCAAGCCCATATCAAGGCGACCAATCCCGCGAAGCACCATCATCCCCAACCCGCCCACCGAAATCATTGATGCGATCACCACCATGGAAAGTGACAACATTAATGCCTGATTCAGGCCCGCCATGATCGTCGGTGCAGCTAAAGGAAGTTGAACCCGCCTCAGCATCTGGCGTGGGGTGCATCCGAATGCCCGGGCGGCCTCAACCTTGTCTTCCGGTACCTGGCGAATTCCCAGATTGGTGAGCCGCACGAGTGGTGCTACCGAAAAGATGATCGTGACCAGTACGCCCGGTACGTTGCCGATACCAAACAGCATCACGACGGGTACCAGGTAAACAAATGCGGGCAGCGTTTGCATGGCGTCGAGTACCGGACGCAGAAGCATCTCCAGTCGGTCACTACGGGCACACAAGACACCTAGTGGTATGCCAATAACTGCGCAGAAAAACAGTGAAGTGAGCACCAGAGCAAGGGTAATCATGGCGTCATTCCACACGCCGATCACGCCTAATAGCGTAAGAGTAACAAAGCAAAGAATACCTATTCTTTTTCCGCCTACCTGCCAGCCAAAGAGCGTGGCGATAATAATGAATATTGACGGAGGAATGGCCAGTAGTCCGTACTGAATACCATTAAGTACCTGGTCGATTGGCCATCTTATCGAGCGGAATACCTCGCGGAAATTCTGAACCATATAATTAAGGGCAACTTCTACCCATTGGCCCAAAGGGACGTTGATGGATTGAAACGGGTCTAGAAAGCTGAATTCGTTCATGCTAATCACCTGAATGTCCGAGCCTGGCAAGCCAGCGAGTAGAGCCTATTAGTGACGGCTCATTGTCTGGAGCAGTAGGCTCTTGGAGATCGTGCCTTTGAACACACCCTGGCGATCCAGCACGGCAACCGGATTAACTGCATCGGCAACGATGTGGAAGACGTCCTGCAGGAGTACATCGTCGCGTAGCGTAGGAGTGGATTGATCCATGGCGTACGGATGCTCTGCGCAAATTTTGGCAACATCACCCGCCTTGAGGATCTTCGAGGCATCAAAGCCTTTGAAGAAAGCCCTGACGTAATCGTTCGCGGGGTTGCAAAGCAACTCTTGCGGGGTACCGATCTGAACTACCCGACCACCCTCCATGATCGCAATGCGATGGCCGATGCGAATCGCCTCGTCAATGTCATGGGAGATGAAGATGATGGTGCGATGCTGTTCTGCCTGCAGGCGGATCAGTTCGCCCTGCATTTCGTGGCGAATCAACGGGTCAAGTGCCGAGAAGGCTTCGTCCATCAGCAGGATGGCGGGGTCGTTGGCCAGCGCTCGGGCCAGGCCTACCCGCTGTTGCATACCGCCGGACAGTTGGTGCGGATAGCTGTAGGCGTGGCCATCGAGCCCCACCTGTTTAAGTGCCTCGAGAGCACGCTTATGCCGTTCACTTTCCTCGACGCCCGAGATTTCCAGGCCGAAAGCAACGTTGTCGATAACACTCATGTGGGGCATCAGGGCAAACGACTGAAACACCATGCTCATGTCTTTGCGACGAACGCTGAGAAGATCGGCGTCCGACAGACCAGTGATTTCTTGTCCGTTAAGATGGATCGTTCCGGAGGTTGGCTCGATCAGTCGATTGAACAACCGCACCATCGTCGACTTCCCGGAACCGGAAAGCCCCATGATGACGAAAATCTCTCCACGTTTTACGGAGAAACTGGCATCAAAAACGCCAACGACTTGACCGGTTTTGCTGAAAATTTCACTTTTATCAGCACCGCGAGCCAGCATCTCCATCGCGAGCTTTGGCTGAGTACCAAAGACTTTGTAAATGTTTTTTACCGAGAGTATCTCGTCACCAAGACTCATAACCCCTCCTGCTGCAAATACGACGTAAGATCAAGAGTTTAGATACACGTATCTTAATCAGTTAAGACGGTGCTTATAAGGGCAGTCAAGCTGGGAGAAAGGTTGGGAGTTAGTCATTGTGACCATCCTCTTTATTATGTGATGTTTATTATTCTTGTTTTATCGACGCTGAATTGGGCAGTGCCTTGAGTGACAAGTTATTACCTAATAGAGTCAGCGTCTAACAACATTTCTTCCGGCCAATCAATAACGTCATGTTATCAATTAATTAGTCGTATCAATTTACGACTGCGACAGTGCTGGTTGCGAAGGGGACTGCCGCTGGCCCTGTCTTAGACCCTCTGTTTCAGCTACGCTCCAGCATAGGTTCTAGGTGGAAACCCTCTTGCCGATCTCGTCCCTAACGGCCCTCCCAAGGGCCCCGAACCGGATATTCAATACTCTAGGTTATGGTTAAGCACATCGATCCAGACATGACGCTGCTGAAAATGCCGTCTCTGAAAGCAGTGAAGTCATTCGTAGCCGCCGCCAAATATCAGAGTTTTACGCGTGCGGCTGAAGCGCTGTGCGTTACTCAAGCGGCAATTAGCCGTCAGATTCGGGAGCTTGAGGCGTACCTTGGGGTGGATCTCTTCAAGAGGGTGGGGCGAGCAGTCGAGTTGACGGAAGCCGGATCCATCTTTTTTGATGCGGCACAGTTATCTTTCGTCAACATTTCCCAGGCGGCGGAGCGCATTCGCACCAACAATGCAGGCAAACGCACGTTGACGCTTTGCTGTTCTCCCGCGTTTTCAGCCCTCTGGCTCGCAGCGAAGCTACCGGGGTTTTTTACCAAGAACGCAGACATCGACCTCAATCTGGTAACCACTCAAAACTTTTTATCGATGGAGCCGGGTGTAACTCCGGACATCTTCATCACCAAAATGGCTAGGATTCAGGATGGCTACCGCAGTTATCCGTTGTTTCATGACGTCATCTACCCGGTGTGCACACCTCGTTACAAAGAGGAGCACCCTGAACTGTCCAGCCTGGAAGGATTACGCGACGGGGTTTTGCTAAACCTCAGCCCCTATGGCAGATCCCAGGTAGCGGAGCACGTTGACTGGGGCGTTTGGCTGGCTTATCACGATGTTGATATCGAGAAACGTCCCCACGACAGCCCTCACGTCTTCAACGCGAACGACTACAACCTGGTAATCAGCATGGTGTTAACCCACCAAGGCGTAGCGCTGGGATGGAATCACCTGGTCGAAAACCTGATCGAAAACGGCACGCTGATTCGTCCGATCGAAGAAGAAGTGGTTCTCCATGAAAGTCAGCACTATCTGACATTTCGTGAAGACCGGATCAATGACGACGCCTGTTGCCGGCTACGCGACTGGATCCTCGCCCAGTTTTCCTGAGCTGTTTAGAAGATAGGAGCACTGGCGGAGCAGTGACTCGGATGGCGTGGATGTACCGGTGGTGATCATTCGTGGTTCTCACCACCGGCAGTGTTGCCCTTAGCCGACAGATCTTAACGGGATCGTGTCATTGAGCTGCTCAAGCATCGTTTTGCAGTACCAATCATCAAACTGACATACACCAATTTCGCTGGCCACCGACAATGGACCCGGCTCGTAAGCAGGAGAGCTGACGCCGACCTGTGCGCCTTCAACCAAGGTGCGATCCTGGTCATTGGTTGCAAGCCAAACCTTGGTCAGGCGATCGATGTCGTAGTCGACACCTTCCTGCGCGTCCTTCTTGACGATCCATTTTGTAGTGACCATTGTCTCGCCCGGACCAAGGGGCAGGACGCGGAAGCTCAGCGCGTGATCGCCCAGAAAGTGGTTCCAGGTGGATGGGTAGTTGAAATAAAGCAGGGCACCGATGTTGGCTTCACCGGTTGTGTCCAACCGGCCAGCGACCGCAGGCTTGCCATCCATGGTGTAGCTGACGGCCCCGGAAAACAGGGGGATGCGCGTCATTCGGAAACGACCTTCATCATCCATGACCAATCGGCTAGGCAGACCTGCCGCCTCGCAGCGATCCCAGTGCTCTTTGAGTTCGAGATCTTCATCGCCGCCGGCGCCGCCCACTGATGGGTTGTCCACGAATGAGTGCATCAATTCCGGGTGAGTGCAGTCGCAGTGGTAGCACTCACGGTTGTTCTCGAAAACCAGTTTCCAGTTGCCTTTCTCGATGATGTTCGACTCAAACGCGACTTTGCAGTCGTCCAGGTTATGAGGCGCAACGAAAGGGGTGACGGATTTTCTGAACGAAGAAAAGTCTGGGGCGACGTCAGCAACACACACATAGATGTATGTTTCGACGACCTCACAATGCACGGACTTCAACCCATGCTGAGACTTGTCGAAATCGTCCCCCATGTTCCCGGCGAACAGCAGGCGGCCATCCAGTTCGAATGTCCATTTGTGGTAAGGGCACACCAGCTTGGCGACCTTGCCGCTTGCTTCCGGGCACACCTTGGAACCGCGATGACGGCAGGAGTTGTGGAAGGCCCGAATCTGTTTGTCTGCGCCACGGACGACCGCGACGGGGTAGTCGCCGACTTGCAGCGACAGGTACTGACCCGACTTCTCCAGCTCAAATGTGTGCCCTGCGAAGATCCAGCTTTTGTGCCAGATCTGTTCCAGATCCTGCCTGTAAACATCTGGGTCGCTATAGAGGGCACCTGGCAGCGCATGGTCAGGCTTGCGCTGCGCAATAAGATTTGAAACTGCCGATTTAGTGCTCACGGTCAACACACTCCAAAATACCAAAGGGACGACAAAAGACCATTGTTTGCATCAATCTCGATATTAGGTAACGCCATTTCGCCAATAAAATATCGCTGTTGTAAAGACTACGTCTGCAATCACACCCCAACAAGAAACTTTTACGCTTATCAATACATAAACAAATGTTATCGATCGATAGCGTAGCGTTAAGATGCTATTCGTAACCAATTGAATTTAAAGGATAAATATTTTTCGACTCTATGCGCTATATCGCTTTAAAGATGTCTGCGCGGGGAAGACACGCTATTGACCACTCTATTGCCCCATGCCAGTCTGGATTCAACAGCTAACGGTACTTAGTCAGTAAAACAACCTCTGGCGATCTCGTGTTTGAGCATTGGCAACTGTCCCGTGAAAACATGGAGATTTTTATCGCGCCTCAAGGCATCAAAGCTGACGCGCTCGTTGATCTTCCACCTAACTCGCATTCGGAGCATTTATCTTGAAATTTGAAGGTATCTATACGCCAGCAGTAACGCCTTATAACTCTGATGGGGAGATTGACTGGAATGTGTACTCGGAAGTTTTGGAGTCGCTGATTGAGGCGAAGGTGCACGGCATTGTTATCGGCGGGTCGACCGGCGAGTATTATGCGCAGACTTCGGAAGAACGCACCGAGTTGGCGGCCTACGCCAAAGATGTGATTGGCACTCGGGTGCAACTGATCGTCAGTACCGGGGCGATTCGCACCGAAGATGCGGTTCAGTACGCCAAGGATGCGAAATCGATCAAAGCGGACGCGATTCTCGTCACGTCCCCACCTTACGCGCTGCCAACCTCACAGGAAAACGCGATTCACGCGCTCACTATCGATCGCGCAGCGGACTTGCCGATCATGCTTTACAACTATCCGGGGCGCATGTGCGTTTCGATGGATGAAGAATATTTCACCCGTGTCGGTCAATCGAAAAACGTCATCGCCATCAAGGAAAGTTCCGGCGACATGGGCCAGGTGCATAGGCTGGCCCGGCAGTTCCCCAACATCGCCTTGTCCTGCGGATGGGACGACCAGGCCCTCGAGTTTTTTGCCTGGGGCGCCCGCAGTTGGGTGTGCGCAGGTTCCAACTTCCTGCCCAAGGAACACGTTGCGCTTTATGAAGCCTGCGTGATCGAAAAGAACTTCGACAAAGGCCGTCAAATCATGTCGGCAATGATGCCGCTGATGAATGCGTTGGACGGTGGCAAGTTCGTGCAATCGATCAAGTACGGCTGCGAAGTTGCCGGATTGAAAGTCGGTAACGTGCGCCTGCCATTGCAGCCACTTGAAGCGGACGAAAAGCTGAGTTTCGCGTCGGTCATTACTGAACTCAAACGTAACGTAGCCAACATTGCTTCGGGAGCCAGCCATGGGTGATCTTCTGAGCAAGGCCGAATATGCCGCTTTGGCCAAAGACATTTCGTTGCCATCCAAGGCGTTCATCAATGGCGCGTTTAAACCCGCGATCTCGGGCAAAACCTTCGCCACGAACAATCCGGCGACCGGTGAGTTTTTGACCGACGTCGCAGCTTGTTCGTCCGAGGATGTCGACTTCGCGGTGAGCAATGCCAAGGAGGCCTTTGAGGATGGACGCTGGAGATCTATTTCTCCTCGGGAGCGCAAAGCTGTTCTGTTGAAGTTTGCAAACCTGCTCGAAAGCCATCAACACGAACTGGCCGTCCTCGAAAGCCTCGATAGCGGCAAACCGGTCAGTGAATGTCAGTTGGTCGACATCCCGGACACCATCCACACGATCCGCTGGCACGCAGAACTGATTGACAAGATTTATGACAACACCGCCCCGGTGGGCAGCGACGCGCTGACCATGGTAGTTCGGGAGCCGATCGGCGTGGTGGGCTGCGTGTTGCCCTGGAACTTCCCGCTGCTGATGCTGGCCTGGAAAATCGGCCCGGCGCTCGCTGCGGGCTGTTCGGTCATCGTCAAACCTGCCGAACAAACTTCGCTGACCACGTTGCGTGTCGCTCAGCTGGCGTTTGAAGCCGGTATACCCGCTGGTGTACTGAACATTGTGACCGGCACAGGCAAAGAGGTCGGTGAGCCGATTGGCTTGCACAACGACGTCGATATGGTGAGCTTTACCGGCTCCACCGCGACCGGCCGCCGCTTCCTGCATTACGCCGCCGATTCGAACCTGAAACGCATCGTGCTTGAGTGCGGTGGGAAAAATCCGGCCGTAGTGATGGACGATGCTCAAGACCTGGATCTCGTCGCTCAGCATGTCGTCAACGGCGCGTTCTGGAACATGGGCGAAAACTGCTCTGCAACGTCACGTCTGATCGTCCACGCGTCTGTTAAAGATGAGCTGCTAGAGCGCATGGGCGCCTACATCCGCGAATGGAAGATGGGCGACCCACTCGATCCGGAAAACCGCGTAGGGTCGCTGGTCAGCCCTGAGCATTTTGCCAAAGTGAAGTCGTACCTTGAGCACGCCGCCGCCGGAAAGCTTGAAGTTGTTTACGGTGGCGCGACCAAAGATGGTGCCTTTGTAGAGCCAACGGTGATTGACGGTGTCGGTCGAGACAACCGGCTGTTCCAGGAAGAGATCTTCGGCCCGATTCTCTCGGTCACCACCTTCAACACGATCTCCGAAGCCATTGCCCTGGCCAATGACACGGTATACGGCCTGGCGGCCTCGGTTTATACCAGCAGTCTGCGTCGGGCGATCAAGTTGTCGCGTGAAATTCGCGCCGGCATCGTCACCGTGAACTGCTTTGGTGAGGGCGACGCATCGACACCATTCGGTGGCTACAAGGAGTCGGGCTTCGGCGGTCGGGACAAATCCATTTTTGCCCATGACCAGTACACCGAAATCAAAACCATCTGGATCGATGTGTCTGATCGGTCGGATGAAGAGACCGAAAAATGAGCACCCATACCATCAAGCGCCTGCCGGTAGACACCGGGGTTTCAGGTTGGGAGGCGATTTCCGCACGCACTGCGCCTGTCCGCATGCTTGATGGAAACGTGACGGCGGACTGGCTGATTATCGGGGCCGGTTTTGCCGGCCTGTCCGCCGCTCGCAGACTTTCACAGCTGCACCCGGGTGACAGCATTGTCGTGGTCGATGCTCATGAAGTCGCTAAGGGGCCGTCGGGCAGAAACTCTGGCTTCATGATCGATGTGCCGCACAGTCTGTCGTCCGGGGAATACTCCGTGGCGAGTGAGTCTGCAACGGCGCTGGAGATTACGCAAAATCGTTTTGCGATTGCTTTTGCCGCTGAAGCCGCGCGGGAGTACGGCATGTCTGCCGACACGTTCGACCCTTCCGGGAAGATCAACGCGGCCGCCACTGAGCGGGGATTGAAGCTGAACGTCAATTACGCTCAATCCCTTGAACGCATTGGCGAGAAGTTCGAGATGTTAGATGCCGCGCAAATGCGCGAAATCACCGGGTCCACCTATTACCACGGTGGGATCTACACCCCCGGCGCAGTGATGATTCAACCCGCGCAATACATTAGAGACCTGGCAGCAGGGCTCGAAGGGAAAATCACGCTGTTCGAACGCTCTCCGATTATTGAATTGACCAAGCAGGGAAGTGGTTGGATCGCTCGATCTCATAACGGGACGGTGCAAGCACCCAAGGTCATTCTTGGGGTCAACGGCCACATTGAAGACTTTGGCCATTATCAAGGACGCCTGTTGCACGTCTTCACTTACGCCTCCATGACAGCGGCGTACAGTGATGATGCATTCAGGAAAGAGGTGCCGGGCAAAGCCAGGTGGGCGTTGTTGCCGGCGGATCCAATGGGCGCGACCGTTCGCAAGATATCTTCAGACGGTCTCTCGCGTATTGTCATTCGGACAAAGTTCACCTATGACCCGAGTATCCAGGTCACTCCAGAGCGGGTAGCTGCGGTGGCCAAAGAACAGCGACATTCCTTGGATGCCCGCTTTCCCGAATTGAAATCCACTGCGTTGGAGTTCAGCTGGGCCGGCCGCCTGTGTTTGAGCCGTAACAGCGCCGCTGCATTTGGCGAGATCGAAGAAAACCTGTATTCGGCTTGCTGCGAAAATGGGCTGGGAACGGTCAAGAGCACCCTGGCAGGTGTAATGGCGGCGGAATTGGCTTCGGGTGTACGTTCTGATTTTCTGGACAGTTTCAGTCACGCGCCAGGACCCAGCAGGCTACCCCCCAAGATAATAACGAAGCTGGGTGTCAGTTCGGTTATTCGCTGGCATGAGTTTTGGGCCGGGCGAGAAGGTTAACAAGTTAAGTCGTCGGCTTTTCCAATAAAGGCCGTTTAACAAGTCACTACTAAGGGATGGCAAAGGCCGTATAGCCCAAGGGTTCCAGCTCGCATAAACAGTTTGGTCACGGCGTCAGCGGTTGGTTCTTCGATGCGCAGATTCAACCGTGGTTTGCACAAAGGCTGCTTTTTTTAGTGTAAGCGAGGCGTAAAGTGATCGAACGGCGAGATTTCAGCGGGTGTATGAAAGGTAAAAACCTGCGCTATCTGGAAGAGACTCGGAGTGAGCCGACAGCTCATGCCCGGGCAGGATTTTTACTGCTCGAACACTTCTCGTTGCCTGCATTTACGCAAGCGCTCGATACGATTGTCACCGCCAACCTTTTGCATCCCACGTCGTTCTCCTCACGAACCTTTGGGTTGCAAGACGGTGAGGTAACCAGCGACCTCGGCTTGGTCATTCGACCGGATGCGCGTCTGGAGGTCGCAGCACTTAAAGACCTCAATTTGTTGGTCATATGCGGCGGCTACCGCACGGCACTCAAAGTCAATCACGAGCTGATCAGCCTCCTCAAAACAGCATCAGAGTTTGGTATCACACTGGCCGGACTGTGGAATGGGGCGTGGTTTTTGGGCGTGTCAGGTTTGCTTGAAGGGTATCGTTGTGCGATTCATCCCGAGCACCGACCCGCGCTCGCAGAAATTTCAAAAGTCACGCATGTCACCAGTGAAGCATTTGTCGTGGATCGAGACAGGCTCACGGCTTCCAGTCCAGCGGGTGCTTTTCACATGGCTCTGGAGTGGATCAAGGGGCTGCACGGCAAGGCGCTCGTCGAAGGCATCGAAGACATTCTTTCTTTCGAAGAGTCGCGGTATCGGCGTATCAAACCGACACAGAACATCTCGTTGAGCGCCCCCCTTAAAGAGGTGGTCAAGCTGATGGACGCCAACCTGGAAGAGCCGTTGCAAATGGACCAACTGGCGGTATATGCCGGACGTTCCCGTCGACAAATAGAGCGTTTGTTCAAAGAACAACTGGGTAGCACACCGCAACGGTATTACCTGGAATTACGCATTACCGAAGCACGGCGATTGCTTCAGCACACAGAGTTGTCTCAGGTTGATGTGCTGGTCGCATGCGGCTTTGTTTCACCGAGCCATTTCAGCAAATGCTACAGCTCGTATTTTGGTTACCGGCCTTCGAGAGAAACGCGGCTGGTGAAGTAAAGAACGCCTGTTCACACGCTAAGGAGGAGGGCATGACCGAGGTGCGATTGAAGAGCGATCAAACAAAAAACACGGCGTACTTAACTACGCCCACCGTTGCCGTTAGTCCTGGGGTCGCAAGGCCCCAACTCGGGATTTTTTTATGCCTGCTTTCAATGCTTATCTTTGCGAGCCAGGACGGACTAACCAAGGTGCTTGTCAAAGACTTCCCGGTTGCCCAACTGGTCATGATGCGCTATTGGGTGTTTGTCGTTTTTGCCCTCGGATATGCCGCCTACCAAGGTAGGGGCAAAGAGTCATTTCGCAGTAAGCACCCTTGGCTCCAAATCATTCGAGCGCTGTTAGCCGTGGGTGAAACCATACTGTTTGCAGTGGGGCTACGATATTTGGGCCTGGCCGAAATGCATGCGCTCTATGCCGTATTTCCGCTGATGGCACTGGCATTGGCGGGGGCCGTGCTTGGGGAGTTCATAGGTCTGCGGCGCTGGATTGCCGCCGCCATAGGGTTCACCGGAACACTGATCATCCTTCGACCAGGCGCGGGCGTTTTTGAACTCGCGGCGCTGATTCCCCTGGTGGCTGCTTTGGCGTTCGCGGTGTTCAACGTACTGACGCGCCGGATCAGCCAGCACGACTCCTTTGCGACGAACATGCTCTTTATGGCAGGAGTGGGTGCGCTGACGATCACATTTGCGGGGCTGCCCGCCTGGGTTGCTCCGACTCCGGTCCAGGGCCTCTTGTTGGGGATCCTGTCATTGACGGGCGTAGTCGCTCAGATTCTTTTCATTCAAGCACTGAAATACGCGACCGCTTCTACCCTGCAGCCTTTCAACTATGCGCTTCTGGTGTTCGCCACTTTGATTGGGGTGATCGTCTTTGCCGAGCGCCCGGATACCTGGGTGGTTGTCGGCGCAGCGTTGGTGATTGTTGGGGGGCTGTACGCGATTAAAGCGAAGGCGTGAACAGATGGTGCAACGGAAGTGGGGGAGTGACTCCTCCGTCGCAAGTCGGGCTGATTCGATCAAAACGGCAGTGGCAGTTTCGCCGTGCGCCCCCCATCCACCACCAGTACTTGCCCGGTGATAAAGGTAGCCGTGCCCCGCAGACCCCAGGATTGGGCATCACGATCAATCGGGACGTCGTCGGTGAACCCGTAACGGTATATCGCTGAGTTGATCTCCAGCAGCGCGGGGCATGAAGTACTTCGTGCGCCGCGTTTTTTTGTGTGGAGTCCGTGCCTTTTCTGCCAAGGGATCGACTCGGGTGCTCGCAAAAGCACAGCAGCCACAAAATATGTTAATCCGAATAAATGTTTTATTGACTAAAAAATAATATCGGGTAATTATTTTCCTGCATCTGCTCTCACGCAGAGTCATTTTCAGGGTCAACCCGATGAGTCAGAACACCGTGCCTTCACTGGCCAGTCTTTACGTCGAGACTAATGGATCGTCATTCGACGCGCGCCAGGCGCCTTTGCTTATGCAGGGCTTCCCGGCAGAGCCGCAACGCCGCGTCACCTGGAACAACTGGATGCGCCCACCGTTCAACCAGTGGGGTTTCCGTAATCTGGCGCGCCTGCGTCCCTCGATTGATGTGCAGGCGGGTTCCGGGCCAGTCAGTACTTTGCAGGAAGCACCACAAGCGTTGGATGAGCTGCACTTCGACAGTGAGTGTGGCCTGAGTGTCAATGTCATCGATCACTTGGTGGCCAGTCAGACCGATGCCTTTTTGGTGATGCAAGGCGATACCGTGCTGTTCGAGCGCTACTTCAATGGTCAGCGTCCCCGGGACCGGCACATCATGTTCTCGGTGACCAAGTCACTGATCGGCACCCTCGGTGAGCAACTGGTCTGTGACGGTGTACTCAACCCAACGTTGCCCGCAGCGTATTACGTGCCTGAATTGGTGGGCAGCGCGTTTGGTGATGCCACCGTACGCCAGTTGTTCGACATGGCGGTGGGCATCGATTACAGCGAGGTCTATGACGACCCCAACTCGGAGAGTTCGCAATACGGCTATGCCTGCGGTTTTCAGCCCGCACCTGCGCAGTACGCCCAGTTCGAGTCGCTGTACCAATACCTGCCGTCTCTAAAGAAACGCGGCACCCACGGTGGCTTTTTTCATTACGTGACCGCTACCACCGAAGCCTTGGCCTGGGTCATGGAGCGCGCCTCGGGCAAGGCCTGCGATCAGTTACTGCAAGACATCTGGAGCCAGTTGGGGTGTGAGCGCGACGGCTACTTCATGGCTGACCCTTGGGGACGTAGCGTTGCCGGCGCCGGTTTCAGCACGACCTTGCGAGACATGGCGCGATTCGGTCGGCTGATGGCCAACGATGGCCGACATAATGGTCTGCAACTGCTATCCACCGAGACTGTCGCACGCCTCTTCGCTGGCGCCGATCCGGCGATCTACGCCAAAGACTCCGACTTCTCGCAATGGACCCCCGGCGCTTCCTACCGCAGCCAGTGGTACGTCTTCAACGACCACAGCCAGGCGATCATGGCGGGTGGTATTCACGGCCAATACCTGTTCGTCGATAAGCCGTCCGGTGTGGTGATCGTCAAGCAGTCATCGCTGACCGACGCCGTCAGCCAGTTCGATGCTGACAGCGTGCGCATGCTGCGTGCCATCGCCGCGCAACTTAGCCACTGAAACGCCCCATAAATACAAGAAGTTTGCGTCCTGTTCGCCTGGCTCGGCCAGGTGTTGGCGGCGCTCTGCGCCGCCATTTCACTGCCCTGTAACAACAATAATCACACAGGAGCTTCATATGGTTTCGATGACGCGTTTCTCTCGAGCGCTCTTAGCGTTCGGCTTACCCCTGACTACCCACGTGGCGCTGGCGGGCTACACCTTCGAGGACGGCCAACTCAAGGGTGAGGTCAACTTCACCGCCGGCGGTGCGACCCTTTCCACTCGTAACGTCAACTTCGGCAGCGGCCGCGTCGATGTGCGCAGCGGCAAAAATGGCGGAACGAAAATCGACTGGCAGGAGTTCTACGTAAAGCCAGGTATCAAGCTGGACTATTCGCTGCAGCCTGACTTCAGTCTGCTGGCCGGCGGCTCGCTCGTGGCGGCGACCACCTTTGGCGATGGCGATGCCGGCGGCTTTACGCGCAGCTCTGATGGTGATGTGGCCGCCGAAGAACTCTATGGCGGTTTCCGGGCCGGGGAGTGGACGCTGACTGCCGGACGCCAGAACTACATGATCGGTACTGGCTTCATCGTCATGGACGGCAACCTTGACCAGCTCGACGACGGCGCCTACTGGCTTGGCCCAAGAACCGCCTTCAAGGATTCTGCGATCCTGGCCTGGGATCATGGTGCGTTGAAGGCCCAGGCTTTCAGCTTGCGTACCGACGATGATCTGGGTGACTTCCGCATGACGGGTGCCAACCTGGATTACAACCTCGACGACCAGGTGACGCTGGGTGCCATGGCGATGAAGGTCAATGCGCTGGGGCCCAAGGGCAGTACGGCCCCTCGATTCCGGGATGGGATGCTGGTGTACAACGTAAGGGCACTCAATGCCAAGGTGCCGGGGGTTTCCGCCCTGACGCTCAACGCCGAATACGCGCTGGAGAAAGGCAGCGGCGAGGGCGTCGATTACGATGCCAAGGCTTGGTATGGTCAGGCGGACTATGCCTTCAATACCTTGCCCCTGACGCCGGTCATCGGCTATCGCTACGCCAGTTTTTCCGGCGATGACAACCTCACCGACAACCGCCAGAAAGCCTGGGACCCGTTGAGCAAAGGCTTCATCGATTGGAGCACCTGGCTGGTGGGGGACGTTGTCGGCAACTACCTGCTGTTCAACAGCAACGAAAACGTCCAACAGTTTTCCCTCAAGACCCACCTGAACGAAACCGTGACCCTCGGCGCGATTCACTATCAGTTCTGGCTGGACGAGAAAAACTACATGGGGGCACCCGTCAGCGATCGGCGTTTTGCCGATGAGAGTGTGGTTTTCCTCGACTGGACCCCGACGCCGTCGTTCTATACATCGCTCTCCTATAACTGGGTCAAGCCGCTGGCCGCTGCCAAGCAGGTGTTCGGCGATGATAAAAAATTCAGTGCACTCGAACTTTATTTCACCTACCGCTATTAAGTGTCGCGAGCCAACGCGGCCGCGTAGGAGTGTTTCACCATGAACAAGAATGTACGCAATGCCCTGTTGTCCGTTGCGCTGTCGTTGCTGACGGCGGGTGTTTCCCAGGCTGAAGAACGCACGGTGCGGATCTATAACTGGATCGAGTACTTGCCACCGGAGATCCTCAAGAGCTTCCAGGAGGAAACCGGGATCCGTCCGATCTACGACGTGTTCGACAGCGTCGAGACGCTGGAGTCAAAATTGCTCACCGGCAACTCTGGCTATGACGTGGTCTACCCCGGCAGCGCCAACCTGAGCCACCTGATCAAGGCGGGTGCCGTCCAGCCTCTGGACCGCAGTCAGTTGCCGAACTGGCAGCATCTGGATCCGGAGTTCATGAAATCCCTGGAGACGGTGGGTGATACGGGCAACCGCTATGCTGCGCCATACCTTTGGGGCACCACGCTGATCGGCTACAACGTCGACAAGGTTCAGCAGGTCCTGGGCGCCAATGTGCAGATGAATACGTGGGACATGATCTTCAAGGAAGAGAACCTCGCCAAGCTAGCCAGTTGTGGTGTCGGTTTTCTCGATGCGGCCAACGAAATCGTGCCCATCGCCTTGCACTACAAAGGCCTCGATCCCAACAGCCAGAAACGCGAGGACTACCCGCAGGCTCAGGCGGCGATGATGAAGATTCGTCCTTACGTCACCTACTTCAACTCGTCGCGCTATGGCATGGACCTGGCCAACGGTGACATCTGCGTCGCCGTGGGCTGGTCGGGAGGCGTGGCGCTGGCCAAACAACTGGCCGATGCCGCCGGCAAGGGTGTCCGGGTGGAAATGGCGTTGCCCAAGGAAGGTGCGCCGATGTGGTCAGACGTGATGATGGTGCCGACTAACGCCCCCCACACCAAGGAGGCCCACGAGTTCATCAACTACATCCTGCGCCCGGATGTGATCGCCCGGATCAGCAACAAGATCGGTTACCCCAACCCGAACAAGGATGCCACCGCGCTGGTGAACGCCGACATCCGTAATAACCCCAACATGTATGTGCCGGACGAAGCGCGCAAAACCCTGTTCGCTTTGCAGCCCATGCCGTCAGCCGTGGAGCGGATTCGTACCCGCACCTGGACCAGTATCAAGACAAATCGCTGATCATCGTGGCCCGGCGCTTTTTGTGCCGGGCTCGACAGGAATCTTCGGAGCTGCGCCAACCTGTAACGTGTGCTGACTCTGCGCGTCGATGGGGCGCTTTTCTCAGGCCCGCATACCGTAAAAGAGCAGCTCGGTGATATGCCGAACCTGAGCGGAATGTGACTCGATATCCGGCTGCTCCTGGTTGACCAGCCTGAACAACTGCAGGTGTGAATAGTCGTTCAACAGGAAAGCGGCCAGGTCGACGTTGAGATCGGCGCGTAGCTTGCCGGCCTGCTGCAACTCTCTGAGCAATCCGCTGATTTCAGCCCTGAGCGCATCGTTCATGGCGCGATAGCCTTCGGGCAGCCCTTTGTCGCCGCCAAACAGGATCAATGGCAGCAGTTCACGCCAGAGGCTGGGGTGCATGACTTCCAGGGCGTAACCGGTCAGCAAGCGTTCCAGATAGCACAGAGTGTCGACTGGATCCTCCATTTCAGGGATCTGACTGCGGGTGTCCTTGAGTGCACGCTGGTCGGCGTCGTGCAGGATTTCCAGGATGATTTCCTGCTTGTTGCCGAAGTACTTGAACACGGTGGGCGCCGACACCCCAGCCTGGTTGGCGATCTGTTCGATGGTGGTGTTCTGGAAGCCCTGAAGCTCAAACAGTTCGATGGCTGCCTTGCTGATGGCTTGGCGTCGTTCGACTTTCTGACGTTCACGTAGTCCGCTCACGGGAGATCCTGTCGCTATGAAAAAGGAGGGGCGGATGTCGCCCAATCATCCATGCAAAATACTTAATCGAGTAAAACTTTTAAAGCGCTAATTTCTGTAGTGCGTTCTTTCGTGGTACGAAAACTTTGGAGAACATTCGGTGAAATTATTTGTTACCTGGATACCGTTTTTCCCCTGTTTGGGGCGCGCTGAGCCATTTCGTAGCACTCGGTGAGTACTACGCCGATCTCAAGATCATCGGTTTTTGAATCGAAACTCCTTCCTGATTAATAACTTGAGGCAGTTCCAAACAGACTGGCACGGATTCTGCCTTTTTGAATATATGGATAATTGGATACAAAACTGCAAAAGGTGACTTTATGCAATTCGCTCCCACCTATGTTGAACGCCAGCCCCTGACTGCCGAGGAGGAGGCTTATAACTTTCTGCTGGAAGCGATCTGTGGGGGCCGTTATCGCAAAGGCGACCGGCTGATCGCTGAGGACATTGCCAGCGAAATCGGCATGAGCCGAATGCCGGTGCGCGAAGCCTTTCGCCGTCTCGATGCTCAAGGCCTGGTGACATTGCGGCCTAACCGCGGGGCCATTGTCAGTGGTCTGGATTTCGACGAACTGCATGAGGTTTTCGAGATGCGCAGCGCCCTCGAGGGCCTGGCCATCCGCGTAGCCGTGGCCAAGATCGGTGAGCGTCAGCTGGCGGCGCTGGAACGCATGTTGGATGAAATGGATGACTACCGCGACGAAAGCGCCGAGTGGGTCAGGCTTCATCGTGCCTTCCATGAATACCTGTGCAGCCTCAGCGGCCGTCCTCGGTTGATGAAGCAGATCTCGGCGCTGTATTCGCTGATCGAAGCGCCTATGCGCCTGTGGTTGCAACACAGCGAAAAACCCCTGAGCGCTCGCCAGGAGCACGCGGTGATCCTTGACGCCATCCGCTCAGGTGATGCCGACCGGGCCGAGGCCGTGGTGCGCGAGCACATCGAGGGCACAGTGCCGGCGCTGACCCAGTTTCTGCAATCGGAAAAATAGAATCGGGCTCGAGCCCGACCGTGTTTTGACTTTGAGTACTGCCCCGTTACTAAACAACTGGAGTGTCTCGTCATGCATAAACGCCGTGTGTTGCTCGCTGCTGTATCCCTGGGACTCTGCGCACAGTGGGCGGTCGCCACGCCCCAGGTGCCGGAGCGACTGCAAAAGGCCGACAAACTCACGTATTGCTCGGGCATGGATTCACCGCCCTTGGTGTCTTTCGATGAGGCGCAAAAACCCAGGGGCCTGACGGTCGATCTGGGGCTGGAAATCGCCAAGCGCCTGGGGGACAAACCGGTGCAATGGCGGGTCATTCCGTTCTCCGGGTTGCTGCCGGCACTGCTCGCCCAGCAGTGCGACATGATCGTTGATCAGCTGTTCGACAAGCCCGAACGGCGGGAGGTGATCGACATCGTCAACTACATGTATTCCAGCCAGTCAGTGGTAGTCCCCAAAGGCAATCCCAAGGGCATCAAGACCCTCGATGGACTGTCCGGGCACAAGGTGGCAGTACTCAACGGCTCAACGATCAAAACCTTACTGGACGCCGAGAACGAAAAGCTGACCAAGGCTGGCAAGACGCCGATGAAGCTGGTGGTTTACAACAGCGACACGGACGCCTTTCAGGCGCTGCGCATCAGTCAAGTGGACGCCTACGGCACTACCGTGGAAACCGCTGGTTACTACGCAACCATGGCGCCCGATATGTTTGAGGAAGGGGTGCCGGCCTTCAGCCGGATTCTCACCGGTCTAGGGATTCGCAAGGATGATCCGCAGCTCACCGCGGCGGTACAACAGGTCATCAGTGACATGCGCAGCGACGGCAGTTACGTGCAGTTGCTGAGCAAATGGCATGTTTCCAGCGACACACTCGACTGAGGCGAACGCTCGATGAACTTCAATTGGGATGTGTTCTGGCAATACCTGTTGCAGCCCAGCGGGGTGTACCTCACCGGACTCTGGCTGACCTGTCTGATCAGTGTGCTGGCGATGGCGCTGGGCTGTGTACTGGGGTTGGCGGCGGCGTTGATGCGTCTTTCGCACAACCCGTTACTCAACCTGCCGGTGCGTTTTTACGTGTGGCTGATGCGCGGTACGCCGCTGTTGGTGCAGATCGTCTTTCTATACACCGCATTGGCAGCCGGCGGGATCTTCCGCTTCGAAGACGTGGAACTGTTTGGTTTGGTGGTGCCGGGCAACATCCAGGCCGCGATCATCGCCCTGGGCCTGAACGAAGGCGCCTACATGGCCGAGATTATCCGTGCGGGGATCGGCGCCGTGGACAAGGGGCAGTACGAGGCCGGGCGTTCGCTGGGCATGACCTTCGCCAAACTGATGCGGCGAATCGTTCTGCCTCAGGCGTTCCGGGTCATCGTTCCGCCGTTGGGCAACGAGTTCAACGTGATGCTCAAGAATACGACCCTGGTCAGTGTGATTGGCGTGCAGGAGTTATTGCTGAGTACGCAAATGGTCACGTCGGCGACATTCCGGGTATTTGAACTGTATCTGGTGGTGGCGATTTATTTCCTGCTGCTGACTACCCTCTGGGGTTTCTTCCAGCGTTGGTTGGAAGCGCGTTTCGGACAGTCCGATCGACCCGTGCCGCCGGCGGCTGGCAGCCGCATGTTCGGCCGCGGCACGCTCAAATTGCTGAGGGGGCGTTAAGCATGGCGCACAAAAGTGAAGAACTGATCATCGAGGCCCTGGACATTCACAAGTCCTTTGGTGACCTGGAGATTCTCAAAGGGATTTCCTTGCAGGTGCGGCGCGGTGAAGTGGTGGTATTGATCGGCGCCTCGGGTTCGGGCAAGACCACCTTTATCCGCTGCATCAATCTGCTGGAGGACATTCAGGGCGGGCGCATTCGCGTCAACGGCCGTGCCATGGGGTATCGCGAGCGCGCCGACGGCAGCCTGGTGCGCGACTCCGAGCGCAACATCGCTCGCCAGCGTAGGGACATCGGCATGGTCTTCCAGCGTTTCAATCTGTTCCCCCACATGACCGCGCTGGAAAACATCATTGAGGCACCGATCCAGGTGCTGGGTGTGCCGCGCGCCGCAGCCTTGGAACAGGCCCGGGCATTGCTCGCCCGGGTCGGTCTGGCGGACAAAGCCATGCATTACCCGTCGATGTTGTCTGGTGGACAGCAGCAGCGCGTGGCAATCGCCCGGGCGCTGGCGATGAAGCCTCAGGCCATGTTGTTCGACGAGCCCACCAGCGCCCTCGATCCGGAAACCGTCGGCGAGGTGCTGCAGGTGATGAAGCAGTTGGCCGATGACGGCATGACCATGGTGGTGGTCACCCATGAAATGGGTTTTGCCCGAGAAGTCGCTGACCGCGTGGTGGTCCTCGATCAGGGCGAATTGATCGAACAGGGGCCGCCGGAGCAGATCTTCAGTCGCCCGACACACCCGCGAACCCAAGCCTTTCTCAGCCGCGTGCTGTGACCTTCTCAGTCGGGTCGTTTTTCACCCGGCAATGGAACCGGACACCTGCGACCAATGAATCTTTGTTTGGAAGAACTTTTGCCATGTTGAAATTTTCTGCCCACGAGTATCCCTATCCGTCGCAACGTCAGAGTGTGTTTGCCCGCCGCGGCATGGTCGCGGCTTCCCAGCCACTGGCCGCCGAAGCTGGCATCGAGATCATGCGCAACGGCGGTAATGCCATTGATGCAGCGATCGCCACGGCGGCAGCGCTTACTGTGGTGGAACCCACCGGCTGCGGCTTGGGCGGTGACGCCTTTGCCCTGGTCTGGAGCAAAGGCCAATTGCACGGACTCAACGGCAACGGCCACGCACCGGCGGCACTGACGATCGATGCCGTCAAAGCGAGTGGTCACGAGCAGATGCCGCTTTATGGCTGGACGCCGGTCACGGTGCCGGGTTGCCCTTCGGCCTGGGCGGAGCTGTCCAGACGTTTCGGCAAGCTGCCCTTTGCCGAACTGCTGCAGCCTGCCATCAGTCTGGCCCGGGATGGCTTTCCACTGTCACCGGTGGTCGCCCAACAATGGCAGACTGCTCTGGATGAATTCAGCTCCCATCGAGACCCAGTGCTCGACGTCTGGTTCGACACGTTCCTGATTGATGGCCGTGCGCCCAAGGCCGGTGAATTATTCCGCAACCCGGCGCAAGCCCGAACGCTGGAAGAACTGGCGGACAGCGCTTGCGAAAGCCTCTATCGCGGCGATCTCGCTCAGCGTCTGGATGCCCATTCTCGCGCCACCGGCGGCTACTTGCGAGCCAGCGACCTGCAGGATTATCGCGCCCAATGGGTGGACCCGATCAGCATCAACTACCGCGGCTACGATGTGTGGGAAATTCCCCCAAGCGGGCAGGGATTGGTGGCCCTGATGACCCTGAAAATCCTTGAGGGCTTTGACTTCGATCACCGAGACAGCCAGCAGACATGGCATCGTCAGTTGGAAGCCATGAAGCTGGCCTACAGCGACGGCCTGCATTACATCACCGATCCGCTGCACATGCGTGTGGCCGTGGCTGACCTTCTCAGCGATGCCTATAGCAGCCAACGTCGCGAACAGATCACCGATCAGGCGCGTGAACCCAATCCGGGCGATCCCCACGCCAGCGGTACGGTGTATCTGGCCACGGCGGATGCGGAGGGCAATATGGTGTCCTTCATCCAGAGCAACTACCACGGTTTTGGCTCCGGTGTGGTACTGCCAGACAGCGGCATCGCCTTGCAGAACCGCGGACAGGAATTCAGTCTCGACCCTGACCACGCCAACTGCCTGGCACCGGGCAAAAAAACCTTTCACACCATCATTCCCGGTTTCATCAGTAAAGGTGACGCACCGGTGGGACCGTTCGGCGTCATGGGTGGCTACATGCAGCCCCAAGGCCATGTGCAGATGGTTATGAATCTGGTGGATTTTGGCCTCAACCCCCAAGCCGCGCTGGACGCTCCGCGGTGGCAATGGTTGGGCGATCTGAAGGTCGGCATCGAACACGGGGCGTCTCGGGACTTGGCCGCTTCGCTGGCACGGCGCGGACACCAGATTCAGGTTGATTGCGACCTGATCAACTATGGCCGAGGGCAGATCATCATCCGTGACCCGGACACCGGTGTGCTGTGCGGCGGCACCGAGCCGCGAGCCGATTCCCATATCGCCGTTTGGTAGCCGTCAGTTCGGCTGCTCGAAAACAGTTTCCCATCGAAGCGTCTCGAAAATGTACGTTTATGTACATGCCGTGTACGCCACAGATCCTGAGGTGTACAGTGGGGAAGAATTTTTAATAAAGGTACAACCCGAATGTCACAGACAGGAAGGGCGAAAACCAAAGCGCAGGACGCAGGCTGGCGAGGCTCCGTAGATGGTTGGCTGGACGCCGCCTACGATGCTCTTAAAGAGTCGGGTGTGGATGCTGTGCGGGTGATGCCGCTGGCCAAACGCTTGAATTTGTCTCGTACCAGCTTCTACTGGTTCTATGAGGATCGGGAGCAGCTGCTCGCGGCACTCTTGGCTCGATGGCGGGACAAGAACACCGGCGGTATGGTCAGCCAATGTGAGAGTTACGCAGAGAGTATTTCCGAAGCGATTCTCAACGTCTTCGAGTGTTGGGTGAACCCTGAGCTGTTCGACTCGCAATTCGAATTTGCCGTGCGCAGTTGGGCGCTGCAATCGGACGAGGTCACGGCTGAAATCGCTCTGGCCGATGAGGCGCGGATGAATGCCTTGGCCGCGATGTTCCGACGGTTTGGCTACGACGCAGAGGGGGCCGATGTTCGGGCCAGGACGATCTACCTCACGCAAATCGGCTACATCTCCATGAAAACCAATGAAGATATCGTCGTTCGATTTCGACGGATTCCTCAGTACGTGAGCGTGTTTACCGGCAAGGTACCGAAGCGGCGCGAGCTGGACCGCTTTTATGGAAAGTTCGGCTACGCAGAAAAAGAGCCCGGCGTTTTCGTTCCTTTGGTTGATACCTTCGAGGAGTCCACTGCCGATGGAGAATAGAACTCTGGGCATCATTGGGGGCACCGGCTGGCTCGGGCGCGCAATCGCCGAGGCGGTGCTCGATAGCGGGTTCATCGGGCCTGACCGTTTGTTGATCTCGAACCGCTCCGGCGTCAGCACCTTCGAGCCTGGCGTGAGACTGCTGGCCGACAACCAACAGTTGGTGGACCTCAGCGATATTGTCGTGCTGTCTATCCGGCCGGAGCAGTTTCGCGAACTGCTGATCAACGCCCGCGGCAAGGTAGTGATTTCTCTGATGGCCGGCGTTCCGGCGGCAGCCATCAGCGCGGCAACCGGTGCGGATGTAATAGTGCGGGCCATGCCGAATGCGGCCGTGGAAATCAGGCAGTCGTTCACGCCCTGGTACAGTGTCGGAAAGCTAGTTGAACACGACCGCCAGTGGGTGCAGCGGCTGTTCGAGTGCGTAGGTTCGGCGGACGAAGTGCCTGAAGAAGACTGTATTGATTACCTCAGCGCGTTGTCCGGGACTGGGCCGGCCTTCCCGGCAATGTTGCAAATGGCACTGACTAATCAGGCGGTGGCTGCGGGAATTCCTCTTGTCATCGCGCAGCGTGCTGCACAAGGCGTGGTGGTGGGGGGTGGCCAGATGCTTGCCAGTCGCGATCCGCGGCAAATGATTGAGTCGTTGATGGCTTACCGTGGCGTGACGGCAGCAGCGCTGCAGTCGATGGCCGATCAGAACATCGAGTCGATTGTGGGGCGGGCAATAAAGGCAGGCGCTGAGGTTGCGCGGCGGGGAATGTAGCCAGGGCAGGGGATGTACAGTGAAGGCCCGCTGAAGGGCCTTCACTGTAAAAGGCGTCCATGGTTTCCCTCTTGTTCATGGTGAGCCTCCGTTCCAACAAGAATGGAGGTTCGGATTCAGATTTCTTTCACCAGGCGCAAAGCGTCATAGATGGCCGCGTGGGTATTACGGGCCGACACCGCATCGCCGATCCGGAACAGCTGGAAGCGTCCTTCGGGGTTGGTGACGATGTTCTGCGCCGTACCGGCGATCAGGTCATGCTGCTCTACCGCGCCGCCATTGGTGGAGAGAGGACGCAGGTCGAAGTACAAGTCGTCCAGGGGAAGGGTGCCGTGATTGACGACCACCTGATCGACCACGCGCTGCTTGTGGACCTGTCCGTAATCACTGCCAAAGGTTGCAACGAGCCCGCCATCACGTTTTTCCACGGTATCGACCCGGTAGGTGACGGTGAAGGTGACGTCCAGGTCCTGCAGGCTGCGCATGTAGGGCACCAGGTTCATGGCCATGACTTCAGGTGCAAACGAGCGGTCAGGTGTGACGATCTCCACGGTCGCACCGCTTTGCGCGATGACCTCGGCAGCCTGCAGGGCGGCATGATCCCCAGCATCGTCGAAGATCAGTACGTTGCGACCGGGCTTGATGTCACCGGAAATGATGTCCCAGGTTGAAACCACGAGTTCGTTGCCTTCGCGGAGCACCTCGGTATCAGGGAGGCCGCCGGTCGCAACGATGACCACGTCAGGCTCGAAGGCTTGCACGGTGTCAGCTTCGGCCCAGGTGTTGAAGTGAAACTTCACCCCGAGCCGTTCGCATTGCGCCATGCGCCAATCAATGATGCTGATCATCTCGCGACGACGCTCGCTCAGCGCAGTCAGACGAATCTGCCCGCCAGGTTGGTCAGCCGCCTCAAGCACCGTTACATCATGGCCGCGCTCACCGGCGACCCGCGCCGCTTCCAGCCCGGCAGGGCCGGTACCGACCACCAGCACCTTGCGCTTGACGGCGGCTTTGGGGATGTCATGGGGCATGGTGGTTTCGCGGCCGGTCGCCGCGTTGTGAATGCAGTAGGCCGCGCCGCCCTGGTAGATGCGATCCAGGCAATAGTTGGCGCCCACGCACGGGCGAATGTCTTCTTCGCGCTTCTCGATGATTTTGCGCACGATGTGCGGATCGGTCATGTGCGCACGGGTCATGCCCACCATGTCCACTTTGCCCGAGGCGATCGCGTAGCGCGCGGTGGCGACATCGGGAATCTTCGCAGCGTGGAAGGTCGGGAAGCCTGTTGCCGAACGGATCTCGCCAGCGAAGTCGAGGTGGGGTGAGTTGCGCATACCCTGAATCGGGATGACATCGGTCAGCCCCGCATCCGTATCGATGTGGCCGCGCACGACGTTCAGGAAGTCGACCAGTCCGCTGTCCTTGAGCATGTGAGAAATCTGCATGCCCTCGCTGGCAGTGAAGCCCCCGGGTAATTCTTCGTCACCGGTGTAGCGAACCCCGAGCAGAAAATCTTCTCCGACCCGCTGGCGGATGCCACGCAGGATGTCGAAGGTAAAGCGCATGCGGTTTTCCAGCGAGCCGCCGTAAGGGCCGTCGAGGTCATTGGTCAGCGGCGACCAGAACTGGTCCATCAAGTGCCCGTAGGCCTGAAGCTCCAGACCATCGAGACCTGCCGCCTTCATGCGTTCCGCGGCGTCCACATAGTCCTTGATGATCCGCTCAATGTCCCATTCCTCCATTTTCTTCGGGAAGGAGCGGTGCGAAGCCTCGCGACGGTGTGACGGCGACACCACCGGTAACCAATCGGCCTTGTCCCAGCGGGTGCGACGGCCCAGGTGAGTCAACTGGATCATCACTGCCGCGCCATGTTCGTGGCACTCATCGGTCAGGTCCTTCAACCAACCGACCACTTCGTCCTTGTAGGCCAGCACGTTGTTGAACACCGGCGGGCTGTCTCGGGAAACGGCAGCGGAACCGGCAGTCATAGTCAGTGCGACACCGGCTTTGGCGCGCTCCACGTGGTAGGCGCGGTAGAGATCCTTGGGCATGCCGTCCACAGGGTAGGCCGGTTCATGGGAGGTGGTCATGATCCGGTTTCTGAGGGTCAGATTCTTGATTTTATAGGGTTGCAGCAAGGGATCGCTGGACATCGTGGTGCGCTCCAAAGTGGGCTTCATCAGACTCGATGACTTAAAATTAGGATAAATGTACACCTGTGTCAACGGTTGATGACATAGGTGTACATTTTGCTTGCATGCCAGAAAATCCAGGATTAACATCCGTCAAAACCCGGGCTGATTTGATTCGTACGCGCCTGGTTGCCATCGCATTGAGCGGTCAGTGCCCGCGGAGTGATGAACGTGCGCGCAGCGGCAAACCGCACTCGTTGAGGCGGACGTAAAAGTGGGTGTTATAGGTGACGGTTCAGGTGTGATTCAGTGGAATTGAAGAGGGCACAGTCGTGCTTTCCAAATTTTCTGCCTTATTGATATTTCGGAAAGGAGAGCATAGGTGACAGAGTTATTTGATATTCGTCTGGCTAGCAAACAAACAGCGTTCACTGAAATTCCAGTCATAGATATATCGCTGCTCATAAACGGCGAAAATCCGCTGAGTGTGGCAAGCCAAATAGGTGACGCATGCGAAAAGGTGGGTTTTTTTTATATAAAAAACCATGGCATTGACCAGCAGTTAATAGATGAGATGTATGCGCTTACCAAAAGCTTTTTCAAGCTTCCTTTTGAGGAGAAGAACAAGCTTAATGTCGTGAATTCCGGGCTCACGCTACGTGGCTATATTCCGATGTACGCGGAAAACGTAGACCCTGCTAATACCCGAGATTTCAAAGAGTGTTTTGATTGCGGAGCTCATTACGATGAGGTCTCTCCATTTTTTGGTCCTAATCAAATGCCGTCTGTACTGCCGCAATTTGAGAAGGTTGCCGAAGATTACCATTCCTCTGTGTTGGCGCTCGCGCGAATGCTTATTGGCGGGATCGCGCTGAGTTTGGGTTTACCACAAGATTACTTTGAGCATCTTCAGCGCAAGCCCATCACTATTCAGCGAATTTTGCGTTACCCGCCCCAGATCGGAAGGGTTTCTCAAGAGGAGATTGGTATTGGGGCGCACACGGACTACGGTTTCTTGACTGTCCTGTCTCAAGACGCAGTTGGCGGTTTGCAAGTCAGGAACCGTGCAGGGGAGTGGGTTACCGCCCCACCCGTTGAGGGCACTTTTATCGTCAACATTGGTGATCTGGTTCAAACCCTCACCAACGATCGCTACACCTCGACAATGCATCGCGTCATAAATACCAGCGGCC
Organism: Pseudomonas sp. JV414; assembly: GCF_032424305.1. Lineage (NCBI taxonomy): Bacteria > Pseudomonadati > Pseudomonadota > Gammaproteobacteria > Pseudomonadales > Pseudomonadaceae > Pseudomonas > Pseudomonas sp. JV414. The sequence continues at coordinate 354,497 of NZ_VYKC01000002.1, read as the reverse complement.
TGGAGCGTTATTCAATACCGTTCTTTATTGATTTGGATTTCGATGCGCTAGTTGAGCCCGTGCCAACCTGCGTGAGTGAGGCTCTACCCGCAAAGTATGAAGCGTACACTTGTGGCAAACACAAATTTAAGCGTTTCGTAGATAGCTATGCGCATCTGAAAGGCGAATAGGGAGTTTTCAATGTGCATCCTATACATGGCCGACCCTGCCGATGCGCAGAAATGGCGAGATTGCCTGTCCCTTTTTACCAATCCCCCGATGTCATGAAGAGGAGAAAACGACCCAAAGCAGACACTTGCTGATCATCCCCGGGTCGTTCACGCTCATACCTGATCCATAGCCTCGGTCACCCCCCGATCCTCACCCAGGAACCCGCCACTCTGATGGTGCCACAGCCGCGCATAGATGCCGTTCCTGGCGAGCAATTCGGTGTGGGTGCCCTGTTCGATGATGCGTCCATCGTCCATGACAATAAGTCGATCCATCGCCGCAATCGTGGACAGTCGATGGGCGATGGCGATGACGGTTTTGCCCTCCATCATTTCATCGAGGCTTTCCTGAATGGCCACTTCGACTTCCGAATCCAGCGCGCTGGTAGCCTCGTCAAGTAGCAGGATCGGGGCGTTCTTGAGCATCACTCGGGCAATCGCGACGCGCTGGCGCTGGCCGCCCGAAAGCTTGATGCCGCGCTCGCCCACCAAGGTGTCGTAGCCGGTGTGCCCTTGCCGGTCGCTCAGTTGGCTGATGAACTCATCGGCCTGGGCATTGGCCGCGGCGCTGCGGATTTGCGCGTCGGTCGCGTCGGGACGGCCGTAGGCGATGTTGTCGCGAATGGAGCGGTGCAGCAGGGAAGTGTCTTGGGTGACCATGCCGATGGCGCCGCGCAGGCTGTCTTGCGTCACGTGCGCAATGTCTTGCCCGTCAATGCGAATCTGCCCGCTGTCGACGTCATAGAAGCGCAGCAGCAAGTTGATGAGCGTGGATTTGCCCGCGCCGGAGCGGCCCACCAGGCCGATTTTTTCGCCCGGACGAATGTTCAGGCTCAGGCCATCGAGCACTTGGCGTTCGCCATTGTAGTTGAAGCTCACGTTGTCGAAGGTTACCGCCCCGCCGGAGGTCACCAGCACGCCCGCGTCCGGCGCATCCTGCACCTTGGGGCCGCGGGTAAGGGTTGCCATGCCATCCTGCACGGTGCCGATGCTCTCGAACAGCGAGGTCATTTGCCACATGATCCAGTGCGACATGCCATTGATACGCAACGCCATGGCGGTGATTGCCGCCACGGCGCCTGCGCCGACCTCACCCTGGTGCCATAGCCACAGCGCATAACCACCTGCTGCCATGATCAACGCCACCACTAATGCCTGGTTGACGATCTCGAACTGGCTGACCAGGCGCATCTGACGGAAGCCGGTTTGCTTGAAGTCCTCCATCGCTGCACGCGCGAAGTGCGCTTCTCGATTGGAGTGGGAAAACAGCTTCACCGTAGTGATGTTGGTGTAGGCGTCCGAGATACGCCCGGTCATCATCGACCGCGCATTGGCCTGTTCCTGTCCGACTTTCCCCAAGCGGGGGACGAAGTAGAGCATGGCCAGCCCGAACAACACGATCCAGGCAACGAAAGGCAGCATCAGTTTCAGTGCGAAGCCGCCGGCCAGTGCGATGATCGCGATGAAATACACCCCGATTCCGGGTGCGATCTCGATAAGGGTGAACAGCACGTCGCGCACGGCCAGCGCAGTCTGCATCACCTTGGTGGTGACCCGGCCGGAGAACTCATCGGAAAAGAACGAAAGGCTTTGCCGCAGCATCAGGCGGTGGAAGTCCCAACGCAATCGCAACGGCAGATTGATCGCCAATATCTGGTGCTGCACCATGGTACGCAACGCCACCAGCCCGATGCTGGCCAGCATTACGATGCCCATGCCCCACAACACGCGACTTTCCTGCGCCGCCGCATCACCACCAGCCTGCCAGGTCGAGAGCAGATCCACGACCTGACCAAGGAAAGAAAACAGCCAGGCTTCGTAGATCGACACTCCGGCACTGAGCAGCGCAAACGCAAGAATATAGCCGCGGGCGCCCCGTGTGCACGCCCAAAGGAACCGAGCCAGGCCTTCGGGGGGCGGTGGTACCTCGTCGGGCGGGAAGGGGTCGAGTCTTTGTTCAAATACGCGAAGCATGGTGGTCTCCGAAACGATCAAGTTAAGGAGATTCTGCCATTTAAAGGTTGCTTTGAGGGTTATGTAGAGTGGAGGGACTCAGACAATGTTTAAACTCCCGGTATCTATGGTAACTACCGCATCCTTGTCCGAGCGATTGGCCTACCGCAACGAGCGATAGGCAATGGGGTCGATGTAAGCCGACTGCAGGTCCCGCTCCGGGATCTCCCAGATGATTTGCTTTGGCGGCGTTTCTTTGGAGGCCGGGTTGTTGAGGTAGCTGTTTGCCGCGCCAGAGAACGCTCCGCCGTCTTTGGCGAAGTTACCCACGGGGGCACCCAGTGCCTGCTGCAGAAATCCTGCGAAGTTGGAGTTGCGTGAGAATGAAGTGCCGATGAGCACGGTGTTGGGGAGGTCGGCATCGCCGAAGAGGTCTGCCTCAGCATCAGGGCTGTCGGCTGAAGCAACGGGAAGTTCGTGGGTGCTGGTTTGGGCGACCATTTCGGGTGCGGGTTGCCATTTGAGCGGCAGCCAGTCGATGCCCGCCAGATGGACCAGATCGCCAGGTCGTACCGCGAGCGGGGCATGACTTTCGTTGAACGATCTGCGTGGCGTTGCGCTGATGCCCAGGGTCTTCAGGCGCTGGGTGATGGCCTCGGCCGCCGCCTTCGCGCCGGATTCACTCCAGTGCGTATCGGTGCGCAAAAAGGCATTGGCCCCCAGTGGCGTCAGCGCACCGGTGAGGTCCAGACTCGACACGCCAGCCACATCCAGCTTCGAGGTCCAGGCCTGGATGCGCCCTTCGAGAGCGGCTGGGCGGTGCAGTGCACAACGCTGCTCAGCAGCGATGCGGCTCTTGTCTGGAACGATGACCACCAGCAAGCTGATGTCACGTTGGGAGAGCTGCTGTTTCAGATCAATCACCGCTTGGACTTTGGCATCGGCATTGCGCTGCGCTAGATGATCGACCTTGAGCTCATCGGCCAAAAACAACCAGTCAGGACAACCCGAGCGAACCCTCGGCCCGGTGTCACCGAGGAGCAGCCAACTGACACCGCGCTCCAGCTTGGCGAACGTGGTGGGAAAGGCGGCTTTCGACAGCGACTTGGTGATTTTATGGGTGATAGCTCCGTCAAGAGTCTGCGTCACCGATAATCCCGGTGGTAGCGGCGCTATTTGCCCTGACCCGATCAGCCAGCCAGAGGACAGCAGCCCGACGAACAGGAGTATCAGCAGAGATGCGCCTGCCAATGGACTGGTGCGTGCGACCGGATCGTCCGGTTGAGCAAGCGTAATGGTGTGCTCTGGCGTCTTCATCAGAATTGAAAGTACAGAAAGGGTACGGTTTCGCGACTGGCGGTCAGCGCGAACGACAGCATGAAACCGACAATGGGCCAAAGGGCGAGCGCTACGCCGACCCGGTGTTTTTCAGCGTAAGGGCGTAGCAGCGGTGCGACGATACTCAGCACACCCAACAACCCCGCGAGGCCATGGATCGGGCGCAGGGTCGCGGACAGTTCCTCACTGAGGGCAATGCCCTGCAGCCCGAACTGTCCGGCATACAGGTTCAGTGCACTGTGAAAGTCAGGGGCGCGGAACAGTGTCCATGCCAGGCAGACGAACAGCAGTGTCAGCCCATGGGAGAGCACGGGAGGTACAGGGGGCAGGGAGGAGCGGTTCCAGGCACGATCAACACACAACGCAATGCCATGGGCGCAGCCCCACAGTAGATAATTCCAATTGTCGCCACCGTGCCAGAGGCCGGCGATGGCCATGATCAGGAACAGGTTGCGATAGGTTTTCCAGGGGCCGTGGCGATTGCCACCCAGCGGGATATACAGATAGTCACGCAACCAACTGGACAACGACATGTGCCAGCGGCGCCAGAAATCCTGGATGCTGTTGGCCAGATAAGGATGGTTGAAGTTCTCTGGAAAGTGGAAGCCCAGCATCAGTCCCAGACCAATGGCCATGGAACTGTAGCCAGCGAAGTCAAAGAACAGCTGCAGGGAGTAGGCCAGGCAGCCCAGCCAGGCGTCAGAAAAACTGGGGGTCTGCACATTGAACGCCACGTCGACGACGGGCGACAGGGTGTCGGCCACCAGTACCTTCATACACATCCCGACCATGAACCGGCGTGCACCCAGCGAAAAGTTCTGCGCGTTGAAGGAACGCCGATGCAACTCGCGCCGGACCCAGTCATAGCGAATGATGGGGCCGGCGACCGAATGGCCGAACATCGAAATATAGGTCGCGTAATGGATGAAGCTGCGCTCGACCGGCACGGTGCGACGATGCACATCCACCAGGTAGGAAATCGCCTGCAGCACGACAAACGACAATCCGGCCGGCATGATGACCCGTTGCCAGGACAGGGGCGCGGCTCCGGACCAGACCATCGCTTCGTTCAATGTGCCAGCGACAATGTTGGCGTACTTGTACCAGCAGAGCATTGCTGTGTTGAGCACGATCAGGGCGACAAGTATTCGCACACGGCCCTTGCTCTCCTGTCGCCAGGCATCGATCAATAAGCCACCCACCCACGCCGTGATCGTCAGCATCACATGCACAGCGAGGAATCGTGGGCTCAACCAGCCATAGAACAGCCAGCTGCCGATCAGTAGCGTGACGTTGCGCCAGGCGGCTGGGCACACTGCATAAGTGCACAAGAACAGCGGCAGGAACAACGTCAGAAACTCGAGAGAGGCAAAAACCATGGTGGTGGCGAGATCCGATCAGTGGGCCAGGACGTCAGTCGCGAGCAACAGGTAAGGACCATTTGCGCCAGGCAGCAGCACAACGCTGTAGCGCTCGCCGGCCTTGAGCTGGCCCAAGTCAAGTGGGGCGCCGACGTTGGTTTGGGCGCAGACCAATTGAACCGACAGGCTGACCGGGTTGATGGCGCGGCGTTGCACGCTGCCGTCGGCCACCTCCTTGAACAGGTCGGCATTCTTCCCCGCTGCGCGTAAACCGGCCTGGGGGCACGCTGGATCGGCGCTGATAAACGCCAGCGAGGCTCTCAGGCTATTGAAGTCGTCGGGTTGCTCACGGATGACGACCTGGCGGAAACCTTGAGCGTTGTCTGGCAAAGCGATCACGCTGGCGAATTCGCCTGCTGCCACCTGGATGTCCAGCGGCTGGCTTTTACCGTTGCGTTCCAGGATTCCCTTGATCGGCTGGTTGGCGGGCACGGGCAGGTAGTCGGACACGGCATTCGAGCCATCCAGTTTGAGGCTGGCCCGCGAGCCTTCGGCCAGCAGCTGCAAGGGGCGGTCGGCGGCGTTGATAAAGCGCAGGAAGGCCGAGTCCTGATCCGGGCCCGTCGGGTACAAGGCAATGTCGGCGGCCTGGGCGTGCAGGCTCAACAACAAGGACAGGGCAGCGGCCAGCTTTGCTCGATTCATTTTCCGGCTCCTTTGCTGGCGAGGCTGGCGGCGGGCAGTTTGGCCAATGCAGTGCCGATGGCGGTGCCCCATGCTTGATATCCGGCGACGGTGAAGTGCTGCCCATCGGTGGTCATCCACTGCCCGGGTTTGGAGAACGCCAGCGAATCGATGTAGGTGCAAGGCGCAACGTTGGCGGCCAGAAATTGGGACATCAAATGGGTGCGCAGATCATTTTTTTGGTACATGCCACCGGCTTTGCCCCAGGCCGGGCCCACCCAGGCGCAACGGGTGCCGGTAGCCGCGATGGCCTTGGCCAGGCCGGTGACGCTTTGCCAGGCCCAAGCCTTCGGAAACACTGGCTTGTCATAGGACGCCATGGTGTCGCCGATGACGAGTACCACCAGGTCGGGCTTCTCGGCGGCGATCAGGTCCTGAATCGGTGTGGTGGTTGCCTCGCGCCCTTTGATCACGATCTTGTCGTTGCCTTTGCGCTCGGCGCCGCAGTCGACCTTCTTGCTGATCAGCCAATCGCCGGCGCTGGCACCGCAGGCACCGATGGAATGAACCTGGGCGCCTTGGCGAGTCAGGTTGTCGTGCAGCGGCTCCAGCAAATGGTCCGCGAGGCTCATATGGCTCTCCCCAAGAACAAGGAGGGACAGGCCGGCAAGGGCAGAAGTGGGCATCGAAAACTCCAGAATGATCAGTTGGAATAAGGCGAGGTGTACGGGCTGACCGGCAGGCTCATGGGGCCGCTGATGTCTTCGAACTGGTAGCGCAAAGACAGGGCACCGCTGAGTTGTTGGTAGTCATGGGCGTTGTCCAGGCCCAGATTGGCGCCCAGCAGGAAGTTCGAAGCGACCTTGTATTCAGCCGCCGCGGCGATGCTGTAGCCGATCCCGGTTTTGTTTTGCCCTTCGTAGCGCAGGCCAGAGGCCGCTTGCAGGGCTTTGTCGTTGGGGAAATAGTCGGCGCTGTCCTGCTCGAAATGCTGCACGCCGACCGAGCCCTTGACTTGATACGTCAAGCGCCCGGTGCGTTGTGCCCAGGTCACTGGCACGCCCAGGGCGAAGAACGTCTGCGGGCTGAAATAGCCGCCGTGGCCATAAGTGAAATAGTCCTGGTTGTTGGCGTAGCTGATGCCGGTCATGCTCAGGCCGACGGTCAGCTTGCTGTCCGTTGCGTTTTGCAGGTACCAGTACACACCGCTGCCCAGTTCACTGCGGCTGTTGGACTGGACATGATTGCCCAGCAGTTGGTGCCAGGAGGCGTAGCCATAGGCGCCGACTTCGTTGTCGTCAAAGCTCAACTGGCCACGCCCGCCATTGGCGGTCACGCCGCCCCAGGACTGCCCGCTGCGTTTGTCCGTGGTGCCGGCAAACGAGGTGACGCTGTCAGTCACCGGACGCCGGGAAACGCTCACGCCGTAACGGACATTAGAGGAGTCGCTCACCGGGCGATCAATGCTGATGCCGCCAGTGGCGGTGGTGTATTTGAAGCCGAGCGGGGTGGTGCCGAGATCAGCTTTGAACCCATCCGCGGGCCGTTGAATCGCGACGGAAAGGCCGACCCCCTCGGCTTTTTGCGAGCCGACGCCGTCGCTCTGCGCACCGCTACCAAAACGCGACAGCGCGTCGCTGCTGACGCTGCCGGCGTTCAGCGAGACCGGCGTCACGCGCAGGGCGACGCGGCTTTCATCCAATGGGATATTGATTTCCAGCGGTGTCTCAATATCAGTCAGTTTGCTCAGCCCCGACTCACTGTTGTTGCTGCGAATGCTCACGCCCTGGGTGACGTAGGCACTGCGCTCCTGAAGGATTTTATTCAGCGCCAGTTGCGCGGGGCTGATGTCCTCGCTCACCCGTGCTGCGCGCGGCAGCTGCGACTCGAATCGATTGCTCGCCTGCTGCGGACTTGGCAGGGCGTCGATGCCAAAGGGGCTGTGAGATCTCACGCTGCCCGGCATCTCCTGAACCGGTGGCGGGATCGCTGCCAGCAAGGTGTCGCGACTGACTTCGTTACGTGAACCCGACACCCCGGCAAAAGGGTTGGGCGCCACCGTCGAACCGGCCAGTTGGCCGCTCTGGCTTCTGCGTTTCTCGCTCTGTTCAATGGCCACCGCTTTGCGCAGCAGATCGGTCGCCGTGCCGGTCTTGCCCATGTTCTGGTAGAGGCGGGCGGCCTCTGTCAGCGTTTGAGGGTTGCCGGATTCAGTCTTGAGCAGCTGTTGCAGTGCCTGTTCGGCAAAGGCACTGTCATGTGCCAATACCGCGGCGTCGGCGGCACCCAATAGCAGTTGCGGGTCGTTCGGCTGACGTTGTAACAGCGGTTTGTAGAGTTCGAGGGCTTTTGCCGTGTCGCCGTTGGCCGAGTACATTCGCGCCAGCGCCGCGATGGCAGCGCTGTCACCGGGACGTTGCGCCAGTGCAGGCGCTAGCGTGTCATAAGCGCTGGCCAGATTGCCTCGTTCACGCAGCTGGTCAGCCTGGCGGATGCGATAGAGATAGAGCAGGTCGTCAAAGCGCTTGCGAGCCGGCGCGTTCAAGGGCCTGTTCTGAAGGTCGCGCAGAATCTCGTTGACCTGTACGTCTTCTCCGGTTTTAAGCAGGACAGCGGCGTATTGCAGGATGAAGTCCGCCGAGGGCGCCGTGGTGTTTTGCAACTGGCTGCGCATGAGGGCCAGCGCACGGGTTGGCTCGCCGATGTCGACATACGCCGAGGCCAGGCTCGCCGTGCGATCTGGACTGTTGTTGGCCATCGGCTGGATACGATCGAGCAAGGTCAGGGCTTCCTGGCGCTGTCCGCGCTTGCCCAACTCGATCGCCTGGCTGAGTTGCAGGTTGAGGCTGACATCAGCGGCCAGCGCTTCCATGTCCGGGGTGCGCTGGTCGGGGCGCAAGCGTCCCAAGGTTGTCTGGGCGGCTTTCCACTCACCCATTTGCACCGACAGCAAGGCGCTGACGTAAAGCGCATCGGCATTGTCGGGATGGGCCTGGAGCATGGCGCTGATCAGGTCCCGAGCCTTTTGCGGTTCGCCCATCGCCAGGTTCAGGCGGGCCAGGGCGAAACGTGTCCAGATGTTGTCCGGTTCGTAGCGCAGCGCGTCTTGCAAGGCGTTGCGCGCAGCGGGCAGGTCGTTGCGTTGTTCGGCGAGTGCGGCCAGTTGCGTCGCGCGCAAGGCTTGCAGGCGCGCGGACTGGCCGATCTTTGCCTGACCGGTGGCGGGCAGGCTGTTGATCAGTTGCAGGGCTTCATCGTTCTTGCCGCTCTTGAGCAGCACATTGACCAGCCCTTCCAGTGCCTGAGGGTCGTCGCGGCGCTGGATCAAAATCTGCCGATAGTTGCGCTGAGCATCATCGAACTGGCCCGCGCTGGCCTGAATATCCGCCAGGGTGAGGCGAGCATCGACCCCGTTTGGATTCAGCCGCAGCGCCTGGTTGACCAAAACCTGTGCCTGGGCTGTCTGGCCTTTGGCCTGGGCGTCGCGGGCCTGCTGCAACGCCGACCAGTAGCGCACTTCGTTCAGCGCAACTTGCCAGCGGCTGCCGTCGTTTTGTCGCGTGGCCTGACCCAGGAGTTTTTCCGCTTCGGCCAGTCGGCGTTGCTGCTGGCGAATAACCCCAAGGCCGCCCAGCGCGTCAGCATCCTCGGGCCGGGTTTTCAAGCGCGCTTGAAAAGCCTGTTCGGCGGTGGCTTGATCGCCTTCTTTGAGCGCCTTCAGACCGCGCGCGACTTCGGCGGGCGGTTGCCATTCCTTGCTGGCCGTCGTTGCCACCTGTTGCTTGCCCTTGTTCATCTGCGCGCGGATTTCCACGTCATCCGGATGCGTCTTGAGGTACGCCTCGAACAACGGCACTTGTGCCGGATTGGGCGGACCGATCCAGGTCAACGCCAGGCGCCAGCTTTCGTCGGCATCACCGGCAATGTCGGCACGCTGGGTCAGCGCGGCCAGGGCGCGGATGCCCTCGGCACGGCTGTCTTCACGGCGGACCAGATGCTTGGCGTAAAACAGCGCGACGATCGAGTCGTTGGGCATCTCACGTTGCAGGCGCTGAAATCCGCCGCGTGCTTCAGACCAGTCCGCCTGATTGAAGGCAAGGTTGTTGTAATACTCGCGGCCGATCGTACCTTGGGGTGGACGGCCATCGAACAGCGAGCGAAACACGGCGCTCGCCTTGTCACGCTCACCGGCATCGACGAGGCGCCGAGCCTCTTCCAGGCGCTGCTGGTTCTGCGGTTGGGTCACGCTGATGTCCTGCGCCAATTGCAGTGCCTGCCGAGGCGGTGGCTGGATGGCCTGCAAGCGGGCGAGGTATTGCTGCGCCTGTTGTGGCTTGCCCTGTTGCACGCCGATCAAGCCCAGGCCATACAGTGCGTCAACCTGGACCGGGTCCAGCAGCAAGACTTTCAGCCAGACTTCCGCAGCGCGTTGTGGGTTGTTGTGCTGCTGCCAGTACTGCCCTTGCTCGACGAGTAACGTCTGTGGCGTCGGACTTTGAGCGTGGGCAGCAGCGGCCGTCCATGCGCTCATGACGGCGATGGCTAGCGTGCGGTGGTGCGCGTGCATGCGGTCTCCCAGGAGAGTTTCAGCGTTCCGTCTTCCCGGAATCGGTAATGTTTATCTGCCCATCCGAGGGCGAACAGGCTGAGCATGAAGTTGTAGTAACGCGGCGGACCGGCGTCGGCATCAGGCCTGGCCAGTGCTTCGTGCAAGGCGAGTTCCACGCGGCGCCGCTGCTGATCGGCCAACCCGGGTTGGCCTTTGGCCTCAAGGTAGGGAATCAGTGCAGCCCAGAATCCGAACGGGCTCTGACCCTGAACACTGCCGTGGAGAATCTGGACTGTTTCTGGGGGGGAACCCGTCGCGACAGTGCTGCGGGCCATGCCGTCCAGCCGTTTGAGCAGGAGCGCTGTCAGCGGTTCGGAGGTATCACTCATGCCCAGCCAGAGGTACACGCGAATAGCATCGTAGCTGCCCGTGTCGCCGTGGATCGGGTCGCTTACGAAGGCGCCCGATTGCGCTGAAGTGCCTCGATAATCGACCCAGTCAGCGACGAAGCCGTGGCGGCTTGATTGGGCAATCATCGTCGCGGTGTTGTTGGCAATCGCTTGCCAGGGCCCCGAGGGTGCCTCCTTGGCCAGCCGTCGTAACAGTGGCAGTGGCAGGTAGCTGGGGTTCAGGCGCCAGAGAGCGTCCGGCTGGACGAAGCCCTGTGGTCCAGGCAACACCATCGGGCCCAGCCCGGGGAGCCTGACGACCAATTGCGCTTCAATCGTCGCCATCAGGTGCAGGGCGTCCTGGTGATAGTCCGGCCGATGCCACAGGCGTGCGGCTTCGAGCAGGGCATAGGCGATCCACAGGTCGGCGTCGGCGGCCGAATTGGCGTCTTGCAGGCGCCACTGACCGTCCGTGCCTTGCCCCCATAACCAGCCCGGCAGGCGTGTGGCGGTGGCGGAGCCTGCGAGGTTGGCTGAGGTCCAGCGCCAGAGTTTGTCAAAGCGTGGCTGATCGTTGCCGATCAGTGCGAAGAGCATGCCGTAGGACTGCCCTTCAGAAGTGCTGTGATTGTTCTCCAGGCTCGATTCCAGAACCCGGCCGTCGGCCTGGACGAAGCGCGTTGCATAGGTTTGCCACAGTGGCCAGGCTGGAAGCTCACAGGGGGTTGCGGCCGCTATCCCAGGCGCCAGCAGCGCCAGCGCAAGCACAGCGCTCAACCTGCGCGTGTTACCGCGCAGGCAATGGCGAAGTGAAACACCCCGGCTGCTCATGGACGACACAGGCATGCGCGGCTCATTGACCAAGACGACGTTTGGCCCGTAAGCGCAGGGCCAGGTAGGCCATCGAAGCAAGCAGCAGGATCCCGAGGAGAGTGAACAGCATGAGCGCCATTACGTTTTGCGAGAGGTACCACTGCAGATAGCGCAATGGGCCCAAGCTCCCGACGTAGTAATCCTGCTCGGCGACCAGCGACTCGACATGCTTGCCCCTGACCACCACCAGACTGCCTTGCAACTCGCGGGCGTTTTCTTCGCTGCTGAGCAGGGCGTTGGTTACGTCGGCCAAGCCGTTTGGCCTTGCGCTGGCGATAAACACCACACTACGCCCACTCTTGAGCGGCGATTCGAATCCAGTCAGATAAGCACTGCCGTCGTCAGCGGTAAACCTGAAGCTGTTGCGCGCTTCACGCAGATTGGTTTTCGTATCCGGGCTGATCCAGTTGCGCAGACGCAAGGGCAGGTCAGACAGTTCAAAGTACTGCGCAGCATCTTCGCCCTTGGCCGGCAGCAGGCTTTGCCATTTCTCCAGCAGCGGCTGATTGTTGCCCGAGGCGAGCACCAGCAAATCCCGGTCGCTTTGCTCGGCTATCTGGTCGGCGTGGACTACCTTCATGCCGGTGGCCGGATAACCGGTGGAGTCGCCGAAGCGGCCCAGCAGGGTCAGGTAGGCGCTCAGATCGGCCGGGCCTGGCTCGTTGGGCAGGATCACCGATGTTTCAGAAAGGTCGGCCATGCGGGTGAACGGGAAGCCACTGTCCTTGAACACCCCAAGGTTGGGCATGGCCATGAAATGTTCGTATTGGCTGAGGTCCAGGGTCGAGTCCGGGTCGATCACACCGCGCATGTTGTCGATGATGATGTCGCGGCATTCACCCTGTTTGATGTAGTCATACATGAAGCGAAATTGCAGGCGCGATTGTAGGGCTACGGAATTGAGCGGCAACAGCATGCGCGATGTGCGGGCCAGGCTGTCGTCGGTTTTGAGCATTGCCAGCAGGCTGTCGCTGTTGCCGAGTTTCTCGATCGAGGGCAGATCGATCGACTTGATGAAGGTATCGTTGAAGTTGACCAGCAACGAGGAATTGGTGGAGACCGGTTGCGGCGTATAGCGGTATTTCAGGTCAAGTTGCGCACCAGGCTCACGCCAGTTGAACAGGTCGGGTGGCAAGCGCAGCGCAACCGTCATTTGCCCCGGGTTATAACCCGACACATTGAGTTCGGCGGGCTTCGCCAGTTCACCCAGGCGAACCGGGCGATCGGAGGGCAGCCAGTTAGGCGCGTCGTACGGTCGGCGTGGCTTGAGCGAGTCGATCCGGTCGATCACTACGCTCTGCCCGGAGAAGGCCGAGCCACCGAGAGCCAGCGCTGTCGCGGCGACCTTGAGATCGGCGCCATCGCGCCCGGAGACGATCAACAGTTTGCCCTGAGCATCATTCGGGTTGCTCACGAGTGTCAATGTCGGCCCCGTGGTCTCTTTGATCGGTAAGCCACTCAAGGCCGTTGATTCGCTGCCGCTGACAAACACCACGGCGTTGCCTTTGGCCGGCAGGCTGGAGAGGCTGGCGGGGAAGGTTGCGCCGCGGTAGCTGGCCAGGGCGCCAAACCAGGACGACAGGATACCGGCGGCCTCAAGCTCAGGGCCGCCCGGGCGCCCGGTGAACACGAAGGGCAGCTTCAAGAGCGAGGCGTCTCGACGATCGAACAGGGGCAGCGGCAGAGCGGACAGGTCGTTGGGCTGTTTAATCGAGGACACCTGGAGGCTCAGCTGACTCTCGTTGCCGATCCGGGCCCACAGGCTGGAGTGCAAAGGGTCTTCACACTGCATTGTGTAGTGACCGATGAACTGCAGGCTGAGCCGGTTGAATTCGGTGATGGTCTGCGGCGGAATCTGCACGGTCCGGGTCTGCAATTTACCGGCCTCTTCCTTCGGGAGGGGCAGGCTGGCGGCCACTTGATCGTTGACCAGCACATTGATCTGCGAAAGGTCAGCCAGCAGCGCCGGTGAGTAGCTGTACTGCAGCGTGACCTGCGCAGCCGTGACGACTTCATCGGCGCGCACATCGAAGTTCACACTGTCGGTAGCCTCCACGCCTTTAAGGGTCATCGAATAGCTTTTGCCCAGGTCCTTGAGGGTGCGGGTATAGCTGTTGCCCGGGGCATCGGTCCCGGGTAACGCGGCGACCGGCATCACCGCCGGCTCTGTGGCGCTGATTTGGGCGGCAGCACTCAATGCCCAGCCGCTCCAGCCCACTAGCGAGCAGGTGATCAGCATGAGTGAGCGACGAGGAAGAAAGGTCCGGCGAGTGGAAGGCTTCAAGATCGTTGCGTATCCGCGGTGGAGTCGATAGGTGATGGAGCGTCCGGGCGTTTGCGCAGCAGCGCCTGGCTGTCCTTTAGGGTTGCAATGAACAAGCGCAGGATGGCGCGCAAGCCAATGCTGCTGACCTCGCGCAACGCCGACATTGGCGCGTCGAGGCGGCCGTTACCCCACGTGTTGGCCCAGGTGTCGGCCCGTGAAAAGGTCAGTCGCACCAGCTCACTTTGCTGGCGCAGGGTCAAAGCCTCGAATTGCACGCCCGCCACGTTGTCGTTGCTGAAGACCGTTTTTGCGGGAAAGAGGCTTGAGGGCGGTGTGCGCAGAATGCACAGCCGCAGCTTCTCATTGACGTTGAGCAGAACCTGCGGTGGCAGTGCCAGACCCACGCCGTTTTGTGAGAAGTCCCGGGTTATGCAATCGAACCAGGTGCCGTCTTCGCGATAGACGCGCACGGGCAGATCCGCGGGCACCCTGGGTTCGTTGCGCACCTGAGAGGATTCAGTGGCCACCGCCACGGCGGTGCTGACGATGACGATGTTGTACACGGTCCAGGCCAGGTTGATCAGCAGGGTAGTGGCCTCGGCCGAATCACTCCCGATCAGTTTCACCACGCCGATCGCCAGACCGATCATATTCAAGGTCAGCAGGACGATATAAGGCCGCGCGAGCTTCCAGTTGAAATAGTCCTTTTCGATGGTGCCGCCCTTGTCGGTCACGTTGAATCTGCCCAGCGAAGGGCTGATCAGGGCCAACAGCACCGGTCGCATGATGTACCAGGCCAATACCGACTCATACACTTCGTTCCAGAAGGAATGGCGGAAGCGCCCCTGGATGCTGGAGTTGGTCAGGCTGGAATGGAAAATATGCGGCAGTACATAGACCGTGACCATCAACGCCGAGGCATGGAAAATCTGCGCGTCGAAAAACAGGTAGGCCAAGGGGGCGGTCAAGAACACCAGGCGGGGCAGGCTGTAGAAAAAGTGCATCATGGCGTTGAGGTAGCAGATGCGCTGCCCCAGGTTCAGTCCTTTGCCAAACAACGGATTGTCGGTCCGAAAAATCTGCGCCATGCCCCGCGCCCAGCGTATGCGCTGGCTGATGTGTCGGGAAAGGCTTTCGGTGGCCAGTCCCGCCGCTTGTGGCACGGCGAGGTAAGCGGTATTGAAACCACGGCGATTGAGCTTGAGTGCGGTGTGCGCATCCTCCGTCACGGTTTCGGTGGCGATGCCGCCGACTTCCAGCAAATGAGTCCGCCGGATGACCGCGCAGGAGCCACAGAAGAAGGCCGCATTCCACAGGTCGTTGCCGTCCTGCACCAGGCCGTAGAACAGCTCACCTTCGTTGGGTACCGAGCGAAAGGTATCGAGGTTTTTTTCGAACGGATCGGGTGAATAGAAAAAGTGCGGCGTTTGCAGCAACGCCAGGTTCGGGTCCTTTAAAAACCAGCCCATGGTGATCTGCAGGAAGGAGCGGGTGGGCACGTGGTCGGCGTCGAATATGGCAATGAACTCGCCATCGGTGACTTTGAGTGCCTCGTTGAGGTTGCCGGCCTTGGCATGTTGATTGTTGTCGCGGGTGATGTAGTTGATACCAATCTGCTGACAGAAAACCTTGAATTCCTCCCGGCGTCCGTCATCGAGCATGTGCACCCGCAGTTTGCCCTCAGGCCAGTCAATGGCCTGAGCAGCGAGCACCACCAGTTTGACGATACCCAATGCTTCGTTATAGGTAGGAATGAAGACGTCTACCGTCGGCCATTCTGCGGGCGGCTGTTGCAGAAACTGCGGTTTGCGATGCAACGGCCAGGCGGTCTGTACATAGCCGAAGACCAGGACGAGCAAGGCATACAGTTCGGCCAGCACCAGCCCGTAGCCAAATACGGCATCCTGCCAGTTGTCGAAATTCAGGGTGTCAGACAGGCGCCAGTACATGTAACGCAACGAAGCGATCAGCGAGAGGGTGATCAGGGTCAGGATCGCCAGACGCCCGGCTTGCTTGCGGATGATCAGGCTGGCGGCAAAACAGACGGCGGCAAACGCGGCCTGGGAATACAGATTCAGCGGCGCAGTGAGGATACCCAGCACCAACGATGCTGCGACCAGCCCGGCTGAGACCTTCAGGCCTTGGCGCCAACGCAGGGGCCATCGACTGACGCGAGCCTGGAAAGTATCCAGTAGCCCCTGCAACCACCACGTCTTTGCGGGTAGCTGATTCAGCTGCGCGGTCATGGCGTGCCCTGCTGGCTGGAAGTATCCGCGAAAAGCAGGGCATGGACCGCGCCGGACAGCGAAAGAATGTCCTGGCAGCCAATGCTCTCAGGTGCGTACTGGAGGGGGTCCCGACCATAGGCCAGCGACTCGTTGAACTGGTGATCGAGGCGAATCGTCCCGATCAGGTCAGCGCCGAGCCGCCGCAGAAACAGCACGCCCATGTCCCTGCTGAACGAGCGCGAGTCATCCCGTTGGTTGAGCACATACCGGTGCCGCTGCGCGCGTCGTCGGGTGGTTTCCAGCCACTGGGTCATGGTGTCCAGTGCCAGGTAGGAGGCCGCGTCGGCCACCGTCATCACCAGCACCAGATCGGCGGCGTCGAGCGCCTGTTGCGAATAGACGGTCGCACCCGAAGGCGTGTCCAGGATCACGGTATCGTTTTCGCTGAGGTCCATTGACGCAAGGTGCTGATTCAACCAGTCAGCATCTTCAAGCATCAACTGCCTGAGCAAGCGGCGATCGTTCATCTCGCCAGTGCCGAAGGGCAGGCACTCACTGTCGCTAAAGCCCGGCAGACGATGAGCGCCCCAGTCTGCGTCTTGCTCTTTGAGCTGGATCAGCCCGGGAACCTGTCTGGTGATACCCAAGTGGCTGGACAGCGCGTTCTGAGGGTCCAGATCAATCGCGATGGTTCGCCCGCCAGGGCGCCGAAATGTTTTCGCGAGGCCAGCGGCGACGGTGCTTTTACCCACCCCACCATTCGCTGAAACGATAGCAATGACCTTCGCCTTGGTCCGCCTGCGAGTCGTTTCTGGCAGACCGTCTCGACGAACCTGGTTGAGTTCACGCAACAGGTCGCTCAATCGCTGACGGTCACCGGTAGCAGAACTCGCAGGTGGCTCGGTCAGGGGAGGGGATTTGGGCGAAGGTAGCGAGAGGACAACATTCTTCACGGGCTCGACCGGCGCGCCAACCAATAAAGAAGGCTGTGGCTCGTTCAGTAGAAACACAGAGGGCGTTGGTGTTGGGGGAGACAAGGCCACCGACGGTCCTGGCTCAGCCAGCGCAGATGTAACCGGATCGTCTTTGAAATCTTTATAGTTCGGTTGTATTTCCTGGTAACTCTGCGCATTGGCGCCAAAACGTGTAAAGAGTTTCGTAATATCGTCTACATATTTCATGCGTTGTACCAGGAATGAAATAACTCAGAAACTCAGCATTCCATTAACTTGACAAAGTTGATGTGTCGTTTTGGCGTTGGCAGAGTGCCATTAATCTAGGGTGGCTGCGTCTGAGTGTCAATGAATGTTATAAAAAGTCAGGGAGGCTTGTTAATGTTAATAGAGTGTTATTAAAGTGTTATGTTATTTGTGGGAAGTGTTAGTGTCGGTGCGTCAAGATAATGACTTTCACAGTCAGGTGCAGTGTGATGATTGGTGATGGGTTTATTTGTTGGGGGGAATAACTTTCGCCGCGATGGAGTGTGAGTATGGATTGCCTTCGATGATTTGATGCTGGGTTATGTATTAAAGAAGTTGACTGATGGGTTTGAAAAAAATGGTGGTGCTTTAAATGATACTTTTTCGTATAAGGCAAGCTATTTCAGAGATGGCAGGCATTACATGCAGACTGGCTCTGGCCGTTGAAAACCTGGTCGCAATATCTGATTGCCGGACCGGATAGGGTGTAAATCAGGTTGTAGCCAACTTCAGACGCTCGAAACGCCTGACCGATCTGGATTTGTCCGTTTTTGCCAGATGTCGAGCTATGGACGCTAGTTTGCGAGAGCAGTAAGGGCAGCTCCGGGTATGCCTGTTTTCAATCAGCGCCGACAGTTGTGAGTTGACCGGCGAGCTCGACTCCATCGCGGCCAGTCCAACGCCATTAATACAGTCAGCCTGATGACTGCTGTTTCGATGGGTTGTAGATAGAACTCGGTAGCGTGGCTTGGAATCACCGAGACTCGTTTCCCGCTAAAAATATGGTGCCTCAGAGTACTATTGAGTTTTGTAAGTGATTGAAATTATGACCTTTTGGTTTTTTTCGTTCCGGTAAATTCCGCCAAAATCATCAAGCAAAAAAAAAGCCGCCTAAAGTGGCAGCAGAAAAAACAGCAGGCGTTGAGCAGCCTGAGTATCGCCTTCGGAAGGTTACAAAACGATGACGAATTTTTATGCATCGAAGACGGCATTTCGTCATCGTGAAGACCAGGCAGCATCCAATGGCGCGGCGCCCCGCTATGCATCATTCTGAGCAGAACTGACTGACGGCCGTTTAAGGTGCCGGTGACGCTGGCTCCTGGATCCAATTAAGGACGGCTCAGCGAACTGCGCTCTCTGCTCTTTCGATATGTGGCAAGTGAAGGCACAATGCGCATCCTTTTTTTGGCTGGCCTTGCCGGAGGCCTCGAAATGATCAAGACGCCGTACTACCTCATCGACAAACAAAAGCTGCTGGCGAACATGCAGAAGATCGCTTACGTGCGCGAACAGTCCGGGGCGAAGGCCCTGCTGGCACTCAAGTGCTTCGCCACCTGGTCGGTATTCGATCTGATGCAGCAATACATGGACGGCACTACGTCGTCGTCGCTCTATGAGCTCAAGCTCGGTCGACAGAAGTTCGCTGGCGAGACCCATGCCTACAGCGTGGCCTGGGCTGACGACGAGATCGAGGAGATGCTCGACAACTGCGACAAGATCATCTTCAACTCCATTGGCCAGTTGCAGCGCTACACTGAAGCTTCAGCAGGCAAGGTGCGTGGTCTGCGGGTCAACCCGCAGGTGAGCAGCTCCGATTACCTGCTAGCCGATCCGGCGCGGCCATTCAGCCGTCTGGGCGAGTGGGATCCGGTGAAGATCGAGCAGGTCATCGAGCAGATCTCGGGCTTCATGTTCCACAACAACTGCGAGAACGCCGACTTCGGCCTGTTCGACCAGATGCTGTGCACCATCGAAGAGCGCTTCGGCCATCTGCTGCACAAGGTCGAGTGGGTCAGCCTGGGCGGCGGTATTCACTTCACCGGTGAAGGCTATGCGATCGACGACTTCTGCGCGCGGCTCAAGGCCTTCTCGCAGAAATACGGCGTGCAGGTCTACCTGGAGCCGGGCGAAGCTGCCATCACTCAGAGTGCGTCGCTGGAAGTCACCGTGCTCGACACCCTCTACAACGGCAAGCACCTGGCCGTAGTGGACAGCTCCATCGAGGCGCACATGCTCGATCTGCTGATCTATCGCCTGAATGCCAAGCTGGCGCCCAGCGAAGGCGAACATACCTACATGGTGTGCGGCAAATCCTGCCTGGCCGGCGACATTTTCGGTGAGTACCAATTTGATCGTCCTCTGGCCATCGGCGATCGGCTGTCGTTCATCGACGCAGCGGGTTACACCATGGTCAAGAAGAACTGGTTCAACGGCCTGAAAATGCCGTCCATCGTAGTGAAACAACTTGACGGTAGTGTCGAGGTGGTTCGTGAGTTTGGTTACAACGACTACATGTCCAGCCTTTCGTAAGCTGGCTGAGAAGGAGAGAGAGAAAAATTGAAGAAGAACGTGCTTATCATTGGTGCAGGAGGTGTCGCCAAGGTGGTGGCCCACAAGTGCGCGCAGCACAACGATGAACTCGGTCGTATTGCTATCGCGTCGCGCAACATCTCCAAATGCCAGGCCATCATCGACAGCGTCAAGGCCAAGGGCAGCCTCAAAGAGCCCGCTGACATCAAAGCCTTCTCGCTGAACGCTATGGATGTCGAGGCGACCAAGGTGCTGATCCGCGAAACCGGATCGCAGATCGTCATCAACGTCGGTTCTGCCTTTCTCAACATGTCGGTGCTGCGTGCCTGCATCGATACCGGCGTGGCCTACCTGGACACCGCCATTCACGAAGAACCGGGCAAAATCTGCGAGACGCCGCCCTGGTACGGCAACTACGAGTGGAAGCACCTCGAGGAATGCAAAGAGAAGAACATCACCGCGATCCTCGGTGTGGGCTTCGACCCGGGTGTGGTCAACGCCTATGCAGCGTTGGCACAACAACAGTATTTCGACCGTATTGATTCGATCGACATTCTCGACGTCAATGCCGGTTCCCATGGCAAGTATTTCGCCACCAATTTCGATCCGGAAATCAACTTCCGCGAATTCACCGGACAAGTGTGGAGCTGGCAGAACAGCCAGTGGACCAGCAACACGATGTTCGAAGTCAAACGCACCGACGACCTGCCGGTTGTAGGGGCGCAGAATCTGTACCTGACCGGCCACGATGAAGTGCACTCCCTGTCGAAGAACCTCGGCGTGCCCAACGTGCGTTTCTGGATGAGCTTTGGCGAGCACTACATCAATGTGTTCACCGTACTCAAGAACCTCGGCCTGCTCTCCGAGCAACCGGTCAAAACCGCTGAAGGCCTGGAAGTCGTGCCGCTGAAAGTGGTCAAGGCCGTGCTTCCTGATCCGAGCTCGCTGGCGCCTGGCTACACCGGCAAGACCTGCATAGGCGACCTGGTAAAAGGCACCAAGGATGGTCAGCCGCGCGAAGTGTTCATCTACAACGTCGCCGACCACGAAGAAGCCTTTGCGGAAACCGACAGCCAGGGCATTTCCTATACCGCTGGCGTGCCACCTGTGGCAGCAGCCCTGCTGGTCGCACGCGGGGAGTGGGATGTGCAGCGCATGGCCAACGTCGAGGAGCTGCCGGCCGAGCCGTTCCTCAAGGCGCTGGATGTGATGGGCCTGCCGACCCGCATCAAGGACGAGAATGGAGACCGTCCCTGGAACTGAGGCGCGCAAGATACAGGTGAATCTTGTATTGCGCGCTAATCGCAAAAACGCCGCTCTTTGAGCGGCGTTTTTGTTTGTGCGTCATTTGCTGGGCTCGCCCTAATGCCAGTCAGTTAAGCGAGTAAGCCGCTTTTTTGTAGGAGCCAGGCTTGCCGGCGAAGGCGTTCTTAAGGACGCCTTCGCCGGCAAGCCTGGCTCCTACAGGTCCGATTTTCCCTTAACTGACTGGCATTAGGGCTTGCCCCGGGTTAATCGCAATCACCCCGTTGCTCAGCCACCAACAGCAACGACTGCGGCACAGGACTTTGCGGGTGCTGCGGCTCCTGCAGGCCGGCCAGCTGAAAACCGGCCATGTCCAGAGCATTGAGCCAACTGGACAACGTGCGGAAGTACCACGGCATGGGTTGCCACTGCCCCTTGAACCCAGTGAAGGTCTCTTCCCGCCAACCATCCTGATAGTCACCCGCCGCCGCGGTCCACGGATGCAGTGTCTGGATCACCAGCGCGCCGCCAGGGGCGAGCAGGGCGTTCATGGCGGCGAGCAGAGGGATGATGTCCTGGTGCAACAGGGCGAAGTTGGCGCAGATCAGGTCGTAGTTGCTGCCGATGTCCACCTTCGCCTCCACCAACTCTTCATAGCTCGCCAAATGCACCGGCGAAGAGCCCGACGACCGCGCCGCGTCGACCAGCGTCGCATCGCCATCCACACCGACCGCCGTGATGGCCCGTTCAGCCAGCGCACGCAACAGCCAGCCCTCGCCGCAGCCCAGGTCGAGCACACGCTCGGGTTGACGGCCTAGCACCGCCAGCAGGATTGCCTGGTCGGTGACCTTGAGGCGGCTTTCGATGGTGCCGGCACGGATGGCCTCGATCCAGGAGTGGGCGTTGTGGTGCCAGCTCTGGAGGAGGGTGGATTCGGGGGCGGGCATTTCGATGTCCAGAGTTGTTGGGTGGATGAAGGATAGGACAAATGCTGGTGTAAAAAATGCAACCTGCCGATACCAGGTGTATCGGCAGATCGGGTTTGCCGCTCAAAAGCCTCAGTAAGGATTACAGTGTTGCGCTATGGCCTTGGCTTGGTCGACGTATGGCCGCTTCGGTTCGAGGTTCCACTCGGGCTTGTTCCTGACAGGCTTGCCGTCGAAGGTTGCCGCCAGATGACAAACCATTTGCCGGCGGATTGACCCACCATTGACGCTGTATTGCCTCCATTGCTCATCGTTTTTGTGCTTGTTGTACAACTCAGCAAACATTCTGTCGGTCTGATCGTCCTTGATAGCGCGGCCGCAAGCGGTGGGCACTACCTCAAGTGACCACGTGTCGGGCCCGAGTTTCGGATCGTCGCGTCGTAACCAGGTGCTTGACTCGATGTACTTGTCACAAAATTGTTGCGTGGGTGGAGGCGTGGTTCTGGCGCAGGAGAAGGTGGCCTTGCTAACCGGCGTTCTTGGAAAATCAATCTTGATGACGTTGCGATCCTTTCCTGTCTTGTTTTTATAGTCCCGCTGATTGGCCAAGGCATCGTTCAAACCACGTTGATCGCTGTAGAAAAAGGCCAGAATCGGTAGTTCGTCATCTTTCGGGTTACCCAGGCGGAATTCTGTCTGGGTTTGAAACTCACGGGTGTTGATGACTTGCCGAGCCCCCATAAAGTTTCGAAAAGCGTCTACCCGATCCTTGCTGCTCATGGGGTTGCGCATATTGAAGCCACATTGCAACTGGTCCTGCTTCCTGTCGTTGTTGAACCTGGTGAAATGCGCGACCCAGGTGTTAGCGCTAGTGATAGGCGGCGCCATGGCCTGGCATACTGCCTCTGTCTGGCTGGTGTTCTTATTGTTGCCACAGCCTCGGTCATCTCGAAAATCGGTCCAGGCGTCGTTAGGAAACGCACAGTAGACATGCACCGGAGTCTCTGGATCGCGTACTTGATCTATCGGGGTAATGAGGTAGCCGTTCTGAGTACTCATGCCAGGATCTTCATAGCTGATGCCATCGGCACGCATCCAGGAAGCGGCAAAAGTACCCAACTCCTTGGCTTTCGGGCTTGGATTCCATACATCCCATTTCTCCCCCTTCGCCGGGTTGGCTCGGTGAGTGCCCCTGACCAACAACCCCGAACAGTCCGACGCCGGATCCTGCCTGCAACTATCGACTGTGTTGTTGTACAACGTTTCAACCCGTTTCAGCGTCTCCTCGCATGATTCGGCGTTGGCCAATGTCGTTTGCAAGAGCAACGGAAATATGAGTAATGGAGTGATCCTGTTCAGACGTTTTTTCATGGCGCTACTTCCTTGTGGTTGGAGCCGATAGCCGGCGCGGGCGTCCATGCCGGTGATACAAAAAACACAATGGTTCGCTGCACGCGCCGGCCTCTTTCGCCGACGACTTGCGCGACCTTGCGCAGACAACGGCAGCGCCCTCGGGCGAGGGCGCCACAGCACTCCGGCCATTCAACGCAGGATTGGGTTGCAACCTGCGGCCCGGGTCTCGCTGTCAGATAACGCAGGCCTGAAAGGCTCGAGATTCCACGGCGTCTTGCTGCGGTAGTTGACCAGCACGCAGTTCAATTGCTGGCGCATGCTGCCGACGGAATTTTCATTGTCGCGCCAGTTGCTATCCGCGCCCTTGAGGGCGAACAGCTGGTTGTACAAAGCCCCGGCCTGCTCGTTGGGCAAGGCGCGGCCAGCCGCTGTGGGCACCACGCTCAAGGTCCATTCGTCCTTGCGGGTGCCCGGGTCGTAACGCTTGACCCAAGTGGCTGCAGCGATGTAGCTGGGCGCAGGCGCAGCCGGCATTGGCTGTGCACCACCGGCAACCGTCAGGTCTATCGCCTGGTCGGCGGCGACATAGCTGAAACGCTGCTCCGCAGGCTTGGTGAAGTCCAGCCGCAGGATCGGCACGCTGTAGCCCTGGGCCTGGAGTTTCTTCTGGAAGTTGCGCGCGCTGTTCAGGCCGTCTTCCGGTTTCGGTGGTGCCTGATCACCGCGGGTGGCGAAGTTCTGCGTGCTGTTGACGTTGTAGATGAAGGCATCGATGTACTTCATGTTTTCGCTGCCATCGTTGGTCGCCGAGGCATTCTTCAACATGAACTCGTTGACCTGGGCACTGAAGGCGAAGGGATCCTTGTGAGTGGTGTTCGGCCGGGACTCGTGGACCCGGATCATGGCGTTCCAGTCGCTGGGTTTTTCCGCGTTCCAGGAGCACTGGCTGTATTGGATCGGTCCCTTCATCAGCCCGGTGTATTTCTGGGTCCATTGCTCGGCGGTGCTCACCGAGGCTTCCGCGCAGGTGCCGTAGGCGAGGGCGGAGTTGCGATTGTTCATCGCGCTCTGGGCCGCACGCGGTGGCTCGCGGCTGTCGAAGAAGCCGCAACCGTACCACTTGCGCTCCGGCCCGGTACCGCCATCGAAGGCGTAGATGCAGGTCCAGCCCTGCTCCTTGACCGGCAGGCTCAAGGCCGCTGCATCGGTTGGGGTGCGCAGGATGAAACCGGCCGGGTGGATGAGAATTCGGGTGCTCAGGTCCTTGCGGATCCAGGAGTAGGAGGTCGCACCGATCTTGATCGCGTAGGGGCTGTAGTCCCAAGGGTTGAAGGGGCCGTCGTTGACCATACGCAAGGTCACGCCGCTGCAGTAGTAGTGACCGCGTGCGGCACCGGTATCGGGTTCCTGGCAAGCGTCCTTGAGGGTGTTGTAGTTGTGGTTGATGCGGTTCAGGGTCTGCAGCGGATCGAGCGGCGGCTGGGCGGCAACCGCACAGAACGCCAGGGGCAGAGTCCAGGCCAAGGTAAAAGACGAACGAACGGACGGGTACATTGTCGACACTCCTTGTCGCACGAGATGATTTCCTTTAACTCACCAAAGTAGTCAACTCAGCCATTGCGGTCAAACCAGTACCTTCTTCACAGGCTTCAGCATCGATGTGATTTACAGGTGTTGAGTCTTGGAGGCGGTGAGCTAGATTGACGTCGTGGGGGAGCTCACAACGGCGAGATGTGTCGAACCTGTTTAATTCTCTCTGACAAAGGGCGCAAGCCGGTGAGACTCTGCGCCGAAGCTATTCACCGGCTTGTCGTAGCGACGCCTTGCAAGGCGCCGATCTGTTTAACCGCTTAGAACCAATAATGCAGGCCGAGCATTAATGACTGGGCGCTATAGTCAGTGCTCACATCGCCTTGGGGCAGGCCCTGAATGTCACCGAAGTGCGCATCGCGAGTCTTGAGGTATCGATAATCCATGGACAAGGACCATTGATCGGTGAGCTCGAAACCTACCCCGGCTCCGAGTTGAAAGGCCGATACGGTGTCGCGATGGGTGCCGCCGAACTGGACGCCGCCGGCTTCCAGGCCACTGACCGTCAGGGTGGTGTAGCCCAGACCGCCGCCAATATAGGGGGTGAACCGGCTGAAGGGTGCTGGCAGGTTCAAGACGTCATACCAGAGGTTGGCCATCAGGCTGGTGGCTTCTTCTTCGCCTTTACCGTCGATGCTCCCGCCGCCTTCGTAGACCCGGTTATTGAACTGGGTCAGGGTGTTTTTACGGTAGCTGATTTCCACTTCAGGTCTGAGCCCGATGGGAAATCGCCAGCCCAATGCCAGTCCGGTGGCGAAGCCGGAGTGTAACGGCTGGTTGAACTCCATCTCGACAAAATCGAGGTTGTTCTGGTTAAGGTCCTGCGGAGCAACCCAGTTCAGGCCGCCCATGACACTGATGTAGGGGCCGAGCGTGTCGGCGGAACTGGACTCCGGGGCGATAAAACCCATGCCAATGACGCCCATCACGAGATACTGAGGTTTTTTTAGTAGGTTCATGCTCGGTCCGAAGTGTGCCGTTATCGATAAGTAAGCGAAGCGTGTTCGGGAGCGAGCGTTCAACACTCTCCTCCCGGGATATTTCATACTCGGTGCAAATGCGCTCCAGGTTTTTCGAGCCCTGGGGTACTGATGGCATTCGCTCGTTGTTCAGCCAAAGTGCACAGGTTGCCCAGTGCGGTGGTCATTGCCGCGGTCAGCATTTTGCGTAGCAGCCCACGGTATAAAAAACTCAAGGGGCCAGAGATCTTCGCGCTATGGATGACCTGGGTTTCATTCGGGGAAAGCCTGCGCATCTGGTGATCGAATTCAAGGTCGATCCAAAGCAGTCTTGCCGTGTTCCGATAGCTTTCATGCATGCTCACCGCCTCTAGTTTCAACGGCATGTTCAGGCCATTTTTGAGGATGCATTTGCCTCGTGTCCCAGGTTGAAACGGGCCATTGAGTTCACAATGGCTGACGTCGGTATCCCATAACGGCGCTTCTGAAAAATTGCTCCAGATCTTCCATATTTCAGCGGGCGGCGATTTGACTATGACTTGCACTTTGACATCGTTCACGGCGACACCTTGATTGTTGGGGGCACGGTCATGCTGGAGAGTGGGATCAATTCAATGTCTCAGGCTGCGGGTACGGATTGACTCAGCACTTGAGCTGTAATACTGGCTTGACCGATTTTTTCGCCCCGGTTGAACAGGTCGATATAGATGCGGTTGGTTTTGAACGGCTGATGTTGCGCGTCAAAACCGGCTTGCGGTGCCAACGATAGCGGACTGCTCCTGGGGATTGGCCGATCCAGGGTGAAACTCAAGGCCAGCAGGTTCATCGGGGTCTTGAGTGGAATCCGCAGATAGCTGTGGGCAATCTGCATGTAGCACTGGCGGGCAACTTCGAGGAAATACACCATCGAATAGTGCTCGGGGTCGCCTTCCTGGAAGAAGTGCTCATCCGGCAGCTTGAGCGTGTCCACGCTCAAGCCCTGAGCGATGCCGCTCATGTCACTGACGATGACGTTTTCTTCTCTGGCCTTGTGCAGCAAGGCCTTGTCGCGGCAGCGAGTGGCCGTGAACTCGCCGGCGGGCAATGTCTCGAACGCCGAGCTGTAGGCCATTCCAAGGATGCAGGTGCACATCAGCTTTCCGGCCTGCATGACCTTCGCATTGAATACCTGGGGGGCTTCGCCGTGTTCCAGATGCAGATCAATCACACCCTGCTTTTGTACGTATTGCTGGAACTTGATAGTCAGGGTTTTGACATAGGCGACTCGTCCACTTAATGGTGGCATGGCGAGTTCAATCAGTTGCAACACGCCCTCAAGCAATAAAATGCCGGGGATGTGATCAAGCGGGTGATCGAAGAAGTAAGGGTGCGCTTCATTCACCACGAGCTGGGCCTGCAGTGATTGAGGGCCTCGCTGGACGTTGGCGATCACGATGTTTTCCGGGCAACGTTGCCAGTGCGCCGGGCGCTGGACTTCAGCGCCACGGTGCAGGGTGAAAAGGCTCTCCATGGCGCGCACTCTGACACGCAGCCCTGCGAGGAGGGTGTTGGTCAGCATGTCGCTGAGTTGCAGCACGTCGACGCCGTCGTGTTGAGCCTCGCGGACAAGGCTGACAGGGCGAGCAGGCGCGATGACCTGCTGCAGTTCGTGGGGTGCCGAGTGAGCAAAGCGCAATGTGAAGGGATGCTTGATGGCAGGCGTGGTTTCGGCTGCTGCCGGGCTCCATTCCTGAAGCTTTTCAGTAAATAACCACATCACTGCCTTGCCGGCTTCGCGAACCTCGATCACCGTGTGAGCCGATGCACTCAACATCACCGCCAGCAGGGTTTCGATGCCGCTGGCTTCAGCCAGGAAGCCGGTAATCTCTTGCAGTGATCCGCTTGCATGAGTCGCATCAGGTTGCAGCTCGCAGACTTCAATGTTCTGGTAATGACCGCGCTCTTTGCCCAGCAGTTGGCAAGCCTCATCCAGCGAGTTCGCGGCATGGGCGAGGACCGCTGCGCGGATCACCAGCAAAGGTTTGTCGCTGGAATCCGGTTGATAAGGACGCAGCGCAATCAGCCCCAGTCCTTCACCTTGCACGGTCGCCGAGTGTCGGGCGCGTTCGATCTCGATTTCAGCACTGATAAAGCGTCCTGCACCGAGCAAGAGAGTGGTTATGCCCTCCTTGAACCATTGCCGGGATGCCAGCAAGGTTTGCCAGAACAAACCCGGGGTGCCAACCAGTGTTTGATGGAAACCCTTGAAGTCAAAAATCTGCGCCGGGTAGCCGGACAACATATTCGGCAACATGGTTGCCACGTCCGTCACCTCCACGCCCGGTGGCATGCCTTGAGCCTGGCCGTAGAAGTTGTGAGCGCTGCTATACGCATTGCTGAAGCGTTCGCCACCCATGTTGCAGCACATGACCATCGCAGTGCCGGATGAGCCGGCCACACCCGACGGCAAGCGTCGCAGTAAATGGTTGACGCGATCGGTGATCAACAGCTTGAACGGATCGACATGGGCCAGAGGCTTGGGGCCCATGCCGAAACCGTCGATGTCGATGACGCGATCCTGCGCCAGGAATTTTCCCAGTAAAGGCTGGGCTGGCGCAGCGGCGTAATCAACGAAGCGCCCATAAGGGAAAATGACGGAGGGTGCTGCTGGCTGATCGAGCTGTTGCTTGAATGACTGCAATGAGCAATGACTGCCAATCGCCGCTTCAGCCTCGACAATGGCCAGGTCCAGCATCAACACGCCGGGGGCGGCTAAAGGGACGGCCAGGGGGGCGGCAGGGTGGTTGTCGGGAATGTATTCATCCACCACCAGATGCGCATTGGCGCCGCCAAAACCAAAGCTGGAGATGCCTACCCGGATTGCCGACTGACGATCAGCAAGGGGTTGTACCTGCTCTGTGGCCAGTTGCAGGCAGGTCTCGTCGACTTTTGCGCTGGGACGGTAGTCGGGCTGAGGCGGAATACCTTTGTGACGCAAGATCATCAACGCCTTGGCGAGCGAAGCGCCTCCGGCGGCGGCCAGCGGGTGACCGATGACGGACTTGATCGAACCGATGGTGATTTTTTTGTCGTCTGTGCGGTGGGGGGCAAAGAAGCTGTTCAATGAGCCCAGCTCTGTCGCATCACCCAGCGGTGTACCGGTGCCATGGGTCTCGATGTAATCCACATCATTGGGATCAAGACCGACATAGGCACGCTGGTAAGCCGTGTACTGGGCCTGTTTGCCAGGCGCAAACACTGAGCCTTCGGCGCCGTCGGCGGAAAGTCCCAATGCCCGCAAAACGCCCAGTGGGCGGCGCTGCGCAATCAGCGCCTGGGATAGGGGTTCGACCAGAAAGGCGACTGCACATTCGCCCGGCACTATGCCGTCAGCGTCCTGGCCAAACGCCTGCATTTGGGCCCGGGAGGAAAAGGCGGTCAACTGCGAGAACCCCAGAAACAGCGCCGGTGGCAGCACGGTGTTCAGTGCCATGACAATCGCGTTATCCGCCTGTCCGCTATTGACCAGGGCCTTAGCCATATCGATTGCATAGGGGAACGAACTGCAGGCGGTGTCTACCGATAACGCCGGGCCACCGAAGGCAAAAGCTGCTGCCAGTTCAGCAACTTGTTCACCCGGCGTATAGCCTTGGAATGAATGGCCCCTTGGTGCATCGGCTTTTTCGGACATTCCTGTGACGAAATAACTCTCGTCACTCCAGGACGTCGCGACCACCAATGCGGTGCGTTCCTTGATCAGTGCCGAGCCTTGTCCGGCAAGCTGGGCGAGGAGAGTCTGGAGAACTTTCTTACCGATGGCGACCTGCCGTCCTTCATGCCTTGAAGGGATTGATAGGTCATCGGTCAGGCAAAAAGCACTGTCCAGGTAAACGCGATCCTTTTCTCCTGCCTTTGCTGAATAGATTGACGCCTTATTCAGTTCCCAGCGTGTCAGCATCGAATTGACAGGAGCGATCTGTCCTTCGCAGAGCAAGTGCCAAAGCGCATCCGTTGACGGTGCCCCGGGAAACTCGCCAGCCATTGCGCTGAAGCAAAAATCGCCCTCTGTCGTTACCGCGCCACTCATACCCTATCTCCTGATTGCCAAATGCCGGGTGATCTGTTCGATCACCCGGATTCCATGCCATTTTTTTACCGCGGCTCAGTGCTCAGCTCAGTCTTGTCAGAAGCGACAAGGCGTCCTGCGGCGTACGACGCGACATCAGCGCTTCACCGGCAAACTCGCTGGCGGAACACTGTTGCGCCATTGATTGGCAGAGTGTTTCTCGGGCGAAACCGTTGAGCCCCAACTGTGCAAAGGGCGTCTCAATGTCGATCGACTGTGGCGCGTCCGGGATCAGGGGTGACAGGGAGTTGAAAAGCAGATCGCTTATCTGCCCTTGGGAGTCCGTTGTGGCAGGTGATTGCACTTCGGTGGAGAGTGTTGATGTCGACTCAGGGGTGGCCAGGGCGGCTTTAATAAGGGTGATTGTTTCCTGCGGGAACTTGGCGTTGGCCAGCTCAGTGCTGTTGGCCTTGAGTTGCGGCCACAATGCGACAACCGACTCAAGGAAGTCCAGCTGCACCAGGGAGTCCAGGCCCAGGCTTTCGTAGCTTTGCTTTTGGTCGATCTGGTCAACCGTAAAACCGGTGATATTCGCCAGTTGCTCAAGTACCCATGCTTCGATATCCATGCCAGGCGCCTGCGGATTGGCTTCAAGCCGCGCCAGCAAGGCGGTAGGGGTGGGGGCATCAAAGAGCAGTGAGGTGAGCTCTTTCTTTTCCGGGAAGTGCTGGGCCAGGGATTCGAAAATATCGACCAACCCCAGAGAGTCGATGCCCAGACTCTCGAAACTTTGATCAAAGTCGATTTGTTCTTTTTTGAATCCAGTGACGGAGCTTATTTCGGCGCGCAACCATTGCCCGTAACTGAGTGCAGGTGTTTGTTCGGCAACGGGCGCCGATGCCTGTATTACCGGGTTCGAGTGCACGGGTTCCAGCACCGGAAGGTTTTTATTGACGGGGGCTTCAATCCCGTGGGCATAAACGCCCTCGAGAACTTGTTGATGAGCATTGAAGTAATGTGCCGTGACAGATTCGGCCTGCTCCAGCAGACGCATCAATATTGATTCTTTTGCTACATTGGATTCGCAAAGTGAATCAATGATCTTTTCTGAAAGAGAGAAATAGCTATGAGCTATTTTTCCATTGGACACGATGAATTCCTGCACAACATCGTTGAGTTGGAAGCGCATGAGGTTCTCCTAACCAAAGTCGGTATAAGTTTTCTATAAGGAAGAAATCAAAAGTCATGGCCCACGGGTGGGCCTTGTGTGAATCAATGAACCAAACTGGCAGTAGCCATATAGAGACTTAAAGTTGGAGTTGCACTGCGTCGATCTCGGAAGATGTTGTTTTTCTGGCGCCCTTGAGCAGCCCGGATCTCACGTTCAGATAAGTGAAGAGCGTCATTGCATCAGCCCCCTGGAAAGCGATGTAGCCATCAGGACGAATCAGCATCAACGTGCCCTCTTTGGCATGGTAACGCTTGTGCAACCGCCAATCGGGGTCCAGCAATGTCGAGTGCCAGGAAGGCAACTCGGTGCTATTCAGTGCATCAATAACGCAATAAGCCTTGATGCCCGGGTAGTCCTTCTCCACCGACTCGGCCAGCGAGTAATAGCCCGGTAATAAAGGTGAAAACTGATCGGCGGCGCTAAAAATCAACAACGTGAACGTTCCGTGGAACAAGTCGATCAAGCGTTTTGGTGGCATGCCTTGCAGTTGCCACAACTCGACATCGGGAGCCAGTTGACCTGCGCGAGGCACAGATGCCTGAAATTCGGGTTTCTTGCCTTTTTTGTTCCAATTCTTGCGCTGCTTTTTCGTCAGCGATTCTTGAATGTAATCACTTTTGCCGTAGTGGTACTGATGACCGGAAATCATCGAGGGCAATTTGCGCTGAACCTTGCGCCTGTTGCTCAGCAATGGCAGAACATTGTCGCGCAGCCAAACGAGGGCGCGATGCTTTACGGTAATCAGTCCGGTCAGTCGGTGTGCCGTGTTCTCGACTTCCAGGGCAACCGGGTAGCGCTCTTCGTTGTAGCTCTCCAGCAATGATGGGTCCGCCAGGCCCTGATCGACATAGGCCATTTTCCACGCCAGGTTATAGGCTTCGGAAACCCCCAGGTTCATCCATTGCCCACCGATCGGGCTGCCGATATGCGCCGAGTCGCCTACCAGAAACACGGAGCCTTGCTGCATTGACTGCACGCGGCGATGTTGAAAAGAGGCGATGGTGGTCGATGAAATATTGGACAGCGTCATCTTTTGCCCGCGTCCTTCGCACAACCGCTGAAAGTTCTCCAGACTCAAGGAAGGGCGCTCACCTTCTGGTGGCAGGTTGTAGGGCATCTCGATGAAAAGTCGATAACGGGAATGGTCGCTGATTGGCGCGACCGCCACATAACCGTCCTGTGCACCGAGGAAGAAAGCACCTTCGTCCTTACTACCAGACCACTCGATATCGGCATCGGCGAGCATGAAGAATCGGTCGTAGGACGATCCTTCGAAGGTCATATCAAGACGTTTTCTAATGTTGCTGCGAGCTCCGTCGCACGCGACCACCCAACGACTGGAAAAGGATTCGTCGCTGCCGTCCGCATGATGAAGCGTCATCTGTACCGATCCCGGCTGGTTTTCTATATCGACCAGTTCGGTATTCCACTCAACATCTGCTCCCAACGTATTCAGTCGCTCGAGCAGAATCTTCTCTGTCTGCGGTTGTGGCAGGCTGAGGAGTAGGGGATAGGTAGCATCCAGGTTGGAGAAGTTGTAGTTCAGTACCCGTTTGGCGTTCGACTGCACCGAAAACTGGTTGATAGTGAACCCGTCGCTGATGGCCTGATCGGCAACGCCCAGATCTCGAAAAATTTCCAGGGTTCTGGAGTGGATGGCCATCGCTTTGGTAGCGGTCGAGGGGCCGGCATTCTTTTCAATAATGCGAAAAGAGACGCCCCACTTTTTCAGCATGATTGCCAGGGACAGGCCAATAGGGCCGGCGCCTACGATCATAACTGTCGGGGTGTTACCGGGTTGCCTGAAGTGCTTGGGGGCCAAAGTGCTCAGCGTGTTCATCTGTCAGTACCAGTTTCTGTAGAAGGGAGAGTTGGCAATGCCGAGAAGAGCATCGTCACCTGATGAATCTCCGTAGGCATAAATGTAAAAGTCATCAAGATTGCTCAGACAGCCTTTGAGCCGTGTGACTTTTTCTCTCTCAACACAGTTGGTACCTGAGATCCCTCCGGTCAGTTTGTTCTTCGAAGTCGCCAGGCGGGTGCCGCAGATATAGTCAAAACCCGCTGCCTGACCCCAGGGAATCAGGTAGTTTTCCGGCGAATTGCTGACCAGCGCAGTGACATGTCCCATGGACTGATGCCATTGCAGCCGGCGCAGGGCCTCGGGCCTGAGCCAGAGCGGTAGCTGCTCGCTAATGAAATACTTGGCATGCTCGCGTTCTTGCTCGACTGACAGTCCGCCCAGATAACAGGCGATGAACGCCAGTCGGGCTTGCATCAACGGCGTGATGCCAAGGATCACACTGAGCATTTTGGGCAGCAGGGGAATGATCCTGAGCCAGAACGATTTGGTGCCCACGATAAAGCGCATGTAGCGCCAGAACGTATGTCTGTCGGTCAATGTGCCGTCAAAGTCAAAAACGGCCAGTACCGGTTGTGTGCCATTAGCTTGCATGAATCTCTTCCTTGAGAGAGATGATCTCGATAGTTTTGGGCAACTTGAAGCCCGAGAGGTAGCGCGAGAGCAGGGTAGAGATAGCGCTCTGGGTCAGGCCGCCGCTCCCTTCAACGCACAGGTGCAGTACGTTGACCTCCTTGTTGTCCGGGACGATGTAAGCTTTCGCGCGCACCACGTCTGGATGCTTCAGGGCAATGGATTCGATTTCCGTCAGGTCGACCATTTGCGCTTTGATCTTCGAGATTCGCAGGCGTTGGCAATAGAAGAACACATGTCCATCGTCGTCCCGCCAGACCAGATCCCCCGTGTGTAGCCAGCCATCACGGAAGAACCGGGCATTGGCGTCCTCTGCGTCGTTATAGCCGTCAATCACCATCGAGCCGCGAATCAGCAGTTCGCCAATACGTCCAGGTGCGACATCCCGCCCCTCGGCATCGATAACCCGCAGTTCTACGCCACTAATCGGTTGGCCCATGGCGCCGCGATGGACCTTGCCAATCGAGCTCTGGACGATCACCGGCATGCTCTCGGTCAAACCATAGCCTTGCAGCACCGGATTGCAGCCCAGCAGCCTGCCCAGTTTCTCGGCTTCGTCCGCCGGTAAATGGCTGCCACCCGAATAAATCATCAGCTGTGGGTGCATCGGCAAAAGCGCGCCTTTGCGTTTGGCCAGTCGCGTATTGAAGTAGCGAATGACGTCGGGCACCAGGCAGGCAAAGGTGACCTTATGCTCAGACAAGACTTCTGCCAGATCCCTATTGAGCAGGGTGTTGGTCATTAGCAGGGTGGCACCCACGCTCAATGGAAAAACCATCATCACGGACAGTCCGAAGATGGCATACAGCGGCAGCGTCACCAGATGAACGGACCCGACGCCTTGAAGATGAAACTGCTCATGCAACCCATCGCTCGATTGCGTCAGGTCAAGGTAGCGGTGAGAAACGGCCAGAGGTTTACCGATGCCCCGATAGGTGAACTGTACCGAGACAATCGGATTACCTTCGGGCAATAACAAGGGCTCGGTCTGTCGTGGAAGCCGAGAATCCGCCGTTGCGTTGTCGGGCAGGGGCGATGACGGCTCGCTTCCGGCGTTCAACACCAAGGAGTGACGAACGCCGTAGGCAGGCTGAAATGTCTCGCTATGCTGTTCGAACAGCGTTTCGGTCGTCACGACCAGCGTCGGCCTGGCAAGGCTGATGACGCTGGTCATTTCGAATGACGTCAGTTTGTAGTTGAGAATGACCGGAACCGCACCGCGCCCGATGATCGCCAGATAGTAAGCGATGAACTCCACCCCATTAGGTAGAACAAGCGCTACTTTGTCGCCCGGCAATACATCCAATGCTGTGAGGGTGCCATTGCACTCTTCAGCCTTTATTCGCAACTCGCGGTAAGTGACGGTATCTTCTTCCGCATCCAGATTTCGGATAGCAATGTGGTCGGGGAAAGACTTTGAAAAACCGACGAACCGATGCAGAAAACCTTCTTTATATGAAAGGCTTTTCATTTACCAACCTCTCTCAATCCTTGAATTTATGGTTAGACAAAAAAGTACTACAGAGGCAGGCTATATATGAATTGTTTCAATTAGGCATCTATGTAGTTATTTTTCCGATACCAGTCCAGGGTATCGGTCAATGTTTCAGCGACGGGGCGGAACTTGCACTTCAGCTCATTTAAGCTTTTGTTATGGCTAAAATGGGTGCGCCCTTGTTCTTGCTCGATGAGTTTGACAGTGGAGGTACTGATGAGTACCGGTTTTTTTGTGATCCGGTAATAACCTTCATAGATCAACGCAATGACACGCAGCATGAATAGTGGCACTTTGCGCTCGGGCGCTTTTACGCCGCTGACACTGGCGAGCGCCTGGAAAATGCTTTTCATGTCCATGTGATTGCCGGCTGCCAGGTAGCGTTCTCCGGATCTGCCGTGTGTGATTGCCGCAAGTTGATGCTCCGCCACATCTCTGGCATCGACAACGGAAAAACTTCCAGGCAGTACGCCGGGCAATTTTTTTCCGACAAAGTCGAGCAGGAACTGTCCTGATGAGGTGGGGCCGATATCACCGGGGCCAAACATCCAGCCTGGCAATACCATGGCGACAAACATGTCCGGGTGTTGTGACAGAAATTCCTGAACTTTTTGTTCAGACAATATTTTACTCAAGTAGTAATCGTCAGCCTCCAATTCACTGCGAGACATTGTTTCATCGATCACTTGATCTCTATCGCCCTTCAACACCGCAATCGAGGAGGTATGGACTGCACGACGAATACCGGCGGCATAAGCGGCTTGCAATAATTGCTCGGTCCCCGTCACATTAGTGTCATACAGTTTCTGCCAGTGCTTTCCGCCTTTGTAACTATCGCGGAAATAGGCAGCTGTATGAAACAAGGCATCACAGCCTTGCAAGGCATGACTGAAGGCATCGACATTGAGCATGTCGCCTTCGACAAGTTCAACAGGCAGGTTGCCAAACTGCTTCTTGGCTTTTTCGATGGAGCGAACCAGCGCTTTTACTTTGATATTTCGCTTTAAAAGCGCATGAACCACATTATTACCGAGCAGGCCTGTAGCGCCTGTAACAAAGGCATATTCCATTAAAATCCAGCTCCTGTGGGGTAACCTTCTGCTGCATTGAGATTGATGTCACCGGGCTCGATCTTTGATCAGGCGTTGGTTGCATCAACGGCGGCAAGTAAAAACCATTCGGTATCTGAAAATCAAGCGGTATTTAATGGCGCCGGAAGGTTGACGTCCTTGAACCCCGACCAAAAATACGAAGATCCAGCGGTTTAGAGCGTTGTCGACAGCAGGCATTCACCCGGATCGAGCGGATCAAGGTCATCGCAAGACATGTCAGTCACCCCTCGATTGCCTCCTGGGGGAGTCACAAGGCACGAAAAATCATCGATGCAGCCCATCTGGAGTTCCCCCTCCCGTCGGCGCGATGCATGGCATTTACATGGCACTCCTTAAAAGTTTATACACAAAGTTATTAATAAGGTCTGGTATAAGATATGATAGTTAATACAGGTTTTGTGCAGTGAGTGTGTCAGATATGTTCCATTCAGTTACAAATAGATTTTTTGTTTGGCCAAAGGAGCCGAGGCGTGATTAAAAAGAGATTAGGTCGAGAAGAAAGTCAGCAAGTAACAAGAGACAAATTATTCGATACTGCCACTGAGCTTATGGTGAGAAAAGGCTTTCACGCCGCCAGCGTCAACGCTATTTCCGAGGAGGCCGGTTTTTCGAAGGGCGCCTTCTTTTCAAACTTTACAAGTAAGGCGGACTTGCTTCTGCAGTTGACTCAGAGGTTTAAGGGAGTTGAAATAGATCGGTTGAGTGTTACTTTGACTTCGGGGTATTCATCGGAAGAGTTAACCCATGGATTGAATGCCTATATTGACACGCTTAAAAATAACACCAGCTGTGCGATTCTTGATGCTGAGCTGCAACTAATCGCCTTGCGCGATGAAGAGTTCTCAAAGCATTACTACGATCTGCATCAGGAAAACAGTGAAGCCTTGGGCAAGCTGATTACCATCATATTTAATCATGCAGGCAAGAAGCCTCCTTTGGCGTATGCCGATCTTGCAAGGACTTTCACCGCTTTGTCGGAAGGTTTGATACTGCAAGGACATAAAGATCCGGCCTCTGAGATAAAGCTGGTGTTGAACTCGCTTATCCAGACAGCCGAGCCTTTATAGAAGGCTGCCATACCTTGGGATATATACGTTATTCGCATGTCCGAGGCTCAGACCTCGGGCAGGATGCGAATAGGCCCCTCTGTGTTTCAGGGAATGACTAGTCTGTCGTAATAGTACACATGCAACTCGCACGTCCCATGACAAATTCTCCTGTATTTCTTGTTCTAGAAGCCGAGTGCCCGGTGCCGTCAAGCACAGGAGGCAAAGATGAGTTTCTTCCCTAAAGATCATCGATCTAGTCCTTTACGCACGACGCGAAGATCGTCCATTTTCACGGAACTCTGAATGGCGAGGGCGATGTTCGTCACTTCCTTTCGGATCACTATCCTTATCTGGTTCCGGGCGTCGGGCGCTTATCGTCTCATGTGTGCGTTTGGGCGCCAGCAACCGCTCGATGGCGCCACTGACCATGTTTTCCATCAGGTTATCGCGCTCTTGTTCATCCAGCGAATAGTGCGTCAGCCAACTGGGCGCGCTGTTGAGCAAGGCGGCAATGGCATGACTTGCGGCCATCCGGCCCTGCTCACTGAGTCGGAGTCGGATGCCGAGCATCAGCAGCAACTTGCGTTCGTACTGCTCGCGCAGTTGCCGGACCCGTTCCTGTTGCTCTTCATTCAGG
Source organism: Pseudomonas sp. JV414 (assembly GCF_032424305.1). Classification (NCBI taxonomy): domain Bacteria; kingdom Pseudomonadati; phylum Pseudomonadota; class Gammaproteobacteria; order Pseudomonadales; family Pseudomonadaceae; genus Pseudomonas; species Pseudomonas sp. JV414. The sequence goes on along the minus strand of NZ_VYKC01000002.1, from coordinate 317,002 downwards.
CAGCCGCCGTCGCGCTCCACCAGACGAAAATGCCAGGGCATTTCCTGATGCAGATTCAGGTGCGCGCGGATCAATTGGTTGAGTCTGTCGCGTTTTTCCGGGGCCGTTTGTTCGATGCGTCCCAGAGTGGCGAGCAGCTCTTCGTAAAACTCCTCGATCAGGTCAAGCAGCATGTGCTGTTTGCTGGGGTAATGGTGATACAGCGAGCCCGGGGCGAGCCCCAGGCAGGTCGCGAGCTCACGCATGCCGACCTGACCGAAACCCTTGCTGGCAAAGAGCTCCAGCACCTTATCCCGGTATTCGGCGAAGCGCGAGCAACGCTCAGGCGTAGGCATGGAAACCGCGCCCCGTTTTGCGTCCCAGGTAACCGGCGGCGACCATTTCCTTGAGCAGCGGAGCGGGGCGGTATTTGCTGTCGTTGAAGCCGTCGTAGAAGGCTTCAAGGATGGCCAGCACGGTGTCCAGGCCGATCAGGTCCGCCAACGCCAGCGGGCCGATCGGCTGGTTGCAGCCCAGGCGCATGCCGGCGTCGATGTCTTCGGCGCTGGCCAGGCCTTCCTGAAACACCAGGATCGCTTCATTGATCATCGGCACCAGAATCCGGTTGACCACGAAACCCGGACGGTTGCCCGCGGTGATTGCGGTTTTGCCGAGTGTGGTCGCCATGTCCAGCGCCAGGGCGTGGGTGGCATCGCTGGTTTGCAGGCCACGAATCACTTCAATCAGGCCCATTACCGGCACCGGGTTGAAAAAGTGCAGGCCGATGAAACGCTCAGGCTGGCTGACGCTGGCGGCGAGTTGAGTAATGGACAGCGACGACGTGTTCGAGGCGATCACACAGTCGGCGCTGACCTGCGCGGCGATTTGTTGCAGCACGCGCAGTTTCAGGTCGAGGTTTTCGGTGGCGGCTTCGATCACCATCTGCACGTTTTGCAGGCCGTTGTAATCGGTACTGGTGCGAATCTTGTCGAGGGCGGCGAGCTTTTGCTCGTGCGTCAGCGTGTTTTTGGCGACCTGCCGATCGAGGTTTTTATCGACGGTCGCGATTGCCTTTTTCAAGGCACTCTCGGAAATGTCGATCAAGGTCACGTTGAAGCCGGCCACGGCGCAGACTTGCGCGATGCCATTGCCCATGGTGCCGGCGCCGATGACGCCAATGTTCTGAAGATTCATGCGCATGTCCTTATCAAACCCGCTCGAACAACACGGCGATGCCTTGGCCGCCGCCGATGCACATGGTCGCCAGGGCATAACGGCCTTGGCAGCGATGCAGTTCGTGAATCGCTTTGGTGGCGATGATCGCGCCAGTGGCGCCCACTGGATGGCCCAGCGAGATGCCCGAACCGTTGGGGTTGACCTTCTGCGGATCGAAGCCCAGTTCTTGCGCTACGGCACAGGCTTGGGCAGCGAAGGCTTCGTTGGACTCGATCACATCAAGGTCGGCAACGGTCAGGCCGGCGCGCTTGAGCACCAGGCGGGTGGCGGGAATCGGTCCCAGCCCCATCATCGAAGGTTCAACGCCTGCGTGGGCATAACCCACCAGTCGAGCCATTGGCTTGAGGCCTTGTTCCTGAACAGTTTGGCCCGTGGCCATGATCAGTGCGCCGGCACCATCATTGAGGCCGGATGCGTTGCCGGCGGTGACGCTACCGTCCTTTTTGAAGGCAGGTTTCATGCGGCTCAACTGCTCGGCGTTGACCTCAGCCCGTACATGCTCATCCGTCGCAAACGAAACCGTCCCTTTGCGAGTCGCTACTTCGATCGGCACGATCTGCCCGGCAAAACGCCCTTCGGCAATCGCCCGGGCAGCACGCTGCTGGCTGAGAAGCGCCAATTCATCCTGGGTCTGACGCGTGATGCCATAGTGCTCGGCGATATTTTCAGCGGTGATACCCATATGGAAACCGGCAAACGGGTCTTGCAGGGCCCCAAGCATGTAGTCGACGGCCTGCATGTCGCCCATTCGTGCGCCCCAGCGCGCCTGCGGCAACAAGTACGCGCCTCGGCTCATGGACTCGACGCCACCTGCCAGCGCAGCGCCCGCATCCCCCAGCATCAAACTTTGCGCGGCACTGACAATCGCCTGCAAACCCGAACCACAAAGACGGTTGACGTTGAAGGCGGGAGTCTCTTTCGTCAGGCCAGCATTCATCGCTACGACCCGGGAGATATAGGCATCGCGTGCCTCGGTCGGGATGACATGTCCCATCACCGCATGGCCGATGTGCTCGGGCGCCAGGCCTGATCGTTCGATAGCGGCGCGGCAAACGTCGGTTGCCAACTGAATCGGCGGCACATCCTTGAGTGAACCGCCAAAGCTGCCGATGGCAGAACGGACGGCGCTCACTACAAAAATATCGGAATGGTTCATGTTGGCTCTCTGAATAGGTCTTTTTTGTTGGGCACGAGTCTAGAATCAGCAGCGCCACAGGCCTATGCCAAAACTGTTCAAGGGTGATGGCGTTTTTTGCCATATTCAGATTTGACGAGAGAGGCATTCAAATGCGGGAAACGGATTCGGTGGCGGTTTACTTCATGTACCCCATGATCCATGCGTTACGTGAGGAACCGCAGCGTCTGCGGGCAGTACTTGAACAGGTGGGAATTGATCCGGCACTGTTGGATCAACCGACGGCACGGGTGCCGGCCACGGCTTTCGCCGCGTTATGGCTGGTGCAGATTCGTGAGTTGAACGACGAATTTTTCCAGTTGGACTCCCATGGTATGCCGCCGGGCAGTTTTGCCTTGATCTGTCGGGCATTGATTCAGGAGCCGACGCTGGAAAAGGCCATGCGTCAGTGCCTGGCCAATTTCGCCCTGTTCCTGCGTGATTTTCGCGGCACGTTGAGTGTGCGCGGCAAGCGTGCGGTCATCAGCTTGCAGACCCGTTCGCAGGACAGCGAGGTCAGCCGGTTGGGCGAAGAAACGTTTCTGGTGTTGATGATCAGTCTGCTGTGCTGGCTGGGCGGGCGGCGCATTCCGATTGATCGTGCGGACTTTCGTCATCAGCGTTTGTCGCTGCGTGATGATGCGATGCTCTGGGGCCCCAACCTGACCTTTGGCACCGAACGCACCGAAATCGAGTTCGCCAGTCACTACCTGCGGCTGCCGGTGGTTCAAGACCTTGCCTCGCTGAAAGTGTTTTTGCGCACCGCACCGCAATGGCTGGTGATCCGCTTCCGCAACCAGCATGGGCTGGCGTCGCAGGTGCATCAACGCCTGCGCCACAGCCATTACAGCGAATGGCCGACCTTGCAGGCCTTCGCCCTGGAGCAGCACCTGAGCCCCAGCACCTTTCGCCGGAAGCTGGGAAGTGAAGGCTGTTCGTATCAGGAAATCAAGGATGAAGTGCGGCGCGCGGTGGCGTTTGAACGGTTGCGCCAGAGCAAGGCGAGCATCAGCGATATTGCCGAACAGTTGGGATTTCAGGAGCCGAGTGCGTTTCATCGGGCGTTCAAGAAATGGACGGGGGAGAGCCCGGGGCGGTATCGGGTGCGGTTTCAGGAGTGAGCCCTGCTCGTTGGGTCACGGCAAGCCTTTAATGGTCTGGTTTTGAGTGCCGAACTGCGCAAGAGAAAGAGCGCTTATGCGAGCCCATACGACTGGCTTTGCATCTCTCGTTCAAGAAAATCGATGAACGCGCGCACCTTCGCATTCAAAGCCGATCGCTCGGTGACGCAGGCATAGATGTGCATCGGTTCAGGCTCTGCGCAAGCTGCATTGCGATTGCCCGACTCGAACAATGGCAGTAGTCGGCCGCTGTCGATCAATGGCTGAGCGACGAAGCTGGCGAGGCGTGCGATCCCGCCGCCGTTTACAGCAATCTGCGCGATCGTATCAATATCATCGCAGACGAAGCCCGGATTGACTTTGGCTTCGAAACGGCTGCCATTGAGTACAAAGGTCCAGGGCAGAAAACGACCATCAGTTGGATAGCGAAAGACAAGGCAAGTGTGTTGCTTCAGCTCCTCTGGTGTTGTCGGCATGCCCGCGCGGTCGAGATACGCGGGTGACGCGCAGAACACGAAAGGACGCGAGGCGATACGCCGGGCGATGAGCTGATCGTTCAGCTGCGCTTCAATACGGATGCTGACGTCGACGCCCTCGAGCCGATGATCGACGCTGCGATCCGTACTGATCAGTTCGATGTTGATGCGCGGGTAGGCGTCCTTGAATGCGGGCATTAATGGCGCGAGTACATGCCGACCAAATGCCGCCGTGGTGGCGATGCAAAGCGACCCATGTGGCTTGGTTTCGACCGTGGCAGCTTGCGAGGCGAGATCAATATCGCCCGGAATGTGGCGCACCTTCTCGAAATAGCGGGTGCCGCTTTCGGTGAGCGCCATGCTCCGGGTCGTACGAGAGAGCAGGCGCACGCCCAAGTGGGCTTCGAGCCGCGTGATGCTCTGGCTGACCGCCGCAGCGCTCATGCCTTGGGCACGGGCCGCCGCCGCGATGCTGCCGTTTTCTACCACACGGATATAGGTATTGATCAAACCAAGAATATCCATCGGGTGCCCTTGCTCGATTCGTTGATTTTTCTTAAGAATGATTCAAGCGTCACGCGTCTACCGGCGCGTTCGGCAGCTTGCTAGGTTAGCCGCTCTCGCCACTCAAGATCGACAAGGCTCAAATCGATGACCGATAGAACAGCTAGAAATACTGCACGTTTTCGCTTGCCTAAACACGCGACGCCTTACGTCTTTGCGCTTTACATGGCCACTATCATGGCGTTTCTCATGTGTCTCGTCATCACAATCGCTGAATTCGGAATAGGCGAACATTACATGGAAAATGTGATGAATGCGTACCAGGTGGCAATGCCTTCGGCGTTCGTCTGCGTGCTCGTCGTGCGCCCAATCGTTGCCCGACTTGTGGCGTGGACCGTGCAGACTCATTGAGAGATCTGGTCAACGAAGTACGGCCTGTCGGTGCCGACCATCGGATTTGCCATAAGTGAAGGAGGGCGCACGACGAAGTGCTATTTGGCCAGTAACCGGCACCACAAACCTCTCATCAGCCCCGCGATAAGGGCGACAGCACGTCATAGCGCATCCTGGCGTCGTCGCCGATCGCTTGCGCTCCTCACCGTCGAGTCGTTGCCGCGGGTTGAAGCGATCCGGCCAATGGCTACGCACAGTCGTTTCGCATGATCTAAGCTCCACGAGGTATGGCTTTTCGAGCAGGGGTTGCAATGCGAAGCACACCTGAAAACAGCCTGAAAAATGCGTTGAAAGCCTGTAGAGACAGCTTCATTTCTGTCGGTTTTTTCAGCTTTTTCATCAACGCGCTAATGCTCGTGCCTACCTTCTATATGCTTCAGGTGTATGGGCGGGTGATGGCCAGCGGAAGCCTGACAACCCTGGCAATGCTGACGCTGATCATGACCGGGCTGATCATCACGCTCGGCTCCCTGGAATGGATCCGTTCGCGCATCATGGTTCGGGTCAGTACCCGGCTGGATGTGTTGCTGAGTCGCCAGGTCTATAAGGCCAGTTTCAAACGGGCTCTGGACAGTGGCGGGATGGATGCCTCGGCCCAGTCGCTCAACGACTTGACGGGCCTGAGACAATTTCTCTCCGGTAACGGTTTGTTCGCCTTCTTCGATGCGCCCTGGTTGCCTATCTATATCGCCGTGATGTTCATGTTTCATCCCTGGTTTGGCTGGGTAGCGACGGGCAGTGCGCTGCTGTTGTTATTGCTCGCGTTTATCAATGAGAGGCTGACGGGGCCGGCGCTGGCCCAGGCGAACAAGGAACATATCGGCGCGACGCTCTACACCACGAAAAATCTGCGCAACGCTGAAGTCATCGAATCCATGGGCATGCTTGAAACCCTTATGGACCGTTGGGGACTGCGCCAAAGAAACGTCCTGTTGCTGCAGGCCGAGGCAAGCGATAGAGGTGCCATCGTCAGCACGCTTTCCAGGACGTTCCGGATCCTGGTGCAATCACTGATCCTTGGCCTGGGGGCGTACCTGGCCGTGGACAATCAGGTAGGGGCAGGCCTGGTGTTTGCCGGGGCCGTACTGCTAGGGCGAGCATTGGCCCCCATCGATCTGATCATCGGCAGTTGGAGGGGCTTTATTGCGGCTCGCTCGCAATACGGCCGTCTCAACGACATCCTCGACAAACAACAGGCTCAGCCCGAACGCATGTCATTGCCTGCGCCTCAGGGGCACGTGCAGGTGGAGAATCTGGTCGTCGCGGCACCTGGCTCGAAAACCCCGATCATCAACAACATAAGTTTCAGCGTACCTGCCGGCTGCGTTGTCGGCATCATCGGTCCAAGTGCCGCGGGCAAGTCGACTTTGGCCAGGGCACTGATAGGGGTATGGGCGCCGCTGTATGGCGTGGTCCGGCTCGATGGCGCTGACATCAGCGCGTGGGACAAACATGAACTTGGGCCGTATATAGGTTACTTGCCCCAGGACATTGAACTATTCGAAGGCAGTGTCAGCGAGAACATTGCCCGCTTCACCGAGGTCGACTCGGCAAAAGTCATTCAGGCTGCCAGGACCGCTGGCGTTCACGAAATGATTTTGCTGTTGCCCGATGGCTACGACACCGTCATTGGCAGCGAGGGCCTCATGCTGTCGGGAGGGCAGCGCCAGCGCATCGGACTGGCCCGTGCCCTGTATGGCAGCCCGCGGCTGATTATTCTCGACGAGCCCAACTCCAATCTTGACGAAGTCGGTGATCGCGCCCTGGTGGCAGCCATCCAGCAGCTCAAGCAGAGCGGCGCGACCCTGTTTGTCATTACCCACCGAACCAACATCGTGTCGCAACTTGACCGACTCATGGTGATTAACGCAGGGGTTATCAGTCTCTACGGGCCACGCGAGCAGGTACTCGCCGAACTCAACGCACAGAGACAGCAGGCACAAAAGCACGCCATGTCGGCAGGCGCCAGCATGGCTTCGGTCAAAACCAGCAAGGGTGATGCCGATGAACCCTACGATGCCCAGTCGTCAAATTGAAAGCTTCGCCGGCCTGCCGATATCCGACCGTAAAGTACGCCGCTTGGGCATTGGTATTGTTGGGGTGACCTTCGGCCTGTTCGGCACCTGGGCGGCGCTTGCGCCCCTCGACGGTGCCGCGTACGCGCCGGGGGTGGTCACCGTGCAGACTTACCGCAAAACGGTCCAGCATCCTGAAGGCGGCATCGTCAAAGCGGTACTGGTCCATGACGGTGACATCGTCAAGGGTGGTGATCCGCTGATCATTCTTGATGATGCCCAGTTGCGCTTCGAATACGAGATATCCCGAGGTCAGCTGGTTGCGACCAGAGCCATGGAGGCAAGGCTCAGGGCCGAGCGCGACACACTGTCGGCGATCAGCTTTGGGGAGATAGCCGATTCCGAGAGTCTGCGAGGAGTGGAAGCGCGTCAGGGCGAGACGCAGGTATTCAACGCCCGGCAGGGCTCGCGGCTGGGCCAGATTGCGGTGTTACGCGAGCGCATTGGCCAGTTGAATCAACAGATCAAGGGACTGGAATCGATGATTGCTGCCAAGGTTCATCTGGAAAAATCCTACAGCGGTGAAATCGTTGAATTGACCGACCTGCTCAAGCAAGGGTTCGTTGACAAACAACGTCTGCTCGATCAGGAGCGCAAGCTGGGGATGCTCAGGTCGGAGGTGGCTGATCACCGGTCCGCTATTAACAAGACTCGTCTGCAGATCAACGAAACACAGCTGCAGATTCTGCAAATCGACAAGGATTTCAGTACCGAGGTGGTCAAGGAGCTGGCCGAGGTTCAGACCCGGATGTACGACCTGCAAGAGAAAACCTCGTCCCTGGAAGACCGGCTCAGTCGTATCGTCATCCGCGCACCCGACGCGGGCATGGTGATTGGCATGACAGTGCACACCATTGGTGGTGTGGTGAGCCCGGCGACGCCGTTGCTGGATATCGTTCCATCGGTTTCCGAGTTGGTCATCGAGGCCCAGGTGGCGCCAGTGGATATTGATCGTGTCGCCATCGGCAAGCGTGCCGATATCCGTTTCGGCGCGTTCAATAGCTCGACCACTCCCGTGATCGAAGGCGAGGTCAGCAGCGTATCGGCTGACCGGCTGGTCAACGAAAAGGCCGGGACGGCCTATTACCTGGCGCGGGTGCGGGTAACCGAGGAGGGTGCGCGTACCTTGGGTGAACGCAAGTTGTTGCCGGGGATGCCGGCGGACGTATTAATCATCACCGGGCAACGCACGTTGTTGCAGTACTTGATGCAGCCGGCTCGCGATGCCATGGCTCAATCGATGATCGAGGAATAACCATGAGCGCGTCGGCAGTTCTGCTGGGCGGTGTGTTTATGCTTGCAGCGGGTGCCGCCCTGGCGCAAACCATTGCGGCAACGCCGACCGGGGTCAGCGCCTCGACGTTTTCCACCGACCTCATGCAGTTGTATCGTGAGTCACGGCTGGAGGACCCGCGGGTATTGGCCTCCTATGCGCAAGCGCAGGCGGGTAAGGAGCATCAGCGCGAGGCTATGGGTGCGCTGTTCCCGCAGGTATCGCTCAATGCCGGGACGAATCGGATTCATCAGGAGAGCGACCTGGTGGAGCAAAGTTACGATAGCGAAAACTACAGCCTGGTGCTGCGTCAGTACCTCTACAACAAGACCGCGTGGGAGAACTACCAAAAATTCAAAAGCCTGGCCAGGCAGTCCGAATCGCAAGCGCTGGATGCCCAGGCCGAAGCCACGGTGGACTTGGCGGAGCGTTACTTCACCGCGTTGGCGGCCGAAGATGAACTGGAGTTGGTGAGGGCGGAGCGTCGAACCACGCAAAAGAGTCTGGACCGAGTCAATGCGTTGTACGAAAAGCAGCTGGCAATGATTACTGATCAGCTCGACCTCAAGGCCCGGGTAGATTTGCTGGCGGCGCAGGAGCTGGATGCCCAGAACCAGGCCAGTATCAGTCGCGAGGCACTGGCGGAGATCGTCGGCCGTCCGGTCAAGGAGAAGCTCAACCGGATTCGCGATGACGTGCAACTACGAGTTTCGGCGCAGAGTCTGGAAACCTGGGTGCGCGAGGGTATAGCGCTAAACCCGGCGCTGAAGGCCAACGAAAGCGGTGTCGAAGCAGCGGGCGCTGCGTTGCGCAGCGGCAAGGGCGGGCACTATCCGACCCTGAGCCTTACGCTGAGCGCGCAGCAGACCAACGAGGGCTACAACAATGCCCTGGCGCCGCGCACCGACAGTTATGTCGCCGGTATTGGCGTGCAAGTGCCGCTGTACAGCGGCGGCTCGACCTCGGCGCGGGTCCGTGGGCTCTACCAGGATCAGATTACCGCCGAGCAGGAACTGGAAGCGATCCGGCGCCGGGTGGTCAAGGAGATCACCAGCGCTTACCTGACTGCCAATTCGAGCGGAGAAAAGATCAGTGCAAGCCGAAATGCCCTGGCCTCGGCCCAGCTGTCGAGAGTGGCGGCAGAGAAAGCGCTTGATTACGGAATGGTCAATGCCGTCGATGTACTGACCAGCGTACGCAACGAATTCCGGGCTCGTCGTGACCTGCTCAAGACGCAATACGAGTTCGTCACCAATGTCCTCACGCTCAACCGCTGGGCGGGAAAGCTGCCTGCCGAAAGTGTCGAAAGCGTTAATGGCTGGTTGAGCCCCGGCAGCTCCAGCCAAAAGCTCACATCCCCCTGATCCCCGCAATACCGACCGTGTATCCCCATCCCGACTGGCCGCCAATTTGAGCCATAACCTCCAGCAGTTCAGGTGGTGGTTGCTGTGGCGTTGTCGCAAAAAACTCGAGCACCGCAGTCGCTGTTGCCCGAGCGCACCGGAAGGCAAAAACCACGAGTGGGAGAGCTTTCCCATGGCTCTGCGAGGTGAGCTTCGCCGAAAAATTGACGTCAGAGTTTATTGCGTGCTTGCTTTCACACCATTCGTCGGTTAATTGACGATTTTGATCGGAATCAGGATTGCTCGCAGTTCGCCTGGCGCAAGCCTAACACCTTGATTTCTTAGGGGGAGGGCACCCTTGGGAAGATCGACCGGGCTACTCGCATGAAGCTTGAGTCGACGACTGGCGGATGGGCGTGCTGGCAGTGTGCTGGTCTGGCCTAGACTCAGTTGAACAGATCGAGGGAGCACATCAATCATGCGCAAGCTATTGATGATTATTCCTATTTATGTTGCCTCGATGGCTTTGCCCGGCTTTTGGAAACGTCCGCAACGCCTGCCGGTGAAGCCAGTGGAAGTGTCCCCCAGGGATGAATAGCCGGGTGGGCACCATTAGGCCTGTCGGCGCTCGCATCTGTCCTTCGATCACGGTGGTCAGGTGAGGGAGCTGCTGATCCATGAAGGCCAAGGGAGGGAGGTCAGAGTTAATCTTCAAGGGAGTCAGGAACGTATGACGACCCACAAAAAACCAATACGCGTGATGCTGATCGATTGTCGTCCCCTCGTTCTCATGGGCCTTCAAGATTTGATCAATGCCAGAAAGCCTCAGATGGAAGTGAGCGGCCAGGCCACCACCTATACCAATGCGCTGGATCTTGCCGATCAGTTGCGTCCCAATGTGATTTTTTTCAGTTTCTTTCCAGATGCGCTGAACCCATTGGAGGTCGTTGCGGGGCTCACCCGCAGCGCCGAAATGAAAGTGCTGGTGCTCAAGGGCCTGTACGAAGCCGTCCCTGTTGCCCAGGCAATAGAGGCGGGCGCACGCGGTATCGTGCTGGCGGAAGACCCGACGGAATCGATCATCCAGGCCATCATCACGGTCCACCACCGCGACACCGGAAAAGATAGAGCCTGGGCCGGTGGGCTTTCAGGCTATTCCGCGACCGGAAATATTCACTTGAAATGCAATCTGGAGCAGGCAAAACAGGCGCGGCTGACGCTGCGCGAGAGGGAACTGATTCGCGCCATTGTGGGGGATCCGTCCGCCAAATACATGAGCATCGCAGGGCGCCTGGGCATCAGTGAACACACCGTGCACAACCACCTCAGCAACATTTATCAAAAGCTTAATCTGATCAATCGCATCGACTTGCTGATGTATGCGCTGAAGCACGGGCTCATCAACAACGAAAAACCACCCGAATCCACGTGGGTGGAACTGGATTTGGTTGCACGTCAAGACAAGAGGTTCTGAGTCGCCGTCCTTGTCGGTGGCTGCCGTAAGGTGCCCAGAGTGATGCGATCGTGCGGATCTCTTATTGGAACTGAAAAAGATGCGAGAGTGGCTTGCGCCACCCTCGCATCTTTTTATTCGCGTTTCTCAGACGCTGCCAAAGACAATGTCGCTACTCAGAAGATCGACCCCGACCAAGGTGATGGTCGTGACTTGTCCGCCCGTTTCGGCAACCGTGACGATGCTGTCTGCACCGCTGATGTCGATCGATTGGACAACCGCGCTCTGGTCGCCGTTGAGCACCAGGGCGTCTCGCAGGTTTGCGTTCGCATCGAAGCCGGTGACCTGATACAGGTTCTCATCGACTGACAAATCGATGTTGAAGGCATCACGCTCACCGCCCGTACCCACCAGCGAGAAGTCGAAGAGGGCGTCGGCCGCGTCGTTGGCGAACAGGTTGGCGTCAAACGTACTTGTCGCCGAGTCACCATCCTTGTCCGTCAGCGTCGCGTTGAACGTCAGCTGGACATCGCTGGCCAGGCTCTCGCTCTCCTGAATGAACTGGATCGTTGGGATCTTGATCTCGCCTCGGGCCATCGTGAGCTGAACAGCGTCGATCAGATTCGTGCCATCGCTCTCAATGAGGAAGGATACCTGTCCGCCTGCCTCCGGAGTCAGGGTGTTCACTTCGATGAGGTTCGAGAACGTGCCATCCTCGTAGTAGGCCCTGTAGTACAGGTCCTCGGTCGCCGTGTTGTAACCTCCCACGGAGTTGTCGATGAAGACCCTCATGCCCGTCAGCAGGCTCTCCGGATTGACGACGAAACTTTCGTCGTCAACGCCGATTGCCGCCAGGTTGTCTCCCTGGAACAGGTTGTTGGCGACGCCGATGCCGGCCGTGCTCACGTTCATGGCCGACGGGTCGATGTACGAGGGCAGGGGGTTGGTCTGTATCTGGGCTTCGGTGGGGTCGGGTTCCCCAAGGCCGATACCGGTCAGGATGTCCGAAGTGGACGCAAGTGCCTTCGCGGAAAAGAACACAACCTCCTCAGATGGCGAAGGAATAGTCGGTGGATCCTGCTCTGGAATTAACAAGGTGCGCACTGGATCCGGGCCGCCGGCACCGAGCGCGCCATCGGCAGTGCTGAGCACGATCTCCGAACTGAAGCCTTGCACCAGATCCAGTGCATAGCGGCCGTCGGCATAGGCGGTCAGCGTGTAGTCGACGCTGGTATCCGCTGTGGCGGCGTTGTTGTCGAAATCGCCGGTCAACGTCCCTGCGAATTGGTACGCGCCATTGGCGTCCGGTGAGGGCACCAGCTCGGTGAGCGTGGCGGTTCCGGTGGTGGTCGTGTTGTCTGGTCTGACGAGGGTGAACTGGCTATTCACCGAAATATCCAGACCAGCCGCACTCAGCCCGTCGGCACCGGCCGACTTGCTCCAGAACCCGGTTTGCGGCAGGACGCTACCGGTACCGATCAGGTTACCGAACGCGAGTGCCGGGCCGTCATCCTTGAACACCAGGTTTTGCCCAATGTTGAGCGTCGCCTGGGCGCTGTCGCCGTCGCCATCGGTTTTGGTGGCCGTCAGCGTCACCAGGTTGTCCGCCGACAGACTCGTCGAATCATCGGGGTTGGTGGCATCGGGATGCACCACCGCGCGGCTCTGGTCGAGGGTGACGTCACCATTGGCGGCGACGCTGACCGTGAACACCAGCAGGTTGGTGGTGGCCGTGCGGCCTTGCACCACACCGCCGTTGAGCGACAGGTTGACCGCCTCACCGGTGGCCGTGTCGGTCAGCCCGGAGGCTCCCGCTACCACGCCCAGCGCATAGGTCAGCGTACCCGCGCCATCAGCGCCAAATGTCGAGCTGAAGTTGGCGGCGAAGTTCTGAGTGGCGTTGGTCGCCAGTACCGTTTCGTCGACCGTCAGCGTTGGTTCCTCACCGGTGGTGCTGATGCTCGGTCCGTCGTCCTTGAACACCAGGTTCGAACCAATGTTGAGGGTCGCCTGGACGCTGTCGCCGTCGCCATCGGTAGTGGTTGCCGTCAGTGTCACCAGGTTGTCCGCCGACAGACTCGTCGAATCATCGGGGTTGGTGGCATCGGGATGCACTACCGCGCGGCTCTGGTCGAGCGTGACGTCACCATTGGCGGCCACGCTAACGGTGAACACCAGCAGGTTGGTGGTGGCCGTGCGGCCTTCGACCACGGTGCCGTTGAGCGACAAGTTGACCGCCTCACCGGTGGCGGTGTCGGTCAGCCCGGAGGCTCCCGCTACCACGCCCAGTGCATAGGTCAGCGTGCCCGCACCGTCAGCGCCAAACGCCGAGGTGAAGTTGGCGGCGAAGTTCTGCGTGGCGTCGGTCGTCAGCACCGTTTCGTCCACCGTCAGCGTTGGCTCCTCGCCGGTGGTGGTGATGCTTGGCCCGTCGTCCTTGAACACCAGGTTCGAACCAATGTTGAGGGTCGCCTGGACGCTGTCGCCGTCCCCGTCGGTGGTAGTTGCTGTCAGCGTGACCAGATCGTCCGAGGTCAGACTCGTCGAATCATCGGGATTGGTGGCATCGGGATGCACCACCGCCCGCTGTTGATCGAGGGTGACGTCACCATTGGCGGCGACGCTGACCGTGAACACCAGCAGGTTGGTGGTGGCCGTGCGGCCTTCGACCACGGTGCCGTTGAGTGACAGGTTCACTGCCTCACCGGTGGCCGTGTCGGTCAGCCCGGAAGCCCCCGCCACCACGCCCAGCGCATAGGTCAGCGTACCTGGTCCATCAGCGCCAAACGCCGAGCTGAAGTTAGCGGCAAAGTTCTGGGTGGCGTCGGTCGCCAGCACCGTTTCGTCCACCGTCAGCGTTGGCTCCTCGCCGGTGGCGGTGATGCTCGGCCCGTCGTCCTTGAACACCAGGTTCGAACCGATGTTGAGGGTTGCCTGGACGCTGTCGCCGTCGCCATCGGTGGCGGTTGCCGTCAGCGTGACCAGATCGTCCGAGGTCAGACTCGTCGAATCATCCGGGTTGGTGGCATCGGGATGCACTACCGCGCGGCTCTGGTCGAGCGTGACGTCACCATTGGCGGCGACGCTGACCGTGAACACCAGCAGGCCGGTGGTGGCCGTGCGGCCTTCGACCACGGTGCCGTTGAGCGACAGGTTGACTGCCTCGCCCGTGGCCGTGTCGGTCAGCCCGGAGGCTCCCGCCACCACGCCCAGCGCATAGGTCAGTGTACCCGCGCCATCAGCGCCAAACGCCGAGCTGAAGTTGGCGGCAAAGTTCTGGGTGGCATCGGTTGTCAGGACCGTTTCGTCCACCGTCAGCGTCGGCTCCTCGCCGGTGGCGGTGATGCTCGGACCGTCATCCTTGAACACCAGGTTTGAACCGATGTTGAGGGTTGCCTGAACGCTGTCACCGTCGCCATCGGTGGTGGTCGCCGTCAGCGTCACCAGATCGTCCGAGGTCAGACTCGTCGAATCATCCGGGTTGGTGGCATCGGGATGCACCACCGCCCGCTGTTGATCGAGGGTGACGTCACCATTGGCGGCGACGCTGACCGTGAACACCAGCAGGTTGGTCGTGGCCGTGCGGCCTTCGACCACGGTGCCGTTGAGCGACAGGTTGACTGCCTCACCGGTGGCCGTGTCGGTCAGCCCGGAGGCACCCGCCACCACACCCAGCGCATAGGTCAGCGTACCCGGCCCATCAGCGCCAAACGCCGAGGTGAAGTTGGCGGCAAAGTTCTGCGTGGCGTCGGTGGTCAGCACCGTTTCGTCTACCGTCAGCGTTGGCTCCTCGCCGGTGGTGGTGATACTCGGGCCGTCGTCCTTGAACACCAGGTTCGAGCCGATGTTGAGGGTTGCCTGGACGCTATCGCCGTCCTTGTCGGTTGCGGTCGCTATCAGCGTCACCAGGTTGTCCGCCGACAGCGTCGTCGAATCATCCGGGTTGGTGGCATCGGGATGCACCACCGCCCGCTGTTGATCGAGCGTGATGTCACCATTGGCGGCCACGCTAACGGTGAACACCAGCAGGTTGGTGGTGGCCGTGCGGCCTTCGACCACAGTGCCGTTGAGCGACAAGTTGACCGCCTCACCGGTGGCCGTGTCGGTCAGCCCGGAGGCTCCCGCTACCACGCCCAGCGCATAGGTCAGCGTGCCCGCACCGTCAGCGCCAAACGCCGAGCTGAAGTTGGCGGCAAAGTTCTGGGTGGCATCGGTTGTCAGGACCGTTTCGTCCACCGTCAGCGTCGGCTCCTCGCCGGTGGCGGTGATGCTCGGACCGTCATCCTTGAACACCAGGTTTGAACCGATGTTGAGCGTCGCCTGGACGCTGTCGCCGTCCCCGTCGGTGGTGGTCGCCGTCAGCGTGACCAGATCGTCCAAGGTCAAACTCGTCGAATCATCCGGGTTGGTGGCATCGGGATGCACCACCGCCCGCTGTTGATCGAGGGTGACGTCACCGTTGGCGGCCACGCTAACGGTGAACACCAGCAGGTTGGTGGTGGCCGTGCGGCCTTCGACCACGGTGCCGTTGAGCGACAAGTTGACCGCCTCACCGGTGGCCGTGTCGGTCAGCCCGGAGGCTCCCGCTACCACGCCCAGCGCATAGGTCAGCGTACCTGGGCCATCAGCGCCAAACGCCGAGGTGAAGTTGGCGGCAAAGTTCTGCGTGGCGTCGGTCGCCAGCACCGTTTCGTCCACCGTTAGCGTTGGCTCCGTGCCGGTGGCGCTGATGCTCGGCCCATCGTCCTCGAAGATCATCTTGGAGCCGATTTCGGCGATCGTAGTAGAGGCTTCGCGCAGCGTGAAGCCGCCGATATCAAAATCGGCGTGGTCATTGCCCCTGGCGTCGAGCGCCGCCCCGTTTTCGATGAGTACGCGGTTGTGATCCGCCGTGGTGGTGTATTCAATCTGGTAGCCGGCCAAAACGCCGGTGATGGTTGCAACCCCACCAGAAAAGCTGATGCCAATGGCCGGATCATTCACCGATCCGTCCGAATTCTCGATCACCAGCCCGGTGCTGATGTTGATGACGCTGACATTGGTGATGGCAACCGGCGCATCGCCCGTATAGCCGTTGATGAAATTCACGCCAGGTTCAGCAGCGGTGCTGAATGCGCTGATTTTTACCACGGCACTCTTGCCGCTTTGCAGCTGCACGACGTCGAAACTGGCCGATGTCGCATCGTAGACGCTGGTAAAGTCGATGTTGGACTCAACATCGGCTTCGGTCTGACTGAGGTTGGGAACGGTCACATTCTGCCTGGCACCCGTGACGAACGAAAAGCGGATGCCTTCCTGTTCCGTAATCATCTGGCTGTTGGTGCCGATGGTGGTCGGGCCCCCCCCCTGGCTGGTATTGATCGTGTCGCCAGTGTTTATATTGGCGCCGCTTGACTGGTCAGCGGGGTTCTTACCGGTGGCGATGATGGTTGGATCCGTGATCCGCACGACACCATCGACCGTTTCAGTTGTCGGGTTCAGTTTCGTGAACATCAGGAACAGGTTCTGGCCGGAGGGCGCACCGGCCAGGCTGAATCCCAGGTCCTGACTGACTCCGATGAAAACCTTATCCAGCAGATTGAGCGAATCATCGGGGTTCGTAGCATCTGGGTGCTTGAGTGGTTGGTACTCCACGGTCCAGATCTTGCCGCCCGTGACCGGCGATCCGGTTTCTTCAATGTAGGCAGCGAACACGATCGCGCCATCTGCGGCCCCGGCTCGGCCTAGAAGGATGTTGTTGTCCGTATCGGTATAGAGAAGGATGCTGGTGCCATCGAGGGTAAACAGTCCGCTGTCCACGCCATCGAGCGGTGCGCCAGCGCTGTCGACGAAGCTGATATCGGTAATGCCGGACGCGTCGGTGAGGGTGAACGCATTGCTGCCTGTGTCGCCCGCGGCACCGGTATAGCCACTCAAAGCTGCACCCGTTGCGGTACCTGCTCCAAGTGCGGTCAAACGGGTAGAAAAGGAAGAGGGCAGGGATGCCACCAGAATGTCGTTGTCGTCAGCGTCGCCTGCAGGGGTTGGAGTGGCGGTGGCGTTCTGTAACCCGGCCGTTTCGTCCAGCACAACGTCCTCGCCGGTGATTGCAATAGCCATGATTGTTCTCCCGAGCAATTGCGGTCATTGAGGTGTGACCATTGACCTCTACAACTATGCCCAAGCGCCGGGAATTGCACATTGGCCGATACTCCCAAGCGCAATGGGAGTTTCGGCCTAGTCGTCCTCGTTGGTGGTCTGCTGCAGGGTGCCCAGGGTGATTCGAGAGTGCGGATCGCCTATTGGAACTGCAAAAAACAATGCGAGAGTGGCTTGCGCCACCCTCGCATTTTTCACGCGCGCGACGCCTCAGGCGCTGCCAAGAACGATGTCGCTAGACAGAAGATCAACCCCGACCAAGGTGATGGTCGTGACGTCTCCGCCCGTTTCGGTAACCGTCACGATGCTGTCTGCGCCGCTGGTGTCGATCTGAACAACGGCGCTCTGGTCGCCGTTGAGCACCAGGGTGTCTCGCAGGTTTGCGTCCGTATCGAAGCCGGTAATCTGGTACAGGTTTTCATCGAATGACAAGTCGACGTTGAAGGCATCAAGCTCATCGTCCGTACCCACCAGCGTGTAGTCGAAGGCGCCGGCCAAGTCGTTGGCGAACAGGTTGGCGTCAAACGTACTTGATGCCGAGTCCCCATCCCTGTCTGTCACAGTCGCGTTGAACGTCAGTTGGATATCACTGGCCAGGCTCTCGGTCTCCTGAATGAACTGGATCACCGGGATCTTGATGTCGCCTCGGCCCATCGTGAGCTGAACAGCGTCGATCAGCAGCGAGCCCTCCTGTTCAATGAGGAAGGACACCTGTCCACGGGGCTCTGGAGTCAGTGTATTCACCTCGATGAGGTCCGAAGTCGTGCCGTCTTCGTAGTAGATCCTGTAGTACAGGTCCTCGGTCGCGGTGTTGTAACCCGCTACAGAGTTGTCGATGAAGACCTTCATGGCCGTCACCAGGCTCTCCGGATTGACGACGAAACTTTCATCGGTAGCGCCGATTGCCACCAGGTTGTCTCCCTGGAGGACGTTATTGGCGACGCCGATGCCGGACGTGCTGACGTTCATGGACCTCGGGTCGATGTACGAGGGCAGGGGGGTGGTCTGTAGTTCTGCTTCGGTAGGGTCGGGTGCTCCAAGCCCGATACCGGCCAGGATGTCCGTAGTCGACGCAAGCGCCTTCGCGGAAAAGAACACAACCTCCTCAGATGCCGAAGGAATAGTCGGGTCATTCGTATCTGGAATTAACAATGTGCGCACTGGGTCCGGACCGCCGGCAGCGAGCGAACCATCGGCAGTGCTGAGCACGACCGTCGAACTGAAGCCTTGCACTAGATCCAGTGCATAGCTGCCATCGTCAAAGGCGGTCAGCGTGTAGTCGACGGTGGTATCCGCCGTGTCGGCGTTGTTGTCGAAATCGCCGGTCAACGTCCCAGCGAATTGGTACGCGCCATTGCCGTCCGGTGAGGGCACCACTTCGGTGAGCGTGGCGGTCCCGGTCGTGGTCGTGTTGTTTGGCCTGACGAGGGTGAACTGGCTATTCACCGAGATATCCAGACCGGCCGCATCCAGCCCATCGGCGCC
The DNA here is from genome assembly GCF_032424305.1 of Pseudomonas sp. JV414. Lineage (NCBI taxonomy): Bacteria > Pseudomonadati > Pseudomonadota > Gammaproteobacteria > Pseudomonadales > Pseudomonadaceae > Pseudomonas > Pseudomonas sp. JV414. Next base: position 298,292 of record NZ_VYKC01000002.1, on the reverse strand, counting down.
GGCCGAATTACTCCAGAAGCCAGTTTGCGGCAGGACGCTACCGGTCCCGATCAGGTTGCCGAAGGCGAGTGCTGGGCCGTCATCTTCGAAGACGATCTGGGAGCCGATTTCAGCGGTCGTAACAGCAGTTTGGAGCAGCTTGAAACCACCGATATCAAAATCGGCGTGGGTATTGCCCCTGGCGTCGAGGGCTGCCCCGTTCTCGATGAGCACGCGGTTGTGTTCATCTGTTGTGGTGTATTCAATCCGATAACCGGCTTTAACGCCGGTGATGGTGGCAACCCCGTCAGCATCAAAGGTGATCGCAATGGCTGGATCATCCTCCGGTCCGTCTGAACTCTCGATCACCAGCCCGGTGCTGATGTTGATGACGCTGACACTGGTGATTTCAACCGGCGAATCATTTGCATAGCCGTCGATGAAGGTCGTACCAGACTCAACAGCGGTGCTGAATGCGCTGATTTTTACGACAGCAGTCTTGCCGCTTTGCAATTGCACGACGTCAAAACTGGCCTTATTCGCATTCACGACGTCGGTAAAGTCGATATTGGCTTCAACATCGGCTTCGTTCTGATCCAGGTTAGGAATGGTCAGATCCTGCCTGGCACCGGTGACGAACGAATAACGTATGCCCTCCTGTTCCGTAATCATCTGGCTGTTGGTGCCAAAGGTGGTCGGGCCAGCAGCCTGGCTGGTATTGATGGTGTCGCCTGTCGTGATATTGACGCCAGTTGACTGATTCGCCGGGTCCTTGCCGGTGGCGATGATGGTGGGATCCGTGATCCGCAAAACACCACCGACGTCGACAACTGTCGGGTCCGCGGTCGTGAACATCAGGAACAGGTTCTGACCAGAGGGGGCATTGGCCAGACTGAACTCCAGGTCCTGACTGGTTCCGACGAATACCTTATCCAGCAGATTGAGCGAATCATCGGGGTTCGTACCATCTGGGTGCTTGAGTGGTTGGTACTCCACGGTCCAGATCTTGCCGCCGGTGACCGGTGATCCGGTTTCTTCAATGTAAGCCGCAAACACGATCGCGCCGGTTGCGCTCCCGGCTCGGCCCAGAAGGATGTTGTTGTTCGTATCGGTATAGAGAAGGATGCTGGTGCCATCGAGGGTGTCCAGCCCGCTGTCCACACCATTGAGTGGTGCGCCAGCGCTGTCGACGAAGCTGATATCGGTAATGGTTGCTCCGTCGGTGACGGTGAACGCATCGCTGCCCGTGTCGCCCACGGCACCGGTATAACCACTCAAGGCTGCACCCGTTGCGGTACCTGCCGCAAGTGCGGTCAAACGGGTAGAGAAGTCTGAGGGCAGGGACGCCACCAGAATGTCGTTGTCGTCAGCATCTCCCGCAGGGGGTGGCGTGGCGGTGGCGTTCTGCAAGCCGGGTGTTTCGTCCAGCACAACGTCCTCGCCGGTGATTTCAATAGCCATGATTTTCTCCCGAACGATTGCGGTCATCGAGGCCTGACCGTTGACCATAGTTCGCAACTATGAGCATGCGCAGGGGGTTGCGCATTGGCCGATACTCCCAAGCGGGGTGGGAGTTTCAGACTACTTGGGAGGGGGAACAGCACGAGGGCGTTAAGAAACGGAGCCGCCTATTCCGTTTGCGAATGAGGACATGCCGCAAGGCTCGTCTGGCCTTGGCTCAGGGACCGCAATGGCCCAGTAAAAAAACGGCCTGGCCCCTTGTGGGAGCCAGGCCGTCCTGTCTCGCGCGTGCACCTCTTCTTAGCGGATCAAAGCACCAAATCTGTCGGTGCCAGGTTAGTTACTCCCACCAGTTCGATCACAGGATTTTCGATATCAATCGTCTGGACAGCGGTGAAATCGCTATCTCTATCGACGACCTGGAAATCCAGCTCTAGATCAAGGGTAGCGGGTGTAGTCGTGGTGGTGGAGAAACCAGCATCGATGATCTTCAGCGGATTCGTACTCGTATCCTCCGCAATCGTGTTTCCAGGCCCCATCAGACCAACGATCGGCTGTGCGGAAGTGCTGCTTGCGCCATCGGCACCGACATTGCGATTCAGATTTATCGCGCTGCCCGTAAGGCCAGCATCATTCGAAAGAATCTGAATACCCTTGATGAGCCAGTTATCACCGGTCTGAATGTTGAAGTCATTACTTTCAACAATCAATAGAGCATCATTATTGTCCAAAAACGGGTCGTTCGGATCGGCAGGGTCGTTGGCGATAAGGGCCTCGTACTTGGTTCCAACAAGATCGGAGTTGTTTGTATCGTTCTCGTACACATCGCCTTGGTCGACGTAGATGGCACGTGTTGTAGTGATGGAGGAATCATTTGCATCAGCAAGACTGACGATAAGCAAAAGATCATCGCTTTCAGTCTCGTATCCATCGAACTTGATAAAGAAATCGGTCGCGTAACTAAAATCGTCGGCGCCCAGATCTCCTTTCGGATCAGTCTCGAAGAAATTGATGTTGGCCGCTTCACCTGCCTGGATCGTGTTTCCGGAGACGCCCAGAGCAGTGCTGGACAAGGTTACAGCGGCAACCGAGCCGCTCACAAGCTCACCCGCCACCACAGCAGTATTGCCGCCGGCACTCAATGGTGCCTCGAAGCCCGTGATCTGGATGAAGAAACCTTCCCCAAGCTTCCCGGTGGCCACAGGTGATGGGCCACTGGAAGGGATCGTGCCATCCATGTCATACGTTTCGTACCCAGTGCCTTCGCCCAGCGTGACGTCTTGCGTCGTTTGCAGCGCATCCATCTCGAAGGTATAGGTGTCATTGACTTTGTCAAACACCAGCGTGCCTTCCACCAGTTCAGGCGTGGTAGCAGCACTCCGATCGTGATCGTATTTGAACGACACGTTAAACGTGGCAGTGTCGAGATTCTCTGAAGCCCAGGTGACCGTTGGATCAACGATCGCAACATCGTTCGCCGAACCAGAGAGGGCGAGGTTGGCAAAATCACTGTCCGCTGCCGAAGAGTAGGTCGGCCCGCGCTTGTCCGCACCTATCGAGTAGGCGAAGTCACCCGAAAAGGTCCATGACGTCGCACCCAAATCGGGATCGGCATCCTGCACAGGGGCTGTCCCTATAACGGGCGTATCGTCGTCGACATTGATCCCCAGCGTGCCATCGGCCGTATCGCCATCACCATCGGTCACCCGGTAGTTGATGGTGAACGCCTGGTTGTTCTCGGTCATGCCTGCCGCATGGAGGATCGGGTTGTTTTGCGCCACCGTGTAGGCGCCCGTTGCCGCGACCATCGTCAGTGTCAGCACCGTGGTCGTGCCCTGTTTGACCAACAGACTGGTGCCATCGGCCACATAGGTGAAGCCTGTGGGCGCTCCGCTGGTCAGATAGGCCACCGTGCCGGCCCCGTCCTGACCGAAGTCGTGGCCCAGAGTGCCGCTTGTGTTAGCCGCGTCTGCGTCGTCGTCCGTGCCGTCAGCATTGCCACCCGTGAGCGCATCGTCGTCGAGCAGCACCGTGCTGTTGGCTGACACCGCTGGTCCGTCGTCATCGAAGTTGATGTCGTTGCCGATGCCAACGCTGTCGGTGCTGGTGTCACCGTCGCCGTCGGTCACCGTCACCACGGCGTTGATCAGACCGGCCAGATCGACTTGGTCGTCATGGGCCGCCGCCGAGCTGCCGGCGGTGGGGTGCGTGAGCGAAACATACTGCGCCACCGCCACGTTGCCGTCCTGCAGCAGCGCAATCGCGAACGCCGCCGGATCATCGACCGTGACCGCGCCATTGGCCACGTCATAGCGGCCGACAATCAGATTGCCTTCCTTGAACAGCTTGATGTCCTTGCCATCGGTGGTATTGAGCAGCGAGTCAGTGCCGTCGCCGCCGACTATCGCCAGCGACAGCACTTTCGTACCACTCTCCTGGTCCTGGCCAAAGCTGCTGAGCGCCGTGGAGGCCAAAGGCGTGGTACTGATCGCGAACTCCGTTGGATTCAAGTCCGTGCCCTTGTTCACCACTTCCGTGTCGAACAGCGCCAGCACCGCCGCCGCGTCGCTGTCGTTATCCTGGTTGCCGGCCGTCTCGTCGATCGTCACCGCGCCGCCGCCATCGGCCACATCCGCGCTCGGCCCGTCGTCGTCGAAGTTGATGTCATCGCCGATGCCGACGCTGTCGGTGCTGGTGTCGCCGTCGCCGTCGGTCACCGTCACCACCGCGTTGATCAGGCCCGCCAGATCGATCCGGTCGTCATGGTCCGCCGCCGAGCTGCCGGCGGTGGGGTGCGTGAGCGAGACATACTGCGCGACCGCCACGTTGCCGTCCTGCTGCAGCGCAATCGCGAACGCCGCCGGATCGTCGACCGTGACCGTGCCATTGGCCACGTCATAGCGGCCGACAATCAGATTGCCTTCCTTGAACAGCTTGATGTCCTTGCCATCGGTGGTGTTGAGCAGCGAGTCGGTGCCGTCGCCGCCCACAATCGCCAGCGACAGCACTTTCGTCCCTCCCGCCGCGTCCTGGCCAAAGCTGCTGAGCGTGGTGGTGACCAAAGGCGTGGTGCTGATTGCGAACTCCGTTGGATTCAAGTCCGTGCCCTTGTTTGCCACTTCCGTGTCGAACAGCGCCAGAACCGCCGCCAAGTCGCTGTCGTTATCCTGGTTGCCGGCCGTTTCGTCGATCGTCACCGCGCCGCCGCCATCGACCACGTCCGCGCTTGGCCCGTCGTCGTCGAAGATCATCTTGGAGCCGATTTCGATTGTCGAAACAGAGGCTTGGACCAGCGTGAAGCCACCGATATCAAAGTCGGCGTGGGTATTGCCCCTGGCGTCGAGGGCTGCCCCGTTCTCGATGAGTACGCGGTTGTGAGTCGCCGTTGTGGTGTATTCAATCTGGTAGCCGGCCAAAACGCCGGTGATGGTCGCAACCCCACCAGAGAAGGTGATGCCAATGGCCGGATCATTCACTGATCCGTCTGAATTCTCGATCACTAGCCCGGTGCTAATGTTGATGACGCGAACATTGGTGATGGCAACCACCGTATCGCCCGCATAGCCGTCGATGAAGTTCACGCCAGGTTCAGCCGCGGTACTGAATGCGCTGATTTTTACCACCGCACTCTTGCCGCTTTGCAACTGCACGACGTCGAAATTGGCCATCTTCGCATTGAAGACAGCGGTAAAGTCGATGTTGGATTCAAGATCTGCTTCGGTCTGACTAAGGTTGGGAATGGTCACATCCTGCCTGGCACCTGTGACGAACGAAAAACGGATGCCTTCCTGTTCCGTAATCATCTGGCTGTTGGTGCCGAAGGTGGTTGGGCCACCGGCCTGGCTGGTATTGATCGTATCGCCAGTCGATATATTGATGTCGTCGGCCGTGGTGTTGGGGTTAGGCCCAGACTGGTTCGCCGGATCCTTGCCGGTGGCGATGATGGTGGGATCCGTGATCCGCATGACACCACCGACGTCGACAACTGTCGGGTTCGCTTTCGTGAACATCAGGAACAGGTTCTGACCGGAAGGCGCATTGGCCAGGCTGAATTCCAGGTCCTGACTGGCTCCGATGAACACCTTATTCAGCAGATTGACCGAATCATCGGCGTCCGTCGTAACTGGATGCTTGAGCGGTTGGTACTCCACGGTCCAGATCTTGCCGCCCGAGACCGGCGATCCGGTTTCTTCGATAAAGGCAGCGAACACGATCGCGCCGGTCGCGCTCCCGGCTCGGCCCACAACGATGTTGTTGTTCGTATCGGTATAGAGAAGGATGCTGGTGCCATCGAGGGTATCCAGGCCGCTGTCCAGGCCATTGAGCGGTGCGCCAGTGCTGTCGACGAAGCTGATGTCGGTAATGCTGGCTCCGGGGTCAGCGGTGACGGTAAACGCATTGCTGCCCGTGTTGCCCGCGACACCGGTATAGCCACTCAAGGCCGCACCCGTTGCGGTACCTGCACCAAGTGCGGTCAAACGGGCAGCGAAGGTTGAGGGCAGGGCGGTCACCAGAATGTCGTTGTCGTCAGCGTCTCCCGCAGGGGTTGGGGTGGCGGTGAGGTTCTGCAATCCGGTCGTTTCGTCCAGCGAAACGTCCTCGCCGGTGGCCACGACGCTCAGAGCGTTGGCGGTAATCGACGTTGTCAGCAATGAGTTTTGTTCGTCAAGAGTCATGACTTTTTTCCCGGGCAGATGCGGTCATCGAGGCCTGACCGTTGACCTTTGGTCGTCACTATGGCTAAGCGCCACGGATTGCGCATTGCCCGATACTCCCAAGCGGGGTGGGAGTTTCGGACTACTTGGGAGGGGAGACGGGATGGCGCGAAGGGGCCGCGCCTCTTTTAATGGGAAAGGCTGACTTTAAGCGGACGGCAGATGTGGCCAACAAATGCCGGCCGGTTCCTGATGCCAGTCAGTTAAGCCACGGAACCTGTGGGAGCGGGCTTGCTCGCGAAGACGGCGGCACAGTCAATATTGATGTCGTCTGACACACCGCTTTCGCGAGCAAGCCCGCTCCCACAGGGATTTCGCTTAACTGACCGGCATTGGGCCGCTTTCTCGATTTTGATAGCGCTCACGCGTTTAACGATGCGTGTTTAAAGACACTCCGTGTTACTTCCCGAAGGGCTACAAGACCTTGCGCCGTTACCTACGGTTAAGACAGAATCCGCCGGCTTGTGCGCCGATGGCCCGGGCTCTATCGTTTCCCTGTCGCTGAATAACAGCGATCGGGTTTGGTAGCCCGGTTTCGTATCACGGCGCATCGCGTCACCTATTATGGTGGTCATGCGCGGGGTCCTTTCGAGGGCGCCGGGAACTGATACGACCGGTCTACCAACCCGCGTATGGCCACCACCCTTCGTTGGTAGCGAGTGTGATGGCTCTTTTTAATAAACTCGTATCAGGAGTTTGATTTATGTTCAAAGTTACGCCCAACCCACCGGATACCGATCCGGCATCCCCGTACGAATCCCTCGATCCAAAAAAACTCAACGAAGCCGCCGAGCGCGCCCTCAATTTCTACCTCAACCCGGCAGCGATCATGAACAACACCCCACGCAAACCCAGCACCATGTACATGGTTGCGCCGGATGTCGACCATGAAGCCTTGCTGGTTCAAACGTGCGAGAACCTGGCGTCGGCCAGTGTCATGGCCAGCAACATCGCTGCATTGGTGGAGGGCACCCACCGCAATACCCTGCTGGCGCTTCAGCAAGTCGTCATGCTGGCTGAACTGGCGGTGAATCGAATGCTGGATAACTTCGTTCCACCCAAGTAATCACTCAGCCCTTTACCGAGAGGCTTGCCCCTCGGTAAAGGGTTTTGATGGCTCACAACGACGTCCTGACCACCAATGGACAATCAACCGGCTGGGCGCCCGAGACCTCCAGGGCCTCGATCAGGTGCCGGGCGGCATTGCGACCGATCTCGTAGTACGGCAGTTGCACCGTGGTCAGCGGCGGGAGGAACAGTTCGGCGATGCCGATCATGTTGTCGTAACCAAGCACGGCGACATCGGCGGGAATTTTCAGGCCACGGCCCAACAACAGCTGATAGGCACAAAAGGCAATCCGGTCGTTGCCACAGATCAGAATATCGAACTGGGGGCGACCCTCGATGATGTGTCGGTCGAGGATGGCTGCGGTTTCACCATAGGCGTCATGATCGGAAAGGTCGTATTGCAGGAGCGCGTCAGGCGCCAGGCCGAATGCCTGACAGGCACGCTGCAAGCCTTTTTGTCGCAAGCCCCAGGCCAGACTCTGTTTTGGCAGATTGATGCACAGAGGGCGCCGATAGCCCTGGCTCAACGCGTGATGTACGGCTCGATACTGCCCCGTTTCGTCGTCTGGCACATAACTGACCAGGTCACTGTCATCGGCCAGGCAATTGGCGAGTACCAGGGGTTTGCTCTTCAAGCGCTCGGGAATGCTCACCTGGCGAAACCCCATGGCGCTGAAGATCAACCCGTCGGGACGGTGCGACAACATCAGGTCGATGTTCTGGTCGGTGGGCGGGTTGCTCAACAGGTTAAGGATGAACACATTCCAGCCCGCCTGCTGCGCGGTCTGTTCGATGGACAGCAGCAGCTCGACCGCGAACGGTGTAGTCGCGGTGTCCAGTGCGAACACACCGATGGTGCGCGACTGGAGGTTGTCGCCGCGCATCTTGCGCGCCGACAGGCTCGGTACGAATTGCAGTTCGTCAATGGCGCGACGCACCCGCTGAAGGGTTTCGGGGCTCAGTTTTTCCGGATTATTGAGCGCTCGAGAAACCGTCATCAGGGATACGCCGGCCAGCTGTGCAACGTCTTTCACTGAAGTCATGCGAGGCGAGGCCGGTCAGGTTGACGCAGGATCATGACACAGGGCTCGGGCTTCTCGCGACTCGAATGACGCCGCTCATAGCCATCCCGAGGCCAGAGGCCATGCCTTGGGAATCGAGACACGTCCGCCACTCCCGCTGGCAAACAGCTTCACTCCCAGACTGTCGGGCCGCGGATAGAGGCGACTGCTGAAGCTGAAGCGGCCGTGTTCGTCGAACACCTCGATGGAGGAGCGATCGAGAAACACGCGCAATTCCAGTCGCTCTTGTGTCGGGTCTATCGACACACTGCGCTGACCGGTGACTTGCGCACCCGAGCGGCTGCGGTCCAGCACCAGACGCCGCAGCAATGCATCGTAGTAAAGCAAGGTTTCTTCATGGTCATCGTCGCTGCAACGCAAGGCGATTCCGAGGTGGCCGTCGCTGCAACCGCGCAAATCCAGATGCACATGGATTTCGAGCATGTCGCCATTCACTTGCGGCACGCACCGGGTTCCCGACTCATCCCACCAAGGCGTGCCCGGCAATGGCGCCTTGCGCAGAGCGGTGAGCTCCCGTGCCGGATACACGCAAAGGCGATCGCCGTGCAGTTCAAGTTCGCGCGGTAAACCGAGCATGCCGCACCAGTGATGGGCCTGGCTCGGCATCGGGCTTTCCCACATGTCGAGCCACGCCCACAGCAGGCGCCGACCATCGGCAGCCACCAGCGTTTGCGCGGCATAGAAATCGTGGCCGTTATCCAGCTCGATAAAAGGCCCGCCGGTGAAGTGCCATTCGCTGTCGAGTTGGCCCACTCGATAACCGGTCTGGTACTTGTTCAGCCGTTCGTAACCCTCGGGTTGCATGCCTTGGGGGGAGTAGAGCAGCACATCGCGTCCGTTCAGTCGGAACAGATCCGGGCACTCCCACATATAGCCATCGCCCTCGCTGCCGCTGGACACATAGTCGAGGAATTCCCAGGTGTGCAGATCCGTGGAACGGTACAGCGGGAGCAACGGCACATCGCCCAGACGCGCGCCGGCAATCAGGTACCAGCAGTCATCCTCCTGCCACACCTTGGGGTCACGAAAGTGCATGATCGTGTCTTGCGGCGCGGTCTCGATGACGGCGCCATGCTTGACGAACCGGATGCCGTCGGTGCTGGTGGCCAGGCACTGGACTTGGCGTATCGAGCGCTCGTCACCCACTTCCCCCAGCCAGGTGTGCCCGGTGTAGATCAGCGCCAGGGTGTCTCCACACACCACCGCGCTACCGGAAAAACAACCGTCGCGGTCGAAATCGTCGCCGGGCGCCAGTGCAATGGGCAGATGCTGCCAATGGACCAGATCGGCACTCTTGGCATGCCCCCAATACATCGGGCCCCATTTCGCGTCGAAGGGATGGTGCTGATAGAACACGTGGTATTCGCCACGAAAGTACACCACCCCGTTGGGGTCGTTCATCCAGCCCACGAGAGGGGCAATATGATAACCGGGTCGATAATCATCGACGACGCGAGACAGACCCTCACGCAGCGCATGCTGCGCAATATCAAGGGCAGCGGACATTGGAACACTCATGGAATTCAAAGACACAGTCATAGGGCGCGTGCTCGTACCGGGCGTTGTGAAACGCCATCCGGCAGGGTTTCAATGGCGTGTGGGTGACGGCTCAAGGCCGCGCCGTCGGCGTCGAACAGGTGCAGGTTGTCGATGTCCAGCTGCAGCTCAACCCGATCGCCTGCCTGCCATCCGGCGCTGACTTCGCAACGACAGATCAGTGGTTCCTCCTGGCCTGTCTCGAGGTGCACATAGGTTTCGCTGCCCAGGTATTCGACGGCGGTCACGACCACGCCGGCGGTTCCATTTGCCGCCTTGAGCGACAGGTGCTCTGGGCGAATCCCCAGGGTCAGCTGCGTACCTGCCACCAGCTTCGAGCTGTCGAAGGGCAGGGACGTGATACCCCATACGAAGGTGTCGACCAGGCTGGTTTCGCCTGGCGTTTGCAGGCGTGCCGGCAGAAAATTCATCCGGGGCGAACCGAGAAAACCGGCGACAAAGCGGCTGGCCGGGCGCTCATAGAGTTCGCGCGGTGAGCCGACCTGTTCTACGCGACCACCATTGAGCACGACAATTTTGTCGGCCAGGGTCATCGCTTCAACTTGATCGTGGGTGACGTAGATCATGGTCGAGCCGAGTCGAGCATGCAGCCGGGCGATTTCGTTGCGCATCTGCACCCGCAAGGACGCATCCAGGTTGGAAAGCGGCTCATCGAACAACAAAATGTCCGGCTCCCGCGCCATGGCCCTGCCCATGGCCACACGCTGGCGTTGCCCGCCGGACAGTTCCTTTGGCTTACGTTGCAGCAGTTTGTCCAATTGCAGGATTTGCGCCGTTTTCAGCACGCGCTCGCGCAGGCTGGTCTTTTCTGTCTTGGCCAGTTTCAGACCAAAACTGATGTTGTCGTAGACGCTCATGTGCGGGTACAGCGCATAGGACTGAAACACCATGCCGACGCCACGCTCGCGCGGCTCCAGGTCGTTGACACGACGCCCGTCGATCAGCAGGTCGCCGCCGCAGATCGAATCCAGCCCGGCGATCAGTCTTAGCAGGGTCGACTTTCCGCAGCCCGAAGGGCCGACGAACACGACGAATTCACCCGCTGCGATTTCCAGGTTGACGTCGCGAAGAATCCGCGCGCCGCCCAATTGTTTGTTCACGTTGTCCAGTTTCAATTTGATCACGATGCTGTTCCTTGTCTTTGTTGGGCATCAACCCTTTAACGCGCCGGCAGTGAGACCGGAAACGATTCGGCGCTGGAAGATCAGCACCAGAATCACCAATGGGACGGTGACCACCACCGAGGCGGCCATCAACAACCCCCAAGGCAACTCATGGGGGCTGCCGCCGGAAATCAAGGCGATGGCGACCGGCACCGTGCGTTGGGTATCGGTGAGGGTGAAGGTCAGGGCAAACAGGAACTCGTTCCACGCTGCGATGAAGGCCAATAAGCCAGTGGTGACCAGTGCGGGCCAGAGCAACGGCAACAGCACGCGGGTCAGCGTGACCCAGGGCGAGGCGCCATCCATGATTGCCGCTTCTTCCAGTTCATGAGGCAGTTGCCCCATGAACGTGGTCAGCACCCAAACGGTGAAGGGCAGGGTGAAAATCGTGTAGCTCAGAATCAATGCCCAGGAGGTGTTGTAAAGACCCAGTGCGCGGATCACTTCGAACAGCCCCGACAGCACCGCGACTTGGGGAAACATCGACACGCCAAGGACCATCATCAAGACGGTGCCACGGCCACGGAACTTCACCCGGCCCAAGGCATAGGCGGCGGTCAGGCTGAGGAACAGCGCCAATGTCACCACGCTAAGCGCGACCACCAGTGAATTACCGATAGCTCGCAGGAAGGAGGCTTGACTGAGCACCGCTGCGTAATTGGAGAAGTCGGGGTTTTTGATCCAGTAGCTCACCTCGAACAAGGCGCTGGACGGTTTCAGCGACGTCACGATGGCGTAGTAGAAAGGGAAAACCGCATACAGCAGCAACACCCCGATCAGGCACCAGAACCCGAGGCGCAACAGCGCTTTTTTCAGTAGGCGCAGGCTCATGACCGGACCTCCAGTTGACGACGTCCGAGGTAGAGATAAAGCAGGGCGATGACCGCTACCACCAGAAACAACAGCGTCGAGGCCGCGCTGCCGTAACCGACGTCCTGGAACTCCACCAGGTGCTGGCGGGCATACACCGACATGCTCATGGTGCTCGATGAGTTCGAGGTCAGCACATAGATCACGTCGAATACCCGCAGCGAGTCGAGGATGCGGAAGATTGCCGCCACCAACAATGCAGGCATTAATAGGGGAAGGGTGACACGCCAGAACACTTTCAGCGGATGAATGCCATCGACCCTCGCGGCTTCGTAGCAATCGCTCGGCAACATCTGCAAGGCCGCCAGCATCAGCAGCGTGACAAACGGGACGGTCTTCCAGACGTCGACGAGGATCACCGCCCACATCGACAGGTCCGCATCGGCCGTCCAGGCCAGGGGCGCGTCGATCAGGCCGAGGCTCAGCATCAGGTGATTGATGATGCCGAACTGGTCGTTAAGCATCCATGACCAGATCTTTGCCGAGACAATGGTCGGAATCGCCCAGGGAATCAGAATCATCGCCCGCACCAGAGAACGTCCGGTGAACTTGATGTTCAGCAGCAACGCCACCAACAGTCCCAGTACGACTTCCAGTCCCACCGACACCACGGTGAAATGCAAGGTGTTGCGCACCGCGTTCCACCACTGAGGATCGACCAGGATGCCCGACCAGCTGGAGCCGTTGTGGAACAGATAATTGCTCAGGCCGATGAAGGATCCGCCACCGGTGTCTGACAGACTGGCGTCGGTCAGGCTGAACCAGAATGTGCGCAGTAGCGGCCAGGCTGCCACCAGGGCCAGACACAACAGCATCGGTGTCAGAAACAGCCAGGCGGCGCGTACCCGGCGTCGTTGTACGGGCGTTTCCCTGGTGAGCAGAAGCTCGTCACAGGGGACATGGGTAGTAGAGACAGACATGGTGATTTTCTTCCTTGTGGCTTACCAGTTCCGGCGTTTGATGCGTGTGAGTTCGCTTTCCAGCTCGGCCAGCGCCTGATCGACAGGCAACTCGCCCGCCAGCACGCCATGCACTCGATCGAAGAACGCATTGGAGACCCGTGGATAGCGATCGGCGGTTATTGAGGCGGGGCGCATGACCCCATCGTTGAGAATGCTGTGCAGCTGAGCGTAATAAGGCATGGCCGCGAGCAATTCGGGGTCTTGATAGAGTGACTCGATCACCGGGTTATAGGCGCCTATCAGGGCGCGGCGTTTTTGCTCTTGGGCACTGGTCAGGTAGCTCACCAGTTCTGCCGCAAGTTTTGGATGGGCGCTGTAACGCGATACCGCCAGACCCCAGCCACCGAGGGTGGATGCATGGGTGCCGGTCTCGCCGCCACGGGGCAGGGGAGCGACCCCGACCTTGTCTTTTACCGCACTGTCCTGGCTTTGCACCAAGGCCCAGACATACGGCCAGTTACGCATGAACAGCGCATTGCCCGACTGGAATACGCCCCGGCCTTCTTCCTCGGTGTAATTGAGTACGCCACGCGGGGAGATGTCTCCTACCCAGCTTTTCGCCAGGGTCAACGCCGTTCTTGAGGCCTGGCTGTTGACCACGATGTCGCCTTGCGGATTGACCAGCCCGCCTTGCGGTTGGCTGCTGATCCACTCCAGCGCATTACACGTCAGGCCCTCGTAGGCGCGCCCCTGAAAGATGTAACCCCAGGCATTGGGATTCCCGGCAGTGCGCTCGGCCTGTTGAATATTCCGGGCGGTAGCGGTCATTTCTTCCCAAGTCTGGGGAACCTGTTGGTTGTACTTCTCGAGCAAGTCCTTGCGGTAATACAGCAGACCCGAGTCGGTGAACCACGGCATCGTCACCAGCCGTCCGTTCACCGTGGCGTTATCCACCTGTGCCTGGAAGTAGCCTTGTGTTGCGTTGGCAGGAAGCACCTCGCGCAGATCCATCAGATGTTTGGCCAGCATTCCCGGCCACACCATATCGATTTGAATGATGTCGATGTCGCTGGACTGCGCACTGAGGATCTGTTGGTAGAACGACAACCTCTCGGTTGCCGAGTTAGGTGTTGAGACCACCTCGACGTGGTTGCCGGTCTGTTTCGACCACGCCTCGACAGCCTCCTTGCAGAGTTGTAACTCCGCCCCCACCGCCCCACACGAGATCGTCAAATCGGCTGCGCTCGAGAGGGATGGAAGCCCGGCAAAAAGGGTGAGCAGTGCTGCTGGAAGGAGAGATTTCAGCTGTTTCATAAAGCCCTCTTTATTTTTGTTTTAAGAAAAGTTAACGTTAACATCGCCAAATGTAGCAGCGTATTTGCGATGAGGCATCCTTTTTTTCATGGGTTTGGACAATTCAGAATTCATAGGAAAAAGGTCAGTCGCGGCAACAGAACAATAAAAACAAAACAGGGAAACCCACATGCAGAAAGCATCAAGCTGGCTACTCGCAGGCGTGCTCGGCACCTCGGCGGCAACCTCTCAGGCCGCGACTCTGGAAGAGCGCATGGCCGCGTTTGAAGCCCGTGCCAGCGCCGCGGAAAAACGTGCAGCCGCAGCTGAACAGCAAACCCAGGCACTTGCCAGAGAATTGCAGCAGATCAAACTGGCTACTCCCGCCTTGCAGTCGGCGGCGTCTACTGCAGCAGCCACTGCGGCGCCCACTTTGGATACTCGACTGGCAAAACTCGAAGCCCGTCAGCAAAGCATGGAAAAGCAGGACAGTAGCGGACACCTGACTGACGGCTTCAGCTTCAAGGGCTACGCCCGTTCCGGATTGCTGATCAACGATGGGCTGGGTGGTGGCCGTGGCGGTCCTTACACAACCCCTGCCGGTTCAGTCGGTGGCGCAGTCGGGCGACTGGGTAACGAAGACGATACTTACATGCGCATAGACCTGTCGAAAGAGCTCTATGCGCAGAACGGCACCCGTTCCAAATTCACGGTGTCCATCGCCGACGGTGTGGAGAGTTCCAATGACTGGACGGCCGATGAGAGCAACCTGAACGTGCGTCAGGTATTTACCGAACTCGATCATCTCGCCGCCTTCAAGGGCAACTCAGTGTTTGAAAATTCCACTCTGTGGGCAGGCAAACGATTCGACAGAGATAACTTCGACATCCACTGGCTGGACTCGGACGTCATCTTTCTGGCCGGCACCGGGGGTGGAATCTACGATGTGCAGATGAACAAGGACTGGCGCTCGAACTACTCTTTGATCGGGCGTAACTACGGGGATTTCAGTGAGGGCGGTGTCAATGCCGATGTGGAAAGCTACATCCTGACCTCCAACCAATACTTCGATAATGGTCAATGGCAGTGGATGTTCAATGGCATTGGCTCGAAGAAAAACGACTTTGCCACCCGCACCAATGAGGCGGGCCTGGCGCCGGCGGATTCCGGCTTGCACAGCATGCTGGCCAATCACCAGAAAGACTTTTTCGGCAGGGAAGGCTTCTTCAAAACGGCACTGCTCTACGGGCAAGGTCTGGGGGCAGAGGTCAAGAACATTGGCTCGGATGGCGAACTGATCGACGACGCCCGCGCGCTGCGTCTGGCGGTTTATGGTGAGACGCCCATTGCCCCCGGCTGGCGCATCGGTCCTAGCTTGTTGGCCGAACAGAGCAAGGACAGGTACGTCAAGGGTGACGATTACCGCTGGATGACCCTGAACGTGCGGTTGGCCAATGAAATCAACAGCAATTTCGAGATGGCCTACGAAATGAGCTGGCAAACCATGGACCTCGACCCCAAGGGCTACATGCAACGTAATGCGGTCGACGGTAACTTCTGGAAATTCACGATCGCCCCGACATTCAAACCTGACGTTGGAGACCTGCTCACACGCCCCGAATTGCGATTGTTCGCAAGCCTCATGAACTGGTCTTCGGACCTGGACAGATACAGTTCCACAGACAACTTCGGCAAGTCGGACTTCAACGCCGGTGGTGTATGGCAGTACGGCATACAGATGGAAACCTGGTTCTGATTTCTGCTTCATCTGCGACAGGCCGAACCTGTAGGAGCCAGGCTTGCCGTAATGCCTGTCAGTTAAGGCGAAATCTGTAGGAGCGAGGCTTGCCCGCGAAGAACGATGACGCGTAATACCTGAAAAACCGCGGTGCATTCTTCGCGGGCAAGCCTCGCTCCTACAGAAATTTCGCTTAACTGACCGGCAATCCTGGCTCCTACGGGACAGCTCTTCCACGCTGAATCTCGATGGGCGGCTCGATCAGTTGCAGTTCGAGCGCACCCGAGGCTGGCACGAAGCGCGGGCCGGTGCTTTCAGGCGTTGCCCGCAACCTCCAGGTGCGCTGCACCTTCGCCAGTTTGGCGACTCCTGATCCCAGGGACCAGCGCCGGCAGACCTTCTCCAGCTTGAGTGGGTAAAGGGTCAGTTGGTCGCCTTTGAAGTGCATGCGCAGGAAGCATTTGTGGTCGGCGATGCACTGCGAGGAAAAAACCGCCTCGCTATGTAGCCCCCAAAAGGTGTTGCCCATCACCATCCATGCACCGAACAACAGGCCTCCCAAACTGCCGCCGAGCACCAGTGTCTCCGCCAGGAACAACAAAACCTGGTGCAGGTTTTCTACCTCGAGCTGCAAGTAGTGGATGTTGACGCGGCCCATGAGCCACAGCAGTCCGATCGCCAGTCCCAGATGAAGTACCCCGTGAGCAGCGCCGATGGCATAGGCGAGCTTTCGGGTGCGCTTGACCCCGGCGGCTGAGAACACTGCGCAACCCAGCACAATGATCACGGCGAACATCACTGACGAAGGACTGTGTGACATGACCAGGAGCAGGTGTCGCCACACTTCGCTGATGTTGGAAATAGACGCTTGGAGGTCAGACAACACGTCCATCAGGCTGCGGTTGCCTCGTGCCGGGTGGGGCACCGTGCTGGCGCTTTGTACCATCCAGTCAAACAGCAGGTACAAGATGGCCAGCATGCCGCAGAACGAGAGATTGCGGGTAGGTAGCCGCCATGCCCGATTACGCAGTTGCTCGGAGGTTTTTTTGTCCGGGTAGACCGCCGCCAGCTCGTAGTGCTGCCGGGTGCCGCCAACGTTGATCGGCTTGGGCGGATCGGGAAGCTGATGTGTGGCATTCAAGAAGGCGCCACCGCCTCCGCAGGTGATGCGCTGCGGCGCCTGGGTGCCAGCTTTTGGCTGGTAGCGCGCGTAATGGTGCGAGTCTCCGGCCAAGACCACCGCCAGGTGATCACCCAAGAGTTCCTCGATCTCGCGCAGGCTGCGAAAGCGCGGCGTCTGGGTTTCGATCGAGGGCAAGGCCTTGCTCTCCTCGCGTGCCAGCCGTTCGGCCTCATCCACCCAGCTCGGCTCAGGTGTACAGAGGATCACGCGATCGCCTGGCTGCAGTTTGGCGTGCATCTGCTCGAAGTATTGCTTCTGCTGTCGGTCGATCATGGACTCAAACTGCAGATCCAGGCCCCAGATCCACCAGCCATGGGGCAATTGCAGCACGTAGTAACCGGTGCGCTGGCGGGTTTCCCAGGCGCCGATGGGCTTCTGCTCGCAAAACAGTTGGGAGAAACCGCGCAGACCGTCATACCAATCATGGTTGCCGGGCGTCGCCAATATCCACGGTGCACCCGGCTGCCGCACGGGCTGGTCCTGGTCATTAGGGCGCTCCTTGGGTACCGGCGCGGGAAATGCGGCGCGGAAGGGATCAAGGAAGCGAGTGCGGTAGCCGTTGCGGGCCGGTGTGGGATAGACCTGATCGCCGCCAAGCAGCAGCACATCACCGCGCGGCAGCGAGAGCTGGTGTTCCGGCAACTCGACAGCATGGCTGACGCACAGCGCCATCGAGTAGGTGGAGTCCCAGCCATCGCCGGTGTCGGCCAGATAATCGATCCATACGTCACCGTCGGCAGCCACCTGGATAGGCGGGTTAGAGTCCCGAGGGTTGAGCATGGCCAACACCTCACGTGGGTCCGCGAAGGCACCCATCGTGGTGGCGACAGCCGTTTGCAAGCCCGTGCGCATTAGCTGCAACGGGCCTAGCCAATTGACCATCGCCTCTTGGGTATAAAGCTCGATGCGGCTATTGAGCGTGGGGGATTGGGTGGGACGGGTCATGGCGAGGGGCGAAGAGTGCGGCGTAGGCGCCTCTCCAGCGCGAAACTCAATCGATTGCTCCTTCATCATTCAGCCTCCATTGCTGTAACGAGTTCAGGTACCTCAAAAGGGTGATCTTTTGTCGGTCGATTCAGAATAGGTCAGTTATGCGATGGCCGCCGGTTCATAGCCTGAAGGAGAGACTGTCGTGAACCGTTCCCGAAAACGTTGTTTCTACCGGCCCGATGAGAAAGACCGGTCCCACGCCATCCCATCGAACCGTTACGGTGCCGCCATCACATTCAACCTCAACGCAATGGTCTAACAAGCCGCGACGAATTCCGTTAACCGCGGCGCCACAAGAGCAGGAGCCTGAACCGAGCGGAATGCCACCGCCGCGCTCCCAAATGCGCAACCGAATGTGCTTTCGGTTAATGATCTGGACGAAATGCACGTTCGTCTTGAGGGGAAACAGAGGGTTGGTTTCAATGGTCGGTCCGAGGGTCGCTATATCAACGGCGGTTAGGTCATCGACAAAATAGGTGCAGTGCGGATTGCCCATGCTGGTCGCTGCTGGGTCACCCGCCAGTGGTAAAACAGCAGTGTCCAGTTCCAGGGCCAGGGGAATATCCGACCAGCCGAAAAGCGGTTCCCCCATGTTCACGGAAATCGCGCCGCTTGAGGTTCGTTCACACGTGAGTAGACCACGGTTGGTTCGCAGCGCTATCGAAGTAACATTTGATTCACGCATCAGCCTATCCGCGGCACCACGCGTTGCGCTGCCACACGCATCCAGCGTGGAACCATCGGCGTTCCAGAACATCAAGCAGCGCCGCTGCATCATCGCAATCGAGCACCACCGCGAGTTGATTGAATCCGATTCCTCGGTGCCGATCACCCAATCGCTGAGCCAGGGCACTTGTCATTGGATTGGCCGAATTTCGCGAGTCCACAATGACGAAGTCATCGCCATTGGCGTGCATTTTATGAAAACTCAGCGGCATAAAGAGATCCTGTCGACCAGGCATGGGATGAGTTGACGTTTAAAGGCCACCCAGCCCCATTCGCATAGAAATGGACCCGCCAGAATAGCGGGTCCGAAAGGGGGATCAGAGTTTCGGCAACTGCCCGATGCGCCCGAACATTTCGGTCACGATCTGCAGGTCCAGCAGGAACTGGTCGACAGTCTTGAACTCGTTGTCGTTGTGGCCGGTGTACTTGACCTCGGGCCTGGCCAGACCGAACTGCACGCCATTGGGCAGCTCATGGACCGAGGTGGCGCCGGCCGAGGTGCCGAACTTGTGTTCCATGCCAAGGTTTTCGCTGGCCACGGCCAGCAGGGCCTTGACCCATTCACCCTCGGGGTTGCGATGCATCGGCTCGGCGATCGAGTAGTCGAAACCCGCTGCAATGTGGGTCTTCTTGCTCCAGGCGCCAAGCTTGTCGGCGATTTCGGTCTTGAGCACTTCAGGGGATTTGCCCTTTGGCACGCGCAGGTTGACCGCGAGTTTGAAGGCTTTTTCATCCATTCCGACATAGGTCAGGGATGCGGTCAGCGGTCCCATGAAGTCATCGGAAAAACCGACCCCCAATTTGCCTCCCAGGTAGTCCAGTCCCCAGTTTTCGGCGGCGTAGCGGGCGGCGTCGGTAATGTGGTTGTGTTTGAGCGCAACCTTCCCGTCGAGGCTGTTGATGAAGTCCAGCATCCTTGCCACCGGGTTGACGCCTGACTCGGGTTCGGAGGAGTGGGCGGAAACGCCGGTGACCGTCAGCTGGACGTCCTTGCCGACGACCTTGGCGACCACCTCGAAGTCGCCGCCATTGCGCTTGGCATAATCGCTACCTGCCTTCTGCAGGCTGGCGGCCAATTCGGCGGGCTTGGCAGTCACCAGAGTGGCGACCGAAGTCGACGGAATCTGGTTGGTTGCCAGGCCGCCGGTCATTGCGGTGATTTCGGCGCCTTTGCCCTCTGCGGCGCGCCGAGGGAAACTGGCCATGACGGTGCCGTAGCCTTTCTCGGCAATCACCACCGGATAGCCGCCATCCAGCGCCAGGTTGTAGTTGGGTGTCGGGTTGTGTTCGAAGTAATAGGGGATGGCGTCGCCCGTGGTTTCTTCGGTGGTGTCCACCAGCAGTTTGAAATTCCTGGCCAGCGGCAGCTTCTCTTCCTTGATGATTTTCATGGCGTAGAGCGCCACCACGATGCCGTTCTTGTCATCCTCGGTGCCCCGGCCATACATGCGGTCGCCGACCAGGGTGACCTTGAACGGATCGAGTCGGGTGCCGTCTTTCAGGACCCAGTTCTCTGGGGTTACGGGCACCACATCGGCATGCGCGTGAATACCTACGACTTCATCGCCGTTGCCTGCGAGGGAAATCTCATAGACGCGGTTGTCGATGTTGCGAAAGTTCAGGTTGAAGGCCTGGGCAAGGCCCTTGAGCTTGTCGGCGATCTTGATGAATTCGGGATTATCGTGCTGTTCAACGCCGTCCACGCGGAAGGTCGGGATTGCCACCAGCTCGCGCAGGGTCTCGGTGGCCGCATTGCCGTATTTCACCCGTGCATAGAGGCCAAGCAGGCGATGGATTTCGTTCTGTTGTTCAGGGGTAAGGGTCTTGTTGCTCTGGAAGGCACTGATTGCCGGGCCGAGATCGCTGGTTTTGGCAAGGTCGCTCTTGGCCAAGCGACTCAGGAACTGCCTGAAATCGGTTACTGATGCGTCACTGAAAGTCTTGAGGATGGTCGCGCTCTGTTGCGCAGTGATGTTGGCGTGCGCTGACGTGGTGAACGACGAAAGGCTGGCCAGCATCAGGGTTGTCGCGGCCAGGTGCTTGAGTGATAAATCCATTGTTGAGGCATTCCTTTGCAGGCAGTTTGTGAGAAATATCTGGTCGATGAGTCAGAAACTTTCCCAAACTAACACCACGAGGGAGTGGTACGGGAGTCCCGGAAGTGGAATCTGTCGCACAAAAATGCAAAAGCGACGCAGAAATGAAAAAAAACGGGAAGCGAGCAAAGCGCTTTTTGTAGGAGCCAGGCTTGCCGGCGAAGGCGTCCTTAAGAGCGCTTTCGCCGGCAAGCCTGGCTCCTACAAAAAAAGGCATTGGGAAGCTTTCATATGTCCAGAGGCACCTACCAACGCGACTCGAAGGCATTTTTCGCGCCCGGCTGGATGCTGCTGCCCAAGCGTGCGCACTCGCGGGAAAGGGTGTCGTGCAGCCATTGACGGTCATCCCCTTCGGCGCGACAGATGCGAAAGCGACAGAGGCGGGTGGGTATCAGGTCCAGCGACTGCAAATGCCCGCTCGGTTCCAGCGAGGCAAAGTACAGCAGCCCCAGGTCGCCGCGAAAGGCTGTGTGGCCCTCGATGCCTTCGTAATCGTTCAGCAGATCACCGCAGCCATAAAGAATCAGATGTTCGCGATACACCTCAATGCCCTTGATGTGGTGCGAGGAATGCCCATGCACCACGTCAACTCCGGCCTCGTCGATCAAGGCATGGGCGAACCGGACCTGCTCGCGCGGGATATCGAACCCCCAGTTGCCGCCCCAATGAATGGAAGCGACCACCAGATCCCCCGGTTTTTTGCTTTCGAGAATCCGTTTGGCCACAGGGCGCAGGCTTTGCATAGTCAGATCTTCCAGCCGCGCCACGCCCGTTCGCTTATCCGTGGCGGCCCAGTCCGGCGGTATGCCACTGTCGGGTGCGCCGAGGCCAAACACCAGCAAGCGCCGTCCGCCAGACTGCGGCAGCACGGCAGGCGCTTCGGCAGATTGTCGGTTGTGCCCGGCGCCGGCGCTGCACATGCCGTTGCTCGACAAGGTCTCCAGCGTATCGGCCAGGCCGGCTGCTCCCCAGTCCAGCACATGGTTGTTGGCCAGCACGCAGCAGTCGATGCCGGCTGCACTGATGGCCGGGAAGTTCTCCGGGGTCATGCGGTAATTGATGCCCTTTTGCTCCGGTCGTCCACGGCGGGACACCGCAGTTTCCAGATTGATGATGCGTGCATGTGGCTGGCGAAGTTCAAACTCATCCAGCGCAGCGCCCCAGACATAGGTGAAATCGACGGGGAGGGGAATCGGGCCATTGAGTCTTTCTGCCAGCCGGACGTAAACGCCGGCATTCTTGACGTAGTCTTCGTAAAGCCGCGGATCGCCAGGATGTGGCAGTACGGAGTCAATGCCGCGTGCGGTCATGACATCGCCGGCGAGAAACAGCTTCAGTGAATCGGTAACAGCTGCCATGGCACCCTCCAGGATCAGGAGTAAGCATCTGTTTTAAAACAAATATATTTTTGTGTTGGCCTTCCCAGGCGAAGCAAAAGTTGATAAATTTCCGCCCGTTCTTGCAGAGGCCCTTACAGGGCTTGTCCGCAAGGACAAATCAGAAAGAGAGTGCCGAGCACTCGCCGCAACAGATACAGGGGCGTCGCCAAGCGGTAAGGCAGCAGGTTTTGATCCTGCCATGCGTTGGTTCGAATCCAGCCGCCCCTGCCATTTTCCTTATACTCATCCAAGTATGGCCTCCGCCGGCAGGTATTGCGGGAGTCCCGGATGATTGTCTTTACAGAAAACGCCAACGCCGATCCGGTCCGGCGTTTTTTTATGCCAAAAAAAATGGACCTCTTTTCAGAGGTCCATTTTTTTTCTGGATCAGTCTGGGTTGCGCTGGAGCTGCTTGCTTCAGCACAACTTATTCCTTAGTTCTTCACCGTTTCCTCAAGAGAGAAACGCCCCAGTGGATTCTGCTGGAAGTGCTCGATGTTCTTGCGCGAAATATTGATGTACGGACTGTAGTAGAGGTCGATCCAGTTGACGTCCTGTTTGGCGACCTTCTGTAAGTCGACGTACATCTGTTCACGCTTGGCCGGCTCCGCTTCCACTCGGGCAGCCGACACCAGATTCTTGACCTTGTCGTTCTTGTAGCGGGTCATGTAGTTCATGTTGGTGTCGTGGCCCAGAACGAAGGTGGTCTTCTGGTCCGGGTCAAGGATGTCGTTGGTCCAGTACATCACGGACAGGTCGTAGTCACCGTCCACCAGCATCTGCCAGCTCTGGGTGGGGTCGACCTTTTGCAGGGTGGCGGTCACACCGACGGCCGCCAGTTGCTGCTGAACCAGCACGGCAATCTGCTCATCGGCTTCGTTGCCGGCGTTGACCACATAGTTCAGCTTCATGCCCGCTGCGCCGGCATCGCTGAGCATCTGCTTGGCTTTGGTTGGGTCGAATGGACGCTTCAAGTTGTCGGCGTAGTGGTAAAGCGAGCCCTTGGGGATGTAGGAGTAAGCCTCCTGGCCATGGCCGAAGGTGACGGTATCGACCACCGATTTTTTGTTGATGGCCATGTCCAGTGCCTGACGCACTTCAGGCTTGCTCAGCAGCCCGTGCTCATGGTTGATCAGCAGGTGATCTTCCCGAGTGGAAGGGTCGGAGTGGATGGTCAGGTTGGGGTCCTTGCGCAGTGCATCGACTCGCGAAAACGGTACGAAGATCGCGGAGTCCAGTTCGCCTGCCTGCACCTTGAGCATCCGGGTATTGTCGTCCGGAATGGAAATCCACTCCACGCCATCCAGGCTGACCTTGTCGGCCTGCCAGAAATGCGGGTTCTTCTCCAGCTTCACGCGGTCGCCGCGCAGCCACTCTTTGACAAAAAATGCCCCTGAGACCACAGGCTCTTGCGCATAGGCATCTTCGCCCATGCGGGTCATGGCCTTCTGCGAGAGAACCGACACGGTCGGCGAGGCCAGTTGCGAGAGGAACGGTACCGACGGGGTGGTCAGGGTGACGACCAGGGTACGCGGATCGGCCGCTTTCGCCGTGTCGATCAGTTTGTAGGCATCGCTCCACAGCGAGGCCTTGTTATCGCGAGTGCGCAACAGACTGAATGCCGCATCATCGGCCGTGATCGGCGAGCCGTCGGAGAATTTCGCCGCGCGCATTTTGAAGGTGTAGGTCAGGCCATCGTCGGAGACTTTCCAGCTTTCAGCCAGGCCGGGTTCCATTTTGCTGCCGGCCTTGTCGACCCGGATCAGTGTGTCGTAGACATTGGAAAACACCCAGGTATCGCGGTTTTGCGCGCTCTTGATCGGGTCGAACGTGGTGCTTTCTTCACGGCAACCGATGGTGAGTACGCCGGCCGCTTGTGCAATGCCGCTGGCAAGGGTGCAAGCGGTCAATGTGGCTGCGGCGAGCAATTTCAAATGCCTGGATCGCATGGTCAAACTCCTTCTTGATGAGTACGTTGTTTTTAAAGCAGAGGCTCCTCGAGTACGCAGTCGTAACGGCGAGCGTCGAGTTGACGGGTAGGGGGCGCCACCTGGCTACAGGTCGGACGAACGTAGCGACAGCGCGGGTGAAAAGCGCAGCCGGATGGCAGCTGCAAAGGGCTGGGCGGTTCACCGGGCAAAGGGTCGGTGGGTAGCGCCCGGGCCGGATCGATTTCCGGAATCGACTGGATCAGTGCGGCGGTATAAGGATGTCGCGGGGAGCGAAATACTTCCTCCACGGGGCCCTCTTCGACGATCTTGCCCAGGTACATCACCGCCACCCGATCACAGAGCCGGCGAACGATCGCCAGATCATGGGCAATGAACACAATCGCCAGGTTCATGCGCTGGCGCAGTTCCAGCAGCAGGTTGATGATCTGCCCCTGGATGGACACATCCAGCGCGGCCACGCATTCATCGGCGACGATCAGGCGCGGCTCCACGGCCAGCGCACGGGCGATCCCGACACGCTGGCATTGGCCGCCACTCAAGGCGTGCGGCTTGCGCGAGGCTAATTCGGGGCGCAGACCAACCAGAGTCAGCAGTTCATCGACTCGGGCGGCAATCAGTGGCTCCGGCACTTTGCGCTGTACCCGGAGCACTTCTGCCAGAGTCTGGCCGATGCTTAGGCGTGGGTTGAGAGCGGCGTAAGGGTCTTGAAAAACCATCGCCGTCCCATGACGCAGCCGCTCTATATCGACCTTCCCGGCGTGGGCCATGTCGACGCCATCGAACAGCACCTGCCCGGCGTAAATCTCGTTGAGGTGCAGGATCGCCCGTCCCAAGCTGCTTTTGCCGCTACCCGACTCGCCGACCAGCCCGAGCGTTTCTCCGGCCGAAAGGGTCAGCGAAACGCCGTTGACCGCTGTCAGCCATTGACGGTTCATGCCCAGAAAACCAGTGCCCGGAGCGGCGAAGCGCACCTGCAGATCCTTGACCTTGAGCAGGGTCATGAGCGGTCTCCGACGGCCAAGGGGTAATGGCAAGCGAT
The DNA here is from genome assembly GCF_032424305.1 of Pseudomonas sp. JV414. NCBI lineage: Bacteria > Pseudomonadati > Pseudomonadota > Gammaproteobacteria > Pseudomonadales > Pseudomonadaceae > Pseudomonas > Pseudomonas sp. JV414. The sequence goes on along the minus strand of NZ_VYKC01000002.1, from coordinate 273,099 downwards.
GCGGTGTCCATGGCTGACGGGCTGCAAACTGGGCATCAGTGATGTGCATCGGTTGCCGATTTGCTGGCAGCGCGGATTGAAGCGACACCCTTGGGGCAGGGCATCGAGCAGGGGCGGTTGCCCGGCGATGGTTTTGAGCAATGCGTGACCGTGACTGGTGGCCGGCTGACAGTCGATCAATCCAGCGGTGTAAGGGTGGCGCGGATACGCCAGCACCTCGTGTTTGTTGCCGTGCTCGCACAAGCGTCCGGCGTACATCACGGCAATCGAGTCGCAGGTCTGGGCAACCACCCCCAGGTCATGGGTGATCAAGATGATCGACAGGCCACGCTGGTCACGAAGATCGAGCAGCAGGCGCAGGATTTGCGCTTGCACCGTAACGTCGAGGGCGGTGGTCGGTTCGTCGGCGATCAGCACGTTCGGGTTGCAGCCCAGTGCCACGGCGATCATCGCGCGCTGACGCATGCCGCCGGAAAATTCGTGAGGGTAACTGTCGACCCGCCGCTGCGGATCGGGAATACCCACTTGCCGAAGTACGTCGATGGCCTGGGCGCGGGCTTCGCGTTTGCTGGCGCCTTGGTGCAGACGAATGCCTTCGCCAATCTGCTCGCCGATACGCATCAAGGGGTCGAGATGACTGCTGGGGTTCTGGAAAATCATACCCAGCTGACGTCCACGCATGCGACGCATGCCAGCCTCGTCCAGGTGCAACAGATTTTCCCCGGCCAGTTGCACGGTTGTGCCTTCGACTCGCAGGTTTGGCGACGGCAGCAGACGCATTAAACCGCGACAAGCCATGGTCTTGCCGGAGCCGCTTTCGCCCACCAGTCCGAGTACTTCACCCTCGGCCAGGTCAAAGGACAAGCGATCCACCAGAGTTACCTCGTGCTCACCCTTACGGGCGATGACACTGAGCTCTTCGACCTTCAGCACAGGCGCACTCATGAGCGTTTACCCAAGTGTTCGGCAACAGCGTCAGCCAGCAGGCTGAAGCCCATGGCCAGGGTGACGATCGCCAATCCCGGGAAGGTGCAGATCCACCACGCGGAAGTGATGAAGCTCTGGCCCTCGGCGACCATCGTGCCCCACTCGGCGGTCGGTGGTTGAACCCCGAGGCCGAGGTAGCTGACCGCCGCGCCGTTGAGCAATACCAGCACCGCATCGGACATGGAAAAAACGATCGAGCCGAACATCGCGTTAGGCAGCAAGTGCCGAAACAGGATGCGCCCATGACCGAAGCCGAGGCTTTTGGCGGCCAGGGCAAAATCACTTTCCTTGAGTATCAGGATCTGCGAGCGGATCAACCGTGCGTAGGACACCCAGCCCACCAGGGCCATGGCGATATAAAAACTCATCAGGCCGGGGCCGAGAATCGCCATGATCGCCAGCATCAACACCAGAAACGGGAAGGCCAGGATGATATCGATCAGGCGCATGCAAAACGTGTCGAAACGCCCGCCGATGTAGCCGGACAAGGCTCCGACACAGGTGCCGATCAGAAACGGAAAAATCACCCCGATCACCGCCAGCTGCAAGTCGATGCGGGCTGACCAGATCACTCGAGACAAGACGTCGCGGCCAAAATTGTCGGTGCCGAACGGGTGGGCCAGATGCGGCGCCAGCAGGCGAATATCAGTGTTCTGGGCGATTGGATCAAAGGGCGCGATCCAGGGCGCGAAGATCGCCAGCACCAGCCAGCCGAGCAGGATTGCCAGGCCCAATCCCATTGCCAATCGAGGGTTGCGCAAACCCAGGCGCAGGTTCAGTCGGGGAATCGTCGTTGCCTGACTGCTCATCGGATTTTCACGCGTGGATCGATGGCTACCGTGATCACATCAGCGAGGAAGTTTACCGCAACGGTGGCGCAAGCCAGCACCATTGCCACGCCCTGGACCACCATGTAGTCACGGGTGAAGATGCCCCGGACCAATAGCTGGCCGATCCCGGGAATGGCGAACAGACTCTCGATGACCACTGTGCCGCTGATCAGCCAGCCGATGTTCACCGCCAGCAGGTTGACGGCGGGTACGAGCGAGTTGGGCAGCACGTGGCGTCGAAACACCGCGTCTTCAGACAGACCGCGAGCCCGGGCTGCCGTGACATGGTCGGCTTGCAGCTCCATGAGCATGCTTGCCCGCAGATTGCGTACCAACACCGCCGATAACGCCAGGGCAATGGTCAGGCAGGGCAGGACCATATGGTGCAGTTTGTCCAGCCAGGAGCGGCCGTAGCCGGAAACCGGGAACCAGCCCAGTTGCACACTGAATAGCAGGATCAACATGATCCCCAGCCAGAACGCCGGCATGCCGAGGCCGGCGGTGGTGAACAGGCGGATCAGGTTGTCGCCCCAGCCGCCCTTGTTGCGGGCCGCAACGGTGGCCAGTGGCACCGCGATCAACATTGCCAGCAGCACACTGCCAAGCACCAGAAACAGCGTGGGTTCGATCCGCGTGCTGATCAACTTCAAGGCGTCGACCTTGTACAGCAATGACTGGCCGAGATCGCCGTTGAACAGGTTTTTCAGGAAGTAGAAATACTGCATCCACAGCGGCTGATCGAGGCCGAACTGAGCGCGAACCCTGAGCAGCCCCTCCGGCGTACTGCGCGAGCCGAGCAGGGCGCGCGCCGGGTCGCCGGGAATCGAGCGCACCAGCACAAACGTGATGAGACTGATGCCGAACAGCACCGGCAGCAGTTGCAGGGGCCGTGACAGGATGAAACGGTAACGCGACAGATTCATCGACTAACCTCGGTGCCGCTGGAGGAAATCCAGCAACACCGGAAAGTAGGCGTGAGGTTCTTCGTAGAAGGGCATATGGCTGCTGTTGGGGAACACATGCAGTGCAGCATCCTTGAGCGCCATTTTCATGCGCATGGCACAGGCCGGCGTCAGTTCGTCGTGCTGGCCGGTGGTAATCAATACCGGCATGGTGAAATCGGCCATTTCCTGCAGACGGTTCCAGTTTTTCAGGTTGCCGACGTAGAGAAACTCATTCGGCCCCTGCATGGTTGTGTACGGTCCCATGTTCCAGTCGCCCAGCGAGCGCGTGACCGGCGCCGGCCACTCGTCCAGGCGGCAGACATGGCGGTAGTTGAGAAGGGTGATCGCCGCTTGGTATTGAGGGTGATCGAGGGTGCCCATGGCTTCATGGCGCTGCATCATGGCCACGGTTTCGCTGCCCAGAGCGCCGCGCAGACGCTCCAGTTCCTGAGACAGATGCGGGATATCGCCTACCGTGTTTTCCAGAATCATCGTTTTGAGTGCGTGAGGGTGGTAAATGGCATATTCGATTGCCAGCCAGCCGCCCCAGGAGTGCCCCAACAAGTGCACCCGGCCCAGGTCGAGGGCCTGCCGGACGGTTTCCACCTCAGCGACATAACGGGTGATGTCCCAGAGGGATGGGTCTTCGGGTCTGTCAGACGCCCCGGTGCCGAGTTGGTCGAAGGCGACAACGCGCAACCCCTTGTCCTTGAGCCAGCCATGGGCGTCACGCAGATAATCGCAGGGAAGCCCCGGGCCTCCATTGAGGCACAGCAGGACCTCATCGCCCTCGCCAAAGCTGTAAACCACCAGATTGTGGCCGTCGACTTCAACGTTTATTTGTTGGTCCGGTTCGATTTCACGCCACATCGCACTCTCCCTTTATGATGCTGGCCGGTTCGCACGCTGACCAAATCACTCAACCCTACTGAGTAAGTCATGCGTCCAAAAGCTAGTATTTCTTATAGGTTTTGTCTGGCAGTCCCTCGCCGAGGCGTGGCATTCTACGTGCTGAATTTCAGGATTGAAATTAATTAGGGAGCGCAATGGATGCAGGCCAAGCTATCAGACCTCAATCCCCGTCTGTTGTCGGGCAAGAGCCTGGATGAGCAGATGGACAACGCCATGCTATTGGCCGAGGAGCTTGGCTTTGATGCCTTGGTGTACGACTACAGCCCGGTGCCGCTGGACCATGAAGGCAAGTTGATCACACCCGCGGTGCTCAAACTGCGCAACACGCCAGCTGATTGGCATGCGCGTTGGTGTACAGAGGGTTACTACCAGATCGACCCTGTCCAGCAGGTAGCACTCAATTGTGTTTCACCCTTTGTCTGGTCTTACAAACCCGGGACTGACACCTTGCTGGAGCCGGTCATCAGTCAGCGCCATGCGCCGGTGGTGAATTATCTGGAGGACGCGCAGATGACCTGTGGTGTGTCGGTCCCGATTCATCTGCCCAGAGGCGGCTTTGCCTCCTTGACCGGGTTGCGTACCGGCAACAGCAGTGTCCTGTGCGATGCCCGGCGGACCCTGGCGGATTTCAGCCTGATTTCCCATGCCTTGCAGGAAGCGGCCTATCCGTTGCTTGGCAAGGAGGCTCACACGCCTCCCATTCACCTGACCAAACGTGAACGCGAGTGCCTGAAATGGGCGGCTGAGGGCCTGACCGCCGGCGAGATTGCCAGCCAATTGAATCGCTCATTGGCCACCATCAGCCTCCATCTGACCTCGGCCATGCATAAACTCGGGGCCAAGAATCGGGTCCAGGCCGTGGTTCGGGCAACCCACTATCGATTGCTCGATAGCTGAAATAGGGCAGAAACCTATTTGTTTCTCTAGTTATTTCGAGGATCTGATCCCGGTATCGTGTGCCGTACGGTTTTTCAGGGGCGGCATGAAGAAATGGAATCTATCGGAATACGTGAAGGCTTCGCACCTTTTGGTCCTTATCAGACCTGGTACCGCGTCACGGGTCACTTCGACGGTAAGAACACGCCGCTGGTGATTCTGCATGGCGGCCCGGGCTGCACGCATGATTACGTCGACGCTTTCAAGGACATCGCCGCGAGTGGCTATCCAGTGGTTCATTACGATCAACTGGGTAACGGTCGCTCGACTCACCTACCGGAAAAAGACGCCTCGTTCTGGAATGTAGCGCTGTTTCTCGATGAACTGGACAACCTGCTGGATCATCTGGAAATCAGCGACAATTACGCGCTGCTGGGGCAATCCTGGGGCGGCATGCTCGCCAGTGAACACGCCGTACGGCAACCTGCGGGGCTACGGGCCTTGATCGCCGCCAATTCCCCTTCGGATATGCGCGTCTGGGTTGAGGAAGCCAACCGTTTACGTCAATTGTTGCCTGCCGGCGTACATGAAACATTGCTTGAACACGAACGGGCAGGGGATTTTCAAGCGGTCGCCTATCAGCAAGCGTCGAGGGTTTTTTACGACAACCATGTGTGTCGCGTCCTTCCCTGGCCGGACGAAGTCGCGCGTACGTTTGCCCAGGTCGATGCCGACCCCACCGTTTACCATGCCATGAGCGGGCCGACGGAGTTTCATGTGATAGGCAGCCTGAAAAACTGGACCATTGTCGACCGCTTGCGGCACATCAACGTGCCGACGCTGGTGATCTCCGGTCGCTACGACGAAGCAACACCGACGGTGGTCAGACCTTATCTGGAGCAGATCCCGAACGTGCGTTGGGCGTTGTTCCAGAACTCCAGCCACATGCCCCATGTCGAGGAGCGGGTCGCCTGCATGGGGACGGTAGTGAGGTTCCTGGATGAGTGTTTGCACGGGACGATGGTTGGCGATCGCAAGCTTGAAGAGCTGACGCCCTGACCTGTGTCCTTCCTGCTGCTGAGGCGGCCTCATGGGCCAGCTTCAGCCTGTGCCATATGCGGCACCGCAGGTATCGACTACAACGTGGAATTCGGCAACGCCGATGTCACCTCGTTGACGTATCCCTGCGCTATGGTTTATTTCCCGCTGCCTTCCAGCACGACAGTTCTTGTAGGTGCCGCAGAGGCCCTGGCTTAGAGCAGCAAACCCATCAAGGATGCTTTGACCGCTGCTTCGGCTTTATTCGAGGCTTGGAGTTTGCGCATGGAGTTGACCAAATGAAATTTCACGGTTCGCGTGTCGATATTCAGAATAATGCTGATTTCGACATAAGTTTTTCCCATGGCCGTCCATTTCAGGGTTTCTTTTTCGCGTGCGGTCAATGGCTTGTACTTTTCAGGTGTGGATTTTTCGGCAAAAAAACGCGTCATGGACTCATGCACTAACTGAGTCAACCAAATTAATTTAGTCTCTTTGCTCTCCAACTCTGCCGTGGAAATATATTCAGCGGAGCGGGAAACAGAGAGCAAGCCAATAGTGTTGTATTCGCGTTGCGAAGAAAGGCACCAACCATGATTGAGGTTGTAATGTCGCGCTTCTTCCCAGAACTCCAGTTTTTGACTTTGCTCTTCCGCGGACCAGCGCATGGGAATGGAGCGTGTCAGCCCGTGTTCAACGGTCGGGTCCTGAGAAAAATAATCGTCGGCTACATATTTTTTCTCCCAGGCACCAGGGTAGTTTGACCGTAGAAAATATTGAGGGGGGGCTGGGGCTAACGGTGAGTGGGTTTTTAATCCATAGGAACAGAACTCGAAACCCAAGTTGGAAGTTATTTTAATCAGTTCATTGAATAATTCATTTTCAGAAGTACAGCCAGAAATCAACTCTATGAAATATTCGCGCCAGTCATTCACCAATATTACCTTCCGTGGTCAGCGCTCTTAGTGAGAAGAGCGGGGGGCTTATCATACAGGATCGAAGCGCTGCAGGAAGGATGGCCTGAGTTGTAATTTCTTGAATACAATGGCAGCACCTCGCCAGGTAGGGTCCGTAGCACAGATGAATGCCTCGCAAGGGGGGCGGAGTGTCATGCCTGTGAAAAAAAGGTTAGTTATTTCATATGTTTTTTTGGTACGGAGGTACTAGAGAATCAGGGTTTGGAGTGTCTGAAATTTTTTACGTTCGATATAAAGATGTCACCATTTTCAACTCGCCGGAGAGGACAAATTAATCATCATTGAGCGATCAGTGCTGCTCGTCATGGGATGTCGCTTTAATTAACCTGCCCATTCGGGCAGCTACTAACATAGGTCTCGGTTTGTTGTACTGGCGGACTGAATCTGATCCTCGGGGCGAGGCTCGATATTCTGGATCGGGCAAAGGCTTTGAGTCTGTCTCTGGTGGGGGCCTATCAATTGGCCGAACTGGCGAATGGCGTCCTGGCCCACGGTTTTGGATTGATGGTGTGTGTTGATGATGAAGGCTTTTATGGTGTCGCGCTGATCGAACGTACTGATGTTCGGGGCGGTCTTTTCAGTGGCTCAAGTGATTTAGGCAAGGTGGATAAGTTATGATTTTTTTTGTGCGGTGGCTGTTGGTGTTGCTGTTCATTGTTCTGAGTTTTCCCTTTTTATGCTTGTTCATGTTAGTCAATCCTTCAAAGAACAAAAACCTGCATGTGGCCTGCCGGTCATACACAGTGATCAATAAAATATTCTCGGTTCGCGTCGCTGTCAGTGGATTCGACACCATCTCCACCGCCCAACCGTATATCTATGTGGCAAACCACCAGTGTAATTATGATGTTCTGATTGTTGCTGAGGCGCTTAAACCAGGTACGGTTATTGTCGGTAAAAAATCACTTAAGTGGTTGCCTCTGGTCGGGCAATTGTATTGGCTGACGGGCAGCCTGTTCATTGACAGGAACAGCCCTCGGGCGTCGATCCAGAGTCTGCGCAAGATCTCCAAGAGCGTTGTTGCTGACAATACTTCCCTCTGGATCTTTCCTGAAGGCACCCGAAACAAAGGCGGGGATATGTTGCCTTTCAAGTCGGGAGCCTTCCGGGTTGCCAAGGACATGGGGGTGGGTATCGTTCCAGTAACGATCAGTCCTGCTGTTGGGGACGTGGCTTACAACTCATTGCGCTCTACTGAAGTCAGTATCGTAGCCCATCAGCCCATCGAGGCGGATGTGGTCGCGAGCATGACTACCAAAGAGCTGGCGAGTTACACGCGTGAGATTATCAACAAGGGGCTTCCGATTATTTAGTAAAAAAAGGACCTCTGAAAAGAGGTCCATTTTTGTGTCAACGAACTATCTGTCTGTGGCGTCCCCGAAATAGCCTCTGAAAGCCGTCGTCATCCCTATCCAAACCGACGACTCATGCAGTGGGGGCTCCGCTGCGGGGAAATGAATAGAATATTCAACCATGATTAATCGCAAGTGTTCGATAGCTTCCAGGTATTTAAGATCGGCCTGTCGTCTTTTCTTCTGATATTGCGTGAACTGTTCGACGTCCATGTTGGGCTGGTCGAGAAGATCAAGGGCGGTGTGGCTCAAGTGATAGGCTTCGCTGAACAGTTGTTTGTTACGTTCAAGCGCCAGGTTTAGGCAGGCTATCGCTTGATCGGAAGTCATCGTACCGTTCATTGCTGCGACCTCTTTTATGAGTGTGTTCCAGGTTTTTGGGTAGTGCAGTGCAGGAGTCAGGCTATTTGCCGCGACGCCACACCTTGAGGTAGTCCACGCTGAAGGTGGAGGGCAGGTCGGCGTCGTCGACAACACCGAACCACTTCCACATGGCCTCGCTGTCAAAGACGATCTCCATCGGGAAAAACCAGTGGGTGTTCTTTGCCTCGCGTACCAGGACGCCGTCTACGTACCAGCGCAACGTGTCGGGCTGCCAGTCAAAACCGTAGACATGGAAGTCGCTGGCCAGCCGCCAAGGGCTGATCCAGTTGCTGCCATCGCTCAAATGCTCGGTGCTGTGCGGCGTGGCCCAAACGTGGGCGTTCATGTTGTACATGCGGTCGAAGGAGGCGTTTTTGGTTTTGCCACCGATTTCGAAGATGTCGATTTCCGTGGCGTTATCGGCAAGCCCCGTCCACGCGAGCCAGAAGGCGCTGGAACCTGCCGAGTCCATCGGTTTGGCCCGGGCTTCGTAGTAACCGTAAAAACTGCGCTCGATCGTACGGACCATCGCCGAGCTATAGCCTTCATAGCCGAGTCGTACGTACTTTTGCGGCAAGGTGTCCTTGCGAAATACGATGTTCAGATGGCCATCGCTCAAGTAGGCATTGTCCGGCTTGAACAGCGCCGGCTTACGCCCGAGCGATTCAGTGCCTTTAGCATTGTTGACGTGCCAGCGACTGGCATCAAGGGTCGCACCATCGAAGTCGTCGCAGAATCGTGGGTCCAGCCTCCATTGGCCGACATTGCCTTGATCAGACAGCGGCAGTTGGGCGTTAATCTGTTTCGGTGTTGTGCCCAGAGGGCCGACACGGGTCCAGGAATTGGCAGCCTTGGGCATGGCGACAGACCACTTGTTCGCCAGGTACTGAAACACGCGCTGCCGTTCCTCGAGGGAGGCCAGGTGGCGGTCGTACACCAATACTTCGCCGATGTCGCCGCGCAGGTCTTCGGTGCTGCCGACCACGTTGCGCCCGACCGCATAGGGGCCGATGGGTACGTCGTTGAGCTCCAGGAAAAACAGGGTCGGATCGTAGGCGGTGGTCTGTTGCACACTGATCGCGAAATTCGGTGCCACGTTGTCGTTATCGGCGATTTGCGGGCGCGAGCTGAACAGCCGTTGCCAGGTCTCACCGCTGCTTTGTTCAGTCAGTCTGCGTGACACGACCAACACAGTAACGGGGCCTTTTGCAGCGCGAATCGTCTTGCCGAGGAACGCCGAAGCGCCACTGAAACGCACCACGGAATGACCATTCATGGCGTTCTCCACGCGCAGCGGCAGCGCGGTGCTTGCTGCATCGTCTACGGTAACGTCGTTGGACTTGCCGGACTTGTCGTGCCAGCGCAAGAGACGACCGTGGGCATCGAGGGTCATTTTCGAGGCGTCGGCGGCGTCGAGCCACAGCACCAAACCATCGGCAAGCGGCTGCGGGGACGCTCCAGGTGCGTGGCAAACAACCGCTGCCAGGACAATCAGCAGAACATACCTGGACATGGGCCTTTTGCTCATACCCGTTGCTTTAACGCAACGGTTGCCAATAACTCGGACTGGGCGTGGTAGCCATGCGGATTACGCAGCTGCCATCGCCAGGTGTCGATGATCATCCGCACCAGGTCGCGCTGTGCGTACCAGCCCAGATCACGCCCGGCCTTGGTGGGATTGGCCCAGCATTCAGCGATATCGCCGGCGCGGCGCGGCGCGAATCGGAAGGGGATGCTAATGCCGGTGATGTCCTCGAAGGCACGGATGATCTGCAGAACGCTGTAGCCAATACCGGTTCCCAGGTTCCAGGCATGGATGCCGTTTCTGTCCTGCAACGCTTGCAGCGCTTTGAGATGGCCATCGGCAAGGTCGACCACATGCACGTAGTCGCGCACGCATGTTCCGTCGACGGTGGGGTAGTCGCTGCCGAACACCATCAATTCGGGCACTCGCCCCATCGCGACTTGGGTCAGGCAAGGCAACAGGTTGTTGGGCCTGCCGTTGGGGTTTTCCCCGATCTGCCCGCTCTCATGCGCGCCGATCGGGTTGAAGTAGCGCAATACAGCGATGCTCCAGCGCGGATCCGACAGGCATAGGTCGGTGAGCAACTCTTCGATCAGGAGCTTGGTGCGACCGTATGGACTTATCGGTTTGCCGGTGCCCAGGTCTTCAATGATCGGTATCTGCCGGGGGGCGCCATACACGGTGGCCGATGAGCTGAACACCAGTTTGAAGACTTCGTGTCGGGCCATCGCATGGCAGAGATTGAGCGTGCCGACCACATTGTTGGCGTAATAATCCAGTGGCTTTCGAACGCTTTCCTCGACGGATTTGAGACCGGCAAAATGCATCACGGCGTCGATGTCGTAGCGGCTGAAAATGTCGTCGAGCAGCTTGGTGTTGCGAATATCGCCTTCAATGAAATCGACCCGTGTCTGGGTCAAACGCTCCAGACGCGTGAGCGATTCGCGGCAGCTGTTACATAGATTATCGAGCACCAGTACCTGCTGGCCGGCGTTGATCAGGGCCAAGGTGGTATGGGAACCGATGTATCCGGCTCCGCCTGTAATCAGCGTGGTTTTTCCCATGATAGGGCGCTCCGGTCACAAGAAGACTGGACAAGATGGGGAGTGCGGTCCGTGCGGGTCGTGTGGTTCCTGGGTTCTTGCGGGATGCGGGAGAGGGTGCACATATCCGTTTTTGCGGTCATGGCCGCTGGCGGTTTCGCTTTTACAGCGAGTCACTTTCGAAAAGCCTGCGCGGCCCGGCGGAAAGTAACCAAAGCGCTTCTGCCCCTTTCGTTCGGTGCCTCGCCCAGGCTCGGCATGCCCTCGCTCCGGTCCTGCTCCGTGGGCCCGCCGCGATCGGCCATCCATGGCCGTGCGCGGCTAACCCGGCATCCATGCCGGGTTGCCCACTGCGCAGAACCTGCGCTCGGCCTCTCGAGGGGGCGGTGCGTCAACATCAAAAGCTGCAGGCGAGCTAACGCTCGGCCTGTTGAGTGGTGAACAGCCGAGCGGATGTGCGTTGGTTGGGGATGTGTTCTGATTTTTTGTGTGCTGCGATGATGGCGGCACATTCAACATCACATTGACTGACCTGCCGCTATCGCGGGCAAGCCCGCTCCCACAGGATTTGTGTCGTACACAGATTTTATATATGCCCGCTCCTCCTGTGGGAGCTGGCTTGCCTGCGATGGCGGCCTGTCAGCCGACCAGTCTTCCCCGAATGTACCCACTCCAAGTGTGTGCGAGCCTGCTCGCGAAGCTGTTGATCTTGCCGTTGCCGTTGCTTTGGCTTTTGATCTTGATCTGCCGCCCCTTTCCCAGAGGCCGAACGCAGGCGTTGCGCAGGGGGCACCGCGGCAAGGATGCCGCGGCAAGGATGCCGCGGTAGCCGCCCCCGGCCATGGATGGCCGATGGCGGCGGGCCCCCGGAGCAATGCCGGAGTGAGGGCATGCCGAGCCTGCGCGAGGCACCGAATGGCGGGGCAAAAAGCGCTTTGGTTACTTTCGCGCTTTTCGAAAGTGACCCGCCGTAAGGGCGGAACCCTAAGCAGCCGTTACCGCAAAAACGGATATGTACACGATCAAAGAGCCCAGCCGACGATTAGGCCGCCTTCGCGGGGAGGCCTCGCTCCTACAAAGGGCAATAACCGCCAGTCAGATACCCATGCATTGATGAGGGCATTCAACGAGCAGTGAACACCGATTTGAATTCTTGCGGCCATCGTGGGTGCAACGCGCTATAGGCCAGCGCATAAGTGAGCGTGCCGATTCCGATGTTGGCGGCCAGATGCCAATAGCCCCGAAAATCCAGGTACGGAGAAACAAGCACCACGGCGGCGGCCATGATGAGCGAGGCGATCATGCTGCGATAATTGGATTCGATGAATACTCGCCAGCCATAACCTATTGCCGTGTTCAGCCCGCGGACCTGCAGGGGCGTCATGATCACCATCCGCGCCAGCAAGGCCACGGCGGCAGCCATGCCTGCGTAGAGGTGACCCAGGCTGTAAACCAGCGCCAGCGCCAGCAGGGTGGTTGCCAATTCAGCCTTGACGATCAGGTGGGTTCGATTGACCGCCACCAGGGCTGTCATGGCGTACATGGCGGTGTTGCCGATGGCCGCCGTGCAGGCAAGTACTTGCAGCAAGGGAATGGCGTCTGCCCATTTGGCGCCGAATATCAACAGGATGATGTCCTCGGCCGTTAACGCGATACCGACGAACAGTGGCGTGAGCAGGAACCCGCTGATGGCCGTCGAGTCGCTGATCACCTCGATCAACCGCGCAGTATCGCTTCCGCGCCGGGCGAACACCGGCAGCGCATAACTCAAGAGGCCGTTATAGATCGCCGAGCGAGGCAGATCGATGATGCGCATAGCCATATTGAACATGCCGACGGCATGGGCGCCGGCCGTAATGCCAAGTACCACATTGACGCCGCGCTGCAGCGTCTGCGAACTCATTACGTTGATGGCAAGCGGTGCTCCGGCCGTCAACAATTCGCGCAGGAAGGGCCCGTCAATGTAGAAGGCAATCCGCCGGCGGTTTCCGAGCATCAATACGACGATGGAAACGAACTCCATGATCAGCGCTTGAGCGATCACGGCCCAGGCGCCAAATCCCCAGAACGCAATGGCGATTCCCCCCACACCGCCGGCCACTTTGCCCAATAGCGTGCGCGAGGCCAGCATTTTGAAGTTGCCGGTGCGGCGCATTTCCACGACATAGACCCGCGCCATCATGGTGAAGAGAATTTTCACCGAGGCGACCGCCGTCATCCATTGCAGCGCCAAGGATTTCGTATACAGCATGGCCGCGAACGATATGACGACGATGGAGGCCAGGCTGATCAGCACCGCGAACCAGAAGGCCGTGCAAATATGTTTTTCTTCCAGACGCTCCAACCGTACCAGCGGATCTTCGAGCATTGACGAGTAGAGGATGGCGAACATCTCGACGATCACAATGATCACCGTGCCCACCCCCAGCTCTGCCGGCGACATCAGCCTGGCATACGCAACAAAGGTAATCATCGACAGGAAAATCAGGCCGAATTTCTCGGTGAAAATCCAGATCAATTTAACCAGACGGTGATTGGCCATGGCGGATGCCGGCTCAATGAGCGGTGGTTGACGCAGCTGGCTTGCGCAATGATCGGACGCACGCGTAGAGGAAGCGCAATGTCGGTTTGCCGTTCCTGAAGATCAGCGTTTGCCAGGAATACTCCAGCATTCGCCGGTACACACCGATCACCTGGGCATGCTCGCCTCTGCGGGAAAACAGTTCGAGAAAGTCGCTGTGGCCGCCCAGCGCGAAATCGATCCGTTGCTGCTTGCTGAGCTGCGCGCCATAGAGGGCGAGGAAGGCTTCGATGAACCTGATCTTGTACGGGTAGTACCTTGTCGGTTGCGCGGTCATGTTGGCGCTGTTGACCATGCGCTGCAGCAGCACCTCTGGCACCGTGTGGACCTCCCAGTGTTCGGCGATCCGGGTCCACATGAAGCGGTCTTCGGAGTAACGCAGGCTGGCATTGAAGCCGCCGAGTTGCATGATCACGTCGCGTCTGACCATCGCGGAGGACACGCCATTGAGGACGTTGGCGCGGATGAAATCGTCGAAATGCCTGCCGTTTTTTTGCCGGTTTTCCAGTATTCGCTTGCCGTCGCTGTAATCGTTATGCACGTAGCAATCTACCAGCCCCACCGGCCGTCCCTGACGAATCAGTTCGTCAAACAGTGCCACTTGTTGCTCCAGTTTTTGCGGATACCATCTGTCATCGGCATCGAGAAACGCCACAAAAGTCTCTTCACAGTGCTGCAGTCCGTGGTTGCGGGCACTGGCTTGGCCTTCGTTGGCTTGGTGCAACAGCGTCAGGCGAAACGGCGCCGCGAAGTCTTTGACCCGTTGGGGGCCATCATCGGTGGAACCATCGTCGATGACGATGACATGATCGGGCAGTCGCGTTTGCCCGGCCACGGACGCCAGTGTTTGCTCAATGCTGTCGGCGCCGTTGTACATCGCGATTATGACGCACACTGAATGGGGTGAAGGGGGGGCTTGGTCTGGCACGGTTATTTCTCCTCTTGTTACGCCTTGGCCGAGTCGCGTGGTAATGCCTTGCCAGGCGGACGTTGACGCAGGGTTGCCGGTGACAACTGGGGGTATGTCACGTGGTGATGCCGAAATGAGAGGGCCAGAATGCAGAACACCAGAAACTCTGCGCTGCGGTAGTTGGGAACGACGTACGCCACATAGTTAGTGAGCATGAACGATCCGATGATGACCATTGCGCTGGCGTGAAACCGTGGCGACTGATCCGCCACCACGGCCCGGTAGTGTTTGATCAGCGCTTCGATCAGCATGAGGATAAGCGCTGTCAGCTGAATGACTCCGCCGTTAAGCAAGGTTTCCATGTAGCCGCTGTGGGCATTGCCGATGTAACCCCAGCGATTGATGAACGTCTCGGCGCCCGGGCTGGACCAGAAGGCGCCGAAGCCGTAGCCCTTGAGGAATTCGGCATCGATCAGCGGAGCGAGCAGACCCCAGATCAGCGTGCGATCGGTGAGTGAGTCGTCACGCCCGATCAGCCCCAGCAGCAGCGTGTAATTGCCATAGAGAAAAAGGCAGATCAGCAAATAGATAAATGTCGTACCAAGGAATGCTGTCAGTGAGCGATTGATGTGCATGCGGATAAGAGTGAGGAAGTACCAATAACTGACTGTGCCGGCAACAATCAGCGCCAAAGCCGTGGCAGATTGGGCCAGCGCAATCGCGATCAGCGAGAATATCGAGTAGAGGATGGCCCAGGGATTGCGCTGACGAATCATCGGCAGCAGTAACAGAATGGCGATAGCGTTGATCCGGGCGCCGGCATTCTTTTCCGGGAAAATCCCCTTGAACGCACCATCGCGAATACCGCCGTCAATGAAAGCGATGTCAGGCCTGAGAAGTCCCAATATCAAGCCGAACAACGCAGCGGCACCAATGATGCAGCCGAGCATGAAGGCGATTTTCTCGAGGCTGTAGTTGTAGGCGACGAACCCTGCAAAGAACACCACGCTGATCAACGCCACAAAACGTTTGAAACTCAACATCGGGTCGTGGGACCAACTGATCGAAACAGCCAGGCCGAGTATGAACAGCAGCAGGAAGGCATTGTTCCGGTAAAAGCTTTTGCTGATGAAGACCTTGTTGCGGATGAAGAAGAACAGCGGAACCAGCAGGGTGATCAGGCCGCAGATCTGGTTGACCACGTTGCCTTCGAGGTCTTTTTCGGCTGCACCCAGATTCGACACATCAGCCAATCCGAAAAAAAATCCGATGACCTGGATGTAGAACAGCACGCCGAACAACGTGAAAGCGTCGCGCAGGGTGGTGTACCTGACTTCCAGTTTATTCATGACGACTGGCTCCCAGGAGTGCATCGAGATAAGTTTTCGCCGCGCAGGCACTCACAAAACGGGCAGCGGCATCAATGCGCGCCTGACGGTTTGCATCACGTGGCAACGTCAGTTCCACGGTGATCGCCTGCGCCAGTGCATCAGGGTCGTCGACCGCCACCAGCGGTGCAATCGCGCCATTGTCGAGAATCTCTTGCGGGCCATAGGGGCAGTGGGTCGATACCACCGGGGTGCCCGTGGACATGGCTTCGACCAGCGCGTTGGGGCTGCCCTCGAAACGCGACGACAACACAAAGCAATCGGCCGCTGCCACTTCCGCCAATGGATCGCTGGTATAGCCCGGCAGATCGAAGCGGTCGGCCACGCCCAAGGCGACGGCCTGTTCGAATAACTCGGTTCTGAGCGCGCCTTCGCCGAAAATGATCAATCGAACATCGGGATCGGCTAATCGGGCGAAGGCATCGATCAATACGTCAAAGCCTTTTTGCCGTGCCAGGCGACCTACGGCGACAATCACCGGGGTGGTTTTTTTCAGCAGCCAGCGGTGATTCGGACGTCCCGGCGCCTTGTCGCGAAAGTCGTTATCGAGCACCGGGTTATCGGCGATGGTGACATCCTGCGCACGGGTGATGGTGGTGTCGACCAGATCCTGGGCGACACCGCGCGAGACGCAGATCACCGGATTGGGGATGAGTCGGTACAGCAGCGGTGCCAACAGATACGCGGTGCGCACCGCCAATGCGGGGTTGACGTGTTTGTCATGAGAAAACGCATTGCGCTCACTGACATGCAGGCGCGCCAGAGTACCGGACAGCGTGGCCGCGGCGATGGCTACCACGTTGACGTGGGTGAGGGCAGCCAGTAGCGCGTCAAAGCGGTTTTGGCGAAGAAAGCGTGCCAGCGCCGGCACCGCCCTGGAACTGCGCGCACTGTGCAGCTCGACGCGCTTGACCCTTGGGTCGATGCACGCCGAGTTCACACCTGTATCGGTGAGCATCAGTAAGGTCACGTCATTGCCTGCATCAGTCAGCGCACTGGCGAGGCGCACCATCATTTTTTCGGCGCCACCTCCGCGCAAGTCCTGCAGGATAATCAGCAGCCTTTTCATTGACTCCATACCTGGTAGTACGCCTGCGCGGCGTATTGACTGGTGTACTGTCGGACGGCGTCAGCGGCCACTTGGCCGCTTGGCGCAGCATGGCGTTGCGAGGTCACGCTGCGCAGCATCCCTTCGGCCAGTGCCGCTACATCATTGACCTTGACCAGATCGCCAAGGCGGCCGTTATCAAGCAGTTCCCTGGGCCCGGTTTCGCAGTCGCAGGCCAACACTGGCGTGCCCAGCGCCAGGGCTTCGATCAGCACGGTCGGCAAGCCCTCATGAAACGAACTCAGGATCAGCAGTCGAGCCTGCCTGATCAATGGGTACGGATTGCTCAGGAAACCGGTGAAATGCACACGATTCTCGATGCCCAGGCGGCCAGCCTGTGAGGTCAGCGCGGCGAGTAACGGGCCATCGCCGATGATCACCAGATCCGGCAGCGCGGCGCTGCGCAAGGCCATGGCATAGGCGTCGAGCAGCAGGTGGAAACCCTTCGGTTCCACCAGTCGGCCCACCGCTAACCAGAACTCGGCCGGCAACCCGGTGAGCATGGGCGTCTGTGCGGCACTGAGCAGTTGTTCGGTGACCACTGCATTGGGGCAATAACGGATGCGCTCGCGACCCCAGGGCACCCGCTCGGCGAGGGACTGGCGCAGCCCGTTGGAAACCGTCACTACCCGGCCGTTGCCACAGAGGTACAACGCATAGAGCAGACGCAGGGTGGCGGGACTGATTTTTTGTTCGCTGCAATCCAGTGCGGCATGACGGCTGTAGATGACCTTGCATGGGCTACCCAAGGTGGCAAACCAGGTGCAGAGGTTGGCTCGTTCCTTGGCGGCGATGAGGTGGGTCACCTGTTCGCGACGAATAATCCGCCGCAGCAATACGATGGACTTGATCAGACCGACGATTCCATTGCCACCGCCATTGAGCGTGGCAGCCCCTTCATCGTCCGGCGTGTCGCCGTTCATGACGAAATAACTGACACGCTGGCCATCTTCGAGAAACTGTCTGGCCAGGCGTTGCTGAACACGCTCCAGGCCACCATCGGGCTTGAAGTCCTTGAGGATGAACAGGATATGCATGGTTATTGCTCAGTGATCAATGTGCATTGATCAAGGCGCTCAGGATAAGTGACATTGATGGTCACTTCCCGCCGAACGATCTTCACCAATAGATGAACAAAATTGGTCGGGTAGTCGATCAGGTAGCGTTTGATGGTGTGCGGTTCGCAGTACATCCGATAGAACGCGCGCAGATGCAGGCGGTTGATCAGCTCAGGGTAATAATCATGAGTGGCCGTGGCTTCTTGGCGAATGAAACCACCACAGGTGAATGCCACACCGGGGAAGCCGGCACGCAGGGCATCCTGCTCGAACTGTTCCTGCAGCCCGGCGCCCAAACCTACGATCAGGATGTTCGCTTCGCTGCGGCAGATGTCTGTTTGAATGCACGCGGCCTGCGGCGCGTCGAAATAGCCGTTGTGATGACCGGCGATAATCAGCGCCGGGTAGCGAGCCTTGATCTTATCGATGAACAGGTCCAGTTCGGCTTGCCGGGCACCGACAAAATAGAGGCGCTTGCCTTGTTTCTCGGCGCAACTGAACACAGAGTCGGCGATGGACGTGAAGTCGAAGCTGACCCGGCCGATCGTGCGGCCGGTGATGCGCGACATGAAGGTTGACATCAGCATGCCGTCGCAAAAATAGGCGATGGACGTCGGGTGTCGGTCGAACAGACTGCCGACGGACGCAAAATTGATGAAGGAAAATGCCTTGTTGGCGTCCAGCAGAGTGGGTGCGTAATGGCCGATTAATTCCAGGTCGATCATTGCCTGATACCTCAATAAATATCTTTTGAGAACAACGTAAAAGGGGTCTTGACCAGAATCTTGATATCGAGCCACAGCGACCATTGGTTGATGTAGTTGAGGTCCTGGGCGACGCGCTGCTGCATTTTTTCCAGCGTCTGGGTTTCACCTCGATGCCCGGTGATCTGGGCCAACCCGGTGATGCCCGGCTTGAGGCGATGACGGGCCATGTAGGCGCGAACCTTGCCGGTGTAATAAATGTTGTGCGTGACCGCGTGCGGTCGCGGGCCGACCAGGGCCATTTCACCGCAGAGCACGTTGAACAGTTGCGGTAACTCGTCGATGGAACTACGGCGCAGAAAACGCCCAAGCGGGGTGATGCGGTCATCCTCGCGGGTGGCCTGACGGACTTCGTTGTCGTCGTGCAAACGCATCGACCGGAACTTCCAGACCTTGATCACCTCAGCGTTACAGCCGTAGCGATTTTGTTTGAACAACACCGGGCCGGGCGAGGAAAGCTTGATGGCTGCCGCCACGATCAGCAGCAAGGGGCTGAGCACAATAATGCCCACGGCGGCCAGGCTACGTTCAAACAGCTCTTTGCAGAGCAGGCTGCCGGGGTGCGAACTGATAAGGCTTTCATTGAGGTAGATGGCCGGCATTCGCTCTATTTCCGAGATCGACTGATTGAGCAGCACCATGCTGCCGAAATCGGGGATCCAGACCACGTCGACATTCATGTCCAGAAGATCGATGTACAAGGCTTCGATGATGGCGGCTTGTGCCATTGGCAAGACGATGTAGACGCGGCGTACATGTAGGCGGGTGATAATTTCGCGAATCTCGTCGATGCGTCCCAGCAGCGGCAGAATGCTCGGGGCCGGGCCGGTATGTTCGGCGGTTGCAATAAAACCCAGTAGCGGTACGCGATTGCGCCTGGACAGTTTTCTCGCCAGCTTATGGGCGGTCGGACACGTCCCGATGATCACCGCGCGGCGCTCGTTGCAGAGCTTGTGCGAATGCAGTCGGGCCAGGTAATGCAGGGGCAAAAAACTCGCCGCCTGGACCAGGTATCCCAACACGGCCCAGACAATGATCACCTGACGCGAGAAAATCACACTGGTCTGGGTGACGAAGGCAATGCTGATCAGCACGGCCAGCAAGATCATCCAGGCCGCCAGCAGCCGAGCAAGCCCTGACAACCACTCATGACGCTTGTGGTAAACCTGCATGACGCTGTAGATCGGCACCGAACCTAGAACGGTGAGAATCATCAGAACGCGGTATTCGCTGGTGAGGCTGCCGACTCGCCCGTACACGAGCAACACCAGCAGCAGGTTGACCAGGGTGAGTGCGCACAGCCATTGGCCCCAGAAGGTCAGACCTCGACGGCGCGTCATTTGAGCGGTGTAGAGCGATGTCATCGGCTCAACCTCCGGGCATGGGTTGGACTTCGGCGCCGAATACTGCACGCCCTCGTTCCCGCACGCTGGTATAGCTCGACTGGAATGAAGCAGCTTTTGGTAGATGTTTGGAGGGAGACTACTGGACAGACAGGTACAAGATTTACCTGGACATGTAGTCGTAGTTCTGGAACGTATCGGAATGGCTGTAGCCCTGTTTGCGGGCCTTGCTCAAGTCAACCTGGTTAAGCACCACACCGAACACCGGCGCATGACTCTGCTGCAGTATCGCGAGGCACTTCTGCACCTGGCTGACAGGCGTGCTTTGGGCCTTGATCACGTAGATCACCGCATCCGAATGCTTGGCCAGCAACAGTGCATCGCTGACCATTTGCGCAGGCGGGGAGTCGATGATGATGCGTTGGTACCGCGACTTCAGCGCCTCTAGCATGGGGGCCAGGCGCGGCGAGCTGAGAAGATCCAGCGGTGGCGGTGACAGCTTCCCGGCCGGCAGCATGTCGAGATTGCCGACAGTGCGGATGCAGTCCTCGAGCCGCGCAGTGCCTGCCAGAACGTTGGCCAACCCCGGGCCGTCCGCCGGAAAATCGAAGTTGAGCGACAGGCTGGGTCTGCGCATGTCGGCGTCGATCAACAGGACACGTTCCAGCTTGGCGAGTGAGTAGGCCAGATTGTTGGCGATGGTGCTTTTACCTTCATCGGCCATGGTCGAGGCAACGAGAACCACATGAGACGGCATGTCGCTGCTGTGCAACATCAACCAGGTGCGCAGGTTACGAATGGTCTCGCAGAAACGCGGATGGTCGTTGTCGTCGAACAGTCGCGCGAGTTGCCGGCGGCTTTTCCTCGTGACCAGCGGCACCACGCTGAGCAGGGGAACGTCAAGCGTGCTTTCGATCGCTTCGTCGGTCTTGAAGGTTTTGTTAAGGGTTTCTGAAAGTAATGCCAGCACAACACCGATCAGTGCCGCCACGATGGCAACAATCGCTACAATCAATGATTTACGAGGCTTGCTCGGTTCCAGAGGAACAATCGCAGGGTCGACGATGCGCGCCTTGGTAGCGTCCATGTCGGCCGTGGCCGTGGTTTCTTTCAAACGGGTGATGAAGGTCTCATACAGCGCGCGGCTGCTGTCGACCTCACGCTGAAATTCACGCAGCTGGAACTCCTTGCGCGAAATGTCCTGTATCTGCGCCTTGTTGCTGTTGAATGATTTACGCAGTGAGTTTTCACTGGTTCGGGCTAGCTGGTAATCCTGTTCGATGCTAGCCACCACCTGTCGAACCTGCAGGCGCAAGCTGTCGGTGGCCGTACGCAACTCGGCGCGCGCGGCGGCCAGAGTCGGGTGTTTTGGACCATAGCGCCCGGACAGTTCTTCGACCTTGGCTTGAGCCTTGGCCTGTTGCGCCTGGAATTTTTGCACCAGAGGATTGCTCAAGACGGCCGGCACACTGGACAGTTTGCTCAGGTTGCCATTGCTCAAGGTCTGTACCTGGCGGAACCGGCTCTCGGCTTCTGCCAGGTTACGGCGCGCATCGATCATGCGGTTGCCGGTCATTTCCAGTTCATTGGCGCTGATGGTGGCGACACCGCCGACGCCGCCGACGTCAACCAGGCCTTGTGCTTCCCGATAGGCCTGAAGTTTGTTTTCGGCACTGCGCAGGTTATTACGCAACTCGATCAGGCGTGAATTCATCCAGCTGGTATTGGTCTGTGAGGACCTCAGATTGTTGTCGAACTGGCTATCGATGAAGCCTTGGGCAATGGCGTTGGCGGTAGCGGCAGCCAAACCAGGGTCGGGCAATTCCACTTCTATCTTGATCAGCTGGCTCTTGCCGACGAATTTGACATGGGTACGCCGCATCAGATCCTGCGTGACTTGATTGAAGACATCGGCTTCGGAGGGCCTCACCTGCACGGGTATAAAGCGGCCCAGTACTGGCAGCCATTGGTCCAGTTCAAGCGCGGCCAACCATCGCCGTGGCGCAAACCAGGACTTCGGTTGCTGACGTGGATCAGTGACCGGATGAGTGGTCAGGCTCAGCTTTTTGACTGCGCGTTCAGCCAGGTCCCGCGATTGCAAGAGTGCCAGTTGCGTCTGCAAATAGTCGACGGTACCGGAGCTTGAATCCGTGACTTGCTGAAATGTCAGCAGCGGGGGCGTTTTTTCTTTGATCAGGAGGGTGGTGCTACCGGTGTACTGCGCAGGAATGAACGACAGCGTGGCCATCGCCAGTGCACAGCCAAGCACTATCAACCAGCCGATTTTCCAATGGGCGCGCCAGATCACCCTCCAGTATTTGAGCAGGTCAATGGTGTCCTTTTCCTCGCTGTACGGCTGATGCTGCGGCACATGCGGCTGGATCGGACGCTCGACATATAGGCTTGGGCTGTTATCCATGATTAGAAAAAGCCTTGTGCAATGGAAATGGTGTCACCGGGGGCGATGGCGGTGCTGCGCGTGACCTTGTCGGTCAGTGGTGGGGAGCCATCGCCGCGCACGATGGTCACCCGTTTGATCGAGGCTCGTTCGGTCAGGCCGCCGCCCAGGGCGATGGCTTTTTCCAGCGTCAAGCCGGGCTCGAACGGATAGCTACCGGGTTTCTGTACCTCTCCATTGATGTAGAACGAGCGGTAGACGATCAGGTTGACGCTGACCTTGGGGTCGACCAGGTAACCTTGCTTGAGCCCATCGACGATGATCTTTTCCACCTGATTGGGCGTAAACCCCTTGGCGGCAATGTCACCCAAAAATGGATAGGAAAACATTCCGGCATCGTTGAGACGGATTTTCTCGAAGCTCAGGTCCCGCTCACCGAATACCGTGATGCGCAACACATCGCCGGCTGCCAGTTTGTACTGGGTGCCGGGGTCTGCTGCAAAAGTCGCGGGCAACAGCCATGGCAAGAACAACAAGCCAAGCATTCGGGCGTTCATAGGGAAAACCTCTTAAAGACTGACGTTGAAGCTGAGCAGGAAAATGTTGCGTTCAAAACTCTGATTGTCGACATCGGAGTCATCGTTGCGGTAGCGATAGCCCAGCTCGATATCCAGCCAGCGGCGCATTGCGTACTCCACGGCGAGGTTGTAGTCACGAAGGTCATCGGTGCGGTCCTGCCCTTCGTATTCGTAGCGGGCCAGCCCGACTTCGGCCACCGTGGTGATGCGTTCGGTCCAGCCATGACGCCAGCCGACCAGGGCCGAGGTGGTCTTGACGGCATCAGCACCGTCGTCGCCCTCGGCCATGGCCTGGCGGGCAACAAACGAGAAGGTCGAATAGGTTCGTGGTTTCCATCGCAGATCCACCTGCCAGGTCGGGTTACTGAGGTCATCGACACTGCTGTCATCAAAGTTCTTGCGCTCATAACCAACGCGGACTTTACCGGTGGTGCGTGCGGTGAAGTCCCATTCGGCACCGGCAAGCACCGCATCGGATGTGCTATTGAGGCGGCTGTTGGATCGGTAATCAAAGTCGGTATGGTCGTATTCCAGCAATCCACGTGTATTGCTGCCGATGCGGTGGTACCAAGTGGTGGTCAGGCCAGTGGTATCGCGCTCTTTGTCGTCGTTGATGCCTCCCGAATTGTCGTAGCGAAGTTGAGCGTAACTGGCGCCCAGATCGATCTGATTGGCAGCGCTTCTGGCGCCATAGGTATAGAGGCCATTGACGCGGTTACTGCGAATCTTGTCATTGATGCCATCGACAGCGGTCGACGTCGTGCGCTCGTATTTACGTGCTTCCGCGTCAAGTTTCAGGCGATGGCGATCCGTGAATTCCATGATGCTGTTGAGGCGCACGCGTTGTGCCGTATTCGAAGCATCCGAGTCGTCATGATAAATGTACCGGGTAGGCTGCCAGATAAGTCGGGTGGCACTGTTGCGGTCTTCAGCCTTGAGTTCGAAAGTGGGTGCCACTTTGGTCACCATGGATGACTGCGCGCGCTCCAGTTCGCGGAAATTGTCATCATAACTTTCTGAAAACAGCAGGGTAGGGGTGAAGTCGAACCCATAAATATCAATGGACTGGGGATCGAGACTCCAGGCCGTTCCGGGACATAAATAGATCATGATCAGCGCGAAAGGGCCGCGGGTCTTGAGAGCCATATCATTGCTCCTGGGGGTGAGTTCAATGACTATAGACCGGAAAAATAGTGGATGAGTGTGGTTGTGTAATGCCAGTAGCTATCAATGATTTAATTGTGGGGGAAGAGTTTGTAAGTTTAATTAATAACTGGCCGGGGAGTAGTAAAGACACAGTATGCTGGAGCGGCGTAGGTTGTTGTGAAGTGCGCTAGTTAATAGCGGTAATGATTTATTTATAAATGAGGCCGGGGTCGCTCAATGTCAGTCAATGGCACGCCAACCTGATGTTCTCTATTCAAGAAGTGCAGAAGAATCATGACTCGTTCGTCACCTAACATGCTCAGAAAAATACCTTCAAGTGTCGACAGGGGGCCTCGGGTTATTTGCAGCGTTTCGCCAGGCTTGAACGGTTGGGGAGTGTGCGATTCTGGTGGTTTGAAACACCGGGCGCGCAGATGTTCGATGACGTCGTCCGGCACCGTTGCCGGGCCGTGATTGAAATCGACGATGCGGCTGACCCCGCGGGTAGAGCGCAAGGGCGCCCATTTGTCGTCACGGCTCAGCTGAATGAAAAGATATCCCGGAAAGAGAGATTCAAGCGATTGATGGGGTTTGCCATGAATCAGGCGCTCGCTAATAATTTGCGGGCAAAATATGACGTAGTTTTGACGCAATAAATTGATTTGAGCCCGTTCATCCTGACGCGGCTTGCACTGCAAAAGATACCAACTGGAACCTGGGGTACTCGTCAGCATTCTGGCAAGCTCCGGAGTATTGGTTAAGCATGCCTGTTCGCATCAGCAATGCCACTGCGCTTCCAATGTTCTATAGAGAATGCGGAATCGCGAAGGTGTTAAGTCAATGGAACAGGTGTATCAATAATGAAGCATCTAATGCACAAGTAGAGCTCAAGTCAATAATCTGGCGCGAGCGCCGTTTAGTGCAAGAAGATTCTCTTCGCCGAACTGCACTCAAGCAGAACTCTGGATCGAAAAGTGTAAACGTAACTTAACGCTATAAGTGATGTCGTCGCGTCATCAAAGGAGGGGTGTTTCTTTGCGATGGCCAAAGCTACCGCAGGGTCCGAACTCTCGGTCCTTTGAAAAACAAACACTTTCGATCGTGAACTTGAACGCAGGGGGTGACGTATATCTATTAATGGAGTTACATCTTTTGTTATACGTCGACCCTCTTAGGTATCGACCACTCCAGACGGCCTGTCAAATGTCACTAGTCAAAAATATAGCCTTCTGTCCAATAATCTACTAAGGCGCTTCAACCTATTGTTTTAACAAGTTATTTTTGTTGGTGGCGTCCTGCTGGAATCGGGTACAAGACTTCACTCAATGTCGGCGAGCCGCGCACGGCTCGCCTCAGTTCTTCATGGTGATCCCCGAAGGAGTCTCTATCGATCTTCGCCAAACCCAATGATTGCCTTGGTTTCCAGGTACTCTTTAAAGCCATGGACACCATACTCACGACCATTACCAGATCGCTTGTAGCCACCGAATGGCGCCATTGGATCCCAGGCAGGGTAATTCAGGTGCACTTGTCCGGCGCGGATACGAGAGGCGACGGCACGTGCAAGATCAAGGTTCTGAGCCTGGACATGGGCGCCTAGCCCATAGACCGTGTCGTTTGCGATAGCGATCGCCTCATCGACTGTCTCATAGGGAATGATGCACAGCACTGGACCAAAAATTTCTTCCTGGGCAATCCGCATGGCGGAATCGACCTCGGAGAAAACAGTCGGTCGGGTGTAGAAGCCCTTTTCATAACCTTGTACGCGTCCGGGTCCGCCGCACACGAGTTTTGCGCCCTCATTCAGGCCCGCCTCGATCATTGATTGCACGCGATTGAACTGGGCCTCGTTGGCAATGGGGCCGAGCACCGTCTCTTCCGAACGTGGGTCACCGACGATGATTGCATTGGCGGTTGCTGCTGCCAGCGATTCGACCTCTGCCAATCTGTCCTTTGGGACGATCATCCTTGTCGGGGCGCTGCAGGACTGTCCGACGTTGCGAAACGCAGACATCACGCCCAGCGGTACGGCTTTGGCGAAATCGGCGTCGGGAAGCAGAACGTTCGGGGACTTGCCTCCCAGTTCTTGCGTAACGCGCTTCACCGTATGGGCGGCCGCCTGTGCGACCAGCGCGCCCGCGCGGTTTGAGCCGGTAATCGAAATCATATCGATATCAGGGTGCGCCGCCATGGCTGCGCCGACCTCGGAACCACTTCCATTCACAAGGTTGAACACGCCCGGTGGAAGGCCTGCGTCATGCACCAGTTGTGCAAAAAGAAGGGCGCTCAGTGGCGACAGTTCGCTGGGCTTCAGGACCACTGTGCAGCCGGCAGCAATAGCCGGGGCGACTTTTGCGGTGATCTGATAAAGCGGCCAGTTCCACGGAGTGATGAGACCGCAAACGCCTATCGGTTCGCGTTCAATCGCGGTGCTGCCTTCAACGGTTTGGAAACGATAGGTGGACAGCAAATCGCGTGCGACCCGAACGTGTTCGGCCGCGAGTGGCACTTGCATGGCCCGGGCGGAACCGATGGCAGCGCCCATTTCCAGAGAGATCGCCTGCGCGAGCAGTTCTTTTCGTTCAAGGATGAGGTCATAGATCTTTCCAAGGTAAAGCGCGCGCGATGCTGCCGAGGTGGCAGACCAACCAGCCAATGCTGCACGAGCCGCAGCGACTGCCCGATCAACATCCTCGGCAGACCCTTGCGCGACGTGCGCAACAACCTCTTCAGTTGCCGGATTGATCACCGGCAAACTGGCCGGGATTGCCGGGGAAGACCAACAGCCATTGATATAAAACTGGTGAGACGTTTGCGGATCAATGCTGTAGCTATTCGAAGATTGTGTTGTCATCCAACTAGCTCCTTAGAGCGGTAATAGGCACTGCGAGCAGCAGAGGGGGGTCATCAATAAGCTAACAAAGCGGCCCAGACAAAATGTGCCGTTCTTTAAGTTTGCAAGGGATAATCTGCTGTATCTGCGAGGCTAACTTTGCATCAACGTCACTTGACCCGGTTACGCCAGTGCCCCGTAGCCGCAGAGCAAGAGCGCGAAAGGACCGTCCCGCACAGTCTGCTGAACGAGTCCTGTAAAACGGTGGTTTGTACCAGGCAGCCTATATTTTTAATAGTTTATGCATGGTCGCCTGGTGTTGTAATAAATCCGTGATGCAGCATTGCGCCGATGCCTCCCGAACGGAGCAACTGCTTGCCCTGGTCGCAATCCTCAGCGAATGGCCGGCGCACCAGCGACCCCGGCCCTCAATGGACATCCCTAAAATGCCTGCACCTTTAACTCCCGTAGAGACGAATTCTGAACTTGCGACGGACGCTGACGTTGTCGTGATTGGCGGCGGCATTGTCGGAACTTTTACTGCCTATTACCTGGCCAAGCGCGGCATGAAGGTCGCACTGGTGGAGAAAGGACGCATCGGTGCTGAGCAGTCGAGTCGAAACTGGGGCTGGTGCCGTCAGCAAAATCGAGACGCCCGTGAGCTGCCGTTGTCGACCAAAAGCCTGGAGCTGTGGGAGCAGTTCGCAGCAGAATCTGGTGAGGACACAGGATTTAGACGATGCGGCTTGCTCTATCTCAGCAACAACGAGAAGGAACTGGCTGGCTGGGCACAATGGGGTGAATTTGCCCGTACTGTCGATGTAAAAACCCATATGCTGACCGCGGAACAAGCTGCTCAACACGGCCGGGCGACCGGTAAACCCTGGAAAGGCGGGGTCTTTGCGCCTACCGACGGTATTGCGGACCCATCTCGTGCGGCTCCGGCGGTTGCACGGGCCATCATTAAACTTGGCGGCACTGTGCACCAGGGGTGCGCAGCACGTGGCCTCGAGACCGAGGGTGGCCGGTTGTCTGCAGTCGTCACCGAGAAGGGCGCCATTCGCACGAAGCTCGCTGTGCTTGCCGGAGGCGCGTGGGCCTCCTCTTTCTGCCGTCAGTACGGCATTCGGTTTCCCCAGGCAACCATTCGCCAGACGGTGTTGTCGGTTTCCCAGGGCGCCAAAGAGATACCTGATGCGCTCCACACGGCTGACGTCTCCATGACCCGTCGCTCCAATGGAGGGTTCACACTGTCCATCAGCGGTAGTGGGCGTGTTGACCCCACCCTGCAACTTCTGCGTTTCGCCCCGCAGTTCCTGCCAATGTTCCAGCGCAGATGGCGCAAGCTTGCGCCTGGCGGCCTGCAAGGCTTCCAGTCGGGTCATGAAGGCTTGGGCCGCTGGCGTTTGGACCAGCCAACGCCGATGGAGAGGATGCGAATTCTTGATCCGAAGGCAGACGCATCGATTGTTGAATTGACTTACAAACGCGCAGTAGATCTGGTCCCGCTGCTGAAAGCGTCGTCGGTCACCGGAGCCTGGGCAGGCTATGTGGACAGCACGCCTGACGGCGTCCCGGGAATCGGCGAGATGGCGACCCTCCCTGGCCTGGTGCTTGCGGCCGGGTTCAGTGGCCATGGCTTCGGCATCGGCCCTGGGGCAGGCCACTTGATCGCCGACATTGTCAGCGGCAGCGACCCCTTGGTTGATCCTCGACCCTATCACCCGGACCGATTCCAGTCTTCGGCGTGGGGCAAGGTCGCGGAATTCTGAAGATGGGCCGCCTACCGATGCAGATCTAATCAAACGGCTGCTCGGCACAGGCCCGAATGGGCCCTGTCACTCACTCGTAAAAACAATAAACGGGCGCATTCCTCAGGGGGATGCGCCCGTTCTCGTTGCGCAGGCAGATTCTGCCGCATGTTGGGTTCCGAGTCGCTCGCCGGTGCGCCATAACGGCCCACAAAGCTCAGAAAAAGGGGGGCAGCGCCCGAGTCTGGAGCGTCCCGCACAGTCTGCTGAGCAAGCCCTGTAAAACGGTGGTTTGTGCCAAGCAACCTATACTTTTAACGATTTATGCAGGGTCTCTTGGTGTTGTAATAATTTCGTGATGCAGCGTTACCCCGATGCTTCTCGAACGGAGTAACTGCTTGCCCCGTCATGACCTCAACCATCATTCAGGACTGCACTCATGAGCTTTCTTCGACCCAAGTTTATTACCTTCGACTGCTACGGCACGTTGACCAACTTCCAAATGGGAAACATGACGCGCGAGCTGTTCGCCGATCGTGTCCCAGCCGGGCAAATGGATCAGTTCGTCAAGGACTTCTCCGCCTATCGTCTGGATCAGGTGATGGGTGACTGGCGGCCGTATGATGAGATTATCAAGACCTCTCTGGCGCGGGTCTGCAAACGTTGGGGCATCGAGTACAAAGGCGAAGGCCAACTTTATTACGACGCCGTACCGACGTGGGGGCCGCATGCCGACGTGCCGGCTGGCCTGGCGAAAATCGCCGACAAGATTCCGCTGGTGATTTTCTCCAACGCAATGGACGAGCAGATCATGTCCAACGTCGACAAGCTCGGCGCGCCTTTCCATAAAGTCTTCACCGCCCAGCAAGCTCAAGCCTACAAGCCGCGCCTGGCCGCCTTCGAGTTCATGCTCGATAACCTCGGCTGCGGGCCGGAGGACGTTCTGCACGTATCTTCAAGCTTCCGCTATGACCTGATGTCGGCCCACGACATGAAGATCAAGCACAAAGCCTTCGTTGCCCGTGGTCACGAACAGCCGGCGAATGCGGTCTATGGCTACCACCAGATCCCCGATATCGGCGGTTTGGCCGGTTTGGTCGGTCTCTGAGTCTCAGGGCACTCTTCAAGGCAAAAGGGGATAGACATGGGCAGTGAGTCCTATTGGCTCGATACCGCACCGGTATTCACCGGTGCCCAGCTCGGTGCGTTGCCCGGGCAGGTCGATGTGGCCATCGTCGGTGGTGGTTTCACCGGCCTGGCGGCGGCCCGGGCCCTGGCCTTGAAGGGGGCCAGTGTGGTGGTGCTGGAAGGTGGGCGGGTGATTGGCGAAGCGTCAGGGCGCAATGGCGGTCAGTGCAACACCGGCGTTGCCCAGGACTACGCGGCGCTCAGCGCCAGCCTCGGCGCTGATAAAGCGCGAGCCTATTACCTGGCCTATGAAAGCGCCGTGCAGAGTGTCGTCTCGCTGGTAGAGCAGGAGCAGATTGCCTGTGACCTCAAGCGCAATGGCAAGCTCAAACTGGCCGCCAAACCGATGCATTACGAAGGCTTGGCGCGCACCTGCGAACTGATTCGGCGGGAGGTCGATGCCGAAGTCGAATTGCTCTCTGCGCAAGAGGCCCGTGCTGAAGTCAACTCGGCCCAGTTCCATGGCGGCTTGCTGCAGCGCAACGGCGTGCAGATGCATGTCGGGCGCTTCGGTGTCGGTCTGGCCGAAGCGGCCGCACGTCACGGTGCGTTGATCTTCCAGGGCGTGTCGGTGACGGACTGGAAAGCCCGTGCCGGCGGCTATCAGGTCAACACCACCAAGGGTTCGCTGCACGCCAAACAGGTTCTGCTGGCTACAGGCACGTGCCAGCAGGGTGGATTGGGTTGGTATCGGCGGCGGATCGTGCCGGTGGGCAGTTTCGTGATCGCCACCGAGGTGCTACCGCAGGCCCTGATCGACAGCTTGCTGCCGGCACGGCGTTCCTATGTCACCAGCCGCATGATCGGTAACTACTTCCGCCTGACGCCGGACAACCGCTTGCTGTTTGGCGGTCGTGCGCGGTTTGCCATGTCTGACAGCGTTTCCGACGCCAAGAGCGGCAAAGTGTTGCAAGCGGCGATGGTGCAGATGTTCCCGCAGTTGGCTGGCGTGAAGATCGACTATTGCTGGGGTGGGTTAGTGGACATGACCTCTGACCGGTTACCCCGGGCCGGCCAGCATGGAGGCGTTTATTACTCCATGGGTTACAGCGGTCATGGCGTACAGATGTCGGTGCACATGGGGCAGGTCATGGCCGAGGTCATGGCCGGCAAGGTCGAAGCCAATCCCTGGCGCGAACTTGACTGGCCAGCCATTCCCGGGCATTTCGGCAAGCCCTGGTTCCTGCCCTTGGTGGGTGCGTATTACCGCCTGCAGGACTACCTGCACTGAGTTCAAGGTATTTGCTTTACGTTTCAACCACACACGATTAATCGCGAGTACTCGAGCCTTATCATTTTTCGAAAGGTAGAACTGACATGACTGACAACAAAAACAGTATCGACTCCCAGTTGATCACAGGGAAAGAAAGTCTGCGCATTTTCGAAGGGCTCAATCGCGGCATGTCACGCCGCAATGCATTGCAAATGCTGGGGTTGGCAGGGGTGGCCGTCGCGGGCGCCGGCAGCCTGTTCGGCGCCGCCGGCAAGCTGTTTGCCGATGATGAAGCCGCAAGCCCTGGCAAAGGCAAACCTGGCGGTCGTATCCGCGTCGCAGGCTCGTCCAGTTCCACCGCCGACACCCTGGACCCGGCCAAAGGTTCATCGTCCACCGACTACGTGCGCCATTACATGTTCTACAACGGCCTGACGCGGTTCGACAGCCATATGGTGCCGCAACTCGAGTTGGCCGAGCGTATCGACACCACTGACGCCACGCTCTGGGTGATCACCCTGCGCAAGGAAGTGATCTTCCACAACGGCAAGCCTCTGACAGCCGCCGACGTGGTGTTCTCTCTGTTGCGGCACAAGGACCCAATCACCGGTTCCAAGGTCCTGCCGCTGGCGTCGCAGTTCGCCGAAGTCAAGGCCAACGGCACCCATGAAGTGCAGATACAGTTGAGCGGCCCAAATGCTGAACTGCCATCGGTGCTTGCCATCTCCCACATGTTGATCGTTCCCGAGGGGACGAGCGATTTCAGCCAGGGCATCGGCACCGGCCCGTTCAAGGCCAAGGAGTTCAAGCCTGGAGTGCGTTCGATTGGTGTGCGCAATACCAATTACTGGAAACCCGGCTTGCCGTATCTGGACGAGATCGAATTTATCGCCATTGCCGATGAGCCGTCACGGATCAACGCCCTGTTGTCGGGCGACGTACACATCGTCAACGAAGTTAACCCGCGTTCAACGGTTCGTATCAAGGCCAGTACCAAGCATCGGGTCGTGGACTCGCCGTCGGGTAACTACACCGACCTGATCATTCGTCAGGACCAGTTGCCAGGCAAAAGCCCGGAGTTCACCGAGGCCATGAAGTTGCTGCTGGACCGGGAACAGATCAAGTCGGCGATATTCCGGGGCTACGCCAGGGTCGGCAACGATCACCCGATCGCACCCGGTGCGCGCTTCTACAACGCCGACCTGCCACAACGTGCCTACGACCCGGAAAAAGCCAAGTTCCTGCTCAAAAAGGCCGGTATGGAAAGCATCACCATGCCGCTGATGTGCTCGCCTGCCGCGACCGGTTCGGTGGACATCGCTGTGCTACTGCAGCAGTCAGCCAAACAGGCCGGGCTCAAGCTCGACGTCAACCGCCTGCCGAGCGATGGCTACTGGTCCAACCATTGGGCGAAGCACCCGCTGAGTTTCGGCAACATCAACCCGCGGCCCAATGCCGACATGCTTTTCTCGCAGTTCTTCCAGTCGACAGCACCCTGGAATGAGTCCGGCTGGAAAAACGAACAGTTCGACCAGCTGCTGGTACAAGCCCGAGGCGAAACCGACGAGGCCAAGCGCGGCAAGATGTACGCAGACATGCAAACCCTGGTGCATGAACACAGCGGCATCGGCGTGCCGGTGTTCATCAGCAACATCGATGGCGCCGATCAGCGAGTCAAAGGTTATGGCACCAACCCTCTGGGTGGTTTCATGGGCTACATGTTTGCCGAGCAGATCTGGCTGGACGCTTGATGAAAGTCGGGTTTTTGCTGCAGCGATATTGCATGAGGATAGGGTGATGAATAGCAACACACTGTGGTTGATCGGCCGGCGCCTGGGCGCGGCGATCGTGACCTTGTTGATTGTGTCCATGGTGGTTTTCGCCATCACGGCGGTGCTGCCGGGGGACGCGGCGCAACAGTCTCTGGGGCAGTTCGCCACGCCGGAACAAGTGGCAGCCTTGCGCCTGAAAATGGGGCTGGATCAGCCTGGTGTGTTGCGTTACCTGCACTGGTTGATGAACTTGCTCAGTGGTGACATGGGGCTGTCCGTCTCCAACGCCATGCCGGTCAGCGAGTTGATGGCCGGGCGGGTGCCCAACACCCTGATGCTGGCGGCCGCCACGGCGCTGGTGTCAGTACCGGTGGCGTTGATCCTGGGTATCGGTTCGGCGATGGGGCGGGGCGGGCGCATCGACAGTTTCCTCAGCTTTTTGACCTTGACCATGGTGGCGGTGCCGGAGTTTCTGGTGGCGACCCTGGCGGTGCTGATTTTCGCGGTGAACCTGGGCTGGTTGTCGGCGCTGTCCTACGCCAGTGACATCACTTCACCTTGGCAATTCATGCGCACTTACGCATTGCCGGTGATGACGCTGTGCTGCGTCATCGTCGCGCAAATGGCACGCATGACCCGGGCGGCGGTGATCGATCAGCTCGACAGTCCTTACGTGGAAATGGCCCGGCTCAAAGGTGTGAGCAAGATTCGGATTGTCCTGCGCCATGCCTTGCCCAACTCCATCGGGCCCATCGCCAATGCCATCGCCCTGAGCCTTTCCTATCTGTTGGGCGGGGTGGTGATTGTCGAGACGATCTTCAACTACCCCGGCATCGCCAGCCTGATGGTCGATGCAGTGACCAACCGCGACATGGCATTGGTTCAAGCCTGCACCATGTTGTTTTGTACGGCGTATCTGACGTTGGTGCTGATTGCCGACCTGTGCGCGATTCTTTCCAATCCGAGGCTGAGAAATCAATGAACAATCTCATTGTGAAATCGCCGGCTACTAACAAATTGGCGCTGGGCAAGGTTTCCCACGGATCGTCCTGGCTCGGCCTGATCGGCGCCGCGATGTGTGTGATCTGGTTGCTGGTGGCCATCTTCGGTCCGTGGCTGGCGCCGCATCCGGTGGGGGAAGTGGTCTCTGATAATGTCTTCGACAACTTGAGCGCTGCTTACCCGTTCGGCACCGATTACCTGGGCCGCGACATGCTCAGCCGGATCCTCGTCGGCGCACGATTCACCGTTGGCCTGGCGTTGATAGCCGCGGTAATGGCCAGCGGGTTGGGGACCAGCTTTGCGTTGCTGTCGGTGGTTTCACCCAAGTGGCTGGATGAGTTGATCAGTCGCCTGATGGACGCCTTCATTTCGATCCCCAGCAAGATGCTGGCATTGATCATGGTCTCGGCCTTCGGCTCCTCGGTCACCTTGCTGATCTGCACGGCGGTATTGAGTTTCACCCCGGGCGCGTTCCGTATCGCCCGCAGCATGGCGGTGAATATCGAAGCGCTGGAATACGTGCAAGTGGCCCGTACTCGCGGCGAGCGTCGGCTGTACATCGCCTGCGTGGAAATCCTGCCGAACATGCTCAACCCGGTGCTGACGGACCTGGGCTTGCGCTTCGGCTTCATCGTCCTGCTGCTCAGCGGCATGAGCTTTCTGGGCCTGGGTGTACAACCGCCGGATGCCGACCTCGGCTCCCTGGTGCGCGAGAACATCGGTGGCCTCAATCAGGGCGCACCGGCCATCGTGATTCCAGCCCTGGCCATCGGCACGCTGACCATCGGTGTGAATCTGTTTATCGACCGGCTGTCGTCGCGACGTAGTCGACGTTCGGGAGGCCATTGAAATGAGCGAATTAATTCGAGTCCAGGACCTGCGAGTGGTCGCCTGTGGCGAGCTCGGTGAGGTGGAAATCGTCAAGGGCGTGAGCTTCTCCCTGCAAAAAGGTGAAGTGCTGGCGTTGATCGGTGAGTCTGGCTCCGGCAAGACCACCATCGCCCTGGCGTTGCTCGGTTATGCCCGACGCGGTTGTCGTCTGTCGGGCGGCGTGGTGCAAATCGGCGAACACGACATGCTGGCGTTGAGCGAAAGCGAGCTGCAAGGCCTGCGCGGCAATCGGGTGTCGTACATCGCGCAAAGCGCTGCGGCGGCGTTCAACCCGGCGAAAAAACTTATCGACCAAGTGGTGGAGGGCGCGTTGATTCATGGTCTGGGCAGCCGGGCTGTGCTTGAGGCCAAGGCCATCGAGTTGTTCCGCGACCTGGCCCTCCCGGATCCCGATCGCATCGGCCAGCGCTACCCCCATCAAGTCTCCGGCGGGCAACTGCAACGGGTGATGGCGGCCATGGCGCTGATCAGCGATCCGCTGCTGGTGGTGCTCGACGAACCAACGACGGCACTCGATGTGACGACCCAGATCGATGTGCTGCGTGCCTTCAAACGGGTGGTGCGCGAACGCGGCGCGACGGCGGTCTATGTTTCCCATGACCTGGCCGTGGTCGCGCAAATGGCTGACCAGATCGTGGTGCTCAATGGCGGCGAGATCTTCGAACAGAGCGCCACGGCGCCGTTGCTCAACGGCCCGGCCCATGAATACACCCGCAGCCTGCTGGCGGCGGCGCGGCCGGACACGACGATTCGTCCGCCTTGCGGCATCGCCGAAGAGACGCCGCTGCTGACCATCCAGGGCCTGACGGCTGGTTACGGCAACAAGAACGCGCAAGGCATGCCGGCCATTCGCGTGCTGGAAGACATCGACCTGACGGTTCGCAGAGGCCAGGCCATCGGCGTGATCGGTGAGTCGGGTTCCGGCAAGTCGACCCTGGCACGGGTGGTGGCCGGATTGTTGGAGCCCGCACTCGGAGGTCTGACTTTCGATGGCCAACCCTTGGGTGGCAGCCTGTCGTCGCGCACCGACGAGCAGTTCCGACGCATTCAAATGGTCTTCCAGAATGCCGACACCGCACTCAACCCGATGCACAGCGTCAGCACCATTCTGAGTCGTCCGCTGAAGATGTATTTCGGCCTTAAGGGGGCCGCGTTGCGCGAGCGTATTGGCGAGCTACTGGATCTGGTGCGCTTGCCGCGAACCATGGCCGAACGCCGCCCGAACGAACTCTCCGGCGGGCAAAAGCAACGGGTCAATCTGGCCCGGGCCCTGGCGGCCAAGCCGGATCTGATTCTGTGCGACGAAGTGACCTCCGCGCTGGATACCGTGGTGGGGGCAGCGATTCTCGAACTGCTGCGTGACCTGCGCCAGCAACTGGGGGTGTCCTATCTGTTCATCAGCCATGACATCTCCACCGTGCGAGCGCTGTGCGATGACATTGTGGTGATGTACAGCGGCCACAAAATTCAGGCCGGCAGTCGCCAGTCGTACGCTGAGGCGCCGTTCCATCCCTACACCGACCTGTTGATCCATTCGGTGCCGGAGTTGCGCCAGGGCTGGCTGGAAGGCTGCGGAACAACGACCTGCGGCACGCTGCCGCCCATTGGTGCAAAAGCCAATGTGCCTGGGCTGTGCACGTTCCTCAATCGTTGCCCGGTGCGGGTTGACGGCCTGTGCAATTGCGTCCCGCCGGACCGTCACTTGATTGTTGGCGGCAGTGAAGTCCTTTGTCATCACGACAGTGCCGAGTTGCTGAAAACCCAGAAGGATTCAAACAGCATGACCGCGGGAGCCTATGCATGAACGGGCGTTTCGTCAGGCTGGCCGAACAGGGCCGGCCCACCGTCAAACTGCAGGTAGACGGCAAGCCTATCGAGGCGCTGCAGGGCGATACGCTGATGGTCGCGTTGTTGACTCAGGGCTCGGCGTTGCGCCAATCGGAATTCGATGCGGGTCGCCGCGCCGGTTTCTGCCTGATGGGCGCGTGTCAGGACTGTTGGGTCTGGACCCGCAGCGGCGAGCGTCTGCGCGCCTGTTCCAATGAGGTCCGTGAAGGCCTGGATATTGTCACCACACAACCGGAGGCAATATGGCCACTGCGCGGCTGAGCACTCACCGAGTCGTGATCGTCGGTGCCGGACCGGCCGGCATACGTTGTGCCGAAGCTCTGGTCGCCGCTGGTTTCAAGCCCATTCTGATCGATGAAAATCGCCGGGATGGCGGGCAGATCTACCGTCGCCAACCCGAAGGTTTTACCCGCGATTACGCCACGCTGTATGGCACCGAAGCGGCCAAGGCCAACGACCTGCACCAGAGCTTCGACCGCTTGCGCGGACAGATCGACTACCGTGCGGACACGCTGGTGTGGAACCTGACGCCGGGGCAACTGTGCTGCGTCAGCCACGGCAAGCACTCGACGGTGGATTACGACGCGCTGATCCTGTGCACCGGCGCCACCGACCGCTTGATGCCGATCGAAGGCTGGCAATTGGCGGGCACCTATAGCCTGGGCGGAGCGCAGATTGCGCTCAAGTCCCAAGCTGTTTCCATCGGCCACCGCGTGGTGTTCATGGGCAGCGGGCCGTTGCTGTATTTGGTCGCCAGTCAGTATGTGAAAGCCGGGGCCAAGGTCGCGGCGGTGCTCGACACCTCGCCGTTGAGCAAGCGAATCGGCGCATTGCCGAAGCTGATGGCGCGTCCCGGACTGTTGTTTACCGGGATGAAACTGCTGGCGCAGCTCTATCGAGCGAAGATCCCGGTGCATCTGGGCATTTCGCCGCTTCAAGTGCTGGGCGATGCGGCCAATGGTGTCAGTGGCGTACGGGTGCGCACGGCGCGCGGCGAAACCTTGACGGTGGCATGCGATGCCGTGGCGCTGGGTTATCACTTGCGTCCGGAAACCCAGTTGGCCGACCTGGCCGGTTGCCGTATGCGCTTTGACGAGGCCTCCAGCCAATGGTGGCTGGCCGTCGATGAAGATGGTCGGACCTCGGTCAGCGGTGTATATGCCGCCGGCGACGGTTCGAAAATTCGCGGTGCCGATGCCGCCGAGCACGCCGGGAGACTGGTGGCCATGGCGCTGCTGGAGGATCTGCAGCAACCGGTGAACGCCGGATTGCGCGACGAACAACGGCACGCGCTGGCGGTAATGGATCAGTTTCGTCTCGGCCTGGCCCAGGCGTTTCCCTGGCCGGCGGCGCAAGCCAAAGCGTTGCCGGACACGGCCATCGTCTGCCGCTGCGAAATGATCAGCGCGGGCGAATTGCGTGCAGTGGTCCGGGAAAAAGGTGCGTGTGAAGTCAATCGGGCCAAGGCCTTTAGCCGGGTCGGCATGGGCCGCTGCCAAGGGCGTTATTGCTCCCAGGCCGGGGCTGAAGTGATTGCCGCGGCCGCCGGTGTTTGCGTGGAACAGGTCGGTCGTCAGCGCGGTCAGGCACCGGTCAAACCCCTTTCGATGCTCACCGAGGAGGTGTCGCCATGACGGTACAGAAAGCCGATGTCGTGATTGTCGGCGGTGGCATCATGGGTTCGGCAGCGGCGTTTTTCCTGCGCCAGCGCGGGCAGTCGGTGATTCTGCTGGAACGCGACCAGATCGGTCAGTACGCCAGCGGCGTGAATTTCGGCAACGTACGGCGCCAAGGCCGATTCCTCGGCCAACTGGAACTGGCCAATCGCTCGTATGGGCTCTGGAAGCGTCTGCCGGAGCTGATCGACGATGACCTGGAATTCATCGCCAGCGGGCATTTGCGTGTGTGTTACCGCGAAGACGAGATCGCTGAGCTGCAAGCCTACGCAGACGCCCCTGAGGCGGAGCAACTGGATTTGAAGATCTTTCGTGGCGACGAGTTGCACAAGCGCTTTCCGTTCTTCGGCCCGGATGTGAAGGGCGGCTCCTACGCCCCTCACGATGGTCACGCCAATCCACGTCTGGCGGCCCCGGCGTTTGCCCGGGCGGCACGACGCCTCGGCGCGCGGATCGAAGAGCGAACTGAAGTGGCCGAGGTGCAGAAGGTCGGCAGTGAGTTCAGCATCAGCACCACCGACGGTCGTCAGTTCAGCGCCACTCAGCTGTTGATCACCGCTGGCGCCTGGGGGCAAAAGCTCTCGGCGCAGTTTGGCGAACCGGTGCCGCTTGAGACCAAAGGCCCGCAAATGGCCGTGACCGAACCGGTGCCGTACGCTTTGCCGACGGTGATCGGCGTGTACACCAAGATTCCCGAGGAAGTGATCTATTTCCGCCAAATACCTCGCGGCAACATCATCATTGGTGGCGGCTATCGCAGCGAACCCGACATGCTCAACCGCCGGGCCTATGTCGAGCCGCGCAGCATTCTCAATCAGATGGATCAGATGCGGCGTCTGCTGCCGGGTGTCGGCAACCTGAACATCATTCGGGTCTGGAGTGGTATTGAAGGTTACCTGCCTGATTCCCTGCCGATCATGGGGCCAAGCGGCACCGTTGATGGCTTGTTCTATGCCTTCGGTTTCTCTGGCCATGGCTTCCAGCTCGGTCCGGGCGTGGGCGATGTGATGGCCGAACTGATCAGCACCGGTAGCACCAGCACTTCGATTTTACCGTTCTCCATCAACCGGTTCGCTTCTTCAGCCGAGCAACGGAGCAAGGCCTCATGAAACCCCGCGTACTGGATATTCTCAAACGTCTGATGGCCTTCGACACCGTTTCTTCGGAGTCGAACATGGCCTTGATCGAGTACGTGCGCGACCTGCTGCTGACCAAGGGCATCGAGTCGTTGATCGTCAAGGATTCCACCGGTAAAAAAGCCAACCTGTTCGCCAGTACCGGTCCACGGGAGGTGCCGGGGATTTTGCTGTCCGGGCACACCGATGTGGTGCCGGCAGCGGGGCAGGCCTGGACCTTCCCGGCGTTTCAGGCGACGGTGCAGGACGGGCGGATTTATGGGCGTGGCAGTTGCGATATGAAGGGCTTTATCGCGCTGGCTATCGACGCCATGCTCGATGCCGCTGACCATTCCTTGAACCGGCCATTGCAACTGGCGCTGTCCCATGACGAAGAGATCGGTTGTGTCGGTGTGCGGCGTTTGCTCGACGTGCTGCACCTGGCGCCGGTACGGCCGTTTTTGTGCGTGATCGGTGAGCCGACCAACATGCAGTTCGTGCTCGGGCACAAGGGCAAGGGTTCTTACCGCACTTACTGTCGCGGCCTGGAGGCGCATTCCTCGCTGGCACCGCGTTCGGTCAATGCGATTCACGTGGCCTGCGATTTCATCGCGGCACTGCGTCAGAGCCAGCAGCAACTGCAAGAGCAGGGCGCCCAGGATGCGGATTACGATGTGCCTTACAGCACCGTGCATGTCGGGCAGATTGTCGGCGGCAAGGCACTGAACATCGTGCCGAACCTGTGCACCCTGGATTTCGAAGTGCGTAACTTGCCGGCGGACGACCCGGATCAGTTCCTGGAGCAGGTGCGCGAGCGTGCCGAAGTGATCGTGCGCGAAGCCAAAAAGCTGTCCAGCGTGGCGGATATCGAAATCGAAACCCTGAACGTGTATCCCGGCCTCGATACCCACCCGAGTGTTGAAGCGGTGCGCTTTCTGAAAAACTTTGCAGCGCCGGATACCGGCACCGCCAAGGTCTCCTTCGGCACCGAGGGCGGGTTGTTCAAACAGCGGCTGGATGTGCCGGTGGTGGTCTGCGGCCCGGGCTCGATAGAACAGGCGCACAAGCCTGACGAGTTCATCGAGATCAGCCAGATGGAAGCCGGCGAGCGCTTCCTGCAAGGGTTGTTGGGCTCGATGCGGCTTTAGTGTCCCGTTTGCTGACACCGAACGTTGATCGGTGTACATATCCGTTTTTGCGGTGATGGCCGCTGGCGGTTTCGCTTTTACAGCGAGTCACTTTCGAAAAGCCTGCGCGGCCCGGCGGAAAGTAACCAAAGCGCTTCTGCCCCTTTCGTTCGGTGCCTCGCCCAGGCTCGGCATGCCCTCGCTCCGGTCCTGCTCCGTGGGCCCGCCGCGATCGGCCATCCATGGCCGTGCGCGGCTAACCCGGCATCCATGCCGGGTTGCCCACTGCGCAGAACCGGAACGAAGCCTCTCGATGGGGCGGTGCGTCAACATCAAAAGCTGCAGGCGAGCTAACGCTCGGCCTGTTGAGTGGTGAACAGCAGAGTGGATGTGCGCTGATTCTGGATGCTCTGATTTTTTGTGGGAGCTGGCTTGCCTGCGATGGCGGCGGCACCTTCAACATCACATTGACTGACCCACCGCTATCGCGGGCAAGCCCGCTCCCACAGGATTTGTGTCGTACACAGATTTTGTATATGCCCACTCCTCCTGTGGGAGCTGGCTTGCCTGCGATGGCGACCTGTCAGCCGACCAATCTTCCCCGGATGCACCCAGTCCAAGTGTGGGAGCGGGCTTGCTCGCGAAGCTGTTGATCTTGCCATTGCCGTTGCTTTGGCTTTTGATCTTGATCTGCTGCCCCTTTCCCAGAGGCCGAACGCAGGCGTTGCGCAGGGGGCACCGCGGCAAGGATGCCGCGGTAGCCGCCCCCGGCCATGGATGGCCGATGGCGGCGGGCCCCCGGAGCAATGCCGGAGTGAGGGCATGCCGAGCCTAGGCGAGGCACCGAATGGTGGGGCAAAAGCGCTTTGGTTACTTTCGCGCTTTTCGAAAGTGACCCGCCGTCAGGGCGGAACCCTAAGCGGCCGTTACCGCAGAAACGGATATGTACTCCCAATCACCAGGCCCCGACAGTGAATCCCACGACAATATCCATCACCCACCAACAGTAGAGCCTGCCGTCGAATACCGATTTTCAGCATTCGAAGGCTGCTGGGGCGGCGCTTTCAGCATCCTCGTCCGGGACGACCCAATAGACTGAAGGCTGTCTCGGAACAGGACTCGATACCATGCTCAAGAATCGCCTGAAAGACCCCAGCCTGCTGGTAGAACTCGCTTACATCGACGGTCAGTGGATCAGCGCCGACAACGCCGCCACCCTGGACGTCATCGACCCGGCCAGCGGCCAGTTGCTTGCTCGCGTACCCGCGATGCAAGGCAGCGAAACCCGACGTGCCATTGAAGCCGCCGACCGCGCCTGGCCGGCATGGCGCGCGCGCCCGGCGGCAGAACGGGCGGCGCTGCTGGAGCGCTGGTATCAGGCCATGATCGACAACCTCGACGACCTGGCGCTGATCATGACTTGCGAACAGGGCAAACCGCTGAATGAAGCCAAGGGCGAAATTCGCTACGGTGCCGGCTTCGTCAAATGGTTCGCCGAAGAAGCCCGACGGGTCTACGGTGAAACCATACCGGCACCCAGCGGCGACCGCCGTTTGCTCACGCTCAAACAGCCGGTCGGGGTCTGCGCCGCGATCACCCCGTGGAACTTCCCCAATGCAATGATCACCCGCAAGTGCGCGCCGGCCCTGGCCGCCGGCTGTACGATCATTGTCAAACCTTCGGACCTGACGCCACTGTCGGCGCTGGCGCTGGCCGTACTCGCCGAACGGGTCGGCATTCCGGCCGGGGTGTTCAACGTCGTCACCGGCATGCCCGCCGGCATCGGCGAAGAACTGACTGGCAACCCGACGGTGCGCAAAATCTCCTTCACCGGTTCCACCGCTGTCGGTCGGCTGCTGATGCGCCAGAGCGCCGAACACATCAAGCGCTTGAGCCTGGAGTTGGGCGGCAACGCACCATTCATTGTGTTCGACGACGCTGACCTTGAGCAGGCAGTGACCGGCATCATGCTCAGCAAGTTTCGCAACGCCGGGCAAACCTGCGTCTGTGCCAACCGGATTCTGGTGCAGGACGGTATCTACGAACGCTTCGCCCAGCGCCTGGTGGAGGAGGTGGGCAAGCTCAAGGTCGGCAACGGCCTGGACGCCGACGTGACCATCGGCCCGCTGATCAATGCGGCGGCGGTGACCAAGGTTGCCCGGCA
This sequence comes from Pseudomonas sp. JV414, assembly GCF_032424305.1. Classification (NCBI taxonomy): domain Bacteria; kingdom Pseudomonadati; phylum Pseudomonadota; class Gammaproteobacteria; order Pseudomonadales; family Pseudomonadaceae; genus Pseudomonas; species Pseudomonas sp. JV414. The sequence continues at coordinate 230,398 of NZ_VYKC01000002.1, read as the reverse complement.
CATCGACGATGCCCTGAGCCTGGGCGCGCGTCTGCTCTGTGGCGCAATCCCTGAGGGCGACAGCCAGTTCGTCCAGCCGACGGTGCTCGGTGACGCCCATGCCGGGATGTTGCTGGCCACCGAAGAAACCTTCGGCCCAGTCGCACCGCTGATGCGCTTTACCACTGAGGAAGAGGCGTTGGCCTTGGCCAATGCCACGCCTTATGGCTTGGGCGCCTATTTCTTCACCCAGGACTTGCGCCGTTCATGGCGGTTCGGCGAGGCGCTGGAATTCGGCATGATCGGTCTCAACACCGGGCTCATTTCCATGGAAGTCGCCCCATTCGGCGGTATCAAGCAATCGGGCCTGGGTCGCGAAGGCAGCAAGTACGGCCTGGATGAATACCTTGAAGTCAAAGCCTTCCACATCGGTGGGCTGTGATCCGGTCATCGTTTGAACAGACATTGAGGAGCCACGATTGATGAGCAAACCATTCAGAATCGCCGCGATTGCCGGCGATGGCATCGGCAAGGAAGTCTTGCCGGAAGGGCTGCGGGTACTGGAGCAGGCCGCGAAAAAATGGCAACTGGATTTGAGCATCGAAGTGCTCGACTGGGCGCATTGCGATTATTACCTGGAACACGGGCAGATGATGCCCGCCGACTGGTTCGAACAGCTCAAGGGCTTCGACGCGATTTACTTTGGCGCCGTGGGCTGGCCGGACAAGGTTCCGGATCACATTTCCCTGTGGGGTTCGTTGCTGAAGTTTCGCCGTGACTTCGACCAATACGTGAATATCCGTCCGGTGCGGCTGTTTCCCGGTGTGCCGTGTCCGTTGGCCGGACGCGAAGCTGGGGACATCGATTTCGTGGTGATCCGCGAGAACACCGAAGGCGAGTATTCGTCGGTCGGCGGCAAGATGTTCGAGGGCACCGAGCATGAGTTCGTGCTGCAAGAGTCGGTGTTCACCCGGCGCGGCGTGGACCGGATTCTCAAGTTCGCCTTCGATCTGGCCCAGACCCGGCCGCGCAAGCGCCTGACGGCGGCGACCAAGTCCAACGGGATTTCCATCAGCATGCCGTACTGGGACGAGCGCACCGCATTGATGGCTGCGAAGTACCCGGACGTCACCTGGGACAAGCAACACATCGACATTCTGTGCGCGCGGTTTGTGCTGCAACCGGACCGCTTCGATGTGGTGGTGGCGTCGAATTTGTTCGGCGACATTCTGTCCGACCTGGGACCGGCCTGCGCTGGAACCATCGGCATCGCACCCTCGGCCAACCTCGATCCGGAGCGGCGCTTCCCCTCGCTGTTCGAGCCGGTGCATGGCTCGGCGCCGGACATCTATGGGCAGAACATCGCCAACCCGATTGCGATGATCTGGTCCGGTGCCTTGATGCTCGATTTCCTCGGCAACGGTGATGAACGTTATCGCGCGGCCCACGACGGTATTCTCAAGGCCATCGAGCAGATCATTTCCGAGGGGCCGATCACCCCCGATCTGGGCGGGCAGGGCTCGACCCAGGATGTCGGTAGGGCAATCGCCGCGTTGCTTTGAGCCGAGGCAACAACTGCTCAGCAGGAAGCTTTATTCATTCTTGTGTCTCACCCTTTTAGCCCGTCCACACTGCGGGCTTTTTTTTGCCTATCGCCCTCGTGTTTAACCTGCCTTTGCTGTTGCGAAGGAGGTAACGAAGGAGGGGGCGCGGAATGTGAGGGACGTCTTGAATGCGGATGTTGCTGATGGTTTTACTGGAGTGCGCGCTGCACCTTTACGAATCCTTGAACGTGCGTGCCTGGACGTCAATGGACTGGCCCTCGGGCTCCTCAGTGACTGGCTTATCGTCGCCCATGGATTTGCGGAACCCCTTGATCGTGTCGCCGATATCCGTCCCCAAACCTTTCAGGCGCCTGGTTCCGAACAACATGATCACGATCAACAGGATGATCAGGAGTTTCCCGGTACTGAAGCCACCTAATCCCATTGTCTGAACTCCGCAAGTGATTGGTCTGTTTTGTGGTGGGGCCGGCGGAGGAAACTCATCTGCCGGCGCTAACGTGGTTCGAGTTATTTGACGACGTAGAACTTGCGCACATAGACGCTGCTGTTCCAGGCGCATGGGGCACCTCGGGGCACGAACACCGTATCGCCAGTGTTGACCGTCAGATGGGTCCCGTCTGCTACCTGGAGGGTGACGCTGCCTTCGAGCAGGTGCATTAGCTCATGCAGCAGGTGCGGCCTCGCCTTGCGGGTATAGGGTGTCGAGTCCCAGACGCCGATGCGCAGGTCAGTCGCTTCTTCGACGAACAAATTGTTCGAGCGACATTGTGGTGCCGGGGTCAGCAGAATTTCTGCACCCGGTGGTGTCGAGGGAGAGAGCAGGGTTCGCTGAGGGAGAGGCGTTAGCCCGATATTGCACGCCTCAACAGGTTGGGTATCGGCGCAGAACGCCCAGATAGAGTCGGGTTGCGCCTCGATCCGAATCGAGGTGCCGCGGGCGATCACCGCGCTGTCACCAGGATTGAGTTGGAGCGAGTGATCCTGGCTCTGCAGGACAACTTGTCCCGCGTGCACCACGATCATTTCGCTGTAGGGATAGTCATCGACGCTGAATTGTCCGCTCGCCTGGACCACACCGGCAGCAATGTCATCCGCCCCGACATAAGCAATCTGCCTTTCGAAAGGATCGTTGGCGCCCAACGAACCAGGGGTAAATTTTGTTAGAACGGGACTGCCGTCGGCGTGTGCCAACAGCACTGCAGTGGGCTCTAGCATGATGCTGTTTCTCCAGGAGTGTGCATTGTGAAGCGTTGGATGTAACGGAGGGGTTTGTCAGCCGATGGCCTGAGTCACCAGCGCAAACTGGTGCACTTCGCCGATCGCCTGCGGTGGGGTACCGCGAGCCATTTGTGCGACGGTGTCGACGTGCTTCAGCCCGGCCTCTTCCAGCCAAGGGGCCAGACCGCTGTCGGACGGTATATCCATGCGCACGAAGGCGTCCGGCACGTGGGCCAACAACAGCGCGATCAAGTGCTTGGCCTGCTCTGGATTTTCTGCGATGACCGGGCCGATACAGCGACCACGGCCGAATGGGCGTAGCAGAGCGAAAGCACGCAGCTGACCATCGCGCTCGATACCGACCGAGTGTTCGACAACATCGAACAGATCATTGAGCACGGCGTGTCTGTCCAGGCCGCTGCCGGCGTTGGCCAGTTCAATCTGGACGCTCCGATCGGCTTCGGTCAGTGGGCGGCAGCGCTCACCGGCTGCCAGGTCATTGGGTGCAGGAACCCGAGCGAGCCCTTGATGTTGTTGAATATGTCCAAACTCAATGAACCCCTGGCTGGCATAAAGCGGGGCGCCGGCCAGCGTCGCATTGAGCACGGCGGTACGCGATCCGCAAGCCTCGAGCGCCAACTCCATCAGCTTGCGACCTATACCCTGGCCCTGGTACTCATCACTGACGATCACCAGGCCGATGGTGGCGTAATCTCCCTGCGGACAAGTGAACGCGGTACCGATCAGACGGTCTGCGTCTTCTACGACAAAACCCTGCGCGATGCGCTGCAACATGGCCCAGTCTTCCAGGCGGTGGGGCCACTTCAACTGCACGGACAAGGCATGGGCCGACGCCACATCGGCTGAGGTCATGGGGCGATAGATATAGGCTGGGCGTTGCGAAATGGACATGGCAGGTCTCCATTGACAGGGCGCGTAATCGGTCGGATTTCTGCGCGCAAAGTATTGGTATCTCACCTGCGGCGAGGCCTGACAAGAGCCTCCAATTGATTCGGCAGATTCCGTCAGCGACGGCTCCGCAGACCACAGTTACTGCTCAAATGAGAATCAGGATCGGCAGCAAATACCGGGTCGGTTTTCAGGATGCAGGTCGAAGCGAAAGACATTCCTGATGGTTACATTGCTTAAAAAAAGACGCCCGGATGGGTAATGCCGATCTGTTAAGAAATTTGAGCGACGAAATTCCTGTGGGAGCGTGGCTTGCCCGCGAAGAATGCACCGCGGTTTTTCAGGTACTACGCGTCATCGTTCTTCGCGGGCAAGCCACGCTCCCACAGGTTCTGCGTCTTAACCGACTGGCATTAGTTCGAATGGGCGCCTCAAGGCTAAGGAGCGAGGAGGAGGCCTTTAAAAAAGCCGGCCGGCCCATGCGCTAAACCGGCCGGGAACAGCCGTTACAGAATGCTCAGCGGGTACTCGATGATCAGGCGGACCTCGTCGATATCGCTGTCGAACGAGGTGGAGCGGTGGGTGGCTTGGCGCAGGCGGAAGGACAGGTCCTTGGTCGCACCTTCCTGGATCACGTATTTGGCTTCCAGATCGCGTTCCCAATGTTTCTGGTCGTCACCCACCTTGTTGGCGTAGGCACCATTCGGATCGGCCTTGGTGCCATCGATTTGATCGCCTTTGACATAGCGGGCCATGAAGCTCAGCCCGGGTATGCCGTAGGAGGCCATGTTCAGGTCATAACGAGCCTGGACTGAACGCTCGTTGGGGGCGTTGAAGTCGGAGTACTGAACCGAGTTGGCCAACCAGATTGAATCCACACCGATGTAGTCGAAGTACTCGTCGCCATCGATCTTCTGGTAGGCCAGGGTGAGCTTGTGGGCGCCGACGGAGTAAGCCGCTTTGGCCGACCAGCTGGTGGTGTCCAGTTTACCGGCACGCGCTTCGCCCTGGTCGCTAGTCTTGTAGGCCGCCAGGCCGAAGTTCAGCGACTGCTTGTCAGCCAGGGGAATCGTATAGGAGGCACTGCCGAAGTGTTGGCGCCAGACATTGACGGCCTCACTGGTGTACGCCTTCAGGATGAGGTTTTCGTTGATTTTATAGGTGCCGCCGACGAAGTCGACGCTGTCAGCTTCGGTCCCTCCGTAGGTGGTGAACAGGCCGTCATCGGAGTTGGTCGAATTACGATTGTTGAAGGCGGTGAAATGGCCACCCTCGAGGGATAAGGCATCGAACTCATTGCTGGTCAGTTGAAAACCGGTCGCGGTTTCCGGCAGCAAACGGTTGTCGCCGGTGGCGAATACCGGAGCGGTCGGGCGTTGTTCGCCGTACTTCAGAACGGTAGAGGAAATGCGCATCTTCACTGCGCCGCCAATCTCGCCATAGGAGTCCGGTACGTCGGCATCGGCGGTGCGGTTGTTGCTGATCGGCAGCAGGCCGTTGCCGACCCGACCGCGGCCGGTGTCCAGCTTGACCCCGCCGTAGGCGAAGGCATCAGTGCCGAAGCCGATGGTGCCTTGGGTGAAACCAGAGGCGAAGTTGAGCATGGCACCCTGTGCCCACTCCTCGCGATAGCCGTTGCGTTCGCTGGACGGCAACGAGCCATTGATACCCTGGCTGTTGCTGCCGCCATGGCGGAAGTCGCGGTTCATATAGAAATTACGGTTGAGCAGCACTAGGCTGCTGTCTTCAATGAAGCCCTTGGCTTGCTGTTGCTGATCCGCTATTGCCAGTTGCGCGGTGGCGGCAATGACCGCCAAGGAGAGAGCGCTTTGTTTTGCGATGTTCATCGCTTACCTCATTTGATCTTATTAGTATTCGTTGCCTGTACGGCAGGCAACGTTCTGCTCAGGTGAACACTGCGAAGCAAACCGGGAGAACCCCGGATCTTGTCGATCACTGCACGGCCGGGCTGCACGCAGCGGTGGCTGTATCGCAGCTACGGCGGAGCCTGGCAATGGGCTGCAGTCAATTCGGTAGATTGCATAAGTTGCGACTTCACAGGCCGCAGTTATTGCTCAAACGAGGGGTAAGGCCGGCAGTTAGTAACTTCGCTTGCGGTCAACCTGGCCAAGCATTGACTCACCGCGTTGATGCCGACGGATGTTCTCCAGCAGCACGCTAAACGCGCTTTCTGGCTGAGTCATTGCAGCGATATGCGGTGTCAGCAATATCTGCGGATGGTGCCAGAAGGGATGATCCGGCGCTGCCGGTTCCTGTTGCAGTACGTCGAGCACCGCCGCGCTGATCTGGCCGCTGGCCAGAGCCTCGAGCAGATCCTCTTCTACCAGATGCCCACCGCGGCCCATGTTGACCAAGGCAGCACCATTGGGCAGGTGCTGGAATAACTGACGGTTGAGAATCCCTTTGGTCTGCTCGGTCAGTGGCAGGACACACAGCACGATGTCGCACTGGCCGAGGAAGGCCGGAAGTTGTTCGGCACCCGCAAAGCAGTCCACTGCGTCGATGTGATGCTCGCTGCGTGCCCAGCCCGACAAGGCAAAGCCAAAAGGCTGCAACGTGGCCAGAATCTGTTGAGCTTGTGTGCCGAGCCCCATCACGCCCACCCGACGTTTGGCTGCCGGTTGCAGCAGGTGAGCCTGCCAGCACCGAGCCATTTGTTGCTGGCGATAACGGAGCATATCCCGGTGCAGGCTCAGCACCGCAAAAGTGGCGTATTCGCACATGCCCCGGGTGATGCTCGGATCGAGCAGACGGACCACCGGCAGGCTCGTGGGCAAGCGATCAAGGTCAAGCTGATCGACCCCGGCCGATAAGGCGAACAATACCTGCAGGTTTGGCAGCAAGGTGTCGAGATCGTCCGGTGCCTGCCAGGCCGCCAGGTAGCGAATATCCTGCGGATCGCCGATGTCTGGCCAGGCACGCCATTCGATATCTGGAGCATGCTCGGCGAATAGGCGCTTCCAATGTTCGCCGCGCACCGGGTCAGCTTTATAGAGCAGGGCCATGGGTCATTTCTCGCATTAAATAGGGAGCATCAAGCATGCCCGAGTGACAAAGCAGGATATGTCGAAAGACTCTGCGTAAACACACGACGCTGCGTTGTAGGGGGCACCTATCGGCAGATTCCATGGGGGCTGGCCGCCGCTGAAGGATTCTGCTGTTTGCCGGGGTGAAAACAGTCGATCCCGATTTCTCAGAGGCCAAGTTCGGCTTAGACAATTGCGTCGAAAGCTTAACCTGTGAAACACGTCGCAGCCGCTTCCCGGTTGCCAGGCCCACTATGAGAGATGCCAATGAACAGTAAAGTCGAAGAAACCCCGAGTTTGCTCCGTCAACGCGATCAATTCGTGCCCCGGGGTTTGGTCACCGCACACCCGCTGGTTATCGATCGTGCCCAGGGTTGCGAGATGTGGGACGTGGACGGGGCGCGTTACCTGGACTTCGTCGGCGGCATCGGTGTGTTGAACATCGGTCACAATCACCCGAAGGTGGTCGCGGCGGTGCAAGCCCAATTGCAAAAGGTCAGCCATGCATGCTTCCAGGTAGTGGCCTATAAACCCTATCTCGACCTGGTCCAGCGTTTGTGCGAGTTGGTCGGTGGTCGCGAAGCCTATAAGGCGGCGCTGTTTACCTCCGGTGCAGAGGCTGTGGAGAACGCGGTGAAGATCGCTCGCGCGCACACCAATCGCCCAGCGGTCATCTCCTTTCGTGGCGGTTTCCATGGACGCACGTTGCTCGGCACGACCTTGACCGGCATGAGCCAACCCTACAAGCAGAACTTCGGGCCCTTCGCTCCTGAGGTCTTTCATACTCCGTACCCGAACGCCTATCGCGGTTTCACCAGCGAGATGGCCCTGCAAGCCCTGAACGAATTGCTGGCAACCCAAGTCCCTGCGGACCGGGTAGCGGCGATCATCATCGAGCCGGTGCAGGGCGATGGCGGTTTCCTCTCGGCGCCGCCGGAGTTTCTCCAGGCGCTGCGGGCTCTGACCGAACAACATGGCATCGTGCTCATTCTCGATGAAATTCAGACCGGCTTCGGCCGTACCGGCAAATGGTTCGGTTTCCAGCACGCAGGCATTCAGCCGGATCTGGTCACCGTCGCCAAGAGCCTGGCCGGTGGGTTGCCGATATCGGGCGTGGTGGGTCGTGCGCACATCATGGACGCGCCATTACCCGGTGGTCTCGGCGGTACTTATGGTGGTAATGCCCTGGCTTGCGCGGCGGCGCTGGCGGTGATCGACGCCTACGAACAGGAACAGCTACTTGCGCGCGGTGAGGCATTGGGCGAGCGTCTGCGTCAGGGCCTGCTGCGCTTGCAGGCACGTCATCCGCGTATTGGTGACGTACGTGGCACCGGTTTCATGTTGGCGATCGAACTGATCAAAGACGATGAGGCCCGCAGCCCCGATGCCGAACTCACCCAGCAACTGATCGATCAGGCCAGGGTTGGCGGGCTGTTGGTGATCAAATGCGGCGTGTACCGTAATGTGCTGCGCTTCCTCGCGCCTCTGGTCACCGAAGAGGAACAGATCGACGAAGCGCTGGCGATTCTTGAGGCAGCATTGTTACGCGTGTTGAATTAACCTCAGACTTCGGTTGGCGCAGCATCGCTGCGTCAACCGGAGCGTTTGGAACGCATGGATTGTTGAATGCATCATGGGAGGCTACACACCATGTACCTGACTGATTATCGTGCACTGCTGATCGATTGCGATGATGTTCTGGTCGATCGGGATTCGGGTATCTGGACGGCCCTGCAACCGTTGCTCGAAAACCATTCGGACAGGCTGGACAGGGAAGCAGTATTGGCTGCGTTTGACGAGGCGGTGCGCACGCTCTATCCACGTTTTGCAGAGTTGGGTTTCAGTGGGTTGCTGTGCTTCGCCCATCGTCAGTTGGCAGAGCGTTTCGGGCTCAAGGCCAGTTGGGAGGAGGGGATGAGTTTCGCCCGATCGGTGGGCAACTGGTCACTGTTCGAGGACGCACCCGGCGCCATGTTGTACCTGCGCAAGTTTTATCGGCTGCTGGTGTGCTGCGATCGTGATGCCGCGGATCGCGAACAGCTCTGTGAGCGTTTGGGGATTACGCCCGAAGATTTGCTATCGCGGGTCAGCAATCCGTTAGAGGACAGCGCCTGGCTGCAAGCCAACAAACTGAAACCTGAAGATATCCTGCAGGTTTCCAGACCTCCTGCCGAGCCGCCAAAATCGGCGGGTTTGTGCCTGATCTATCGTGATCACGGGAATGATACCCAGCAATGTCCTGCGGATTTTTGCATCAATAGCATGGCCGACCTGGTCGCTCAGCATCAGCGATCGTTACACCGCTGATTTTGCTATATCTTTGGACATCGGAACGGCAATCACGAGGTACGCGATGGAAGGTTTGATCAAACTAGACCGAATTGATATCAGTATCCTGGTTGAACTGCAAAAAGACGGCCGAATGACTAACGTCAGCTTGGCCGATGCAGTGGGTCTGTCGTCCAGCCCATGTTTGCAACGGGTCAAGCGGCTCGAGTCGGCCGGCTATATTTCCGGTTACAGAGCCCATCTCAATCTTGCCAAGATCACCGACTCGGTCACGGTATTTACCGAGATCACGCTCAGCGACCACAAGCGGGAGGACTTCGCCAAGTTCGAGTCCAATATCCGTTTGGTCGATGAAGTACTTGAGTGCCATTTGATCAGCGGTGGTTACGATTACCTGGTGCGTTTCATGACCTGCAGCATCCAGCATTATCAGGAAGTGATGGAAGGTCTGCTGGACAAGAACATCGGTATCTCCAAGTACTTCAGTTACATCGTCATCAAATCGCCGGTCCTCAAAGATGGGGTTCCGCTGCGCAGGCTATTGCGTCACTGAGGCCCGGCCATGAGCGCAATTAATTTTGCTCTCGCACCTGTTTTACCGAGATAAAACGTATCAGCAGAGAATGGGAATTGATATTATTCGTCATCAATTCTCGCCGAGCTCCTGATGTGCCCGGCATCTTCTCAAGGTTGTCTGTCGATGCGTCGAACTCTCGTTTCTCTGTGTGTGATCCAAGCTATTTCCCAGACCGCCTGGGCTGAACAAGCACCGACTGATCCTGCGTCAATAGAGTTACAAGCGATCGACATCAACGGCACATTGGAAGAACAGGCTCAAGGGCCGGTTCAGGGTTATCGAGCAACCCGTTCGGCCAGTGCGACGCGCACAGACACTCCGATTCATGAAACCCCGCAATCCATCAGCGTTGTCACCAAGGATGTCGTGGAAGACCTCGGCGCGACCCGTCTGCAAGACGCGCTCGATTACGCCGGGGGCGTGGGTCGTGCGAACAATTTCGGCGGCCAGGGCCTGACCACTTTCACCGTGCGTGGCTTTACCACCGGTGAGTTCTACCGCAACGGTTTCCCGATCAACCGCGGTTATCCGAACATGCCCGATGCCAATACCATCGAGCGCCTGGAGGTCCTGCGCGGGCCGGCCACCACGCTGTATGGCCGTGGCGACCCGGGCGGCACCTTCAACGTGGTGTCCAAACAACCCCTGGCCGAACGCACCGTCACCTTGGGCAGCCAGCTCAACGATCAGGGCATGCGTCGCGGAACGCTGGATGCCTCAGGACCGCTGGACGATGAAGGGCGACTGGCCTATCGGCTCAACGTGATAGGCGAGGGTGGCGACACCTTCCGTGATCACGTCGAAAACGAGCGTTACGGTGTGGCGCCGGTGCTCGGTTGGCAGGTCAACGACACCACCCGCATCACCTTCGAAGGCGATTTCATGCGCAACAACGCGCCGCTCGATCGGGGCGTGACTCGCTATCGCAATCAGGCCGGCGTTGCCTCGCGGGATACTTTTTTCGGTGAAAAGGATATCGGCAAGCTGCACAACGACAACAACATGGCGCAACTGCGTTTCGAGCATTTCCTGAACGACAACTGGACCTTGGGTGGCGGCACGCAATTTCTCGACGGCAGCCTGCAAGGCAATGCCATTGAAGGCAACGGAGTCGCTGCCGACGGCCGAACGCTGGGGCGCAACTTCAACTATCGCAAGCTGGAGTGGCAAGACCTTGATGTGCAGTTGAACCTGACCGGGCATTTTTCCACCGGTGGGTTCGACCACACGTTGCTCACGGGCATCGAGTATGAGGATTACGATTACAAGTCGATCATCCGTCGCTCCAGTGGGGCGGTGAGTGCCTACCCCATCGACATCTTCAATCCGGTCTACGGCCAGCCGCGTCCGGCGCTGACTCGCACCACCACCCACGATCAGGAAAACCTCAAGACTTATGCCGCTTTCGTGCAAGACCAGGTAACGCTGACCGAGCGCTTGAAAGTCTTGGCAGGCGTACGTTTCGAACGCTTCGAACATGATTACGACAACAAACTCGTCAACGGTGTGAGCTGGACCAACAGCGACAACGCTGTCACCCCGCGTCTTGGGCTGATCTACGACTTGACCCCGACCGTGGCGATCTATGCCGACACGGCGCGATCCTTCAAGCCCAACAGCGGTGCCAGTCGAACGGGTGGCGGCTTCAAACCTGAAGAAGGCAAATCCTACGAGGTGGGCGTCAAGTGGCAGGCCCTTGATCGTCAGTTAAGCGTGGATGCCGCGGTGTATCAGATCGAAAAACGCAACGTCCTGACGACAGACCCTGTGGACTCGACCTTCAGCGTTGCGGCGGGTGAAGTTCGCAGCCGTGGCTTCGATCTGAATGTGGCCGGCAACCTCACCCCAGAGTGGCGCATGATCGGTGGCTACGCCTATGTGGATGCCGAAGTCACCCAGGACAACGTACTGAAGTCAGGCACCCGCCTGGTGAATATTCCGCGCAACAGTTTCAGCCTGCTGAACGTCTACGAGTTTCAGGACGGTGGCCTCAAAGGACTGGGCCTTGGACTGGGAGCCAAGTATGTCGACGAACGCGCCGGCCAGACCGCGGCAAATGCTTTCTCCATGGACAGCTACGAGGTGTTCGACCTGCTCAGCTTTTACAAAGTCAACGAGCACCTGCGGCTTAACCTTGACCTGAAGAATGTGTTCGACAGCGACTACGATGAAGGCGCCTTTGGCAACGTTTACGCCTATCCGGGCGCGCCGAGAACCGTGCAAATGGGTTTCTCGTACACTTTGTAACAGGTAGACAGGTCGCGCCCTTGTTATGAGGGCGGCTAGTTTCGGACGACATTTCACCAGGCGCGTTACGCGCAACGCATGTCGAAATCAGACTCATAAGTGGCGCATTCGGGCTATTGGCTTTCAAGACAAGACGCGTAAGGTGGCGCGTCACTTCATGGCCGTGTGCAGCCGTGATGCCTGATTTAGAAACCCGGGAGCGTTTGAGGTGCGCCGCGTTCGGATGCGGCAACAGGGAGAAATGATGATCGCCTGACCCTCAGTCAGTACGCCCTAACGTCGATCACCAGAGAATAAAAAAACAATGAATAGCCTGAACTCCAAAGATTCGAACGGACAATTGGCGCAGGGTTTCAAGCCGCGTCACGTCACAATGCTTTCTATTGCGGGGATTATCGGCGCAGGTTTGTTTGTTGGCTCCGGACATGCCATCGCTGCCGCAGGGCCGGCAGTATTGCTGGCTTATCTGTTTTCCGGCCTGTTGGTCGTTCTGGTCATGCGCATGCTGGGCGAAATGGCGGTTGCCAACCCGGACACCGGATCTTTCTCTACCTACGCCGACCAGGCAATCGGGCGTTGGGCAGGCTTCACCATCGGCTGGCTGTATTGGTGGTTCTGGGTGCTGGTGATACCGATCGAAGCGCTTGCGGCCGGACATGTATTGAATCAATGGTTCCCGCAGATCGATACCTGGTTGTTTGCCTTGCTGTCGATCATTTTGTTGGTGGTGACTAACCTGTTCAGTGTGTCCAAATACGGTGAGTTCGAATTCTGGTTTGCGATGGCCAAAGTCGTGGCGATCATTGGATTCATCGGCCTGGGTTTTGCGGTGTTGATGGGATGGATTCCAGAGCGCGAAGCCAGCGGATTGAGCCGACTCATGGAGGAACATGGCGGTTTCGCGCCCAACGGCTTGTCAGCGGTTGTAGGGGCATTCATCACCATCATGTTCAGCTTCATCGGTACGGAAGCGGTGACCATCGCTGCGGCTGAATCCAGCAACCCTGCGCAGAACATCGCCAAAGCTACCCGCTCTGTGATCTGGCGCATCGGGGTGTTCTACGTGCTGTCCATTTTCGTGGTCATTTCAGTGGTGCCCTGGAACGATCCGTTGTTGGCGTCGGTGGGTTCTTACCAACGAGCGCTTGAGCTGATGAATATTCCCCACGCCAAGCTCATGGTCGATATGGTGGTGTTGATTGCCGTGGCCAGCTGCATGAACTCGTCGATTTATATTGCCTCACGCATGTTGTTTTCGCTGGGCAAGCGCGGTGATGCACCGCAGCCGCTGAAGGTAACGTCGTCGGCGGGCGTGCCGAGGGCTGCAGTGATCGCCAGCACCGTACTGGGTGCCGGTGTGACCTTGTTCAGCTACTTCATGCCCGCCGGTTTATTCCAGTTTCTGCTCGCCAGCTCCGGCGCCATTGCCTTGCTGGTGTACCTGGTTATCGCAGTGTCGCAACTGCGCATGCGCAAGATTCTGCTTCGGCAGAACGTCACGCTGATCTTCAAGATGTGGTTGTTCCCCTGGCTCACCTGGTTGGTCATCGCCTTCATCTGCGCAGCGTTGGCGGTGATGATGGTGACGCCCGAGCATCGTATGGAAGTTTCTTCGACCATCGGCCTGGCGCTGGTGATTTCCTTTATCGGCCTGGTGACCGCGCGTCAGCATGGGCAGCAGGGTGCGGTGTCGGCGCAAAGCGCATAGCAGCCATATCAGCGTAAACCTGCAGCGATCTTATCAGTGCGCCAGCAGTGGCGAGGCGGTTAACACCGCCAGCGCCACGGGCCATTCACCGCTCTCATCCTCAGTCTAATTCCTGCGCAAGACACAAGCGGGCTTGCTCGCGAAAACGGTGTATCAGTCAAAATCAAAGCTGAATGACACACCGAATTCGCGAGCATGCCCGCTCCCAGGTGGACTGCGCCAGGTTGTGTTTTTCAGAGCTGTACCCGTCGCAGTCTGCCGCTCAACAGGACGACGTTGTTGTCTGGCGTGGGCAGTGGCCGGCCGGCCAATCCCATGCCTTCGCTCACCAGTACCGCATCCTCCACCAGGCACAGATTGGAAGGGGTATCCAGGCCGCGGGCGAGCACGGCGACCTGGGCGGTTTGCAGGTTGCAGCGCAGCAGTCGACCCGTGAAACGGGTGAAACCGCCATGCAACGGTTCGCCGTTCCAGTCCGGTGGCAAGGGTTGCTGCAGGCGGTCGCAGAGCTCCAGGACCAGTACATTCCCCTTCGGACACAGCGCCAGTCCGGTGGGCAGTTGCAGGCCATGAATCAGCACCTCGATCTGCCCGCTGTCGGGCCAGACCCGAATGACCTGGCCTGCCTTATCGGCAAAGTCGATGCCCTTGCGCGCAGGGTCGCCTTGCAGCTCTCCGGAGAACAGGCTGATCAGCACGGCGTCTGTCGCCGGTTCGTACACCAGGGTCACGGGGACGGCTTCCTGGCCCTGGCCCAGTTCGGGCAACTGAACCAGCACGCGCTCCTCCTGTCCGGTGATGAACTCTACCAACTGATTGGTATCGGGTTTGACCGCCAGCCAGCTGCGGCGGGTCGGGTGATAACACAGCGCATTCAGATTGCCACGGCTGTGAAACACCGGCTCGGGAGGGGTGTATTGCAGGTCCAGCAGTTTGGAGCCCTCGACATAATCGGTCTGGCTGACCAGGCAGCGTCCGTCACCGCAGGCGATGTCCGAAAGCCCCATGATTTCATCGCGCAGCATGCGGGCCTGCATGTTCATGGCGCGAAAACCTTGCGCCAGTATTTCGCGGGGCAGGTAGGCGCCGGGGCTGTGCGGATCCGGTCGCAGTCGACTGATACGGCCGCTGAAGGGCTGTTCCGGCAGGCCCGAGCCGGCTTCGGTCAGCAGCAGGCTGCCATCGGCCTGCACACAAAGGCCCCGAGGGTTCAGCAGACCCTCGGCGATGATGGTGCTCGGGCGCAGCGTTTCAGTGGGTCGCGCCGGAATATGAACGGGAACGGGCATAAGGCTCTCTCCATGGACAAGGGATGGACGCGGCTACTGCGGCGGCTGCCACGGTTCACCGGTGAGATAGGCCCTCAGCAGTGCTCGCTGGCAGGGCGACATCGAGCGCACCACGGGCATGAACAGGGTGGTGCCTTTGTAGGCGTCCGAGGTGCGGGCGAGAATGGGGTTCTTGGCACCCATGACCGCGTCGGGCTGATTGAGCGGGATGTAGCGCGACATGGCGGGGAAGGCCAGGTAGTGAAAACGCAAGACGTTCGGGTACATCAGCTCCCAGGTGATGGTGGTGCCCGCGGGGATGCCGAAGTCGGTCTGTGCGTATTTGCGAAAGCTGGTGAAGTAGCCACCGTTTTTAAAGCCGTTGATCGCGTAGGTCAGCGCGACAAAGCCCGCTTGGGCGGCAGTACCCGGTTTGACGGTGACAGGGAAACTGACTGCGAGCTGCCCGGGTTCTACGGTCAGCGAGGCCGGAAACTCGAGGAAATTCCAGTACTGCGGATTTTTGTATACCGCAGGTGGACTGGCTTTCAGGTCGATTTCGGTGGCTCTGGGGACCGGGCCGCCCAGACACCTTACCTGCAGGGTGATCGACAGGCCATTGGGGTAGTCCTCCAGATAAACGTTGCGCTGATCGGCATACACCCGATAGGTCGATTCGATTGCGTTTAGCGTGGTTTCGGCAACTTCGTCGGGTGCGGTGATGGCCAGTTCGTTGGTCCGCGCCGCTTCCTGTTGGCTGGTACTCAGGGGCAGGTCGACGATGCCGCCATACACGTAGTAGTTGAATAACGGACTGGTTGCCGGGTCGAGGGTGGTCAGGGTGGTTGTGCCTGCAGAGATGGTGACGAGACCGTAATCCGCGTTGGGCCCGATGGGGCTGGTGATGTCGTCTCTGACGGCCCTGAAGGTTTGCTTCGGGATGACGTTCACCATGTCGATGCTCAGGATGCCGCTGTCGCCCAGGTCGGCATAGCCAGTGCTCTTGGTGCTCTGGTTGACCAGTTGCCGGCCCGGCTGGCAGTTCAGCGGCTCGTCGGCGAAGGCCGGGGCCAGTGTACCGATGACCCTGCCGATGCTCGGGTTGGGCGTGTACCTGCCGGCGGCGTAGTCGGCATCCAGTTGTTCGGTGGTCATCGTGGGGCACATCTCAAACATGACAAAACGCAGGACGATGCCTGTCGCACCCGGCGCCTGGATGATCGATCGCAGGCCACCGCTGTTCTGGTTCCAGCTGACAATGCTGCTCAGGGGAAAGGTCAGCTGAAACGTGCCGCTGAGGCGGAAAGACCCCGGCGCATCCATCTCCTCTGGCTCCAACACCCGCATTTTGACATCCAGGCTGCTGCAGACTGTGTTCGCACGAATCAGCAATTGGATGTCGCTGTTACCGCCAATTTGCAGACCGCCAACGAATATCTGGGTGGTGTTTGTGGCGGTGGGGTCCAGGTCGACCATCATCGGGCCGGAAACGGGCCCCTGTCCGGTCACCGGGTCCACCGAGCCGAGCAGATAGACCGGCTGCCCCACCATATCGCCGGTGGTGCTGATGCTACCCGGATTACCCTGGGAACTGATCAAGGCGTTCTGCATGTCGACGACATGCTGCCCGTAGTGATTCCAGCCGCCAGCAGTGTAGTAGTCGCCGTCGGGCGCGTTGATCATGTTGTTCAACTGATCGTCGGTGTAAGACTGGGCACCCGGTGCCAGGGTCGAGGTGGTCAGGTCGAAGAGCGGCCAGTTCTCATTGCCGTCGTAAGGGATAGTGGGGGAGTTGTTCGGCAGGCTGACGTCCGTGCGGATGCCGCCCCAGAAGTTCAGCCGTGGTCCATTGAGAATGCTCATGATCTATTCCTCGTCCTTGGTGATTTTGCCGACAGGCGCATTGGCGAATTTGAACAGGTAGGAGTAATCGGACTTGTAGGGGCTCTTGACCGGTGTCGCCATGGAGTGGCAATTCATGCAGCTGCTGTTGGGCTGGATGTAGCTCTCCATGGTCACGTTGGCCGACAGGGCCGGTGTCGGCTGGCCCAACGGGTTACTGGGGTTGTCTGGCATCAGCGGGCGTTGGGTGGTGATGAGCTGGTAGTACTTCAACACGCTTCTTTGCAGGTCCGGGTCGGTGCGGTATTGGGTGTTGACTCCGTTGGTGACCTCGGCAATCGGGGTGACCCGGTTCAGCGGGTTCGGGGTCTGGAACGTGGTGCCGGGTTTGGGCACGCAGACCAGATGCGCGCCCTGAGTCTGCCAGTCGCAGGGTGACTGGTTGAGGCTGGCGGCGGGGGCGGTGGAGTTGAAGTAGGAATAGGCCGTGCCGGATGTCGGCTGGTCGACCCACTTGTCGTTCACCAGCGCCTTGGCCGGAACGTTGTCGATCTGCTCGAAGGTTGACCAGATCCACTGCGGATAGCCGTTCGCCTTGGTGATAATGTGCAGGCCCACCAAACCCAGGTAAGCCTCGGTGACACCGGTGCGCTGGCCTTGGTCGTTGAACGTGGCCACGCGCGCGAGCATGGTCAGGTAGTGACTGGCGTTGTCAGCGGTCGTGAGGATGCGCCAGCTCGATTTGACCTCGATGACCCCATAGGGAAAGTTGATGTTGTTGGCTTTGGAAACGACATTAGCGTTATAGAAACTATTGGTGACGATGTAGTTGTAAGAGGTCTCGTTGGCCGAGATGTCGTAGTAGGTCGGGTTGCCGGCCTGGTCGATCAGCCAGCCGCCGACGGCCTGGTCGACAGCATTCACCTGAGTGCTGTTCTTCAGTGCGGCGATGTTGATGATACCCAGGCTTTTTGCGGTCTGCGGGGTATTCCACGGGCCAGGGTTGGCCCCTTGCGGCAGAAAGATTTCCTCCACGGTCTTGTAGGTCTGCCAGACGGTATAGCCGGGATCCCCAGGCTGCTTGGCGCAGTCGGGATCACCTCGCTGCCCGTTCTGTGCGGGCCAGTTCAAGGCGATGAACATCTGCCAGCTGTACTGATCGAACTGATCCTGACTGGCCGAGGCGGCCGGCGCGGTGCTGGGAGGCTGGCAGTTCAGGCTAGTGGTCTGCGTCGATGGCATGGCCTGTTCCCGAGCCAGGGCTGGCAGGCTGGCCAGACCGAGTAACACCACGGTGTGACGGAGTGAAGTTTTCATGGCGATCCTTCGTCATTGGTCAGGGTTTGCGTTGCATCAGTTTGTCCCACTGCGCTCGCTTGCCATTACCCAGAGAGGGCGGCGGATCGAACAGTTGGCACTGCGGTGGATTCGCCGGGCACATCGCGGCCACCTGCGCCCAGGTCTGGGCCGGGTCCGGTTTGGCGATGCGAAAGTTGGTGTAGTTCTGGCTGACGATGGGCGCATTGGCGACGCTGGTGTCACCGGAGAAAAAGAACGACTGGGGATGCCGGTAGGGCGGTTGTCCTGACAGTTGTTTGAAAAAGGCGTAGCCGAACAGGATCGGACCTTGCGGTGACTCGAGGTCCAGGGCGTAGGCCTGCACGCTGCCATCGAGGTTTTTGCTGCGCTCGGCGCTGTAGGGCAGGTGCTGGATGAAGTCTTGCCGCGGCGGATGATTCATTGGCGAAAACATGCAGCAGGCCGGCATGTCCTTGGGGCGGTCTTGCGGGTAAGTCAGGAAGTACGCCTTGTTGCCCAGGGACACAAAGGAGCAGGTGTAGTTGTTGTTCTTGATCGGGAAGATCGGCAGACAGTATTTCTCGTAGTGCTCCATCATGGCGCCGAAGCCGTCGCCATCCGGCGGGATGTAGGCCGTGTCGTAGTAGCTGGTACCTCGGGAAACGGTGTAGTCCGCCGGGGTCAGGGTCGAGGGTGGATTGCTGTAGGGCGGCGGGTTTTTTTCGTAGTTGTGCATCACCCGGTACATGGTCCAGTCGCTGATCCAGAACGCCGGAAAAAACGGATCGGAAGGGTCGCTCGGTGCTCGAGTGGCGATGCAGTTGCCGTTCTTTTCATGGCACCCCTCGGTGTTGTGCACCCCCATGGTGAAGTAGACGGCGCCGCTGTCCGCCTGGGCGAATAGAGTCGGGCTGAGCAGCAGGGTCAGCAGCAACAATCGGTTCAAGATGCTGGTTTTCATAGGGCACTCCTGTGAAGTGCCGGGTGACAGGCTCGTCACCCGGTGATCCTGCCTGAAGCGTTGTTGTTTTTGCCTTAGTCGTAGTCACTCATGCTGAGCGGGAAGGGTGGGTAATTGCGTTTCACCAGGGACTGTGCCCAGAGCTCCAGCACAGCGCGTCGGCTTTGTGACATGTCGCGGGTGATGGGCATGGCGAGGGTGCTTTCCTCCTGGTACTCCTTGCTGATCAACACAATCAGTTGGTCAATGGCGCCTTCGATTCGCTCCAGGGAGTTGAGTGGCATGTATTTGCTCATGATCGGGTACAGGTAATAGAAGGGCTGCAGGATGCGTGGGTAGATGAAGCTTTCCCAGATCAGGACCCGGGCCTCGGTTTTCGAGTAGATTTTGTTCCACTCATTGACGAAGTCCTCCTGCAGTTTCGGTTCCAGCGGCAGCACACGCAAAGGCGCCAGGAAGTCGGTATAGGCGTCCGTGTAGTTGAAACTGAAAGGGATCTCGGGAGGCTGTTCACCCTCCTGCACGAAGAAGCGCAGGGTCGGAAAACCAGGGGCCCGACCTTTGACGGTCAGTCGTGCAATGCCCTTGGCGTCGGTCTGTATCTGCGTCACGCAATAGTTCACGGTGCTGTTCTGGAGATCCTGCAGTTTGCCTTCCATGGCCACGGGATTGCTGAAGCCCAGGCTGGGGGCCAGGGAGACCGAGGCGGGTGTCGACAGGTATTGTTGATAGGTGACAGGGATTGGCACCTCGGTTGGGGCCTCGGCGTGCAGCGCCATGAGCCGGCGGCCACTGCCCGTGCTCGCCTGGCTGTGTGCTTTGGGGGTATCGATAAATTGCGGCAGATTGGATTTGTTGTTTTGGCGGTTCAACGGATAGTCGTAGAACAACGTGAAGTCGGCTTTGTTGCTGAACGCCAGGTAGTAGTTGCTGGTACTCAGCATGAAGGCGTTGTCGTACTCCGCCACCCAGAGCACGGTGCCGACTGGAGCTGGAAGGCCGTCGTACTGAACCATGATCTGCAGGGTTCTGCTGTCGCCGACATCGATGAAGCTGGCGCTTTCGACAACCTCGGCGGTCCACATCTGCTGGGTGGCGGCTTGCACCGGTGTTGTACCTTGCAGTTGCAATTCCAGCGACCCGGTTTGCAGCTTTTTCCGGGCGCCGGGGCTGAGCGTCAAATCCAGGATGCCGGAGCGTTTGTCGAAGGCTGCCTGTCGATACTGTTCGAAGCCGAAACTGGCCAAGGGGCTGAATTGGCCAGCGTCGTTTATCCCCAGTACGTAATCGCCTGCCTGAAATTTTTCCGCCACCGGAATGTCCGCCTTGCTGTCGAGCGGATAGAACGGGAAGGCGCTCGAGAGATCCAGCGACAGGGTATCGCTGTCGGGTTGGACCTGGGTCGAGATCACTCCCAGCTGTATTTCTACACCTGGCGGAAGGGGCGTATCGCCAGGTGAGGTCTTGTAAGGATTGATGGCGGAGGCGGGGACCAGGCGCCGTCCCGCCGGTGCGGTCGGAAACTCATCCTCAAACCACAGGCCCAGGGTGCCGGCGGTGCGGCTGTAGGCCGGGTTGAAGAAAATATCGGCAACGTTATCCAGGCCTTTTTGATACATCGCCTGCACGTTCTTCTGTATCTCAGGGTCTGTTGAGTGGGTGTTGATGGGGGGGTAGTCGTTGAAAACGCCGTTTCTGTCGTAGCAGGTCAGGTAGGTGGAGAACCTGAACATCAACCCCTTGGCATGTTGTTGCTCCATCTGCTCCTGGAGGTTTTTCAGCAGTTGCGAGTTGCCGATCACCCACTGCAGGTTCTCTTTGGGAAAACAGGTCTGCCAGGTCGTGGTGACATAGATCAGGCCACCCAATGCTCCCCAGTTGAAGTTCAGGAAGCGATCGAGCATCCGGTGTTGACGCTTGAGCGTCACGCCGCACTGATCGTCACCCAGCACCAGCTTGTCGAAGTACAGCGCCGTGAAGGTGTTCTGCCAGGGACTGACGTCGACGAAACGGGCGGGGGTGGGATTCGTGCTGCCGAGGGGGTTGCCGAACAGTTGGTAACCCTTGTCGATCAGCGGATCCTGGTCGACGTAACCACCACCAGGAAGCTCGCCGCCAATGATCACAGACCGGGTCTGTTCATAGCTGACGGTGCCGCAGGCGTTGTCACCGAACAGGTCCCATTCGGCGGGAATCATCGGGTAGCTTTGCGGGTTGGCATTGCCCGGCACTTGCAGGACATAAGCGGGTACGTCGCTTAGTGGCAAGGGCGCTATGGTCCAGGGCATCAAGGTGCTGGCGGCATTCTCGGGATCGATGCCGTATTCAGCGAGAAACCGCCAGTTCATCTGCATCTTGACCGCATCGTAGAGGGGAAGCACATCGTTGTTGTTGGCCGTCGGCGGGTTCCAGAACATATGGCCGTTGAGGTAGATACGGGGGAAATTCAATACGCTCATGTCATGCTCCTTAGCGTTGCCACTGGGCGCGTTTGAGCGACCAGACAAAGTCCAGTTTGTTGTAACCGGCAAAGGCCGAGTCCGGCAGAGGTACTGTGGGGTAGACGATGCCGCCCTGTTCTTTCATGGCGAAGTTGAAATAACCCTTTTGCGCCGAATACGCGGCGGTGTCGTGACAGGCAAAGCACGACGACTGGCTCTGAAAGGCTGACTCCAGCTGAGAGTTGGCCAGCAAGGTCGGGTTGGTCCTGGACTGGACGGCGATCAGTTCGTACTGCGACAACCCGGGATATTGGGCCTGGAATTGGCTGTTGACGGGCTTGGCAGCGGCTATCGGCCCGGTACTGTTGGTCATCGGGGTGGGCGGGATGGCGTTGGTGACGGTGTACTTGCTGTTGTTAATGTTTTCGAAAGTGGTCCAGGCCCAGCCGGGATTCAGTTTGTTGATGATGTGCAAGCCGCTCAGCGCTGCATAGCCGACCTGGTAGTTGCCGTCTTGCAGGTAATAGGCCTGGGCGATGTAGTAACCGTCGTTTTCCAGTGTCTGTTTGTAGGTCGCGTCGGAGCCGATCCACAACCAGGCGGACTTCAATTCCCAGGCGATGGACGGGAATTCCAGGTTGCTGGTCAAGGCGGCTTGACCATTCATGTTGTAGACCTGGCGTTGAACGACGTAATCGAAAGTGCCTTCGCCCATCAGCAGCTGAAAGCGCACGGGTTTGCCTGTTTCCGACGCCGGCACCGCACCGCCCATTTCCAGAATCATGCCATCGACCTGTTGCGTGGCATTGAGGTTATGGAAGATTCGGGACAGATCCATTCCCTGCGCCTTGGCTTGCGTAATCACCGCGTCCGGGGGCGGCACAGGCGTGCCATAAGGGGCGGGCTTGGCGCCATTGGGCAGGTAGACCTGGTCGGAGGGCTTCATGGATTCCCACTCGCGGTTGGGACTCCCCGCGGCGGCAGGCTGGTTCAAGCAGACGAACCAGTTCCAGGCCAGGGTTTCGGGGCTCTGGACAAACGCGGTCCGGGTCTTGTTGACGTCTCCTCCAAACTGCAGAAAGTTGTTGCAGTCGAAGGTGTTCGGGCTCTGAGCCTGGGCCAAACCGGCCAAGGCACTCAGAACTGTTATAGAAATGGCTCGCCGCATGGAAGCTCCTTGGCATTGGCCAGGTCGGTGTGTGGGTGCCCCAGGAAATGCTGCAGGAGCAGTTGCTTCACTGCCGTGGCCGCAAGGTGCTGCGGCAACGGCAGATCACAATTGGTGATGAGCAGCGGGCCGGTCTTCTCGCTACCGGGCAGGCGGCCATGGCTGCCGCGGACCAGGCGGGTGTCCAGCGGAATCAGGTCCATGTAGTAGCGAAAGCCGAGTTTTTTTTGCAGCAAGCGACGCGCCACTTTCAGTTTGGGGAAGCGAATGGCCGGGTCGATGAACAGCTCCAGCGGGTCGTAGCCGGGCTTGCGATGGATGTCCACGGTGCGGGCAAAGTCGGGTGCCTGGCGATCGTCAAACCAGTAGTAGTAATCGAACCAGTAACCCGGTGAGGCCACGGTCACCAGCTCGCCACTGCGGGGGTGATCCAGCTGCCAGGCCCGTTGTTCGGCTTTATCCAGTACCTGCTCGATGCCGGGCTGGCGCTGCAACAACGCTTTGACGCGAGGGATGTCTTGCGCCTGCTTCACGTAGACATGCGCGATCTGGTGGTCGGCCACGGCAAAGGCCGCGCTGGCGCCGGGGTCGAGTAATTCCCAGGTCAGCGATTGGCGCACTTGCAACAAGCCTTCCGAGCGCAGTAGCCGGTTGATGGAAACCGATTGCAGTACCGCTTCGATTCCGTACTCAGACATCAGCATCACCGCCGCGCCTTGCTCCTGGGCAAAGTCCAGCAGACGACCCACTTCAGTGTCGATGGCCCGCACCTCGTCGGCAATCGACGGATGATCGGGACCCAAACGCTGCAGGCTATAGTCGAGATGGGGCAGGTAGACCAATTGCAGGTCGGGTTGGTCGAGCTGGAATTCGGCGATGGCGCAGTCGACAATCCAGCGGCTCGACGCGATGCCGGCCGCCGGGCCCCAGAAGCTCGGAAACGGGAACTCGCCGATCTGCTGCTCGATACGCTCGTGCAACGAGGCCGGTGATGAATACAGACCGAACATTTTGCGGCCGTCGGCCGGGTAGTGCGGACGCGGGGTGATGGCGGCATCCACGTCCGCATGCATGTTGAACCACCAGAACAGCTGGCTGCAGCGGAACCCGGGGATCTCACGTTTGAGTTGCTGCCAGACCTTTTCCCCCTGGATCAATGCGTTGGGTTGCAGCCAGAAACGCACTTCAGCCTGGTCGCGAAAATACCAGCCATTGCCGACGATGCCGTGCTCCGACGGCGGCAGGCCGGTGAGGATCGAGGCCTGCACCGTAGACGTGACGGCTGGAAACACCGGTTGCAGGCTGGCCATTTTTGCCGTTTTCAACAGGGCATTGATGTGAGGCGTCGCCGCCCCCAGCAGCGCTGGGGTCAGCCCTACCACGTTGATCAGCAGCAGCGGTTGACGCGTTTGGTCAGAAGGCATCGGCGTACGCCTCCCGCGTTTGGGGTTGCAGCAATCGCCGTTGCCGCAGTTGATCTTCGACCCAGTGCAGTTCGGCAGCGATCCCGTGGAGTTGGGCGTGCTCGGTAGTGGGCCGCAGCTGGGCGGGCAAGACGCCCCAACTGTAGGTTTCCACTTCCAGCACGGGACGAAAATCCGCATGGTCTGCCAGAAAGTCGAAGGTCTGCGACAGGGCAATCTGACTGCCGCTGAGCTCGGGCAGCAGCAAGTGTTCGCTGAACAGCGGAATGTGGAAATGAATCCTCAGTTCGCGGTATTGCCCCGGGCGTTTTGCGCAGTCGTCGAGCGCGGCGGGAAGGTCCGCCCAGGCCAATAACCGGTCCTGCGCATCGCGGGCTTTCACTTGATGCAGGTAGGTGGTTTCGGCAAAGTCGCTCAAGGTCTTGAGTACGTGTTCGCGCCGGTTGTCATCTTCAGGGGGCAGGTGACAAATCAGGGCGTTGGACAGCTGGATCTTGCCGACGGGCACCCGGGCCTGACGCAACCTTTCCAGCGATTGATAGCAGTCTTCGAACATCACTGCCTGGTGGCAGACATCGAAACACAGCGCCAAGTATTCATGGTTCGGGTCCGTGGCTTGGTAGCGGTGGAAGAAGGCGATGGTCTGATCGGTGTTTTCCAGCACGCAGTCCGGCTCCATTTCCAGGCAGAACACGATCTTCTTGCCCGTCTCCAGATGCAGCCTGGCCAGTGAAGCCGTGAGTTGGCGCAGCAGATGCTCGGCACGCTGCTGTAAGGCCGGGCTCCAGCTAGCGGCATAGCCCAGCGGCACGGTGGAAATCACCCCCTGTTTACAGTCCGGGGGCAGGGCATCCGCGAGGATCCGCGCCAGATTCAGGCTGTACGCCAGCCGTTCCGGATCGGCCCAACTGGGCAGATACACCTCGGCTTTCACCGCGCCCTGATGGAATTGGCCGTAGGGAAAGCCGTTAAGCGAGGTCAGGCGTAGGCCGCTGCGTTGCAGCAGGCTCAGGAAATCCGTGCGAGCCGATGCCTGTTGTAATTCGGACGCGGCGAGGGCGCTGATCCACAATCCACTGTCCTGCTCGTTCAACCCGCGCAGGGTTCGAACGCCCTGAAAGTGCTGTTCGATGGATGACCGCAGCCCCGCCAAGTCACGGGTCGGGTGCACGTTGCTGCAATAACCGACCTGCGCGGCAGCCCAACCCGTGGCGGCACTCATTTGATCACCGGTTCCTGGCCCCGCAGGGCGGAGTTTTCCTGCCACTGCCGACGCTGGTCAATGGGCAGCGGGGTGCTGACCAGGGCTTTGTCCAGTTGGCCGCTTTGGGCAAAAAAGTCCACCGGGTTATGGAACAGCACCTGTTCGACCTGGGTCTCGGTGAAGCCGGCAGCGAGCATCGCCTCGCCCGTTTTGGGCACCTTGAGCGGGTCGCTGATCCCCCAGTCGGCGGCGCTGTTGACCACCATTTTTTCGGTGCCGTATTCCTTCAACAGGGCGACCATGCGCTGTTCCGACATTTTAGTGTTGGGGTAGATCGAATGGCCGCGCCAGCAGTCGCTGTCCAGCACCAGCGGCAGGGTCAATTCGTTGAGGTGGTCGATGATCACCAGGTGCTCGGCAATCCCCACTTCCCGAATCACCGCCAGGGTGCGTTTGGTGCCACCGATCTTGTCGCGGTGCGGGGTGTGCACCAGCACCGGCAAATTGAATTGTTTGGCCAGCTCCAGCTGAGCGGCGAGAAAGCGATCCTCCTCCGGGGTGATGTCGTCGTAGCCGATTTCGCCGACCGCCACTACGCCGTCTTTCACCAGATAGCGCGGCAGAATCTCCAGCACTTCATTGGCCACCGACAGGTCATTGGCTTCCTTGGGGTTTAGGCCGATGGTGCAGAAGTGATGGATGCCGAACATGCTGGCGCGAAAGCGCTCCCAGCCCAACAGGGTGTCGAAGTAGTCGATGAAACTGCCGACACTGGTCCTGGCCTGGCCCTGCCAGAAGGCCGGCTCGATCACCCCGGTGATGCCGGCGGCGGCCATGTTCTGGTAGTCATCGGTGGTACGGCTGACCATATGAATATGCGGGTCGAAATACTTGAGCATGGTGAATCCTCGTCAAGGGGAGGGAGCCGTTGAACATCGGTTCAGAGAGGTGCGGTGAGGTGTTCACGCCATTCCGGCGGCAAGCGTTGCTGCTGACTCAGGCCGACCAGACGCTGGCATTGCGCCGGGCTGAGCAGGTCGAAGGCAATCACCCGGGGCAGCCCGGCGGACACCGTTCGTTCGGCAGCGAGCTGTTCGTCCAGCAGGTCGAGTGCCAGCTGGTTGAGGGTGACGCTGTGTCGTTGCGTCAGGCCAAGCAGGCGTCGTACGTCGAGCCCCATGCCCAGTGCTTTCAGCACCAGTTGATGGAAGGCCCGTTCGCTGTAATGACGCGACGGGTAGAGGGTGTCCAGGGCGAGGGCGGCAAACACCTGGCTGTTGCTGGTACGCCCGGCCTGCAGCGCCAGCTCCACGCAGAGCCCACGGCTATCGAGCCAGTCGAGGGCTTTCAAGGTGGCGATCTTTTCCTGATCGTCGCCCCACAGAAACAGCTGGCGCAGCAAGGGCAATTGCCCGGCGAGGGGTTGTTGCTCCAGGACCTGAGACAGCAACAACGCCCGCGCCATCTGGACGTTGCTCCAGCAGGAATTGTCGGGCAGCGCATGCTCCTTGAGGCTGCGCTTGCACTGGCTACTCAAGAGCGCAGCAGTGTTGGCGTCCGGGCGTTGCTCAAGCCGCTCCTGCGCCTGACGCCACCACTGCTGCTCGGTGTCATCGAGCTGTTGGGTGAAAACCAGGCGTTGTTCGGCGAGGCAGTCGTGGCGCATGTCGAGGGCCACCGATGGCGGTGCTGTGACGTCCATGTTCATGTCGGTTTGATCCAGCGCTGGAAGTGTGGAAGCAGGAAAAACACCAAAACACATAACAGGCTGCCCAGTGGCTGGTTGGCCACCGCCAGCACCAGGGCATCGAACAGCGGCAGGGCCGCCAGGCCAGCGCCGATAAAGGCGCGGACTTGCCGTTGCTGCGGGTTGGCCAGGTGGCGCCAGTAGTGCCAGCCCAGCCAGCCAAGCCAGAGCAACAGCACCGGCCAAAACCAGAGGTTGTCGGAATAGAACGC
Organism: Pseudomonas sp. JV414; assembly: GCF_032424305.1. Taxonomy (NCBI): domain Bacteria; kingdom Pseudomonadati; phylum Pseudomonadota; class Gammaproteobacteria; order Pseudomonadales; family Pseudomonadaceae; genus Pseudomonas; species Pseudomonas sp. JV414. The sequence goes on along the minus strand of NZ_VYKC01000002.1, from coordinate 203,293 downwards.
CAGGGCCAGCGGGCTCAGCATCAGGATCAGGGGGAGGCGGCTTAGTAACTGGTTGCGGTGTTCCTGGCGGGCCAGGTAGGTCAGGCCGCTGATGTAGATGCCCAGCAAAATGGCACAGAGCCAGATCGGCTCCGGTGGCACCGCCAGGCTGGCCGCCGCAGTGAGGTAGAGGGCCGAGCGGCAGGCACCCATCAGCCAGACGCTATGGGCGTATTTCTTGTGCAGCAGGTTGTAGCCGAGGATGCAGCCCACCAGCAGGGTGGCGCTGCCCAGCAACCAGTGCGGTTGGTCGATCAGTCGGCTCAGGCCCAGCACCGACGCTGCGGCCAGCATCAGCAACAGTGCAGTGGCCAGACCCACTTGCTGTCGGCTGACCAGACCCAAAGTGATGGGGCGGGGATTTTGGTGCTGTTGGTCCCAGTCGGCGTCCAGCAAGTCGTTCAACAACATGCCGGCCAGATACAGCAACGACAGCGCGGCCAACAGCAGGATCCACACCAGTGACGACGGCGGCGCCAAGGCACCGGCGCTGCTGGCCAGCAGCGCGGCGGCCAAGGTGTTGGTCCACACGGTGGGCAGGTTGGACACCCGGCCCAGGGTCATCCAGGTTTTCAGGTTCAGTGGAGTCTGGCTCATTGCGCGCAGCCCTCGCTCAGGGTGAGCGCCGGGCCGATGTGGGTGGACAACCGCTGCAGCGCCTGCTCCATTCGTGCGGCATCGATTTCATGCAGATCCACCGACTCGCCAATCCGGCTGAGCATGGGGACGGAGAGTTGCCCGCCCAAGTGCTGGCGAAACTCCTCCAACCCGAGCAGAACCAGGGAACGCCCCTGTGCGTCTTTCTGAGTCAATTCAGGTGGGCACAGGCTAAAGCCGAGCTTGAGCAGCAGAGACAGAACACGTTCGGTGTCAGCATCGCTCAACAGCCCGAGGGCATTGGCATAGAGTCCATCCAGGGCCATGCCCACGGCCACGGCTTCACCATGACGCAGCCGATGGTGGCTGAGATTTTCCAGTTTGTGTGCGGCCCAGTGCCCGTAATCCAGTGGCCGTCCGTTACCGCGTTCGAAGGGGTCGCCAGCGCCGGTGATGTGCGCCAGGTGCAGTTCGGCGCAACGGCGGATGGCATAGCGGCTGGCCGGGTGATCGAAGTGGGCGAGGGCGTCGGCCTGTTGCTCCATCCATTGGAAAAACGCCTGGTCCTTGATCAGCGCCACCTTGACCGCCTCGGCCAGCCCGGCGATCTGGTCGCGGCGGGTCAGGCTGGTCAGTAGCTGGAAGTCGTTGATCACCGCGGTGGCGGGGTAGAAGGCCCCCAGCAGGTTCTTCTGGCCGAAGGCATTGATGCCGTTTTTCACACCGATGCCGGCATCGTTCTGGGCCAGTACCGTGCTCGGAATACGGATCAGGCGAATGCCGCGATGGAAGGTGGCGCAGGCGTAGCCCACCGCATCCAACACCGCGCCACCCCCCAGGGCCAAGACATAGCAATGCCGGTCCAGCCCATGCTGCAGCATGTCGCTGTACAGCTGCTGCAACACGTCTGAATCCTTGCTCAGTTCGCCGGCCGGAACCGCAATCGGCGCAGCTTGCAAATGCAGATCCGTCGCATGGGCGCCAAAGTAGGCATCGATCTGTTCCAGCAGTTGCGGGGCGCTGCGCAACAGATTTTCATCAGCGAACACCAGCACCGTCACTGGGCCTATGTGCTGCGCAGTGAGTTGGCGATGCAGACAGGGGTTGGACAACTCGAACAGGTGGTCGGTGAACACCACCGGGTAGTCGTAGCTGACCTCGAATCGCCCGTGCAGTGGTTGCTCCGCGCTGTGCCTGCGCAAGGTCTTGAACAGGCTGTACCCGGCGATAAACAGCCCGGGCAACACCATGCTGGCGAGGAGGGTCACCAGCAGCGCGTTTTGCTCGACGAGGAAGGTGCCGATGACGCTGTAGGCCAGTGCCAGGCCGGCATTGGCCAAGGTGGTGACCAGCACAAAAGCGCGCAGTGGATAACGCTGCATACCGGCGGCGACCACTGAGGTTTCCGCCAACACCGGCACACCACGCAGGCAGATCAACGACAGCGTGCCCAACCGGTACGCCAGCTGTCCCGGCTGGCGCTGATGCAGACCCAGGCGACCGGACAGCAGACGAAAATAGCCCGCCCCCAACGCATAACCCAGCCCGGCACCGAGGCACAGGCCAATGAAAATCACCAGGTAGCCACCGAGACTGCCGAGCATGGCCACGGCCAGCAGCGCCACCATGCTCGAAGGCACCGGCAATACGACGTCCAGCGCCAGCAGGGCGATCAGCAGCAGCGCCAGGTTGAGTTTCTGGGAAGGTGTCGAGGGCAGGTACAGGTTGAGATGGGTCAGGAAGTCCTGGATCTGTTGTTCGAACAACAGGAAGCTGGCGATCACCAAGCCTGAGAAGCAAAGCAATGAAATCCAGAAATGTCCGGCTGGCCCTCTTTGCGAGAGCGCACGATACCCACGGCTGCGCTTCATCAAGCATCCCTCTTAATTTTTATGACTGATTCCGTGTCAGTAATTAAAAGCAGCGTCTGGTTTTTTAGGTCAATAGGCTCGCTCGCCTCAGGGGCTGGTTAGGTACGGTTGATTGCGCTTGTAGAGATAGTTGTGAACTTAGACGGTCGTGGTGTTTTTGCAAGCTCGCCTGATGGCAATTTGGCCATTTCCGCGATGCCCTCTGAAAACACCGGTATGCAGCCGCTTGTCAGTCAAGCGTGATCCATGTGGGAGCGGGCTTGCTCGCGAAAGCGGTGTATCAGGCGACATCAATGTTGATTGTGCTGGCGCCTTCGCGAGCAAGCCCGCTCCCACAGGTTTCGCGCAGTCCGAGTGTTAAAAAATGTTATTTTAAAAAAACACTTCACATAATCCGTTCATTGGGGGATTATCTGCTCAACCTGTATGACAACCTGATAACAAGACAAAAACAGGATGGCTACGATGTTCGACAAGGTCCCGACTCACGTGCTGAGTGACAGCGTCGCTCAGCAGCTGCTGGACAAGATTGAGAACGGTGTGTTCGCCACCGGCAGCAAACTGCCCAGTGAAGCCATGCTCTCGGAAGCCTTCGGTGTCAGTCGCACCGTGGTCCGCGAAGCCATTTCCCGCCTCAAGAACGAAGGCGTGCTGCAGCCCCAACAAGGGCGCGGCATCTTCGTCACCGCCAACGCCAACATCCGCCCGCTGCGTATCGATTACGCCGAAGCCAATCTGCCTGGCAGTGTCTTTCACCTGTTGGCGCTACGGCGTGCCATCGAGGCGGAAATTGCCTGCGAGGCGGCGCTCAATCGCAGCGAAGCCGATCTGGTGCAGATTGATGAAGCGCTGGCACGCATCGATGAAGAGGTGGATGAAGGGCAGGACGGTGTTCGCGCCGATGTGGCTTTTCACCGCGCTATCGCTCAAGCCACGGGCAATCCCTACTTTCTCAAGACCCTGGAATTTGTCAGTCAGTACCTGGAGGCCGCCACCCGCATCACCCGTACCAACGAGGCGGGCAGGGCGGATTTCTCCCGTCAGGTGCATGAAGAACACCAAGCGATTGTGGCGGCCATTCGGCTGCGCGATCCACTCGCCGCCGGGCATGCCGCCCGTGCCCATCTCTACAACGCGGCCCGCCGCCTGCGCCTTGCCGGCGTGGAATAGGTCGCTGTTTTCCTCATAAGACGGTAACTCAGGAGTACCCCATGAATAACAAAAATGTCGGTGTTGTCGGTCTGGGCGCAATGGGCCTGGGCATTGCCCGTTCACTGTTGCGCAGCGGCTTTAATGTGCATGCCTGCGATGTGCGTGCCGCGGTGACGGAACAGTTCGCCAGCGAGGGTGGCGTGGCGTGTTCGTCGCCCGCGCACATGGCCGCAGAGTGCGACGTGATCATTACCGTGGTGGTGAATGCCGAGCAGACCGAAACCGTGTTGTTTGGCGAGGGTGGTGCCGTTGCTGCGTTGCGCCCTGGCAGCCTGGTGATCGGTTGCGCCACCGTGGCGCCGACCTACGCCGTGGATCTGGGCCAGCGCCTGACCGAGCAAGGTTTGCTGTATCTGGATGCCCCGATTTCCGGTGGCGCAGCCAAGGCGGCTGCCGGTGAAATGACCATGATGACGTCTGGCCCCGCCGATGCTTACGCCAAGGCCGACGCGGTCCTCGCGGGCATGGCCGGCAAGGTCTATCGCCTGGGTGACAGCCATGGCCTGGGCTCGAAGGTCAAGATCATCAACCAGTTGCTCGCCGGGGTGCACATCGCTGCGTCTGCCGAAGCCATGGCGCTGGGCCTGCGTGAAGGGGTCGACGCCGATGCGCTTTACGAAGTGATCACCCACAGCGCCGGTAATTCCTGGATGTTCGAAAACCGCGTGCCGCACATTCTCAAGGCCGATTACACACCGTTGTCCGCGGTGGATATTTTCGTCAAGGACCTGGGCCTGGTGCTGGATACCGCGCGGGCCAGCAAATTTCCGCTGCCGTTGTCGGCCACCGCCCACCAGATGTTCATGCAGGCTTCCAGTGCAGGTTTCGGTCGTGAGGACGATTCGGCGGTGATCAAGATTTTCCCCGGCATCGAGTTGCCGACTACCAAGACTGAGCCGGTTTGAGGAACGCCCAATGAACACCACTACCGCACGCCCATTGCTGGGTTGCATCGCCGACGATTTCACCGGTGCCACGGACCTTGCCAACATGCTAGTGCGCGGCGGTATGCGCACCGTGCAAAGCATCGGCATTCCAAGCAGCGAAGTGGCGGCGGGGCTCGATGCCGATGCGATCGTCATCGCCCTGAAGTCGCGCACCATTCCCGTCGCCGATGCGGTCGAACAGTCCCTCGCCGCGTTGGCCTGGCTGCGTGAGCAAGGCTGCGAGCAGATCTTTTTCAAGTATTGCTCGACGTTCGACTCCACCGCTACCGGCAACATCGGCCAGGTCAGCGAAGCGCTGCTGGCGGCGCTGGGCAGTGATTTCACCTTGGCGTGCCCGGCGTTCCCGGAAAATGGCCGGACGATCTTTCGCGGCCACTTGTTTGTGCAGGATCAACTGCTCAGCGAGTCGGGCATGCAGCATCACCCGCTGACGCCGATGACCGACGCCAATCTGGTTCGTGTGTTGCAATCGCAGACTGGCCTGAACGTCGGCTTGTTGCGCTACGACACCATTGCCCAAGGGGCCGGGCAGGTGCGTGAGCGAATCAAAGAGCTGCGAGCTCAAGGTGTCGGCATGGCGATTGCCGATGCCTTATCGGACAGCGATCTGTACACCCTCGGGACCGCCTGCGCCGACCTGCCGTTGCTGACCGGCGGTTCGGGGCTGGCCTTGGGCCTGCCGGAAAACTTCCGTCGCGCCGGTAAACTGCGTGACCTCGATGCCTCGAAACTCCCGGCAGTATCGGGCGGTGAAGTGGTGTTGGCCGGCAGCGCTTCGATCGCTACCAATGGACAAGTGGCGGCCTGGCTCGAAGCCGGTCGGCCGGCGCTGCGCATTGATCCGTTGGCCCTGGCGGCTGGCGAACCGGTGGTTGCCCAGGCCGTGGCCTTCGCCCGTGATAACGAACAGACCGTATTGATCTACGCCACCAGCACCCCGGACGAGGTGAGGGCGATACAGCAGCAACTCGGCGTCGAACGGGCCGGTGCATTGGTGGAGAACGCCTTGGGTGAGATCGCTCAGGGGCTGCGCCAGAGTGGCGTACGGCGCTTCGTGATTGCCGGCGGTGAAACCTCGGGGGCCGTGGTTCAGGCGCTGGGTGTGCAATTGCTGCAGATTGGCGCGCAGATCGATCCGGGTGTGCCAGCGACGGTCAGCAGCACGGATGAGCCTCTGGCCCTGGCACTCAAATCGGGCAACTTCGGTGCTCGCGATTTCTTCAGCAAAGCGCTGAAGCAATTGGCCGGAGGTGCTCAATGAGCGACGAAAACGCCTTGCGTGAAGAAATCTGCCAGGTCGGCCGCAGCCTTTATGAGCGCGGTTACACCGTCGGCAGCGCCGGCAATATCAGCGCGCGGCTGGACGACGGTTGGTTGATCACACCGACCGACGTCTGCCTCGGTCGCCTCGACCCGGCGACCATCGCCAAGGTCAATCTGGCCGGCGAATGGGTCTCCGGTGACAAGCCTTCAAAGACCCTGGCTTTGCATCGCCAAGTCTACGACCGCAACCCGAGTGTCGGTGGGGTGGTGCATACACATTCCACTCATTTGGTGGCATTGACGCTGGCGGGTGTCTGGCAGCCGGACAACATCCTGCCGCCACTGACGCCTTATCAGGTGATGAAAGTCGGGCCTATCCCGTTGATTGGTTACGAGCGCCCCGGCTCGCCGAAGGTGGCCGAACAGGTCGCGCAGCTGGCCAACAGCGTTCGCGGCGTGATGCTCGAACGGCTGGGGCCGGTGATTTGGGAGAGTTCGGTCTCCAGGGCCAGCTACGCCCTGGAAGAACTTGAGGAAACCGCGCGACTTTGGCTGATGAGCAATCCCAAGCCCGAACCGCTCGATCAGGCAGCACTGGACGAGCTGCGAGTGACCTTCGGCGCTCACTGGTAGGGCTCCAGTTTTTTAACACGATAGAACACGACAGACCGATAACGCAGGCCCTGTTCGGGAGACGCGCAGCGACTCCCCACGACCCCGGCTTGCCTGAAAAATACAATAACAAGAGGACATCCAGGCATGACTCACCTTCACTGCGACATTTTCAGAAGAACCCTTTCGTTCACCCGATGTGGAGGGCTTCTGAAATGAGCCCGCTAATCCTGATGGTTACCGCGGGGCTAGGGATCGCTCTGTTGTTGTTTCTGGTGCTCAAGTACAAGTTTCAGCCCTTCGTGGCCTTGATGCTGGTGAGCATTCTGGTGGCGCTGGTGGCCGGGGTGAAACCGGCCGATCTGGTCGCCACCATTGAAGGTGGCATGGGCAAGACCCTGGGCCATATCGCGATCATCATTGCCCTGGGCGCGATGATCGGGCGGATCATCGAACTCTCCGGCGGTGCCGAGGCGCTGGCCAAGACGCTGATTAACCGTTTCGGCAATCGACGCACGCCGCTGGCGCTGACGATTGCCGGGTTCATGGTCGGGGTGCCGGTGTTCTTCGAGGTCGGCGTGATCATCCTGATGCCGTTGGCCTATGGCGTCGCTCGCAGTGCGCGTAAGCCGTTGTTGGTGTTCGCGCTGCCGATGTGCGCTGCGTTGCTGACCGTACACGCCTTCCTGCCGCCACACCCGGGTGCGGTGGCTGCTGCCAGCCAGTTGGGTGCCGACCTCGGTCGCGTGTTGATGTTTGGCCTGCCAATCACTGCGTTCCTTTGCTATGTCGGCTACCGCGTGGCCGGTCGCATGACCCGTCGGGTGTACCCGATGACCGACGATATCCGTGCCGAGGTCTACGGCCCGCATGTCACCAATGAGGACTTGGCCGCTTGGTCCAATGGCAACGACAAGAGCGCTGAGCGAGCCGCTGTGGCCGCCTCTCACATGGGCCTGGAAGAAGCCACCAGCAGCATCGTCTCGAAGCTGCCGCCGGCGCCACCACCGGGTTTTGGTCTGATCGTCGGCCTTATTGTGTTGCCGATCATTCTGATCCTGCTGGGGACGCTATCCACCTCGCTGCTGCCCGCCGACTCGATCCTGCGCGGCATCATGACCGTGCTCGGCGCGCCGCTGGTGGCGCTGCTGATCGATACCTTGCTGTGTGCCTGGTTGCTGGGTTCGCGTCGGGGCTGGAGTCGCACTCAGGTGTCTGATGTGATCGGTTCGGCCTTGCCTGGCGTGGCCATGGTGATTCTAATTGCCGGCGCCGGCGGGGTGTTTGGCAAGGTGTTGGTGGATACCGGAATCGGTGCCGTGGTCTCCGATATGCTGCGCACCACCGGTCTGCCGGTACTCGCCCTGGGCTTTCTGCTGACCATGCTGTTGCGTGCGGTTCAGGGTTCGACCACGGTGGCGCTGGTGACCACCGCCGGCATTATCAGCCCGCTGATCGCTACCCTCGATCTCACGGCAAACCACATGGCACTGTTGTGCCTGGCCATGGGCGGTGGCGGGTTGGCCATGTCCCACATCAATGATGCCGGTTACTGGATCTTCACCAAATTGTCCGGGCTGAACGTGGCCGATGGCTTGCGCACCTGGACGGTGTTGACCACCTTGCTCGGTACGTTGGGTTTCGGTATTACCTTGTTGATCTGGCCGTTTGTCTAACCTTCTATCCAAGGAGCTACCATGCCCCGTTTTGCTGCAAACCTCAGCATGCTCTATCCGGAACATGAGTTTCTGGATCGCTTCGCCGCCGCTGCCGCCGATGGTTTCGAAGCCGTGGAATACCTGTTTCCCTACGACTACAGGGCTCAGGAACTCAAACAGCGTTTGAGCGACAACGGCCTGGTGCAGGCACTGTTCAACGCACCGCCCGGTGATTGGGCGGCGGGCGAGCGCGGCACGGTGTCGTTGCCGGGCCGGGAGAGTGAATTTCGTAGCGGTTTCGATCGCGCGCTGGAATACGCCGCGGTGCTGGGCAACTCGCGCATCCATGTGATGGCCGGCTTGCTGCCGTCGGAAAGCGATCGTCCACGGCATCACGGCGTGTACCTGGAGAACCTGGCTTACGCCACCGCGCAGGCCGCCAAGGCCGGCATCACGGTGCTGCTGGAACCGATCAACACGCGGGACATGCCGGGCTTTTTCCTCAACCGCCAGGATCAGGCCCAGGCCATCTGCAAGGAAGTGGGCGCCACTAACCTGAAGGTTCAGTTCGACTGCTACCACTGCCAGATCGTCGAAGGGGACCTGGCCACCAAACTGCGTCGGGACTTCGACGGCATCGGCCATATCCAGATCGCCGGCGTGCCGGATCGCCATGAGCCGGACCTGGGAGAAGTCAATTATCCCTATCTGTTCGAGCTGATCGACCAGTTGGGTTATGACGGTTGGGTAGGGTGCGAATACCGGCCGCGTGGTAACACCTCGGCCGGCTTGCAATGGCTGCGGGACTGGAAGGCGCGCTAACGCCCTACGCGTTGCTATCGGAAGGCAACAACAGTTCGACACCCTGCTTGCGGATGCTATCGGCCGCGGCAGGGGTCAGCGCGTCATCGCTAAGAATAATGTCGAACTGCTCGAGCCCGGCGATCCTGTACATACTGAACGTGCCGTACTTCGAACTGCTCGCCACCAGCACCACTTGCGAGGCCGATTGCATCGCGACTTGCTTGACCTCCACCTTCAGCGCCGAAGGCGTGGTGAGGCCGCGACGCAAATCCCAGGAGCTGGTGGAGATGAAGGCGATATCGGTGACGACCTGGCGCAACGTGGCCACCGCCAGACCGCCCACGCACGATTGATTGGAATGATCCAGCTGCCCGCCAGTGTGAATCACCGTGACATGGGGCGCATCGATCAGCGCCTGGACAATCCCGAAATCGTTGGTCACCACGGTCATGCCCGATAGCGCCTTGATGTACGGGACAATCTCCAGCGTGCTCGTCCCCGCATCCAGATAAACCGTCATATCGGCATGCAATAGCCGCGCGGCCAGCTTGGCCATCGCCTGCTTCTGCGGCAACTCGACCACCGCCTTGATCTGATGGCTGGGCTCGCTATGGAGCTGGCTGGCGATTCGCACGCCACCGGTGACCGAGTAAGCACGGCCTTCCTGTTCAAGCAGCGCGATATCGCGGCGAATGGTCATGTGCGAACAGTCGAACATTTCCATCAATTGATGAACGCTCAGCACCTGATGCTTGCGCAACTGGCGCAGCATCAATTCACGGCGCTGCTCAGGAATCATCGGTGCGCCGCTGTCGGCGGCGATGTCCTTTTGACTAGGCATTCGGGCTCCAGAATGAAGAAATCCGCAGGCAAGGAAAGCGGGACGAACATAGTAGCGAATCTGCGGTGAAGGAACGAGCTGTTGCGGATCGTTATGGCGACAAATAGCTGCGTTGTATACGCGCCAACGTGCCGTCATCGCGAAGCTTTTCAACCGCCTCGCGCAGGTCTTGCACCAGTTGAGCGGAGCACAGCCTGGAGCAAGCCAGATAGAGCTCCGCGCTGTTCATGACGGGGCTCATGAACAGCTTGCGTTCAGACATCTTCGGCCAGATGTATTGACTCTCGGGAACACCGTTGAACCAGGCATCAATGCGACCTTTCAAGAGCATCTGCGCGGGGTTGTCGCCAATGGTCAGGGGGTAGATCTGCTCGTCGCTGAAGCCTTGTGTACGCAGGATTTCCTCCTGCGCACTGCCGAGGCCGACGCCGATCACCCGGTAGGCTTTTTTCGCTTGCGCGAAGCTGCTCACTGGCCGGTCGAGGCTGAAAAAGGCGCGCTCCATGGGCATGATCGACGCGATCCAGGTGAAGTGATCTTCGCGTTCAGGCGTGCGAGACAAGGGCGCTATCAGGAGATCCTGCTTCTCGCTGACGTATTTCTGCGCTCTGGCCCAGGGAAGCCCATGGACATGAGCGACATATCCAGCGTTGGCAATGGCCGCCAGGACGGCTTCTCCGACCATTCCGTGGCCTTTGGAACCCTCGACAAACGTCAGTGGCGGAGCGTCCGGGATATACAGTTCGAGCGGCAAGGGAGCGCCACACGCGTTATAGGCAATCAGCAGCGATCCCGACAGAAAAAATCTGCAAAGTGCTTTTGCGTAGGCATTTAATAACCATGAGCTTGCGCTCATGGTTGATAGTTCAGGCATTGAACGTAGAAGGTCGCCACAAGTCACCAGTGGTGTTGATCACAAGGATGATGAGTCTGCCGACCGTTTTTTGTTATTGAATCCGGTATCGACACGGCATTCTACGCAAACTTGAGGTCAGGACACATCTTCCCCCAAGTGCCGAAGGAGGAAGGCGCTGATCTGGTCCAGTGCCCGGCGGGCTTCTTCGAGTTGATCGCTCATGGTCTGGAAGACATGAATCATTCCCGGCCAGACGTCCAGCTGTACCGCCACTTCGGCGCTGGCCAGGCGGCTGGCGAGCCGGGTTGAATCGTCCAGCAGGCATTCCCGGCTGCCCACCTGGATCAGCACTGGCGGTAGGCTCCGAAGGTCGCCGTATAGGGGGGAGGCCAGCGGATTCAGTGGCTCGGCGCCCTGCAGATAGGTGTCGGCCATAAGGGTCTTGCCAGCAACCGGGCCGAGCAATGGATCTCGAGTTTTCTGCAAGTTCCAGGACTCACCGGTCTGAGCCATGTCCACCCAAGGCGACATCACTACCGCAGCCGCGGGCAGCGGCAAACCCGCGGCCTTGGCGGCCAACATCAGAGCCATGCACAGACCGCCGCCGGCACTGTCGCCGGCCAGCACCAGGTGTTCGGCGTTCACACCGTTTTCGAGGAGTGCACGGTAGACATCCAGAGCGTCCTCTACGGCGGCCGGGAAAGGGTGTTCCGGGGCCAGGCGGTAATCGATGCAAAGGGTACGAATTCGGCTGCGGGCTGCCAATTGGCTGGTGAACGGGCGATAGGCTCGGGCACTGCCAAATGAGTAGCCTCCGCCATGCAGATACAGCAACACAAAGTCGGGCCTGGCATCTGTGGGAATGGCCCAAAGCCCACTGACGCTGGCCAGATTGGCGGCTTCAAAGGTCACGCCCTCGGCACATGAGCCGGCGCCGAAGAGTAGTTCGGCCTGTTGCCGCTGCTGATCGACAGTCAGCGAGCTGAGGGGCGGCAGTTGGCTGAGTTGTTCAATGATGCCGTCGATGTTGTTGTTATTGGGCATGTGGACTCCGGGGCGCGTGTTATGAGGCAAACAAGTTAACTTCAAACATAGTTAATTGTCATAACTATATTGGCAAGATAATTTCGTTTCATCCTCATCTACGACGGGTAGTCGTTGCTACGCCTGCACTGACTCAGCCGGAGTCAGGCCGATGCCTGTCGGTACTTCTTCAGCCGGTAAGCAAACTGCGCACGACTCAACCCCAACAATCGCGCCGCGGCGGCCAGATTGCCTTCGCTCTTTTGCAGCGCTTCGTCGATCAAACGCGACTCCAGGCCTTCAATGGAGAAGCCGTGTTCCAGACGAGCCAGGGTTTCCAGCAAGGCTGGACGAGGCTGCGTGCTGGCGGGGCTCGGGTCAGTGGCTGCGAGGCTGCCATTGCCGTCCAGAGAGTACGCCTCCTGTGGCATGGGTTCGTTGCGAAACAGGTGGACCAGATCGATGGCTTGACCGTCTTCGCTGGCGATCAGGCCGCGCTCGACCAGGTTCTGCAATTCCCGTACGTTGCCGGGAAAGTCATAGCGCAACAACACTTTGAGCGCGCGCATGGTCAGCCCGGCGGGCTTGCGGGCGTAGGCCTGGCAGAAGCGCCGCAGGAACGCATTGACCAGCAACGGAATGTCGTCACGACGTTCGCGCAATGGCGGCAACGTGATGGGGTAGACGTTCAGGCGGTAGAACAGGTCCTCGCGAAAGTCTCCGGCCGCCACGGCTTTGCGCAAGTCGACATTGGTGGCCGCCACCACCCGGACATCGACCTTGATCGCCTCGCCACCACCGATGCGCTCGATCTCACGCTCTTGCAATGCACGCAGCAGCTTGCCCTGGCCCGGCAGGCTGAGGCTGGCGATTTCATCGAGAAACAGGGTGCCACCGTGAGCCCGTTCGAAGCGTCCAGGGCGCGAATGGGTCGCGCCGGTATAGGCGCCGCGTTCGACACCGAACAGTTCGGCCTCAATCAGATTGTCCGGGATCGCGGCGCAGTTGAGGGCCACGAAAGGTGCTTGATGGCGTGGGCTGAACTGATGCAACTGACGGGCGAACAATTCCTTGCCGACGCCGGACTCGCCGCTGAACAGCACCGTGGCAGGCGTCGGCGCAACGCGCTGCAAGGCGAGGGTCGCGGCGTTGAAGGCGGCGCTGGCGCCAATGGGTTTTTGCCCGCCGGGTAATTCGCTGTCGTCGTCCTGGGGCGCCGGCGCCGGGGCCGGGCGCTGCTTGGGGGCGACGCTGGATGGCGTGGCGGTGAGGTAACTCAGGTCCTGTTCGACATCGCCCCATTGCTCGGCGGTCTTGCCGATCACCCGGCAGCTCTCATGGCCCATGCCCCGGCACTCGGTTTCACGGAAGATCACCAGACGGCCGAACAGCCCGCTGACATAACCGATGGCATAACCCAGTTCGGTCCAGCACACCGGATCCTGGCCGATCCCGTAGGCGGCGATATGTTCGTCGGCCTCACAGGAGTGGTGCCAGAGGAATTCACCTTCGTAGAAGCCTGAGTCGGCGTCGAATTTGAAGTGCAGGGGTTCGACCTTGGTCATGCCTTCGAGTGTGTGCAGGCGCGTGCCGGCCGAGAAAACCGCCGCGGCATCGGCGTCTGGCCAGCGCTCGCGGATCAATCGTGCATCGCGTGCGCCGGACAAATAGCCGGTGCGGGTAAACAGACCGCGGGTCTGTTCCAGTCCCTGGCGCTCGATAATCTCCCGTCGCAGCGCGCCGAAGGATGAACTGTGCAATAGCAGCATGCGCTGGTCGTTGAGCCAGATACGTCCGTCAACCGGGGAAAAAAACAGGCATTCGGTCAACTCGGCCAGGGTCGGTGAGTTGCCCTCGGTCAGTTGAGTGCTGTCTCCTCGGGGCGAGAAATGTTCCTCCTGCACCGCGAGATGAGGAAGCAGCGAATGGGGATTATTCATTGTTATATGCCCCTGAGCGAGTCGACTGATCGAAATGATCAATTAGCAAAACAGTTATTAAACATAACTTTATCATTTGGACAAGTGGCCGGGCGTCGACCGAGCGCCAAACGCCTAGCCCTATTCATCAGTGCTCCTCTCAAACCTTCAGACCAGAGCCTTCGCCACCTAAAACGCGTGGCAACGGAAGAAGTCGGCACAGCCCTTGCTCTAGTGCTTTCACGACGCTGCATCATTTTCGCGAGGCCGCGTCAGGCAATTACAAACACAAGAGCCGGGAGACCGAAATGTCGGTAAGTGAACCATCTGATTTTCTGCGGGACGCACTGTGGTGCGAACGCATCTTCAATGGCGACTGGATACGTCCATTGGGCGGCGTCAACAGAGTCATCGAGCCGGCCACCGGCGAGGTACTGACCGTCACAGGATTAGCCGATGCGGCGGACATCGCGTTTGCCAGCCTGACCGCTGCCCGTGTTCAACCGGCCTGGGCGGCATTGGGGCCACGGGAACGCGCAGAGATCTTTCGCAAAGCCGCAGCCCTGGCCCAGCAACATTTTGCCGAACTGGCGCTGTACATCGCCCGGGAAAGTGGCGGCAGCCTGTTCAAGGGTGAACATGAGGTTCGCGAGGCGATCGTCTTGTTGCATCAGGCTGCCGGTCTGCTGTCGCAACCCCATGGTCTGGTCCTCCCAAGCGAAGCGGGGCGTTTGTCCTATGCGCGCCGGTTGCCCCATGGCGTGGTCGGGGTGATCTCGCCGTTCAACTTTCCCCTGGTGCTCTCCCTGCGTTCGGTGGCACCGGCGCTGGCGGCCGGCAACGCGGTGGTGCTCAAACCCGATCCGCAAACCCCGGTCAGTGGCGGTTTCATCATTGCCCGGTTGTTCGAGGCGGCCGGTTTGCCAAAAGGGTTGCTGCAGGTTTTACCGGGCGCAGCAGTGGCCGGTGAGGCCCTGTGCCGCGACCCGCATGTCCGGATGATCGCGTTCACCGGTTCTACCGCAGCCGGGCGCAAGGTTGCGGAGGTGGCTGGGCGTCATCTGAAAAAAGTCGCTCTGGAACTGGGCGGCAAGAACTCGTTGATCGTGCTCGAAGATGCCGATCTTGAGTTGGCGGCGTGCAATGCCGCGTGGGGTGCCTGGCTGCATCAGGGGCAAATCTGCATGGCCACCGGACGCATCCTGGCCCATGAATCGATCGCTGAAGAACTGGTCCGCCGGCTGGCAGAGAAAGCCCGGGCGATCACGGTCGGCAATGCCGCTCGTGGCGAGGCGGTATTGGGGCCTTTGATCAACAAACGACAGTTGCAACGCGTGCATGAAATCGTCACGGAGAGTGTGACTGCCGGGGCAAAACTGCAAGCCGGCGGCGAGTTTGAACGGTTGTTCTACCAACCCACGGTGCTTTCCGGCGTGCGCCCGGGCATGCGCGCATTCGACGAGGAAATCTTCGGCCCGGTCGCCACGGTGGTGAGTTTTACCAGCGACGATGAGGCCATCGACCTGGCCAACCGCACCGAGTATGGCTTGTCCGCGGGGATCATTTCGCCTTCGGTCGGGCACGCGATGGCGATTGGCGAGCAACTCAATTGCGGCCTGCTGCACATCAACGATCAGACGGTGGCCGACGAATGCATCAACCCGTTCGGCGGTCGCGGCAGTTCGGGAAATGGCGGCAGCGTGGGCGGTCCGGCCGACTGGGACGAATACACCCAATGGCAATGGGTGACGATCAAGGATAAGGCGCCACGCTACCCGTTCTGACGGACAGGACCAGACCGACGAAGTCGGGCGAGTACACAAAAATAATAAGAGGACTCAACATGAAACTCGACAACAAGATTGTACTGGTCACCGGGGTTTCTTCGGGTATCGGCGCCGCCACTGCAAGCCTGCTGCGCGCCCATGGCGCCCGCGTGATTGGCGTCGATCTGAAGGCCCCGCACATGACCCTGGACGGTTTTGTCCAGGGCGATCTGAGCAGTGCCGAGAACATCGGCCGGCTGTTGCCGCAGCTACCGGCACGGATCGACAGCCTGTGCAATATCGCTGGGGTGCCAGGCACGGCAAACCCGCAATTGCTGGCGCAGGTCAACTACCTGGGGCTGCGTCACCTGAGCAGCGCACTGCTGCCGCGCATCACCGCTGGCGGCAGCATCGTCAATATCGCCTCGATCCTCGGCGCCGAGTGGCCGCTGCGCCTGGAACAGCACAAGGCGCTGGCGCGCATCGAAGGCTTCGCCGCCGCGCAGGCCTGGCTGGCCGAGCACCCGGTACCGGACGAGACCTGCTACCAGTATTTCAAGGAAGCCTTGATCGTCTGGAACTACCTGCAGGCGCAACCCTGGTTTCTCGAACATTCAGTGCGTATGAACAGCGTGGCGCCGGGCCCGGTCTTCACGCCTATCCTCGGCGACTTCGTGAGCATGCTCGGTGAAGCACGAACCCAGGCCGATGCCCATCGCATGAAACGCCCCGGTTATGCCGATGAGGTGGCGGCGGTGATCGCATTCCTGTGTGCCGACGAGTCGCGCTGGATCAACGGCGTCAACCTGGCAGTCGATGGCGGATTGGCCTCCACCTACATCTGAAACCCTGTGGTGAGGGGGCTTGCCCCCGTTGGGGCGCGCAGCGGCCCTGAATTCAGTACTGGTTTACGACTGCTTCGCAGCCGAACGGGGGCAAGCCCCCTCGCCACAAGTGCAATGCCAAAAATAAAAATAATGAGGAGCGTCCATGGACAACGTTAAACGTTGCTTTCGTTTCAAGCATTGCGCCCTGTTCCTGGCGTTATGCAGTGCAGGCGTGATGATCGAAAGGGCCGAGGCCATGCAAATGGACCTGGGGGATTCGGACTGGAAACTGCGTTGGGACAACACCATCAAGTACAGCCAGGCCTGGCGTCTGCAAGGTCAGGACAGCCGATTAGTCAACGCACCGACCGCCAATGGCCTGTACCCCTCGATCCAGAGTCAGGGCGATAAAAACTTCAGCCGCGGCCTGGTCTCCAACCGCCTGGACCTGTTTTCTGAAATGGACCTCAGCCGGCAAAACTACGGGCTGCGTGTGAGTGGCGCGGCCTGGTACGACGATATCTACAACCAGGACACCGACGACAGCGAGCAACCGCATTTCCTCAGCGAGACCCGCAAGCTCCATGGTCGCGACGCGGAAATTCTCGACGCCTTCGTGTTCCTGCGCGGTGACCTCGGCGAAGACTCCCAGGGCGTGGTGCGTCTGGGCCGGCACAGCCTGATCTACGGTGAAAGCCTGTTCTACGGTGGTAACGGCATCGCCAATGCCCAGGGTCCGACCGATGTGGTCAAGTTGCTCAGCGTTCCGGGAACGCAGTTCAAGGAGATCCTGCGTCCGGTCAATCAGATCTCTGGACAGCTGCAGATCAACCCGCAGTTGTCGGTGGGCGCTTACTACCAGTTCGAGTGGGAGCGTTCCAATCTGCCCGGCGCCGGCAGCTACCTGAGCGATGTCGATGCCATCGGTTACGGCAGCGGTTCGCTACGCGAAGTGTTCGGCAACGACACCGTGAATGGCGGCGATCTGAAACCGAGGAACTCGGGGCAGGGCGGCATGCAGATTCGCTTCAAACCGACCGGGACCGAACTGGAACTGGGTTTCTACGCCGCGCAATATCACGACAAAGCCCCCATCGGCCTGTACGCCTACCTCGACGGTGCAGCCGCGGCGACCACCGGGCTGCCGATCCTGAGCTCCTATCGTCAGGTCTACGCCGAAGATATCAAGACGGCCGGCGTCAGCTTCTCCACTGCCTATGGGCCGTTCAACTTTGCCGGTGAAACCTCCGTGCGCTGGAATGCGCCGCTGGTGAGCAACCTGCAAGTGGTGACCCCAGGCATGGAGGCCGATGGCGGCGATGACTCACTGTTTGCCCGAGGCAAAACCGCTCACGCCAACCTGTCGGCGATTTACCTGTTATCGCCTGGCGCTTTCTGGGACGGCGGTTCGGCACTGGCCGAACTGGCGTGGAACCGCACCCTGAGCGTCACCGAGAACGCCGCGGCCCTGGATTCCAACACCACCCGCGATGCCACTGCGTTGCGGGTGTTGGTGGAGCCTGCGTACTTCCAGATTGTCGACGGGATCGACCTGACCGTGCCGATCGGCATGGGCGTGGTGCTCGATGGGCGTTCTTCGGCCGTCAACAAATCGGGCTTCGGCAATACCCATGCCGGCGACTGGAGTGTCGGGCTCAAGGCGACCTATCTGCAGCGCTGGGATGTCGGCCTGAACTACGTGAACTTCTTCGGTGCGCCGAAAGCCGGGCTGCGCGAGGACGGCAATTTCAGTTACGGGCAGTCGCTGGCCGACCGCGACTTCGTCTCGCTCTACGTGAAAACCTCATTCTAATAAGGTGGATTCGCCATGCAGAACAACGCTTTCCTGAACACTTGCGTCCTTACCCTGGCCCTGGCTGGCATCAGCCTGGCGCAGGCAGCGGTGTCGCCTGAACAGGCTGCACGTTTGAAGACTGAGCTGACGCCCCTTGGCGGCGAGCGCGCCGGCAATGCCGATGGCAGCATCCCGGCCTGGGACGGCGGTTACACCAAGGTAGCTCCCGGCTACAAACCGGGTGACAAACGTGCCGATCCATTCGCCGGTGAGAAACCGCTGTATTCGATCAAAGCCTCGAACATGGAGCAGTACGCCAGCGGATTGGCCGAAGGCACCAAGCTCCTGCTGAAGAAATACCCGGACTATCGCCTGGACGTATACCCGACCCATCGCTCGGCAGCGGCCCCGCAATGGGTGTATGACAACACCGGCAAGAACGCCACCCGTGCCACGCTGGACGTGGAAACCGAAAAAGTCGCCAGCGCTTATGGCGGCATCCCGTTCCCGATCCCGGACAACGGTGCGCAAGTGTTGTGGAACTACCGGTTGTCCTGGCAGGGCGGTGAGACCATCAGCGCACCTTTTGATACTTGGCTGATGACCGCCGGTGGCAAGAAGGTCCAGGCGACCCGAGCCCTGTTCAGCTATCAGTTTCCCTACTACTCCGAAAGTGGCAGCCTGGAAAATTTTGCCGGCAAGTACCAGGTTGGCAAGCTGTTGACCGAACTGCCGTCATCCAAGGCCGGCGAAGGCCTGATGACCCATTGGGACATGGACCCGGCCAACCGTGCAGCCTGGCAGTATCTGGTCGGCCAGCGCCGGGTACGCCGAGCGCCGAACATCGCCTACGACACCCCGGACTTCGTCACCTCTGGCGTCGGTCTGTTTGACGAAGCGTTCATGCTGTTCGGGCCTACCGACCGCTACGATCTCAAGCTTGCGGGCAAGAAAGAACTGATCGTCCCCTACAACAATAATCGCGCCGGCCTGGCCAAGAGCGACGACCTGGTCAAACCGAACTTTCTCAATCCTGATCTGGTGCGCTGGGAGAAGCATCGGGTCTGGGTGGTCGAGGCCACGCTCAAGTCCGGCAAACGCCATGTGGTGCCGCATCGGACCTACTACGTCGACGAGGACTCCTGGCAGATCCTGATGGTCGACGGGTATGACGCCCAGGGCAAACTGGGACGGCAGATGTATTCGCTGACGCTGCTGGCGCCAGACCTGCCGGCGCTCACTGCGCAAGTCATGTGGGGCAGCTACAACCTCGATACCGGCGCCTACTTCCTTAACGCTTCGAGCAACGATCTGGCGGTCCAGTACCAGACGATCGCAAAACCTTCAGCTTCCTTTTACACACCGGACGCCATGGCCAACGAAAACATGCGTTGAACCATGGAGCGCCGTGACGAGCGAAAGGCTCGTCGCGGTCGCTAGGGATTTTCCAGGCGGGATAAAGACATGAACGTTGAAAAAATCTTTGCGAGTTTCGGTCTGCGACGGAGTGCCTGCGCGCTGGCGTTGTGTCTGTTGGCGAGCACGTCCATGGCTGTGCAGGCCGCGACGTTCGCGGTACTGCAGCAGCCGGCACTGCCGACCGCCAAGGCCGCGCGCGCGGTATTGCTTGGGTTGGCCCGGGCTGGCGAACGTCTGGTGGCGGTCGGCGAGCGCGGCATCGTGCTGCTCTCGGATGACTCTGGAATGACTTGGCGTCAGGCCCGTGTGCCGGTCAGCGTCAGCCTGACTGCGGTGCAATTCGTCGACGCGGAGCAGGGCTGGGCGGTCGGTCATCTGGGCGTGGTGTTGCACACCGAGGACGGTGGCGAAACCTGGTACAAGCAACTCGACGGTGAGCGTGCCGCCGCGCTGGCGGTGCAGGCCTCGGAGCGCGATGCCGATCAACCGGGTGGCGCCAGCAACCTTGCGCAGGCACGGCAGATGGTGGACGACGGGCCGGATAAACCGTTTCTCGACCTGTACTTCACTGACCGCCTGCATGGCTACATCGTTGGCGCCTACAACCAGATTTATCGCACCGACGACGGCGGGCGAAGCTGGCGGCCGTGGATGCAGCATGTGGACAATCCGCAGGGCCTGAACCTGTATGGGATCCGCGCTTCGGGTAACGACCTGCTGCTGGTGGGCGAGCGCGGCTTGCTGTTGCGTTCGACCGACGCCGGGCATTCGTTCCAGCCTCTGAAATCACCTTATGAAGGCAGCTTCTTCGGTCTGCTCGGTACCCGCGGCGGAGCGTTGATTGCCTATGGATTGCGCGGCAACGCCTGGTGGTCCGAGGACCGTGGCAGCAGTTGGCGACGCCTCGACACCGGCATCGAATCAACCCTTGCGACAGCCATCGAGCTGCGTGACGGCAGCTTGCTGTTGGCCAGCCAGAGCGGTGAATTTTTGTTCAGCCATGACCAGGGTCGCAGCTTCGACAAGCGCCAGAGCCGCAGCGGCGGGACGGTCGCTGCCGTGCAACAGGCAGCCGACGGAGGTCTGGCCAGCGTCGGTTTGAGTGGCGTGGCCACTGACCAGGATCCGCGGGCTTCCGCCAAACCTTGAAACTTCACGGTGTAGCGCTATCGGGCCATGGCCCGTGCAACAGGAGTCAGACTTTGAAAGACGACAAAACCCAAACCGTGATCGGCCGCCTGGAAGACTTCGACCAGGCGTCGGGCAATTTCGCCGAGCGAATGATCTTCAACCATCGACCGTTGGTGATCCTGCTGTGTCTGCTGGTGACGCTGGTGCTCGGTTGGCAAGCCACGCGCATCGGTATCAATGCCAGCTATGAGAAAACCATCCCTACGGGGCACCCCTATGTCGCCAACTTCCTGGAGAACCGCAGCGAGTTGAGCGGTCTGGGCAACTCGTTGCGAATCGCTGTGGAGGTCAAGCAGGGCAGCATCTTCACCAAGGATTACCTCGACACCCTGGCCAGGCTCAACGATGAGCTTTATCTGCTGCCGGGTGTCGACCGCCCCTACATGAAGTCGTTATGGACCCCGACCACGCGCTGGACCGCAGTGACTGAGGAGGGGCTCGATGGCGGCACCGTGATCCCCGATGATTATGATGGTTCGGCGAGCAGTATCGAGCAGGTGCGAACCAACGTCGCGCGTTCCGGTGAGGTTGGCCAATTGGTCGCCGGTAACTTCAAGTCCAGCGTGATTTTCGTGCCGCTGCTCGAAGTCAGTCCGCAGACCGGCAAAGCCCTGGACTACGGTGAGTTCTCCCGGCAGCTGGAGGCGCTGCGGGACAAGTACCAGACCGATGAACTGCGCATCCACATCACCGGTTTTACCAAAATCGTCGGCGATCTGATCGAGGGGCTGACCCAGGTCTTGTTGTTCTTCGTGATGGCGGTGTTGGTGACCGTGGTGGTGCTTTACGGTTACACCCGCTGCGCGCGCAGCACTCTGGTGGTGGTGACGTGTTCGTTGGTGGCGGTGCTCTGGCAGATGGGCCTGCTCGCGATACTTGGGTATGAACTGGACCCGTACTCGGCGCTGGTGCCGTTTCTGGTGTTTGCCATCGGCATGAGCCATGGCGCGCAGAAGATGAACGGCATCATGCAGGACGTCGGTCGTGGCACCCATCGGGTAGTGGCCGCGCGTTATACCTTCCGCCGACTGTTTGCCGCCGGCATGACCGCTTTGCTCTGCGATGCGGTGGGCTTCGCCGTGTTGCTGCTGATCAATATCCGGGTGATTCAGGACCTGGCGATGACCGCCAGCCTCGGCGTGGCGGTGCTGATTTTCACCAACCTGATTCTGCTGCCGATCCTGCTCAGCTATATCGGTGTCAGCCCGACAGCGGCGCAACGCAGCCTGAGTTCGGAAACCGCCGAGCTGCAAGCACAGATCAAGCATCCGTTGTGGCGTGTGCTCGATTTGTTCACCCAACGTCGCTGGGCCATTGGCGCGATGCTGGGCGGCCTGCTGCTGGCAGCGTTTGGTTTTGCCGTGAGCCTGAACCTGAAGATCGGTGATCTCGACCCCGGCGCGCCGGAGTTGCGCGCCGACTCGCGCTACAACCGCGACGCGCTGTTCATGACCCAAAACTATGCGGCCAGTTCGGATATTTTCGTGATCATGATCAAGACGCCGGAAGATCAGTGCACGCGCTACGCCAGCCTGTCTGCGGTGGACGCGTTGGCCTGGCAACTGGAGCAATTGCCTGGCGTGGAGTCGACCACTTCAATGGCGGCGATGAGCAAGATCGCCACGGCCGGTTACAACGAAGGCAACTTCAAGTGGTATGAGCTGATCCCCAATGACGGCGCGCTGGGCGCCGTGCAGACCCGGGCACCGCGAGAGCTGTTCAATCAGGGCTGTTCGATGCTGTCGCTGTACGTTTACCTGTCCGATCACAAGGCCGATACCCTGAATCGGGTGGTGGAGGCGAGCGAGGCCTTCATCGCTGCGCATCAGGTGCCAGAGGTCAAATTCATGCTGGCCGCCGGCAGCGCCGGCATCGAAGCCGCGACCAATATCGTGGTGAAAAAATCCATGCACGAAATGCTGTTCTGGGTCTACGGCGCGGTCAGCCTGCTTTGCCTGCTGACCTTCCGTAGCTGGCGCGCAACCCTTTGCGCGATGCTGCCGCTGATGCTCACCTCGATTCTTTGCGAGGCGCTGATGGTGGGGCTGGGCATGGGCGTAAAAGTGGCGACACTGCCGGTAATCGCACTCGGCGTGGGGATCGGCATTGACTATGCGCTCTATGTGTTGAGCGTGATCCTGGCTCGAATGCGTGCCGGTGACACACTGGCCCAAGCCTATTACCAGGCGCTGTTGTTCACCGGCAAAGTGGTTCTGCTGACCGGCATGACGCTGGCGGTCGCGGTATCGACCTGGGCCTTTTCGCCGATAAAATTCCAGGCCGACATGGGCATCCTGCTGGCCTTCATGTTCCTGGTGAACATGCTTGGCGCCTTGATCCTTCTGCCGGCTCTGGCCTGGCTGCTGCTGCCGCAGAAGGTCTTCGCAAAAAAGCCTGAAATGAGTTCGCTGGAGCCACTAGTCAAGGAGCTGTCCCGATAAACGCTGAGTGCGCAATCCCTGTGGGAGCGGGCTTGCCCGCGAAGGCGGCGGTACAGTCAACATTGATGTCGTCTGACACACCGCTTTCGCGGGCAAGCCCGCTCCCACAGGTTCCAAATGTTGACTGATTGGATCTGTCAGGATTTGTCCGCGACCGGGTTCGTCATGTTGAGCTCGGGCTCGATCCGCGCTGCCGAACGGGCAATCACGCTGATGATGGTCAGTGCTGCAATCACCAACCCGGGGGAGGTCGCCAGCAATACCCCGGTGGTGCCGGCTCCGGCTGCCAGAATCTGCCCCGCGGCCAAGGGCCCGGCGACTGACCCCAGGCGACCGATGGCCACTGCTGCGCCGACGCCGGTGGCACGCACCGAAGTCGGGTACGACGGCGGTGCCAGCGCGTAAAGCACCAGTTGCGCAGCCATCACAAACAACCCCGCGGCAAACCCGGCGATGCCCATAGGAACAATGCCCACCGACAGGCCGACTCCGGCCAGCGCCACCAGCAACCCGGTATAGACAAACAGCACCACCTTGATGCCGTTGCAGCGATCCAGCAGCAGTCCGCCGAGCAAGGAGCCGAGGGCGCCGCCGATATTGAACAGCATCTGCACCAGGCCCGCCTGGGGTTTGCTGAAACCCTGTTCCAGCAGCAGTGATGGCAGCCAGTTGAGCAACATGTACATCACGGTCAGGGTGAAGAAGTAACTCAGCCACAACGCCAGGGTAACGCGAGCCCGGCCTTCGCCGAACAGTGCCTGGCCGGTTGAAGCGCGCGCCACATTGACAGTCCCTTGTTGCTGGCGAAAGGCGCTGGACTCGGGCAACAACAGGATCATCAGCGGCACCACCAGCAACGGTGCGAGACCGCCGATGATGAAGGTCGCCTGCCAATGATCGGTGAACAGCATGGCGACCACCGCCGCCAGTGCTCCACCCAACGGCACGCCGGCATACATGATGCTGATGGCGGTACCACGGCGTTGTTCACCCACGGCTTCGGCGCACAGGGCAATCAGGTTGGGCAGGGCGGCGCCCAGGCCCAGGCCGGTCATGAAGCGCGCCAGCAGCAGGCTGGAGAAAGTGCTGACATAGGCAGTGCTGAGCGAGAACACGCCGAACAGCAACACGGCGCCGATGAGGATTTTTTTGCGACCGATGCGATCGGCAATCCAGCCGCCGAAGAAGGCGCCGGGCAGCAAGCCGATGATGCCGGCACTGAACACCCAGCCCATCATTTTCGGGTCCAGGGCAAAGGTCTGGCGCAGGCCCGCGGCGGCAGTGCCGGCAGCTTGCAGGTCGAAGCCTTCAATCAATGCAACGATAAAACACAGGGCGATGGTCAGCGTCGTACGACGTGATGGGGTGTCCATGGCGAACCTCATTATTGTTTTTGTTGGTGTGCTGACGGGGGAGCGCGAGCCTGCTCGCCTCAAGCGATGACAGGCTGGAATTAAGATTAACAAAGATAACTAAAAAATGAACGGTCAAGGATGTTCGCTAAAAAATGACGTTTATTCCATTGAAATCAATGTCATGACGTATGAGTGAAGATTTATCTAAAAAATAGATAATAATATTAATGTTCGATTATCGGTCATTGTGGATTGACGCCACCCCTCGGCTGTTTCCATTCTCTGGCCTGAGATCCCTGGAACAACCCTGGCGATCCCGTTCAAAAAACAACAACAATAAGTGGACATCGAACATGCCAACGCTCCCTTGGAACCCCCTTGCGGCGACTTCAGCCTTACCTGTTCGCGCACCTTGCCTGGTCCTGTTGGGCTTGAGTGCGATTGCCACCCCGGCGCTGGCCGAAGGCTTTATCGACGACAGCCACGGCACCTTGACCTTGCGCAATTACTACCTGGATCGCGACTACAAGGATGATGGGGCGAAAACCGCGGCCAGGGAATGGGCTCAGGGTTTCATCATGAATGTGGAGTCGGGCTTTACCCCGGGGACTGTCGGCTTCGGCCTGGATGCCCGCGGGCTGATGGGGGTGAAGCTGGACTCGTCGCCGGACCGCAGCGGCACCGAGTTGCTGCCGGTGTCCAGCAGCGACAAGCGCGCGGCGGACGAGTATTCGCGCCTGGCCATGACTGCCAAGATGCGTTTTGCCCAGACCACGATGAAGACCGGCGATGTGTCGATCTTCCTGCCATTCGCTTTCGCTAGCCCGTCGCGGCTGTTGCCGCAGACTTTTCGCGGCACCACCCTCAGTTCCAAGGACATCGACGGGCTGACCCTCAACACCGGCTACATCGATCGCATCAACAAGCGTGATTCCACCGACTACCAGCCGATGAGCATCGCCTCGCCGAACCGGCGTTTCAATGGCGCGGCCACCTCATCGCACATGGCCTATGTCGGCGGCGATTATCAGGTGAACAAGGACCTCAGTCTGCGTGCGTATCACGCCGAAGTGGCGGACCTGTACCAGCAGAATACCTTGGCCTTGCTGCACAATCTGCAGGTGGGCGAGGGCACGCTGACCACCGATCTGCGCAGTTTTTTCAGCGACGAGGACGGAAGCGCCAAGGCCGGCAAGGTGGACAACCGCAATCTCTCGGCATTGTTCGGTTATCGCTTTGGCGGCCATCGCCTGAGCCTGGGCTATATGCACGCCAGTGGAGATACAGCGACGCCTTATGTGTCGGGCACCGAGTTGATGGGCATGAGTGAGCTGACCATGAGTTCGGACTTCCTCAATGCCAAGGAGCGGACCTGGCAAGCGATGTACGACTATGACTTCACCGCCGTTGGGGTGCCTGGCCTGAAGAGCCGGCTGCGTTATGTGCGCGGTGATCATATCGAGCTGACGGCGCTGAATGCCGACGACCGCAAGGAGCGAGAATTCCAGATGGAGCTGGGGTATGTGATCCAGAGTGGCCCGCTGAAGAACGTCGGGCTGATGGCGCGCAAGTCGATCTATCGCAATGACTTCCCCGCCGGCGCGGCGTTTCGCGATGAAAACCAGACCCGCTTTCTGGTGCTCTACACCGTGCCGATCTGGTAAGCCTGTCATGAGCAGGTCTCTACACATCTCCCGTAGGAGCTGGCGAAGCCTGCGATCTTTTTATTTTGATGGCCGAGGGACCGCTGAAGATCAAAAGATCGCAGCCTTCGGCAGCTCCTACGGTAATCCGGCAAGGCTTGGCTAATGTGTAGATACCAATGCTGCCATGAGGCCGGCCGTTCCCCAGGAACGGGCCGGCGTTGGCGTTTCAGGCCTGGTAGACCTTCTTCAGCAACCTGAGCAGTTCTTCGCGTTCCTGGCTGTCGAGGTTGGACGTTGCATCCATGTCGCTCTCGGCGGCGATCAGTTTCAGCTCCTTGAGCAGGGCCTCGCCGGTCTTGCTGAGAAAAATCCCATAGGAGCGCTTGTCCGGTTTGCAGCGCACCCGCACCGCCAATGCCCGGCTTTCCAGTTTGTTCAGCAGTGGCACCACTTGCGGTGGCTCGATGGTCAAGGCCTTGGCCAGATCGGCCTGCATCAGCCCTGGGTTCTGGTCGATGATCGCCAGGGCCGAAAACTGGGCCGGTCGCAAGTCGTGGGCCGAGAGCCGACCAATGAGGTTCTGGAACAGTTTCAGCTGCGCCCGGCGCAGGGCGTAACCGATCAGATCGTCCAGGGCGGAATCCAGCGGCGCCTGGGTTTCGGCGCTGTCGGCAGGAGCCTCGGGGGCGGCGGCAATCTTGGAAGACTTGGCCATTGCAGGGTGAATCCTCAGCTGGCGGTTAAGAAGACTATCTAGTTTGCCGAGGTTGGCCGGGGATAGCCATGACCTCTTTCAGATCTCTGGGCGTTGCGCCTGTTTTCGTGACGAAAAACATTTGGTTAATTTGATTAATAGTTAATTGACATAACTAATATTCGGGTTTAGTTTTTACCCATCGTCAAGCCAAGAACAAGAGAGCAACGCCATGAGCAATTACGAAGGTCGCTGGACAACGGTCAAAGTGGAAATCGAGGAAGGCATTGCCTGGGTCATCCTCAATCGCCCGGAAAAGCGCAACGCCATGAGCCCGACATTGAACCGCGAAATGATCGACGTTCTGGAAACCCTGGAGCAGGATCCAGACGCCGGTGTGCTGGTGCTGACCGGTGCGGGCGACGCCTGGACCGCCGGCATGGACCTCAAGGAATACTTCCGCGAAGTGGACGCCGGCCCGGAAATCCTTCAGGAAAAAATCCGCCGCGAAGCTTCTCAATGGCAATGGAAACTGCTGCGCATGTATGCCAAGCCAACCATCGCCATGGTCAACGGCTGGTGCTTCGGTGGCGGTTTCAGCCCGCTGGTGGCCTGCGACCTGGCGATCTGCGCCGATGAAGCGACCTTCGGCCTGTCGGAAATCAACTGGGGCATTCCGCCAGGCAACCTGGTGAGCAAGGCCATGGCCGACACCGTGGGCCATCGCCAGTCGCTGTACTACATCATGACCGGCAAGACCTTTGGCGGGCAGAAAGCCGCCGAGATGGGCCTGGTCAACGAAAGTGTACCCCTGGCGCAACTGCGTGAAGTGACGATCGAACTGGCGCGTAACCTGCTGGAGAAAAACCCGGTGGTGCTGCGGGCGGCCAAGCACGGCTTCAAGCGTTGCCGCGAGCTGACCTGGGAGCAGAACGAAGATTACCTTTACGCCAAGCTCGATCAGTCGCGCCTGCTGGACACCGAAGGTGGCCGCGAGCAGGGCATGAAGCAGTTCCTCGACGACAAGAGCATCAAGCCCGGTTTGCAGACTTACAAGCGCTGAAACCCGGCATTGAATCAGGGCGAGCTGGCCGGGCGATCGAGCGTCCGCCAG
The DNA here is from genome assembly GCF_032424305.1 of Pseudomonas sp. JV414. Taxonomy (NCBI): domain Bacteria; kingdom Pseudomonadati; phylum Pseudomonadota; class Gammaproteobacteria; order Pseudomonadales; family Pseudomonadaceae; genus Pseudomonas; species Pseudomonas sp. JV414. Next base: position 175,403 of record NZ_VYKC01000002.1, on the reverse strand, counting down.
CTGTTCGCCCCGGCGCCCAGGCGCTACTGTGAGCCCCTCGAACGTATTCCCGATAAAGACAATAAAGAGGAATCACCATGCTGGACGTGCCCCTGCTGATTGGCGGCCAGTCGTGCCCCGCCCGAGACGGCCGAACCTTCGAACGGCGTAATCCGGTGACCGGCGAAGTCGTGTCGCGGGTTGCCGCCGCCACCCTGGAAGATGCCGACGCCGCCGTGGCCGCGGCCAAAGCGGCATTCCCCGCCTGGGCGGCCCTGGCCCCCAATGAACGACGCACCCGGTTGTTGCGTGCGGCCGAGCAGTTGCAGGCCCGCAGCGCGGAATTCATCGCGGCAGCCGGCGAGACCGGCGCCATGGCCAACTGGTACGGGTTCAATGTGCATCTGGCGTCCAACATGCTGCGCGAAGCCGCGTGCATGATCACCCAGATCACCGGCGAAGTTATTCCCTCCGATGTGCCCGGCAGCTTCGCCATGGCCTTGCGTCAACCCTGCGGCGTGGTGCTGGGCATCGCGCCCTGGAACGCCCCGGTGATCCTCGCCACTCGCGCGATCGCCATGCCGTTGGCCTGCGGCAACACCGTCGTGCTCAAGGCGTCGGAATTGAGCCCGGCGGTGCACCGCCTGATCGGTCAGGTGTTGCAGGACGCAGGCCTCGGTGATGGTGTGGTCAACGTCATCAGCAACGCGCCCCAGGATGCCGCCGCGATTGTCGAGCGCCTGATCGCCAACCCGGCGGTGCGTCGGGTCAACTTCACCGGCTCGACCCATGTCGGGCGTATCGTCGGCGAACTGTCGGCGCGTCATCTCAAACCGGCGTTGCTGGAACTGGGAGGCAAGGCGCCGTTCCTGGTGTTGGAGGACGCCGACCTGGACGCAGCGGTGGAGGCTGCGGCCTTCGGTGCCTTCTTTAATCAGGGGCAGATCTGCATGTCTACCGAGCGCCTGATCGTTGATGCCAAAGTGGCCGATGCCTTTGTCGCCAAGCTCGCGGCGAAGATCGCCACCTTGCCCGCCGGCAACCCCAACGTCGAAGGTTCGGTCCTCGGTTCTCTGGTGGACAGCAGCGCCGGTGAGCGCATTAAACTGTTGATCGACGATGCCCTCGACAAGGGTGCCACCCTGGTTACGGGTGGCCAACTGGAAGGCAGCATTCTGCAGCCGACCTTGCTCGACGGCGTCACCGATGCCATGCGTTTGTACCGCGAAGAGTCCTTCGGCCCTGTGGCGGTGGTGTTGCGTGGCGAGGGCGATGAAGCACTGTTGTGCCTGGCCAACGATTCCGAGTTCGGTCTGTCGGCGGCGATTTTCAGCCGCGACACCGGGCGCGCTCTGGCTCTGGCCCAGCGGGTCGAGTCGGGCATCTGCCATATCAACGGCCCGACCGTGCACGACGAGGCGCAGATGCCCTTCGGCGGAGTCAAGTCCAGCGGCTATGGCAGTTTTGGCGGCAAGGCGTCCATCGAGCATTTCACCCAGTTACGCTGGGTGACCTTGCAGAACGGACCGCGGCACTACCCGATCTGAGCATCCGTCGCACCGTCGGGCGACGAACGCTTGAGAGCGATCGTCGCCGGCGTGCAGGCAGACATAACAATAAAGAGGCTGCAGCCACAGGCTGCCATGCCCCGGTTGAACGCATCGCTGCGAGCCGGTGGCGTGCCTTGATGGAGGACAAGCACGTGAGTTCCGAATTCAGATCGCCACCCCAGACCGAAGCCAACGCGCCGCGCTATCGCCAGGTGTCCATCGGTCATCCTGCGGTCGAGGTCAGCGAAGAGCAGGGCATCCTGCACATGCGCTCCCTGGAACCCTTGGCCAAGTTGCCTGTACGTTTGCTGGATCGCCTGGTGCATTGGGCCCAGGTGCGCCCGCAACAGACCTTTATCGCTGCTCGCCAGAACGGCGGCGACTGGCGCCGGGTGAGTTACGCCGAGATGCTGACCAGCGTCCGCGCCATTGCCCAAAGCCTGCTCAGTTATGGGCTGTCGGCCGAGCGACCGCTGGCGATCCTCTCGGGCAATGACATCGAGCATTTACAGATTGCCTTGGGCGCGATGTATGCCGGGATTCCTTACTGCCCGGTTTCTCCTGCCTATTCGTTGTTGTCCCAGGATTTCGCCAAGCTGCGGCATGTCTGCAATCTGCTGCAACCGGGTTTGGTGTTCGTCAGCGACGCCGCGGCCTATCAGCGGGCGATCGATGCGGTGCTGCCGGCCGAAACGCCGCTGATCACCGTGCGCGGTCAAATTCCTGGCCGCAAGCAGGCGAGCTTTGCCAGTCTGCTGGAACAATCCGGCAGTGCCGAGGCCGATTGCGCTTTTACGGCTACCGGGCCGGACAGCATCGCCAAGTTCCTGTTTACCTCAGGCTCCACCAAGCTGCCCAAGGCAGTGATCACCACTCAGCGCATGCTCTGCGCCAACCAGCAGATGCTGTTGCAGACCTTCCCGGTGTTCGGCGAAGAACCCCCGGTGCTGGTGGACTGGCTGCCGTGGAATCACACCTTCGGCGGCAGCCACAACGTCGGGATCGTGCTGTACAACGGCGGCACCTTTTACCTGGACGACGGCAAGCCGACCGTCCAGGGGTTTGCTGAAACACTGCGCAACCTCAAGGAAATATCGCCCACCGCGTACCTCACCGTGCCCAAAGGCTGGGAAGAACTGGTCAATGCGCTGGAGCAGGACGGCGAGTTGCGCGAACGTTTCTTCTCGCGCATGAAGCTGTTCTTTTTCGCTGCCGCCGGTTTGTCCCAGAGGGTTTGGGATCGCCTGGACCGGATCGCCGAACAGCATTGTGGCGAGCGCATTCGCATGATGGCCGGGCTCGGCATGACTGAGGCGGCACCATCCTGCACGTTCACCACCGGGCCTCTGTCCATGGCCGGCTACATCGGCCTGCCGGCACCCGGTTGCGAAGTGCGGCTGGTGCCGGTGGACGGCAAACTGGAGGGGCGTTTTCGCGGGCCGCACATCATGCCGGGTTACTGGCGTGCGCCACAGCAGACCGCTGAAGTGTTTGACGAGCAGGGCTTCTACTGCTCCGGCGACGCGTTGAAACTGGCCGACGCCCGCGATCCGCAACTGGGGTTGATGTTTGACGGGCGCATCGCCGAGGACTTCAAACTGAGCTCCGGTGTGTTTGTCAGCGTCGGCCCGTTGCGCAATCGTGCGGTGCTCGAGGGCTCACCCTATGTTCAGGACTTGGTGGTGGCCGCGCCGGACCGCGAGTGCCTGGGTGCGCTGGTCTTTCCCCGTCTTTACGAATGCCGACGTCTGGCCGGTTTGAGTGCCCACGCCAGCGATGCCGAAGTCCTGGCCAGCGCGCCGGTGCGTCAGTGGTTCGGCGATTGGCTGCAACGGCTCAACCGCGACGCCACCGGCAATGCCAGCCGCCTGGAATGGATCGCGCTGCTCGACGAACCCGCCTCCATCGACCGCGGTGAAATCACCGACAAGGGCTCGATCAACCAGCGCGCGGTGCTGCAGTGGCGCGCCGACAAGGTCGAGGCTCTGTATCGCGGCGAGGATGCTTCTATCCTGCGTGCCGGGCGATAACAAAGCTTAGGATCAAAAGATCGCAGCCTTCGGCAGCTCCTACATGGACCGTGTTCACCGCGATTATCGGGGTTGAACGCGAACCTTTAGGAGCTGCCTCAGGCTGCGATCTTTTGCTTTATTAAACCATCCGCCGCAACGTCTCCTTCAAACCTTGCGTTACTATGCAGACCCACCTTTTCTGGAAGTTGCCTGGATGAGTAAGCCCGGTCAAACGGTGCTGGTCGCGTTGCGCAAGATGATCGCCTCGGGCGAGCTGGCGGCTGGCGAGCGCTTGATGGAAATTCCCACGGCGCAATTGTTCGGTGTTTCGCGAATGCCGGTGCGCATGGCATTCCGCACGCTGGAGCAGGAAGGCTTGCTGGTGCGCTTTGGCGGGCGCGGGTTTCAGGTGCGTTCGGTCAGCCCCGATGACATTGCCGGTGCGGTTGAAGTGCGAGGTGTACTCGAAGGCCTGGCGGCGCGTCAGACCGCCGAGCGCGGGCTATCGGACGAGGCCCGCGCGACCCTTGAACAGTGCCTGATGCAAGGTGATCAGCTGTTCGACAAGGGGTTTGTGACCATCGAGGACCTGGAGGTCTATCACGATCTCAACATGCGTTTTCACGAAGTGATTGTCGAAGGCAGCCACAACCCGGCGATCGCCGATGCACTGGCGCGCAACGATCATTTACCCTTTGCTTCGGTAACAGCCCTGGCAGTGGACCGCAACGACATGGTCCGGGAATACCGACGCTTCAACTACGCCCACATGCAACACCATTCGGTGTTCGATGCCTTGGTCAACCGCCAGGGCGCGCGTGCCGAAGCAATCATGCGCGAGCACGCCAACGCCACGTTGCGTTATGCCGAGATCTTCGGCTCAGCGACGGCCGAAGAGCGGATGAAGGTCATTCTCCGCTCCGAATAGGCGCGACTCTTTCAGATATCCAGCACCAGCAGCGGCGTTTTCGAGCGCGAGCAGCAAGGGGTGAACTGATCGTTGCAGGCCTGTTCATCCTCGGTGAGGAACAGGTCACGGTGTTCCGGCACGCCCTCCAGAACCCGAGTCAGGCAGGTGCCACAAATGCCCTGTTCGCAGGAAATGGCGATCTCGATGCCCTGGTTTTGCAGCACCTGCACCACGCTCTTGTCGGCCGGCACCTCGAAGACCTGGCCGCTGCTGGCGACCTTGATCGAGAAACTACCATCGGCGCCAGTGTCGACAGGGGGGGCGGTGAAGTACTCGCGATGCAGGCATTGCTCCTGCCAGCCCTTGGCCTTGGCCGTGTCCAGCACATGCTGCATAAAACCGCCGGGGCCACACACATATAAATGAACATCGCTCTGAGGCATGGCCAGGACCTTGGCCGCATCCAGCGCAGTGTCGGGTTCCTGATCGAAATGCAGGAACACCCGGTGGGCAAAAGCCGAGTGTTGCAGGCGTTCGACAAAGGCCGCGCGTTCTCGCGAACGGGCGCAGTAGTGCAGCTCGAAATCCGCTCCACTGTGGGCCAGGCGCTCGGCCATGCAGAGGATTGGGGTAATGCCGATACCGCCGGCGAAGAGCAGGCTGCGCCTGGCTTCATGGGCCAACGGAAACAGGTTGCGCGGCTCACTGATAGACAGCCGCGTGCCGGGGTGTATCTGCTCGTGCATGGCCAGTGAACCCCCGCGAGAGGTCGGATCCTTGAGCACACCAATCAGGTAGCGATGGCGTTCTTCGGGGTGGTTGCACAGGGAATATTGCCGGATCAAGCCGCCAGGCAGATGCACATCGATATGCGCGCCGGCGCTGAAGGTCGGTAGCGGTCGATCATCGACACTGGCCAGCTCATAGCTGCAGATGTCCTGGGCTTCGTTGTTGCGCGATACCACCAGCACTTCAATCATGCCATTGACTCCTGTGGCGCTTGTTCCTGAGCGATCAGGCGCTCCAGAACACGGCGCGACTGCACGCCACCGGCGTCGATATTGAGCTTGAGCAAGTTGCGCTGGGGATGGCTGAGCAGGTTCTGTTGCTGGCGTTCGAGCATCTCCAGGTCCTCGCTGAAAATCTTCCCCTGACCCTCGCGAATGCTCGCGGTCAAGGCTTCATCCTGCGGGTTGAAATTGCGCGCCATGCCCCAGAAGTACCAGATCGAGGTTTCGGTTTGCGGCGTGATGAAGTCGACGACGATGCTCGATGCCTTGAACTGTTGGGGAGCGTGATAACCACCTTTTCCGGCATGGGCCACACCGACTTCGATCAGCACATGACTGGGCGGGGTGAAGCGGCAGATTTGCCAGCGATCCACTGGCACATCGTCGGCCAGGTTGTTGCCGCGCAGAGCCATGCGCCAGAAGGGCGGGGCCATGATGTTTTCCATGTGGCGGGCAGTGACCACCTCGTCGCCGTCGACCGTGGTCACCGGCGGTGCTTCGTCGATTTCCTTTTGGCCGATGCTGGACGCGTGGACGTAGGTTTCGTGGGTCAAGTCCATCAGGTTGTCGATCATCAGGCGATAGTCGCACTGGATGTGGAACAGGCCGCCGCCGTAGGCCCACTCATCGCTGACCGCCCATTCCAGATGATGGATCAGCGCCGGGTCGGCCAACGCCTGATCGCCGGGCCAGACCCAGATAAATCCGTAACGCTCGACCACGGTGAATGTCTTGTTGCACGGAAAGCCGCGAACCCGTTGCCCGGGCATTTCCACGGTCTTGCCGTCGCAGCCCATCACCAGGCCGTGATAGCCGCACACCAGATTGCCGTTTTCCACATAACCCAAAGACAGCGGTGCGCCGCGATGGGGGCAGAAGTCCTCGACAGCTGCCACCTTGCCTTCATGCCCGCGGTAAAAAACCATCTTTTCACCACAGATCTGACGGCCTAGCGGCTTTTCGGCGATTTCATCGGGCGTACAGGCGACGTACCAAGTGTTCTTGGGGTACATGGAGATTCTCCAAGGCTGTTTGTTGTTATTTAGTGGATCCATTAATGGTGGTTTATGGGGTGTTTGTCAAACTGATTCTGTTTGTTAACGATTTAGTGGATCCATTGATGGTTTTCTAACCCTCCGGATCAGCGCAATCCGAACTTCGTGACACCGACCACAAATAATCTATGCAGCGGATCAGTAACTCGTTAGTTAATAGTACGGAGGGTATTTACTGGAAATACGTCGCATCATACAATGAGAATCATTACTGCTAACTCATTGAGCGCGACGTCTTGAGCCATCCTCACCCCTTTGCCCGCCGCAAGGTCTTCATGAAACACGCGTTGCCGACACTCTCCTGCGTTATGTTTGCCAGTCCTTTATGGGCACAGCAAGCCATCGAACTGCCGACCACTGATATTCAGGCGAGCCGCGTCAGCCAAGACACGAGCTACACCACCTCCCAAGCCAGCACGGCGAGCAAAAGCAATGTGCCGATCAAGGAAGAGGCGCAATCGATCAATGTGGTCACCCAACAAACCCTGGCCGACTATCAGGTGCGCTCGCTGGCCGACGCCATGAAGTTCGTCAGCGGCGTCAGCCAGGGCAACACCCTGGGCGGCTCCCGGGACTCGCTGGTCAAGCGCGGTTTCGGCACCAACGATGACGGCTCGATCCTGCGCGATGGCGTGCGTTCCAATCTGGGGCACAACTTCAGCACCACGACGGATCGTGTCGAAGTGCTCAAAGGGCCTGCTTCGATGCTGTACGGCGCGCTGGAGCCCGGCGGATTGATCAATGTGATCAGCAAGAAGCCTGAATACACCCAGAGCACAACGCTGAGCGGCTCTGCCTATAGCGAAGGCGGCGGCACCATGGCGGTGGACACCACGGGGCCGATGGGCGATACGGGCCTGGCCTATCGCCTGATCGCTGAACGTGGCCATGAGGATTACTGGCGCAACTACGGCGTGAATGAGAGCACGTTGGTCGCACCATCGCTGAGCTGGACTGGCGACCGCGCCAGCTTGACGCTGAGCTACGAGTACAACGAATACTCCAATCCCTTCGACCGTGGCACCGTGTTCACCAACGGTCACCCGGCGGACATCGACTACGACAAGCGCCTCGACGAAAAATGGGCCAAAAGCGTCGGTATCCGTGAAACGGCCACCGCGCGTTTCGAATATCAGTTGAATGACGATTGGAAAACCCGTGTTACCTACGGCTGGAACAACGACCGCTACAGCCTCTCGATTGCCCAGCCGAGTTCGTTGACCGGCAACAATCTGCGACGTGCTGCCAATGGCGCTCACTACGACGATGAGACCCGTTACGCCAGTTGGGACTTCATCGGCCAGCAGGAACTGTTCGGCCAACGCCATGACCTGCTGGTCGGCGCGGACACTGAAGCGTCCGACCAATTTCGCGGTAAAACCTACCGTAATACGGCACGGTCAGGCTTCGACATCACGTCGCCGATTTATGGTCGTCTGGCAGAGCCCAGTCTCGTCAGTGCTGCCCAAAGCGACTTGAGCAACCAGCTGACCTCAAGCTCCGTGTACTTCAAGGATAACTGGCACCTCGATGACCGCTGGATCCTGGTCCTCGGTGGTCGCCAGCAGCATTACGATCAGTACAGCGATCAAGGCCGCGGCAGCAGCTACACCGTCAACCGCGACGATAACGGCGATGCCTTCGTGCCGTTTCTGGGCCTGGTCTACAAAGCCACCGATACCCTGTCGCTGTACGGCAACTACAGCCGTTCATTCAAGCCCAATACCGAAGTCGACGATGCCGGCCACACCTTCGATCCGGAGGAGGGCCGCAGCTACGAGGTCGGCGCGAAGTACGACCCGCTGCCGGGGCTGAACATCAATCTTGCGCTGTTCGACATCGTCAAGAAAAACGTCGTGACCAGCCAGACGCTCAATGGCGTCAGCCTCTCGGAGGCGGCAGGCAAGGTCGGTTCACAGGGCCTGGAACTGGACATTACCGGGCGTGTGGCCGAGCGCTGGGACCTGATCGGCACCTACGCTTACACCCACACGGAAATCCTCGACGATCCGGATGACGAAGGTCACCGCCTCGCCAATGCGCCGAAGCACACCGCGAGCCTGTACCTCACGCATCACTTGAACATCCCTGCGGAGTTCGGCGCTTGGCATACCGGTGCCGGCGCGCGTTACGTCGGCGAGCGCGCCGCCAACAACGCCAACGATTTCTGGCTGAGCAGCTACACCGTGGCCGATGCCTTCGTGCGTTGGGAATCGCCGATGTTCGGGTACAAGACTTCGCTGCAGTTCAATGTCGACAACCTGTTCGACAAACAGTACTACCCGTCCTCCACCGGCAGCCAGCTGCAGGTCAATGTCGGCGAGCCGCGCACAGCACGCCTCAGCGCCAGTGTGACGTTCTGACCCTGTGCATTGACGGCGATCCTTGGGCTTGTGTCGAGCCCAAGTAGCCGGCGCAACCCAATTCAAAATGTGGGAGCGGGCTTGCTCGCGAAGGCGATGTGTCAGTCAACATCAGTGTTGGCTGACCTGACGCTTTCGCGAGCAAGCCCGCTCCCACAGGTTCCGTACCATCAGGCTTCGACCTCTTCTTTCGTTCCGGTGACTCAGAAGTTGATCGAGGCACTCAGCCGCGCGGTCAATGGCGCGCCCTGGAACAGGTAGCCATCGCCCATGTACTCACCGGCATCACGCCAGTAGCGTTTGTCGAACAGGTTGTCCACGGTCAGGCGGAACACCGTGTCGTAACCGTCGATGCGCGTGCTGTAGCGGCTGCCAATGTTGAAGATGGCATAGGCACCGGTCTGCACTTCACCCTGGCGGTTGGCGTACTTGCTGGCGCTGTACTGCACCCCGCCGAGTAGCGCCAGGCCATCGAACCAGGGCAGGGCATAGTCGCCGTAGAGGTTGGCGCGCAGGGTCGGAACGTTAATCGTCTGGTGGCCCTCATAAGCGGGCGTGTCGCTGTCGGTGACCCGCGCGCGGATCGCCGCGACACTGGCAGAAATCTGCAGGCGCTGGCTGGCCCAACCATTGGCCGAGAGCTCCAGTCCGGTGTTCTTCTGTTCGCCCTGTTGGGTGAACGTGAACGTACCGTCGTCATTCGGTCGCGAGTACTGGTAGGCCTGACGGATCTGGAACAGCGTCGCGGCCAGGCTGATGCGCTGCCAGTCGTATTTGATGCCGGCCTCGATTTGTCGCGATACGGTAGGCGCGAGGATTTCATAGGCATTGGTGGTGAACCACGCCGCTTCGCCGCCCAGGGACAGGCCCTTGCTGTAGCGGGTGTACAGCGACAGGTTTTGCAGCGGCTTGTAGATCAGTGCGGCCTGGGGCAGGAACACATAGCGCTGGGTGTGCCGGGTGGTGTCGCCCTGGCTGTCGAAAGTCTCTTCATCCAGGCGCACTTCGCGCCCGCCGAGCACGGTCTGCCATTGCTCGTTGAAGCTGATCCGGTCATTGAAGAACAACCCGTACTGACGGCTGTCCAGGCGTCGATAGGAATCGTTGAGCGGCCCGTCGTAGCGGGCAAAATCAGCCGGCTCGCTGTTGATGTTGGCACTGCCGATCATCTGGTTGATGGCGTCGCGCTTGTCCACTACACGGCGGAACGCACTAGTCCCGACGCTCAGTTCGTGACCCAGGCCGGCGGTTTCGAAGCGGCCGCTGAGGACTGCCTGCACCTCATCGTTGCGACGGGTATCGTCGGGGCTGCGGAAATCGTAAATGTCGTAGTCGCCCTCGGGGCTGAAGTAGTTCGGCACTGCCGCGCTGGCGCAACTGGCGGAGCCGTAGCAGCCCCAAGCGAACGAGCTGTAGTCATCGATCACCACTCGGCTGCGCGAAGCGCTGAGGTTGCCTTTCCACTGATCGCTGAAGCGGTATTCGAAGTTGCCATTGAGGTTCAGCGCATCGGTGGTGACCGGCTTCGAACCGCTCTGGTGAGCCAAGAGCTTTTTCGGCGAGGCGTGGTGCGGCAGGCTGGAACCGCCGAGCAATTGATAGCCCGGTGCCGAGCGCTGTTCCTTGGTCTGGTACTCGGCGTCCAGTTGCAGCAGCGCATCGGGGCTGATGTTCCAGTCGAAGGCCAGCGAGGCGAAATCACGCTGGCCGTTGGTGTGTTCGACGTAGGAATGCAGGTCTTCGTGTGCCAGATTGGCGCGCAGGCCGAACTGCTGTTCGCTGCCGAACCAGCCACCGACATCGGTGGCCAGGTAACCGCTGCCGCGATCATCGGTGGAGACGGTGACCGAACGCACATCGGCAGGCCGCTTGGTCACGTAGTTGACCAGCCCGCCGGGTTCGCTGACGCCGCTTTGCAGACCGGAAAGGCCCTTGAGCAACTCCACTTGCTGTTTGTTTTCCAGCCCGACGTTCTGCTCGCCGGTGATGGTGCGGCCGTTGATCTTGTAGCTGCTGGCGGAGTTGAGGGAAAAGCCACGTACCACAAAGTTTTCGTAGTAACCGACCGGCGCGTAGCTTTCACCCACCGAGGCGTCGTTGCGCAGCACTTCGCTGAGCAGGCGCGCTTGCTGATCCTTGATCAAGGCTTCGTTGACCACCGAAATCGAAGCCGGCGTATCGAGCAATGGCGCCGCTTCGAAACCACCGACCGAAGCGCTTTCGGCCTGATAACCGGAGGTGTCTTCGCCGGTGACGGTCACCGCCGGCAGTTCAGTGGCGGCCCAGGCCGAAGGCATCGCGCTGGCCAGCAGCAGGCCCAGGTTCAGGGGATTGAACGTGAACCGCGGGGCGGTCACTCCCTCGCGGGAGGTCCGGTAAAGCATATCCATGAAAACTCCTCGACGACCGCACTCCCGGGCTGGCGAATACCGGGCACAGATGCCCGGGTGCGCTTCAGCAAAGAGTCGGTTAAAACTGGAAAAAGCGATGTGTGCCCTGAGGGCTGGTAGTGCATGACCCCTGGCGCATACGGCAATTATCGCGCAGGGGCGCTTTACGGTGGGTCAATGTTCTTTGGCTTTCCTGATCCTGATCAAAATAAACAGCAGGACGCAGAGCGCGATCGGGGTCATGGCCAGCAGGGCGTCTCTCGCGGAAATGTCCGCGCCCATGACGTGCAATCCCGAGTAGAGCAGCTTGAACAGGCTCAACAAGTAATAGGTGATGGCGATAATCGACAAGCCTTCGACCGCGCGCTGGATTTTGATTTGAGTATCGGCGCGGGCGTTCAGGCTCTTCAGGATTTCCGAGTTTTGCTCTTCCATTTCGACCTGGACACGGGCCTGCAACAAGTCCCCGAGGTTAGCCACGCTTTCGGCCAGTTGCTCCAGGCGTTGTTCGGTGACCGCGCAGTATCTGACCGTGGGTTTGAAGCGTCTTTCGATGAAGATACCCAGTCGCTGGCAATCACCCACGTGGCTTTCGCGCAGTTCGCCCAGGCGTTCGAAAACCAGCTGTGCATAGGCTTGGGTGGCGCTGAAGCGGTGTCGGGTTTTTGCGCTGCTGCTGACTACTTGCGCCGACAGGTTGGCAATGTCGGTGAGCAACGCTTTCGCATTTCCGGTATCGGGGCCGGCGTTACGTTCCGAGAGGTTTACCAGGGTCTTGTCGAAGACGTTGAGCTGAGTGCTCAAGGCTTTCGCGGTGATGAGTGAAAGCGAAGCCATCATTCGGTAGGTTTCGATTTCCAGCAGGCGGCGGATCATCCGTCCCAGCCGATACGCATTCAGGCGTTTATTAATGAACAGGAAACGGTTGGTGCCGTCCTCGCTCAGGCGAAAATCGCTCCAGACCGTCGCATCGCCACCACCGATGCAAGAGCCGCTAGGATCTTTGAATCCATAAACAGACAGATCGCCAGAAAAGGACGTATCAGTGCGCACCACAATCTGCACAGCGTTGATCATGTGCTGCATGAAGGGTTCGACCCGGTCCATCAAGGCTCTGGGGGGCGGGCTCCAGCATGGCTCGTGACTGGAGGAGGGCACCACCAGCGTCAGCGTCAGGAACTCCGCGTGCCGCTCCCACTTCAAGGCATGGCCCTCCAGCTCGGTGATGCCCTGGGCCGCATCCGGGTCGACCGGGCCGGGGCAGCAGCGACTCAGCAGAGTGTCGCACTGCCCGTCATTCGCCAGAAACGCCATATGAAACACATGGGCGGGCTCGTCGAAATACAGAGAAGGGCGCGCGTGCAACTCGTTGTGCAGGATCAGTCTTTGCGGATGCATGCTGTTTGGGCCATGTTGGAGTTGTTTGTTCTTGGGACAGGATGACGAATACCCGAGTCACAAACAAAACCTGGCGATTGCCCAATGCCAGTCAACCAAACCACGGAACCTGTGGGAGCGGGCTTGCCCGCGATGAGGGAGTGTCAGTCGATATTAATGTTGCCTGATACTCCGCCTTCGCGGGCAAGCCCGCTCCCACAGGGAATGCGTTTAACTGACTGGGTTCACGTAGTCCTTAACGCTGTACAGAACGCACGAATAGCCTCGCAGGCCTGGTGCAACGAAGCATCATCCAGCGCATAGGCAATGCGGATGTAGGGGCCAAGGCCGAACGCACTGCCATGCACCACCGCCACATCGGCTTCGTCGAGCAGCGCATGGGCGACATCTTCGTCGGTGTGCAGCACGCGACCGGCGGGCGAGGTGCGGCCGATCAGCCCTGCGCAAGAGGCGAACGCATAGAACGCGCCCGCCGGGCTCACGCATTCCAGCCCCGGCGTGTCGTTCAGCAGCGCCACCATCAAATCGCGCCGACCCTGGAAAGCGGCACGGCTTTCGCGGATGAAGTCTTTCGGCCCCTCCAGCGCGGCGAGTGCGGCTTGTTGCGAGACAGAGCTCGCGCCCGAGGTCTGCTGGCCCTGCAGCTTTTCCATGGCCTCAAGCAACCAGCGCGGCCCGGTGGCAAAACCGATGCGCCAGCCGGTCATGGCGTAGGCCTTGGAGACACCGTTCATGGTCAGGGTTCGCGGTGCCAGCCGTGGCTCCACCTGGGCCAGGGTGTAGAACGCTTGATCGTCAAAGATCAGGTGTTCATAGATGTCATCGGCCAGAATCAGCACGTGGGGATGATCCAGCAGCACCGCTGCCAGGGCACGAAGTTCCGCCTCGCTGTACACCGCACCGGTCGGATTGGACGGTGAGTTGAGGATCAACCAACGGGTCTGCGGGGTGATCGCGGCGGCCAGTGCCGCCGGCATCAGTTTGAAACCGGTACCGGCATCGCACGTGACGATCCGCGCTTCACCGCCGCACAGTTGCACCATTTCCGGGTAACTGACCCAGTACGGCGCCGGCACGATGACCTGATCGCCCTCGTTGAGGGTCGCGGCCAGGGCGTTGTAGATCACTTGTTTGCCACCGTTGCAAACCAGCGTGTCTTGCCAGCTCACGTCCAGACCATTTTCGCGCCGGAACTTGGCCGCCACCGCTTCTCGCAACGAGCGCACACCGGCGACCTGGGTGTAGCGGGTATGGCCATGCTCGATGGCGTGAATGGCTGCTTCACGCACATGTTTGGGGGTATCGAAATCCGGTTCGCCGGCACACAGCGAAATGATCTTCGCCCCTTGTGCCCGGCGCTCCGCCACTCGGTCCATGATCCGATAAGTCGCCGAGGGTTGTGCGCTGGCCAGGCGTTGGTTGAGGCGCTGAATGTCGGTGCTCATGCCCGGGTTCTCCAGTCGGTCAGGTTCATCAGTTCCAGCGTGGAGCGGCCTTCGGTCAGCGCCTGCATCATCTGCGCTTCCTTGTTCGCACGCGCTTCGCCTTCTGCGAGGGTACGTGCCGCATCGGCTTTGGGAATGATGATCACGCCGTCATCGTCAGCCACCACCAGATCGCCCGGCGCTACGAAAGCACCATTGAAATTGAACGGTTGTCCCACCGAGGGGGCGCTGGCCTTGACCGTGCCTTTCACCGAGATACCACGGGCGAATACCGGGAACTGGCGTTTCTTCAACGCAGCGATATCGCGTACGCCACCATCGATCACCAGACCCACCACGCCAGCCGCTTCGGCCGCCACGGTGAGCACCTCGCCCCAGTAACCGGCGATGAAACCGCCCGTGCCCACCACCAGTACGCTGCCACGGGGTACTCGTTCCATCGCCAGATGCAGGGCCAGGTTGTCGCCCGGCGAACATTCCAGCGGGTAGGCGGGGGCGGCGATGAAGGCGCCGTCCCAGATCGGCCGGATTGCACTGTCGACTGCGCAGGCCAGATGGGATGCCTCATACAGTGTCGAGCTGCCCAGTACTTTTGCCCGCGCGCGAAAATCCAGGGGGAAGGGGAGCGTGGTCATCAGACTTTCCTCTGCAGGTTGTGGTAGCCCAGGGCGGCCCGGGCTTCTTTAAGGGTTTTGCCTTGGCTGATCAGGGCGCGAATGTCGTCTTCGACCGATTCGATCTGACGGGCACACGCCGCCACTTCAGCGGCACGGGCACGAGGCACGATCACCACGCCGTTGGCGTCGGCGACCACGATGTCACGGGAGCAGACCCGCGCTGTACCGATGGACACCGGCTGGTTGACCGACTGCACTTGCACGCGGTCTTTGCCGGTGCGCATGAAGCGCCCTTTGCTGAAGATCGGGTAGCCATCGCCCAGTGCTTTGTTCACATCACGGCACACCCCGTCGATGACCGTGGCGGCGATCTGTCGGGTGCCGGCGTACTGGGTCATGATGTCGCCCCAGACGGTGCAGTCGGTGCGGCCGCCGTTGTCGATCACTACTACGTCGCCGGGCGCGACGTCTTCGATAAAGTCGCCCACCGTGCCCGGTGGGACACTGGCCGAGACGTACTGCACGGTGAATGCCGGCCCGACGATGACCTTGCGGTAATTGTCCAGCGGTGCCACGCCGAGGCATTGACCGGGCAGTCCGAGTTTGTCCAGCGCATCGGAAACGCCAGGTGTGTCCAAGCCTTCAAACAAGGCGACCAGTTCTTTGTCTTCAAGATTCATCAGGCGTGCTCCACATGGATCGCTTCGAATTGGGTGTCGTGCATCACCTCGGCCACCGAGCGACCGCTGCGCACGGCCTCGACCATGCCGTCCTGGCGGCGGGCGATGCGCTCGCCGAGATCGATGACCTTTTCGATATAGGTGTGGGGGACGAATACGGTTCCGCAGGTGTCGGCAATGACATAGTCATCCTCACTGACGTCGACACCGGCTACCTTGATCGTCACCGCGGCATCTATCTGCACCACCCGGTTGCGCGCGCTGATCATGGTGACCCCACGGCCATAAACCGGGTAACCAATCGCTTCGCTACCGTCGATGTCGCGACTGAAACCGTCGATCACCGTGCCGCGCACCTGCTTGCCGGCCGCCGCGTTGGCGAGGATGTCGCCCCAGCAGGAAATACCTTCGATACCACCGGCGATCACCAGCACACGATCGTCGCTGTCGATCTGTTCAACCACCGGGGTAATCAGGTGCACGGTCGGTGCAGTGTCGGACTTGGGCGCCAGCAACACGGTACTGGCGCGGCCGACGATCTTCGGGCAGTTCCACAGCGGGCGTAGCCCCACGGTGGCGCCCGGCAGGCCGAGGAAGTCGAGTGCGTCGGAAACCGTGTTGGTGTCCAGCGCCGCCAAACGTTCCAGCAAACTCTTATTGATCATGGGAAAGCCCCTGTGGTGACGGAGGCGCCCAGTGTCAGCGAGATAATTTGATAGGTATATTACTAATCACAGAAGCATTGCATACGTTAAACCTATGGATTAGCCATGATCAATTTCCGCCTGATTCGTCACCTCTGGTTGTTCCTGGCCGTCGCCGAAGAACAGAATTTCGGCCGCGCCGCCAAACGCCTGGGCATGTCCCAGCCGCCGCTGAGCGAGCAGATTCAGGTGCTGGAGCAGGCGCTCAAGGTCAAGCTGTTCGACCGCTCGCGGCGGGGTGCGAAGCTGACTCCGGTGGGGGCGGCGATCCTGCCGGCGGTGCGCAAATTCGCCGAGCAACTGGAGCGCCTCGAACTGGCCGTGGAAGAGGCGGTGGCGGGGCAGTCAGGGATGTTGACCGTCGGCGCAATTTCCACGGCGATGTTCGATGTGTTGCCGGGGTTGATCGAGCAACTGAAGATCGATTACCCGCACCTCACCGTGTCCGTGCGGGAAATCGACAGCGTCGAAGCCGTGCCTGCGCTGGAAGCCGGGGACATCGACCTGGCCTTCGCCCGTCTGGACGGTGACTTGGGGGCCTCGATCAAGTCGCTGCCGCTGACCGAGGATCGCCTGGTCGTGGCTTTGCCCAGCGATCATCCATTGGCTTCGCGCAAGCGCATCAGCCTGTCGAGCCTGGCCACTGAGCCTCTGGTGATGTTTTCCCGAAAGGTCAGCCCGGTGTACTTCGACAATCTGATCGCGACCTGTCGCGCCAGCGGTTTTTCCCCGCGCGTGCTGCATGAAGTGCGCTCCGTCGCCTCGCAAATCGCTTTCGTCAGTTGTGGGCAAGGCATCGCCCTGGTGCCGGCGTCGCTGAAAAAACTGGCCCCCGATAATGTGGTGCTGCGACCGCTGAGCCAGCCGCTCAATGTGGTGACCACTGCGGTGGCCTGGAACGCCGATCGACCCAATCCGCTGGTGGAGGAGGTGGTTGCCCGGCTCCGGAAGAGAGTTTGATAGGTTTGACCTATGACGGTATTCCCGAATGAGGAATTTACAGAAGGCCCGATCCCCCTGAAATTGTCGGCCTTGCTGGCGGCAACTCCGGCCCGGCGGTCACTTTTTCGCTCAAGGAATCCATCACGTGTCCACACCCGATACCTTCACTAAAGTGCATATCCCTCTGACGGTGGAGGGCGTCGAGCTGAACATCGCCACCCTTCACCGCGACGGTGCCTTGGCGCCGATTGTGTTCCTGCATGGGTTTGGCTCGACCAAGGAAGACTATGCCGACATCGTGCAGCAGGCCGCATTCGCCGGTCATCCTTTCGTCGCTTATGACGCACCGGGTTGCGGGGAAAGCCAGTGCAGTGACGTTTCGCGGATTTCCATCCCTTTTCTGCTGAAGACCGCGTTGCAGGTGCTGGAGCATTTCGGTATCGAACGCTTTCATCTGGTCGGCCATTCCATGGGCGGACTGACCGCACTGATGCTGGCTCATCAATGCCCGGACCGGGTGCTCAGCTTCGTCGACATCGAGGGCAACATCGCCCCGGAGGACTGCTTCCTCAGCCGGCAGATCGTTGATTACCCGGCGGACGATCCCGAGGTGTTTTTCGCCGCCTTCATCGAACGCGCCCGGCACGCCCCGGCTTATGCCAGTGCGCTTTATTCCGCAAGCTTGCGGCACAAGGTCCGTGCCGGCGCGGTGCGCGGGATCTTCGAGTCGATGGTCGATCTCTCCGACAACGCCGACTTGATGGGCAAGTTCCTCGGCCTGCCATGCCCGCGCATGTTCATGTACGGCGAGCAGAACGCTTCATTGTCCTATCTGTCGCATATCCAGGCCCAAGGCGTGCGCTTGGCGCCGATTGCGCAATGCGGGCATTTCCCCATGTATTCCAATCCGATCGCGACGTGGCAACAGATCGCCGATTTTCAGGCGAACGGCCATCGCGGATGAGTCCGGCACGAGTTGTACAGCACCGTTGTGAACTATTCTTTTCAAGTGGCCCCTGCAATGCCTCATTCAAGGAGTTGATATAAATCAACGCTTAAGAGGCTTTAATGGCGGAGTCTGGGCCTGATGCCGAATTCTTGAGCCGGCGTCGAGGATCAACCTGTCTGGGAGTCAGATCATGAGCCAGTATCAACGGTTATTACTGATCATCAACCCGCTGCTGCGCCATTCGCCTGCGATAAACCATGGCGCCGCCCTGGCCAAGGCTAGCGGGGCGAGCTTGCACATTGCCGGCCTGATTCCCTCGTTGGACATTCTGTCGCTGCTCGAAGAAGGCGACCGCAAAATGGCCCGGGCGACCTACCTGCAGGAGCACTGCGACTGGCTCGATGAGCAGGCGGAAAAGATGCGAGGCCGGGGGATCGAGGTGACAACCGAAGTCGCATGGGCTGACAACATGCGCCAGGACATCCTTGACCACGTCACGCAGATGCAGCCCGATCTGTTGATCAAGCAAGTGCAGCATGAGCCTGTGCTCAAGCGCGCGTTCTTCACGCCGCTGGATTGGCGTTTATTGCGCCATTGTCCGGTCCCGGTTTATCTGGTTGGGGGTGAATGCCATGCCTTGCCGCAGAAGGTAGTGGCCGCGGTTGACGTGTCAGACACCGAGCCTTCGAACAATGAACTCAATGACCGGATCATCTTGCAGGCTTCCGGCTTGGCGTTGCAGTGCAATGCCGAGTTGCATCTGTTGTACGCGTGTGACATTTCGGCAGCTTTTCTGGCGGACATGGGCGGCGGTCTGACGCTCGCGGAGCTTACCCGGGAGTTGCGCAGCGACCTGGAAAAGTCTTTTCTCAAATTGGCCGCTCGGTTCGGTGTGCCCTCTGACTGTCGGCATTTGATCATGGGGCACCCTGTCTCGGTACTGAGCGAATTCACCCACGAGCATCAAGTGGATGTGATCGTGATGGGCAGGGCTCAATACCGTGGTCTGGAGCGGCTACTTGGCAGCACGACCGAACATATTCTGTACCAGGTACCTTGCAGCATTCTGGCGGTCTAGGGGCGCACGCCCGTATTGGAATGATGGCCGCCGTCAAAAGAACGCCCGTTTTTGGGGCTTCCGCCCCGGGGAGGTTTTCAAATGACTAGTCCTTCATTGCAAACCATCTTGCATGACCGGGTGGATGCCGGCCGAGGCTTGGTGGAGCCGTTGCTTAAGTACGCTAAAAGAGCCGACGTCATCGTCCTTGCCTTGCCCCGTGGCGGCGTTCCGGTCGCCTATGAAGTGGCCACGGCCCTGGAGGTTCGCCTGGACCTGATGCTGGTGCGCAAGTTGGGAGTACCAACCCACCAGGAATTCGCCATGGGCGCGATTGCCAGTGGCGGCATACAAATCGTCAATGACGATGCGCTGCGGGCTAACGGTATTGATCAACGCACGCTCGATGGCGTGGTTGCAAAGGAAACGCAGGAGTTGTTGCGTCGCGAGCGGGTATACCGGGCATCCCGTGCACCGGTGGAGCTCAAGGATCAGGTGGTGATTCTGATCGATGACGGCCTGGCGACAGGGGCGACGATGATGGCCGCGATACAGTCCGTGCGTCTGCAAGCGCCGTCTCGCATCGTCGTTGCCGTGCCGGTGGCACCCCTTGAGACGGCAGAGGCGTTGCGTGACGAAGTGGACGAGCTGATTTGCCCGCTGATCCCTGATTGGTTGATATCGATCGGCCATTGGTACACGGATTTTTCGCAGACATCGGATGAGGAAGTCATCGATCTTCTGCATCGGGCGTGGCAGAGAGAGTCCGGCTCGGGCGACTCATTTCAGAACGGTTCCGGTATTTGAGCCGTTGCCTGGCGTGGAGCAAACCACGTCAGGCCTTCAAGTAATCCTGACGTTCACGAATTGCCACGGATCGGATTCATCGGTCTGCTCGGGCATCAGTGAGTGACGTCCGGTAAGCGGCGTCCAGTCGGAATAAATGCCTTCTACATTGCCCAGATACGGCATGCAGATCTGCAGAATCTCCCTGAAGGGCAATTCATCCGGCTCGACAATGCCGCGTTGAGGATTGCGAATCGCCCAGATCACGCCGGCCAGCACTCCCGCCGTCACTTGCAGGCTAGTGGCGCTGTTATAGGGGCATAGAGCCCGGGCTTGCTGGATCGATAGGCGCGAGCCATACCAATAACTGTTTCTGGCATGCCCCATCAGCAGCACGCCGAGTTCGTCACTGCCGTCGAGGATTTCGTCGTCGAGCAGGCGCTCGCCGCTCTGGGGGTTCCAGTTGCGCTCGGCAAGTTCATACATCGATAGCAAGGCATCGTCACAGGGCCGATAGGCGTAGTGGACGGTCGGACGGTAAGTCGGCTGCCTTCCCTGGCCAAGGGTGAGGTAGTTGGCAATCGACAGGGCTTCGTTGTGGGTCACGAGCAGCCCATGGGTTGGTCCCGTCGAGGGTGTCCAGGTGCGAACCCGCGTGGAGGCGCCGGGGCGTTGCAGATAGATCCCGGCCTGGCACCCGAAGGCGTGGTAGTAGCCATCCTCGGGAAGCGCTTTTTCATGGCTGCCCCAACCCAATTCCGCCGGTTGGCTGCCTTCACTGATGAAGCCGTCCACTGACCAGGTGTTGACGAACTCATCGGCGATTTTGTGTTGCGATGAATACTGCGAATCGCGTTCGGCGATGTGGATGCAGCGGATATTCAGTCGGCTGGCCAGTTGCGCCCATTCTTCGCGATTAGCGGGCAGGGGCGTTGTGTCACCCAAATCTTCAGCGAGGTTGACCAGTGCCTGTTTGACCAGGTGAGACACCAGCCCTGGGTTGGCACCGTGGGTCAACATGGCGGTGGACAGACCTTGCGCACTTTCACCCCGAAGCTGAAGTGCCGCTTCTCTCAATGCATAGTTGGATCTTTCGGACAGGGATTTGTCGGGGTCGATATAACCGCCTTCCCACGGCTCGATACAGGTGTCCAGATACAGCACGCCTTTACGCTGGGCGAACTGAATCAGGGACAGGCTCGATACCCCTACCGAAAGGTTGAGCAGGAAATCGCCAGCGCTCAAAAGAGGGTCCAGCACCGCCTCGTAATTGCTCTGGTCCAGTTGCTCGGCTTGGTGGGAGACGCCGAATTCCTGCGCGAGCAAACGTCCATCTTCACCAGGGCTAAGGATCAACAGTCGCTGCGGTTCAAGCTCAAGATGGCGCAGTAGCAGCGGGAGTACGCCTTTGCCGATACAGCCAGAGCCGATCATCACCAACCTGGCATTGAAGGGCTGAATGACATGCTCAAGATCTGACATCGATTGCCTCCACCGCCTGACAGCGCGTTCGCCGCGAATGACCTGTCGATAATCACGACGCTCTTAACTAGAGACTGCAACGCTGACTTAAAACTCAAAAAAGTTTCGGACTCCCTCAAGGTGGATCAACTGCCCCCATCGAGACCGAAAAAAACTCATGGAAATGAGGCGAACTGCTGGCCCCCCGATGTCCGGTTCGTTGTCAAACTTGCTTTCTTTTCAGAAGGTTAGGCATCGGCGATATGCGGACTTTGGTATGGATGGCTGCAACGTTTGCCCTG
This sequence comes from Pseudomonas sp. JV414, assembly GCF_032424305.1. NCBI lineage: Bacteria > Pseudomonadati > Pseudomonadota > Gammaproteobacteria > Pseudomonadales > Pseudomonadaceae > Pseudomonas > Pseudomonas sp. JV414. The sequence goes on along the minus strand of NZ_VYKC01000002.1, from coordinate 153,793 downwards.
GTGACTCTCTCGCTTGAGGCTCAGGCAAAGGACCTGAGCAAGAACAGTCGTTTCGTCTGCAGCTGAGGCTCGGACATAGCTGCCGGCGCACAGGCGTCAAAGCTTTCCGGGCTCACGCTTTACGGGGCACGCAGGAAACTGCAAGCGCGCAAATTTCCCCGGCCGTGGATGCGCATGACCGCCATGGGGATCACGGAACAAACCTACAACAGTCCCTCCCGTCTCAAGCCTGCCGACATCAAGCAAACGTATTACGAGCAATGCATCAAGCATGAATTGGCGCAACGGTAGGCTGGGGGCGGCTAATCGTAGGAGCTGCCGAAGGCTGCGATCTTTTGACTTTGGCGTCTGTTCAGGCAACGAGTCGCCCGTTGGAAAGATCAAAAGATCGCAGCCTGCGGCAGCTCCTACGGGGGTTCCCTCGTAACATGCGCCGACAACTCACAATCCCCATCCCTCTCTGACAGCCTTTCGAATCCCTTCCAGCAACATCGCAAACGCCGGGTTGTCGTTGTTTTCGCGCCAGATCAAATGCAGCTCGCTCTGCACGCCTTCCCCCAGATCGATGTCGCGAAACACCACGTTCTTGAACACGACGCTGGTGGCGCAACGCGGCACCAGGGCCAGGCCCATTCCGGCGTTGACCAAGGCCAGGATGGTCAGCGACGAGCCGAGCCACTGCACATATTCCGGGGCGACGCGGGCCGAGCGGAGCATGCCGGTCAGCAGTTCGTTGAACGGCGGGTAAGCCGCATGGGAGTACATAAGGAAGGGTTGTGCGTCCAGGTCTTTGACGGACACCGTTTCGGCGCTGGCCAGCCGATGGGTATGGGGTACGGCCAATACGAAGGGTTCACGCACCAGGCATTCGGTGGCATAGCCCGGCTCCAGCAACGGCGCGCGAACGATGCCCAGATCGATCCGGCGGGTGCGAAGGGCCTCGTGTTGCTGGTAGGTATTCATCTCCGACAGATCGATTTTGACCTGAGGTTGTTTGAGCCGCGCTTCAGCGATGACCTTGGGCAGAAATTCGTACACCGCGCTGCCGACGAAACTGATGTTGACCGTACCGATGTCCCCTTCGGCGAAGCGTCGGGCGGTCACGGCGGCTTGCTGGGCGCGCTCCAGCAGATTCTGCGCCTCGATGAAAAAGGCACGGCCGGCGGCGGTCAAAGCGACGCTACGCGTGGTGCGGTTGAATAACTCGACGCCCAGGTGGTGCTCCAACAATTGAATCTGGCGACTGAGGGGAGGCTGGGTCATGTTCAACCGTTCGGCGGCCCGGCGAAAGTTGAGTTCGGTGGCCACGGTAGTGAAGCAGCGCAGTTGCGTCAGTTCGAACATTGATCTAATCCGGGTATCAATCGAGTGCCAAGTTAGATTAGACGGGATCAATAGGCGCGTCCATGATCGTTTCTCCCTTAAAAAAACAATGAACGGGAGTCGCCCTTGAATAACCATCAGAGTCCGCCGGACCCGACCGTCCTTGCCCGAGCAGCGGCCAAGGTCAAGCGTCATGTACTGCCGCTGTTCGTGGTGATGTTCATCGTCAACTACATCGACCGGGTCAACATCGGCTTCGTGCGCAGCCATCTGGAAACCGACCTGGGCATTGGCGCAGCGGCCTATGGATTGGGCGCCGGGCTGTTTTTCATCGGTTACGCCATCTTCGAAGTGCCGTCCAATATGTTGCTGCAACGCTACGGTGCCCGCGCCTGGCTGACGCGCATCATGTTCACTTGGGGTGCGGCGGCGATGGCCATGGCCTTCGTGCGCGGCGAAACCAGCTTCTTTGTCCTGCGCTTCATTCTCGGCGCCGCCGAAGCAGGGTTTTTCCCCGGCATCATTTATTACTTCACCCAATGGCTGCCGTCGACCGAGCGGGGCAAGACCATGGCGATCTTCCTCAGCGGTTCGGCCATTGCGTCGGTGATTTCCGGTCCAGTGTCCGGCGCGCTGCTGCACGTCAACGGTCTCAGCCTGCATGGCTGGCAGTGGATGTTCCTGATTGAAGGCTTTGCTTCCATCGTGCTCTGTGGGTTTGTCTGGTTCTGGCTGCAATCCCATCCACGCGAGGCGAAATGGCTGAGCGTTGAAGAGAAGGACGCGCTGGTAAGCGCCATTGCCCTGGAACAGCAGGCTCGCGAAGCCGTGCAGACGGTCAAACCGTCGATGTTCAAATTGCTGGCTGACCGGCAGATTGCCCTGTTCTGCTTTATCTACTTCTCCATCGCCCTGACGATTTATGGCGCCACGTTCTGGCTGCCCAGCATGATCAAGAAGATGGGTAACCTCGGCGACTTCCAGGTCGGCCTGTTCAACTCGATCCCGTGGATCATTTCCATCCTGGCGATGTATGGCTTCGCCGCTATGGCCAGCAAATGGAAATACCAGCAAGCCTGGGTGGCGGTGACGTTGGTGATTGCCGCGTTCGGCATGTTCATGTCCACCACCGGCGGGCCGATCTTCGCCTTCGTCGCCATCTGTTTTGCGGCCATTGGTTTCAAGGCGGCTTCAGCATTGTTCTGGCCGATTCCCCAGGGCTATCTGGATGCGCGTATCGCCGCGGCGGTGATCGCCCTGATCAACTCCATCGGCAATCTCGGCGGCTTTGTGGCGCCGACCGCATTCGGGTTCCTGGAACAGACCACCGGCTCCATCGAAGGCGGCTTGTACGGCTTGGCGGCCACTTCGCTGGTGGCGGCCGTGGTGATCTTTTTTGCCCGCACGGCACCGCGTGGCGACACGCGCCGCTCGCTCACCGCTAAACCGGTCGACGCCGCAGCGCCAAAAAATCCTGTCAGTCATCAAGCCTTGAATACCGAGCCAAAGGGAGCTGCCTCTTGAAAATCAAACGCGTCACCGTCACCCCCATCGCCTTCCGTGATCCGCCGCTGCTCAATGCCAGTGGCATTCACGAACCCTTCGCGCTGCGTTCGATCATCGAGATCGAGAGCGACAATGGCTACATTGGCTTGGGCGAAAGCTACGGCGACGCCCCGGCGCTAGCGATTCAACAGCAATTGCAAAGTCAGCTGATCGGTCTCGACCCGTTCAACCTCAACCAGTTGCGCGCCATCGTGCAGGCCACCGTGGCGGCAAACAAAACCCAGAGCATCGCCGGGGCGGAACTGGCGCCCGGCTCACATGCCAGCAAAGCGGTGAGCAACGCGTATTCGGCATTCGAAGTGGCGTTTCTCGATCTACAGGCGCATTCCCTGAACGTGCCGCTGGTGGACCTGCTGGGTGGGGCGATTCGTGATGAAGTGCCGTTCAGCGCCTATCTGTTCTTCAAGTACGCGCAACACATCGATTCACCGTACAAACCGGACAGCTGGGGCGAAGCCCTGAACGAAGAACAGATCGTCGCCCAGGCCCGGCGCATGATCGAGGCCTATGGCTTCAAGAGCATCAAACTCAAGGCCGGCGCACTGCCGCCGGAGCACGAAGTGTCGTGCATCAAAGCGCTGAAAAAAGCTTTTCCCGGTTACCCGCTGCGCATCGATCCGAACGGCAACTGGTCGCTGGAAACCTCGATTCGCATGGCGGAACTGTTGGGCGATGACCTGCAATATTATGAAGACCCGACGCCAGGCCTCGACGGCATGGCCGAACTGCACAAACGCACCGGCCTGCCGTTGGCGACCAATATGGTGGTCACGGATTTTGATGAGTTCCGCCGTAGCGTGGCGTCGAACAGCGTGCAGATCGTGCTCGCTGACCATCATTACTGGGGTGGCCTGCGCGACACTCAGGCGCTGGCGAAAATGTGCGACACCTTCGGCCTTGGCGTGTCCATGCATTCCAATTCGCACCTGGGCATCAGCCTGATGGCCATGGCACATGTCGCCGCCTCGGTGCCCAACCTCGATTACGCCTGCGACACCCATTACCCCTGGCAGGAACCGGACGAAGAGGTGATCAAGGGTGGCAAGCTACCCATCGTCGATGGCTGCGTGAAAATCACCCGTGCGCCAGGGTTGGGCCTTGAGCTGGATCACGATCAATTGGGCAAGCTGCATGATCAATACCTGACCTGCGGCATTCGTCAGCGCGATGACGTGAAGCAGATGCAGCGTTACAAGCCGGAGTGGAAGACGATCAAACCGCGGTTTTGATCGCGCATTACCTGACAAACCGGCAACTGTCCCTTCGCGCTTCAGCCCGCCCGACTGGCATCAGGCGCGAAGGCAGTTAGAGCCGCTCATGTGTTATCCGGCGCCAGAAACCGTTGCTCGATGGCCTCCGCAAACGGATAGTACGAAAACCACGGCCTGGCTTCGTCAATCACCCGTTGAAATGACGGTCTCTGTACCAACCGCTCGAAATAGGCGCTCAAATGCCGGTAATCGTCGGGGAATGGCACGAGCGTTCTGGCATAGAAAAGTGCCGGGGCCGCGGCGCAATCGGCCATGCTGAACGCCGGGCTGGCCACCCAGATTCTGGACGCCATCCGGCGATCGAGCATGCCATACGCCGTCTCCAGCGTGGCCCGTTCTCTGCTCAAATCACCGTTGGTCGCGTGTAGCCGATCACTGACAATCTGTTGCATCGGCACTTGTACATAATGGTCGAAGAAACGATCCCATAACCGGACCTCCAGTGCGCTATCCCAATCGTCTGGGACCAGGCGGTGCTTACCTGGATACTGTCGATCCAGGTACTCGATGATGATGCTGGACTCCGGCAGATTCCGCTGGTGAACAGGGTCGCGAATAACCGGGAACTTTCCGATTGGCCACAATGCCAGAAGTTCTGCGCTGTCGGCAGCGTCCCCGAGATCGATGATCCTTCTCTCGAACTCGGTGCCGTTTTCGTAGAGCGCGATGAGTACTTTGTGACAGAACGACGCCAGCGGATGGTAGTAAAGCGTCAGCGACATCTTTCAACTCCTCATTTGACGTGAGGGGGCGAGAGCCCTGGAACTGATGAAGGTGGGGCAATGAACAATCATAGGCGGATGTTGGCAATGCGTCAGGGCCGCCACTTTCAAGCGTGCGTACTTGCACATGGGAAAATCCCTGCTTAACTGAGCCACTGGTCGGTTTGTGACTTGTTAGTCATGGCGTTCATCTCAGCGCCCTTGTACCGTTGTCGCTGGTTCTTGCTGTCAGGCTTGCCCGGAGGAAGCCGGATAGCCATTCACGCTGTGTGATGATCCAATTTGTTCAAGGAAGAGAATGACATGATGCTGAAAACCGCGATCGTCGAGATTGGCAAGAAGTACAAGGTTTATACCGAGCATTATCTCAACGCCACCGCCGACAAGACCATTATTCTGGTCAATGGCTCGCTGGCAACGACCGCATCTTTTGCCCAAACGGTGCGCTACCTGCGGCCACGCTTCAACGTAGTCCTCTACGATCAGCCCTACGCCGGTCAATCGAAACAACACAACCTGCATGACCAACCGATCCGCAAGGAAGACGAGGCCGCAATCCTGTTGGAGTTGATCGAGCACTTTCGTGCGCAGCATGTGATGTCCTTTTCCTGGGGCGGGGCGGCGACCTTGCTGGCGCTGGCGCAGCATCCGCGACGAATCGAAAAGGCAGTGATCAGTTCATTCGCCGCGCGAATCAACACTCCGATGCGCGATTACCTGGAGAGCGGTCGGGATTTTCTCCAGGCGTGTGATCGGCGCAATGTCGGGCGCTTGATCAACAGCACCATCGGCAAGCACCTGCCGTCGCTGTTCAAGCGTTTCAATGAGCGCCATGTCAGCAGCCTGGACGAACACGAATACCAACAGATGCATTTTCACGTCAATGAGGTGCTGACCCAGGACACTCACTGCTACGTTTCCTGTGCCGATGCCATCGAAGTTCCGCTGCTGTTTATCAACGGCGAATGGGATGAGTACACCTCGGTGGAAGACGCTCGTCTTTTTGCCGCTCATAGCCGTCAGGCTCAGTTTCAGACCATCAAGAACGCCGGGCACTTCCTCGATATGGAACACCCAACGGCATGGAGTGACACCCAACAAGCCTTGCTGGGCTTTCTGCAACCGGTCGCCAAGATACCGAGCCAGCCCCGTGACCTGACATTCAGTGGCAAATCGTCAGTGATTCCGCCCCTTCAGTCAGCTAACTGGGTGCGGCTTTAACTGACGCAGCAACTCGATCTGATCTGCTGGGACCAGGGTGCGCAGGGCTTTATACAGCGCGCGGGTTTCAAGCAGGTTCCAGACGCGCAGCATGGTTTCCAGGGCATCCAGTGGCTTGCTGATGAAGTCTTTGGCGCCCAGGGCCAGCGCGCGCAGTCGGGTATCGCGGGTGGCGTCGGCGGTGAGCACGAGGATCGGCAGGTATTCGCCGGCCGGGATGCGCCGATTGAGCTGTTCCAGTACCGCAAAGCCGTCGAACTCCGGCATGTGCAGGTCAAGAATCACCAGATCAGGCTCGAAGCTGTTGAACAGGTCCAGGGTTCGCAGCGGCTGAGTGCTGCTCAGTACATTGGTCAATCCTTCGCGGACAAGCAGCTGCTCCATCAAGTCGAGGTTGGGCCGCTGGTCGTCGATGATCAGAATGCGCAGGTCAGTGTTCACACAGGCTCCGGTAGATGCTGGTCGAGATGGGCGAGGAATGAAGGGATGTGAATCGGCTTGGTCAGCACCGCCGTCGCTCCCGCCTCCAGCAACGCCAGATGAGTGAGGTCGCTGGCATCGGCGGTAATCATCAGCACTGGAATGGCACGGGTGATGGAAGACTGGCGCAAGCGTTGCAGAACATTGAAACCATCCAGATCCGGCAGCGCCACGTCGAGCAAAATCAGCTGCGGCGCATGTTGACGGGCCAGATCCAGGCCCATTTGCCCCTGCATGCTTGAGAGCAATTGGATATGCGGTCGTCGGTGCAGCAGGGTTTCGATCAGGGCCAGGCTTGAGAGGTTATCTTCGATGCACAGCACTTTACCCTGGTAATCGGGAGCGGTGAGGGCGGCCGTGACGGTTGGGTGACTGATTCGTGAAACCGGTGGTTCGGTGACGGGTTGCAGGCGCACAAAGGGCAGTTCCAGGGTGAAACTGGAACCTTCGCCGGGCTGGCTTTTGACGGTCAGGCTGCCGTTCATCATTTCCAGCAAACTCTTGCTCAAGGCCAGGCCCAGGCCAGTGCCTTCCACATTTGGATCGGTCTCCAGGCGCTCGAACGGCTTGAACAGTTGCTCCAGTCGATCGGCCGCAATGCCCTTACCGGTATCGCAGACCGACACGGCAATTCGCTGCTGAATGACCCTGACTTCAATGTGCACCTGGCCCTGGGGCCGGTTGTATTTGATCGCGTTGGACAACAAGTTGAGCAGCACCTGAACCAGGCGTTGCCGATCGGCGACGATTCCGCTGTCGGCGGCCAGCATCGGCAGCTCGACCAGTTGGATGCCGGCGTCGCAGGCCATGGGCGAAACCAACGTCAGGGCTTCTTGCAGCACCACCGCCAAGGGCACGGCTTCAACGTTGAGTGGCAGGCGCCCGGCCTCGATCTTGGCGATGTCCAGCACCTCGTTGATCAGGGTCAGCAGGTGTTGTCCGGCCCGCAGAATGTGACCGATCTGTGCCCGCTGCCCTTTGGACGAGTCCATATCCAGCAGTTGCGCGAAGCCGAGAATGGAGTTGAGCGGGGTACGCAGTTCGTGGCTCATGCGCGACAGGAATTCGCTTTTGGCGCGGCTGGCGCGTTCGGCTTCTTCGCGTGCGGTGCTCAGTGCTATCTCTGCCACGCGGCGATCGGAGATGTCGCGGGTGATCTTGGAGAATCCGCGCAGGGCGCCACTGCTGTCGTATTGCGCGGTAATCACTACGCTGGCCCAGAAGCGGCTGCCATCCTTGCGGCAACGCCACGCCTCTTCCATGTAATGACCGTCGCGAGTGGCCTCGCGCAGCGCCATGTCGGGATGCTGCGGGCACTCTTGCGACAGATAAAACACCGAGAAATGCTGGCCGACGATTTCCTGTTCCGTGTAGCCCTTGATCCGTTCGGCGCCCGCATTCCAACTGGTGACGAAGCCTCGTGTGTCGAGGGCGAAAATACCGTAGTCCTTCACCCCGTCGATGATCAGCCGCAAGCGCTCTTCGTTATCGCGCAACGCCCGTTCACGTTCAGCCAGCAACAGCCCGGCTTCGACCAGACGTGTGCCCAATTGACCAATCTCATCGTTCTCCGGCGGTTGCGGCAGTAACGGCTGACCGAGTGCCAGCCGTTGTGCGTTGCCCTGGACCTGTTTGACCCGGGCGACGATGCCCTTGGACAGGAACAGCACCGCCACAATGGCGCCAAACAACCCGCACGCAGCGGCCAGCAAGGTGGAGAACAACAACCGCTGTCGAGTGGAGGCGGCCGCTGCGGTGCGCTCGGCCAGCAGCGTGTCTTCAAGGGTACGCATGGCGCTGATGCGTTCGCGCAATTCGTCGAGGATGTGCTTGTTGTTGATCAGGATGGTGGTGATCGACTCGGGTGTGGCGTTGCGATCATCGAGCAGCTCAACCAGGCCTTCGACCTTGGTGTCGATCAACGGGGTGATCACTTCCAGATGTTTGCGCACCCGCTCATCGCGAACGTTGCTGTCGAGCCGCTGCAGGGCAGATTCGATCAAGGGCTTGGCTTGCCGATAACCTGGCAGGAAATCCTCGCGGCGAGTCAGCAGATAACCACGTACGCTGGCGGCGGCCTCGGCGAGCAGGGTGTGCACGGCCTGAATGTCGCCTTGCACCAGCAGCACTCGGCGCACGTCCTCTTCCGCGCGTGCGGTCTGGCGTTCGGTGATGTAGATCAACACCAGCGAGAGCATCAGGATCACCAGCGGCAGGGAAATCACCACGAGGGCTTTGCCGCGTAATGGCAGATCGGCCCAGCGGCGCGCGCTTGATACTTTCATGATTGGGTCACCAGACCGAGGGCGATGCCACGAACAGCGGCCTGGGTTCGGTCGGCGGCGCCGAGTTTGCCGATGACCCGTTCTACGTGGGCTTTGGCCGTTCCCGTGGTGATGCCCAATTCTTCGCCGATTTCGCGATTGCTGAAACCGCTGGCCACCAATCCGAGGACCTGGCGTTCGCGGGCAGTCAAGGTTTCGGCAGGCGCGGCGCCACTGGCGTTGCGTTCGGTCATGCGCCGTAGCAGACGTGCGCTGACCGCGCTATTGAGGGCTTCCTCACCCGCCGCGACGCGTTGCAGGGCGTTGATCACTTCATCGCGGCTGGCGTCTTTGAGCAGGTAGCCCACGGCACCGGCATTCATCGCCGCTTCCAGGTGGTCCGGGCTGTCGTCCATGGTGAAGATCACCACTTTCAGGGCCGGCAGGCGCTGCTGAAGAATCCGCGCCGCGCCCAACCCGTTGAGCACGGGCATGCGAATGTCGAGGATGACGATGTCGGGCAGCAGGCGTTCACAAACGTCCACCGCTTCCTGACCATCGCGGGCCTGGCCGACCACTTCGAATTGCGGATGGCCCGCCAGCAGCGCAACGAAGCCGGTTCGGGTGACCTCATGATCGTCCGCCAGAACCAGACGTAAAACTTCAGTCATTGAGCTGTTCCATTGAGGTCGGAAGGGACGGTGGCGCGCAGTTGTGTTCCGCCGTGCGCTTGGCTGACGCAGGTGAAATCACCGCCCAGCAGGCTCGCGCGTTCCTGCATCGCCGCGAGCCCCAGATGTCGGGCGCCGCAGGTGTCGAGTCGTTGCTCCATGGCAAAACCTTGGCCGTTGTCGTCCACCCGCAGCGAGGCTTGTCCTTCGTGCAGTTCCAGCGACAGTACGACGTGGCTGGCCTGTGCATGTTTGAGAATATTGTTGATGCCTTCCTGGGCAATCCGGAACAGGGCTATCTCCACCTGGCTGGGCAAACGTGCTTCGCAACGCGTGCTCCAGTTCACTTTGATCCCGGCGTCGCGCAGGCGATCTGCCTCTTTGTCGACCGCCTTCAGCAAGCCAAAGTCGTCGAGCACGGTCGGGCGCAGGCCGCTGATCAATTGCCGGCCTTCACCCACGCAATGCTGGGCCAGCGCAAGAATCGTCTGTAAGTCCGCACCGAGTTCGTCCGGCAGAGGTGGGCAGCGGCCGGCAAAACCTTGCAGGCGCTGATGCAGCCCGGCGAGGGTTTGCGCCAGACCGTCGTGCAGGTCGTAAGCCATGCGTTTGCGTTCGTCTTCCTGCGCTCTGAACAGCCGATGCACCAGATCGGACATGGTGCGCTCGCGGGCGACCAGTGCATCCAGCAACCGCTGGTTTTCCAGGTGCGCGGCCAGCAGGGTGGCGAGCAATTGCAGGGATTCGATGTCCTCGGTGTCCGGTGCACTGATGCTGATACTGTTGGCCAGCACCAACGCACCGAAGGCCGCGCCATCGCCACCGCGCAAGGGCACTCGCAGCACATTGGGCAGGATCGCGCTCGGCTGCTCCTGCCATCGCGGAGTGCGCATCGCGGTATCGGCGAGGTGTTCGAGGCTGTTTAAACGATCACGGCTACCATGACTGGCGGTGGTCCTGACCTGCGCATCCACGTCCCATTCCAGCAATAGCGCGTGGTCCATCGCGAGGAAGGCACAGGCCCGTTGCAGCACCCGTTGACGCATGGCTTCAGGGGCCAGTTGCGTCAGTTCCTGGCCGGTATCCACCAGCAGCCGCAGACGCGCCGCGCGACTTTGCGATTGCCGATATTGGGTGCGAATGGCCAGGGCGCTACCGGGGTCATGATCATGAATTTGCATGGGCGGGTTCCGGCGCAGACACGCCCGTTCGGGCAGGGGCGTCATTAAACCTTGTTAACGGGGCAGGGCGCTATCTGCCGAATGGCATAGGCAAATGACTCCGGTTGGCCGATGGCGGGCGACGTTTCGAGCGGCACAGTGGGGCCATCGACCACCATTGGAATAGCGCAATGAAATTCAAGACCTCAACCATCGCCCTGTTGTTCGCCCTGACCGCCCCGTTGGCCCAGGCGTTGGAGGCAGTGCCGTACGTCTACAGCAGCGTGGCCGAACAGCCCGGTAACGTGAAGGATCGCGAAATCGCCGCACTGTTTGATCAATGGAATAGCGCGTTGAAGAGCGGCAATGTTCAGAGCGTGGTCGACCTCTACGCGCCGAACGCAGTGCTACAGCCGACGGTTTCCAATAAGGTGCGCACCACGCCCGCGCAGATCAAGGACTACTTCGATCACTTCATGGCGCTCAAGCCGGTGGGCCAGATCAACTACCGTGAGATCCGTCCATTGGGCGCCAACGTGGCCATGGACAGCGGCGTCTACACCTTTTTCCTGACCGAGGCCGATGGCAAGACCCGTCAGGTACAGGCGCGTTACACCTTCGTCTATGAACAAGTGGGCGGTCAGTGGAAGATTCTCAACCACCACTCTTCGGCGATGCCGCAAGCGCAGGTGTTGCACGCCGGGAAGTAACTACGTCTTCGATGGCCAATCGCAAAAAATGTGCAAGACACAGCCCAATGTCAGTCAAGCACAATCCCTGTGGGAGCGGGCTTGCCCGCGATTGCGGTGTATCAGTCAACATTGATATCGACTGACTCGCCCTCATCGCGGGCAAGCCCGCTCCCACAGGAATCGCGCCTTAGCTGACTGTGCGTTGTGTCAGTTCAAAGCCAGGTCGTCCACAGGCTGCTGCCCGCGGGCCTGCGCGGTGCGTTGCAACTGGCTGGCGATCAGGGTGTTTTTCAGCAGATAGGCAATGGTCATCGGCCCGACGCCACCGGGCACCGGGGTGATCGCACGGGCGACGGTGCGGGCGCTGGCGTAATTGACATCGCCCACCAGACGGTTGCCAGACTCGTCGGCGATGCGGTTGATGCCGACATCGATCACCACCGCGCCGGGCTTGAGCCAACTGGCGTCGATCAACTCTGGCCGACCCACCGCCGCGACCACGATATCCGCCAACCGGCACAACGCCGGGGCATCGACGCTGCGCGAGTGCACCACGCTGACCGAGCAGTTGGCCTGCAACAACAAGGTCGCCATCGGCTTGCCAACAATGTTCGAACGGCCGATGACCACCGCGTGCAAGCCGCTCAAGTCAGCACCGCAGGTTTCGTGCAGCAGGCGCATGCAGCCGCTGGGCGTGCAGGGGGTCAACACCTCCATGCCTTGCACCAGCCCGCCGACGTTTTCCCGATGAAAACCGTCCACGTCCTTGATTGGATCGATGGCATGAATCACCGCCTGCTCATCGATAGGCACCGGCAAGGGCAGCTGCACCAGGATGCCGTTCACCGAGGCGTCGGCATTGAGTTGCGCAATCAGTTCCAGGACCTGGGCCTGGCTGGCGGTTTCCGGCAGACGGTATTCAAGGGAGCGGATACCGACTTCCTTGGCGCGCAGCAGTTTATTGCGTACATAAACGTGGCTGGCCGGGTCGTCGCCGACCAACAGGACCGCCAGGGCGGGATAGATTTGCTGGCCGGCCAGGGCCAGAACCTCTTCCCGGACCTCGTCGAGAACCTGGGCAGAAATGGCTTTGCCGTCGATATCGCGGGCAAGTGCAGGGGTGCTGCTGGTCAAAAGAGTCACCGTTGTCTGATTTAAAAGGGGTGAAGTGATCATCAAGGCGTCTTTGCGCACCGATGATCCATCAGAGACATGCAGGCAAGGGCGCTCAGGCTACCAGTTGAGGGCAGGCCAATACCACCGCAACACCGGAAGATAAGACAGGCAGGGGATCGTGGGCAATCTGTAGGAGCTGCCGAAGGCTGCGATCTTTTGATCTTGATCATCGTTATCGATAAAAGATCGCAGCCTGCGGCAGCTCCTACAGGGATCGCATTCGATCCTCCTTGCGGGTCATGATCAGGCTCAACAGCACCGAAGTCAGAATGATTCCGCCGACAACGGCCAGCGACCATTCAACCGGCATGTGAAGCCACGGCATCAGCGTCATCTTGGTGCCGATGAACACCAGCACGATCGCCACACCGTATTTGAGCAGGTGGAAGCGGTCAGCCATGTTGGCCAGCAGGAAGTACAGCGCCCGCAGGCCCATGATCGCGAAGATGTTCGACGTGAACACAATGAACGGATCGGTGGTGACGGCGAAGATCGCCGGGATGCTGTCGACCGCAAACATCAGGTCGCTGGCCTCGATCAGCACCAGCACCAGAAACATCGGCGTCGCCCAGTGCCGACCGTTTTTCAGCACAAAAAAACGCTCGCCATGAAACCTGCTGGTGACGCGCAGATGGCCGTGTATCCAACGCAGAAAGGGGTTGTTATCGAGGTCAGGTCGCTGATGGGCGAATAGCAGCATCTTGACCCCGGTGATAATCAGGAACACACCGAACACATACAGCAGCCACGCGAACTGCGACACCAACCACACGCCGGCGAAAATCATCGCCCCACGCAACACGATTGCCCCGAGCACACCGTACAGCAACATCCGGCGCTGCAACTCCGGTGGTACAGCGAAGTAGCCGAAAATCATCACGAACACGAACATGTTGTCGATCGACAGCGACTGCTCGATCAAATAGCCCGTGAGGAATTCCAGAGTTTTGCGCTGGGCGATCTCGGGCCCGAACTCGCCATTCAAGTACCACCAGAGCAATCCTGCAAAGACCAGCGCCAGCGCGCACCAGGCAATCACCCAGCACGATGCCTCGCGCACCGATACCCGATGCGCCTTGCGCCCGCCGAAGACAAACAGATCCACGGCCAGCATGGCGATGACGAAGAGGATAAAGGCGACCCACATCCAGAGTTCGCCGATGTTCAGGGGTTGCATGTCGTTCTCCCTGTCTGGACGTGTTCTGGAGCCGACAGAGTCATGCTAGCGGGGAGATTGCAGTGAAGAAAAATCGAATATTCTTCACTGACAATTCGTTATTTACGAAGTGTTGCTGACAAAACCTCAGCAACGCTCTCAATGCATCATGCTGTGATCCTGCATGCCGAGCGCCCGAGCGTCGGCGTCAACCTTGATTGTCTCTTTTTCGCCCTTGGCGTTTTCCACGGTCAGGGTCAGGGGCACTTTGTCGCCTTCCTTAACCTGAGTCGTCAGGTCCATCAGCATGATGTGGTAGCCATGGGGATCAAAGCTCACCGGTTTGCCGGCCTGCAGCGCGACGGACTCGACCTGGCTCATGCTCATCACATCGTCTTTCATGCTGGATTGGTGAATTTGCACGGTGTTCGCGACCGGCGACTGCACGCTGAGCAGTTTGCTGTCGCTGTCGGCCTGCAGGGTCATGAAGGCGCCGGTCGAATGCTGGCCGGCCACTGTCGCGCGAACCCAGGCGTCGTTTACCAGCGTTTGGGCGGACACCTGCCAGGCCATGCCGATCAGGGAAAGGCCCAAGGTCAGTTGTTTGATACGTTTTGTGCAGAACGAAGTCATCAGCAGACCTCCATGACGGTGAGCAGGTCTTCTGCACACTCTTTAGCGGTAAGGGACGCGGACAGCCCCAGGCGCAAAGTGCCTCGGGAGTCGAAAACGAAGCTGGTCGCGGTGTGGGAGAGGGTATAGGTCGAACCGCTCGGGATCTTTTCAAAGAACACACCGAACTCCTTGGCGGTGGCGGCGGTTTCTTCCAGCGTACCGTGCAGCGCCTCGAAACTTGGATCGAAGGCTTTGACGTAGGCGTCGAGCATTTGCGGCGTATCGCGTTCGGGGTCCAGAGTGATGAAGATCACTTGCAGGCGTTCGCCATCGCGGCCCATCAGTTTTTTCGCCTGTGCCGCACGGGCCAGCGTCGTCGGGCAGACCGCCGGGCACTGGGTGAAGCCGAAGAAGATCATCGGCATCAGGCCACGGTAGCTGCCCAGCATCCGGTACTCGCCCTGGGCGTCCTTGAGCTTGAAGGTACGCCCCATGATCTTGTCGCTGAGGTCCTTGCCGTACTTGAACGACAGCTTGCTGCTGTCATCGCAGCCAGCGAGCAGGCCAAGGCTCAACAGGCTCATGCCTTGCAGGACCGTGCGACGGGTATACAACGTACTCATGGAAAAAAGCATCCTGTGTAGCGACCGGGAATCTACAGTGGCTGATCAATCGATGAAAAAAAGCGCAGGGATGTTAACAAACTGTTGCCCTGTGGCGCTCAATCGATGGCCAACCGGCATGCGCCAAAAGGTCGCGGTCTCGGGATACATGGAAATACAAATGACGCGTGTATGACATATGGCAGGCAGCAAGCACCGAGAAACCTGTGGGAGCGGGCTTGCTCGCGAAGACGGCGGTACAGTCAACATTGATGTCGCCTGATACACCGCTTTCGCGAGCAAGCCCGCTCCCACAGGGGAATGGAGCTCACACTTCTATTTTATCCAGTACCCGGTTCGCCGTGATCTCCGCGATCATGATGCTGTTGGAAATGCCCAGCAGCGCGTGACGCGATTCACCTTCCAGATGATCGACCAACTGATGGACCATCACATCGACCGAGGCCAGCGTCTCGACCAAAAAAACCGCCAGGGTTTCGGCCGTGGCCTCCGGGTTCACGGAAAACATAGTACTGGGTGTACGCGCGGTGGCTTTGATATCGGCATTCGACGGGAAGTGGAAGTCGAGGGCGCGTTTGGCGGCCTCGTTGAGTTCTTTTGAATCGGGTTCGTACGGGGATATCGGATCGGTGTTCGGCGGATTCGGTGAAGGCTTTATCATATGCTGAGTTTCCTAATGGTGTGCCACCCCTCTTGCGACTAAACGAAAGGGGAGGCAGCTGCACGCAGGTTAGTCGACCGGGAAACTCAGCAATCCGGCGCGCCCGAGGGCGCCCTACGTACAGCCACCATCAAAGTACAGGTCAATGAAAAACCTGCATGACAGATGCACGCACAACCGAGTTAACACGGGCGACTAAACCCGACCACTGATGGGCAGTGGCACGGAAACAATAGAGGCCAGGAGCAGGGCGCACAAGCCGGCGGATTCTGGCGTAAGCGTAGGCAACGGCGCAAGATCTTGTAGCTTGCAGGAAGTAACCTTCATGGTTTTTAAACACGCGCTTTCCGGCAATGTTGAATAATCTGACGCGCACGTCCTACAAGCGGTAAAAGCCTCGAAAGAACCGCTACATGCACTTTTATAAAGCGCGATGCCATAAAAACGTGCGCCTGCCGCGAACGGTGCCCTGAGTTTTCCCCTTTGTCCTCTGTTACCAATGATCCGTGCAACCACGTCTGAAAGACTGTCTTATTCCTGCCAAAACACGTCTATCCCGCGATCGCCAAGCCTGTTTGCCGATTGTTCAGTCGCAAGTTTTACAACGCAAATGAAGCATCGACCCACCGACTGGCACAAAGGCTGCATTGATCCTCTCAGGTCCATCGAAAACAGATGGGCAGCCCACTCGATCAACGAAGATCGACCGGCCGAGCAGGTCGTGGGCAACATCGGTGGATCAGGCGAAGGCGCCAGGTCGAACACCGCGAAGAACAGGCAAAGACGCCTGAAACCGAGAGGTTTCAGGCGTTTTTTTTTGCTTTTTTTAACCGTGATTGGCTTTGGCTGGGTGCTTACTATGAATTCCAATGTTGCCGCGTTGAACAAACTGCAAACACTGATCGTGATCGGCAATGGCATGGTCGGACATCATTGTGTCGAGCAGCTCATCGAGCGCGGCGCCCTTGACCACTATCGCCTGCATGTCTTCAGTGAAGAGCCGATGCGCGCCTACGACCGGGTGCATCTGTCCGAGTATTTCGGCGGTCGCGATGCTGAGTCGCTGGCCCTGGGCGAAGCCTCTCTGTACCAGACGCCGGGCGTCACCCTGCATCTGGGCGTGCCGGTGCTGGAAATCGACCGTGACCGTCGTCAGGTAATCACCGCACAAGGTTGCGTCTCGTACGACAAACTGGTTCTGGCCACCGGTTCTTATCCGTTTGTGCCGCCTATTGAAGGTGCGGAAGGTGACTCGCGCCTGGTCTATCGCACCCTCGAAGACCTCGACGCGATTCGCGCCGCTGCGGCCAATGCCCGACGTGGCGTTGTGGTCGGCGGTGGCCTGCTCGGTCTGGAAGCCGCCAACGCCCTGAAAAGCCTGGGCCTGGAAGCGCATGTGGTGGAATTCGCCCCGCGCTTGATGCCGGTGCAGCTGGACGAGCAGGGTGGCTTGGCGTTGAAAGCGCAAATCGAGCGGCTCGGCGTGGGTGTGCATCTGTCCCGTGGCACGCAGTCGATCAGTGCTGGCGAGCAGTACCGCTACCGGATGAATTTTGCCAATGACGAATTCCTCGAAGCCGACCTGATCGTGTTCTCCGCCGGCATCCGCGCGCAAGACGCGCTGGCCCGGCAATGTGCGCTGGACATCGGTCCGCGTGGCGGCGTGGTGATTGACGATCAGTGCCTGACCAGCGATCCGAATATCTATGCCATCGGCGAGTGCGCCGCCTGGAATGGCAGCCTCTTCGGTCTGGTCGCCCCCGGTTACCAGATGGCCCGTGGCGTGGCGTCCTTGCTGTGCGATCAAGTCGCGGAGCCGTTCCAGGGCGCCGACATGTCGACCAAGCTTAAACTGCTCGGCGTCGACGTCGGCTCCATCGGCGATGCTCACGCCCAGACGCCGGGTGCGCGCAGCTATCAGTTCATCGATGAAGCGACGGCCAGCTACCGCCGCCTGGTGGTGGATGCGGACAGCAAACGCGTGCTCGGCGCGGTACTGGTCGGCGACAACAGCTACTACGACACCTTGCTGCAATACATGCAGAACGGCATTGCCTTGCCGTCGGAACCTGCCAGCCTGATTCTGCCATCGTCCACCGGTGCGCCAACCCTGGGCCCGGGCGCGTTGCCTGAGGCAGCAACAGTGTGTTCGTGCCATAACGTCACCAAGGGCTCTATCTGCTCGGCCATCGACGGTGGCTGCACCGACTTGGGCCTGCTCAAGTCACAGACCAAGGCTTGCACCGGTTGCGGCGGTTGCGCGGGGCTGCTCAAGCAAGTGTTCGAGCATGAACTGATTGCCCGTGGCGTCAGTGTCGACAAGAGCCTGTGCGAACACTTCGCCTACACCCGTCAGGAGCTTTATGCGCTGGTGCGGGTAGAAGGGGTGATCACCTTCGAAGAACTGTTGGCCAAGCACGGTCGCGGTCACACCGGTTGCGACGTGTGCAAACCGGCGGTGGGCTCGATCCTCGCCTCGTGCTGGAACCAGCCGATCATGGACGCTTCGCTGGTGCCGTTGCAGGACACCAACGACACCTTCATGGCCAACATGCAGAAAAACGGCACCTATTCGGTGGTGCCGCGCATCGCCGGCGGCGAGATCACCGCCGATAAGCTGATCGCGATTGGCGTGGTGGCGAAGAAATATGACCTCTACACCAAAATCACTGGCGGCCAGCGGATTGACCTGTTCGGCGCGCAGTTGCATCAGTTGCCGGACATCTGGTCCGAGCTGATTGAGGCCGGTTTCGAAACCGGGCACGCCTATGGCAAATCGACCCGCACGGTGAAGTCTTGCGTGGGCAGCACCTGGTGCCGTTATGGCGTGCAGGACAGCGTGAAAATGGCCCTGACCCTTGAGGATCGCTACAAAGGCCTGCGCTCGCCGCACAAGCTCAAGTTCGCGGTCTCTGGCTGCACCCGTGAATGTGCCGAGGCGCAGAGCAAAGACGTGGGCGTGATTGCCACCGAGAACGGCTGGAACCTCTATGTGGCCGGTAACGGCGGCATGCGCCCGCGTCACGCCGAGCTGTTCGCCACCGACCTGGACGATGAAACCCTGATCCGTTACATCGACCGGTTCCTGATGTTCTACATCCGCACCGCCGACAAATTGCAGCGCACCTCGGTCTGGCGCGAAAGCCTGGAGGGCGGCCTGGATTACCTCAAGGACGTGGTCATCAACGACAGCCTGGGCCTCGGCGCGGAACTCGAATCGCAGATGCAATTGGTGGTCAACCGCTACGAATGCGAATGGGCCAACGCCCTCAAAGACCCGGAAAAACTCAAGCGCTTCCGCACCTTCGTCAACGATCAACGCCCGGACCCGGACATCCATTTTGTTCAGGAACGCGGTCAACGCCGGCCGATCATGGCCGCCGAACTCAACCTTATCCCTGTCACCGAGGAGAATGCCTGATGAGTCAGTCCAATACCCAGCGTGTCAACGCCCTTGCCACGGCGGCCAATGCTCAAGCCTGGCAGGCGGTGTGCAGCGAGCAGGATCTGGTCAGCAACTCCGGCGTCGTCGTCTGGCTCGACGGCGCGCAGGTGGCGCTGTTCTACCTGCCGCAGGCCGAAGGTCGCACCCTCTACGCCATCGACAACCATGATCCGCAATCCGGCGCGAACGTTATCGGTCGCGGACTGATCGGCAGCCTCAAGGGGGATCTGGTGGTGGCCTCGCCGATCTACAAACAGCATTTCCGTCTTGAAGACGGCAGTTGCCTGGAGTACCCGGAACAGCGCCTTCGGGTATGGCCGGTGCGCCTGAACGCCGGCGTCGTGGAAGTCGCGGCGGCTTGATTGCCGCCCTGAACCGTATCGGAGAACGTTGATGAAGACAGCCGCACAGTTGCTCAAACTGAAAATCGTGCAAAACCAGCAGGTGCATAGCATCGCACCGGATGAGATGGTCCTCGACGCCCTGAAAATGATGGCCGAGAAAAACGTCGGCGCGTTGCCCGTCATCGAAGACGGGCAGGTGGTCGGTGTCATCAGCGAGCGCGACTATGCGCGCAAGGTGGTTCTACAGGGACGATCTTCGGTCGGTACACCGGTGCGCGAGATCATGAGCGCGCCGGTGGTGACCGCCGACAGTCAGCAGAGCATCGAGCGCTGCATGGCGGTCATGACCGACAGTCATTTGCGCCATCTGCCCGTGCTGGAGAGCGGTGAGCTGATCGGACTGTTGTCGATCGGTGATCTGGTCAAGGAAGCCATCGTCGAGCAGGCCGATTTGATTCGGCAACTGGAGCACTACATTCGCGGGCACTGAGCACGCTGCGTCGCCGAATCACAAAATCAAAACGCGATAAGGGCATACCACAGGTCGTAAAAAACGGCTCAAACGGAAATAAGCCTAAGTAACCGGTTGGAACAGTCGATAACCCCAAGAGCAAAGCAAGTCAGCCGACCATGCAGATGCCGCCAGGGGAATCATCGAATGTCCATAAAGTTGCGTTTGTTTTTGTTGATCGGCACCAGTTTGCTCACCGCCCTGATCGTGAGCCTGGTCAGCTATCTGGGCAATACCCGGATGGCTGAAGCGGTGAGTGACAACGAGGTCAGCATGACCGCGCTGCGCAACCACCTCGAAGCCGACATGATGCACGATGCGCTACGCGCGGATGTGTTTTCGGCAATGTTGGTCGGGTTGGGCAAAAGCGACAGCAGCAAAGCAGAAGTGCGCAGCTCCCTCGATGAGCATGCGGCGCATTTTCGGGAGATGCTCGGCGACAACCTCAAGCTGCCGGTCAACGCCACCCTCAAGGCAGCACTGGACAAGATCAAGCCCAGCCTTGATACGTACATTAGTGCCGCCGAACGCATTGTCGGGCTGGCGCTGGAAAATCCGGATACCGCACAGCAGCAACTCGGCACATTCAATACCGCGTTCAGCCAACTGGAAGACCAGATGGGCGCTCTCAGCGAGCTGATCGAAACCAGCACCCAACAGACCAGCGCGGGCACTGCGCAAGCTATCAGCAGTGCCAACTTCACCCTCGGCACCGTCCTCATTGCCAGTTTGTTATTGCTGCTCGCCCAAGGGCGCTGGGTCATCCTGAGCATCATGGGGCCGTTGCAGATCGCCAGTCGCATTGCCGAGAGCATCGCCCATGGCAATTTGAGTGAACCTATTGTCGAGCCCACCCGCAAGGACGAAGCCAGCACCTTGATTCGCAGTCTGGCGACCATGCAGCGCGACCTGCGCGGCATGATCGAGGTGGTTCGCAGCAATGCCCACGGCGTCAGTGGCATGAGCCAGCAATTGAGCAGCGGCTGCCATCAGGTCGCGGGCAGCAGTCAGCAGCAAAGCGTCGCCGCCAGCACCATGGCCGCGGCCGCCAGTGAGATGACCGCGAGCATCGAAGAAATCACCCGGCATGCCGAGCGCGCACTGGATATGGCCAATCAGGCCGAGGAGCTGGCCAAGGACGGCGGTCGGGTGATCCATCAGGTGGTCAGCGACATGGACGGTATTGCACGTTCGGCGCAGCAATCGGCCCAGGTGATTCGCACTCTGGACAAAGAGTCCGAGGGGATTTTCAGCATCATTCAGGTGATCAAGGGCATCGCCGATCAAACTAACTTGCTGGCGCTAAACGCCGCCATCGAGGCCGCTCGCGCCGGTGAACAGGGCCGTGGTTTTGCCGTGGTGGCTGATGAGGTGCGCAGCCTTGCGGGCCGCACCAGCGCCTCCACTCAGGAAATCGCCGCCATGGTCGCGCGCATTCAGCAAAGCACCCGTGAGGCGGTCACCAGCATGGAGGCGGGCGTCGCGCAGGTCGACAAAGGCATGGCGGTGACCGCCGACGTCGAGCGTGCCATCCGCGAAATCCTCCAGGCCACGCTCAGCACCACTGAGCTGGTCAATGACATCAGCCGCACCATCGGTGAGCAGAGCCTGGCCAGCAATGAAATTGCGCACCAGGTGGAAATGATTGCCGGCATGTCCGAAGGCAACAGCAAGGTCATCAACCAGACCGCCTCGACCACCGATGAGCTGTCCACCCTGGCAGGCCAGCTCTCGCAATCGGTGGATCGGTTTCGTCTTTGAGGCATTGGCTGGCCCTGTTCCTTGGGCCAGTCAGCTCATCCAGTTGCCGCCATCGACGTTATAAGTCTGTGCCACGATGTACTCGCTCTCGTTTGATGCCAGGAAGATCGCCATACCGACAAGGTCGTCTGCCGTGCCCATGCGTCCGAACGGGACTTCCTGACCCGCCAGCTTTTTCTTCTCCCCGAGCGGCCGGTTTTCATATTTGGCGAACAGCGCATCGACGCCATCCCAATGCTCACCGTCCACCACACCCGGTGCGATGGCATTCACATTGATCTTGTGGGGAATGAGATTGAGACCGGCCGATTGCGTGAGGCTGATCACCGCCGCTTTGGTCGCGCAATACACCGCGACAAGCGCCTCACCGCGCCGACCGGCCTGACTGGCCATATTGATGATCTTGCCGCCGTGGCCCTGGCGGATCATCTGTTTGGCCGCGGCCTGCAGCGTAAACAGAGTGCCGGACACGTTGATCGAGAACAGCCGTTCGTAGCTGTCGCGAGAAATCTCCGCAATCGGCGCGAGATCAAACAGTGCCGCGTTGTTGATCAGGATATCGAGCTTGCCTGCAGTGGCGATGACCGCCGCGATGGCGCCGTCGATCGATTGCTGATCGGTCACGTCCATCTCGACCGCATAGGCATTCGGCCCCAGTTCGGCCGCGGTGGCTTGTGCGCGATCCAGGTTGATGTCTGCAATCGCGACCGTAGCGCCTTCACGGATATAGGCCTGCGCGAACGTTCTCCCGATGCCTCTGGCAGAACCGGTGATAAGGGCGCTTTTTCCTTCCAGACGTTTCATCTTTCCCATCCATTCATAAGAGCTATAGAGACGCCCCCGTTGAGGGCATTAAAAGCGGTCGTCAGGCTGCGAAGAACCCTGTGGGAGCGGGCTTGCCCGCGAAGGCGGCGTGTCAGACGACATCAATGTTGAATGTGCCGGCCTCTTCGCGGGCAAGCCCGCTCCCACAGGAATTGCATCAAGTCGTTGCTACTTGGGATAACCAGCGCGCTTCATCTCGCGTTCGGTAGTTTGCTGGGCCGAGGCCAGAGCCTGCTCAACCGGCATCTGCCCGGTGAGCGCCGCAGACAGCAGCTTGCCGACCGAAGTGCCGATGGCCTGGAACTCAGGAATGGTCACGTACTGGATACCGACGTAAGGCACGGGTTGGACTGACGGGTGCGCAGGGTCGGCGTGCTGCATCATTTTCAACGTGACACCGGCGAAGGGTGCCGCCTGCAAATAAGCGTCGCTGTAGGTGGACATGCGAGTGCCCGGCGGTACGTTGGTGATGCCATCCTTCTCGGCGACCAGTTGGATGTATTCCTTGGAGGTCGCCCAAGTCACAAAGGCCCTGGCGGCTTCCTTGTGTTTGGACGTCGCAGGGATGGCCAGCGACCAGGCATAGAGCCAAGACGAGCCCTTATCGGTGACTTGTGTGGGCGCCGCGACGAAGCCGACCTTATCGGCCACCTTGCTTTGAGTGGTGTCGGTGATGAAGGAGCCGGCGACGCTGGCATCGACCCAGATCGCGCATTTGCCGCTGTTGAACAGGGCCAGCGTCTCGTTGAAACCATTGCTCGAAACACCCGGCGGGCCGTACTGCTTGAGGGTGTTGACGTAGAAGTTGGCCGCAGCGGTCCATTGCGGCCCGGTGAGTTGCGGCTGCCACTGCTCGTTGAACCAGCGCGCGCCAAAAGCGTTGGACATGGTGGTCAGCAGGGCCATGTTTTCACCCCAACCGGCCTTACCGCGCAGGCACATTCCATACTGCTCTTTATCCGGCTGGTGCAGCTTGCCGGCGAACTCACCGAGCTGCGTCCAGGTCGGGTGCTCGGGCATCGTCAGGCCGGCGTCTTTGAACAGGTCGGTACGGTAATAGGTGATAGTGCTTTCGCCATAAAACGGCAGGGCGTAGAGCGTGTCGTTGACTGACAGTCCCTGACGAACCGAGGGAAAAATATCCTCGAGGTCATAGCTGGCGGGCAGATCCTTCATCGGTTCCAGCCAATGCTTGGCACCCCACAGTGGTGTTTCGTAAGTGCCGATGGTGAGCACGTCGAATTGACCGCCCTGAGTGGCAATGTCAGTGGTCAGGCGCTGACGCAACACGTTCTCTTCGAGTACCACCCAGTTGAGCTTCACGTCCGGGTGCAGCTGTTCGAATGTTTTGGACAACCGCTGCATGCGGATCATGTCGCTATTGTTCACGGTGGCGATGGTCACCGTTTCGGCCGCCTGGCAGAGCAGGGCAGAGGACAGGCCGGCGGACAGAAAAAACGCGCTTGGAATGATCTTCATCGTGTTCTCCGCTCTGCGCCTTGGGCGGCAGAAGCTCTTATTGTTTTTGTAGTCCTCGGTGCGAGTCATCGCCGCAACGGGATGACCACAGGATTACAGCAACCCAAGCGGTGAACAAATGAACGGCATACGCGGCACTGATACTTTTTTAACCACGCAGGACCATGGAAAAAAAGTATCAGTGCCCGCCATCCAGCGCGCTAGGCGTGCTACCTGTTTAGGGTGAATCTGATAACAGCGCCGTAGAGTTTCGAATCAGCTTCGACTCGTCCCGGGCTTCGCGGTAGCTTTGATAAAACCAACAAAAATGGAATCGCCAGGGTGATGAACCATCACGTAACCGCAGACAAGCCACCAGCGCTTGAAGTCATTCTGAACGAGCCCCAGCACAGCTTTCGTTGGTATGAGCATGACTATCCCTTCGACCTTGCGCGCTGGAACCATCATCCGGAATTCGAGATCCACCTGATCCGCGAAGGCAGCGGACGGCTGTTGGCCGGTGACTACATCGGCTTGTTCGAGGCCGGCCATGTCGCCCTGATCGGTCCCGGCCTGCCTCACGACTGGATCAGCGACCTGGGCAAAGGGGAGGTGATTGCCGGCCGCGACGTCGTGTTGCAATTCGATGGTCAGATGCTGATGCAACTGCGCGACAAGGTTCCTGAACTCAGCGAGTTGCAAAGCCTGTTTCGCCAAGCGGCCCAAGGCATTCAGTTTCATGGCGTTACCCGCAAGAAAGCGGCCCGACTGCTGGAAGACATGGGCCAGTGCGAAGGATTGCAGCGATTGTGCCTGTTCCTGTCGTTGCTGCAGTTACTGGCATCGGCCCCCGAAAGTGAAAGACAGACGCTCGCCAGCCTGCAATATGCGCCGATGCTCGACGCATTGACGGCCCAGCGCATGAGCATTGTCTTCGACTACATCCTCAACGACCTCGCGGATGAGCTGCGGATGTCCGTCATCGCCCAGCGCCTGGACATGAATGAACCGGCCTTCTCCAAATTCTTCAAACGCGCCACTGGCCATACCTTCGTCGACCTGACGCGCAAACTGCGCGTCCAGCGCGCTTGCCGTTTGCTGGTGCAAAGCAGTTTCAGCGTTGCGGATATCTGCTTTGAAGTGGGATATGCCAACCTGTCGAATTTCAATCGACACTTTCGGCATGAAATGCAGGAGACGCCCAGTCAGTATCGACAGCGGTTGCAACGGGTGGTGGCGGTCAGTCATTAAAGGGCACAAGATCAAAAGATCGCAGCCTTCGGCAGCTCCTACGGATGTACGCGATCCATGTAGGAGCTGCCGAAGGCTGCGATCTTTTAAGGCTGAGGGGACAGACCTGGAATTATTTTCCTCCAGTTCTTGACATGCCTTTCGAACCAGTCCAGAATTGCGTCCATTCCTGCTTAGGGAACACGAAAACCCCTTAGATTTCAAAGGGTTGGATGCTAGATTAGAATCTTGTTTCCAGATACGAGTTTACACGTTTGGTGTTGTGCTACTGACATCAGATGTTTGAGGCCGAATAGCAAAATGGTTATGCAGTGGATTGCAAATCCACCTACGCCGGTTCGATTCCGACTTCGGCCTCCACTTTAAACGAGCTCCGTAGATCCATGATCTACGGAGCTTTTTTATTTCGCAGTCCTGCAAGATTTAGTCTTGAAAAGGATCTTTGCGAACTTGCTTCACCGGAGCGGGATGTATATATTTCCCCCTCTGTTGCACAAGCGTCAGAACTGCCAGATCGTTATTGGTCAGTCTTCAGACCGCTTTACCGCGCTACCGCCCGAATGGCGAAACTGGTAGACGCATGGGACTTAAAATCCCCCGCTCGTAAGGGCGTGCCGGTTCGATTCCGGCTTCGGGCACCATCTAAAATCAAGGGTTTGCGGGCGAAAGCTAATGCAAACCCTTGTTTGTTTCTGGTCCGCTATTGTGGAGTTGGTCCGCAACTCACTTGGTTGGCGAAACTTTTTTGCCCTTGCGGTTGCGTATGTACTGCTCTGTCACTCCAGCGGTCTCCCTGGCCATATCAAACCTCTTGCACAACATGGCCACCGTTATTCGCTGGCCGATTAAATAGGTCAAGTCCATTTTCGTCACGCAGGCCAGCATCGGCGTCAGATGATTGCTGCTAGCGTCTGGCTGCCGCCGGCATGAGTGGTGGTCATGTGCATCACGGAACGACTTGGCGGCCGGATGCACCCGCCAGTTCGCACCTGCATACTCTCCGCGCTTTCGGGATCAGCTACAGTTGATAGATCATTCAACGGAGGTGCGTATGAGCATCACTGTCTGCGTCGTATGTGGAGATACCGCCGAGAAGGCTTATCCAGTAGGCAGTTTTGATGAGTTTAAATGTGCGAGCTGTGGCTATTACTCAGTCAATCGGCAGTTGATTGAGGAGATGGAGGCAGCAAATCAGGTCTTTGATACTGAGCGCACCCAGCAATATTTGATGATCCACTCTCGGCAGGGCCAAGTGCCTGCGATTACGCGTGTAGAGACTACAAAGCATCGACTGATTGTGGAGAACGCCTGAAAAAGCTCGCCGACAGGGTAGTGTCACTCATCGCCGAATAACTCGGCCCGAAGTATGGCGGGCTGGTCATGCAGCACTGCACTGATTGGTCAGGCAGCGTCCGCATCATCTCGATGCAATCGCCAACCAGTATCTGGTGGGAAAGGATCATAATTGGTTTCCAGTCAGGCGCCGGGCCTCGCCGGCTGGCATGAAGTGTATTTGTGAGCTATTGGTTGATGGACCGGCGTGAGGCCGGATTGAGGAGAGTCGATATGGCTTATTGGGATTCGTACGGTTATCCAGAGAGCGACCCAAAAGTGTGGATCACGTTCGGCCCGCAAAAGGATGGTCCGCCGCAGGTGGCGTTTCTCGGCCCTATTCAGCCAGAGGGTGATAGCCCCAAAGCGGTCGAGTACTACCAAGAGGTGGCAGGGCGCTGGACTGACGAGCTTGCAGCCCATGAAGAGTTGGACAAAATAGCTCAAGCACTCATTGAACAGAAACGTCTGTAGCAATAAGAGAGGGGTTAGCTGCGCGCGTGAGCTGATCGGTGAGCTGGCGGGGAAGTCCGCGCAGCGTCAGCGTGCCGCCAGCTTCGCAGCAGTGGTGAGTCCGGCTGACACGGTCTGCCTGACGCACCGCAATTTCTGATTCTACGACTGCTTCGCAGCCGAACGCAGCCTTCGGCAGCTGCTACAGATCCACATCAAACACTACTTCTCCGTCCATTTCCCACCACCGGTTTCGCAATCGATCTTGGCCTGCGGCAGGTTCTCGATGCTGTAGTAATACGTGATGACCTGGGCATTGTCGGGGATGTTCAGCGGTTTGCTGTTCTTGTCTTTGCTGATGGATTGAGGGTTGGCCAGCGCCTCAGGAGTCAATGTGCCCAAGCAGGTGGCCCGATAGCGATCGCCGCACTGTGCGACTTTTTTCTTGGTGCTGGTCAGCATTTCCTTGCTCTCATTGCTGCAGGACCAATCTATAGAGTCCACGGGCATGCCTTCGTACTCATAGCAGGAATGTGTTTCGATCACGGGAACTGAAGGGCTTTGCGATCGGGTTTTGACGTCGCACCCTTGCGCCATCACCCACGTCGGGCACAGGCAGACGATCAGAAGCAGAAGAAGTCTGTTCATCGGTATTTCCTCTCCTATAGCGCCCCGTATGGGGATCAGGAGTCAGCTACACGAATGGCTGGCCGGTGAAACCGCGTGGCAGTCTTTGCAAACCGGGCATTTCGATCAGCCGCTGGGTCCAGGCTGCGCGCCAGTCATTGGCGGTGTGGGTGGCTTTGGCCTTGCGTGCGGCCCGACGTGCAGCGTTGCGTTCGGCTTTGCGTGCTTCTTTGAACGCATCGGTGTTGCGGCAGCTTCTGCATTTCACGCGGGTCAGTACGCTGCTTGAAGTCAGGTTGCTGCCTTTGTGTCCGCAGGCCAGGTGCCCGCCGACTTTGAAGTGAGTGACCATGGGGTATCTCCTTCTCGATATGTAATCGTTCGACAGGCGGGCGAGGGCGTTCGTTCGTTATATAGCAGGCAAAAAAAGGCCCGCATGCGGGCGGGCCAGGGGATTTCTTGAAAGGAGTGGATGCACTGTAGGGGATGAGTTGTGAAGGCCGTGTGAAATGGGAAAAGACACAAACAAAAAATCCCGGCAAATTTGGCCGGGTGGGTGTGTAGCGCAGACAGGTGTAAGCCTGGTGACGATGATGATCACCGATCAGGCGTCCTGACTCGGGCTCAATCCCTGGTTTGAGTATCTTGGTCGACTCATCTGAAACGAGGCAGCGGCGGCTCGACAGGTTTGAGTGAAGAGAGCGCGCTGCGAATCTGCGGCGTGTCTTTCTCGATGTCATTCAGACGATCGCGAATCCTGAGGGCTGTCGGATGCCCCCCTTGATTATCAACCCAATCGGCGATTTCCTTGCATGCAGCGGCAAGGCGCGCCTGACGGGAGTCAAGCAGGGTAAGCAGGGTGGTGATGGACTCTTTCTCGGACATGACATACACCTCCGTTCAAAGAAATCGGGCAAAGGGCAACAAAAAGCCCGCGAGGAGCGAGCTTTCTGCCGATGGGTCGCTGATCCTTCAGCTCCTCTGAGTATAGACCCAGATAAGAAGCCCGCAGAATTCGCAAGAATCGTACGCAAGGTGTTGCGGGCAGCCGTAACGGTGCGCATCTCGTCTTCCGGTTGAACAATCCTCATGACTTTATTGCAAGATGCATGTGCTATGGTTGTGTGCTCAAGCATTAATCATCTAATAACCAGAAGCCACCATGAATAACGATCAGCGAACCGCTCACCTCATTTACGGACCGATTGCTGCAGGAAAATCAACCTTTGCCCGCACACTTGCCACAGAGGTCAACGGTGTTCGCTTCGCCATTGACGAGTGGATGCAGGCGATGTTCGGGGCTGACGCGCCTGAACGAATGGACATGTCGTGGGTCATGCCTCGCGTGGCCAGATGCCAGGCCCAGGTCTGGTCAGTCGCACAACAAATACTTGGCACCGGAACAGATGTCATTCTGGAGCTTGGCTTGCTTCAAAAAACGGATCGGGATTCGATCAAGTCGAAGGTTGAACAAGCGGGGCATGTGGTGCTTTTCCACTTTGTCGACGCCCCACTGCCAATTCGCAGACAACGTGTGCTTCGCAGGAACGCGGAGAAGGGGGAAACTTATTCGTTCGATGTGACACCGGGGATGTTTGAGGCTATGGAGTCCTGCTTTGAGCATCCGACCGACAGTGAACTGTCGGACTCGCACCTTGTGCGAGCACCGCAAGAATGAGCAGAGTCGTGAATACAGATGACAATGGCAGTGCGGACGCAGGTCTTGAGTTTTGCATCAGATTGTCGCGCGCCTATGCCAATTTGACGCGGCGCCTTGATAACGTGTTGTCCGGCTTGCACGGGCTCAGTTTTGCCGATTTCATGACCCTTTATTACCTTGAACGCGCGCCGGGTGGCAGGCTGCGTCGAGTGGACTTGGCTGAGCGCCTGGGCTTGACCGCCTCCGGTGTCACTCGCAGCTTGCTTCCCCTGGAAAAATTGGGCCTGGTATCACGACAGCCTGACCCGAGGGATGCACGAGTGGGCTACGCAACACTCACAGATTCGGGGCGCCAGCTCTTGGGCCATGCAGTTACGTCGGTCCGCACTGTTGCACAAGATGCAACCGAATGGGTTGCATCAGAACAGATCGAGGCGGCATCAGCACTACTCGGGCGACTGGCAGGGATGAACTCGTCCAATAGTTAGAAGCGCCAGGATTGGGGCAGTCATTTCGAATTATGCGGGCGCCGAAAATGAAACGAACCGGCTTCAGGCCTGCCGGGACTTCGGCGAGCTGACCGCGTTAAGCCGCCGACATTCGCGCGCGGCATCCTCTTCAAGATCGAAGCCGTCACCGATGAAGCCGCGAGTGCGGGTATCGGCGATGCGATACCAGACGGCAGCGTCGGGGGGTGGGTGATCGGGTTCTCCAGCCCGGCGACCATGAATAATGATCTTGTTGCAGCGTTTCACAACGAAAATGTCTTCCATGGCGTCACCGAAGCTATTCGTATTCAGATCAAGCATAGAAGCCCTTTGCAATCACGCAAAAAAAGGGCAGGTCAGTTCGTCGGTTTAGTTCGCATGGAAGAGGTCTTACGGTGTTTCGGCCGTCTCGATAAGTTTATCCAGAAGCACAGCCAGCGCGACTTCTTCGGCCCTGAGTCTTTTACGTCCCCTCGATCGCGGTAGTTCAGATAATGCGCCCCGCATGAAACCATCGACGACCGCCGGATGGATGTAGCACTTGCGGCAAACCGCCGGGGTATTGCCCAACTGCCGGGCGACGTTCTTGACCATTTCCACCACATGCCGCTTCGCGTCGGCTTCCGATTCCCACTGCAACTCGCGCAGCACCGCCAACGCCAGTGCACTGCCGGCCCAGGTGCGGTAGTCCTTGGCGGTGAAATCGGCGCCGGTCAGCGTCTGCAAGTAGGCGTTGACGTCGGAGGAGCTGATGGTATGCCGTTCGCCGTTTTCGTCCAGATACTGAAAGAGGTTTTGCCCAGGAATCTCCAGGCAACGTTTGATAATTCGCGCCAGGCGCCGGTCTTTGACGGTGATCTGGTGCTCGATGCCGCTCTTGCCACGAAACTGGAACAGAATCGCGCTGCCGTTGACCTCGACATGACGGCTGCGCAAGGTCGTCAGGCCATAGGAGCGATTGTCCCGGGCGTATTGCGTGTTGCCGACCCGGATCAGCGTCGCATCGAGCAAGGTAAT
The DNA here is from genome assembly GCF_032424305.1 of Pseudomonas sp. JV414. Taxonomy (NCBI): domain Bacteria; kingdom Pseudomonadati; phylum Pseudomonadota; class Gammaproteobacteria; order Pseudomonadales; family Pseudomonadaceae; genus Pseudomonas; species Pseudomonas sp. JV414. The sequence continues at coordinate 123,020 of NZ_VYKC01000002.1, read as the reverse complement.
CACCGTGGCCATGACCTTGTCGCGGCTGAAGCCGGGCGCGGCCAACAGAGTTTCAAGCTGTTTACGCAGTTTCGGCAGGGCCTGGCCGAAGTCCCGCAAGCGCGAGTATTTGTCGGCATCGCGCACTTCCCGCCAGCGCGGGTGATAACGGTATTGCTTGCGGCCGCGAGCGTCGCGGCCGGTGGCTTGCAGATGGCCGCGCGGGTCGGGGCAAATCCATACATCGGTGTAGGCGGGCGGCACCGCGAGTGTATTGAGGCGTTTGATTTCATCCGGATCGGTAATGCGCTGACCCGCCGGGTCGAAGTAGCAAAACTTGCCGCGCAGGAGCTTGCGGGTGATGCCGGGCTGGCTGTCATCGACGTAATGCAGGTCGGGCGGCAGAACATCGGGCAACGCGGTATCTGGCATGATGGGCAATCCTGGGCGACGAATCATGGGTCGTTAAGCCATTGACCGCGTACCGTTGCCGGGGTGCCGACAGATTTTATGCCAGCACCGCCACCGCTTTGATTTGCGCCCAGAGTTGCTGTCCGGGGTGCACGCCTAACTGATCCCGGGAATAGCGGGTGATCCGCGCCAACAGCGGTGTACCGGCCGCGTTCAGGCGGATCAGTACGTGAGCGGCGTTATCGGCGCCGATTTCACTGATCACCGTGACCGGCAGGCGATTGAGAATGCTGCTTTGCTCGACGCCTTGCAGGCTCAGGCTGACATCCCGCGCCTGGACCTTGCAGCGCAGTGCCTGGCCTTCAGCCATCGGCGAATGGGCGACCCGAATGCTCAAGTCCGTGTCGGGCAGCTGCAAGGTCAACAACTGATAATCGGCGTCATAGGCGCTGACGTGTCCTTCGATCACCACGCCGGCGTCGTCGCCCAGCGCCAGTGGCAAATCGAGCCGGGCCAGGGTTTCGCCGATGGCGCCGCTGGCCAAAGCCTTGCCGTCGCTGAGCAGGACGAGGTGGTCGGCGAGCCGCGCGACTTCATCCTGGGAATGGCTGACGTACAGCACGGGGATGTCCAGCTCATCGTGCAGCCGTTGCAGATACGGCAGGATTTCGTTTTTACGCTGGGTATCGAGCGCCGCCAGCGGCTCGTCCATCAGCAGAAGCTTCGGGCTGGTGAGCAGTGCGCGAGCGATGCCGATCCGCTGGCGCTCGCCGCCAGAAAGGTTCTGCGGATCACGGCCCAACAAATGGCCAATCCCCAGCAATTCAGTGGCATGCGCCATGTCGACCCGGCGCTGTTGGCGGGGAATACGTCTGAGGCCGAATTCAAGATTGGCCCGCACCGACAAATGCGGGAACAGGCTGGCTTCCTGGAAGACATAACCCAAAGCGCGTTTATGCGGCGGGACAAAAATCCCCTTGTCGCTGTCTTGCCAGACTTCATCGTTGACCTGAATAAAACCCTGTTCGGCCTGCTCCAGGCCGGCGATGCAGCGCAGGCAGGTGGTTTTGCCCGAACCGGAATGGCCGTAAAGCGCCGTTACTCCGCGGCCGGGCAGTAGCAGGTCGACATCCAGGGAGAATCCCGAATAATTGAGTTTCAAGCGCGTATGAATCATCGATCAGCTCCAGACCGCTTTGGTTTTACGGCTGGAGTAGAGCGCCAGCAATACTGCAAACGAGAACACCAGCATCGCCCCGGCCAGCCAATGGGCCTGGGCGTATTCCATGGCTTCGACGTGATCGTAGATCTGCACCGAGACCACGCGGGTCTTGTCGGGAATGTTGCCGCCGATCATCAGCACCACGCCGAACTCGCCGACGGTGTGGGCGAAACCGAGAATGGCCGCGGTGATAAAACCGGGGCGAGCCAGCGGCAGAATTACACTGAAGAACGTGTCCCAGGGATTGGCGCGCAAGGTGGCAGCCACTTCCAGTGGGCGAGTGCCGATGGCGGAAAAAGCATTTTGCAGCGGTTGGACCACGAACGGCATCGAGTACAGCACCGAGCCGATCACCAACCCCGCAAAACTGAAGGTCAAGGTTCCAAGGCCCAGCGATTGGGTGAACTGACCGATCCAGCCGTTCGGGCCGAGCGCCAGCAACAAGTAAAAGCCGATCACTGTGGGCGGCAGCACCAGGGGCAGGGCGACGATCGCCCCGATCGGGCCGCGTAGCCAGGAGCGGGTGCGCGACAGCCATAACGCAATCGGAGTGCCGATGACCAGCAGGATCACGGTCGTCAGGGACGCCAGTTTGAGCGTCAGCCAGATGGCGGAATAATCGGCACTCGATAGCGTCATTTAGAGTTGGTAACCGTAGGATTTGATAACAGCGGCGGCTTTCGGACCTTTGAGGTAATCAACCAGCGCCTTGGCGGCCGGGTTGTCCTTGCCCTTATTGAGGATCACCGCGTCTTGTTTGATCGGGTCATGTAGATCGGCCGGGACGATCCAGGCCGAACCGCTGGTGACTTTGCCGTCTTTGTAGATCTGCGACAAGGCCACAAAACCGAGTTCGGCGTTGCCAGTGGAGACGAATTGGTAGGCCTGGGTGATGTTCTGGCCTTCGACGAGTTTGTCTTTAACCTTGTCGGTCAGGCCCTGCTTGGCCAGTACCTGAGTGGCGGCCAGGCCATATGGGGCGGCTTTCGGGTTGGCGATGGACAAATGTTGATACTGATTGTCGCTCAGCACCTTGCCCTTGGCATCGACGTAACCGTCCTTGGCCGACCATAGCGCCAAGGTACCGATGGCGTAAGTGAAGCGCGAGCCTTTGACGGTGTCGCCTTCGGTTTCGAGTTTTTGCGGGGTGGTGTCGTCTGCCGAGAGGAACACTTCGAACGGCGCGCCGTTCTTGATCTGGGTGTAGAACTGGCCGGTTGCACCAAAGGAGGTGACCAGTTTGTGCCCGGTGTCTTTCTCGAAATCGGCCGCGATGGCCTGGATCGGCGCGGTGAAGTTGGCGGCAACGGCGACCTGGACTTCATCCGCCTGGGCGGAGCCGAAAGCGAACACAGTGAACAGGCACGCGGGGGCAAAGCGTGAGGCACGAATGATCATGAAACGGCTCCGTGGCGGGCGAGATGAAACGCTATATAGCGGAATATATAGCGAATTGCCTGTAAACGGAACTTGTCGGGTGCAGAGAGCGGGTTGGCATTGAGTGCTGCTAAGTGCGGAACCTGTGGGAGCGGGCTTGCTCGCGAAGGCGGTGTGTCATGCGACATCAATGTTGACTGTGCCGTCGTCTTCGCGAGCAAGCCCGCTCCCACAGGTTTTGTGTCTAGTGAGTCAATTTGGCCAACGCTTCATCCGCCAAACGCCGAGTCAGCTCTGCCGAAGTCAATTCAACGCCCAACGTAAACGCCTGCCCCGCCCAAAGGTTGCTGAAATCCGCTTCCCCCTTTGCTCGCAATGGCATCAACGCACCGCCCGCCAGGGGGAACGCCGGCGCTTTGGCGCTCATCGGCCCCAGCTCACGCATCACCCGATTAAGAATCCCGCGCGCCGGGCGCCCGGTGAAAATGTTGGTAACCGCCGTCTCGCTTTCCTTGGCCGTGCGCAACGCCTTGTGGTGAGACGCGCTGACCTTGGCCTCCGGCGTGAACAAATAAGCCGTACCCACCTGGACCGCCGAAGCGCCCAGCAGAAAAGCTGCCGCGACGCCCCGCGCATCTCCAATCCCGCCCGCCGCAATCACCGGCACGTTCACTGCATCGATGATCTGTGGCACCAGGGCGAAGGTCCCCACCTGGCTGCTCAGGTCATCACTGAGGAACATCCCCCGGTGGCCGCCGGCTTCGTAACCCATGGCGATGATCGCGTCGCAACCGTGCTGCTCGAGCCAGATGGCTTCTTCGACCGTAGTCGCCGAGGAAAGAATTTTCGCCCCGGTGGCTTTTACCCGATCCAGAAGCGACTTTTCCGGCAGGCCGAAGTGAAAACTCACCACTTCAGGACGAAACTCTTCGAGCACTTCGCAGGCCGCATTATCGAACGGTGCGCGATTGGACACCGGCGTCGGCGCGTCGAAATCGACCCCCAATTCCCGATAGTACGGTTCCAGCAGGTTCTTCCAGTCCTGGGCGCGCTGCTCATCGGGCGGCGGAGGTTGATGGCAGAAAAAATTGACGCTGAACGGGCGCTGGGTGTGTTGGCGAATCGTTTTCAGCTCCTCACGCAACTGCTCGATGCTCAGCATCGCGGCGGGCATCGAGCCCAGGCCGCCAGCGTTGCTCACCGCAATCACCATGGCCGACGTCGTCGCGCCGGCCAAGGGGCCCTGGATAATCGGCTGTTCGATCCCGAGCAGGTCAAGAATGCGGGTGTCTGGCCATTGACTCATGTGCAGTGTTCTCCGACGTCGGTAGAAGCGAATTTGTATCAGTAATGACTGACACAAGGCCAGTCGAGTTTGAGGATTGGCTTAAAGTCGGCTACGGCGATGTGTTTTCATGTGCTATTTCAACAGCACGACAACTGAGTGATTCCATCGGGAGGCAGTGATGTTCAAAGGCATTTTGATCGACAAGGACGACAGCGGTTACCGGGCCACCTTGCAAGAGATCAACGACGATCAATTGCCTGAAGGCGATGTGACCGTGCGCGTGGCGTACAGCACGCTGAACTTCAAGGATGGCCTGGCGATCACCGGCAGCAGCCCGGTGGTGCGCAAATTCCCGATGGTGCCGGGGATCGATCTGGCGGGCACTGTCGAAGTCAGCGGTCATCCGGACTACAAGGTCGGTGATCAAGTCCTGCTCAATGGCTGGGGTGTGGGCGAAGGACACTGGGGCGGATTGGCGCAGAAAGCTCGCCTGAATGGTGACTGGCTGATCCCGTTGCCCAAAGCATTCACTGCCGCGCAAGCGATGGCCATCGGCACGGCCGGCTATACGGCGATGCTGAGCATCCTGGCGCTGGAGCACAACGGCGTGAGCCCCGCGCAGGGCGAAGTGCTGGTAACGGGCGCCAACGGTGGCGTAGGCAGTTTCGCCATCGCGCTGCTGAGCAAGCTCGGCTATCGCGTGGTGGCATCCACCGGCCGCACCTCCGAGCACGAATATCTCAAGCAATTGGGCGCCAGCGAAATCATCGATCGCGCCACATTGTCAGCACCGGGCAAACCGTTGGCCAAGGAGCGTTGGGCGGCGGTGATCGACTCGGTCGGCAGCCACACGCTGGCCAACGCTTGCGCGAGCACTCGGGCCAACGGCACCGTTGCTGCCTGCGGTCTGGCACAAGGCATGGACTTTCCGGCCTCCGTCGCGCCGTTCATTTTGCGCGGTGTGACCCTGGCCGGCATCAACAGCGTGACCCAGCCCAAAGCCAAGCGGATACTGGCCTGGAATCGCCTGGCCAAGGATCTGGATTTCGCCTTGCTGCCGCTGATCAGCCACGAAATCGGCTTGAGTGAAGCCATTGATGCGGCTTCGCGTCTGCTCGCCGGCCAGTTGCGCGGTCGGGTGGTGGTCGACGTCAATCGTTGATCGTCTCGGCGCCAATCAAACAGACAAACTGTAGAAACAAGGAAATAGCGACAATGGATGTAAAGCTACGTGAAGTGCTGCCCTTTAGTGTCTCGGGTTTGCAGGTGCGAACCCTCAATGCCGCAGAACAGCAGCCAGATACCGCGCGTATCGGCCCGATGTGGGAACAATTTTTCGTTGAGGATGTTTTCGACAAGATCGCCCACAAACAGCCGGACTCCTTTATGTACGGCGTCTATTCCAACTACGAGTCCGACGCTTCGGGCCACTTCGATGTGACCGCGGGTGCGGCGGTCACCGCGCCCTCCGAGGGTTTTGCGCAGATTCAAATTGAGGGTGGCGATTATTTGGTGTTCAGCGCCAAAGGGCCGATGCCCGACAGCGTCATCCAGACGTGGGGCCTGATCTGGGCTTACTTCGAGGATAACCCGCAGGTTCGCCGCAAGTTCGCCACGGACTTCGAGGTCTACACCGGTCCGGAGTCTGTGGCGGTCTACATTGGCATTCAGGACTCAGCCGCGTTTTCGCGTTCCAGCAACTGACGCTTGCGCTCCACACCCCAGCGATAGCCCGACAGGTTGCCGTCGCTGCGCACCACGCGATGGCAAGGGATTGCCACCGCCAAGTTGTTCGCGCCACAGGCCTGGGCCACGGCGCGCACGGCTTTCGGTGCGCCGATGCGCTGAGCGATATCGGCATAACTGGCGGTGCTGCCGGCGGGAATCTCCCGCAGCGCTTGCCACACCCGTTCCTGAAACGCCGTGCCGCGTACGTCCAGCGGCAAGTCCAGGCCGAGGGCTGGGGCTTCGATAAAACCCACCACTTTGGCAATCAACTGCTCGAACTCATGATCGGCGCCAATCAGATTTGCGCGGCGAAACTTGTCCTGCAGATCACAGACCAATTGATGCGGGTCGTCTCCCAACAGAATCGCGCAGACGCCGCGCTCACTTTGCGCCACCAGAATCGCCCCGAGGGAACATTGGCCAACGGCAAAACGAATGTCGTTGTTCTGCCCGGCGGCACGGTAATCGACGGGCTTCATGCCCAGCACTTGATCCGCCGCCTCATAGAAACGGCTGTTGGAGTTGAATCCGGCGTCATACAGCGCGTCGGTGACCGTGCCGCCGTCCGCCAGGCGTTCGCGCACCTTGCGTGAGCGATGGGCCGTGGCGTAGCCCTTGGGCGTCAGGCCGGTGATGGCCTTGAATACGCGATGGAAGTGGAAACTGCTCAGGCCGGCCGCGTCCGCCAGTTCATTCAATGCCGGCAACGTCTCGGCGGACTCGATGTGACGGCAAGCGGCGGCCACGGTCGTGGCGTGCTGTGCGGCGACGTCGCTTTGATCCTTCGCGGCCCGTTTGCTGGGACGATAACCTGCCGCCTGAGCTTGCTCGGCGGTGTCGAAGAATTCTACATTCTGCGGTTTCGGCAAGCGTGCCAGGCTGCTGGGGCGGCAGTAGATGCCGGTGGTTTTTACTGCATACACAAACTGCCCGTCGGCGCTGGGATCGCGTGCGACCACGGCAGCCCAGCGAGGATCGTTTTCGGTGGCGATATTTTTCGAATGAGTTGTCATGGCTTCATGTCCGTTGACCCGTTTCATGCAGATTAACCAGCCGGCAGAGACGCCACACTCCGGGTCTTGCGGTCGAATTCAACGGTTTCATCCAGCGGTACGAAAGGTGAAGTTGATCCGTTGTTCGCCCAGCTGAGGGTGATAACCCTCCTTGATCGGCAATACGCCGTGATAGCGCAAACGGTCCACGCCGCCCCAGACCACAATATCGCCGTGCATCAGCGGCACGCGTTGGCTTTTGGCGCTGCGTTCGAAGCCACCAAACAGAAACGTCGCCGGCAACCCCAAGGACACCGACACAATGGGCGCCGCGTAGGAACCTTCGTCTTTGTCCTGATGCAACGACATTCTGGCACCGGGAATATAGCGGTTGATCAGGCAGGAATCCGGTACGAAATCCATAAACCCTGCCTCTCGCGCCGCCGCTTGCGCCAGCTCGAAAAACACCTCGGGCATTTCAGGCCAGGGCAGGCCGGTCTGCGGATCGTTGCGGGTGTATTGGTAGCCGCTGCGATCGGTGGTCCAGCCCCAGGTGCCGCAACTGCTCAGTGCCACTGACATGGTAAAGCCGCCGGGCGTGACCATCTGCCGAAAGGGCGCGGCTGCCAGAACCGACTCCAGCGCCGGCAGCAACCGGTCGAACCACGGCAGGGCGAAGCCTCTAAGCACGTAGGATTGTTCGCCGATTTGCTCGCGCTTGGGTTGTTGCTCTGGTTCGGCATCGGCAAACAAATCGAGGGTGATCGGGCTCATGGGGTCATAACGCATCGTGAAAGATGATTCCAAGGGTATGCCGTTTTCCACTGTGCAGGCGACTCACCCCGTGACGCATGGTCACCCGGTAATAGCCGCGAACGCCTTTTACCGGGCGCTGATTCACGGCAAAAATCAACGCGTCGCCTTTCTTCAGGCCGATGACTTGCGGGCGTGACTGCATCCGTGGGCGTTGTTCGGTCAGCACAAATTCACCGCCGGTGAAGTCTTCTCCCGGTTCTGACAGAAGAATCGCCACTTGCAGCGGGAAGACGTGTTCGCCGTACAGATCCTGATGCAAACAGTTGTAGTCCTGCGGGCCGTATTGCAGCAACAAAGGTGTTGGACGTTCCTGACCGGCCTCATGGCAGCGTTGCAAAAATGCTTCGTGCGATTCGGGGAAGCGGGTCGGCAGGTCCATGCATTCGTGCCAGCGATTGGCGATTGGAACCAGTCGAGGGTAGAACGCGCTACGCAACCGGGCCACCGGATCTGGCAGCGGATACTTGAAGTACTTGTACTCACCTCGGCCAAAACCGTGGCGAGCCATCACCACTTTCGAGCGAAAGGGCTCGGGCCGGTCGTACAGGGCGCTTATTTCATCGCAGGTCTCAGGGCTTAAAAACGACCTGATAACGGCGCAGCCATCCTGGTCGAGTTGCTGCTCCAAGGCGGCCCAGTCGAGGGCATCATTGTGAATCGGGTCGGTAAACAAGGGGTCTGACTCCTTGACCAAAAGGTCGAGGCGGCCAGTTTAGTGAGCGTTGCGGGAGTGGGCACTCCGGCGCTTGCGGTCGAATTCGAAAGGGGAGCAGACGTCCATGTTGTCGCTCCAGATCGCTTTACAACGCTTTGCTCACGCTGATCTCGCTGATGACATCTTCAGTCTGGCCATGAATGACGTCGAGTGCAGCCTTGGCTTCTTCTTCCGTGCCGTTCTCCAGCTGGGCGAATTCAAAGCGGCGCTCGCCGTTGAGTTTGTATTTGATGACGTATTTGGTCGTCTGGGCCACGGTCATACCTGCCTGTTTTCGTGTGGGCTCAGCTCAGTTTCGAGCTGGAGCGGCGGATGATCTTGATCGAGTGCGTCAGGCTCGGCTTGCGAGTCACGCTGATCGGACGGCGGGTGACCATGTCGATGGTGATGTTCCAGAAACCGGTGCTCGGCGCAGTGATGCGGGCCGGGAAGGTGTCGAATGCGCCACCGTGGTAAGTGTGACGGCCGCCATTCTTGAAGCTGCGGAAGTTGGCGTCGTTCATCAAGCGGATGTTGCACATTTGGGAGCACTGAATGACGACGATGTCGTCTTCGTTGAGGTGCTCGCGCTGGTGGATAAATTTCATGAGGCGCCTCCAGAAGGGCTTTTTCTACAAAATCAAAACGATAGCATGGGCGATTAGCGCAGTTTATCAGCCCGAACAGGTTATTATCCGGCTGTCGGGGTCCGCTTTGACAATTAAAAACAGTTATTCGGAATTCTATGAGCGATAAAAGCAATGAGCCTCGGAGAAAAACAGTATTTGTGCTGTCGGAGGGTCTTTATCGGAGGTTTTGTATGAAGTGGGGTGTTCTGGTCGTGCCGTTGGCATTGGCAGTGGGTGGATGTGCGAGTGTCTCGGACATCAATGAGTCGCTGCCCACTATGAGCGTGATTTCAGGCAAGAAACCCCATGAGTACGCGCAGTGCCTGGTCGAGAAACTGGCCGAAAGCCGTGGAGCGCTGCAAGTCGAGCCGCACAAGGAAGGCGTGCGGGTTATCGTGCCGCAGAAGTTCTCCTCGGGGCCGGCAGCGGTATTTGAAATTGAAGACCGCTCCGGCGGCAGCAGCATCAAGCTGCATGAACGCATCTCCAATGTGCCTTTGCGCCCATGGGATGTGCGCAATGCCGCCACCGCGTGCATATCCGGCTGATAAACTACCCCCGGTCAGCATCGATGCCGTCAAAGTCGCGCTTTGACGGCATTGTCATTTCTGGAGTCAAGCATGAAGCGAGAGCAGGTGCGGGAGCGCCATGCAGAGGGTCATATCTCTGCCACCCACGTGATTCAGAACCCGGCAAATCCGGGGGAGTGGATCGTGTTTTTCAAGAAAAGCGCCGGGCGCAGTTTTTTCCTGGTGGATGACAACGATGAAGTCGAGTCCTTCAGCCGCCTCGACGATTTGATCGAGACCGTGCGCGGGCTCGGGATCAAATTCGCTGAAATCCATATGTAGGGCAGGGGGAGCTCTAATGCCGGTAAGTTAAGACACAGAATCTGTGGGAGCGAGGCTTGCCCGCGAAGAATGCACCGCGGTTTTTCAGGTATTACGCGTCATCGTTCTTCGCGGGCAAGCCTCGCTCCCACAGGATTTGCGTAGCTCAAGTGTCTTAACTTACCGGCATTGGGAGCCCTACTTGCAGACCACTACCACACTGCGGTTCTTGTAGTTGCCGACGTCGACGCCCAGGGTCTTGTCGCTTTCCTCAGGCGAAGGTGTGCCATCGGTACCGACAATCCGATAGCCGGTGCCGGCGCAAGAGGCATCGGCTTTTTCGTAGCAGGTGGCCCAGGAATTGGCCTCGCCGGAGCAATCGATGGTCAGCCCCTGTTCACCATTGTCCAGGTAGGTTTTTTCAGCCGAGGCACAGCCCGCCAAGGCCAGAACTGCAAACAGCGCCAGTATCGTTTTCATGAAATCAGTCATCGGGAAGGGAAGGGCTGGCGCGAGGGTATAGCGAATGGCCATTTCGGTACAGATAAACCCATCACCGAGTCCCCGTTCAATGCTCGAACGGCATTTGCCGGGGCCGGTCCTGGTCATTTCTTGCGGCGGGGGCTCCGAGCTGGCGCTGCTTCACGGGGTGCAGCCGGGGCAGAGCGGTCGTCCTGGAACACCGCAGCCACTTCCACCGCCATCGCCTTGCTGGGCAATGGGCCGGCGACCTGTTCGCCGTGGTAATTGACTATCCACCACTGACCGTCCTCGTCCTGGCTGACCGAATAACCGTTTGCGTTTTGTGCTGCCGACATATAACTGCCTCGTTGGCGGGATCAAGGCGGCCATGATACGTCAAATGCACGCAAACGGCGCTCATGGGCGTAGAGTGGGAACGCTCGATCCGTCGAACCGGATGGCGATTGAACTATTCGCCGGTTTATTTCTCTATGATGGCATCGGTTAGCCAGTGCGGGGCATTGTAAGGTGCCCGCCGCCTGATTAGACTGCGCCGAAACTCGAACACACAGCCCTTTCAAGGACTTATATGATCAAGAAATGCTTGTTCCCAGCAGCCGGTTACGGTACTCGCTTCCTGCCAGCGACTAAAGCCATGCCCAAAGAAATGCTGCCGGTGGTAAACAAGCCACTGATCCAGTACGGCGTCGAAGAAGCACTGGACGCCGGGTTGACCGAAATCTCCATCGTCACCGGTCGCGGCAAACGCGCCCTGGAAGACCACTTTGACATCAGCTACGAGCTGGAAAACCAGATCAAGGGCACCGACAAAGAGAAATACCTGGTCGGTATTCGTAAGCTGCTCGACAACTGCTCCTTCTCCTACACTCGCCAGACCGAAATGAAAGGCCTGGGCCACGCGATTCTGACTGGCCGTCCGCTGATCGGCGACGAACCGTTCGCCGTGGTACTGGCGGATGACTTGTGCGTAAACCTGGAAGGCGACGGCGTACTGACCCAGATGGTCAAGCTGTACAAGCAGTTCCGCTGCTCGATCGTTGCCATTCAGGAAGTCGATCCGCAAGAAACTCACAAGTACGGCGTGATTGCCGGTGAGATGATCCGCGACGACATCTACCGCGTTCACAGCATGGTTGAAAAACCAAAGCCTGAAGATGCGCCGTCGAACCTGGCGATCATCGGCCGTTACATCCTGACTCCGGACATCTTCGACCTGATCGAACAAACCGAGCCAGGCAAGGGCGGCGAAATCCAGATCACCGACGCCCTGATGAAGCAGGCACAAAACGGCTGCGTCATGGCCTACAAGTTCAAAGGCAAGCGTTTCGACTGCGGTGGCGCCGAAGGCTACATCGACGCGACCAACTTCTGCTTCGAGAACTTCTACAAGACTGGCAAGGCTTACTGATAGCGCCTGACCTGCTTGTATTGAAAAGCCACCTTCGGGTGGCTTTTTCATTTTCCGGCCCCAAATAGTTTGCAACGCTTGCCCAAAGGACGCCCGCAGGTATGCTGGTGGCCTGCCGAGGAGATAGAAATGGCCTACGATTTTGACCTTTATGTGATTGGCGCCGGTTCCGGTGGTGTGCGGGCTGCGCGGTTTGCGGCCGGTTTTGGCGCGAAAGTCGCGGTGGCCGAGAGCCGCTATCTGGGCGGTACGTGCGTGAACGTCGGCTGCGTGCCGAAAAAATTGCTGGTCTACGGCGCGCACTTCGCCGAAGACTTCGAGCAGTCGCAAGGTTTTGGCTGGACCCCGGGTGAGGCGAAGTTCGACTGGGCGACGCTGATCGCCAACAAGGATCGCGAGATCAATCGCCTGAACGGCATCTATCGCAATCTGCTGGTCAACAGCGGTGTGACCTTGCATGAAGGTCACGCGAAAATCGTCGATCCGCATACCGTCGAGTTCGATGGCAAACGCTACACCGCCAAAAACATTCTGATTGCTACCGGTGGCTGGCCGCAGATCCCGGAGATTCCAGGGCACGAGCACGCGATCAGTTCCAACCAGGCGTTCTTCCTTAAAGAGCTGCCAAAGCGCGTTCTGGTGGTTGGTGGTGGTTACATTGCGGTGGAGTTTGCCGGGATTTTCCATGGGCTGGGTGCCCAGACCACGCTGCTGTATCGCGGTGATCTGTTCCTGCGTGGCTTCGACAGTGCGGTGCGCAAACATTTGCAGGAAGAGTTGACCAAGCGCGGCATGGACCTGCAATTCAATGCCGACATCGAGCGTATCGACAAGCAAGCCGACGGCAGCCTGAAAGCGACGCTCAAGGATGGTCGCGTACTGGAGGCGGATTGCGTGTTCTATGCCACTGGTCGACGTCCGATGCTCGACAATTTGGGGCTGGAAAACACCGGCGTCAAACTCGACAAGAAAGGGTTTGTCGAAGTCGATGAGCAGTATCAAACCGCAGAGCCATCGATCCTGGCCCTTGGCGATGTGATCGGGCGAGTACAGCTCACGCCGGTGGCTCTGGCCGAAGGCATGGCCGTGGCGCGACGCTTGTTCAAGCCCGAGCAATATCGCCCGGTGGATTACAAGATGATCCCGACCGCCGTCTTCAGCTTGCCGAACATTGGCACTGTCGGCCTGACCGAGGAAGAGGCGCGAGAGGCCGGGCACGATGTGGTGATCTTCGAAAGCCGTTTCCGGCCAATGAAGCTGACCCTGACCGAATGCCAGGAACGCACCTTGATGAAGCTTGTGGTGGACGCCAAGACTGACAAAGTCTTGGGCTGCCACATGGTCGGTCCAGAGGCCGGCGAGATCGTGCAAGGATTGGCGATTGCGCTGAAGGCGGGCGCGACCAAGCGTGATTTCGACGAAACCATCGGCGTGCATCCGACGGCCGCCGAAGAGTTCGTCACTATGCGTACGCCAGTCGCGGGTTAATCGTCCTTATGCGAGGCTGATGCGTCTGGCTCTGTCGCAACGGCAGCGGCCAGGCGCGCACTTTCATCGAGGCTTGCCTGCAACTTGATCAGTTCAACTTCCAGCGCTTTGTTGATGTGCGACTGTTCATCGATGTTCTGCTTGAGTGACTGGCTTTCCAGTATGGCAATGCGCAAGCGTTCCTGGAGGAGGGTGCGCTCGCTGTCGATACGGTTGACCTGTTCCAGCAGCTGATCCTGTCGGCTGTTGGTGTGCTTGAGTTGCTCTTGCGACAGGCTCAACTCGCGCAGCGTTCCGCGGTTTTCCGTCAACAAGCGCTCGTTGTCGCGATGCAATTGGGTGATTTCATCCTGGCGTACCAGTGCGCTTTGCTGCGCCTGACGCAACTCCATCTGAATCTGCTGCACCTGACCTTCGTGGCGGCGCTGTTCCTGCTCGCGCTGGTCTTTGACGGCGTTGCGGTAGTGTTCCAGTGCCTCGCGGGCATGCAGGTGCTTTTCTTCCAGTGAGCGGATCTGCTCGTCCTTGTCCTGCAAACGTAATTCGAAATCTGCCAACGCCTGATTCAGTCCGGCGTTGCGGGTTTGCTCGCTTTGCAGCATGGAGCGGGTGTCTTGCAGTTCTGCCGATTCCTGAGTCAGCGCCAGGCTTTGAATTTCGTATTGCTGGTGCAATTCGGTATTGGCCTCGCGGGCCTCGTGCAACTGGGTTTCCAGCTCTTTTCGTTGTTGCTCGAACTGTGCGCGCGCCTGGTCGATGGGTTCTTGCGCCTGTTCTTTCAGGCGTTGCGCCAGGCGCGACACCAGACTTGTGAGCTCGTCATCGATAGGTTCGGAAGGCGCTTGCTCGGGCTCGGCGCCGTCATCGAGCTCCTTCATATAGCGATGGATTGTGGTTTTTGAACCGGTATTGCCCATCTCGATCCGCACCGCATCAATGCTCGGGTGTTCGCCCCGGGCGAGGATTGCCGAGCGTGCCGCCTGCACCAGTGCCTTGTTTACGCCGCCACGTGCCATGTGTTCTCCTACGATTTGATACTGTGGTACGTACCACTAATATGCGCAATGTACCATGATATGAATAGAGTTTAAATTCTGTGATTTATCATGCGGGATATACTGGTATTACCCCGTGTGATGCGCTGTAATCCGGGTTTCGCCCGCCAGAGCGGTACGTTTTCGAGAGCTGAGCCCATGACTGATCTGGATCGCTACCTGCAAGCCGCCACGCGCGACAACACCCGTCGCAGCTATCGTGCGGCCATCGAGCATTTCGAAGTCAGTTGGGGCGGGTTCTTGCCGGCGACCGGCGATAGCGTGGCGCGCTATCTCGTGGCTCACGCAGGTGTGCTGTCGATCAATACCTTGAAGTTGCGCTTGTCCGCGTTGGCGCAATGGCACAACAGTCAGGGTTTCGCCGATCCCACCAAGGCGCCCGTTGTACGCAAAGTGTTCAAGGGCATTCGCGCGCTGCATCCGGCGCAGGAGAAACAGGCCGAGCCGTTGCAGCTTCAGCATCTGGAACAAGTGGTTGCCTGGCTGGAGCAAGAAGCGCAAACCGCCAAGGCGCAGGGTGATCAGCCGGGATTGCTGCGGGCAAGGCGCGACACGGCGCTGATCCTGCTGGGCTTTTGGCGCGGTTTCCGTAGCGATGAGTTGTGCCGCGTGCAGATTGAACATGTGCGGGCCAGCGCCGGCTCAGGCATCACCCTCTACCTGCCTCGCAGCAAGAGCGACCGCGAGAACCTCGGCCAGACTTACCAGACGCCGGCCTTACAGCGCCTGTGCCCGGTGCAGGCCTACATCGAATGGATCACTGAAGCAGCGTTGGTCCGCGGGCCGGTGTTCCGGGGTATCGACCGCTGGGGCCATTTGAGCGAGGAGGGCTTGCACGCCAATAGCGTGATCCCGTTGTTGCGCCAAGCCCTGGAGCGCGCCGGCATTGCGGCCGAGCACTACACCAGTCACTCCTTGCGTCGTGGCTTTGCCACCTGGGCCCATCAGAGCGGTTGGGATTTGAAGTCGTTGATGAATTACGTGGGCTGGAAGGATATGAAGTCGGCCATGCGCTATGTTGAAGCCAGCCCGTTTCTCGGGATGACCCGAATCGCCGAAAAGCCGTTGGCGCCGTAGATCACGTTTTCTTCTATTAATACTGTCGGCTAATAGCGAAAACCAATCAGCAGCATCAGGTTTGCCAATGAGCCAACCGGCGATCGACTGGGTAGGATTCACCTCATCAACTTCTTAACCCCTGACGGAGAGTCATCGATGCCTATCATCAACAGCCAAGTTAAACCGTTCAAAGCTGACGCCTTTAAAAATGGCGACTTCGTAAAAGTGTCGGACGCTGACCTGAAAGGCAAGTGGTCTGTCGTTTTCTTCTACCCAGCTGACTTCACCTTCGTCTGCCCGACCGAACTGGAAGACCTGGCTGACAACTACGCCGAGTTTCAGAAGCTGGGCGTCGAAATCTACAGCGTTTCCACCGATACCCACTTTGCCCACGCTGCCTGGCACAACACTTCGCCAGCGATCGGCAAAATCCAGTACACCATGATCGGCGACCCGACTCACGCTATCTCCCGCAACTTCGACGTGCTGATCGAAGAAGCAGGTCTGGCTGACCGTGGCACCTTCGTGATCAACCCTGAAGGCCAGATCAAAATCGTTGAACTCAACGACGGCGGTGTAGGTCGTGACGCTTCCGAGCTGCTGCGCAAAATCAAGGCTGCCCAGTACGTTGCTGCTCACCCAGGCCAGGTTTGCCCAGCCAAGTGGAAAGAAGGCGAGGCCACTCTCGCTCCGTCTCTGGACCTGGTCGGCAAGATCTAAGTCTGTGACGCGCTTCATCAGGGCGGCACTCCGCACCTCCTAAGTAAGCTGCACCGCCCTCAAAAACGCCCGGGCGAGATTCGCTCGGGCGTTTTTTTATGTCTTATGATTAAAAAGGAAATCGCCCGTATGTTGGACGCCAATCTTAAAGCCCAGTTGAAATCGTACCTGGAACGGGTCACCCAGCCGATCGAGATCGTTGCCTCCCTCGACGACGGTGCGAAATCCCAGGAAATGCTCGCATTACTCAAAGACGTTGCCAGTCTTTCCACCCAGATTACGTTGCTCGACAACGGTAACGATGCGCGTAAACCATCGTTCTCGATCAACCGCCCAGGGGCCGATATCAGCCTGCGTTTTGCCGGTATCCCGATGGGCCACGAATTCACATCCCTGGTGCTGGCCTTGCTGCAAGTCGGCGGCCACCCTTCGAAAGCCAGTGTTGAAGTGATCGAACAGATTCGTTCGCTCAAAGGCGAGTTCAGCTTCGAGACTTACTTCTCGCTGTCCTGCCAGAACTGCCCGGACGTGGTCCAGGCATTGAACCTGATGGCTGTGCTGAACCCGAACATCCGCCACGTCGCCATCGACGGCGCGCTGTTTCAGGCTGAAGTCGACGAGCGCCAGATCATGGCCGTGCCAAGCATTTACCTGAACGGCATCAACTTCGGCCAGGGCCGCATGGGTCTGGAAGAGATTCTCGCCAAGATCGACACCAGCGGCATCGAGCGTCAGGCCGAGAAAATCAGCGCCAAAGAAGCTTTTGACGTATTGGTCGTCGGCGGTGGCCCGGCCGGTGCTTCGGCGGCGATCTACGCTGCTCGTAAAGGCATTCGCACCGGTGTGGCGGCTGAACGTTTTGGTGGTCAGGTGCTCGACACCATGGCCATCGAGAACTTCATCTCGGTGCAGGAAACTGAAGGGCCGAAACTGGCCGTGGCACTGGAAGAACACGTCAAGCAGTACGACGTGGACATCATGAACCTGCAACGCGCCGACAAGCTGGTGCCGGGAAAAAATGGCGAACTGCACGAAATCCATTTCGCCAGCGGCGCCTCTTTGAAAGCCAGGACCGTAATTTTGGCGACCGGTGCAAGGTGGCGTGAAATGAACGTTCCCGGTGAGCAGCAATACCGCAACAAGGGCGTGGCGTACTGCCCGCACTGTGACGGTCCACTGTTCAAAGGCAAGCGTGTGGCGGTGATCGGCGGCGGTAACTCCGGCGTCGAAGCGGCTATCGACCTGGCCGGTATCGTGTCCCATGTGACCCTGCTGGAGTTCGACGTACAACTGCGTGCCGACGCGGTGTTGCAGCGCAAGTTGCACAGTCTGCCAAACGTCACCGTGATCACCAGTGCGCAAACCACTGAAGTGACCGGCGATGACCAAAAGGTCAACGGCCTGCGCTACAAGGATCGTCAGTCGGACGAGTTGCGCACTGTCGAGCTGGAAGGGATCTTCGTGCAGATCGGTCTGCTGCCTAACACCGATTGGCTCAAAGGCACCATCGAGCTGTCGCCGCGCGGCGAGATCATCGTCGATGCTCGTGGTGAAACGTCGATGCCTGGCGTGTTCGCAGCCGGTGACGTGACCACCGTGCCGTACAAGCAGATTGTGATTGCGGTGGGCGAGGGCGCCAAGGCTTCCCTGAGCGCATTCGATCACTTGATCCGAACCTCGGCGCCTGCATAAACGCCGACGCTGAAAAGACAAAACCCCATGAGCGATCATGGGGTTTTTTGTGTCTTGCACATTCCCAATGTGGGAGCGGGCTTGCTCGCGAAAGCGGTGTGTCATTCACCGGTGATGCTGGCTGACAGTCCGCCTTCGCGAGCAAGCCCGCTCCCACAGGGGATCTGCGGTGGGGCTTACATCGGTGCAGGCTGAATGATCTCGACCCAGTAACCATCCGGGTCCTTGATGAAGGCCAGGCTCTTCATGCGACCGTCGTTCAAGCGTTTCTGGAAATCGCAGCCCAGCGCTTCGAAGCGTTCGCATGCCGCGCGAATATCTGGCACCGAAATGCAGATATGGCCGAAGCCGCGAGGGTCGGTGTTGCCATTGTGATAGGCGAAATCCGCGTCGTTCTCGGTGCCGTGGTTGTGAGTCAGTTCGAGAATGCCGGGGATCGATTTCATCCACTCGGTGCGAGCCGCAGCATCGGCCGGGATCTGGTTTTTATCGACCAGCGCCAGGAAATACAGGCTGAACTCGGCTTCCGGGAAATTGCGTTTTTCCACCAGCGAAAAACCCAGGACACGAGTGTAGAAATCCAGCGACTGGGTGATGTCCTTGACCCGCAACATGGTGTGGTTGAAAACAAATTTCTGGGTGGCGATGTCGGGTTGGGCGGTTACACCGGGAAATGTATTGAGTTCGTGCAGGCTCATGAGGCCCTCCGGGAAATTAAGCGGGGCTAAGAATACTTTCAATGATACGCAAGGGCCCCAGCATCGCCAAACCCAAACCGCAGGCTTGCCTGACAGCCGGGTGAGGCTCAGACTTTACGGCTCAATTCGTGAGTGTTCATTGCAATGACCCGATTCTGTCAATCGATGTTCGTCCTGATGTGGCTGCTTTCAGGTGTTACCCCCGCTTATGCAGAGGCTCCGGTCGTGACCTGGCCAAGCGGATGGACCGTCGAGGTCGTTCCGCAAGAGGAGGCCAAGCCGCAGGTTTCCCGGCAACGCGCGGTAAAAAACGATCAGGAGGGTACGCCGGTGATGGTGATGGAGTTGACCATGACGCAAGTGGAAACCGGTCACCAGGTGAACCTGGAAGGCGTGCTGCTGGAAATGCGCAAGTCGGTGCAAAAGGACTTTTTTCAGAGTGGGTATCAGAGCGTTTGCACTAAAATTCACCCGACTACCTTGAGCCGGCTATCGGCGCTGGAAACTACCTGCACGATTACGCAGAATGGTCGACATGTGCTGTCTCAAACATTGGTTGCTGCGGTAGACGCCGATAAGGCCTATGTTCTTTCCTATGCGGGGCAGGCAGAGGTTTATAAGGCAAGTCAGGACGACATAGCAGCTGCTCGAAATAGCTTGAAACTTTAGTTTGAGGTTTGCGTATCAGTAGATTTCAGCGTGTTCGGCATTTTTTAGATAGCCAAAGGGATTAAGCATAAAGTTGGACGATATGTAACGAATTGATCGGCGACTATCGTTGCATTTAGACGCTATCCATGAAAAAGCCCTGCATTGGCAGGGCTTTTTTTATGATCGCGAGTGCTTAGCCACGCAGCCAGGAATCAACGGTGGCGGCACCGTATTGTTCCTTCCAGGCTTTCAGGCCGCGGTGGTTGCCGCCCTTGGTTTCAATCAGTTCACCGGTGTGCGGGTTCTGATAGACCTTGACCACGCGAGCGCGGCGGGTTTTAGGTGCTGCTGCCTGCTGCAGGCCGGATTTCGCCGGGTTCGGATCGAGGATGGCGATGATGTCGCGCAAGCTCTTGCCGTAGGTTTTCATCAGCCCCTGGAGCTTTTCTTCGAATTCGATTTCTTTCTTGAGCCCGGCATCGTTCTTCAGCGATTCCAACTGCTTGAGCTGTTCTTGAAGGGCCTTTTCAGCTGCACGGAATTCAGCGAGTCTGGACAATATCTTTACTCCAATAGTGTGTTTGGCTGATACCAACCGCAAACAAAGCTATAAGCCAAGAGCCTTGAAGCGACTCGGTGATAATGGCGCACCTGCCAGTTCTGCGCAGGTATGAAAAATTGTAGTAGTTAATTGGCCAAGAGTAAATCCTGACTTTTTCTTCATGTAACAAGAGTAGTCTTTTGATTCAATTTGGTGCGTATCATCATGATCTCGGTGCTTAAAGTGGTTAGTTAATGATCACTTAATGCTCTAATGAATTCTGCGCCGGGCATCGGCCGACCAAACAGATAACCTTGCAGAAAGTTCACGCCGTGGGCAGTCAGATAGTCACTTTGCTCCTCGGTTTCCACGCCTTCGGCGACGATACCCAGATCGAGTTTGGCCGAAAGTTCGATGATGCTGTCCAGAATGTGCCGGGAGAGGGCGTCCACACCGATCATGGCGACAAAGCTCTGATCGATTTTCAGGAAGTCCACATTGAACTGACGCAAATAACCCAGGCTTGAGTGACCGGTGCCAAAGTCATCGATCGCGATCATCACGCCCAACCCGTGAAGTTGCTCGAACAATTGCAAGGTGATGGGTGTCGGCTCGATGAGTTCGCGTTCGGTCAACTCCAGCACCAGGTCGACGCTGCCCGGTGCGAAAGCGCTGAGGAATTCACGGCAGTCCTCAACCAGCTCAAGATCCCGGCAGTGACTGGCGGTGATGTTGATGCCAATGTGAAATGGCCCGTTGAACGATGCCGACAAGGGTGCCAGCAATGCGGAGGTCTGTCGCATCAAGGAGCGAGTCATCGGCACGATCAACCCGGAGTGTTCGGCAAACGGGATGAACAGATCAGGGCGCACCAAGCCTTCCTTGGGATGTTTCCAGCGCATCAATACTTCGGCGCCGGACCACTGCTTATTGTCGCCATGCACCACGGGCTGAAAATACGGAATGAACTCTGCTGCCTCCAGCGCCCGCTGCATTTCACGGCTGGGCGATGTCGAGCGCTTCTGCAGGACATGGCCGATCGAGCTTGAGACCACACCGAAAAACAACAGCAGACTGAACAATGGCGGGTACTCATTGCGCATGTAACGCCAGGTTTCTCCTTCGGAAAAACCGGCGGTCACCGTAAAGGCATAGCGCGCAGACGTCAGCGTATTTTGCGCCACTGGCAAGATGGGCAGGGCATCGCCGTGAACCTTGCCGTCGGCGGACAACCAATAAGGGCCGACTCGCAGCATCAATTGTGTTTTTCGACCGATCAGGCGTAGCACGTGACTCAGGTGATAACCGTTCAGGGTGGTCAATGCGCCCTGGCTTCCTTCACTGAGCCGATACACCAGTAATGCGGTCTCAGGCGTGACAGGATTACCGTTCATAAGCCATAACTTGCCATGTGTGTAGTCGCCGGGATTGACCTTTTCCTGATAGTCACCGAATAACGAACTGCAATAGAGGTTGTTGTTCCACACAAGGTTGGTCGAGCGCACAAAGGGCCGTCGGGTGACCTGTTCGCGCAAGGCCAGTTTGACGTCATTGCAGTTTTGGCCGGCCAGCGGCAATAGCTCTTGCGCCGCTTGGGCGGTGTTGTCGAGCATCAACTCGAATTGGCGAATGGCTTCTTCGCCAGTCAATTCAGTACTTTGCTTGAGGGTACGTTCAGCCTGCAGATAGAGAATGGCGACTCCCAGCAACACCGGAAGCAATCCGCTCAAAACAGTGACAACGATCCGGGTGCCACGTTTACGGCGGCTTTTGACGTTCAGTGGCATTCGCAAATCCATCGCGATAAAAGAGGGCTCTCAAAGGCTGGCAGGGCGACGCGCCTCCTTAAAGCGTTCAGCCATGATAGATGGCCGACGGCACTTATGCCGCCTGACGATCATTCAGACTTGAGGCCAGTTTGATAAAGGCCAGCGTCGCAGGTGATGACTGACGCTGATCGAGCACCGCCAGCCCGACCTGTCGGCTGACCGGTGGCGACAACGGTTTTTTCACGTAGCGGTTGTGGTTGTCGTCAGGCAAAGAGCCTTCGGCGACAACGGTCAGGGCATCGCCACGGCCGACGGTGTCCAGCGTGCTGATCAATTGCGAGCAGCGATAACGGATGTTCGGCGTCAACCGCGCCGCACTAAATAGGCGCGACACCAGTTCCGAAGAGCCGGCTTCGGTCAGCACAAAAGGCTCGTGGCATAAATCGCTCAAACTCAAGCTGTCGCGACCGGCCAGCGCATGGTCGGCAGGTAGCAGCGCGACCATCTGATCTTCGATCAGCCTAAAAGTATCGAAACGTTCCTGGGGCAACACCACGAAGCCGATGTCGATACGCCGTTCTTCCAGCCACTGGATCACCTGGCGATCCGGCCCTTCGTCGATGTGAACCTCGATGCCCGGGTGGGCGGCGCGGTAATGTTGAAGGATCTTCGGCAACAGTTTGATCGATGAAGTCGGACCGAACGAGCCAATGCGCAAGGTTCCGCGTTTCATTCCGCGAGCATCGGCCGCCTCCTGGCGCAACGTGTTGGCCAGCCCGAGCATCGCCCGCGCGCGCAGTAATAGCTGCTGGCCGATGTCACTCAGCTCGACCTGGGACTGATGCCGACGCAGCAGTTCGACGCCCAATTCCTGTTCCAGCGACTTGAGCGCGTGGGATACCGCGGATTGGGAAATCTCCAAACGATGGGCCGCCGCCGTGAAGCCGCGCAGTTCGGCCACCAGCGAGAAAATCTCGAGTTGAGTCAGGGTCATGAGTGTTTACTCATTTTACGATGATCGTGGATTAGTTGAATGATACGCCATGTGCCTGATTTCTGATGGTGGAGACTTATGACTACGTGTGAACAGACCCTGGCGAATTCCTCGGATGTATCGGTTTATCTGAAACTGGCGGCGGTCACCATGATCTGGGGCGGGACGTTCGTCGCCGGGCGATTTCTGGCTGACAGCCTCAGTCCGTTATTGGCCGCGAGCCTGCGGTTCTTGCTGGCGAGCGTGGCGTTGCTGCTGTTTTTGTTGCTGGCGCGCGTGCCTTTGGTGCGTCCCAGCCCTCGGCAATGGCTGCAACTGACGCTGCTGGGGTTTTTCGGGATCTTCTTCTACAACCTGTGCTTCTTTTATGGGCTGCATTACATCAACGCGTCACGGGCGTCGTTGATCGTGGCGTTGAACCCGGCGGTGATCGGCCTGGCGTCGTGGCTGTTGTTCAAGGAGCGACTGAGCGGGGCGAAAGTGGCGGGTATTGCGATCTGCGTTGCCGGCGCCAGTCTGGTGATCGTCAGCCGCAATCCGCAATTGCTGGCCGGTGGTACTGATGCCTGGATCGGCGATCTGTTGATCTTCGGCTGCGTGCTCGGTTGGGGCATTTATTCGCTGTTTTCCAAAGGCCTGAATCAGACGCTGGGGCCGGTGCAGACGGTGACGTACTCGATTTTGCTGGGCACGCTGATGCTCTGGGTGACCAGTGCCGTGCGTGGTGAGCTGAGTATCGCGGCGCTGGCCGAACTCGGCACGCAACAATGGTTGAGCCTGATGTACCTGGGCGTACTGGGGTCGGCATTGGCCTATATTGGTTATTACGACGGTATCCGCAAAATCGGTGCGACGCGTTCGGGTGTGTTCATCGCCTTGAACCCGCTGACCGCCGTTCTGTTTGGCGCGTTGTTGCTGGGCGAGCAATTGACCCTGGTGATGTGCCTGGGCGGCGGGCTGATCTTGGCGGGGATTTTTCTGTGCAACAAACCGCTTGCACAGGCTGCGAAAAGGGGGATTTTATAAGAAGGATGGACAACTGATTTACGCTGTGTAGAATCGGGTTACGCATATAAGAATAATCGTCTTCTGGCAGCAGAAGCCTCGCCCGTAATAGCCTTGGGTCGACAATGAAGATATTTGGGTTTCAATTGATCTACGGTGACTTCCTCGCCCGCAGCGTGCGGGGCATCTCCTGTGCGCCACCCGCCGATCTCAGCATTGCTAGCAACTAACGATCCGTTAATTGATAAGAAATGATGAGGCGCCAAAATGGCAGATTTATACGAAAACCCAATGGGCCTGATGGGCTTTGAGTTCATCGAATTCGCATCGCCGACCCCTAACACCCTGGAGCCGATCTTCGAGATCATGGGCTTCAGTAAGGTCGCGACGCACCGTTCCAAAGACGTGCACCTGTATCGCCAGGGCGCGATCAACCTGATCCTCAACAATGAACCGAACAGCGTGGCGTCGTACTTCGCGGCCGAGCATGGCCCGTCGGTATGCGGCATGGCGTTCCGCGTCAAGGATTCGCAAAAGGCCTACAAGCGTGCCCTGGAACTCGGTGCCCAACCGATCCACATCGAAACCGGTCCGATGGAACTGCATCTGCCAGCGATCAAAGGCATCGGCGGCGCGCCGCTGTACCTGATCGACCGTTTCGGCGAAGGCAGTTCGATCTACGACATCGACTTCGTATTCATCGAAGGCGTGGATCGCAACCCGGTCGGTGCCGGCCTGAAGATCATTGATCACCTGACCCACAACGTGTATCGCGGTCGCATGGCCTACTGGGCCAACTTCTACGAGAAGCTGTTCAACTTCCGTGAAATCCGCTACTTCGACATCAAAGGCGAATACACCGGCCTGACTTCCAAGGCCATGACCGCGCCGGACGGCATGATCCGTATCCCGCTGAACGAAGAGTCCTCCAAGGGCGCCGGGCAGATCGAAGAGTTCCTGATGCAGTTCAACGGCGAGGGCATCCAGCACGTTGCCTTCCTCAGCGATGACCTGATCAAGACCTGGGATCACTTGAAAAGCATCGGCATGCGCTTCATGACACCGCCGCCAGACACCTACTACGAAATGCTCGAAGGCCGTTTGCCGAACCACGGCGAGCCGGTCAACGAATTGCAAGCGCGGGGCATTTTGCTGGACGGTTCGTCCGAGTCGGGCGACAAGCGTCTGCTGCTGCAGATCTTCTCGGAAACCCTGATGGGCCCGGTGTTCTTCGAATTCATCCAGCGTAAAGGCGACGATGGTTTCGGCGAAGGCAACTTCAAGGCGCTGTTCGAATCGATCGAACGTGATCAGGTTCGTCGGGGTGTGCTCTCCACTGATTAACCCGTTTCAGATGTAAGAAAGCCCGGTCAGCAGCAATGCTGGCCGGGCTTTCTTTTGGATCATGCAAAACCATTTTCGGATCACGCAAAACCATCGTGGGAGCGAGGCTTGCCCGCGAAGGGGACCTTGAAGACGCTAAAAGCTTCGCGGGCAAGCCTCGCTCCTACAATTACATCGGCCTGCGCCGTTGCCGAACCAGATGTTTGAACCCTTCAAACACCAACACCAGCACCGCCAACCAGATCGGAATATAGGTCAGCCATTCGCCGGCCTTGATACTTTCCCCCAGCAGTAACGCCACGCCGAGCAACAGCACCGGCTCAACGTAACTCAACAACCCGAACAGGCTGAACGGCAGCAGTCGGCTGGCAATGATGTAGACCACCAGCGCCGAAGCGCTGATCACCCCGAGCAGCGGGATCAACAGCGACAGCCACGGATGTTGATCAAACACGCCAAAACCTTGTTCACCGCCCTGCACGAACCAGAACGCCACCGGCAGCATCAACGCCATGTCCAGCCACAGCCCGCCAAGGTTGTCCGTGGCCAGGCGCTTGCGCAGGATGAAATAGATCGGATAGCCAACCACCACCAGCAAGGTCGCCCAGGAAAAACCACCGACCTGATACAGCTCGTTGAGCACGCCGAGGCTGGCGAAGAACACGGCTATTTTCTGCAGATAGGAAAGACGCTCGCCATAGGCGATTCGCCCGGTCAGGACCATCGACAGCGGCAACAGGAAATACCCAAGCGACACGTCGAGGCTATAACCGTTGAGCGGTGCCCACATGAACAACCAGAGTTGCAGGCCCAGCAGCACTGCGGAGCCAATCAGCCCGACAATCAGCTTCGGCTTGCCAGCCAGCCGCCGAACAAGCTCGACCACGCGCTTCCATTCGCCGGACACCACCATGAACACAGTCATGCACGGCGCGGTCAGCAGCATCCGCCAGCCGAAGATCTCCACGCCGCTCAAGGGGGAGAGCAACGAGGTGTAGTAATACATGACGGCAAACAGCACTGAGGCCGAAACCGATAGAGCGATACCTTTAGACAAACTGCCCTCGCGGGTTGACGGTCAAACGGACCGCGCAGGATACGTGGTTTTTGTGCTGAATATTGGCCGCATGATCAATATTTCCAACATTGTGGTTGAATGTTGCATCGCTATCGCAGGCAAGCCAGCTCCCACAGGATCTGAGCCAAAGCATAGTCAGCAGACAGGAACAAAACCTGTGGGAGAGCCTGCTCGCGATAAATCTCAAGCCGTGCGCGGTTTACGACCTGACACAAAGTGGCTCACGTCATTGAACCCCGGTGTCGACGCATGCCCCGGCGTCACCAGCGAATCAATAAACGCCTCATCCTCAGTCGTGATCTTCACCGCCTGCGCCTTGGTGTATGCATCCCACTGTTGCTCAGTCCGAGGCCCGACGATGGCAGAAGTCACGGCGCCATTGTTCAGCACCCAGGCAATCGCGAACTCGACGATGCCCACGCCACGGTCCTGGGTGTATTCCTGGATCTGCTGGGCAATGCGCAGCGACTCAACCCGCCATTCGGTTTCCAGGATGCGCTTGTCCTGACGGCCGGCGCGGCTGTTGGCGTCCGGTTTCACGTCCGGCGCGTACTTGCCGCTGAGCACACCGCGTGCCAACGGACTGTAAGGCACCACGCCAAGGCCATAGTTTTGCGCGGAGGTGATCTGCTCGGTTTCCGCCTGACGGTTGACGATGTTGTACAGCGGCTGGCTGATGACCGGCCTGTCGACACCGAGTTTGTCGGCCACACGAATCACTTCAGCGATGCGCCAGCCACGGTAGTTCGACAGGCCCCAGTAGCGAACCTTGCCCTGGCGGATCAAATCGCCGATGGCCGATACCGTGACTTCCAGCGGCGTGTCGTGGTCTTCGCGGTGCAGGTAATAGATGTCCAGATAATCGGTGCCCAACCGCGTCAGGCTGGCATCGATGCCGTTGAACAGGTGCTTGCGGCTGAGGCCGCTGCGGTTCGGTACACCGTCCACCGGGCCGAAACCGACTTTGGTGGCGAGAACCCATTCGTGGCGGTTGCCGGCAATCGCTTCGCCGACGATCTCTTCGGAGCGGCCGTTGGTGTACACGTCCGCGGTGTCGATGAAGTTGATGCCCTGGTCCCAGGCCTTGTCGATGATCCGCAGGGAATCTTCGGTGCTGGTCTGTTCGCCAAACATCATGGTGCCCAATGTGAGGGTCGACACCTGTAAACCCGAATGACCCAGCGTGCGATAGCTCATGATGAAATCCTTTTACCGGTGGGAAAGGGTCAATCAAATACTATAAGCGCTGCATGTATCAATCTGAATTATCTACGCAGGTCCATGGCTGACAGCCAACCAACGGGGTGGCGCCTGATGGGCTGCGTACAGCTCACGCATTTTTTCCATGTCACGCACAAACCAACTGTTCAGCCAATGTCGGTACTGCTGTTGGATCGTGCGATGGCGGGCGGGGTGATCCAGGAGGTTGACGACCGCGTGAGCGGCCATCATCCCGGACATGATTGCCTTGAGCACGCCATGAGAGGCTCCCGGATCAATTACAGAGGCCGCATCGCCGACCATGAAGTAACCGGCCCCGGCGCAATGGCGACAGGCTCGCCAGGTGACATCCACACCTCGTATTTTAGAGAAGTCATGCAGTTGCTCGAACGCTGACGGTGGTTGTCTGTTCGTCGGTTGACGACTGTCGAAGTTCAAGCGAGTCCAGGTGTACGAATCGGCGCCGATTTGCGCGATCCAGTACCAGCCATCTTTATCCGCAATGATATGGGGCGTCTCATCACACACAGCAGATGTACCCCGGGCATAACCATACATCGCGAGCAATCGCGGTGAAAACGCCAGACGTTCCAGTGCCAATTGCCGCGCAAGCCAACCATTGGCGCCGCTGGCGTCAATCATGTACGAGCAAGGGAAAACACCTTTGTCTGTTTCTACCCCGATCACGGAGTCGTCTTTGCGGATGACCTTTTTGGCGCGGCAAGGTCGCACGACGGATACACCTGATGCCTGAGCCTGGCTGAGTAACAGACTGTCGAACAGGCGCCGGGGGATTTGAAAGCCACGCCATGGATTATCGGGCTCGCCACCGAAAGCATTGAAATGACGTTCTGTACCCCATTGCACCCAGTTTCCGGTATGCCGAATAAAACTCCCCTGCAAAATCTCATGGGCTATACCCAGTTGTTGCAGCAACGGTTCGATTCCGGGAGGCAGGGTTTCACCGGGCCGATCACGGCAAACGGCTGATTGTTCAAGTAACGCCACGCGCAAACCATGTTGTGCGCAGAAAATCGCGGCGGCGCTGCCTGCCGGGCCGGCACCGATGATCACAACATCATGCTTACTCAAGCTCTGTAGCCTGCCATGAACCTTGCTCGCGCTTTATCAGGAGCAATGTCGGGCTGACAAACAGATCAACCATTTCAAGGATTTCGGCATGACGCTTGGTGAAGTCGTCCGCCGGTGTCGTCGTGGTCGCTCTATCATTTTTATAGATTCGATAGAAATGAACAGACGCTTGCAAACAAGTCCCTGTCTCTGACTCGGCCTGTTCCAGTTCGACATTGGGGCGTGTGATTTTCATGAAAGACAACACGGACCACTGTGCTTTTTCCGCTCGTGTAACAGCGCCTAGAGACTTGAAGGCGTTGTGCATGGACAAGATACGCGCCTGGTAATCCTCGGCAGTGGTTTGTGCCGGGTGGTGTACCGATAGCAAGCCGGCGAGGGCGTTTTTCGTATAGTCGGTGAACGCGTAGTTGGTGTATTCCACGACCCGCTTACCGTCGCCAGCTTCAATCAGTTGCGGGCCGTTAACGCCATCCCATGAGCCGCTTTCCTCATCCGTCAACGGTATGATCGGAACCCAGCTGGCAGTGGGTTCAAAAGCTCTTGAGTTATCTGGCGACATGGAGGGCCAATAGCCGCCTATCGAAGCGCAAATCCGGACATCTTCAGTGAAGGGGCTGCCTAGTTCGTAAGCGCATAAGGACTGGGGGCGCGGCCCGCCACCTCCGGGGCCACTGATT
This sequence comes from Pseudomonas sp. JV414, assembly GCF_032424305.1. NCBI lineage: Bacteria > Pseudomonadati > Pseudomonadota > Gammaproteobacteria > Pseudomonadales > Pseudomonadaceae > Pseudomonas > Pseudomonas sp. JV414. The sequence goes on along the minus strand of NZ_VYKC01000002.1, from coordinate 94,076 downwards.
TCCCAGCCCGGACTCAAGCTTCCCGCCGCGGCGTCCGCTAGCCAAGTCTGCCGTTGTGCAGGCGCGGCATCAGCGCTGGCTGACTCCGCTTCATTCAGAGGGTGCGAGATAATGGCGGTGATTCCTTTATCTTCGAGCTGGAAGTGTCCACCCCGCAAGTCGGGATTACCAGCCGCTCGCGTGTTTGAAAGCACTCTCAGGCTTTGGCCAAAAAAAGGCTGGGGAAATTCCTGAAGGTTGCTCCACTCCAGCAGTTGGCGCTGAGTGTATTCAGGGTAAAAATCAGGAGCGGCAACCAGTGAATAAGCCACGGCATTGCTTATCCCGGCAGTCTCCAGTTGCGGGCAAGCGGCACGAACCCAACCTTCGGCGGTGAAGTCGATAAAGTGCAAGGCTTGATATTCGCCGTCTTTAACGATCTGCACGACGTCAGGCTCTGAATTCAAATCATGGATCGATCCATCGTCACGCCGCTTATAGCGTCGATTAATGATGTATCCACGAAAATTGGGGTTTTGCGGAATGGAAAAGAACACGTCCTTACCTTCATACGTGGCTTTTTCCACCAGCCTCGTCTTGGGCACGGGGGTCAACAGGCCTTTTCCGTATGCCTGTTCGTTCGCCCACTCAACAAGATCATCGGTGATGACAAACGGTGGTTGTGAAATGTCTGGTTCCTGCCAGCCGGAGTCGGGAAACCTAAGGTGAAATCGGCGGAGTTTTTCATTGATTTGATAGAACGCCATGTCCACTGCCAACTCCAGGCCGGCAATGCATTCAGGGCCGTCAAACAGTTTGTGCAGGGGAACCCAGAAATCCTGTGCGTCATCGTTGGTTTGAAACGATTGCGGCCCGAACGAATGTTCATCGCCTTTTTTCTGCATCGCGATGTAAGGGTAATAGCGCGCCGGCGTTACGCAGACCGCTTGCGGATCGTTTTTCATCCACGGCAGGAAACCACGTCGCATCGGGTCGTAAACGGCGGGTGCGGTACCTGTGCGAGCAATACCTGTACGCGAGAAACACAGGTCGGCATGTTTTCGATGAACCGTATCTGGTTTCGGTCGGTATTCAGCGGCAAAGACAACAATGGCCAGCGCTGTTCCTTCCCCGGCCTGTTGTTGAAGACCCGTCAGAGACGGCGGTTCTACGCCGTAAACATAATTTAAAACCGTTTCTATTTCGGCCGCGGTCGGGTACAGCTCTAACGCCTTGCCATTCGGGTCGGTGATGACATTGGGTGAGGCGAGTGCATGGAATAAAAGACTGCGAGACGGGTTTCTGGCTTCAATGCCACGTTGCCCGCTTAAAGAGAAATCTTCGAAGCCTTTAGCGGTTCGGTCCACCCTCAACGTTCTTTTCAACTCGGCTTCTAACGGACGGGCCTTGATATCGAGTTCGTGCCGCAACAGAAGTGCGTGCCAACCCTCATCGGTCGCCAAGCGTGCACAGACACCTTCGACGGCTTCGAGCAAACTCATGGTGGCCCCCTGTTGTCGTGCATTTTGATTACACAAACTCGGGGCTTGAAGGCAGGTAAACGAGCCGGTCCGATACAGCTTTGCGATGTAATGGATCAGCTTAGTTCAGTAAGTTGAACGCGCAAGAGTAATACTGCGTGATTGAGCAAGGTGCCGAAGCAGCGTTTTTTAAGGATTAAACGGAGATGTTTAATCGACACCTCCAGATACTCACTCAGGCTACACATCCTTGCGCCGTTGCCTACGACTACGCCAGAATCCGCCGGCTAGTGCGCCTTGAGCCCGGGCTGTATCGTTTTCCCTGTCGCTGAAAAACAGCGATGGGGTTTGGTAGCCCCGGGTGACGTAAGGTGCATAAGCATCATGATTCGCAGCGTTTATTCGACTCTGCTTTATGGTGGTCATGCACAGGGCGCTTTCGGGCGCGCCGGTTTCCTTACGTCCCGGTCTACCAACCTGCGCATGGCCGCCACCCTTCGTTTGGTAGCGAGGGTGATGGCTCCTTCTTTTATGGCGTAAGGAGTTTCATCTATGTTCAAACCAACACCCAATCCACCGGAATCAGATCCGACATCCCCCTACGAATCCCTCGATTCAAAAAAACTCCACGAAGCCGCAGACCGCGCCCTCGATCATTACCTCAAGCCCTCCAAAGAACCTGCCCGCAAACCCAGCAAAATGTTTATCGTCGCACCGGGTGTCGATTCGGAAAGCCTGCTGGCCCACGCCTGCGAATCCATGAAATCGGCGAGCATGATGCTCAGTGATTTCGCCGCATTGGTGGGCGAACCCTATCGCAGCACGATGCTCGGGATTCAACAGGTCGTGATGAACGGAGAGCTAGCGGTCAATCGAGTGCTGGATAACCTCGACCCGTAGGGCTAGCGCTGTGATCGTTCCCACGCTCTGCGTGGGAATGCCTCAAGGGACGCTCCGCGTTTCATCTCTCGAAAGGGACGCAGAGCGTCCCGGGCTGCATTCCCACGCAGAGCGTGGGAACGATCATCTAGCCCTTTTAAACCCGCAACGTCCGCGTCATGCGCAACGCCAGCAAACTCCCACAAACAATCACACCTGCCAGCAGGTAAAGCGCCGCATCGGTCGACCCGGTGCTGTCCTTGACCCAACCCACCAGATACGGACTAAGAAAACCCGCCATCTGCCCCATGGAGTTAATCAACGCCAACCCACCGGCAGCCGCACCCGCGCTAAGCATTGCGGTAGGCACCGGCCAGAACATCGGCAGGCCGGTGAGGGCGCCCATAGTGGCGATAGTCAGACCGAGAATGGCGATGGCCGGGTTGGCGGCGAAGTTCACCGCAATCAACAGACCCACCGCGCCCATCAGCATCGGCACCACCAAGTGCCAGCGGCGTTCTTTGCGCAGGTCCGCCGAACGACCGACCATCAACATGAACACTGCCGCCAGCAGATACGGAATCGCACTGAGCCAACCAATCACCAGGTTATCGCTGAAACCCAGATTCTTGATGATCGACGGCAACCAGAAGTTGATCGCGTAAACACCGCTCTGGATGCAGAAATAAATCAGGCCGAAAGCCCAGATCGCCGGGTTCTTGAACACCGCCAGCAGCGAATCAGTAGAGGTTTTCGGTTTGCTGGCCAGGTCTTCAGCATGATCGGCCTCAAGCACCGAGCGCTCGTAAGGGGTCAGCCACTTGGCGTTGGCGTAGCTGTCGCTGAGCAGGAAGTAGGCGAGGGCGCCGAGGATAACGGTCGGAATACCTTGCAGCAGGAACATCCACTGCCAGCCGGCGAGACCGCCCTGGCCTGCGGCAAAGTGAGTGAGAATCCAGCCGGAAAACGGGCTGCCGAGCAGGCCGGACACCGGGATCGCCGACATGAACAACGCCATGATGCGGCCACGACGGAACGTCGGGAACCACTGTGAAAGGTAGAGCACCACACCCGGAAAGAACCCGGCTTCGGCGGCACCGGTAAACAGGCGCAGGGTGTAGAACTCGGTCGGTGTGGTGACGAATAGCAGGCAAGTCGACAGCGTGCCCCAGGTGATCATCATTAGCGCGATCCAGCGTCGCGGGCCGAATTTGGTCAGGGCCAGGTTGCTCGGCACGCCGCAGAGTACGTAGCCGATGAAGAAGATCCCGGCGCCGAGGCCGTACACGGTTTCGCTGAATTTCAGCGCGTCGAGCATCTGCAGTTTGGCAAACCCGACATTCACCCGGTCGAGGTAATTGAACAGGTAGCAGATGAAGATGAAGGGGATTAAACGCAGGGTAATGCGTTTGTAGACGGCGTTTTTGTCGTCAGCGGTGGCCAGGGTAGCTGCGGCGCTCTGTGACATGGCGGGCTCTCTCTTTATTATGATTTTTTGCGACGCAAGGGTAACGTTGATCGCCCAGTGAGTCTCGGCCACCCCTTGGGTGGTTGTCTTTGTGCCTGAGCACAGGGTTTGCAACCAAGGCCTGTGCGGGTGAACAACCCGTTCCATCACGTTTTCAAGGAACCGCGCTATGTTCGAACTCGATCACGATCTGGCCCAGGACATCGTCGACCGGGCGATGGCCATCCTGCCGTACAACGTCAATGTCATGGACAGTCAGGGATTGATTCTTGGCAGCGGCGAACCGGAGCGCATCAACACCCGTCACGAAGGCGCGCAACTGGTGTTGGCCAACGGGCGCGTGGTCGAGATCGACGCGCAGACTGCGATTCATCTCAAAGGCGTGCAACCGGGCATCAACCTGCCGCTGTTGCTCGATCAGCGTTTGATTGGTGTGCTGGGCATTACCGGCGAGCCTGAACAATTGCGCACTTACGCCGAACTGGTGCGAATGACCGCCGAGATGCTGGTGGGCCAGCGCAATCAGCAGGCCGAGCAGCAATGGCGGCGCCAGCGTTGCGATGATCTGTTGGCGCTGCTGCTCAGCGAGGCGGGGGATTCGCCGCGGTTGCTCGACGAAGCGCAGCAACTGGGGCTCAAACCGCAATTGACGCGAGTGCCGTATCTGTTCGAGTTGAGCATGGAACACGGCCCGGGCCAGACCGTCGAAGCGCTCAGCGCCTGGTTGATGTCGCGTTATCCGGACAGTTGGTGCGTGAGCTCGGCAAACTCCTCGTTGCTGTGGTGCCGACCGGCAACACCCGCGATCGAGAACGAGCGGCTGCTGGAGAAGCTCGATGGCCTCGGCTGGAATATTTTGCGCATTGCCGTGGGCGGGCAGGCCGATGGATTGTCGGGCTTGCGCCGTTGCTATCGTCGGGTCGGTGATTTGCTGGCCTACGGGCGTGATGTGTTGCCGCACTCGCGCTTGCTGACGCTGAACCGTTATCGATTGCCGGTGATGCTCTGGCGGCACCGCAATGACGATGCGCTGGATGAACTGCTGCGCCCGCTACGCAAAGTCATCGCCAAGGATGGCAACGGCCAATTGCTGGCGACGCTGCGCAGTTGGTGTGAACACGACGGCCAGAGCCAAGCCTGCGCCGATGCCTTGGGTATCCATCGCAACAGTTTGCGCTATCGCATGGAGCGGATTGCCGAACTCAGCGGCGTCGACCCGCTAAAGCTGGACGGAATGCTCGCGCTTTACCTCGGGGTCCAGCTCCTTCCCCAAACCGATTGATACACACGAACCCAACTCCTGCGCCAAACCGACGGATACGCACGAATCCCCGTAGGAGCTGCCGAAGGCTGCGATCTTTTGATCTTGCTCTTCAGTGAGCCCGAAAAGAGCAAGATCAAAAGATCGCAGCCTTCGGCAGCTCCTACGTTGAGAATGTGTGTAGGCAGTGGATTTTGTGAAAATGAACAATAATCCACATGCCCGCTTGTGCAGCGGACCGGCGTTATTGTGCATGGCGGCTGGCAGCATGGACGCATTGGAACTGGAGAATTCGCATGAAAATCGTCATCGCCCCCGATTCGTTCAAGGACAGTCTGAGTGCCCAAGGTGTGGCCGAGGCCATTGCGTTGGGATTGGCGGAAGTCTGGCCGGACGCACACTTGCTCAAGTGCCCGATGGCTGACGGTGGGGAAGGCACGGTCGAGTCGATTCTGGCCGCGTGCGACGGCGAACTGCGTCGTACCCATGTTCGCGGACCGCTGGGCGCCACGGTCGATGCCGCCTGGGGCTGGTTGCCACAGAATCACACCGCAATCATCGAAATGGCCGAGGCCAGTGGCCTGCAACTGGTTCCGCCGAACCTGCGCGATGCCTGCACCAGCAGCACTTACGGCACCGGTGAATTGATCCGCGCCGCGCTGGATGCCGGCGCGCAACGGGTGATCCTGGCGATTGGCGGCAGCGCCACCAACGACGGCGGCGCCGGAGCAATGCAGGCTTTGGGCGTGAAACTGCTGGACGCTCAGGGTCAAACTCTGGTGCCGGGCGGTCTGGCCCTGGCGCAATTGGCCCGTCTCGATCTGAGTGGGATCGATCCGCGCCTGGCCAAGGTGCGCTTCGACATCGCCGCCGACGTTAATAACCCGCTGTGCGGCCCTCAGGGGGCCTCAGCGATTTTCGGCCCGCAGAAAGGCGCGTCGCCCGAACAAGTCGAGCAACTGGACCAAGCCCTCGGGCACTTTGCCGAACTCTGCGCGCAAGCCTTGGACAAAGACGTGCGCGACGAACCGGGCAGCGGCGCGGCGGGTGGATTGGGGTTTGCCGCCAAGGCGTTTCTCGGTGCTCAGTTCCAGGCCGGGGTGGAAGTGGTCGCTGAACTGGTGGGTTTGGCCGAGGCGGTCAAAGGCGCCGACCTGGTGATTACGGGTGAAGGTCGTTTCGATGCCCAGACGTTGCGCGGCAAAACCCCGTTTGGCGTGGCGCGCATTGCACGGCAGCACGGCGTGCCGGTCATCGTCATCGCCGGTACCTTGGGCGAGGGGTATCAGGCGCTGTACGAGCATGGCATCGATGCGGCCTTTGCCTTGGCCAGCGGACCGATGACATTGGAGCAGGCTTGTGCCGAGGCGCCGCGATTGTTGCGTGAGCGCGCCCGTGATATTGCGCGGGTGTGGCGGGTGGCGGCCCGCAAGGCCTGACCAATGCCAGTCAGTTAAACGCAATCCATGTGGGAGCGGGCTTGCTCGCGAAAGCGGTGTGTCAGGCAACATCATTGTTGACTGTGCCGCCGCCTTCGCGAGCAAGCCCGCTCCCACAGGTTCTGCGCTTTAGCTAACGAGTGTTTCACCGCTGAAACACTCCTGCCTCCCTTGAAAATATTTCTCCAACCCCCTGCAAAAAACCTCAACCCCGGCCGATACAACGTATAGGCGCACACAAACCAACTACAACAGTGGCGCCAAACTGCAAGGTGCGCGCGCCATCGCCCGCCCGAACAGTGATCACCGCAAGGATGCTCGCCGCCTCAATTACCGAGATCATCCTATGTCATTGCGTAATCTGAAAATCGCGCCTCGAGCTTTCCTGGGTTTCGCCTTCATTGCCTTGCTGGTGATCGTGCTGGGTGTGTTTGCCGTGAACCGCATGACGGTCATACGCCAGGCCTCTGTTGACATGGAAGCAACGCAGTTGCCCAGCATCGGGTTTCTGGGAAACATGACGGAAAATGTCCTGCGTCTGCGGATTCTCTCATTCCGCGTACTGGTCAACCGTGATCCGGCGGCGTTGCAGGAAGCCCAAACCCGCATCGGCGTGCTCGTCGACAAGGTGCGCACAGCCCAAACAAGCTATGCCGCCTTGCCGGCCAGCCCTGAAGAAGCCGCGCTGTACAAAACCTTTGCGACAACCCTCGACAACTACATGCAGGCCCAGAGCCAGATGCTGGAGCTGTCGCGACAGAACAAACTCGATGAGATGCGCACCCTGATCAATACGCGGATCAAGGAAGGCACCGATCAGATGGGCGAGCAACTGAACAAACTGGTAGCGCTCAACGCCGTCGATGCCAAAACCGCGTCGGCCAAGGCGGGCGAGCACTACAGCGAAGCCTTTATCGGCATCGTGACGGTGGCGGTGATGGCTTCGATGCTGACCGTGCTGCTGGCCTGGCTGTTGACCCGCAGCATCCTCACGCCGCTGAACCGTGCGGTGCTCGCGGCCGAAACCATTGCCGGCGGCAACCTGAGCAAGGTCATCGAAGTCGACGGCAACGACGAACCGGCGCGTTTGCTCGGTGCCTTGTCCGCCATGCAGGCCAACCTGCGCAAAACCATCGAACAGATCGCTGGCTCCGCGACGCAACTGGGCGCCGCCGCCGAAGAGCTCAGCACCGTGACCCAAGAAGCGTCCCGTGGCCTGCAACAGCAAAACAACGAAATCGAACAGGCGGCCACGGCCGTCAACGAAATGACTGCCGCCGTGGAAGAAGTGGCGCGCAACGCGGTGTCGACCTCCGAAGCGTCGAACCAGTCGACTCAGGCCGCTCGTGAAGGTCGTGACCGAGTGGTGGAAACCGTCGACGCGATCCAGACCATGACCCACGACGTGCAAAACACGGCGTTGATGATCGAAGGCCTGGCGGCTCAGGGCCGCGACATCGGTAAAGTGCTGGACGTGATCCGTGCCATTGCCGAACAGACCAACCTGCTGGCCCTCAACGCCGCGATCGAAGCCGCCCGTGCCGGTGAAGCCGGACGTGGCTTTGCGGTGGTGGCGGATGAGGTTCGGGCGCTGGCTCATCGCACCGCGCAATCGACCCAGGAAATCGAGAAAATGGTCGCCGGCATCCAGAACGGCACCGGCGAAGCGGTCTCGTCGATGCAGCAAAGCAATCAGCGCACCCAAAGCACCCTGGAAATGGCCCGCGCTGCGGGTGTCGCACTGGAGCAGATCACTCAATCGATTCAATTGATCAACGAACGTAACCTGGTGATCGCCAGCGCCTCGGAAGAACAGGCTCAGGTGTCCCGTGAAGTCGACCGCAATCTGGTGAACATTCGCGACCTGGCCACTCAGTCCGCCGCCGGTGCCAACCAGACCAGTGCCGCCACCCACGAATTGTCGCGATTGGCGGTTGATTTGAACGCGATGGTGGCGCGTTTCGTGATTTGAGATAGGGTTGAAACTGGAACTCGCGCGTTAGGAGAAGTACATGCGCTATTCAGCCTTGACCCAACGAATCGCCGGTGACGGAGCGGCAGCCTGGAAGATTCACGATCGAGCGCTGGAATTGCGCGAGCAGGGCGTCGACGTGCTGTTGCTGTCGATCGGCGATCCGGATTTCGACACGCCGCTGCCCATCGTCCACGCCGCCATCGACAGCCTGTTGGCTGGCGACACCCATTACTCGGATGTACGCGGTACCCGCACACTGCGCAGCAGCATCGCCAGCCGTCATCAGCGGCGCAGCGGTCAGGAGGTGGATGCCGACCATGTGATCGTGCTGCCCGGTGCGCAGTGCGCGGTGTATTCGGTTGCCCAATGCCTGCTCGATCCTGGCGACGAAGTGATCGTCGCCGAACCGATGTACGTGACCTATGAAGGTGTGTTCGGCGCCTGTGGCGCCAGCGTGGTGCCGGTGGCGGTGTGTCCGGAGAACGGCTTTCGGGTCGAACCGGCAGATGTTGCGGCGCTGATCACCCCGAAAACCCGCGTCATTTTGCTCAACAGCCCGAACAATCCCTCCGGTGCCAGTCTGTCGTTAAAAAGCTGGAAGGCGCTGGCGGCGCTGTGCGTGCGGCATGACCTCTGGCTGATCAGCGACGAGGTCTACAGCGATCTGTTGTATGAGGGCGAGCACATCAGCCCGGCCAGTCTGCCGGGCATGGCCGAGCGCACCGCGACCCTCAACAGTTTGTCCAAATCCCATGCCATGACCGGCTGGCGAGTAGGCTGGATGATCGGCCCCAAAGCGCTGGCCGACCACGTGATGCATCTGTCGTTGTGCATGCTGTTCGGCCTTCCGGATTTCGTCCAGAACGCCGCGCAAGTAGCGCTCGATAAGGACTTGCCGGAAGTGGCGCTGATGCGCGAGGAATATCGCCAGCGTCGCGATCTGGTGTGCGCGAGGTTGAGCAGTTGCCCGGGCATCCGGCCGATCAAACCCGATGGCGGAATGTTCGTGATGGTCGATGTGCGCCAGACCGGGCTCGGTGCTCAAGATTTTGCCGAGCGGCTGCTTGAAGTGTATGGCGTGTCGGTGCTGGCCGGCGAAGCCTTCGGGCCTAGCGCGGCGGGGCATATTCGCATTGGCCTGGTGGTGGATCAGGTGAGGCTGGCGGATGCGTGCCAGCGGATTGCCTCGTGTGCGGCGGAGTTGCTGCAGGTGCGGCGGGCCTGACTGATTTGTGTTGTTTGGGCCGGCCCCATCGCGGGCAAGCCCGCTCCCACAGGGTTTTGTGAACGCCATAGATCCCTGTGGGAGCGGGCTTGCCCGCGATGGCTGCCTGATAAACGCTAAATTTCTTAAGACTGCCACGCCCCGGCATTCACCAAATTAGCCGGCCGCTCCCCAGCCAACGCCGCCAACAGATTATCCACCGCACACCGGGCCATCGCCTCCCGCGTCTCATGCGTCGCCGACCCAATGTGCGGCGTCGCCACCACGTTGTTCAACTGCAACAACGGCGAGTCCTGCCCCAGCGGCTCCCGCTCGAACACATCCAGCCCCGCCGCGCGAATCCGCTTCTGCTGCAACGCCTCGATCAGCGCTGGCTCATCTACCACCTTGCCCCGGGAAATGTTGATGAAGATCGTCTCCGGACGCATCAGGGCGAATTGTTCAGCGCCGATCAACCCTTCGGTTTCAGCAGTCAGCGGCAACGTCAGGCAAACGAAATCGGCCTGCTGCAACAACTCGCTCAGGCTGCGGTATTGCGCGTTGAATCGCTGTTCCACCGCCGGTTTCGGCGAATGGCTGTGATACAGAACCGGCATCCCAAAACCGAAATGCCCGCGCTGCGCCAGCGCCTCACCAATGCGCCCCATGCCGATGATGCCCAGCGTCTTGCCATGCACATCGCTGCCGAAATGCGCCGGGCCAATGTTGCGGTTCCACTGGCCGGCGCGAACCATGTTGGCCAGTTCCACCACGCGCCGGGCGGTGGCCAGGATCAGCGCGAAACCTGTGTCGGCGGTGGTTTCGGTCAATACGTCAGGGGTGTTGCTGAGCAGGATTCGCCGTTCGGTCAGGTAGTCGATGTCGTAGTTGTCGACGCCGACGGACACGCTGGCAATGGCTTCCAGATTCGGCGCCAGATCCAATAATCCGGCGTCCAGTTTCAGACTGGCGCCGAGCAACCCGTGTGCGCAGGGCAGGGCCTGGCGCAGTTTTGCCAGACCCTCGGCGTCGAGGTTGTCGATCAGCGTCACCTCGGTCTGCTCATGCAAACGAGCCATCAGCAGCGGCGAGAGTTTCTTGTACAGCACAACCTGCTTTTTCATCGTCATCATCTCTACATCCAATCAAGAATGAGCCGCCACTGACCGGGGCACAGCGACCCGGTCACTGGCGCCGGGTTTGAGGAAAATTGTCAGCACCACCGACAGCAGCAGGGCGCCGCTCATCAGCAGATAAGACGCACCGGGCGATCCGGTGGAGCTATTCAGGTAACCCACCAGATAAGAACCACCAAACGAACCGAGTGCGCCCATGCTGTTGATCAACGCCATGGCGCCACCGGCGACGTTGGCCGGGAGGATTTCCGGGACGATGGCGAAAAACGGCCCGTAGGGGGCGTACATGCAGGCGCCGGCAATTACCAGCAGCGTGTAGGACCACCAGAAATGTTCCGCGCCCAAAGCGTAGGAGCCATAGAACGCAATCGAGGCGATCAGCAGCGGTGGCCAGACGAAGCGTTTGCGCTTCTGCAGTTTGTCCGAGCCCCAGGACACCAGCAGCATGCCGATCACTGCGGCCAGGTACGGCAACGACGACAGCCAACCGGCTTCGATCATGTCCATCTGCGCGCCGGCCTTGAGGATCGATGGCAGCCACAACACGAAACCGTAGACGCCAATGCTCCAGCAGAAAAACTGCAACGCAAGGATGATCACTTTCGGCGAGCGGAAGGCTTCGGCGTAGTTTTTCACCGCTTTGATGCCGACCTGTTCAGCGGCCAGGGCACTTTCCAGGTCCTGCTTTTCCTGGTCGCTCAGCCACTTGGCCTGAGCCGGACGATCATCGGCCAGCCGCCACCAGATAAACGCCCACAACACCGCCGGCAGTCCTTCGATGATGAACATCCAGCGCCAGCTGAAATGCTGGATCAGGTAGCCCGAGACCACAGACATCCAGAGCATGGTCACCGGGTTGCCGAGGATCAGGAAGGTGTTGGCGCGCGAGCGTTCGGCGCGAGTGAACCAGTGGCACAGGTACACCAGCATCGCCGGCATCACCGCGGCTTCTACCACCCCGAGCATGAAGCGAATCACGATCAGCCAGTAGGCGTTGGAGACGATCCCGGTCAAGGTCGCCAGGCCACCCCAGAGGATCAGGCTGACGAAAATCAGTTTCTTCACGCTGTGCTTCTGGGCGTAGATCGCGCCGGGGATCTGGAAGAAGAAGTAACCGAGGAAGAACAGCGCACCGAGCAGGGACGACAGCCCGGGGGTGATCATCAGGTCCGCAGCCATTCCAGAGGCGGCGGCAAATCCATAGTTGGCGCGGTCCAGATACGCCAGGCTGTAGGTGATGAACACGATCGGCATGATGTACCACCAGCGGCGGGTGGCCAGTGTTGCGGTTTTCATAGTGATGCTCCTGAGCTTGTTGTTTTTGTCGCAGCAGGTATCGGTTTTAAATCAGTTTTTTGCGGTGATTGTTATTGCCTCTTCGCGGGCAAGCCTCGCTCCTACAGGATTTGCGCGGATCCCTGTAGGAGCGAGGCTTGCCCGCGAACGGCGTCCTCAAATTCGGCGAACATTTCGACTCGGCTGGGCAACCCCTCCATATCCCCACGGCTCTGCACCGCGCGGCTTCCGATCCAGTTGGCACGCTGCACGGCGTGGGCAACGCTGTGGTTTTCCAGCAGGGCGCTGATCAGGCCGACGGCAAACCCGTCACCGGCACCTACCGTATCGACCACCGTTTCCACCGGCACGCCAGCAACTAAACCTTCATCCAGCCGGGTTCGGTAATACGCGCCGTGCGGCCCAAGCTTGATCGCCACGACTTCAGCACCCTGGTCGAGGTAAAACGCCGCAATGTCAGCGGGGTCTTCAAAACCGGTCAGCAAACGCCCTTCGCTCAAACCCGGCAGCACCCAATGGGCGAGGGCGGCGAGGCGGTTGATCTCGGTGATCATCTGTTGCTCGCTGGCCCACAGACTCGGGCGCAGGTTCGGGTCGAACGACACGCTGCGCCCGGCATTACGCATGCGAGTCATCAGCTCGAAGGACATTTCCCGGGCCGATGCCGACAAGGCCGGGGGAATGCCGGTGGCGTGCAAGTGCCGGGCATTGAGCAGTTGCGGCGCAATGGACTGCACCGACAAATGACTGGCCGCCGAGCCACGGCGGAAATACTCGACAACCGGATCGCTACCATCATCGGCGCGAGACTTGAGTTGAAAACCGGTGGGGTGCGCCGGGTCGACCTCGACATGACTGCAATCCAGGCCTTGTTTTTCCAGCGTATCGATGACGAACCTGCCGAGCGAGTCCGCGCCCACCCGGCTCAGCCAGGCGACGTTAAAACCCAACTGCGACAAGCCAATGGCGACATTGCTGTCGGCCCCGGCAATGCGCTTGTGGAACTGGCCGACGTCAGCCAGCTCGCCGTTCTGCTCGGCGACGAACATCGCCATGGTTTCACCGAACGACAGAATATCGATCTCAGACATGAGCAGACTCCAGGCGGGATTGACCGAGGCGGGCGAGGGCGGCGACATGCTCGGTGGTCAACTGCACCAGGTCATCGCCTTGCAGCGGATACTCCGCCGCGCGCATCACACCGTGATCCATGTGCTGCAGCAATTGGCCCCACAGATGCAGATCGCTGGCGGCCGGAGGCACCGCCACCAGTTTGCCGTCGGCCCGGCGCGCCACCGCTTTGCAGTGCACATAACCGACATGTCGACCAAGCAACCGCGCGGCGCTGGCGGCGGATTGGTCCTGCCATTGCCAGTTGCCGATATCGAAGGTCATTTTGATCGGCAGATGGTGTTGCTCGACGTCGGCGAAGAAGCACTGGAACGGTTCGATTCGGCCGCCGTGCAGCGTCTGGTCGTTCTCCACCAGAAGTTGCACCGGGCTCTGCTGCAGCTGAAGCGCCAGTGTTTGCAGATCGTTATTGTCGGTGAAATAACCCAGGGATACTTTCAGCCATCGGGCGCCGAATGCCTCAGCGCGCTTCAGGGTCGAGACCAGTTCAGGATTGGGTGTCGAATGCCCGGCCAGCCACAATTCCATCGGTGAGGAATAGATGCTTTCCAGACCTTGGGATTGAGTGTCCTCGGCCAGTTGTTGCGGGCTCTCATGGGTCAGCAATTCTTCGCGCCATTCAATGCGCGTGGCACCGGCGGCGGCCAACACATCGATAAAACTGCCTTGGCCGCGTTGGCGTACAAGGTCCGCGCCGTAGCTGGACAGGCTGATGGAAACGGGTGGTTTGTTCATTGTTATTCACCTCTGAAACCGGTTTCATTTTTGGTCAAAAAAATATTGATGTTGAGTTGTGGGGTGTTCTTTAGGGCCTCTTCGCGGGCAAGCCTCGCTCCTACAGGGATCTATGGCGTTCACAAAACCTGTGGGAGCGGGCTTGCCCGCGAAGAGGCCTGAACATTCACCAAAGATTCCCCAGGGTCGACCCTCGAACAATCAGCCGCGCCGGAAAATCCAGGTTCCGCACCGGCCCGTCATCCCCACGCAGTCGCTTGAGCAAACATTCAAACGCACTCGCGCCAATCTCCGCCGTCGGCTGGGCGAGGGCGGTAATCCCGCTGCCCACCAACGGATACCAATCCAGATCATCCAGGGCAATCAGCCCGACATCCTCGAACAGGTTGCACTTCAACTCACGCAACGAATGGGTGCTGGCCAGCGCGGCGATACCGTTGGCACAAAACAGCGCTTTCGGGCCAGGGCCAGGAGTTTCCAGAAAGGTTTTCAAACGGGCGGTCAGATCGTCGCCGGTTTCAACCACCGCGCCCGAGAGCGCCGGACGCTGCTCGATCTGCGCCTTGAAACTGCTGACCCGCTCGATCCGCGAACTGGTGCCGTCATAAGGTTCGGTGACCATCAGCACATCGCGATAACCGCGCTCTTCAAGGTGGGCAACTGCCATCTCGACAGCGGCCGGATTATCCAGCCCCACCAGATCGCTCTCGAGCTGATCGACCTTGCGATCCACCAGCACCATGGGCATTTCCTGATGAAGTTCGCGCAGTTCATCGCGGTGATGACCGAGGGTGTTCACGATCAAGCCTTCGATGTTGTACGAACGCAGCAACGCCAGGTGCTGACGCTCCTGCTCGTCATCGCGATCGGTGTTGCACACCACCAGGCTGTAGCCGTGCTGACGGCAAGCGGTTTCCACCCCGTGCATCACGGCAATCGAATAAGGGTTACGGATATCGGCCACCAACATGCCGATCAGACGGGTGCGCCCACGCTTCAGACCGCGAGCCATCTGGTTCGGGCGATAACCCAACTCGCTGATCGCCTGCTCGATGCGCAGGGCAATGGCATCGGAGAGCAGGGCGCGGTCATCGCCAATGAAGCGCGAGACGCTGGCCTTGGAGACGCCGGCGTGTTCGGCGACGTCGAGCATGGTCACGCGGCTGCGCTGGGCGGCGGAGAAGTCGTTCACGGTTTTTAACCTTGTTATTGGTGTTTGTGTAGATGGCTTTGAAACCGGTTTCAGAAGACACCATTCACAAAGACCCGTCAAGTCAGAGGAACCTCAGTGCGTAGGAAAAAGCCGACGAACGGTGGCTTTACCTGTCAGATATGACAGTAGCCATGCGCTTCAACTCGGCGCTTAATTTTATTCAGCACCAGAGAATACTTTCACGAGGACTTGTGACATGGCGCCCAGTAAACCACTTACATTCGACGCGCCGAAAGTTACTGGTGTGGCTGATCCTGATGTGGATCCGGAGGGGTATATCCCACTTCCATTGCTGCTCACGGGCATTGATGTGGTAATCCCCTTGTGGGACGAACCGGCATCCAGACCGGGAGAACGGGACATTCTGACCGTTCGGTTTTTACAACCAGGACAGCCGCCGGTAAAAATAGAAAATACCTACGAGCCAGCGGATATGAAACCAGAATTCATTATCCATATCGGTCCGGAGTATCTGCGGAATAATGGGCAAGGTGAGTTGTGGTATGAACTTCTTGATACTGCTGATAATCCATCATTTTCAATTCGTCGGCGACTGACCATTGATCATACTCCTATTAAAGTCGATCTTGAGGAAGCCGCTTTTTCTCATGTCAACGCTTGGGGTTATCTAAATTGCGACACTGTTCCTCCACTATGGGACGGTGTCACAGTCAGTGTTCCAAAGCTCGCGGATTTTAATGTCGGAGATCGTTGCGAGGTGCTCTGGAAAGGCTACTCAAGTCTTAATGGCAGTGGTCCTGAACTCAGTGAGGCTAGAAAGAGCGTCATACGTCCAGCTTTAAGTGATCAAGATATCCGCGAAGGGTACTCCTTGGTTATCGAGCCTTACGGCACTCATATAAAACCGATGGTGAGCAATGCCTCTGCGACTATTGAGTACCGGGTATATCGCGGCATGAGGCTTGTAGGGATATCAAAGGTCGCATTGGTAAAAATAGACAGGATCAGACCTGGCGAAGAACTTCCGTGCGGGCCTTGAGTGAGCATGGAAATAAGTGGAGAAGGCAGAGGCGCACGAAGTGATTATTCCTGTCTGAATTCGTTGCGCTCTCAATTATAAATGTATGGAGACGGTTAAAATGAACGCAATAGTTGAACAGGCGATAGTGTCAAGAAGAGCAGTGCTTCAAGAAAAATACACCAGGGCAGGCGATGCCCTCGCGGATCCTCCCAAGCCGGTTACCTTCCCAGCACAAACATTGTTGCCCGACTTACGGATACCCATCGCTGACTTGCTGTCGCCCTTGAAGTACGTCGTTCCCCAGCCATTGCTAGAAGACGATGAAGATTTTCTACAACCTCAGATTCGTAAATTAGGAGATGCTACCTGGATAGATATTGCTCCCGGCCAATTTATTGAGTTGGGCCCAGTGGCTGACAGGGATTGGACAGTGCCGTTTGAGATTGCAGTAAGCTTCTTGATAGAGGCACTCACGCCTGAGCCCCCTACTGAATATGAAATGCGATACATCTATTGGGCTGGAGGAACGAACGACGGTATATCGGATAGAACTCTGTACACGATTGACCTGACATATCCCTACAAAGTGAAAAGTCCGGCATCGGACCGTACGCCGGGTGCACCAACGTGGCCTGCCGATCTGGGCCCGACCGTCCCGATCGATGAAGCTTATCTTGAAGGCAAGTCTGGGATCCTTGTAAAGCCTGCTACTTCTCCCACTTATCATGAGACTGATATTTACAAGTTCTACTGGGGGCCTGCACCTGATCCGGATCGTGACCCGCCAGTGTTTGAAGGCGCATTGAACACTTTAAGGGAGGCATTAATTCCTGCCGATGTATTTAAAAATGGGGATGAGGGTGCCAATCAGCTTATATACAGAGCGACAGACTTGCCGGGGAATGTGGGAAAGAGATCAAATTTCAGCCAGCGGAATGTAGTTTTTTTGCCTGACCCGGACCCTGACACGGTCTTGCCTCCAGTGCTTCCTTTGGCGAATGGTGAAAGTGGCGATGATCTGATCGATCTGGCTGACACTCAATTCGATGCAAGAGGTGTGCAAATCGACGTTATGGTGCCGACGCCAAACGCGCCAGGTGACACAATCGTTGCTTACTTGGGAGGCAAACCTGTTGGTCCAGAGCAAAGAGTGGGAGCTGAAGTTAAATTAACATTTTTTGCGAGCTATGATCTTGTAAAAGAAGTTTATGGCAACACCGACGGGACGGTAATTATAAACGTTAGCTATAAAATGTTTCGAGGTGTCCGTGAGATAGCCACAAGTAATGTCGACATAAAGTTTGATATTTCATTCATTGGCCCTGATCCAATTCTTATCGGGTTGGAAGCGCCCAGTCTGACAACGACAAGCGGTAGCATTGATGAAATATTGGAGTCGGACTTCGGCGACAATGGAATACAGATTCGTATTAAGATTTTTGATGCTCCTCCTACTGAAGAGGGCTGGCTGATTGATGTTTTCTATAATGATGTCAAGATCGGTTCACCTATTCCTTTGACAACAGGAGAGGAAGGCACCACGCTTTCTGTGCCACTGCCTTGGGCGACCGTGCTTGCCCAACAAAGTGGCACCAAAATCTTGCGTTACACATTGTATACGCCAACCGGTGTTAATCCGACACAGTCCCGTACCAAGGATATCGTTGTAGAAGAATTTCCA
Source organism: Pseudomonas sp. JV414 (assembly GCF_032424305.1). Taxonomy (NCBI): domain Bacteria; kingdom Pseudomonadati; phylum Pseudomonadota; class Gammaproteobacteria; order Pseudomonadales; family Pseudomonadaceae; genus Pseudomonas; species Pseudomonas sp. JV414. The sequence continues at coordinate 76,216 of NZ_VYKC01000002.1, read as the reverse complement.
ATTGAAATGGCTGCGCCGGAAGTATTAAAGCTTGCAGGTCCACTTAAAAGAATTGGTTGCACCACTTTGAACTTCCCTTCGGAGCTGGATCCAGGGGATGGGACTGCCAGGCGAAATCTATTGGTGCGCGTGCTTAAAAATCAATACACGGTTGATGGTGAAACAATTACTCTGAAATATTATGCATACACCACTGACCCGGCAGTGCCAATTCCTGATACAGATGCCGAAGCTACGTTCGAAATTTCTGGCACATATCCTGACGATGGCGCCCTCATTAGTATAGGTGACTACATGGAAGACTTCAGACCGGCACACGCTGCAAATGCCAGAATCACCTATACAATTTCGCGCGGAGGTGCAGGAAATAATCCAACACCTGAATCACTGGCTGCTGTTCATCGGTTGGATCTGGATAATAGTGAGGGCCAGTTCTGTGAAGAAGTGCATCCTCTTCCATAGATAAAGACTGGCTTGTAACAGTGCGACGGGAGAAAATACCCGTCGTACTGTTGTAATGCATTTGCATACGTTTCAAGAAAAACTCTGAAGGAATTTTCGCGTATTAAATTAGGATAAATCCTACAGAACTTTGTGAAATTCCCAGATAGCCTAGCGACCCTCAAATAGCTGGCCCGCTCATCTCCGAGAGTGCCCAGCGCTCGAGTTTTATTCAGGCAGGTGTCTACTATGCGAGGCAAATCTTCATTTATTTCCAGAAATTCAACCGGGTATACATTGCTGTGTCCTTCGTTGCTGGCGTGCTTCACTTCATTTGCAACCGCTGCGCCTGTCGTTGGGGGAAATGTAACTATTAATGGCGGCACACCAGAAAGTTGGGACCTTAGCCAGAGTGCAACGCTGACAGTCAATGGCGCGCAAACGCTCAGCATCACTTCCGACAATTCGACACTAAACGTAAACACCGGTGGCACTACTCAGCAGATTTCGGCCAGCAATGGCTCAAGCGTCAATCTGAGCGGGGCGACCGTTTCAGGCGTCGGCGGTCTCGCCGCTGTTCTGCTGAGCAACAGTGACGGCACTATCGACAACAGCACTATTACTGGTAATCGCGTAGGACTGCAGGCGGTTCGTAATATCGCTACTCCGACCGGCTCCAGGGTTACCGTGACAGGCAACAGCACCATTAGTGGTGTGACGGGGGGCGCCCTGGTCAGTGCCCATAGCACTCTGGACGTCACCGATTCAACCATCCAAGGCACCGGTGCCTCGAGTTACGGGCTTCGGTTGCGCAGTGGGCAGGCCGCCGCCAGAAACAGCACAATCGTTGGTGGGCAAAACGGTGTACTCATCGATCTTGACCCGAATGACGTTCAACCCACCGTACTTGTCGTTGAAAACACGACCGTTCAGGGGAACACCGGTTCGGCGATCCTGGTTGACTTTGCCAATGCCGCGACCTCGACAGCGACCATCTCCCTGAACAATTCCCGCTTGCTGGCGGGCAACGATACTCTGTTGGATGTGAGGGGTGGTGCCAATACCTCCATGACCGTTAATGGCAGTACGTTGACGGGTAACATCGTTACCGAGCAAGGCAGTACCACCCACCTGACTTTACAGAGTAATTCGGTCTTGACCGGTCGCCTTGAAAATGTGACCAGCACCACCATCAATGACAGTTCCAAATGGGTACTGGTGGATGACAGCCAAGTCCAGAGTCTTATTCTAAACAACGGCGGTTCAGTGGTTTTCGGCGCTGATAACGCATTCTATCAATTGAACGTAAATAACCTTTCAGGCAATGGCCGCTTCGTAATGGGCACAGATTTCGCTACGGGCCAGACAGATTTACTGAATGTCACAGGGACCGCCACTGGCAACCATGAATTGTTGATTGCCAGTAGCGGCGTAGATCCGGCCGCCGGCCAGCCTATTCGCGTGGTTCAAACCACGGGTGGCGATGCACAGTTTTCTCTGGTCAACGGCGCGGTCGATCTTGGGGCGTTTTCCTACGGGCTGGCAAAAAGTGGCAATGACTGGATTCTCGATCCGAGCACCCGCACGGTCAGCCCAGGCACACGTTCGGTACTCGCGCTATTCAACACCGCATCGACCGTGTGGTTAGGCGAGTTGACGTCGTTGCGCACCCGCATGGGGGAGTTGCGATTCAATGGCGGTAAAGCGGGCGCCTGGGGCCGCACCTACGGTAACAAGTACAACATTGCCGATGGCTCTGGCGTCGGGTACCAACAAACCCAACAAGGTTTCACCCTGGGCGCAGATGCGCCGCTGCCTGTCGGAGACGGCCAATGGCTGGTGGGTGTGATGGCCGGTCACAGTAAATCCGACCTTGACCTGAACGCTGGCACCTCAGGGAGTGTGGACAGTTACTACCTGGGCACTTACGCCACCTGGCTCGATCCCCAGACCGGTTATTATTTCGACGGCGTGTTGAAGGCGAACCGTTTTCGCAATGAAGCGAAAGTTGGTTTGAGCGATGGGGGCCGGGCCAAGGGCGACTATGACAACTCAGGGCTGGGAGGCTCCATCGAGTTCGGACGCCATATCAGCTTCGCCAATGGCAACTTCCTTGAGCCCTTCACCCAATGGTCTGCGGTGGTCATTCAAGGCAAGGACTTTTCCCTGGACAACGATTTGCAGGCTGAAGGGGATCGTACGCGTTCCTTTATCGGAAAGGTGGGGGCTACCGCAGGGCGAAATATTGCACTGGAGCATGGGCGTGTATTGCAGCCTTACCTGCGCGCCGCGTGGGCTCATGAGTTCGCGAAGAGCAATGAAGTTCAGGTTAACAATAATGTCTTTAATAACGATCTGTCCGGTTCTCGGGCTGAGTTGGGTGCCGGGGTGGCTGTCTCGATGACGTCAAATTTCCACATGCACGCGGATTTTGACTACAGTAACGGCCGGAATTTTGAGCAGCCTTTTGGTGTCAACGTTGGCTTTCGTTATAAGTGGTAAATAATTCTGTTGGATGATTATTAAAAAGGAAGCCTAGGCTTCCTTTTTAATGTTTGGATCAAACGGTTATGCAGCTAGACTCGACATGGTGATGTTGCCCTTTGCCGAAAAGACCACATCCATAGTCAACTCTTTAAGAACATCATCGTCCCGATTTTCAACGATGACGCTCTTCAAATCGCCGGAAAAAATGCCGGTGGAGTCGTCATATTCCAGCTCGGCTGTTCCCTCGCGTTGGGTATAAATAACAGGCTTGGCTGGGTCGCTATTGTCAGCGAAGGTCAGTCGTACGCGATGTGAATTCGGCACCAGGTCGTAGGTGTCATTGGCAAGGCCCTTGGAAAAAGAGAGGGTGAGTTCTTTTGTCGTGTAATCCGGTTCCGAGTCGCGTTGCCGGGCAAACATGACGTAAGCCTCGCCATGAGGTAGCGGGAAAAGGCGCTCCGAGAGTTCCACCAGACCTGCGTTAAATGCTTCTGCGTTGTTTATCATCCCGGTACAGGTACCGGCGTTAACTGCTTGTCTTTTTCTTTGCGTGATCATGTTCATCAATACGGTCTCCATAGTCATGACAAGATATCCCGCTATTAAAGATAACTTCCGGGATGATGTATCAAACCGCTAATGGACCTGCCCTGTAAACTGTCAGACTTAGCAGTTTACAGGGCGCCATTAATGTGATTTTTATCTGGGGTATCGGTGACGCCGATCAGATGGCTGTCATGCCTGTGCGGGGGGAGTGCCTGGAAGGTTTGCAGGGGGAAGGGCAAAACCGTCACCCTGAGGCTGACGGTTTATCGATGCGATGGACATCAGGGCTTGGGAACGTTGTCTTTAATACTGAACTCACCGTTTACCAGAATCTCCTTCCCGTCCTCGTTGAAATACGCAATCAACGTACCCTCGGCATGGCCTGTTCCGGGCAGCGATTTGAACGAGAGGCTACCCCTGATGGCTTGAAAGAACCCGCCGTGGTGTGGCCTGAAGTAAGTGACCCAAACGTCATTGTTGTCCTTTAACTGGTGCTCTTTCCCCTCCACGTTTGTTTTGATAAATAGCGCGATATGGGATTGGGTTGGCGGAACCTTATTGTCCATATTCATGCGGCCGACGATCTCCCAGTAACCGACTGGATCAAAGGGGATCTCTTTACGTTCGATGCCTACTGTATCGGCATTGAAGGGGCCCCACTCCTGGCTGGCGGCCTGGAAGGTTCCGCTACCGGTGAGAGAACTACTGTGCTTTACGCCGTCGGTGATCCCCGTCAAATCGAACTGACCGGCACTGATCTCGATCGTAGGGGAGCCAGCCCTGGATTCGAACTGAAAATCACCTTCCATTTGGGCCGTTTTCCAGTTGTAACTCATTTTGAGTTGGCCGGACGCTGATCCCCATTGACTTCCGCCTTCAGGCGAAAATTGTTCGTAGTTTGCCCGGGCTTGAGTGTTCAATTCCGGATTCATCACTAATGACAAGTCAAACTCCGATCCATCATCGGGAATGCTGGCGGGTAAATACATTGAAATGTATCGCCAATTACCATCGGGCAGGTCCATACGTGCCTTGACATAAAACCGCTGAGGGTACTTCACGATGGCGAAGTCACTCGATCCTTCGAAACGTTCGTCGAAGTAGTCAATGCTGGCCGACATGGTGCCGGTTGTCTGGCGGGGAATTTTGCTGTCCATCACTCTGTGCTCCTTGGCCCTTTAGCCGTCTGGCAATCCACTGAAACCAGTGGAAAACCACAGCGTATGAGCTATGAGCAACCAACGTAACTGTCAGAGTTGATAGGGGTAACCGGCCGCTTTGAAGCTTGCGCACAATCAGTTTCAGCCAAACAACCCCGCCGCAATATTGATCGAAAACCCCAAAATCGCCGTATTGAACACAAACCCGATCAACGACTGCGCCAGCACGATCTTGCGCAACTCCCGCGTGGCGACGCCCACATCGGCCGTCTGCACCGCCACGCCGATGGTGAACGAGAAATACAGAAAGTCCCAGTAATTGGGGGGTTTCAACTCTTCGGCAAAACGCAACGCCGGTTCCTTTCCGTTCCAGGTGTAATACAGCCGGGCATAGTGCACGCTGAAAATCACCCCGATCAGCAACCATGAGCCGATCACGGTCAGCGCGGTGAAACCGTAGCGCAGCAGTTTCCGGGTGGTTTCCAGGTCCCTGCTGCCGGCGAGTTCGAAGGTGATCGTGCCGAGGCTGGCAGTGCGGCGATGCACACCAGTAGCAACACCAGGCCGGCGTTTTCATCTTCGACCTCGGCAATGCGTTTGACGTCCGGGGCCTTGGTCCGCATGGTGAGCCAGAGCATCAGCACCAGATAGGTCCAGACCCCGGCGTTCCAGCCGATGAGGATTTTGCCGAGGATCGAATCGGCCGGAGCCAGAATACCTACCGCGACGCCGAGTGTGGCAGCGGCGGACAGGCGAGGGTGGGTGCGGGCGAGGAGGTTCGATGTGTCGGTTTTTTTTTCAAACACGATAGCCCCAACGCCGTCCATTATGACCACAACGATAAGGCCGATAATTCCCTGCAGGAGCGAGCGATGCGGCGATCCGACTTGTCCGGTCAGTCAATATCTCTGTTTGTCTTGATCAACTAATTCCAGCCACTTCGATAGGTGCAAAAAATGCATCTATCGAGGTGTCCGGTGGCTAGCGGTTGTTGATGCGATAGACATCAGGACTGAGCGACTTCGTCCTTGATGTCAAACTCGCCCTTTACCTCGACAGGTTCCTCCTCACCTTGCTGGAAGAACCCAGCTAACTTCCCCTTCGCATGGCCTGAGCCGGGCAACGAGGTGAAACTGAGGGTACCCTTGACAGATAGATGGCCGCCACCGTGATCTGGCCTGAAGTAATGGACCCATACGTCATCGTTTTTCTCCAAGTCGTGTTCATAACCGGGTATGTCCTTTTTGATAAACAGCATGATATGGGATGGGAGCCCTGGAAACCCATCGTCCCTATCCATTCGCCCGATGACTTCCCAATAACCGACGGGATCCCCAGGCAGCTCTTTAGATTCGATGCTCACCTGATCGGCAATGAACTTGCCCCAGGCACTGTCGGCGGTGAATGAGCCGCTGTCGGTTCGCTGGTTGTTCTCCCTGACTCCGGCGGTTATGCCAGTCAAATCAAAGTTGCCATTGGTCACGGTCACCTCGATCTCGTCCGCGCCAAACACGCCTTCATACCAGAAGGATCCATGCATTCGGGCGGTTGCCCCGTCGTAGCGTATTCTCAGTTCCCCGGATCGCGACCCCAATTGGATTCCAAAATCTGGGGTAAACCGGTCGTAGTTTGCCCGTGCCTCAATGTTCGGTTCCGGATTCATTTTTAACTGCAAGACAATTTCTGACCCATCATTCGCAATATTCGCCGGTATCCACATTGAAAGGTATCTCCACTCGCCATTGGGCAAGTCCATACGTGCATAGAGAAAAAAACGGTCGGGATACTCTACGATGGCGAAGTCACTCCCTCCGACGAACTCTTCGTCGTAGTAGCTGATGGTCGCTGACATTGTTCCGGTGGATTGGCGGGGCTTTTTGACGTCCATTACTGTGCTCCCTGGCTGTTGAGCCATTGGTCCATTCACCGGGCTGGATGTCCGGCGGGAGTCTCAGCATAAGGATTAGGGAAAACCGGCGTAACTGTCAGAGTTGACAGGTGTATCAGCCAAACAACCCCGCCGCAATATTGATCGAAAACCCTAAAATAGCCGTATTAAACACAAACCCGATCAACGACTGCGCCAGCACGATCTTGCGCAACTCCCGCGTGGCGACGCCCACATCGGCCGTCTGCACGGCCACGCCGATGGTGAACGAGAAGTACAGAAAGTCCCAGTAATTGGGGGTTTTCAACTCTTCGGCAAAACGCAGTGCTGGTTCCTTGCCGTTCCAGGTGTAATACAGCCGGGCATAGTGCACGCTGAAAATCACCCCGATCAGCAGCCATGAGCCGATCACGGTCAATGCGGTGAAACCGTAGCGCAGCAGTTTGCGGGTGGTTTCCAGGTCCCTGCTGCCGGCGAGTTCGAAGGTGATCGTGCCGAGGCTGGCCAGTGCCGCGATGCACACCAGCAGCAACACCAGACCGGCGTTTTCATCTTCGACCTCGGCAATGCGTTTGACGTCCGGGGCCTTGGCCCGCATGGTGAGCCAGAGCATCAGCACCAGATAGGTCCAGACCCCGGCGTTCCAGCCGATGAGGATTTTGCCGAGGATCGAATCGGCCGGAGCCAGAATACCTACCGCGACGCCGAGTGTGGCAGCGGCGGACAGGCGAGGGTGGGTGCGGGCGAGTAGGGGCATGGAAGTTCACTTTGACGGCGCGTCTCTGCACCATAGCGCACGCGACACCGCTTTTGTAGGAGCTGCCGAAGGCTGCGATCTTTTGATCTTGATCTTTAAAAGCAAAGTCAAAAGATCGCAGCCTTCGGCAGCTCCTACAGGTGGAATCAGTGCTGCTTGGTGGATTTACGCACCAGTTTCATCACCACCACAAAGAACACCGGTACGAACACCACTGCCAGGGTCGCGGTGATCATCCCGCCGATCACCCCGGTGCCGATGGCTTGCTGGCTCGCCGAGCTGGCCCCGGTGGCAATTGCCAGCGGTACTACGCCAAGAATGAATGCCAGCGAGGTCATGACGATTGGGCGAAGTCGCAGTCGTGCGGCTTGCAGGGTGGCGTCGATCAGGTCATGGCCTTCGTCGTACAGGCTTTTGGCGAACTCGATGATCAGGATTGCGTTCTTCGCCGACAGGCCAATGATGGTTATCAGCCCGACCTTGAAGAACACATCGTTGGGCATCCCCCGCAGGGTCACGGCCAGTACTGCACCGAGTACACCCAGCGGCACCACCAATAGCACCGACGTCGGAATCGACCAACTCTCGTACAGCGCCGCCAGGCACAGGAACACGATCAGCAGCGACAGCCCGAGCAGAATCGGTGCCTGGCTGCCGGACAAGCGTTCCTGCAACGACAACCCGGTCCATTCCTGACCCAACCCGGCCGGGCCTTGCGCCACCAGCCGTTCGATTTCCGCCATGGCTTCGCCGGTGCTGTAACCCGCCGCCGGTTCGCCGGAAATGCTGATGGCCGGGTAACCGTTGTAACGGGTCAACTGCGCCGGACCCTGAGTCCAGTTGGCCCGGACGAAGGCCGACAGCGGCACCATTTTCCCTGCGTTGTTACGCACGTGAATCTTCAGTAGATCATCGACCTGACTGCGTTGATCGCCTTCGGCCTGGACCACCACCCGTTGCATCCGTCCCTGGTTGGGGAAGTCGTTGATGTAGGCCGACCCGACCGCCGTGGACAGCACGTTGCCGATGTCGGCAAACGAAATGCCCAAGGCGTTGGCTTGCTTGCGGTCGACTTCCAGTTGCACCTGCGGCGCTTCGGCCAGAGCGCTTTCACGCACGTTCATCAGCACCGGGCTCTTCTCGGCGGCGGCCAGTAATTGGCTGCGCGCCTGCATCAGCGTGGCATGGCCGAGACCGCCACGGTCTTGCAGACGGAACTCGAAACCGCTGGACGTGCCGAGGCCATCAACCGGCGGCGGCAACACCGCAAAGGCCATGGCGTCCTTGATCTGACTTAGCGCGATGTTGGCGCGGTCGGCAATCGAACTCGCTGAGTCATCGCTACCCCGATCCGACCAATCCTTGAGCGTGGTGAACGCCAGCGCGGCGTTCTGCCCACTGCCGGAGAAGCTGAAACCGAGAATCACCGTGCTGTCGCCGACGCCCGGTTCGGTGGCGTTGTGCGCTTCGATCTGTTCGACCACCTGCACCGTGCGATTCTTGCTCGCGCCCGGTGGCAGTTGAATGTCGGTGATGGTGTAACCCTGGTCTTCCACCGGCAGGAACGAGGAGGGCAGACGACTGAAGCACAACCCCAGACCGATCAGCAGCACGCCGTAGATCAGCAGGTAACGGCCGGTGCGTTTCAACGCATACGCGACCCAGCCCTGATAGCGCTCGGTGAGTTGTTCGAAGCGTCGGTTGAACCAGCCGAAGAAACCACCCTTGGCGTGATGCTCGCCCTTGGCAATCGGCTTGAGCAGCGTCGCGCACAGCGCCGGGGTCAAGGTCAGGGCGAGAAATGCCGAGAACAGGATCGAGGTGGCCATCGACAGCGAGAACTGCCGGTAAATCACCCCGACCGAGCCCTGCATGAACGCCATCGGAATGAACACTGCCACCAGGACCAGGGTGATGCCGATGATCGCCCCGGTGATCTGCTTCATCGCCTTGCGCGTCGCGTCCTTGGGCGACAGGCCCTCGGTGGCCATGATCCGCTCGACGTTCTCCACCACCACAATCGCGTCGTCCACCAGAATGCCGATGGCCAGCACCATGCCGAACATGGTCAGCACGTTGATCGAGAAGCCCAGCGCGAGCATGGTTGCAAACGTGCCCATCAACGCCACCGGCACCACCAGCGTCGGAATCAGCGTGTAGCGGATGTTCTGCAGGAACAGGAACATCACCGCAAACACCAACACCATTGCCTCGACGAGGGTGTAGACCACTTTGGTGATCGAGACTTTGACGAAGGGGGAGGTGTCGTACGGAATCTTGTACTCGACGCCGGCCGGGAAGTAGCGCGCCAGTTCGTCCATTTTCGCCCGCACCAGCGTCGCGGTGCTCAGGGCATTGGCGCCCGGCGACAGCTGCACGCTGACGGCGGTCGATGGTTTGCCGTTCAGGCGCGTGGAAAACTGATATTCCTGACTGCCGATCTCGACCCGCGCCACATCGCCGATGCGCACGGTGGAGCCGTCAGGATTGGCCTTCAGCACGATGTCGGCGAATTCTTCAGGCGTCGACAGCTGACCTTTGACCAGAATGGTCGCGGTGATTTCCTGCGTGGTACGGGTCGGCAAGTCGCCGATGCTGCCCGCGGAAACCTGAGCATTCTGCGCAACGATGGCGGCGTTGACATCGGCCGGGGTCAGGTTGAAGCCAATCAGTTTCTGCGGGTCGATCCAGATCCGCATCGCCCGCTCGGCACCGTACAACTGCGCCTTGCCGACACCGTCCAGACGCTTGATCTCGTTCATCACGTTACGCGCGAGGTAATCGCTGAGCGCTACGTCGTCGAGCTTGCCATCGCTGGAAGTGAGGGTGATCAGCAGCAGGAAACCGGCGGAGACTTTCTCCACCTGCAAGCCCTGTTGAGTCACCGCTTGCGGCAAGCGCGACTCAACCACTTTGAGGCGGTTTTGCACATCGACCTGCGCCATCTCCGGGTCAGTGCCCGGCTGGAACGTCGCGGTGATGGTGGCGCTGCCGAGGCTGCTCTGGGATTCGAAATACAGCAGATGGTCGGCGCCGTTGAGCTCTTCCTCGATCAGGCTGACCACGCTTTCGTCCACGGTCTGCGCCGAAGCGCCCGGGTAGGTGGCGAAAATTTCGACTTTCGGTGGCGCGACGTTGGGATACTGCGCCACCGGCAACTGCGGGATGGCCAGCGCACCGGCCAGCAGGATGAACAGGGCGACCACCCAGGCAAACACCGGGCGGTCGATAAAGAACTGCGGCATAAAAAAGCGTCCTGCTTACTGACCAGAAACCTGGGCAAGTGGAAGAGGGGTGTCATCTATCTGGACTTTTTCACCGGGGCGCGCATGTTGCAGGCCTTCAGTGACGATGCGGTCGCCGGGCTTGAGACCGTGGGTGACGATCCAGCGATCGTTCTGCACGGCGCCCAGTTCTACCGGTTGCTGGCCTACGCGCTGCTCGGCGTCGAGCAGCAGCACTTGGGCGATGCCGGCGCTGTCACGCTGGATGGCCCGTTGCGGCACGCTGATGCCTTGCTGAATGAACGCTTGCTCCAGACGCACGCGAACGAAGCTGCCCGGCAGCAAGTCGAGGTCCGGGTTGGGAAACTCGCTGCGTAGAATGATCTGGCCGGTGCCCGGGTCGACGGTGATATCGGTGAACAGCAACTTGCCCGGCAGCGGGTAGAGGCTGCCATCGTCCTGAATCAACGTGGCTTTGGCCTGACCTTGGCCCACTTCCTTTAACTGGCCGGAACGGAACGCGCGACGCAGGTCGTTGAGTTCACGGGTCGATTGCGTCAGGTCCGCGTGGATCGGGTTCAACTGCTGAATCAGTGCCAGCGGCGTGGTTTCGTTCTGCCCAACCAGCGCGCCTTCGGTCACCAGCGCTCGGCCGATGCGCCCGGAAATCGGTGCGGTGACAGTGGCGTAACCCAGGTTCAGTTTCGCCCGCTCCACGGCGGCTTTGTTGGCGGCGACATCGGCGGCGGTCTGCCGGGCACTGGCGCGAGCATTGTCGTAATCCTGGCCGCTGATGGCGTTGCCTTCGATCAACTGGGCATAGCGCTGCTCTTGCAGTCTGGCCTGGAACGCATTGGCCTCGGCTTTGCGCAATGCGGCTTCGGCGCTGTCCAGGTCTGCCTTGAACGGCGCTGGGTCGATACGGAACAGAACGTCGCCTTTTTTCACGTCGCTGCCTTCACGGAAGGCCTGCTGCAGCACCACGCCGGCCACACGGGCACGGACTTCAGCGATGCGTGGCGCGACAATCCGCCCGCTCAGTTCGCTGCTGATCGACAGCGGCCGCGCTTCAATGGTTTCGATCCGCACGGTGGCCAGCGGCGCCTGTTCTTCGGCGGTCGAGGACTGGTCACAGGCGCTCAGCGTCAACGCCAATGCAATCAGGCTGAGCCGGGCAAGCAGATTCTTTGACATGTAAATACCCCAATAATGACCTCCCGTATCCTACGGGGGGCCGACGAGGGTAGCGGTGAAGCTTTGTAGGCGCTGTGTGAAATTGTGTAAGGGTTTTGCTCATGGGCGCGTGAGGGCGTATATCCTTGGCGCCTTGAAATTTATTGCGACAGATGTACCGCTATCGCGGGCAAGCCCGCTCCCACAGGGATTTGATGTGGACACAGATTTTGTGAACATCACCGACCACTGTGGGAGCGGGCTTGCCCGCGATGACGATCTCTCCGGCGCCACTGCACTTTCTGGAAACACCCATGCCCAACATCCTCCTGGTCGAAGACGACAACGCGCTCTCCGAACTGATTGCCAGCTACCTGGAACGCAACGGCTATTGCGTCAGCGTGATCAGCCGTGGCGACCATGTGCGCGAACGGGCGCGGGTCAATCCTCCGGACCTGGTGATTCTCGATCTGATGCTGCCGGGGCTGGACGGCTTGCAAGTCTGCCGCCTGCTGCGAGCCGATTCGGCGACCTTACCGATCCTGATGCTCACCGCCCGCGACGACAGCCACGATCAAGTGCTGGGCCTGGAGATGGGCGCCGACGACTACGTTACCAAACCTTGTGAGCCACGGGTGTTGCTGGCCAGGGTGCGGACTTTGCTGCGCCGCAGCAGCCTCAGCGAACCGATGACCGCCAACGACCGCATTCTCATGGGCAATCTGTGCATCGACCTGTCCGAGCGCACCGTGACCTGGCGCGAGCAACTGGTCGAGTTGTCCAGCGGCGAATACAACTTGCTGGTGGTGCTGGCCCGGCATGCCGGCGAAGTACTGAGCCGCGACCAGATTCTGCAACGCTTGCGCGGTATCGAATTCAACGGCACCGACCGCTCGGTGGACGTGGCCATCTCCAAGCTGCGGCGCAAGTTCGACGACCACGCCGGCGAAGCGCGCAAGATCAAAACCGTATGGGGCAAGGGCTACCTGTTCAGCCGCTCCGAGTGGGAATGCTGAGTCGATGTTCAGAATCCTGTTTCGCCTCTACCTGGTAACCATTGTCTCGTTCAGCGCGGCGATCTACCTGGTGCCGGACCTGGTGATCCAGGTCTTTCATGAGCGCTTCGTAACCTACAACCTCGATTACTCCCGAGGTTTGCAAACGCTGATTGCCAAGCAGTTTCGCGCCGTGCCTTCAGAGCAGTGGCCGGCACTGGCGGCCGAGATGGACAAGGAGTTCCAGCCGCTGAACATTGTGCTGGCCCGCAACGACGACGCCGAATTTACCCTGGATGAACGTGCGCGCTTGCAGCGCGGGGAAAACGTCGTGCGCATCGGTGACTGGGGCTGGCGTACTCTGGCGGTGGCACCATTGAACGAGCAGATGGTGGTGAAAATGGTCGTGCCGCCGGACCCGACGGACGTCAGTTGGTTGTACTGGAGCATCAACGTACTGATCGGCGCGACCATGCTCGCCTGTCTGTTGCTGTGGTTGCGACCGCACTGGCGCGACCTGGAACGCCTCAAAGGCACCGCCGAACGCTTCGGCAAGGGCCACTTGAGCGAGCGCACGCAGATTTCCCCCAGTTCCAACATCGGCAGCCTGGCCCACGTGTTCGACACCATGGCCGGCGACATCGAAAACCTGCTCAACCAGCAACGCGATCTGCTCAACGCCGTGTCCCACGAACTGCGTACGCCACTGACGCGGCTGGATTTCGGCTTGGCGCTGGCGCTGTCCGACGACTTGCCGGCTACCAGCCGCGAACGTCTGCAAGGCTTGGTCGCGCACATTCGCGAACTGGATGAGCTGGTGCTGGAATTGCTGTCTTATAGCCGATTGCAAAACCCGGCGCGGCTGCCGGAACAGGTCGATGTGTCGCTGGATGAGTTCATCGACAGCATCCTCGGCAGTGTCGACGAAGAACTGGAATCCCCGGAAATCGTTATCGACGTGCTGCTTCACGGCCAACTGGAACGCTTCTCGCTGGACCCGCGATTGACCGCCCGGGCGATCCAGAACCTGCTGCGTAACGCCATGCGTTATTGCGAAAAACGGATTCAGATCGGTGTGCAGGTGTGCGCCAAGGGCTGTGAAATCTGGGTGGATGACGATGGCATCGGCATTCCGGAGGAAGAGCGGGAGCGGATTTTCGAGCCGTTTTATCGGCTGGATCGTAGTCGGGATCGCGCCACTGGCGGATTTGGTCTGGGGCTGGCGATCAGCCGCCGGGCGGCGGAAGCACAGGGCGGCACACTCACTGCGCAAGCGTCGCCGCTGGGGGGCGCGCGGTTTCGGTTGTGGTTGCCGACACCTGTCTAGTGCTGGTCAACCAGGCCGAAATCCGACCGTAGCAGCTGCCGAGCCTGCGAGGCTGCGTTCGGCTGCGCAGCAGTCGTAGAGTCAGACAACCGATTCTTTCAGGAAGACCGTGTTCGCCGGGATTGCGAGGACTTCGTCCTCGAACGCAGCCTCGCAGGCTCGGCAGCTGCTACAACTGTGGCGAGGGGGCTTGCCCCCGTTCGGCTGCGAAGCAGTCGCCAATCCGCCACCCGCGATTTGAATGAAGAGATGCCGGGAGCCGCTTCGCGACCCCACGGGGGGGGGCAAGCCCCTCGCCACAGGGCATCACCCGCGCTCGAAATCTCGACCACTTGTCGAAAACAATCATTTACCTGTCAGATCTGACAGTAGCCAATCCGCCCTCGCTGGCGTTTGATGACCCCTGCACACCACTTTCGCAGGAGCCGCCATGACTATTCCCGTCTCGCCCGATAACACCATCCTCGCCCTGTATCCGCCCCAAGTGGTGGGCTCCACAGAACCGGTCGAAGGTGCCGACATTGCCATCGCCTTGGCGGTTTACGATCTGGTATCTGACGGTGGGGGCGCCACCGCCAAAGTCCCTCCGCCGTTGCCGGGCACGATAGATATCGGTGATTCCGTGGAACTGCGATTGGTTGGCGACCCAGCGCCCCTCGATACCAAAATCATTTCAGACGTGAACGCCACCCAGAACCTGCGCATCCCCAAAGGCCGGTTGCATCCGGATCTACTCAACGAGTTGTACTACTTATTCAAGCGCGGCAGCCAGAACATCGGCATCTCCCAGCCGCCATTGACCATGCTCTACAACGAGTTCCGCCCCGGTCTGAAGGATCGGTTTCCGGATGTTGACGGTCATTCCGAACTGAAACTGTTGTTACCCGACGTGATCAAGAACGTCGTCGGCCCCGATTTCGTCAGTGCGCAGGTGTGCGTGTCCTACCCGTATTGCCGGGCCTACGACCTGATCAGCCTGAAGTGTAACGGCGAGATCATGGCGTATCGGGTCAGCCAGGACGAAGCGCCGCAGCCGCCCGATCCGGGCTCGGCAATCCCGATCACGGTGTGCTTCACCGTAACCCGCGCCTATCTGGACAAGGCCAAGAGGACGAATCAAAAGCTCGATTTTTCCATTACCGTCACCGACCAGTGTGGCAACACGCCGGACACTGACGCGGTATGGTCAGCCTCACAAACCGTGAACGAGGACCTGGCCGGTACCCGCCTGCCGGCGCCGATCGTGCGGGAAAAAGAGAACGACCCAACGGATGAGCCCGGCACCATCGATCTGGACAAACTGGCGGGCAATCCGCTGTTGGTGATCGTCGTGACGGCCGACAACCGCTTCCGGGCGGGGGACAGGATTGAGGTGAGCTACATCCTCAAAATCGACGGCCAGCCCGACATCGTGGTGACGGTGAACGGGGTCGTCGAGGTTGACGAATTCGGGCAGAAAAAGCCCTGCGTGCTGCGGGTGGGCAACGACAAGGTAATTAGCGGCGGCCGGGTGACGGTGACGTACGAATTGCTCAGAGAAGGGGACGTGATCGGCCGCTCCAATACCGCCACCGCGCAGGTGATCGGAGAGGGTGAGATCGTTTTAGCGCCGGCGTCTCTGCTGGCGCCAGCGATCGACCCGATTGATCCGCTGGCTTATCCGAATGGAGTGACTATTCGAGTTGAGTTCCTTGAATCGCTGGTCGGGGATAAGGCGCGATTGGTTGAAGTTAATCCGCCGCAAGGTTCTGCACCGTTTCCGTTGGTGGCGTTCAACCAAAACCACCGCACGAATACAGTTCTGAACGCAGCGTTTCTGGCTGCGCGTCATGGCAAGACGATTGAGCTGCGGTGGAGCCTGAATCGAGGTGGGCAGCCAGTGGCGATGTCACCATCGGTGAAGTTGAATGTGCTGAAGATTGCGGATGGGGATGTGAGACTGCCGACCCCCAGTATCGACGGGGCCGAAGGGGATGAGCTGAATGTGACCAAGCTGGAAGACGATGCGCGCACCCGGATGGCGGCCTGGCTGTTGATCGCCGCGGGCCAGACGCTGTGGCTGCGCTACACGGGCACCCTGGACGATGACAAACCGTTCACCCACACGACCTACCTGGCCACCCCGCTGCCGCCCGAAGGCGTTCCCAACGGCATGTTTCCCCTGGCCCCCGTGGCCGAACTTCAAGGCCTGAAAGACGGCTCGGAATTGAGCATTGAATTCAAGATTGGCTTTGCCGGCAGCCTCGACGAACAGCATGCAGTGACCGCCCCCATCAGGAGATACACCATCATGGCCACGCCTAAACTTGTGATCGACACCTCGACACTGATTCTCAGCGCTTCTAACGCAACCCTCACTGACCCTCTGCATCCGTGGCTGCGTATTGCGGATCCGATCGGGTCGACCGAGCGGCGTCAGGCTTGGGGGGGGACGCCGCCGTACCGCTATGCCTCGTCCGATTCCGGCATCGCCAGCGTGGATGAAAAAGGTCTCGTGCGCAGCACCGGCAATGGCACAGCCACCATCACCGTTACTGATGCCGCCAGTGCCAGCGTGAGTTTTACGGTGGTTGCTTCAAATGTTCGTAAGCTTATTATTTCATCACAAAAATTTAATGAACACGACCTTGTTTCTTTAAGCGCATGGGCAACAACTAATGAAGCCATACTCATTGCCGAAGATGCTTTGAGCGAAATATCCGGTCTTTTGGCTACATCATATGGTGTAGCGCTACCTAGACCATATGAACGGTTTTATCCCGGTCTTTATTCAGGCTCTGCCTATAGGTTCATCGGTGCATCGCCTCACCCACCTTTCGTGTTTTGGTTTGGTGGTTCTCCGGGGGGGGCACCATGTCGCGGCATCGCACTCCTAGTTTAAACACGGAAAGACTCTGCTCATCCGCTCCCCATTGTGGAAAACGGGACGGATTTATTAACAACGAAACCTGATTTCAGTGCCGTCCCTGTGGCGAGGGAGCTTGCTCCCTCGCCACAGGGACGGCACTAGCAAAGAGCCATTTCGTGCTTCAGTCCAGCGCCCGAATCTGCCGGCCCAACACATCCATCACATCACACCCATCACGCAGCATCATCGCCGCCGCGTGAGCAATCTGCTGCACGTCTGCGCCGCTGGCGCGGGTGATGTCGAGATTGGCCAGGCTTTCCATCATTTGCGTGACTGCCAGAAAACGGGTGGCGGCATTGCTGTGCAGCACATCCAGTGGCGCCTGAGTGGCGACCAAAAAAACCGGGATGTCGCAATCGTTGTTGGTCATCGGCATGTGCGGGTTCATGCTTCACCTCCTGCTTGGGCGGCGTGCAAACCGTCGATTGAAGCTTGCACCAATGACCGGGCGATACCGAGCATTTGCTGGCTGGCCCAGCGTAACGAGGCGCAATGTTCAGGGTGGGTGGCGGAGGGGACTTGATGGGCGAGGGCTTCGGCGCAGCTCAGGTAGACCGAGGCGTGTTCGAGTGCGTCGAGTATTGGGATGTCGGGTTGGACGGCGAACAGATGATGGTCGACGTGGTCGCAGCGGGCGAAGGGAGTGGATTTTGTGGTGGAATCGGTCATGTGCATCTCCTAGGAAGTGGAGCTGCCACGTAATCGCCGTCAAACGATTTTGGGTGGCAACTGTACGCAGGTTGACGGACCGGTCCTAGGAAACCCGGCGCACTCGAAAGTGCCCCACGCACAGCTGCCATAGCGCTGCGCAAGGTCCTAGGAAAAAGTGGAGCCGTCAAACCCCATCACGAATGAGTCGTGACAGGCGCGAGGATAGGGAGTGAGGTAAAGGCAGTCAACCCGCTCGATCTGGTCGCGCGTCTGTAGCAGCTGCGGTGAGGGGGCTTGCCCCCGTTCGGCTGCGAAGCAGTCGCTAATCCTGCATCCGCGATGTGACTGAAGAAATGTAGGGGGCCGCTTCGCGACCCAACGGGGGCAAGCCCCCTCGCCACAGGGAATCACCAGTCACAGATTATTAAGCGTTCAACCGAGTATTTCGGTTGATGGAATTAACCCAACCCCCGCCACCTGCATCCGGTCAATTGCTGCCGCCAACGACCCTTTCAGGTCAATCGCCCGACACGCATCCATCACCACAAACGCATTGAACCCCGCCGCCCGCGCGTCCAGCGCAGAGAACATCACGCAGAAATCCAGTGCCAGCCCGACCATGTAAACCGTGTCGATGCCGCGCTCTTTAAGGTATCCGGCCAAGCCTGTGGTCGTGGTTCGATCCGCTTCCAGAAACGCCGAATAGCTGTCGATGTCCGGATTACAGCCCTTGCGGATGATCAATTGGGCGTGGGGCAGGTCCAGTTCCGCGTGGAACTCGGCGCCAGGTGTGGCTCGCACACAATGCTCAGGCCAGAGCGTCTGCTCGCCGTAAGGCAACTGGATCACGTCGTAAGGTTTGCGACCGGGGTGGCTGGATGCGAACGAGGCATGGCCAGGCGGGTGCCAGTCCTGGGCGATGATGACCTGTTTGAACTGCCGGCCGAGTCGGTTGATCAAGGGCACGATCAGGTCGCCCTCCGGCACCGGTAATTGACCGCCGGGGATGAAGTCGTTCTGTACGTCGATAACCAGTAGGGCTGCACGTGAAGAAATTGGCATGGGTGGGGTTCCTCCTTGGAAAGTCAGGTGCAAGCATAGTGACAACTTTGCTCGCGTGCTAAGTCGGATTTATTAAATGGCTGCGTTTGTGACAGTGAGGGGCAGTTGGATCGGCGGTGTGGCCTTCGCGGGCAAGCCTCGCTCCTACAGGTTATGTGTCGGTCGCACGTTATGTATCCGACACCATTCCCCTGTAGGAGCGAGGCTTGCCCGCGAAGAGGCCGGTCCAGACGCTAAAGAAGCTGAAGCCAGTCCCGCATTTGGCCGAACCGCTGCCTTACTGCCGGCACTGATGCCTTGTTATAGTTCGGGCCTCATATTCTGCCCGGTAAAGGATCACTGCCATGCCTCAATACACCGCCTTCAGCGTCGAACTGGCCGATAACATCGCCCATGTGCAGATCAACCGCCCGGAAAAGATCAATTCGATGAACGCCGCGTTCTGGAGCGAGATCATCGAGATTTTCCAGTGGATCGACGATACCGACGAAGTCCGGGTGGTGGTACTCAGTGGTGCTGGCAAGCATTTTTCTTCCGGTATCGACCTGATGATGCTGGCCGGTGTGGCCAATGAACTGGGCAAGGATGTCGGCCGCAATGCGCGCCTCCTACGGCGCAAGATCCTCGCGCTGCAAGCGTCGTTCAATGCCGTCGACAACTGCCGCAAACCGGTGCTGGCGGCGATTCAGGGTTATTGCCTGGGCGGCGCCATTGACCTGATCTCGGCCTGCGATATGCGTTACGCCGCCGAGGACGCGCAATTTTCCATCAAGGAAATCGACATCGGCATGGCAGCCGATGCGGGCACTTTGCAACGCTTGCCACGGATAATCGGTGACGGCATGCTGCGTGAACTGGCTTACACTGGTCGCACCTTTGGCGCCGACGAAGCGCGCACCATCGGCCTGGTCAATCGCGTCTACAGCGACACCGCCAGCCTGCTTGAAGGCGTGATGGGCATTGCCCGTGAAATTGCCAGCAAGTCGCCGATTGCTATCACCGGCACCAAAGAGATGATCAGCTACATGCGTGACCATCGCATCGACGACGGCCTCGAATACGTCGCCACCTGGAACGCCGCCATGCTGCAATCTACCGATCTGCGCGTGGCTATGGCCGCCCATATGAGCAAACAGAAACCCGAATTTCTGGATTGATTAAACATGATTTCACGCTGGACCACTGCAGTACTGGACACCGATCAACCCGGCGGTTGGGCCGTGGCACGCAGCCCTGAAGGCTTTTTGTTCGATGACAATGGCGCGCTGTTTCCACGCGAATGGCTCAAGCGCCAGGACCTGTCGATTCTCGCCGAGCATGGCATCGGTCACCTGGATGGCGAACCGGTCTACCTGCTGGAGCTGCGCAGTCACAGCGAAGTGCCGGGCTGTAACTGGAAAGGCCTGCGAGCGTTCATGCTCGAGGGCGATCACACCGTTTACAAGGTTCTAGGCTATGCCGCGCAAATCGGTACCTGGGCCCGTGAACATCGTTTTTGTGGCAATTGCGGGCAGGTGATGAGCCAGGTGCCGCGTGAGCGGGCGATGTACTGTGAACCGTGTGATATACGCCACTATCCGCGCATTTCACCGAGCATGATCGTGCTGGTGACCCGTGGCGACGAAGTTCTGCTGGCCCGTTCGCCACGTTTTGTCACCGGGGTCTACAGCACCTTGGCGGGGTTTGCCGAGCCGGGCGAGTCGGCCGAGGATTGCCTGATTCGCGAGGTCCGCGAAGAGGTGCAGATCGAGGTCAAGAACATCCAGTACATGGGCAGTCAATGCTGGCCGTTCCCGCATTCGATGATGCTCGGTTTTCACGCCGAGTACGCCGGGGGCGAGATTGTCTGTCAGGAAGACGAGATCGAAGACGCCCAGTGGTTCAACGTGCACGAGCTGCCGCCGTTGCCGGCGTCTCGCTCGATTGCCCGTTACCTGATCGACGTCTATGTGGCGCGGCGCTTAGGTCACGCTGAACCAGTGCTGCCAGGCTAACCGGACGGTCAAGCCGAGCACCACGGTGATGAACACCGGGCGAATGAACTTCGCACCGCCGCTGATGGCGGTGCGCGCGCCGAAGAAGGCGCCGACCATCACCGACAGGCCCATGCTCAGGCCGATGATCCAGTCCACCTGCCCGGAAAATATGAACACCGACAGCGCCGCAATGTTGCTGACGAAGTTCATGCTGCGCGCCACGCCGCTGGCCTTGACCAGGTCGATGGGGTAGAGCAGCAGGCTGCTGACGGTCCAGAACGCCCCCGTTCCCGGTCCGGCCACACCGTCGTAGAAGCCGAGGCTGAAGCCTTGGCTCGATTGCCACTTTTTCTTGATTGGTGCGTCGCTGTCCAGCGGCGCCTTCGGTGTGCCGCCGAACAACAGATAAAGGCCGCAGGCGAAAACGATCACCGGCAGCATCTTGTTCAGCCATTCCGCGGGCAAGTAATGAGCGACCACGGCGCCGGTGAGAGCACCCACCAACGTGCCGACGATGGCGTGCGTCCATTGCCGAGGATGGAACAGCTTGCGTCGGTAGAAAGTGAAACTGGCAGTGGCCGAGCCGAAGGTCGAACTGAGCTTGTTGGTGCCCAGCACCAGGTGCGGCGGCAGGCCGGCGGTCAGCAGCGCCGGAGTGGTCAACAGACCGCCACCGCCGGCGATGGCGTCGATGAAACCGGCAATGAAAGCGACGAGGGCCAGAACGGCCAGGGTAGTGAGGTCAACGCTGAGTTCGAAAGGCATGGAATGGGCTTATTCGGCAGGGCGCAGGAAGAGGGGCTGCGAGGAAGGCCGGTATCTTACCCATATCCCAACTCTGCGGCGACCGGTCTGGCGCAATGCATGCGCATGATCGGGTACGGCCCAATTGTCATGGCTGCACACAGTCTCTGTAGGAGCTGGCGAAGCCTGCGATCTTTTGATCTTGATCTTGAAAAAACAGAGCAAAGTCAAAAGATCGCAGGCTTCGCCAGGTCCTACAGGGATTGCGTGCAACCTTAGATTTTGTGCTGCGGCCCATTACCAATCTGCCACACAAACGGCGGTTCAGTCCCGTTAATCGCCCAGTCCCCGACAATCCTCGCCTTGTAGATCACCGGATTGTGCGATGACACGGTCCGCGCATTGCGCCAATGCCGGTCCAGCGATTTGCCTTCACGAACATCCGAAGCGCCCAAGGCATTGAACAGCGCCGTGGTCGCGCGCTGGATCAATTCCGAGACTACTACCTGAGCCTTGGCCGACTCAATCTCCGCTGCCACATTCGCCGCGCGCTCCAGCGCTTCATCCCCGGAGAACCGCGCCAGATAAGCCCGTTGTGCCGGTTGCGCAGCCTTCAACGCACTGGCTTCGGCGGCATACACCCACGCCGCCACTTCACCCACCACCTGCTGCACTTGCGAATCCTCGCTGACCCGTTGTGCATTGCCATGGCTGTAGATGCGTTTACGCTCGCGCACCTGATGCGCCACATCGCGCAACGCGGCACGGCCAATTCCGGCCAGGGTCGCCAGCAGCACCAATTGATAAAACGCCGTCTGGTATTTGAAGCGGGTAGCGAAGTCGATGATGTTCTCGGCGTCCACTTCAGCCTCGATAAACCGCGAGGAGCCGCTGCCCGTGGTGCGCTGGCCGAAACCGTCCCAGTCATCGCTCTGCACAATTCCCGGTTGGCGTGTGCGGACGGCGGCGATCACATCGCCGCCGGTATCGCTGCGCTGGGCATAGACGTCGATCCAGTCAGAGAAAATACTACCGGTGCTGTAGAACTTCTCGCCGTTGAGCCGCCACCGATCGCCGTGGGGCGAGACCTTGGTAATCACATCTCCGATCGTCACGGCGCCGATTTCGGTCCAGGCATTGCCGGCGATGTCACCCTCGACAAAGCGTTTGAACCACAGATCCCGGCCCGGCCCCGGCGGTGAGTTCAAACGGTCCTCGGCAAAGGCGAAATGCCCGCGCAGGGCTTGGGGTACGTTGGAATCGGCTTCGGCCAGTTCGATCAGCAATTCGAACAACTGCGGCAGAGACGCGCCGCCACCGCCGTATTCAACCGGCACCCGCACCGCGCCGAAGCCAGCCTCCTTGAGCCATTGAATCGGTTCGTAAGGCAGGCTGCGGGTTTGTTCGCGTTCAACGGCACCGGCGGCGATGCGCTGGAAGATTGGCCGAAAACGTGCGGCCAGCGCTTCATAGTCGGCGCCGATGGACAGCGGGTTGATTACTTGATGTTCGGTCATGGGACAGCTCCTTGGGACGGCAGTGAGTACCATAGGGGATTGCACGGTCCATGCCGAAGCTCGCAGACCTTGGTTTATTGGATGTTGTGGATGTCGGCGTGGCCTGAATTGTTGCTGTGCCAACAGTGCATCAGCAAATTGCTTCAGGTGCACCCGGATCCCTGTGGGAGCGGGCTTGCTCGCGAAGGCGGTTTAACATTCAACATCTTTATTGGCTGGCATACCGCTTTCGCGAGCAAGCCCGCTCCCACAGGGATCTCGCTCGACTCAAGACGGTAGTGTCACAAATCGTGATTCAGCGCTGGCACGGTTGCTGCTCTGGCCTCAGGACTTCCCTGAAAACCCGAGGACACGCCAATGAGTCAGCAAGCCGTCAAATTTGCCTACTGGGTACCGAACGTCAGTGGCGGGCTGGTGGTCAGCAAGATCGAGCAGCGCACCCACTGGGGCATCGACTACAACCGCAAACTGGCGCAACTGGCCGAAGAGGCGGGGTTCGAATATGCCCTGACCCAGATTCGTTTCACCGCCGGTTATGGCGCCGAGTTCCAGCATGAATCCGTTGCCTTCAGCCATGCGCTGCTGGCCGCCACCACAAAATTGAAAGTCATCGCCGCGATCCTGCCGGGGCCATGGCAACCGGCGCTGGCGGCCAAGCAACTGGCAACCATCGATCAACTCACCAACGGCCGGGTGGCGGTGAACATTGTCAGCGGCTGGTTCAAGGGCGAGTTTCAGGCTATCGGTGAACACTGGCTGGAGCACGATGAACGTTATCGCCGCTCCGAAGAATTTATTCGCGCATTGAAGGGCATCTGGACCCAGGACAACTTTACCTTTCGCGGCGACTTCTACCGCTTCGACAACTACAGCCTCAAACCCAAACCGCTGGGCCAGCCGGAAGTCTTTCAGGGCGGCAGCTCCCGTGCGGCCCGGGACATGGCGGCGAGGGTTTCGGACTGGTACTTCACCAACGGCAACACCCCCGAAGGCATCAAGGCCCAGGTCGATGACATTCGCACGAAAGCGGCCGCGAACAATCATTCGGTGAAGGTCGGCGTGAATGCCTTTGTCATCGCTCGCGACACCGAAGAAGAGGCGCGGGCGGTGTTGGCGCAGATCATCGATCAGGCCGACCCCGAAGCTGTGAATGCCTTTGGCGATGCAGCGAAACAGGCGGGCAGGGCATCGCCCGAGGGTGAGGGCAACTGGGCCAAATCGACGTTTGAAGACCTGGTGCAGTACAACGATGGCTTCAAGACCAATTTGATTGGCACGCCACAGCAGATCGCCGAGCGGATCGTCGCGTTGAAAGCAGTGGGCGTGGATTTGGTGCTGGCGGGGTTTCTGCACTTTCAGGAAGAGGTGGAATACTTCGGGAAGCGGGTGTTGCCGTTGGTGAGGGAGCTGGAGGCCAAAGCGGCTATCAGGCATCAGACTGCGGTCGCCTGAACACCATAAAACCCTGTGGGAGCCGGGCTTGCCCGCGATGACGGTTTCACATTCAACAAATAAGTTGTCTGTAACTTTGCCATCGCGGGCAAGCCCGCTCCCACAGTGGATTTCGGTGAAGTTACAGACCGAGGTCGGAAAGACTTGGGTGATCATCCGGCCGGCGGCCCAGCGGCCAGTGGAACTTGCGGTCGCTTTCCTTGATCGGCATGTCGTTGATGCAGGCGTAACGGTTGAACATCAAGCCGTTCTCGTCGAACTCCCAGTTCTCGTTGCCATAGGAACGGAACCAGTTGCCCGAGTCGTCATGCCATTCGTAGGCATAACGCACGGCGATACGGTTGTCGCCATGGGCCCAGAGTTCCTTGATCAGCCGGTAATCCAGTTCCTTGGCCCATTTACGGGTCAGGAAAGCTTTGGCTTCTTCACGGTTATGGGCGAACTCGGCGCGGTTACGCCACTGGGTGTCCAGGGTGTAGGCCAGGGACACCCGTTCCGGGTCGCGGGAGTTCCAGCCGTCTTCGGCCAGGCGAACTTTTTCGATGGCCGATTCACGGGTAAACGGCGGCAATGGCGGACGAACTTCGGCAGTAGACATATAAAGTCTCCCTATCAAATTAACGTTCAAGCACGTTGTCGGGCTTATTAAAAGTGTTACAGGTCCAATAACTTTCGCGCCATGCATTGCGCATTATCGGCGGCACTGTGATCACCCATCACAAGCGCTACGGTAATGGCACCGTCGATCAGGATCAGCAGCTGTTTGGCCAGCGTCTCCGGGTCGTGTGCGCCATGTTCGGTACAGAGCTTGCGCACGTAGTCGAGCAGCTTCTGTTTGTGGTCTTTGGCGACCAGGCGAACCGGGTCTTGCGCATCGCCGGTTTCGCCGCTGGTGTTAATGAATGCGCAACCGCGAAAGCCTTCGGAGTCGAACCAGGTCTTGAGCACGGTAAACAGGTTGAGCAGCCGCTTGGCTGGGGTTTGCGCCTTGCCGACTTCGCTTCGATACCAATTCATCCAGCGCACATCGCGGCGTTGCAAGGCCGCGACGGTGAGCTCCTCCTTGTTGGCGAAGTAGCGGTAAATACTTTTTCTGGAAACGCCGGCGGTTTTCACCAGAAGATCCATGCCGGTGGCAGCGATGCCACTTTTGTAGATCAACTTTTCGGTGACATCCAGAATGATGTCGCGTGTGTCGTTGCTAGTGATTTCGTTCATGTTGCGAACAGTAGAATGATCGTTCTTCTTGGTCAATAAATTATTTTTGGCGACTGTGAAATTGCCTTCGCGGGCAAGCCTCGCTCCTACAGAGGAATGCAATCAACCGTAGGAGCGAGGCTTGCCCGCGAAGAGGCCATTACAGACAGTAACAAGACCCAAACCCATCCATGGTGTAAGCTCTCGGACTCTTCGGATTCGACCCTTTGCGAGCCCTATGCCGTCGCTTTTCAAACGCTCTCTGCTGCCTAAACTGCGCAGTTTTCCGCTGACCGCCGATGCCGTCACCATCCTCTCTGGCGCCGCCGAGTTCCGTCGTTGCCTGCTGGAACAAATCGCCCAGGCAACCCAGCGCATCTATATCGTCGCGCTGTACCTGCAACAGGATGAGGCCGGGCAGGAAATCCTCGATGCCCTGCACGCCGCCAAACTGGCGCGCCCGGAACTGGACGTGGTGGTGGTCGTGGACTGGCTGCGTGCCCAGCGCGGTTTGATCGGTGCCGGCAAGCAGCCGGGTAACTCGGCCTGGTATCAGGAAACGACCCGCACCCACGAAAGCGTGGTGCCGGTGTACGGCGTGCCGGTGCAGACCCGCGAGCTGTTCGGCGTGCTGCATTTGAAGGGCTTCGTGATCGACGATTGCGTGCTCTACAGCGGCGCGAGCTTGAACAACGTTTACCTGCACAAATTCGACAAGTACCGCTTCGACCGTTATCACCTGCTGCAGAATCATGCGCTGGCCGATTCGATGCAGCACCTGATTCAGCATGGTCTGATTGCCTCAAAAGCGGTGCATCGCCTCGACCTGCCAAACCTGCCGACCACCCGCAGCCTGCGCAACGACATCGGTGACCTGCGCAGCCGCCTCAAGCACGCGGCGTACGACACCACGGTGGGCAGCACGGCGAAGGGCGGTTTATCGGTCAGTCCATTGCTCGGTGTGGGCAAGAACAACCCGTTGAGTCGGGTGATCTGCGAACTGATCGCCAGCGCTCAACATCAGCTGACCATCTGCACCCCATACTTCAACCTGCCGCTGGCAGTGACCCGGGAAATCAACCGGGCCCTGGCTCGTGGTGTGAAGATCGACATCATCGTCGGCGACAAAACCGCCAACGACTTCTACATTCCGCCCACCGAGCCGTTCAAGGTGATCGCGGCGCTGCCGTACCTTTACGAGATCAGCCTGCGACGCTTCGCCAAACGGCATCAGCGCAGCATCGACAGTGGCAAGTTGAACCTGCATTTGTGGAAGGATGGCGACAACACCTATCACCTCAAGGGCATGTGGATCGATCAGCGCTACACCTTGCTGACCGGCAATAACCTCAATCCCCGAGCGTTCCGACTCGACCTGGAAAACGCGTTGCTGATCGATGATCCGAAAGGTGAATTGCTGGAGCCGCGTGATAATGAGCTGACGGAGATTTTCCAGCACACCAGCCGAATCGAGCGGTATCAGGATCTGGAAACGCTGCCGGATTACCCGGCGGGAGTGGCCAAGTTTCTCAAGCGTGTGAGTCGGGTACGGATCGAGCGGTTGTTGTATCGGATTTTGTGAGGGTTAACACGGCGGGGCGGGTGTGTCGCCGGTGAGAATGCCTTCGCGAGCAAGCCCGCTCCCACAGTGAGTTATGTGTCGGTCACACAATTGTGCATCACTCAAATCCACTGTGGGAGCGGGCTTGCCCGCGAAAGCGGTGTGTCAGGCGACATCAATGTTGACTGTTATGGCCCCTTCGCGAGCAAGCCCGCTCCCACATGGATTTAGGCTGCCCACAGGGATCTGCACCGGGCTGGTGGCTGCGCTAATATGCCCACCACTCAAACAACAAGGCTCGCCACGGTCAATGTCGGAAAAAGACACCATCTCCATTCAACTGGTGCGTGAAGCGCTGTTGCAAAGTTGCGCCCCGGGCGCTGCCACCGAAGAGGTGTTGAACAAGGTCGGCATTGATCCGGCGTTGCTGGAAACCACCGACGCCCGTGTTCCGGCCACCGCCTATGCACGGTTGTGGCGCTTGCTGGCCCGGCGCGGGGACGATGAGTTTTTTGGCATGGACCCGCGCAAGCTCAAGTCCGGCAGCCTGGAGTTTCTGTGTCGCTGCTCGATGGTCCAGCCGAGCCTGGCCGCCGGGTTGACTTCGGGCCTGAGCTTCCTGTCGTTGATGCTAGAACGCATGCCCGCGCAACTGGTTCGCCAGCAAAGCCTGGCGGAAATCGTCCTGCTGGAAGACGACGAAGACCCGCGCCGCGCCTTCACCTATTTCACTTACTGGATGATCGTGCATGGCGTGGCCTGCTGGCTGGCGGGGCGGCGGATACCGATTCTGGCCATTGAGTTGCGTTGCCCGGCGCCGGATTTTTGCGATGACTATCGGGTGATGTTCTCCGAGAACCTGCGGTTCGACCGGCCGCGCACGCGGATGATTTTCTCGGCCGATTGCCTGGATTTGCCGATCAAGCGCAGCGCTGAAGAATTGAAGCGATTCCTCGCCCATGCGCCGGCGAACATTCTGGTCAAGTACCGCGATCCGGAGAGTCTGGCCAGTCGGATCAAGCACGATCTGCGGCAACTGCCTGCCGAGCATTGGCCGGAAACCGAGGCGCTGGCGCAGCAACTGTGCATGTCGGCCTCGACCCTGCGCCGCCGCCTGGCTGAAGAGGGGCAGACGTATCAGGGACTCAAGGACAGCGTGCGTAAGGAACTGGCCATTGTCTGGTTGGCCGAACCGGCTATCAGCTTCGCCGAAATCGCTACTCGTTTGGGGTTTGCCGATGCGAGTTCGTTCTACAAGGCGTTTCGCAAGTGGTCGGGGTCCAATCCGGGGCATTATCGGAGTTTGATTCTTAACGAAGCCAGTTGATCCGGATTGTGTGGTGCCTGAGCCGGCGCCATCGCGGGCAAGCCCGCTCCCACAGTGATATGCGGTGACCATAAATGTTGTACACGCCGCAAAACCTGTGGGAGCGGGCTTGCCCGCGATGGCGTCCGTTCAGGCGACGCATCCCTTGAACCTTGGCCAAACCAGTCACACAACTTGATAGCTTTGACCATTGTCCCGCGCCCCGCGCAGAGCGAGTATTTGCCTGTTATTTACGGTTCCCCAACCTAATAAAAATACACAGGGATTCTGGCAATGCGCGATTACTTGTCTGCTACGTCACAGTTCAATTATCAGCACACCGTCGATGCCGCGCTCACAGGGTCGTTGAGTGCGCTCAATGCCTGCGTCGAGTGTTGCGACCGGCATGCCTTGCCGGGGCGCATCGCGCTGTTCTGGGAAGGCCGCGACGGTGCCAGCGCGACCTACACCTTCAGCGACTTGCAGGACAAGGCCGCGCGGTTTGCCAATTTCCTGCTGGCCCAGGGCGTGAAGAAGGGCGATAAAGTCGCCGGCCTCTTGCCACGCAATATCGAATTACTGATCACCGTGTTCGCCACCTGGCGCATCGGCGCGGTCTATCAGCCGCTGTTTACCGCCTTCGGCCCGAAAGCCATCGAACATCGCCTCAACAGCTCCGGTGCCGCCGTCGTGGTGACCGATGCGGTCAATCGCCCGAAACTCGCTGAAGTGGCTGACTGCCCGACTATCGTCACCGTTGGCGGGCCCAAGGGCCAGGGCATCGTGCGTGGCGACTTCAGTTTCTGGGCCGAACTGGCGAACTACTCCAACGTCTGCGAACCGGTATTACTGACCGGCGAAGACCCGTTCCTGTTGATGTTCACCTCGGGCACCACCGGCCCGTCGAAAGCGTTGTCGGTACCGCTCAAGGCGATCGTCGCGTTCCAGAGTTACACCCGTGACGCGGTGGACCTGCGCCCTGAAGACGCGTTCTGGAACGTCGCCGACCCGGGCTGGGCCTACGGCATCTATTTCGGCGTCACCGGGCCGATGGCGATGGGGCATCCGATCACCTTTTACGATGGCCCGTTCACCCTCGAAAGCACCTGTCGGGTGATCAACAAATACGGGATCACCAACCTCACCGGTTCGCCGACCGCGTATCGCTTGCTGATTGCCGGTGGCGACGAGTTCGCCCGCTCGATCAAGGGCAAACTGCGTATTGTCAGCAGCGCCGGCGAGCCGCTGAACCCGGAAGTGATCCGCTGGTTCGCCGATAACCTCGGCGTGGTGATCCACGACCATTACGGCCAGACCGAACTGGGCATGGTCTTGTGCAACCACCACGGCCTCGATCATCCGGTGCACGTCGGCGCTGCCGGTTTCGCCTCGCCGGGTCACCGCATCGTAGTGCTGGATGACGAATACAAAGAGCTCGGCGTCGGCCAGCCAGGAATCCTGGCCATCGACCGTACCCAATCGCCGATGTGCTGGTTCGGCGGCTACGAAGGCGCACCGACCAAGGCCTTCGTCGGCAACTATTACCTGAGCGGCGACACCGTCGAGTGGAACCCGGACGGCAGCATCAGCTTCGTCGGCCGCAGCGACGACGTGATTACCACCTCCGGCTATCGCGTTGGCCCGTTCGACGTGGAAAGCGCGCTGATCGAACACCCGGCAGTGGTCGAAGCCGCCGTAATTGGCAAGCCCGACCCGGAGCGCACCGAGCTGGTCAAAGCCTTCGTTGTGCTCAGTCCGCAATACCGCGCCGAACCTGCACTCGCCGAAGAGCTGCGCCAACACGTGCGCAAGCGTCTGGCGGCGCACGCGTACCCCCGTGAAATCGAATTTGTCAGCGAATTGCCGAAAACCCCAAGCGGCAAATTGCAGCGCTTTATCTTGCGCAACCAGGAAATCGCCAAGGCTCAAGAGGCCACCGCGAAGAACGTTTCAGCTTGAATCCAAGGAAACAATGATGCAGATCGAAAACAAGGTTTTTCTCATCACCGGTGGTGCCTCTGGCCTCGGTGCCGCCACCGCTGAAATGCTGGTGGCTGCCGGCGCCAAAGTGATGCTGGTGGACATGAACGCCGAAGCCGTCGCGGCTCAGGCTGCACGTCTTGGCGCGCAAAGCGTGGTGGCGGATATCAGCAATGAAGCGGCTGCGCAAGCGGCGGTGCAGGCGACGGTCAAAGCCTTTGGCGGCCTTAATGGTCTGGTCAATTGCGCCGGCATCGTTCGTGGCGAGAAGATCCTCGGCAAGAATGGCCCCCATGCACTGGCCAGTTTCAGCCAGGTGATCAACGTTAACCTGATCGGCAGCTTCAACATGCTGCGCCTGGCAGCGGCGGCGATTGCCGAAACCGAAGCCGACGAAGACGGTGAGCGCGGGGTGATCATCAACACCGCATCGGCCGCGGCCTTCGACGGCCAGATCGGTCAGGCCGCGTATTCGGCGTCGAAAGGCGCGATTGTCAGCCTGACCTTGCCCGCCGCCCGTGAACTGGCGCGCTTCGGCATCCGCGTGATGACCATCGCCCCGGGCATTTTCGAAACGCCAATGATGGCCGGTATGACCCCGGAAGTGCGCGAATCCTTGGCCGCCGGCGTGCCGTTCCCACCGCGCCTGGGCAAGCCGAGCGAGTACGCCGCGCTGGTCAGGCATATCATAGAAAACAGCATGCTTAACGGTGAGGTGATCCGTCTCGACGGTGCCCTGCGCATGGCCGCCAAATAAGGAGGATTAAACATGACACTTTCCAACGATCCGATTGTTATTGTCAGCGCCGTCCGCACCCCGATGGGCGGTTTCCAGGGCGAACTGAAGAGCCTGACCGCGCCGCAACTGGGCGCCGCAGCTATTCGTGCTGCCGTTGAGCGCGCCGGTATCGCCCCTGAATCCGTAGAAGAAGTGCTGTTCGGCTGCGTGCTCTCCGCCGGCCTCGGCCAGGCGCCGGCGCGGCAAGCGGCACTCGGCGCCGGGCTGGATAAATCGACCCGTTGCACGACACTGAACAAGATGTGCGGCTCGGGCATGGAAGCCACGATTCTGGCTCACGACATGCTGATCGCCGGTAGTGCCGATGTGGTTGTCGCTGGCGGTATGGAAAGCATGTCCAACGCGCCATTCCTGCTGGACCGCGCCCGCAGCGGTTACCGTATGGGCCACGGCCGCGTGCTCGATCATATGTTCCTCGACGGTCTTGAAGACGCCTACGACAAGGGCCGCCTGATGGGCACCTTCGCCGAGGATTGCGCTGAAACCAACGGTTTTACCCGTGAAGCTCAGGACGCGTTTGCCATTGCTTCGACCACCCGCGCGCAACAGGCGATCAAGGACGGCCGCTTCACCGCCGAGATCGTGCCGCTCACCGTGACCGTCGGCAAAGAACAGGTGCTGATCAGCCACGACGAACAGCCGCCGAAAGCCAAGCTGGACAAGATCGCCTCGCTGAAACCGGCGTTCCGCGATGGCGGCACCGTGACCGCGGCAAACTCCAGTTCGATCTCCGACGGCGCGGCGGCATTGGTGCTGATGCGCCGTTCCGAAGCAGAGAAACAAGGCCTGAAACCGCTGGCGGTGATTCATGGTCACGCTGCATTTGCCGACACACCGGGGCTGTTCCCGGTGGCACCGGTGGGCGCGATCAAGAAACTGATGAAGAAAACCGGCTGGTCCCTGGACGAAGTCGAATTGTTCGAAGTCAATGAAGCCTTTGCGGTGGTCAGTCTGGTGACCATGACCAAACTGGAAATCCCCCACGAGAAGATCAACGTCCACGGTGGTGCCTGCGCTTTGGGTCACCCGATCGGTGCGTCCGGCGCGCGGATCCTCGTGACCTTGCTCTCGGCCTTGCGCCAGAAAGGCCTGAAACGCGGTGTTGCAGCGATCTGCATCGGTGGCGGTGAAGCCACGGCCATGGCTGTGGAATGCCTGTACTAAGGCCCGCATGGTTTCTGTAGGGGCAATTACATTTTTAAGGACTTGGCATGATTCCCAATGACGAACAACTTCAGATCAGCGACGCGGCCCGGCAGTTTGCCCAGGAACGGCTGAAACCGTTCGCCGCCGAATGGGACCGTGAACATCGCTTCCCCAAGGAAGCCATCCGCGAGATGGCCGACCTGGGTTTCTTCGGCATGCTGGTGCCGGAGCAGTGGGGTGGTTGTGACACCGGTTATCTGGCCTACGCCATGGCCCTGGAAGAAATCGCTGCCGGCGACGGCGCCTGCTCGACCATCATGAGCGTGCATAACTCGGTGGGTTGCGTACCGATCCTCAAGTTCGGCAACGACGATCAGAAAGAACGCTTCCTCAAGCCGCTCGCCAGCGGCGCAATGCTCGGTGCGTTTGCGCTGACCGAACCGCAAGCCGGCTCTGATGCCAGCAGCCTGAAAACCCGTGCCCGGCTCGATGGCGATCATTACGTGCTTAACGGTTGCAAGCAGTTCATTACTTCCGGGCAAAACGCCGGGGTGGTGATTGTCTTTGCGGTGACCGACCCGAGTGCCGGCAAACGCGGGATCACGGCGCTGATCGTGCCGACCGATTCGCCGGGCTATAAAGTCGCGCGGGTCGAAGACAAACTTGGTCAGCACGCCTCCGATACCTGCCAGATCCTCTTCGAGGATGTGAAAGTCCCGGTGGCCAATCGACTGGGCGAGGAGGGCGAAGGCTACAAGATCGCCCTGGCCAACCTCGAAGGCGGTCGTGTCGGCATCGCCTCGCAATCGGTGGGCATGGCCCGCGCCGCGTTCGAAGCGGCCCGTGATTATGCTCGCGAACGCGAGAGTTTCGGCAAGCCGATCATCGAACACCAGGCGGTAGCCTTCCGGCTAGCGGATATGGCAACCCAGATCGCCGTCGCCCGGCAGATGGTGCATTACGCGGCGGCGTTGCGCGACAGCGGCAAACCGGCGCTGGTGGAAGCATCCATGGCCAAGCTGTTCGCTTCGGAAATGGCCGAGAAGGTCTGCTCCTCGGCGTTGCAAACCCTTGGCGGTTACGGTTACCTGAACGACTTCCCGCTGGAGCGGATCTACCGCGACGTGCGGGTGTGCCAGATCTACGAAGGCACCAGCGACATTCAGCGCATGGTCATTTCGCGCAATCTTTGAGAAGGAATCCACCTATGAACTACGAAACGATTTTGCTGGAAACCCACGGCCGCGTCGGCCTGATTACCCTCAACCGTCCGCAAGCCTTGAACGCGTTGAATGCGCAAATTGTCAGCGAATTGAACCACGCCCTCGATGGTCTGGAAGCCGACTCGAACATCGGTTGCATCGTGCTGACCGGCTCGAAAAAAGCCTTCGCCGCCGGTGCCGACATCAAGGAAATGGCCGAGCTGACGTATCCGCAGATCTACCTCGATGACCTGTTCAGCGACAGCGATCGCGTGGCCAACCGCCGCAAGCCGATCATCGCCGCAGTCAACGGTTTCGCCTTGGGCGGCGGTTGTGAACTGGCGTTGATGTGCGACTTCATTCTGGCGGGCGACAACGCCAAATTCGGTCAGCCGGAAATCAACCTCGGTGTGTTGCCGGGCATGGGCGGCACCCAGCGCCTGACCCGAGCCGTGGGCAAGGCCAAGGCCATGGAAATGTGCCTGAGCGGACGTTTGATCGATGCGGTGGAAGCAGAGCGCTGCGGCATTGTTGCGCGCATCGTGCCCGCGGATGAGCTATTGGAAGAGGCGCTGAAAGTCGCGGCGCTGATTGCCAAGAAGTCGCTGCCGATTGCGATGATGATCAAGGAAAGCGTCAACCGCGCGTTTGAAGTCAGCCTGTCGGAAGGTGTGCGTTTTGAGCGCCGGGTGTTCCATGCGGCGTTTGCGACGCAGGATCAGAAGGAAGGGATGGCGGCGTTTATTGCCAAGCGGGAGGCGGAGTTCCAGGGTAAGTGATGTAGCGTTCTTGCGGACGCTTTCGCGAGCAAGCCCGCTCCCACATTTGATCTCGGGTGTTCACAAATGCCGTGTACACCGCAGGACTAATGTGGGAGCGGGCTTGCTCGCGAAGCTTTTAAGGCTTCAAACCAGGTAGTGCTTGAGCTCCCGGGCAATCACCATCCGCTGTATCTCGCTCGACCCTTCATAAATCTGCGTGATCCGCGCATCCCGGTAGTAGCGCTCCACCGGGTAATCCTCCAGATACCCATACCCGCCATGAATCTGTATCGCCGACGAGCAGACCTTCTCGGCCATTTCCGAGGCAAACAGCTTGGCCTGTGAGGCCTCCGACAGACACGGTTTGCCAGCACTGCGCAACCTTGCGGCATGCAGGATCAGCAGGCGCGCGGCGTTCAAGCGGGTGTGCATGTCGGCCAGCATGTTGGCGATGCTTTGGTGCTCGATGATCGGCTTGTCGAACTGCACCCGATCGCGCGCGTAAGCCAGCGCTGCTTCGAACGCCGCACGGGCGATGCCTAAGGCTTGCGCGGCGATGCCGATGCGGCCGCCTTCGAGGTTGGAGAGGGCGATGGCCAGGCCTTTGCCGCGTTCGCCGAGCAAATTGGCCTCGGGAACGGTGCAATTGCTCAGGGTCACGGCGCAGGTATCGGACGCACGGATACCCATCTTGTGTTCACTGCGGTCGACGATAAAACCTGCGGTTTCGGTCGGCACCAGGAACGCCGAGATGCCGCGCTTGCCCAGCTCCGGATCGGTCACGGCGAACACGATTGCGAGCTTCGCCCGTTTGCCATTGCTGACGAATTGCTTGGCGCCATTGATCACCCACTGGCCGTCGCGCAGTTCGGCGCGGGTGCGCAGGTTGTGGGCTTCGGAACCGGCTTGGGGTTCGGTGAGGCAAAAGCAACCGATGGCCTGGCCGCTGGCGAGGTCTGGCAACCATTGCTGTTTCTGCTCTTCGGTGCCGTAGTTGAGCACCGGCCCGCAGCCCACGGAGTTATGGATGCTCATCAGCGCACCAGTGGCGCCGTCGCCGGCGGAAATCTCTTCCACCGCCAAGGCGTAGGCGACGTAGTCGACATAAGTGCCGCCCCATTCCTCGGGCACCACCATGCCCAGCAGACCCAGTTCACCCATCTTCGCTACCAGACCGTCATCGATCCAGCCGGCCTTTTCCCAGGCTTGTGCATGGGGCGCGATTTCGCCGCGGGCAAAATCCCGGGCCATGTCGCGGATCATCACTTGTTCTTCGCTCAATTCGATATCGTGCATGACTCAGCTCCAGCTTGGGTCGAACCCGGTGAAAAAACTCGCCACGTGCTCGGCGTCCAGCGCCTGCAGAGTTGGCGGGTTCCAGCGCGGGTTCTTGTCTTTGTCTATCAGTAAGGCGCGCACGCCTTCGATCAGGTCGCCGCGTTCGAACCACTGGCGATCCAGGTGCAGTTCGAGGGCGAAGCACTGTTCCAGGCTCAGGTGCCGACCGCGCCGCAGCATCTCCAGGGTCACGCCCATGGCCAGCGGTGAACGGCTTTCCAGCAAGTCAGCGGTGGCCGTGGCCCACTCATGGCTATCGGCGACGGTCACTTCACGTAGTTGTTCCACCATACTCGGCACATCGGGCAGGGCGAAGAAGTGATCGATAGCCGGCCGCAACGCCGCCAATGGTGCAGCCGGCAGTTGTTGCACGGCGAGTTTCGCCAGCAGACCTTGAAGGTCCTTCAATGGAGTCTCGTGCCATTCGAGCTGATCGAGTTGCTCGTCCAGGGTGCCCAGCTTGTTGCTTTCCAGGTACCAGTCGGCCAGGCCGCAATAGAGCGCATCGGCCGCACGGATTTGCACGCCGCTGACACCTAGGTAAATACCCAGCTCACCGGGAACGCGCGGCAGAAAATGGCTGCCACCGACATCCGGGAAATAACCGATAGCCACTTCCGGCATCGCCAGACGGCTGCGCTCGGTGACCACCCGCAAATCGGCGCCTTGCACCAGCCCCATGCCACCGCCCAGCACAAAGCCGTCCATCAAGGCCAGGACCGGTTTGCGATAGTGATGGATGGCGAGGTCGAGGGCGTATTCCTCGACGAAGAAGTCTTCATGCAGGGTGTCGCCGCTTTTTAAACTGTCGTACAGCGAGCGGATATCGCCGCCGGCACAGAACGCTTTCTCACCAGCGCCGCGCAACACCACCGCATGCACCTGCGGATCCTGTGCCCAGGCATCGAGCTGCTGCTGCAGGCTGCGAACCATGTCCAGGGTAATGGCGTTGAGGCCGGCGGGGCGATTGAGGGTCAGGTGACCGATGTGATTGCGCACCTCGGCCAACACTTCGTTTTGCGTGGCATCCATGGGCTGTGTGGTCGGGGATGAAACCTGAGCAGTCATCACTAACTCCCTGCTTTTATTGTTCTTTATAGAGAAGCTCGCGCGCGAGCGATGCTGGATCGTATCAGTGCAAATTTGTGATGTACAACCGGGATACGTGCAGGTGCTGTTTGCATTTTTACCTTAGGGCAAAAACAAAAGATCGCAGCCTTCGGCGGCTCCTACGTGATCGATGTTCAACGTAGGAGCTGCCGAAGGCTGCGATCTTTTGATCTTTCTTTTGATCTTCAACCCTTGCTGGAAAATACATCCCCGATGCTACGCCGCTTGGCATGCAATTCACTGGCATGGATCAGTTGTTCGAGGTCTTCGGGGGTGACGTCGTAGAAGGCCTCCATGTCGGCAAGTGCCAGTTTCAGATCCGCGGCAGTGATCGCCTGGCTGTCTGGGACGGACATCATCGGTGCCGGTTCAGCGGGACGTTTTGGGTAGCGAATGCGCGTCAGGTTGTTGTACGCCAGTGCGCTGAGCAGCATTGTCGAGCCACTGAGCATCACCGGGCCGAGGGCTTTCCAGTCTAGGGCAATGGTCGCCGGGTCTGCCAACACCAACAGCAACGCCAACGCTCCCGCAGGCGGGTGCAGGCAACGCAGCCAGCACATCAGAATCAGCGCCATGCCCGCCGCCAGGCAGGCGCTGCCGAGGGTGCGTCCGAGTACGTGAGCGACCAGCAGAGAGACCACCCCGGCACTCAAATAACCGCCAAGAATCGACCACGGCTGGGCGAGGGCGCCTGAGGACACGGCAAACAACAATACTGCGGACGCACCCAGCGGGCCGATCAGGTGCTGCGC
This sequence comes from Pseudomonas sp. JV414, assembly GCF_032424305.1. NCBI lineage: Bacteria > Pseudomonadati > Pseudomonadota > Gammaproteobacteria > Pseudomonadales > Pseudomonadaceae > Pseudomonas > Pseudomonas sp. JV414. Next base: position 38,756 of record NZ_VYKC01000002.1, on the reverse strand, counting down.
CACTTCCATGCCAAATACCTGACTGCAGAGCCAGACGCTGAACATCGTCCCCAGCGACATGCCGATGGCGGCGCGGCTCCATTCTGAAGGACGGGTATTGATGGCGGCAGGGAACCAGCGAGCAAACATGAGGCAAACAATCCGTAAAAATCGAGGCAAAAAAAAGGCTTAGCTGGGATACCCAGAAAGCCCTTGAAGTAGTTCCAACTATTGGGGGAGGAACGCCGCACAGTGTGCCGATCATTCCTGATGCTGACAAATTCATATTAATGCAGTTTCAATGCATTATTTTTGCAGTATTGCCACGCGCCGACCGCTCATGAAGCAGAGAAAACCGCCCATTGCCGTCAACGCGCTCAAGGCATAGAACATGGTGGGTGCGGGCGTGTGCATCAGCAGATAGCCACAGATCACCGGGCTCAGCGCACCGCCGAGGGCCGCGAGGTTCTGCGCGCCGTAATAGCTGCCGCGCAGTTCTTCCGGGGCCAAGGTGTCGACAAAGAGGAATTCGGCGGGGTAAATGATCATTTCGCCGAGGGTGAAAATGAACATCGCCACGCACCAGCTCACCAGGCTGTCAGCCAGGCTGAAACCGATCAACCCGAGGATGAACAGGCTGGTGCCGCCAGCAATCCAGTAACGCAGTTGTTCACGTTTGAGGAACCGGCCGATCTGATATTGCAGCAGGATCACGCTGATGGCGTTGCAGGCGAGCAGGGCAGCCATGGTTTCCAGGGCACGTTTGGTGTCTTGCGTGACCAGCAGGTATTGCGACAAGTACAGGGTGAAACGACCGTGCACCACGGTGCTGAGCAGGCAGCCGCAAGTGAACATGATCAGCGTGCGGTCGTTCTTCAGGGTGATCAGGGTTTTGAGGAAACTCTGGGGCTGGCCGATGGCGGGTATCTGGGCCGGGTCTTTGGGAATTCCGCTCATCAGGAAAATACTGAAGAATGCGATGCCGCCGGCAATCAGGAACGGCGCCAGCGGTTGCACTCCGGCGATCACCACACCGAGCATGGGGCCGGTGGCGTAGCCGATGTTGGTCAGCGTGTAGCGCAGCGAAAAAGCCTTGGCGCGCTGGCCCATAGGCAGGTTCTCGCTGAGGATCGCCTTGGACCCGATCAGGAACAGCGCCGAGGCGGTTTCGGTAATCACTAGGGTGGCGGTGGTCAGGTAAAGGTTTTCGGCGAAGGTCAGCAGCACAAAGCCGATGGCACTGGAGAGCATGGCCAGGATCAGCAGCCGACGTTTTTCGAGGCGGTCGATGATGTAGCCGCCGTAAAGGGCGAGCAGGGTGGCGATGAACACCGCGATGCCCAGCAACAGGCCGACGTCCTGTTGGTTGAGGCCGAGTTTGTTGCTCAGAAACAGGGTGAGCAACGGGCTGGTAATGGCGCGGCTGACGACGATGGTCAGCGAAACGATCATCAAGCGGCGGATAACGAGGGAGTAAGTGGCCACGGTGGGGCAAATGTCCTTATTAAGATTCTGTAGTGTCCGACACAAGACCGAGTCGTTGCCAATCGCGGGCAAGCCCGCTCCCACAGGTTTTGTGTCGATCATTTAATCGTGGCTCGACGCGAACCTTGTGGGAGCGGGCTTGCTCGCGAAGAGGCCGGATCAGGCAACGCCATACTCAAGTCAGCCATCGATCAAGCACCCGAACCGACTCCAGTTCTTCCAGCCGCCACAACTGCGCAAACAATTCTTCCGCCCGCTGTCGCGGCATCACCCGGCTAGCCAAGCTGAAAAACTTCTCCTCCAGCGCCTCATCACTCAGCGGATTGCCCGGAGCACCCAACGGCACCTCAACACACAGGCTCGCTTGCCGACCGTCCACGGTCTGCAGGCTATACGTCCCTATGTAAGAGCTGCCGCAGGCTGCGATCCTTTGATCTTGATCTTCAACAACATCGAAACCACCAAAAGATCGCAGCCTTCGGCAGCTCCTACAAGGGAGGCGTGTGCAGCAGGACGTAATCGTTTTTATCGAAACGCCCGCTCAATATCGGCGCCTGGGCTCCCAGCGGTGTGCCTTGCAGGGCGTGGTAGTCGCTCCGATCCATCATCAGCCAGGCCGGTCCTGGCAGCGCTTCGAGTTCTTGAATTGATTCGGTGAACACCGGTTGCAGATCCTGCTCGATATTGACCATGAACTTGATCGCCTTGGCGTCTTTGCCCATGCCGTGCAGCACCAGCGGCGCCGGGTCTTTCTGAACCTGTGCGAATGCCGCTCGGCTGAAGGTTTGCGTGTCGTAAAGCTGACGCTCGGCCGGTTCGAACACCAGGATGTAAACCGACCACAGCGCCAGGACTGCACAACCGGCCAATACTTCGGCCCGCCAACGAGATCGGAACCACGCCACCAGCGCGATGATTTGCAACGCGGCAAGCACGATCAGGACCGGAACAAAGGCAGCCGGTGGCGTTGGCAGACGCCGCTGCGCGATCAGTAATCCGACGATCAACAGCCCTGGAATCAGCAACCACAGCCCTTGCATCAAGGTCCGCAACCAACCGAACACCCGACCCTGCGCCACCTGAAACGGATACGCTGCAATGATCGCCGCCATGGGCAGCATCGGCAGTAGATAACGAGCCTTTTTAGCCTGGGGAATCGACAAACCAATCATCACAATCAACCCGGCCGCCGTGCAGTACTGCAACAGACGCAATGCCGGACCGGCCTGCCGTGGATTCGTCAGCCAGACCGCGGCCAACACCAGCAACGCCAGCGGATAGGCGAGCGCATAGTTACCCAGCGAACGGGTGAAGTAATACAGCGAACCGCTGGCCCCTTCGCTGCCATCCATACGCCCCAAGAACTGCATGTGCACCACGTCCTGCATGAATGCCGGTCCGCCGCTGGTTTCGGCCAGCCATAGCAGCACGCCGACACACATCGCCAGCAACACGGTCGCCAGCAAGCCGAAACCGAACAACCGTGACCATTGGCGATTGAGCAGGTAATAACTGCACAGCATGCCGGTGGGGATTATTAGCCCGATCGGCCCGCGAATGCCGAAGCCCAGCAGCAACAAGGCAAGCAGTAACGGCAACCGACGAGGCATCGCAAAATGATCGGTGGCGTACCCCAGGTAGAACACCGAAAACGCGACGGCCGCCAGCATCAAATCCTGGGAAACGGCACGGGTTTCAGTGACAAACGTACTGGTCAGCAACATCAAGGCGATGCTCAGCAGCGCCCAACGTCTGGAGTACGGCGCGAGCAACCGGTACATCAACGTGACGATCACCGCGGCAGCGATGGCGCTCGGCAACCAGGCGCTGAGGCTGTTGACCTGCCCGAACGGCAGGGACAACAACCAGATGAACAGCGTCGAAACCGCTGAATAATCGGCATAGGGCTGGCCGTAGGTAGTCGGAAAAACCGATGGCCCGTGGCGCAGCATCTCCTGGGCGAACAGCACGAACCGTGAGTCGAAACCGATCGCCGCTTGCTGATAAACCCCGGCGATGAACAGCATTAGCGCCAGCAGCCCAACCCCCAGGGACTGCCGACGAATGCCGGGCGAAACCGTGTTCACGCCACGACCGAGGCCGCTGGCCATTGCTGATGGGGAATCGGCAGGTTGCGCGATTCACCGCGGCCCATCGGGAAGTACAGGAAACCGCTGCGGGCCAGGCGCTCGGCGTCGTACAGGTTGCGCCCGTCGAAGATCACCGGCGCGTTAAGCCGTTGCTGGATCAGGTTGAAGTCCGGCGCCTTGAACTGCTGCCACTCGGTGCAAATGATCAAGGCGTCGGCCCCGGTAAGAACCGATTCTGGTGTGCCCATAAGCATCAGCTTAGATTCGTCCGGGTAAAGGTGTTGGGTTTCCTGCATGGCTTCCGGGTCGAACGCCCGCACATGAGCCCCGGCAGCCCACAGCGATTCCAGCAGCACCCGGCTCGGCGCGTCGCGCATGTCGTCGGTATTGGGCTTGAAGGCCAGGCCCCACACGGCGAAGGTCCTGCCACGCAAATCGCCTTTGTAGAAGGCGTTGATGCGTTCGAACAGTTTGTGTTTCTGCCGCTGGTTGATGGCTTCCACCGCTTGCAGCAGGTCGCTGGAGCAGTGGGCCTGTTCGGCACTGTGAATCAGCGCGCGCATGTCCTTGGGGAAACACGAGCCACCGTAACCGCAGCCGGGATAGATGAAGTGATAACCGATGCGCGAATCGGCGCCGATGCCCAGCCGCACAGATTCGATGTCGGCGCCCAGGTGTTCGGCCAGCTCGGCGATCTGGTTGATGAAACTGATCTTGGTCGCCAGCATGCAGTTGGCAGCGTATTTGGTCAGCTCGGCGCTGCGCAGGTCCATGAACATGATGCGGTCATGGTTGCGGTTGAACGGGGCGTAGAGGTCGCGCATTACATCGCGCACGTCATCGCGTTCACAACCGATGACAATGCGGTCCGGGCGCCGGCAATCGGCCACGGCCGACCCTTCCTTGAGAAATTCGGGGTTGGAGACAATATCGAACTGTAGCAACCGACCGACTTTGAGCAGGCACTTTTCGATATGCGCGCGCAGCGTATCGCCCGTGCCCACCGGCACCGTGGATTTCTCCACCAGAATCACCGGTTGTTCACGGTGACGCGCCACCGCTTCACCCACCGACAGCACGTAGCGCAGGTCCGCCGAACCATCGTCCCGGGACGGCGTGCCGACAGCGACGAACAGTACCTGGCCATGTTGCACCGCGAATTTTTCGTCCGTGGTGAACTGCAGCCGTTTGGCTTCCAGGCTCTCACGCACCAGGCTGGCCAGCCCCGGTTCGAAGATGCTGACGTGGCCTTGTTGCAGCAGCGCGACTTTTTCCTCGTCAATGTCCATGCACACCACGTCGTGGCCGACTTCAGCCAGGACGGCAGCTTGCACCAGGCCAACGTAACCGCTGCCAAATACACTGATTTTCATGGAGCTCTCCTGATAGTGGGCGTGTGAGCGGGTCGCGAGTTGATGGTGACGACACCGAGGATGACCAACGCCACCCCCAGGGTTTTCGAAAGGCTGAAGGTTTCGTTGAACAGCGGCAGGCTGGCGGCCAGCACATACACCAGCGCGTAGCTGATGCTCAGCAGTGAATACGCCCGACCCAGGGGCAAATCCCGCAGGGCGGCGAGCCAGGTGAACATCGACACGGCATAGGCGAGGATGGCGGCCAGCACGACGGACACGGCGGTCGCATCGACGCTGCCGTTGCTCAAGGCGCTTATCAACTGTTCGGGATGGGGCAGGCGGGTCATGCTCCAGCGCATGCCCAACTGCGCGGCGCTGCCCAGCAGCACGCTGGCCAAGGCGAAGACGAGTCCGCGACGCAGGCTCATGCGTGTTGCCCCAGCAAGACCACACCCGCGATCACCAGCGCCACGCCCAACCAGTGACGGCGGTCGATGGTTTCGTGGAAGACGAAGCGGGCGACCAATGTGATCAACACGAAATTCAGGCTGAGCATGGGATAGGCGACGCCGACTTCGAGGCGTTGCAACACCAGCAGCCAGACCAGCAAGCCCAATCCCAGAGAGGCGAGCGCCAGCCACAGCCACGGCGAACGCAGCTTCTCACCCCAGCCCGACGCCTTGCCGCGCCAACTTTCCACGGCGTATTTCTGGGCGATTTGGCCCAGGCAGGTCAGCAGGCAGGCAGTTAAAACGAGCAGCAGGCTCATGACGCCTCCTGAGGAAAGATCAGAATCACCAGGTTGCCTTGCTCATAACGTTTGCCATCCTTGGGCAGTCGTTCGATTTCTTGCAGCTCGCCATCGCCCTTGACCCGCATCACCACGCCGACCGAACCACTCTGGCGGGCTTCGCGCATCCACTGTCGAACCTTGTCCGGGTCGACTCGCTGCTTCACTGAATCAGGATAGGCGAGGCCATATTTCAATTCGCCTATCGTGTTGTACAACGCCACGTCGGGGCGTTTCAGGCGCCAGGCCAGGGCTGAAGCGGCGCCCAGATCATTGCTCAACAGCTTGCCGCTTTGCGCCAGTTCCTCGGCGTGTTCGAGGACGAACTGATCGGGCATCTTGTTTGCCACCACCGAATCGGGCATCCCGGCCGGCAGCACGCCGATCAGCAGCAAACTGCCGAAGGCCGGTGCCGCCCAGCATTGCAACGGGCGGAACGCTTGCAGCAGGTTTGCCATGATCCAGCCGATCAAACCGATGAACACCAGCACCAGGTTGTGCAGTTCATGGGCGTACAGCGGGTTTTTCAGTTGCAGCCAGACCAGCGTAATCAGGGTGATCAGGCCCAGCGTCAGGTTCAGCAGGCCATTGATCCCCAGTACCCGGCCCTGTTCCAGCTTCAAATGGTCTGCCAGTGCATGGCCCAGCAACAATGCGAGGGGCAGCAGGCAGGGCAAGATGTAGGTCGGCAATTTGCCGTTGCTCAGGCTGAAAAACGCCAACGGCATCAGCAGCCACAGCAACAGGAAAGCGATGCCTGCCTGATGCCGGGTCTGCCACGCCTGTTTCAGCGCCGACGGCAGCAACGCCGCCCACGGCAGACTGAACGCCACCAGCAGCGGCAAATAGAACCACCACGGTGCGTCATGCTGGGCGTCATCCCCGGCGAAGCGACGAATGTGTTCATGCCAGAAGAAGAACCGCCAGTAATCGGGTTCCTGCGTATGCACCGCCAGGGCCCACGGCAGGCTGACCGCGATGGCCACGACAATCGCCACCGCGCCGTAAGTCAGCAGCTCGCGCCAGCGTTTTTGCCAGAGCATCCAGGGCAGGGCGATCAGCACCGGCAGCAGCCAGGCGAGGAACCCCTTGGTCATGAAACCCAAACCGCAGGCCAGCCCCAGCATCGCCCAGCCGAGCAGACGCGGGCCACGGTTGACGCTGTCCAGCGCAAACCACAAAGCCACCAGACTCAGGTTGACCCAGAAAGTGAATTGCGGATCGAGGTTGGCGTAGCCGGCTTGTCCGGCGACGATGGTAAAACTCATGTACAGCAGCGCGCAGGCGAAGCTCTTGCGCGGCTCGTTCCACAGCCGTCGGGCGATCAGATAACACAGCAACACGCTCAACCCGGTGCTCAGCGCCGAGGCGATACGCACACCAAACAGGTTGTCGCCAAACAGCGCCTGACCAATGGCGATCATCCAATAACCGGCCACTGGCTTTTCGAAGTAACGCAGGCTCATGAAGTGCGGCGACACCCAGTTACCGCTCAGGAGCATGTCCTGGCTGATCTGGGCATAGCGTGTTTCGTCGGGAATCCATAAACCGTGAGTACCCAGTGGCAGCAAATACGCCAGCGCCAAAACGACCAGCAAAAACGGCAGTGCCCAGCGCTGGCTCATGCGCCTTGTACCCCCAGCCAGCCTTCACGGCCTTCGAGGGTGCCGCGCACGACTCGGCCGACCGGCAAGGTGGCGGGTGCCTCTGGCAGCAGATTGCCCAGGGGTTGGAAATGAATGTTCTGCCGGCGCGCTTCGGCCAGCAGTTGACGGAAATCGTTGGCCATAAGAATCCCTTCTACTTCGGCATGGATCGTGTAGACGTTGAGTGTTTGCGGGGTGAACCGCTCAAGAATGAAAGCATTGAAGTCCTTGGCCGCGACGGTCGGGCCGACCACCTCATCGAAGGTCGGCAGGTCCACCGGAATCTGCGGGGTCCCCGGACTGCCATCGGCCAATGTCGGCCGGAACAGGTTTTGGCCCCGACAATCGCTGTTGTAGCGAAAGCCGAAACCCTGCTTGGCCTCGATCACACGCTCGTCCGCCCGCCAGCCGGCAGACGCCGAGCACTCGACTTTTTGCCCGAGGATGTCGCTGAGGCTGTCGACGCCACGGCGAATCTGCTCGATCAACTGCGCCTCGCTCCAGCGCCCGGCATTGGCCTGCCAGCCGTGATGGTCCCAGGCGTGCAGGCCGACTTCATGCCCACCCGCCAGGGCCTGACGCATCAGGTGTCCGAGGTCTCGGCCAATGGGTTTGCCCGGCCAAGCGGTGCCGGCCAGCACAATGTCCCAGCCATACAGGCCGGCGGCGTTGGAACGCAGCATTTTCCAGAGAAACTGCGGGCGGATCAGGCGCCACAAGTGGCGCCCCATATTGTCTGGCCCGACACTGAAGAAAAACGTCGCCTTGACCTGAGCCTCATCGAGCATGTCCAGCAGCCGCGGCACCCCCTCACGGGTGCCTCGGTAAGTGTCGACATCGATTCGTAGGCCTGCCTGCATCAGCATGATTCTTCTGTAGATTGCTCCGCCCGTTCGAGCATGGCCTCGCGCAAGAAGAAATCCAGCGTGTTGCCGATGGTCTCGCTCATCTGCACCGTTGGTATCCAGTCAAGCAGACGTTTGGCGTTGGCGATGCTCGGTTTGCGATGAGACACGTCCTGATAGCCAGTGCCGTAGAAGGCTTTGCTTTCGATATCGCGGAAGCCGGCGAACGGCGGGAAGTTGTTGCGCAGCGGGTGCGCCTCGAACTGGCGCAGCAGTTCTTCGCCCAACTGACGAATGCTGGCTTCGTTGTCGGGGTTGCCTATGTTGATGATCTGGCCGTTGCAGGCGTCGTTCTCGTTGTCGATGATCCGCGCCAGAGCTTCGACGCCATCGGCGATGTCGGTGAAGCAGCGTTTTTGCTCACCGCCATCGAACAGACGAATCGGCGTGCCTTCCACCAGGTTCAGGATCAGTTGGGTGATGGCCCGGGAGCTGCCGATGCGTGCCGAGTCCAGCCGGTCCAGGCGTGGGCCCATCCAGTTGAAAGGGCGGAACAGGGTGAAATTCAGGCCTTTCTGGCCGTAGGCCCAGATCACCCGGTCGAGCAACTGCTTTGAGGTCGAATAGATCCAGCGTTGCTTGTTGATCGGCCCGACCACCAGGTTGGAGCTGTCCTCGTCGAAATTGCCGTCCTGGCACATGCCATAGACTTCGGAGGTCGACGGGAAGATCACGCGCTTGTTGTATTTGACGCAGAAGCGAACCAGTTTCAGGTTCTCTTCGAAGTCCAGTTCGAACACGCGCAGCGGATTGCGGGTGTATTCGATCGGCGTGGCAATCGCCACCAGCGGCAGGATCACGTCGCACTTCTTGATGTGGTACTCGATCCACTCCGAGTGGATGCTGATGTCGCCCTCGACGAAGTGGAAGTTCGGATGGCTGCGCAGCCGCTCAATGGCGTCCGAGCCGATGTCCAGGCCGTACACTTCATAGCGGTCGTCACGCAGCAGGCGTTCGGACAGGTGATTGCCGATGAAACCGTTGACGCCGAGGATCAGCACCCGGGTGCGACGTGGCCCACGGCCCGATTCGGCGCCACGCAATACCGAACCATCGACCAGCCCCAGTTCGTTGGCCAGTTGCGGGCCGCTCAGGTACAGACCGTTGTCGTTACGCTGGCCAGCGTTGATCACCAGCGAGTCTTCGCCACAGGCGATTCGCAATGGATCGACGCTGATGACCCGGCCCGGTGCCAGGCCTTCATTGCCCTTTGCCACGTCGGCGCTCCAGACAATCAGCTTGTGCTCGCCCACCGCGCAGAACGCGCCCGGATAAGGCTGGGTCACGGCGCGGACCAGATTGAACAGCTGTTCAGCGGGTTTGTTCCAGAGCAGTTTGCCGTCCGCCGGGGTGCGACGGCCAAACACCGTGGCTTGGGATTCATCTTGTGGGGTTTCACTGACTTTGCCCTGAAGCAGCGCCGACAAGGTATCGCGCAGCAGATCGGTGGCAGACACGCGCAATTTGCCGTGCAGGATCAGCGCGGTGTCGCTGCGCTCGATCGCCACCCGTTGCTGAGCGATGATCGCGCCGGCGTCGGCACGTTTGACCATGCGGTGCAGGGTCACGCCGGTTTCGGTTTCACCGTTGACCAGCACCCAGTTGGCCGGTGCCCGGCCACGGTAGCGAGGCAACAACGAACCGTGCAGGTTGAACGCGCCTTTACTGGCCGTGGCCAACAGCGGTTCGCTCAACAGATTGCGGTAGTAGAACGAGAACAGGTAATCGGGGTTGAGCTTGCTGATGCGCTCGATCCACAGCGGATGGTTGGCATCTTCCGGGGCGTGCACCGGGATGCCTTTGCGGGCGCACAGTTGTGCAACCGAGCTGTAGAACGCATTTTCCTTCGGATCGTCGGGATGGGTGAACACGGCGGCAATCTCGTAACCCGAATTGAGCAGGGTTTCGATGCCGGCACAGCCAATATCGTGATAGGCGAAGACAACAGCTTTTGCGCTCATGAGAGAACCTGATCTGAAGAAGTGGAAGTGAGGCCGTCGACGGTGACTACGGGAGCAGGGGTAGAGGGGTGGCTGCGCAGAACCTTTTCGATGAAGAACCGTGGGCGCGCCCGGACGTCGCTGTACATGCGGCCCAGGTACTCGCCCAACAGGCCCATGCCGATGAACTGCCCACCGGTGAAAACGAACAGCACCGCAAACAGTACAAACAGCCCGTCGCCGGCCCACTCGGCGCCGAAGACCAGGCGCAGGACGATCAGCATGACGGCGAACAACAAACCGAGGCCGGCCATGCCGAAGCCGACGATGCTCAGTAATCGCAGCGGTGTGGTGGTCATGCAGGTGATCAGGTCGAACATCAGGCTGATCAGGCGCATCGGGCTGTATTTGGATTCGCCGTGTTCGCGCTCGGCGTGGGTCACCAGAATTTCCGTGGTGTGCCGGGCGAAGCTGTTGGCCAGGATCGGGATGAAGGTGCTGCGTTCGCGGCAGGCGAGCATGGCGTCGACGATGGTCCGGCGATAGGCGCGCAGCATGCAGCCGTAGTCGCTCATGGCGACGCCGGTGGAACGCTGCACGGCGAGGTTGATCAGCTTCGATGGCCAACGACGCAAGGCAGAGTCCTGACGATTGTTGCGCACCGTGGCGACCACGTCGTAACCCAGTTCGGCCTGAGCCACCAGCCGCGGGATTTCTTCCGGCGGGTTTTGCAGGTCGGCGTCTAGGGTGATGACCACATCACCTTTGCACTGTTCGAACCCGGCCATGATCGCTGCGTGCTGGCCGTAGTTACGATTAAGAATGACCGCCACCACCGGGCTGCACTCGCGACTGGCAGCGTCCTCGAGGATCTGCGCCGAGTTGTCGCGACTGCCGTCATCGACCAACACAATTTCGTAATCCTGATGCAGTTGCCGGCACGCCGCTTCGGTGCGCCGGAGCAACTCGGGCAGGCTGTCTTGCTCGTTGTAGACCGGGATGACGATTGACACGCAACGGATCGGATAAGGTTTCACAGGCTTTTGTCCAATGTGTTTTCAATGGCGCCGACAACACGATCGACGTCATCGGTGGTCATGTCGGGGAACAACGGGATCGAACACAGCCGCGCCGAATTCCATTCGGTGTTAGGCAGGTAGATGTTGGGGAAACGGCGGCGGTAGAAGGTGTGCAGGTGCGTGGCGATGAAGTGAATGCCGGTGCCGATGTTCTGTTCCTGCAAAGCCTTCATGAACGCCTCGCGGTCCAGCCCGCAACGTTCGGTGTCGATGCGCAGAATGAACAGGTGCCAGGCGTGCTGCTGCGCATACGCCGGAATGGCCAGCGGTTGCACCGGCAAGCCTTCCAGGCGTTGCAGATAGGTCTGGGCCAGCTCCGTGCGCTTGGCGTTGATCGCGTCCAGACGCTTCAATTGCACCAGGGCAATGGCCGCGTTGATGTCGGCCAGGTTGTACTTGAAGCCAGGCTCAATCACTTGGGCCTGAGGTTTGCGGCCGTGGGTCAGGCGGTCGTAGGCATCCACGCCCAAGCCATGAAATTTGAGCATGCGCACTCGAGCGGCCAGGGCTTCATCGTCGCTGACGAACATTGCACCCTCGGCGCAGGTCATGTTCTTGATCGCGTGGAATGAGAAGATCGCCGTGCCTTGGGCGCCGACGTGACGACCTTTATAGAAAGTGCCCGCCGCATGCGCAGCGTCTTCGATGACGGCGATGCCGTGTTTGTCGGCCAGCGCGTAAAGCGGATCGAGGTCGAACGCGGCTCCGGCGTAATGCACCGGAATGATTGCCCTGGTGCGCGGCGTGATTGCCGCTTCGATGCTCGCCAGGTCGCTCATCAACGTGTCGCGATCAACGTCGACGAAAACCGGCGTCGCGCCGAGCAGGCAGATCATGTTGGCGGTCGATACCCAGGTCTGGGACGGTGTGATGACTTCGTCGCCGGGACCAATTCCCAATGCCAGTAACGTGATGTGCATCCCGCCGGTGGCTGAAGACAATGCGACGGCATGGCGACAGCCGACATAGTTGGCGAAGTGCTCTTCCAGTTGCTGGTTTTTCGGCCCGGTAGTGATCCAGCCGGAGCGCAGTACTTGTTCTACCGCGGCTATTTCTTCATCGCCGATACTGGGGCGGGAGAAGGGGAGAAACGCCTGATTCATAGTAATCTCCGGGCGAACGAAGCCCTTCAGCGAAATCGCCGAAAGAAGCGTGTTTTCAAAGGCTTAGCCGATAAGCCAAGAAGCCATCAATTGACTTTGCCGGCCATGACCGGCAGCGTGACGGCCCCGCGGGCTCGTCGAATGAAGGGAAGGTTATGCCCGTTTTTGTCAAAGGAACATCAAAAAGCGGTGGGCGAATCGTTTATCTGAAGCTCATACAGCCACTGTTCAGACTTGTGCCGTTTATCCCGTTTTTTAGCGTAAGAGCGCGACAGAAGTGCCGCGCTTTATATTAAGTAGATTTCATTGTTTAGTTATTTTGTTGAACTTTATTCATTTTCAAGGCCGTTTCATTGATTGACTTACCTGCTACTGAATCCATTGTTTCCAAAGCCAACCCGTTGACCCTGTATCTGGCGCGTCTGGCGCCGTCCAGCCAGTTGACCATGCGTTATGTATTGCAGGACGCCGCCGACCGTCTGGACTTCGAAGACATGAACATCGAAGAGATTCCCTGGCATCAACTGCAACCCGAGGATGTCGTTGCACTGGTGGCGACCTTGCGCGAAGACGGCTACGCGCCGAACACCTCGTCGCTCTACGTTAACGCGGTGCGCGGGGTGATGAACGAAGCGTGGCGCATGAGCCTGATCAGTCAGGAGCACCTGCTGAAAATGCGCTCGGTCAAAGGCATTGCCGGCACGCGACTGTCCCAGGGGCGCAACCTCAAGCGCACCTTGATTCGCGACTTGATGGAGGTCTGTGCCGCCGACTCTCGGCCACAAGGGCTCCGGGACGCGGCAATCATCGGGATTCTGTACGGTTCGGGGATGCGCAAATCGGAATCGGTGAATCTGGACTTGGCCCAGGTGGATTTCACCGAACGCAGCCTGTGCGTCACCGCCAAGGGCAACAAACAGCTGATCAAGTACGCGCCAGCCTGGGCCTTCGCCAAACTGGATGCGTGGCTGGAGTTGCGGCGTTCGCAGTTGAAGGAGGGCGAGACGGATGATCTGTTCCTGTTCAACCGCATCCGCCGTGGCAGCCACATTACCCGCGAGCGCATCACCAAGCATGCGATCTACTACATCGCCCGGCAACGCGGCGCACAGGTCGGGGTGAAAATCATGCCGCACGATTTCCGACGGTCGTTCATTACCCGAGTGATTGAAGAGCACGATCTGTCGATTGCGCAGAAACTGGCCCATCACAGCAACATCCAGACCACCGCCAATTACGATGTGCGCGACGACAATGAACGCCGTCGCGCAGTGGATCGCTTCGACCTTTGACGGCGGGTTTCAGACGATATCGTCGATCAGAATGTGGCTTTGGGCACGGCTGCATTTCTCGATCCGCGCTTCGACTTTGTAGACCTCACGCAGCATCTGCTCAGTGATCACTTCATCGCTGGGCCCGCTGCCGTGGCTGGTACCGTTGGCGATGACCAGCACCTGATCGGCGAAGCGCAAGGCCTGATTCAGGTCGTGGATCGCGATGAACACGATCACCTCGCGTTTGCGCGCCAGTGCGCGCATGAAGTTCAACACTTGCACCTGTCGATGCATGTCGAGGGCGCTGGTCGGTTCGTCCATTAGCAGGATTTCCGGCTCGCGCACCAGGGTTTGTGCAATCGACACCAGCTGTTGCTGGCCGCCGCTGAGTTCGCCGAGGTTGCGAAAGGACAGGTCGGTGATCCCTAGCGCGCCGAGAATATCGTCCACCAGTCTCAACTCGTCGTTGTGTACGACCCAGCCCGGCGTCAGCTGTTTGCGCGCCAGCAGTACTGATTCGTAAACCGTCAGGCGGGCGCTGGCATTCAGGCCTTGGGGCATGTAGCTGATGCCTTGTGAGCCTTTTTTCGAGTCTTGCAGAATGACTTGGCCTGGCCCATCGATCAGCCCGGCCATGCGTTTGAACAGGGTCGACTTGCCCGCCGCGTTCGGCCCGACCACGGCGACCACCTGGCCACCGGTGAAGGTCGAGGTGGTCACGCCGCAAATGATCTCGCGCAGGCCGTAGCGGGCGCCGAGGTTCTCAAGCTGGATCTTCACCATGAGTTTTTCTTCCCGCTGAGAATCAGAGATATGAAGAACGGCACGCCGATCAGCGAGGTGACCACGCCAATGGGAAATATCGCGCCCGGGATCAGGGTTTTACTGACCACTGAACTGGCGGACAGAATCAGCGAGCCGGTCAGCAGCGAGGCGGGTAAAAAGAACCGCTGATCTTCACCAATCAGCATCCGCGCGATGTGCGGCCCGACCAGCCCGATAAAGCCGATGGTGCCGACAAATGCCACCGGAAACGAGGCGAGCAGGCTAACCATGATCAGCGTTTGAAAGCGCAGGCTGCGCACGTTGATCCCGAAACTCGCGGCCTTGTCATCGCCCAGGCGCAGGGCGGTCAAAGCCCAGGCACGTTTGGCGAAAATCGGCAGGGTGATCAGGATCACCAGGCAGATCACCCCGAGTTTTGGCCAGGTGGCTTTGGTCAAACTGCCCATGGTCCAGAACACCACCGCCGCGACCGCTTGTTCGGTGGCGAAGAATTGCACCAGCGCCAACAGCGCATTAAAGGTGAACACCAGCGCAATGCCGAGCAGCACGATGGTTTCTGCAGTCACGCCACGGCGCATGCTCAGGAAGTGGATCAGCAGCGCGGACAGCATCGCCATGATGAAGGCATTCACTGGCACCATGTACTGCGCCGCCAACGGAAACAGCGCCACGCCGAAGGCCAGGCCCATGGCCGCGCCGAAACTGGCGGCGGCGGAAATACCGAGGGTGAAAGGGCTGGCGAGGGGATTGTTGAGGATGGTCTGCATCTGCGCGCCGGCCAGCGATAACGCCGCGCCGACCGCCACCGCCATCAGCGCCACCGGCAGACGGATTTCCCACATCACCACCCGCACTTGCGCCGATGCGGTGTCCGGTGAAAACAGTGCATTGAGTACTTCGCTCAAGCTGTAAGTGGCGGGGCCCAGGGCCAGATCCAGCAACACGCTGCACACTAGCAACACCACCAACGCCGCGAGAATCAGCCGTTTGCGCAGCACCAATTGACGATACGTGTCGCGTTGTACGATCTGCGCTTCGCCCAAGGAGCTCATTGACGGCTCTCCTTAAGGCTGACGAAGTAACCCGACTCGTACGGTACCGGCAGGAATCGCTCATGCAGTTCGCGAAACGAGGCGTCGGGATCGAGGTCGGCAAACAGTGTCGGGTGAAACCATTTGGCGAGTTGCTGGATGGCCACGAATTGGTAAGGGCTGTTGTAGAACTGGTGCCAGATCCCATGAAACGCTTGGGTGCCCTGAGCCTTGATCCCGGCATAAGCCGGGCGCTGGGTGTACCAGGCCAGTTTGCGTCGGGCCTCTGTGAGGTCGGCGCCCGGGCCAACGCCGACCCAACGGCCGTTGGGCGCAAAGGCTTCCCAGTTGGCGCTGGTCACGACCACCTGATCCGGGTTGGCGACAATCA
The DNA here is from genome assembly GCF_032424305.1 of Pseudomonas sp. JV414. Taxonomy (NCBI): domain Bacteria; kingdom Pseudomonadati; phylum Pseudomonadota; class Gammaproteobacteria; order Pseudomonadales; family Pseudomonadaceae; genus Pseudomonas; species Pseudomonas sp. JV414. Next base: position 22,902 of record NZ_VYKC01000002.1, on the reverse strand, counting down.
CCTGTTCAGGGTTCAACTGGCCAAAGGTGCTCGGAATGATTCCTTTGGCGATGTTCTTGCCGCCGGCCATCTCGACGAAACGACCGAAGTTCTCGTTACCGAAACTCAGGCAGCAGTCGTCGGTATAACCGCCGATGCGTTCGATGAACACGTTCGGGCGCGGCGCTTGGCTGGCCTTGATGACGTCGGTGACGCGGCGGATCTGCTGGTTGCGAAAATCGATGAACGCCTCGGCGCGCGCTTCCTTGCCGAACAGCTTGCCGAACAGGCGCATGGTCGGTTCGGTGTTGGCCATCGGGTTGTTGCGAAAATCGACATAGACCACCGGAATGCCCAAGGCGTCGAGTTTCTCGATGTAGCGGGCGTCTTCGGTGGCGTGTTGGGCTTCGATGTTAAGGATGATCACGTCGGGCTGCTGGGAGATCGCTTGCTCAATGTCGAACGTGCCGTCTTCAAAGCCGCCGAAGGTAGGGATCTTTGCAATGTCGGGGAATTTGCGCAGGTAGGCGCCGTAGGTGTCCGGGTCAGACTGAATCAAGTCTTTGCGCCAACCGACGATGCGCTCGATCGGGTTCTGCGTATCCAGTGCGGCGACCAGGTACAGCTGACGACCTTCGCCGAGAATCACTCGTCTGACTGGAAGGTGAACCTTGACCTTGCGTCCCAGCAAGTCGGTCACCGTGACTGCTGCAGGGTCCTGAACCGCGGCAACCGCGTTGCGCGGCGCCAGTGAAAAAAACAACGCCACGCCCAGCAGTCCTGCCAATAGCAGGGCAACGAAGGCGTGGCTGTGTCGATGAACAGATGCCATGGTTGAAGCCTTTACAGGGTCAGCCCGAGCAGCGGCTCAGGCCACTGCTCGGGCTGAACGTTTTCAGAAATCGACGGTGGCCGACAGTTGCAGGGTGCGCGGCGAACCTTGGGAGAAGGCGCCGTAAGACGCGACACCGGACCAGTACTCACGATCGAATACGTTCTGCACCGTCGCCCGGAACGTGGTCGGGTGTTCCGCGATGCGCGTGGCGTAACGCGCTCCGACATCGAAGCGGGTCCATGGATCGAGTTCCTGGGTGTTGGCCTGGTTCACGTATTGGCTGCCGGTGTAGATCGCGCCGCTGGTCAGCGTCAAACCTTCGACCCACGGGGTGTCCCATTCGGCCCAGAGGTTGGCCTGAACCTCGGGTACGCCCACCGGTTTGTTGCCACGGTTGGCGGCAGTGCCGGTTTTGGTCAGTTCGGCGTCGAGCAAGGTCACGCCACCGAGCAGCCGCGTGCCCTGGGCGATTTCACCGAACACGTTCAACTCCACGCCACGGTTGCGTTGTTCGCCTTCCACCGAGAACACGCCGTTGGCCAGTTCGCCGCTGGGCTTCTTGATCTGGAACAGGGCGAGTGTGGAGGTGAAGGTACCGTAGTCGACCTTGACCCCGACTTCCTGTTGACGGGAGATGTAAGGCGCGAAGATTTCACCCGAGTTCGAGGCCGTGGCCGGTGCGATGTCGCCTTTGCTCAAGCCTTCGATGTAGTTGTAGTAGAACGAAACGTGATCCCAGGGTTTGACCACCACCCCGAACAGCGGCGTGGTTTCGCTTTCATCGTACGAGGTGGTGACCACACCGGCGGTGTTGTAGTTATCGGACTTGATGTTCTGCTTGCGCAAGCCGAGGGTGACCTGCAAGCGTTCGTCCATCATCGACAGGGTGTCGGCCAGGGCCACACCGGACAGTTCGGTCTCGGAGACTTTCAGCGCATCGGGGCTGGCAATCGACGGTTTCGGACGGTCGACCGGGTGATACATGTTCGACAGAACCGCCGGCCCGGAGTTGATGCCCCGGGACAACTCGTCACGGTAACGGGTGACTTGCACGGTGGTGCTGTGGCTGATCGGGCCGGTGTCGAAGCGCAGGCGGGCACCGGCATCGACGGTGTAGCGCTCGACTTCGAATTTGTAATAGCCGGGAACCGACCGCGTATCGCCAGCGCTGTTGAGGATGGTCGGGGTCTGGTCGGACATTCGCGCGACATCCGACTTGCCGCCGCCGGCGTGGGCGAACACGGTCAGGGCGTCGTTGAGGTCGTACTCGGCGCCGAGCAGGGCCGATTTGTCACGGGTTTCAGACCAACCCCAGTCCTGGCTGACGTTGGTACGGCCATTGGCTGCGGAAGGAATGTCCACGCCGGAAGCAATGAGGAACGGCCGTGACGCGCCGTCGAACTCCTCCTTCTGGCTGATCAGGTCCAGGGTGGTGCGCAGTCGCTCACCCTGATAATCCAGCGAGATCGAACCGATATCGACATCACGGGATTGATCGTCGATGGCGGTGTCGCCTTGCTGGGTGCTGCCGTTGATGCGCACGCCGAACTGGCGTTCCTCACCGAAGCGCCGACTGACGTCGATGTGCCCACCGATCTGCGAGTCCATGGCATAGCCGGCGGTGAACCGGGTCAAGTCTTCATCGAGAGAGCGCTTGGGCACCACGTTGATCACGCCACCGACGCCGCTGTTGGGTGACATGCCGTAGAGCAGGGCGCCAGGGCCTTTGATTACTTCGATGCGTTCGGCGTACTCGGTGAACACCCGATAGTTGGGGGCCACGCCATACACACCGTCGAACGCCAACTCACCGAGGTTGCCTTCACCCACCGGGAAGCCGCGGATGAAGAACGAGTCGACGATGCCGCCGGTCTGGCCTGTGGAGCGTACCGAGGAGTCGCGCTCCAGCACATCGGCCACGGTGACCGCCTGCTGATCCTTCATCAGTGCCGAGGTGTAGTTGCTGACGCTGAAGGGCGCGTCCATCACATCCTTGTTGCCCAGCAGACCGAGGCGCCCGCCACGAGCGACCTGACCGCCAGGATAAGCCGGCGGCAGGCTGTTGGTACGAGCGTCGATGCCGTTGACCGTGGTTTCGTCAAGGGTCAACCCGCCTGCACTGTCGGCCGGACGCGGTGCCAAGGTGTAGCTGCCGTCATTGCGCGAGACGATTTCCAGGCCACTGCCGGCCAGCAATCGGCTGAGCGCTTCCTGCGTCGAGTAAGTGCCCGACAGGCCCGGGCTGGTCAGGCCTTCGGTCATCGAAGGTTGAAACGACAGGGCAATGCCGGCGTCGACGGCAAATCTCGACAACGTTGCACCCAATGGCCCCGGCGCGATGTTGTAGGCACGGGTGGCGGTGGCATCCTGTTGTACCGGCGCGGCGGCGGAGGCAAACGGGCTGGCGACACCGGTCAGGGCAAGGCTTAGCAACGCGCTACGGACAGCCAGTTTCAATGAGCGATCCGAACACTGAGGGCGTGCAACGAACATGGAGTGATGACCCTTTCGACGAGGTTGAGAAGTTCTTCCTTCCCTAGCCAGTCGAGATCAAAAAAAGTATCACCTGCGCCGCAATTTTTTTTGCGGGGCGTTTTTGCAAAGCGTTTTGGCGAGACTTTTTTCGAGCTTAGGCAGGAGAAAGCGTGACCCAATAGCCGCTTAAATGCCCGGTGGCGATCACCGGGTACGTTTGCACGAGCATGTTCAGGGTGCGTTGGGTGTCGCTGATGGGGAAGGCGCCTGAAATGCGCAGATCGGCAATGCCCGGGTCGCAGCGTACGAAGCCTTTGCGATAGCGCGCCAGTTCGGCGAGGAAGTCGGCCAGACGTACGTTGTCAGCCATCAACATGCCTTGAGACCAGGCGCTGACGGCGCTGTCCACCGGGTTCAACCGGCCAAAGGCTTGCGCGGAAAAATCGGTGCGTTGCCCGGCATTGACGATTAATGGGGCGACGTGGCTGTCACGGGGCAATTCGACTCTGATTGCGCCGTCCAGCACGGCAAGGTGGGTGCGGGTCTGCCATTCGCGAACGGTAAACCGTGTGCCCAAGGCCTGCATGCGCCCCTGACGGGTGCTGACCAGAAAGGGCCTGGCCTGGGGCAATACATCCGGCGCGGTTTGCACCAGAATTTCGCCTTCGCGCAAGTTGATCAGTCGCTGGTTAGCGTCGAACAGCACGTCGATGGCGGTGTCGGTGTTCAGGGTGATGCGCGAGCCGTCGGCCAGGGTCATTTCACGACGTTGGCCCACGGCAGTTCGGTAGTCGGCCGTCCATTGCTGCGATTCCATCAGCTTCCAGCTGCCCCAGCCGGCGGGGAGTACCGCGAGGATTGTTGCCAGTTTTGCCAGTGCGGTGCGTCGTTCCGGATTGCTTGGGCGGTCCAGCGCCGACATCGCAAGCGACGGCGGCAGCCCGCCGAGCTTGCTTTGCAGCAATTGCGCACGAGCCCAGGCGCGATGCCGTTCGGGGCTGCTGACCCGCCAGCATTCCCACTCGGCACGCTCGGTTTCATTGAAGTCGCTTTCGCTCAGACGCATCAGCCACTCGGCAGCTTCTTCGAGAATTCGCGGATCGATTTGCGCGTCACCGTGGCGAGTCGACATTCACTCCACCAGCATCAGGCATTGTACGAAGGCCTGCTTCATGTAGCGCTTGACGGTAATCAGCGAGACGCCCAGTTGCGTGGCGATGTCCTCGTATTTCAGCCCGCCGATTTGCGACAGCAAAAACGTACGTTTTACCAGCGGCGGCAGCGAGTCGAGCATCGCGTCGATTTCGTGCAGGGTTTCCAGCACCATGAAGCGCAGTTCGGGGGAGGGCACTTCAGGCGCGGGCAACAACGCCAAGGCATCCGGGTAGGCGCGTTCGAGCGCCTTGCGCTGATACCAATTGACCAGAATGCCCTTGGCCACGCAGCTCAAGTAAGCCCGGGGCTGCTCAATAACCGCGACCCGGGAAGCAAGTATGCGAGTGAAGGTGTCCTGTGCAAGATCAGCCGCATCCATGGCGTTGCCCAGTTTTTTGCGCAGCGTGGCGTACAGCCAGCCGTGATGGCCGCTGTACAGGGCCTCGATCATGCGCAGATGATTGTTGTGGGTCGCGGGCAGGGTATCGCTCATGGATGATAATTTTTAGCGATTGAGAAGTATTCCCAATGCTAGGTTACTGTGGCCCTGCGGCGCAAGAGGCGCCTTCAGGATCAATCGCCGGGAGGCACCTGGCTCGGCTGCATCACCACCGGCCGATAGCGCAGGGCGATAATCGGAATCAGCGCAACCATGTAGGCCAGGCAAACAAACAGATAGGTGTACTGCAAGCCATAAACCTGGCTGAGCAAACCACCGGCCGAGATGCCCGCGATGGAGGCGAATTGCGCGGTGCTTTGGGCAATCCCCAGCACATAACCCTGCTGTGAGCTGTCGGCGGTTTTCGAGATCAGTGCCATCAGCACCGGCGTCGTCGCCCCCAGCAGCACGCCCCACACGAAGTAGGCAATGACAAACACCGCCGGGTTGCGGGTGATGCCGGCCATGGCGGTCAGGCCGATGCAACCGATAACAATGTAGGTGATGCGGTGCAGGGTTTCCTGCTGGCTACGGTGTTCGAAGTAGCGCGACCACGGCGTCGCCGAGATGATGAAACCCAGGGCCAGCAAGCCGTAGCACAGGCCAACCACCGAGTTACTGACCTCGAATACCGAGCTGACATACAGCGAGAACGAAGTCTGCGGCAGCATCCGCGCCAGCAGCAGAATCCCCATCACGCCCAGCAACGACAGCAGCGGTGAACCTTGCCACACGCTGCGTGAGCGGCTGACTGGCGCCGCGGCATCCACCACCGGGGTTTTCTTCACTGGCGGCACATCCGGCAAGGTCACGGCCGCCACCACGGTGCAGATCGCACAGAGGGCCGCGGCAATGATATTGATCCAGAAAAAGGTCGCGTAATCGAGGATCAGCCCGCCGGCCACGGCACCGAGCAACGAACCGACGTTGGTGGATATTTGCAGGATTGCAAACAGCCGCGCCCGACGTGAAGGCGCTTCGATGCTGACGCCGTAAGCCTGGGCCGGGGCGATGTACCCGGCGAACGCGCCCTGCAAAAAGCGCAGGAGCAGGATCACCCAGATATCGCTGAAGAGGGCCAGCCCAAGCTGGGTCAATGACAAACCGGCCAAGGCGCGGATCATCATCAACTTGTGGCCATACCGGTCGCCGATACGGCCCCAGAATGCACTGGTCAGAATAATGCCCAGCATCGGCCCGACGTAGACGGCGATGCTGGCGAAGCTGAACACCGACTCCGACGACGTCAGCCCACGCAGGTGGACGGGCCAGAACGGCCCGCTCATTTCCATCGCGCCCATGGAGATGAGCTGGATCGCGAACAGAAGATAAATCAGGACTCTTACGCTCGAACCCTGAAGGGTACCTGTATGGGACATCGGTCAGCCTCGGTGGTTGGACGGCATCCTACGTGCTTTGCCATCGAGGGAAAACCACACCGGCATTTCTTGCGCATTCGCTACTTGACCGACGGACAGCCCTGCGAAGCGCCCATTACGGATTGGCTAATGGCAGCAGCTAACCGTTTCACATTGTTCTGATGGGCTACCACCAGATCGTCGATGCTCGGGCCGGAAGGGGTCTGCAATGTGCTGCGACAGGTGACCATTGCGGCATCGCCGTTGCCGAGACTGCGCAGGCGCCATCTGACGTCGATCAACGCATATTGGCCGGGAATCGAATCAAAGCGCTGAACGTCCAGACGCAACGACACTCTGCGTTGCAGGTTATTGTTGACCAGTTGATCGACAAGGGCGCTGCGTAGTTCGTCCACCAGACTCGCGCCCCACCATTCTGTTTCGAGGATTGCGAGGCCGGCGTTGCCCTGACGAATGACGATCTGCGGGCGGTCGACCTGGGGCGGCACGGTGATCGCTTCGATCTGAACTTCCGCGCCGCTGCTGCTTGCGACGCCCGGTTGGGCCGGGGTCAGGGTGTGGAACCGAATCGGCTCGCTGCTGCACGCGGTGAGCAACAACAACGCGGTGACCAGCGTGATCTTTAGCGAAAAAGCCATGGTGTTGCTCCTGTGGTCAGTTGCGCGGTGGCGGCTGCAAGTCTATCGGCGCGGCATTGTCGGGACGGCCGCGAATCAGCGATTCCGGGTTCCGGCCCAGATAATCCGAGAGTTCACGCAACGAGCGTGACATGCGCCCGAGTTCGTTCAGGGTGTCGTTCAGTTGTTCCCGTTGCGGCGAATCGTCGGCGAGGGTCGAGCTGGCCGATTGCAAAGTCTTGCTGACGTCCGCCAGGGTGGTTTGCACGCCGGGCAGGGTCCTGGCGTTGAACTGTACGAGGCCCTTGCGCAGTTCGACGAGGTTGCTGTCGAGATTGCCGGCGATGCGTTCGATTGGCAGCTGATTGATCTTGTTGACCATGCCTTCCAGTTTTTCCTGCAACTGCTCGAGGCTGCCAGGAATGGTTGGAATAACGACGGGGCGGGCGGTTGGGTCGAACACGACTTTCTCGGCTTTGGGGTAGAAGTCGAGCGCGATGTACAGCTGACCGGTCAACAGATTGCCGCTACGGGCCTGGGCCCGCAGGCCGTTTTCGATGAAGCTGCCCATGAGCTTTATGCTAGCGGCTTCGTCTTCAGGATTATGCTTCAAGGCCTCGAGCATTTTTAAATGAGCCTGGCCGAGGCGTTGCGGGTAGATCACGATGCCGACATTGAGCGGAAAGCTGCGTTTTTTTGCGTCGAAATCCAGATTGATCGACACGACTTTGCCGAATTCCACGCCGAGAAACTCCACCGGTGCATCGATCTTGAGCCCGCGCAAGGCCTGATCGAAACGCAAGCTCAAGTACTGCCCCTTACCGTGGGGCGGGGCGAGGGCGGTTTGCGGATCCTCGAACAGGTCGAAGGTCTTATTCTCGCTGGCCGGCTGATCGTTGGGGCTGTATTCCGGTGCGCGAAACGCGATGCCGCCCACCAACAAGGACGACAAGGACTCGGTACTCACCGCAAAACCGTTGGCGCCGACGTTCACATCAATACCACTGGCGTTCCAGAACCGGGTGTTCTCGGTGACGTAGGCGTCATTGGGCGAGTGCACGAAGATTTCGATGTTCACCCCTTTGCCGTCGGCATCGAGCGCATATGCGACCACTTGCCCGACCGGGATCTTACGGTAGTAAACAGGGGAGCCGATATCCAGCGAGCCGAGGTCCTGAGTGTGCAGCATGAAGCGTTTACCCGGTTCGCCATAGGTAATGGGCGGCGGGTTTTCCAGACCAATAAAGTGTTTGGAACGGGCATTGGCCTGGCCGATGTCGGCGCCAATGTAATCGCCTGACAGCAGGGTATCGATGCCCGAGACGCCACCGGCACCAATGCGTGGTCGCACGACCCAGAATTGCGAATCTTCGCGGGTGAAGCTTTCAGCCTGTTTGTCGAGTTTGATCGTGGCGTTAACGCTTTTTTGATCGTCGCTCAGCTTTACTTCCGACACATGGCCGATGACCACATTGCGATACTTGACCTCGGTCTTGTTGGCCGTAAGGCCGCTACCGGTCTTGAACGTGACAGTGATGGTCGGGCCTTCCTGCATCACGTTGTGTATCACCAGGGAGATCCCCACCAGCACCGCAACGATCGGCACGATCCACACCAGCGAAACGCTGAAGCGACGGGTTTTGATACTGGCCTGGCCAGGGGCTTGCGGCCCATCAGTGGCTTGCGACTTCATCCGTGAGCTCCTCGTTTTGTGGTTTTCCCCGCGCCTTATCCCAGATCAATCGCGGGTCGAAACTCATCGCCGACAGCATGGTGAATACCACCACCAGACCAAAAAACAGAATGCCCAGGCGCGGTTGAATATCGCCCAGAGCCTGGAATTTAACCAGTGCGGCGACCAGCGCGACCACAATCACATCGAGCATCGACCAGTAGCCGATCAGCTCGACGAAACGGTAAAGCTTCGAACGCTCCTTGCGCGCCCAAAGGCTGCCGCGTTGCACCGTGATCAGCAGCAGGGAGAGGGCAACGAACTTGATGCCCGGTACCGCGATGCTGGCGATGAAAATAATCAGGGCAATGTCCCACGCACCATGTTCCCAGAACTCCAGCACACCGCTCATGATGGTGCTGTCGGAACCGCTGCCAAACAGGCTGGTGTTCATGACCGGCAGCAGATTGGCCGGGATGTAAAACACCAATGCGGCCAGCAGATAGGCCCATGTGCGGGTCAATGAATCGGCTTTACGGGCATGCAGTGGCGCGCCACAGCGTTTGCATTCATGAGGGTTGTCGGTGATGTCGCAAGCCAGGCCGCAGCTATGGCACAGGCACAGATTGAGTTCGCTGGCGAGCGGTGGCCTGTTCATAGGATGTCCCACAGTTCACGGACATCGCGCCCGGCGATGCGAATCAACAGCAGGCTGAGAACGGCCAGGGCAAACAGGCCGATGCCGGGGATGACATCCAGCAACCCTGCGAGTTTGAACACCGCGACCATTGCGCCCAGCAGGCAGACCTCGAGCATGCTCCAGGGCCTGAGGGTTTCCAGCCAGCGCATGCACACTTTGAAACCGGGCGAGCGCCGATGTACGAGGGCGAAGCTCAGGACCCAGATCAGCAACACCAGTTGAAAAAGCGGCGCGATGATGATGGATATCGCCGCCACCAGCGCAATAAAGGTGATCGGCCCCTGGCTCAATGCCAATACCGAATCCCACAGCGTCGCACTGTTTTTCAGGCCCTTCATGCTGATGCTCATGACGGGATAGAAGTTGGCGAAAATCCACAGCATCGCCGCCGTGAAGGCCAAGGCCAGACGCTGCTCCACTGATAACGCGTTATAACGCTGGAGCACGCCGCCGCAGCAGGTGCACAGGGCTTTTTGATGTTTGGCGAGCGTGACTTTTTCATACACGCAGTCGCAGTGCTCGCAGATGATCAGTTGGTCAGTCGTAGCCATAGGCCGCACTCGCCAGGAGACAGGAAAGTCAGAGCACCCCCTCAATATAGAAGTGACTCGCGATTGAGCAAATTAAAAGACTGATCAAGGCAGGCAATGAGTTCCCTGTAGGAGCTGTCGCAGGCTGCGATCTTTTGACTTTTAAAAGCAAGATCAAAAGATCGCAGCCTGCGGCAGCTCCTACGGGGGAGTTAGTCAACCGGGGAATTTCCGGCAGCTCCTGTAAGGGTAGTCAGCCGAGCAATTCGCGCAGGCGATACCAGAACATGCCGAGGGCCAGCAGCGGTGAGCGCAGGGCTTTTCCACCGGGAAAGGTCATGTGCGGCACGGCGCTGAAAACGTCCAGCCCTTTGCTGTGCCCGGCATGAATCGCTTCGGCCAGTAACCGTGCGCACCAATGGGTCACGTTCAAACCATGACCGGAATAACCCTGGGCGTAGAACACGTTCGGGTACTGGCTCAAGCGTCCGGCTTGGGGAAAGCGGTTGGCGGTGATGCCGATCATGCCGCCCCATTGATAATCGATGCGCACGTCCGCCAACTGTGGGAAGACCTTGAGCATTTTTGGCCGCATGTATGCGCCGATGTCCTCCGGATCACGCCCGGAATAATGGCAGGCACCGCCAAACAGCAAGCGTCGATCCGCCGAGAGCCGATAGTAATCGAGGCCGACTTTCTGGTCGCACAGCGCCAGGTTCTGCGGGATCAGTTGCGCGGCAACCTCAGGCGTCAAAGGCTCGGTGGCGATGATGTAGCTGCCCGCCGGTAAAACCTTGCCGCTCAGGTGTGGTTCGAGTTCTTCCAGGTGTGCGTTGCAGGCCAGCACCAGACTGCCGGCGCGTACCGTGCCGCCAGCGCATCGAACCTGCACGGTGCTGCCATGGATCAACTCCAGCACCGGGCTCTGCTCGAATATTCGCACCCCGAGAGATTCGGCAACGCGCGCTTCGCCGAGCACCAGATTCAGCGGATGCAAATGACCCGACCCCATGTCGATCAGGCCACCGGCATACACATCGGAGCCCACCACTTGCTGGCGGATCTGCTCGGGGCCGACGAGTCGGGTTTCGTGGGCATAACCCAGTTCGGCGAGGCTTTGCAGTTCCGTCTTGAACGCCTCGAACTGCGCCGGGGTATTGGCCAGCTCGCAGAAGCCCCAGCGCAGGTCGCAATCGATCCCATGCTCGCGGATGCGGTTGCCCACCAGTTCCACCGACTCTATGCCTGCACGCTCCAAATAGCGCACGCCGTCCTGACCGACATATCGGGCGAAACCGCTGACATCGTGACCGATGCCGCGAATCAACTGCCCGCCATTACGCCCGCTGGCGCCCCAGCCGATCCGTCGGCCTTCCAGCAAAATCACCGAAAGCCCGCGCTGCGCCAGTTCAATCGCGGTGTTGACCCCGGTAAAGCCGCCGCCCACCACGCAGACATCGGCCTCAAGATCCGAGTCCAGCGTGGGGTAGGGGGTCATGCCCTTGGCCGATGCAGCGTAATAGGAGTGAGCGTGTTTGTTGTCGTACTGATTCATTGGTTGGACTTCACTTTGCTCCAGGAGCGGGTCATCAGACGCATGATCGGCTGGGGCGGGGTGGTGGAGATGTAGAGTTTGTCGAGGACTTCCTGAGGAGGATAGACCTCTGGATTATTGACCAGCTCGGGGTCCATGTATTGCTTGGCCGCCGGGTTCGGATTGGCGTAACCGACCGAGGCGCTGACCTTGGCGATTACCTGCGGATCCAGCAGGTTGTTGACGAACGAGTGGGCCTCTTTCGGGTTGCTGGCGTCGGCGGGAATCGCCAACAGATCGAACCACAGATTGCTGCCTTCCTTCGGGATCGAGTAGGCGATGTTCACGCCATTCTTCGCTTCCTTGGCACGGTTCGCCGCCTGGAACACATCGCCCGAATAGCCGAACGCAACGCAAATGTCGCCATTGGCCAGGTCCGACACGTACTTGGACGAATGGAAATAGGTGATGTAAGGCCGGATGGTCAGCAGTTTGGCTTCGGCCTTTTTAAAGTCCGCGGGATTTTCGCTGCGTGGGTCCATGCCCATATAGTTCAGGACCGCCGGGAACACTTCATCGGCCGAATCCATCATCGACACGCCGCACTGACTGAGCTTCTTCAGGTTCTCTGGCTCGAAAAACACCGCCCAGGAATCGATGCGATCGATGCCCAGCACTTGCTTGACCTTGTCGACGTTGTAGCCAATGCCGTTGGTGCCCCACAGGTACGGTACCGAATGTTCATTACCCGGATCGTTTTTTTCCAGCAAAGCCAGCAATTTCGGGTCGAGGTTTTTCCAGTTGGGCAGCTGCGAGCGATCCAGTTTGAGAAACGCGCCGGCCTTCACCTGGCGTGCGAGGAAATGGTTGGAGGGCACCACCACGTCATAACCCGTGCGGCCGGCGAGCAGTTTGCCCTCCAGGGTTTCGTTGGAATCGAATACGTCGTAGATCACCTTGGTCCCGGTTTTCGCCTGGAAGTCGGCGAGGGTGGTCTCGCCGATGTAATCGGTCCAGTTATAGACGCTCACGCTTGGCTGAGCTTGTGCAGTGGCGCTGAACAGCAACGCCAGCGCGACCGGAACCACGGATTTCAATAGACGCATATCGACACCTCTTTTAGTTATTGGGTTTTTGTGGGAGCGGGCTTGCCCGCGATAGCGGTCTGTCAGTCAACGATGATGTCGAATGTGCTGGCCTCATCGCGGGCAAGCCCGCTCCCACAGGGGACTAGACACTGAGCAGCAGGAACTCGCGCTCCCAGGAGCTGATTACCCGCTTGAAGTTCTCGTGCTCCGCACGCTTGACCGCGACGTAACCCCGCACGAATTTGCTGCCCAGGTAGCGTTCGATGGTTTCGCACTCTTCCATGCGCGTCAGTGCGTCCTCGATGGTGATCGGCAAGCGCAGGTTGCGGCGTTCATAGGCGCGGCCTTGTACCGCTGCGCTCGGTTCAATGCGTTCGACCATGCCCAGATAACCGCACAACAGGCTCGCGGCAATCGCCAGATATGGGTTGGCATCAGCGCCCGGCAGGCGGTTTTCCACGCGCATGGCGTCCGGGGTGGAGGTCGGTACGCGCAGGCCGACGGTGCGGTTTTCTTCGCCCCATTCGACGTTGACCGGCGCCGAGGTGTCGGGCAGGAAGCGGCGGAACGAATTGACGTTGGGCGCGAACATCGGCAGCACTTTGGGAATGTACTTTTGCAAGCCGCCGATGTGGTGCAGGAACAGCTCACTCATCTGCCCGTCGGCATCGGCGAAAATCGGCTGGCCAGTGGCGATGTCCACCACGCTTTGATGGATATGCATGGCACTGCCGGGTTCGTCACCGATGGGTTTGGCCATGAAAGTCGCGGTGACGTTGTGCTTGAGTGCCGCTTCGCGCAGGGTGCGTTTGAACACGGTGATCTGGTCCGCCAGATCGAGGGCGTCACCGTGACGGAAATTGATTTCCATCTGCGCCGGGCCGTCTTCGTGGATCAGTGTGTCGAGGTCCAGGCCCTGGAGCTCGCACCAGTCGTAGACGTCTTCAAACAGTGGATCGAACTCGTTGGCGGCGTCGATGGAAAACGACTGGCGACCGCTTTCCGCACGGCCCGAGCGTCCCAGTGGCGCCTTGAGCGGCAAGTCCGGGTCTTCGCAGCGCTGGGTCAGGTAGAACTCCATTTCCGGCGCGACAATCGGCTTCCAGCCTTTGTCGGTGTAGAGCTTCAGGACTTTTTTCAGGACGTTGCGTGGCGACAGTTCGATGGGATTGCCGAACTTGTCGAACGTGTCGTGGATCACGATGGCAGTCGGCTCGATGGCCCATGGAATGACGTAAACCGCGTCGGCGACGGGCTTGCAGACCATGTCGATGTCGGCCGGGTCGAGCAGGTCGTAGTAGATGTCATCGTCGACAAAGTCCCCGGTTACCGTTTGCAACAACACACTTTCCGGCAGGCGCATGCCTCGCTCATGCAGGAACTTGTTGGTGGGTGCAATCTTGCCGCGAGCAATGCCGGTCAAGTCGCTGACCACACACTCGACCTCGGTAATCTTGTGATCTTTCAGCCACGTGAGCAGCTGATCGAAAGGGACATTCATAAAGACCTCGTTGTTGGTTTTATTGACGCCGGGGAAAGCGGCTTCATCCACCGAACACTTCCCCTGTGACGCGTTGACGACTATCTTGGGTGAGCCTTGCCGTTCCATCTATCCACTTTAAACAGCACAAAGCGCACCAAAAGAGTGCGTAAGGCGCCCCATGACAGCGTGCAATCCGTTACAGGTTCAAGCGTTCAACACCGCCGACGTGGCCGAGCAAATCCGCGCCACACCGGGTTGGGTGCAGCACTATCAGCAGATGTCTCCGGGGCATTTTGCCGGGCGGGTGCGCTATCTGGACCTGCAAGGCGTAGAGATTTACGAGGAACAGATGAACACCCGCGTCGAGCAGAATTTCAGCGCCCCGGAAGGCGCGCTGGCGTTCTGTTTCGATCGCAGCGACAACTCGCTGTACGTGCTGAACGGTGAAAGCCGCAACATCTGGATCACCCCGGAGAACTACCAGGAGATCGCCGTGGTGTTCGGTCCGGAATTCGTTCAGCGGCATGGCCTGGACGTGGCGCGGCTCGAAGGTTTGTTCATGTCGCCGCTCAATTCAGGCCAGAACGCACTGTTCAGCCGCTGGTTGAGTGGGACGTTGACGCGGCTGACGCAGACGCTGGATCCGCCGAGCAAAGAGGCGTTAACCCAGCAACTATTGGAGGACTGTTTGTACATCCTCGATAACGCTTGTGTGTGCCTGGATCGCGCAGGTTTGCAGCGTCGGGCGGAAGAGCGAACGATCATGAAGCGCGTCGCCGAATGGGCCGCCGATACACCGGAAGAAACCCTCAATTTGCTGGAGCTGTCCCAGGTGGCCGGGGTTTCGCTGCGTCAGTTGCAGCATGCGTTCAAGGCGTATACCGCAATGACACCCACGCATTGGCTGCGCTTGCGTCGACTCAACAGTGCGCGCCGCGAATTGCTCAGGCGAACGGCCGGGGAAACGACGGTCGCGCAAGTGGCGATGGATTGGTCGTTCTGGCATTTGGGGCGGTTTTCCAGCAGTTATCGGGCCTTGTTCCAGGAACTTCCCAGCCAAACGCTGGCCCGCAAACACTGTGGACCGTGTCGGAGGTCATCATGAGTCGGTTATCGTCTTTCAGCCTGTGTGTCCTAATGTCGATGGTCTATACGCAGGTGCAAGCCGAAACGGTCGTGCCCTTGAACGGGCAGAACTCGCAACAAGTCCAGCTGGATATAAGTGATTGCAGCAACGTCACGGCGAGCCAGAGCACCTCAAGCCCGCCACCCTCGGAGGGTGCTGCGGTGGATGCTGCTGCCGGGGCGCCGGATGCGGAGGTACGAGGACGTCAACATGACGAATTTTATGAGCCGGTCGAGGACGTGAAACAGCACTATCACGGCTGCCTGCAAGGACGGGGTTATCAGGTCACTCCGTGAGCTGAGTGACGCCTGGATTGCGCTGCCGCCGATCGAGTAAATGAACCATCAGCAAGGCATAGAGCGTGAGGGCGATAAACAATCCCATGCGTACGACGAAGGCGGTATAGACGTCTTTCCCGGCAAGGCTGTCCTGAACCGATTGACCCAGCAGGATGATCAGTGTGATCAGGCTGTTGAGCCAGAACCCCGGGGTTTGTCGGGTCGGGCTCAGGGCATAGAGCTTGCGTGCCAACAGCAAGCCGAACAGGAGCATCCACAGAAAGAACATCCACAGGTGCACAAACAGGCTGAGCGCGCACCAGAACATAATAGCCAACAGCCCGCCCATGAAGGTCGAGCCGAGCAGTTCATGAGCAGCGTTGCGCGCCGTTGTCGTCGAACTCTGCTGACCAAGGCTGACCGCTTTCAAAATGATCGGCAGGTAGCTGGCCGGGTCGATCAGTGCCAACAGGAACGCCGGTATAACAATCAGGGTCGCACGCAGTGCAACCCGGCCCACTTCCTGCGCAGGCAAAGCGCTGGCGGCGGGTGGAGAGGGGGCATTGGCCGGGTCGGGAAACAACCAATGACTGAACGCCACGACGATGACGGCGAGGATCAAGCCCATGACCAAGGCACCAATGACCATCATCGCCAGATCGAAATCGGCAACGCCGGCCGAGGAAATCATGGTCAGGCCAATGATCAGGAAAGTCATGATCAAGGTGTTGCCGCCGCGCAGGCCAAAACCAAAGGCCAGGAACAGACTGACTCCGATCAGCAGCACGCCGCAGAAGGGGTAATAGCGCAGGACGGGGATCAGCAACAGACCGATGCCGGTGGTCAGCATCGCGGCCACCGCAAGCACCAGTCCGGCCTTGAATGGCAAAGGCCGATTGAGCGAGGCCAATAGCAACACGGCGAGCACTGGCGAAATAAAGGGGATCGGCAGCGCCAGGCCGTAGCTGATGGCCAGGCACAGCGCCGTGCCGGTGGCGAGACGCAACGCCCGTTGAACACGAGGCGTGCGCTGAGTAGGCGCGCCCTTAATAGGCATAGCTCAGCCAGCTCATCAGCCCCACAAACAATCGGCCGAGCAGATTCAGCGGATTGTCTTCGGTAGGAAACGCCATCACTTCAGCCTGCCCACCGGCACGGATGGCGCGACTGTCGAACAGCGTTTTCCTCGATTCCTCCGAAAACTCGATAATCACCGGAAAACGCTGGGCCGGACGCAGCCAGTCACGACTGTTCTGCACACTGGGGAGGCTGCCGGGCGCAGTGGTCTGCCCCACGCTGACGCCGTAGCCGACACTGCGCACACGGCCGTCGAAAACCTTTCCCGGCAGGGCATCCAGAACGATCGAAACAGGGGTGTCGACCTCGACCAGGCCGAGGTTGTTTTCGGTCATGTCCGCGCTGATCCACACATCATGGATGGCAATCAGGGTCATGACCGGGCTGCCGGCAGTGGCGAACTGTCCGACATCGGTGCGCAGATCGGTAATCAGCCCCGCTGACCGTGCGCGTATCTGCGTGTTGGACAAGTCCAGTTCGGCTTTTGACAACGCCGTGGCAGCGCTACGCAACAGCGCGTTGTCGTCCTCGCTGCCGCCTTCCTGTTCCCGTGCCCGCTGGACTTCGGCATGGGCTGCGGCGACCTGACTGACGGCCTGTTCACGGCTGGCCCGAGACACCTCAAGCAGGCGCACGGAAATGGTGCCGGGGTCTTCGCGGTACAAACCTTCAAGACGCTGATTGTCCTGTCGCGCCTTGAGTTCATTGGCCTGGGCGGCGCGCAAATTGGCTTGAGCCGAAGCAATACCGGCGGTGCTGGCACCGATCTGGCGGCGTGTGGACTCCAGGTCTGCGCGGGCGCGGTCGACGGCTATTTGATAGGGCTGCTGATCCACTTCAAACAACACATCGCCCGCTTTGACGTCCTGATTGTTGCGCACATTCACACGGATCACCCGACCGGCCACTTCGGATGCCACCGGAATGACAAAGGCGCCCACCCGAGCCTGTTGCGTATACGGCGTGAACCGGTCAGCCAACAAGTACCAGGCCAGGCTCAATACGATCAGCAGCATCACCCATTTGATGCCCTTTTTTGCGGGATCGGCAGCAGGCTCTGGCGCCTTGGGGGAGGGTGCCTCAGTGGAGGGCGGCGAGGGTTCAGTCATCGGCTTTGACCTTCTGGCACAGGATAGGATGCTTGCGAAGGGGCCGGCTCATTCAGCAGGTTACCCCAGTCGGTGCGTTGTTCCATTTGCTGGCGAGTTTCTTGATCGACTGTCGTCTGGGCGCTGTACCAACCACCGCCAAGGGCTTTGTACAGGGCGATCAGGTTGCTCACCGCATTACTGCGGCTGAGCAGGTAGTTGTCCTGCTGTTCGAGCAATGCGCGTTGAGCATCCAGCACGCGCTGGAAGTCCGAGTAACCTTCCCGGTATTGAGTGCTGGCCAGGCTCAACGAACGCGCGGCGGCGATCTGTGCTTCACCCAGGATGCGCTCGCGCTCCAGTGATTTGATCAGACTGCCGGCGGCATCATCGGCCTCCCGTGCGGCCTGGCGGACTTTGTCGCGATAAACCTCAATCAGCTGCTGTAACCGCGCATCTTGTACACGCACGTTGTTGCTGATCTGGCCGTGGTCAAACAGGTTCCAGCGCAAACTGGGGCCGCCGATCAGGTCCAGGCTGTTGGAGGTGCCGCTCAACGTGTCGGTGGTCCAGACGATGCTGCCCAGCAAGGTCAGCGACGGATAGAAGTCGGTTTCCGCTACACCGATCAGTGCCGACTGGGCCGCGACATTGAGCTCGGCGGCGCGCACGTCCGGTCGACGCAACAACAGGTTGGCCGGCACGTCTTGCAGCACGGCTTGGTCCACCAGCGGGATCAGCCCTTCATTTTCGAGCAATTGGGGCAGGGCACTGGGTGGCCGGCCGATCAGCACGGCCAACGCGTTGCGGGTGCGCAGTACTTGCGCCTCAAAATCCGGAATGCTGCTCAAGGTGCCCAGGTATTGGGTCTTGGCTTGTTGCAAGTCGAGTTCGGCGCTCTGGCCACTGTTGAACAGTTTCTCGGTGATCTCAAAGTTGCGCTTCTGCTGTTGGGCGTTTTCGCGGGCAACGCGCAAACGCGCTTCGGTGGTGCGCAACGAAAAGTAGGTATCGGCCACCTGAGCACGCAGCAGTACAAGTACGTCTTCATAGTTGGCTTGAGCCGCAAAGTAACTGGCATCGGATGACTCGATGGCTCGACTGAAACGCCCCCAGAAGTCCAGTTCCCAGCCAACGTCAAAGCCCGCGCTGTGTTGCCAGAAGTGGCTGTCTTGCGGGTTGTTGCCGCCGGACTGCTGGCGGTTGAAGTACAGGCTGTCGGCGCTGGCCTGTTGCAGTTGCGGATAGCGTCCGCTTTGCGCAATGCCCAACCGCGCACGGGCTTCCATGACGCGAAGGCCGGCAATTTTCAGGTCTGAATTGTGCGCGTCCGATTCGGCGATCAGCGCGTCGAGGACCGGGTCGGCGAACACTTGCCACCACTGGCGAAGGTCGGGATTCAGGCTTCGTTGGCTGGCCTGCTCAAGCGCGGGGCTGCTCCAGAGTTTTGTCCAGGCTTCGCCCGGGTGCTGAAAATCCGGCCCTAGACGGACACAACCGCCAAGGCCAAGGGCGACCAATAGAAGCAGAGGACCTGAGCGCGTTAGCATCGGTGCACTGATAGTAGATCTTGGGAAAACGTCATCCGAACATCCCTGGCATTGAAATGGCGTTGGTTACCGGTTCGCTTAGGTTAGTACAGCCCGGACAAATACAAGGTCATGTTGAATGATCATAGGATCGACCAACTGCTACGCTTCTGAAGATCTATTAATTGCGGCCAGAAAAGAAGGTTAAGAAGACCATGAGCAACCCTCAGGATGACAATGTATCCAGCTCCACCGGATGGCGTTTCAAAGTGGGCATCGCGATTATCTGTTTGATGCTGGGATCGTGGCTGATGGTGCCTCTCGCTGCCGCGGCGGATGTATCAGGTTCAAAGATTGCGGCCCTGACCGGCGTTTTATTTATCAGTAACAAAATTCTGTTGATTCTCGCGATTGCGATCATGGGCAAAGCCGGCTTTCAGCAACTCAAGCGCAGCCTGTTTGGTTACGTCTCCGCGCTTGCACCGGCGACAGACGTGGAAGTAGGCCCGGCTCGCCATAGAATCGGTCTTGTAATGTTTTGCCTGCCGCTGATCTCGGCATTTCTCGAACCTTACATAGACACTCTTTGGCCGGGGCTGAGACCGAATCTCTGGCAGCTCCAGGCGCTGGGCGATGCCATGCTGATCGGCAGCTTTTTCGTACTTGGGGGAAATTTCTGGGACAAGGTACGCGCGTTGTTTATTCGCACGGCACGTGTCGTTAATACGAGTGCGGTGTGAATCGCCTCTAGCGCGAAATGATCCCGTGATCGATCGCGTACTTTACGAGGGCCGCGGGTTTGTCGATGTTGAGCTTGCGACGGATGCTCAGGCGATGGGTTTCTACAGTCCGGACACTGATGTCCAGTTCGCGAGCCATTTCCTTGTTGTTCAGCCCCTGAGCCATCTTGTACAGCACCTGGCTTTCGCGCGGAGTCAGCTCGTTGTCGGTACTTTTATCGGCAATGAGCCGCTGTGCGATTTCGGCACTGTAGAACGTCCCGCCACTGACAATGGCTTCGATCGCCGCAATGATTTCCCGTGAAGGCGCGTTCTTCAGCACGTAGCCGCTGGCACCCGAGCGAACGGACTCACTCACGTATTCATAGTTGTCATACATGCTCAGCACCAGCACCTTGAGCGACGGGTACTGACTGCGTAACAACCGCGTCAGCTCGAGGCCATTGATGTCCTTCAGGCTGATGTCGACCAGCAACAGATCCGGCTGGCAGCGCCCGACCATCTCGATGGCATCGACGCCATTCTCGGCTTCTCCCACCACTTCCAGCTGCGCCATGACCGCCAGCAGCGATTTGATTCCGTCGCGGACCAGGGAGTGATCGTCGACCAGGGCGACGCGGATCGGGTAGGGCAGGTTCATCGCAGGCATTCACTCTAATTGTTATGGGTTGAGTCAGCGTTCTGTACCGGGCAGTTTCATCGGCAGCAGCACGTCCAGCTCACTTCTTCCCGGCATCGATGTCAGGTCGAATCGACCGCCAAAATGCTCGACACGTTCACGGATGTTGCGCAGGCCAATGCCAGCGTGACTACGTTCGACCTGGGCGACGTTGAAACCGACACCGTCATCGACCACCGTCAACCGTACGGACTTTTCACAGCCGTGCAGGGTAATGATGACGTTTTTTGCCTGTGCGTGGCGTTCGATATTGGTCAGGCCTTCTTGCACGATGCGAAACAACGAGACGGCAGCGCCATCGACCAGGTGACAGTCGAATTCGTTATCGTCAAAGGTCACGACAAGACCGCTGCGCTGCTCGAATTCTGCGGCGAGTTGACCAATCGCCGCCGGCAGGCCGAGGGTGTCGAGCAGCGACGAGCGCAAGTCGTGAGAGAGGCTGCGAACCTCGCCAATCGCTTCCCCCAAGCGCTCCGTGGCGTCTCTTAAAATGCTTAAGCCCTTGTCTTGTCCATTCTCCAGCACATGGCTGGCCAGTTCGAACTGAAACTTGATAGACACCAGTAGCTGACTGATGCCGTCGTGCAGCTCTCGGGAAACCCGCGACCGTTCTTCCTCCTGCAAGCTGACGATGCGTTGAGTCAGGCGCTGGAGTTTCTTGTCGGCGAGGCGATGTTCGCTGACGTTCAGCGTCATGCCGCTGGCGAACACAAACAGCACCGCCACAAGGGCCACCGCGGCAATCGCCAGCATGGTTTTGCGAATGCCCTGAGCCACTTCGGCGCGTGCTTGTTGGGTGGCGTGTTCGACGTCTTCAAGGTAGATGCCGGTGCCGAGCATCCAGCCCCAACGATCCAGCATTACTACGTAGGCGAGCTTGTCGGTCACTTGGCCGGAAGAGGGTTTGTTCCAGGCGTAACGCTGAAAGCCTTCGCCGGATTGCGCACTTTTGAGCAACGCCTGGATCACGGGTAAACCGTGAGGGTCGGTCATGTCCCACAGGTATTTGCCCACCAGCTCTGACTGGCGCGCGTGCATCAGACTGCGGCCCTCGCGGTCGTAGACGAAGAAGTAGCCGTTGATGCCAAAGCTGAGCTTGCGCAGTTCTTCGAGCACTTGTTGTTGCGCGCGCTCATCGCCCCGACCGTCGTCGTACAGCGGCGCGATCAGACTCTGCGCCATTTCGACGTAGTTTTTCAGTTCTGCGCGCTTACTGGCCAGAATGCTGTCTTCGATCAGTTGCGCCTGTTGATCACCCAGTTGGCGGTTCAGGGAAATCACCAGCGCGCAGATGACCGCGATCGCCAACACCAGCGGCAGAATCCCGAGCGCGACGATTTTGTGTTTGAGCTGCATCTCTACTCCTGGCCAGACCGATGGAAGGCGAAGGCCCGGCATCATATGCCAAAGATACGTGCCTCCAGTAGCAGTGCTGGACGGAATGACCTGCGGCCGTCATGAAACGCAAAAAACTGTGGGAGCGGGCTGTGGCGAGGGGGCTTGCCCCCGTTTGAGTGCGTAGCACTCACAAGATATTTGGTACATCAGAGATTTTTTGGGGCTGCTTCGCAGCCCAACGGGGGCAAGCCCCCTCGCCACGCCCGCTCCCACAGGTTTTGCATTTCAACGGACGGATCAGCGGTGTCTACGTAGAACTACGTAGGCGCCACGTACGTAGTAACGCGGATTTATTTGTCGACAGCATGGGCGGATATTGGGCCCGCTCCGCAATGCGGACACAATTATAATAATTACCGCCGCAGCCACTGGTTGTCGGCAGGAGACACGCTATGCCCCGTCTGGCTAAACACCTCGCCTGGTTTGCCGTGGCTGTCTTGGGAGCGTTTGCGCTAAGTGTCGTGGCCCTGCGCCGCGGCGAAGCCATCAACGCCCTCTGGATCGTAGTCGCAGCAGTCGCTATCTATCTCGTCGCTTACCGCTATTACAGCCTGTTCATCGCCACCAAGGTGATGCAACTCGATCCCAATCGAGCCACTCCCGCCGTACTCAACAATGATGGTCTGGACTATGTGCCGACCAACAAACACGTACTCTTCGGTCACCACTTCGCGGCCATCGCTGGCGCGGGGCCGCTGGTCGGCCCGGTATTGGCGGCGCAAATGGGCTATCTGCCCGGTACGCTGTGGCTGATTGCCGGCGTAGTGCTGGCCGGTGCGGTTCAGGACTTCATGGTCCTGTTCCTGTCCACCCGCCGCAACGGTCGTTCTTTGGGCGATATGGTCCGTGAAGAAATGGGCCGCATCCCCGGGACTATCGCGCTGTTTGGCTGCTTCCTGATCATGATCATCATCCTCGCGGTGCTGGCGCTGATCGTGGTCAAGGCCCTGGCCGAAAGCCCGTGGGGCATGTTCCCCGTAATGGCGACCATCCCGATCGCGATGTTCATGGGCTTCTACATGCGCTACATCCGCCCAGGCCGCATCGGTGAAATCTCGGTGATCGGCGTGGCATTGCTGCTGGGTTCGATCTTGCTGGGCG
>NZ_VYKC01000019.1:0-21533 GCF_032424305.1 Pseudomonas sp. JV414 | reverse complement strand
CTGATCATCCTCTCAGACCAGTTACGGCTCGTCGCCTTGGTGAGCCATTACCTCACCAACTAGCTAATCCGACCTAGGCTCATCTGATAGCGCAAGGCCCGAAGGTCCCCTGCTTTCTCCCGTAGGACGTATGCGGTATTAGCGTCCGTTTCCGAGCGTTATCCCCCACTACCAGGCAGATTCCTAGGCATTACTCACCCGTCCGCCGCTCTCAAGAGGTGCAAGCACCTCTCTACCGCTCGACTTGCATGTGTTAGGCCTGCCGCCAGCGTTCAATCTGAGCCATGATCAAACTCTTCAGTTCAAACATCTTTGGGTTTTTAAGAAACCCTAAACTTGGCTCAGCAATCGTTGGTTACATCTTTGATTTCTCGCGGAGTAACTTGTGATGCTGATAATCTTGTTGACTATCAGTCTGACTCCACAAGCACCCACACGAATTGCTTGATTCAGTTGTTAAAGAGCGATTGGTTAAGATCTTTCGTCTCAACCGAGGCGCGCATTCTACAGCAGCCTCTGTTGCTGTCAAGCGGTTATTTTCAGAAGTTTTCAAAGTTTCGCTTGGAAATCTTTAACAACTTCAACCACTTGCGCTTCCGATCTCTCGTTAGCGGGAGGCGAATAGTACAGCATTTTATTTCGTGGTCAACCACCTGTTGCGATTAATTTTCCCCTTAGCAAAGCGCCTCAAGGCGAGTACTGATTTCTGCTTCTATAAGCAGTCCTTGCTTTACTCATCGACACCCCCAGATTCAGGCATAAGCCATTGGCCATCAGACAATCCTCGCCACCGTCTGCGCTATCATCGCCCGCCTCTCTACACCAAGAGTCTTTAACCAGGATGTCCGTACCTTTGCCATTGCCCGCCGATCACTCTCCATTGCCACCAGTCCTCGTCGGCCCGCTATTACGGCGCCTGGAACCCACGCGACTGCTGCTGTGGCTGGTGGGGTCGCGTGCGCTGACTCTGACGCTGCGTCTGCAAGGAATCGACATCCGCCTCGACGCGGGGCAATGCACGATCATCCCGGTCGGTACTCATGCCTTCGTTCATTTGATTGATGTGTCACTGGATGCCGCCCTGCCCTGCGACACGTTGATCGAGTACGACCTGCTGATCACCGAAGCGGATGGCGCTCAGTCGGGCATCCGCGAATGGGCGCCTCATCTACTATATGGCGAAGCGCGTTGCCCGAATTTCGTGTTGCGCTCGCGGATCGATCAGTTGCTGCATGGCTCCTGCCGTAAACCTCACCATCCGGCGGCCGATGGTTTGTTGTGCGTCGATCGGCTGCTGGAGTCCGAGCCGGACGCTTGCAAGCGCCCCGCGCTATTAATGATGAGCGGCGATCAGGTGTACGCGGACGATGTCGCGGGGCCAATGTTGCGGTCGATTCATGCCTTGATCGAGCGTCTGGGACTGTTCGACGAACACCTCGACGGTGCGGTGGTCAGCGACAGCGCCAGGCTCTATGAACACCCGGCCAGTTACTACCATCGTGCGGATTTGTTACCGGCGCTTGAGAGCAACGAAACCCTGCGCGAACGATTTTTCGGTGGAGCGCGTAAGCCGATTTTTACCAGTAGCAGCGCCGACAATCATTTGGTGACCTTCGCCGAGGTCATGGCCATGTACCTATTGGTATGGTCGCCAACGTCCTGGACACTGATCGCGCCGCAACCACCGGCACTGACGCCCGAACGACGCAAGCGTTATGCCCTGGAGCAGACGCGCATTGATGAGTTCAAGAAAGGACTGGGTGGTGTTGGGCGGGCGATGGCGCATCTGCCGTGCCTGATGATTTTCGACGACCACGACATTACCGATGACTGGAATCTTTCCGCGCAATGGGAGGAAACGGCCTACGGCCATCCGTTCTCCAAGCGCATCATCGGCAACGCACTGCTCGCTTATATGCTGTGCCAAGGCTGGGGCAACAACCCGGACGCGTTTGGCGGCATGCTGGAGAAAACCCGGCTATTGAGTGCCACTGGGCAAGACCATTACCTCGACAGCGATGTCCAGGATAGCTTGATCGATGAGCTGCTGAGCTTTCAGAAGTGGCATTACGTGCTGCCCACCCGCCCGGCACTGGTGGTGCTCGACACACGCACTCGGCGCTGGCGCAGCGAGATGACGCTCAAGCAACCGTCCGGTCTGCTGGATTGGGAAGCGCTCAGCGAGCTGCAGCAGGAATTGCTCGATCATCCCTCGGCGATCATCGTTTCGCCGGCACCGATTTTCGGCGTCAAACTGATCGAAACCGTGCAACGAGTGTTTAGCTGGTGCGGCTATCCGCTGTTGGTGGACGCGGAAAACTGGATGGCCCATCGCGGCGCGGCCCAAGTGATCCTGAACATTTTCCGACACTCCCGCACTCCCGGTAACTACGTGGTGCTGTCCGGTGATGTGCATTATTCCTTCGTCTACGAAGTACTGATCCGACACCGCAAGGCCGGCCCACGTATCTGGCAGATCACCAGCAGCGGCATTAAAAACGAATTCCCGCCCGCCCTGCTCGAATGGTTCGACCGCCTCAACCGCTGGCTCTACTCGCCCCGCTCGCCCCTCAACTGGCTGACCAAGCGCCGGCGCATGCGCATTGTTCCGCACATTCCCGAACACGCCGAAGCCGGGGAACGGCTGTGGAACTCGGCAGGGATCGGCCAAGTGTTCTTCAATGAAAAGGGCCAGCCGCAGGATATTTATCAATTCAATGCGGATGGATCGCCGAAGACGCGGATGATCGCGCCTGAAATTTCCGAAGCGGTTGAATGACTTTGCCCGAGTTGCCATGAGCAATTATTACCTGCACACCATCAACCTCACCCGAACCCTGATCATCGGCAACTCCGGTTCGGGCAAGAGTTGGTTGGCCAAACGTCTGGCCGAGCACCTGCAAGTACCCTGGATCGATCTCGACCTGACTCACTGGATATCCGATGAACACAGCATCGCTCGTCCACGCGCCGAAGCGCTGGGAATGGCGCGGGTGGCAGCCAGTGAAGAACGCTGGGTTATTGAGGGCGTTTACGACTGGATGGTCAGTGAGCTTGTGGAGCAGGCGACGGCGCTGATCTGGCTGTGTCTGGAGGATGAAGACTGCGTCAATAATATTCGCCTGCGAGAGTCGAAGCGGGACGACAATGACGAATTGCTGATCGCGTTACTGGAGTGGGCCGGCAGCTACCGTACTCGTGAAGGGTCCAGTGGATTTGTCGCGCATCAGCGTTTGTTCGAAGGGTTTAGTGCTTCGAAACTTCAACTGATGAACCGGGCTGAAGTCACGGCTTTCGTTAGTACGATGGAACAAACCGACTGATCGTTCCTGATTCCACTGGCGCAGACACCGATTCTGGGGAATGCGCATATCCAAGAGAAGTCAGGCTGCGCTCACCGCCCGACACACCCCTCTGACAATCATCTCCACTTCCCGCTCATCAATCGTCAAGGGTGGCAGCAGGCGTATGGTCTTGCCCCGTGTCACGTTGATCAGCAAGCCGTGATCCCGGGCGGCGATCAGGGTCAGGTCGCGGATCGGTTGCTTGAGTTCGATGCCGATCATCAAGCCCTGGCCACGAATCGCCAGGACGTTGGGTTCATCGGCCAATTCGATGCGCAATCTGGCGAGCAAGCGTTCACCCTGCAGTTTGGCGTTTTCCAGCAGGTCTTGTTCTTCAATAATCTCCAGCACAGTGCACCCCACCCGGCACGCCAGCGGATTTCCGCCAAACGTGCTGCCGTGGCTGCCGGGGGTGAACAGGTCGGCTGCTTTGCCCCGGGCCAGACAGGCACCAATAGGGACGCCATTACCGAGGCCTTTGGCCAGGGTCATGACGTCCGGGATGATGCCTTCGTGCTGGAACGCAAACCACTGGCCGGTGCGGCCGATGCCGGTCTGGATCTCGTCGAGCATCAGCAGCCAGGCGCGCCGGTTGCACAGTTCACGTACCGCTTTGAGATAACCGGGTGGCGCCACTTGCACACCGCTTTCGCCCTGAATCGGCTCCATCAGGATCGCTACGATGCGCGGTCCGTGGGCATGTTGCACCGCCTCTAGCGCTGCGAGGTCGCCGAATGGCACTTTAATGAAGTCCCCCGGCAATTCGTTAAACCCCAGGCGCACCGCCGGGCCGTCACTGGCGGATAAGGTGCCAAGAGTACGACCGTGAAAGGCGTTTTCCATGACCACCACCAGCGGCTGCTCGATGCCTTTGTGCCAGCTGTAAAGCCGCGCGAGTTTCAGCGCGGTTTCATTGGCTTCGGCGCCAGAGTTATTGAAGAACGCCCGGTCCATGCCAGACAACCGAACCAGTTTCTGTGCCAGCTGCTGTTGCCAGTCGATGCTGTACAGGTTGGAGGTGTGCAACAACAGCCCGGCCTGTTCGCTGATGGCCGACACAATTCGCGGATGGGAATGGCCTACATTGGTCACCGCCACGCCCGCCACCGCGTCCAGATATTCGCGACCGGCCTGATCCCACAAGCGCGTGCCCAGACCTTTGCTGAAGCTCAGGGCCAAGGGTTGGTAGGTACTCATCAGGCAGGCGGCGGTCATGACATCAAACTCCATTAATAGTCGGTGTTTTTGCAGTATGGTTAGCCACCTGAGCTGGATAAACACTGCAACACTTCAATCATTTTAAAGCTGAGCTTGATAATGGATTTGTTCCAGGCAATGACCGTTTACGTAAGAGTGGTGGAAGCCGGCAGCATGACCGCCGCCGCTTTGCAGTGTGAAATGTCCACGACCATGGTCGGCAATCATCTTCGAGCCCTGGAGCAACGTCTGGGTGTGCGCCTGCTTAACCGTACGACACGACGCCAGCGGCTGACGGAATTCGGCACGTCGTACTATCAACGTTGTCTCGAGGTATTGGGGCTGGTGGCCGATTCCGAACGCCTGGCCGAACAGACCCTCGACGAGCCGAGCGGCACCTTGCGCATCACCGCGCCGCTGACCTTCGGCACCGAACGGCTGGCACCGGCCCTGAGCGAATTCGCCCTGCGCTGTCCGCAGGTCAAACTCGACGTCGTTTTGACCAACCAGCGCCTGGATCTGCTCGACAACGGTTTCGATGTGGCGATTCGCTTGGGCACTACCGAGATGTCCAACATGATCGCCCGCCCGCTCATCGACTACACGATGACCCTGTGCGCATCGAAGGACTATCTGGCGCGCCGAGGCACTCCGGAAAAACCCGCCGACCTGCAACACCATGACTGCCTGGCCTTCGCCTACCCGGCCGGAGATGACTGGCACTCGGTAGCCAAACAATGGCGTCTGAGAGGCCCCGAAGGCGAAGTCATGGTGGCGGTCAGCGGACCGATGTTGATCAACAGTTCGGCGGGGCTGCACCAAGCGGCGCGCACCGGTATGGGTATCGTGATGGTGCCCGATGCATTGGTGGAGCAGGACCTTCAGGACGGAAAACTGGTGGCCTTGATGCAGGACTACCAATTGCCGAGTCGGCCGATGAACCTGGTGTACGCCCAGGACCGCTACCGTTTGCCGAAATTGCGCAGCTTCGTCGACTTTGCGCTGCAGAGGTGGGGCCAGCATTAGGGGGCGTTCTCAATTAGTTTCCCCACCGCGCCGGGTCTGCTGTTGTGCAGGGCAAGGCGCGAGAAGCGTGGTTTGGTCATTCCAAATAAGCTTCGAGCAACGCAGCCCTGCACAACAGCAGGCCCGGCCCTTCGGGTTGTGCCTTAAAACGGGCCAGGCTGCGTTGCAGGCCTTGGAAAGGGAACAACCATTCCCAGCGGCCTGCGCCTTGCCTGGCCCGCTTTAAGGCGACAACGCGGCGGGAAAACTAATTGAGAACGCCCCCTAGCAGGGGCAATACCCCATGAACTAATCTCCTCGACTGACGAGTCACGTTGATATCAGTTCGGCAGGGAGACCGATGATGGGTGAGGCATCGAATATCGAGCCGTTGAAGTTCAATCTGTCAGATTTTAACGAAGACATGCTGCACACCATTCTGGAACTGGTGAGCGATGGCATCTGGGACTGGAATGCCAACACCGGGTTCGTTTATCGCAACCCCGGGTGGTACGAGATGCTCGGCTATACGCCTCATTCTCTGGATAACAACGTGCTGACCTGGGAAAACGTGATCCACCCCGACGATTTTTCGCGGGTCATGGCACTGTTTGATGACTACCTCAATCAGCGCGCTCCCGGTTATCAAGCCGAGTATCGCTGCCGCATGCGCGATGGCACTTACACCTGGATCGAAGATCGCGGCTACGTGCTGGCACGTAATGCCGATGGTTCGGTGGCGCGAATGGTCGGCGCGCACCGCAGTATCGAAGACAAGAAACGCCTGTTCGAAGAAATGGAACGGCGCAATCAATCCCTCGAAGCCATCGTCGAAGAACGCACCCGGGAATTGTCTCGGGTCAATCAGCAGCTGCAGATTCAACTCGAAGAGAATCGCAAACTGGCGGAAACCGATGTGCTGACGTCCATCGCCAATCGCTATCGACTGGAAAAAGCCCTGCCCCAGGAATGCGACCGCGCCCAACGCTTTCGCCAGCCGCTATCATTGATCGCCATGGACATCGATGACTTCAAAAACATCAACGATCACTACGGCCATGCCTTGGGTGATGCGGCATTGGTGCAGGTGATCGAGAGCGTGAAGCACTGCGTGCGCGAAGGCGATCTGTTAGCGCGCTGGGGTGGTGACGAGTTCATCATGATCCTGCCCAATACTTTGTTAGCAGACGCCAGGGCACTCGCTGAAAGAATCCGTCACGGTTTGTCGAGCCTGCTGCCGGTCGGGGACTATCAAGTCACCATGAGTTTTGGCGTGGTGCAACGTTTTGAAGAAGAACAACAGACCGGCTTGCTGGCCAGGGCCGATCAGGCGCTGTATCGGTCCAAGATCGCAGGTAAGAATGTGATTTCGGGATGAATACTCCCGTGCTTGTTCGTGATGTGCGGCCCTCGGACGTGGAATCCGTGCGTCTTTTTCTTGGCGAGAATGGTTGGGCTCACCGCACCGGCTCAGCTGAGCATTTCGCGCAGTTGATCGCTAACTCCCAACGTACAGCTCTTGCGATAAAGGACTCCCGCATCGTCGGGTTTGCCCGAGGTATCACCGACGGGTTGTCCAACGGTTATCTGTCGATGGTTGTCGTGTGCGGACAAACTCGACGTGAAGGCGTCGGTCGCGCCCTGGTTGAGCATGTCATGGGCGACAACACCGCCATTACCTGGCTTCTGCGAGCAGGCCGTGAAGGCGCCTCGGATTTCTTTTCAAAGCTGGGCTTTGAAACGTCGACCATTGCGATGGAACGCTCGCGCTTGAAGTAGCCAATCACTATTGACCAGCCTTCACCAACACCGGCTTCTCCCGATACCGATCCGGATACAACTGCTTCAACTGCGCTACTTTCGGCAGGTCATTGATCACGATGTAGGGATACGTCGGGTGCTCGGTCAGGAAGTCCTGATGCTCCTCCTCCGCCGGGTAGAAGCCGTTGTAGGTTTCCAGTTTGGTCACGATGGGTTTATTGAACGAATGGGCGGCGTCGAGTTGCGCGATGTAGGCCTGGGCGACGCGTTGCTGTTCAGCGCTTTTCAGGAAAAGCGCCGATCGATACTGGGTGCCGCGATCCGGCCCCTGGCGGTTGAGTTCGGTGGGGTTATGGGCCACCGAGAAATAGATCTGCAACAGGCTGCCATAACTGACTTGAGCCGGATCGTAGGTGACTTCGACGGCCTCCGCATGACCGGTATCGCCATTGCTGACCCGCTCGTATTGAGCGGTGTCGGCTGTGCCGCCCGCGTAACCGGAGACGGCGTTCTTCACCCCTTTGACGTGTTGAAATACCCCTTGGACGCCCCAGAAGCAACCACCCGCAAAAATTGCCGTTTCACTGCGCGCTTGAGTGTTCTCGTCGAGCGTTGGTGGCGAAATGATGACCGCCTCTTCGGCGCCTCCGATAGAGAACGCTGCGCACTGACCGATAACACTGGCGGCGGCCAATCCCAACAGGGTGCGACGCCAGTTATATAGGGTTTTCATGGCTTGTCTCCTGAGTGAATGAGGCTATCAGCCAAACGTAAACGCATACGCCGACACACCGGGATCGAGAAACTCAATGCTGAATGTCCGGTCCTTTACGCCTGCGGTCTGGCGTACCAGTTGATACAACCGCTGCTCGGTGACGCTGCCGCTGCCATCGGGCGCCACGTCGACACCGTGGGCATCACCTGGGGGCTTGCCGTCAATCAACACTTTGAAACGCACCGGTTTGCCGTCAGCACCGGGGCCCAATACCAGATGCAGATCGCGAGCGTGGAAGCGGTAGACGATACGACTGGCCGGTGCGTTTGAAACAGCCCGCTCTGGACCGACAGTCCATTGGCCATCCAGGCTCCAGTTATTGAGGGCCAGCTGTGCCGGTGGGCTATAGGCCGTCACCTTGTCTGGCGCCAGATCGGTTTCAGCAACGAAATGCTCCGCCCGTCGGTAGCCGACATAAGTTTCCGGCGATCGCACTTCATTCATGTTCGGGGCGAGCTGGACACCCTCGGCACGAGCATTGATCAACCCGTCCGCGACTTTCGCGGCCCCCGCTTCGCGCAACAGTTGCTGAATCACTCGCTCCGATTCGGCGTATTTGCCTTCACCAAAGTGGTGATAACGAATGCGCCCCTGAGCATCGGCAAAATAGTGGGCTGGCCAGTATTGGTTGTTGAAAGCACGCCAGACCTTATAGTCGTTGTCGATTGCCACCGGATAAGTGATACCCAGGTCTTTCATGGCTTTGGTGACGTTGCCTACATCACGTTCGAAGGCAAACTCGGGCGTATGGACGCCGATCACCACCAAGCCCTGATCACGATACTTTTCGGCCCAGGCCTTCACATACGGCAGGGTGCGCAGGCAGTTGATGCAGGAGTAAGTCCAGAAATCCACCAGCACAACCTTGCCCTTCAAGGCCTGGGCGGTGAGAGGGGGTGAATTGAGCCATTGCACAGCGCCGTCCAGCGATGGAAGGTTGCCTTCAATCGGTAGTTCGCCCGGTATCTTGGCGGTCATTTTCATACTTCCGGCGGGTTGATCGCCGCCCCGTGGAATCTGCGACATCATCGCCCCACTGTCGGTCGGCAACTTACCGGCGAATCGGCTTACCAACGCCTGCTCGATATCGCCGGTGGAGGCTGTCGATACCCGCGCCAGAATCCCGGTATCCAGCCCCAAAGCGATTGCCGCCACACCGGCCAGCATCGCGCCCCCCAAGCCTCGACGCAGCCACTCGCCTGCGCCTATCGAGCGCTTCATCGCGGCGAAGACTTTACCGCCTAGTAGCAGTGCCGCGGCGAGAGAGGTGGCGGCGCCGGCCGCGTAAGCCAGTAGCAACAAGGTGGTGGCAATGTTTGCCCCCTGCAGCGCCGCGCCAGTTAACAGCAGGCCCAGAATCGGCCCGGCGCAAGGCGCCCAGAGCAGGCCTGTGGCAACACCGATCAGCAACGAAGCGCCGGGACGCGGCCGGGTATCGGCAGCCGCGGCTTCCGACAGCCGACCGCCGGCCGCCACCAGTGGACGCGTCAGGCGCTCGGCCAACCGAGGCAGCAACAGCGTCAGCCCGAACAGTGCAACGAACAGCAACGCGAGCCAGCGACCGTACTGATTGACTTGCACCACCCAGCCGCCGCCCACCGCCGCCAACGAGGCGACGAGCGCGAAGGTCAGCGCCATCCCCGCCAGCAGCGGTAAGCCACTCTTCATAAACGGCTGCCCGGTGCGAGCGAAGACAAAGGGCAATACCGGCAGAATGCACGGGCTGACGATCGTCAGCACACCACCGAGATAAGCGAGGACCAGAAGCCACATAACGTCGACCTGCGTGAAGTGAGTGAAAGGAAGTGCCCATGGATTACGCCTGTGGCTTGAAAGTCAGCGCCAGGCCGTTCATGCAGTAGCGCAGACCGGTGGGCTTTGGCCCGTCTTCGAAAACATGACCCAAGTGACCACCGCAACGACGGCAGTGGACCTCTTCGCGCAGCACGCCGAAGGAGCGGTCCTGACGGGTGGCGACCGCGTTGTCCAGTGGCGCCCAGAAACTCGGCCAGCCAGTGCGGCTGTCGAACTTGGTGTCGGAAGAAAACAACGGCAGATCACAACCGGCGCAGGCAAAAACGCCCTCCCGATGCTCGTTGTTCAGCGGGCTGCTGTAGGCCCGTTCGGTGCCCTCTTCACGCAGGATCTCGTACTGCTCGGCGCTGAGCATGGCGCGCCATTCGCTGTCGCTGTGGGTCACCTCGAAAACCTCTGCCGCGCGGGCCTCATCGATCAGCGCGACGCTTGCGGAAAATTTTGGCAATACACCGACCACCAAGGCTGCAGCCCCCAGCCCGCCGCTTGCTACGAGAAACTGTCGCCGTGAAAACATGGGCCTTCTCCAAAATTCCAGATGCCTTGCATGGAACACAGCCTAGGCTTGAGTTGATCGCCAAATCCTCACGAGGAGTTAAACAATTCGTGATAACTCAGCCTCAGGAAAACCCGCACAATGTGTTCATTGCGTCACAAAGGATTGAGCCCCATGGAACAGACCAAACGCGTCCTGGTGGTCGAGGACGACCTGCATATCGCCGACCTTATCTGCCTGCATCTTCGCGATGAGCAGTTCGAGGTGGTGCACTGCGCCGACGGCGATGAGGGCATGCGACTGCTGCAGCAAGGAAGCTGGGACGCATTGATCCTCGACCTGATGCTGCCCGGCGTCGACGGCCTGGAAATCTGCCGCCGCGCCCGGGCCATGGCCCGCTACACGCCGATCATCATCACCAGTGCGCGCTCCAGCGAAGTCCATCGGATTCTGGGGCTGGAACTCGGTGCCGACGACTACCTGGCCAAACCCTTCTCCATTCTAGAGCTGGTTGCACGGGTCAAAGCATTGCTGCGACGGGTCGACGCCATGGCCCGCAACCTGAAAATGGACGCTGGCAGCCTGATCACGGACGGCCTCTCCATCGACCCGATCACACGTGAAGTATCCCTCGATGGCCGTCGTCTTGACCTCACGCCGCGGGAGTTCGACCTGCTGTACTTTTTCGTCCGTCAGCCCGGCAAGGTTTTCTCGCGCATGGACTTGCTCAACGCGGTGTGGGGCTACAGCCATGAAGGCTACGAGCACACGGTCAACACCCACATCAACCGCCTGCGGGCCAAGATCGAAGCCGATCCGGCGCAACCGGCGCGCATCCTCACCGTGTGGGGACGTGGTTACAAATTCGCGACGAGCGGAGAACAGCCATGAGGTTGACCCTGACCCAACGCCTGTCCCTGGTGTTCGCCGTGCTGTTGCTGGTGTGCTGCGGCACCTCGGCATGGATGCAGGTGCGCTCCAACCAGATGCATGAACTGGAAGTGGTGCAAGGGTTGTCGCGGGA
The DNA here is from genome assembly GCF_032424305.1 of Pseudomonas sp. JV414. Classification (NCBI taxonomy): domain Bacteria; kingdom Pseudomonadati; phylum Pseudomonadota; class Gammaproteobacteria; order Pseudomonadales; family Pseudomonadaceae; genus Pseudomonas; species Pseudomonas sp. JV414. The sequence continues at coordinate 10,116 of NZ_VYKC01000019.1, read as the reverse complement.
TCTGGCGCAACACATCGCCCACGACACGGTGCTAATGGACCGCAATGGCCCGATGCCCAATGCCGTGCGCGAACTGTTCAGCCAGCTGATGCTGGTCAACCCCAGTGTCGAGGTCTATCTGCTGGACACTGGGGGCCGAATTGTCGGCAGCGCCGCGCCCGAAGGCCGGATTCGCCGGGAGCAAGTCGATCTGGCGCCGATCCAGCGTTTGCTCAAAGGTGAGGCCCTGCCGATTCTCGGCGACGATCCGCGCAGCGTCGATGGCAGCAAGGTGTTCAGCGCCGCGCCATTGCGGGTCAACGGTCAACCGGCCGGTTATCTCTATGTGGTGTTGCTCAGCGAAGAGCATGACCGCTTCGCCGAACGCGGCGCCACCAGCGCAGCGCTCAATACCGCGTTGTTGTCCATTGGGCTGGTGGCGTTGCTGTGCCTGATTGCCGGCCTCACAGCATTTGGCCTGATCACCCGGCCATTGCGCCGCTTGACCGAGAAAGTCAGTCAGTTCGATATCAATGGTGTTCCGTCGGCACCGCCCGCCTCGCCCGAGCCAGAGCCGGTAGAAAAAGCCGCCAGCCACGATGAAATTGCCGTACTCGACGCCGCCTTCCGGCAGATGCAAGCGCGCCTCGGCGAACAATGGCGCTCGCTGACCCGCCAGGATCAGGAACGTCGCGAACTGGTGGCGAACATATCCCATGACCTACGCACACCACTGGCCTCGCTGCACGGCTATCTGGAAACCCTGTCACTCAAGGACGCCACGTTGTCCCCTGCCGACCGCCGCCGCTATCTGGGAATCGCCCTGGATCAAAGCCGCAAGGTCGGCGGCTTGGCGCAATCGCTGCTGGAACTGGTGCGGCTGGAGCACGGCTTCGTGCAACCGGTGCTGGAGCGCTTCTCCCTGACCGATCTGGTGCAGGACATCTTTCAGAAATTCGAACTCAGCGCCGAATCGCGCCAGATCGAACTCAAGGCCACCTTCGCCCCCAACGTCTCGGCGGCCTGCGCAGATCTGGGGCTGATCGAACGGGTGCTGACCAATCTGTTCGACAACGCCCTGCGTCACACCCCTCAAGGCGGAGAAATCGAACTCAGCCTCCGCCCTCAGGGGGCTTTTATCGAAGTGACCGTCAGCGACACCGGCCCCGGCATCACCCCCGAGTTGCGCGAAGGTCTGTTTCTGCGTCCGTTCAACATCGGCGGCGCACGACGCGATGGCGGACTGGGGCTGCGGATCGTGCACCGAATCCTGCAGTTGCACGGTCGCGAGATAGAACTGATCGATGTGCCCGGACGCGGCGCGACCTTTCGCTTTTCCTTGCCGGTGGATGAGCAAACGGCGGAACAATGGGTGGTTCGCTCGATGAATATAAATTCGATGGAGAAATAGTCGACGGCGCTGGCAAAAATGCGGACCAGCCGCCTGTTGATCCGTGACAACGCAGCCTCGGTCCAATAGATTAGGCGGCCTGAAAAGGCCTCGTGCTTTCTCGCCTCAATCCAAGTTAAAGAAGTAGTGAAATTTCAATGTCCGATTCCAACACCGCTGAATCCGTAGTCACCTTGTCGTCCAAAGCGGAATACGAAAACTCCATCAATCTTTCACAGCATGTGCCTCAGGCCAAGACCATCAGCGAGATGGTTCTGGACGCTTTTCAATCCACCCGGGAAAGCGACCAGATCCGCGAGTTGCGTGCCGCGATTCGCCAGGCTCATGACAGCTTCGACGACGACAAAGCCTACGATTTGATGGGCGAACTCAAGCAACTGAAAGACGCCGAAGCAGCCGACATCGCCGCCCTGGAAGACCTGAGCAGCAAATTCTCGATCAGCCGCATTCTGTCCAGCTTCAAGGACGATCCGGCGTTCCAGGAAATCGTTTATGGCCTGGCGCTGAAGGTACTGAACCAGACTCACCAAGCCATCAGCAACCCGAGCAGCAGCAAGAGCAAAGCGGCTCGCGCCAAGAAAGAAGTCGAAGTGTTCACCATCAGCAAGGACGGCATCAGCGTCACTCTGCCCCTGCGCACCCCGCGCTCGCGTCTGAACGTTGACCGTGAAGCGCTGGAATTCCTGGGCTTCACTTTCGTCGGCGAAGGCGATGAAGCCGAGCTGGAAAGCGAAACGTTCCTGGACAATGCCGGGGCCGAACAAGCAGTCAACCGCAAGAACATCATCACCGCGCTTCAGCAGCAAACCGCGTTCGACGGCTACAGCATCGCCGCGCAGTAGCGCTAAACGCTAAACAAAAAAGCCCCGCTCTTCTCTCGAAGGCGGGGCTTTTCTTTACAGCATCCGAAGCTTAAGGCGCGTAAGTCAGCAATAGCTCACTCGGCACTTTAAAATCCAGCGACATCATCACGCTCAACGCAGTAATGGTGAAGATCGAGAACACGAACAGCTTGCGTGCCCAGACCGTGTCATCCACTGCCTTGTAACCGGTCCAGGCCATGTACAACCAGTACATGCCCATGGCCGCGGCGACGGCGAGGTAGCTCATGCCGGCGTAGCCACTGAAGGTCAGCATCAAGGTCGCTACGAGGAACGCCAGGATGTAGAGCAGGATGTGCTTCTTGGCCACTTGTATCCCGCGCTTCACCGGCAACACCGGAATCGATGCAGCCAGGTAATCGTTGAAGCGGAAGATCGCGATGGCGTAGGAATGCGGCATCTGCCACAGGCTGAACATCACCAGCAGCGTCAGTGCGGCCATGTCGAAGCTGTTAGTCACAGCCACGTAGCCAATCACCGGTGGCATCGCCCCCGACAGGCTGCCCACTAGCGTGCCGTGAACCGACTTGCGCTTGAGGTACAGGCTGTAGAAGCCGACGTAGATGACGAAACCGATTACCGCGAACAGCGCGGCCAACGGGTTGGCCACCTTGTACAGCAACGCAACGCCGGCAACGCCGAGGACGGTCGCGTAAATCAGGGCCAGTTTCAGGGAGATCAAGCCCTGGACCAGCACCCGGTTTTTGGTGCGTTCCATCTTCAGGTCGATGTCGCGGTCGATGCAGTTGTTGAACACGCAACCGGAAGCCACCACCAGGGACGTGCCGATCATGGCGGCCAGGAAAATGGCCAGATCGACATGCCCTTTCGAGGCCAGGAAAAATCCGCCTGCCACTGAAAGCACGTTACCGAAAATGATCCCCGGTTTGGTGATTTGGATAAAGTGCTTCAAGGACATCCGGACTTACCTCACTTCGCCATCATGTTGGTGTGGATGCTGAACATGATCCACAACGACAGGCCAACCAACAGGACGATTACCAGTGCAGCGAAGACAAACGCGATCACGTTGTTACGCTGCGCTGCGGAACGGTCCAGGTGGAGGAAGTACACCAGGTGCACCAGCACCTGGATAACCGCGAACGCCAGCACGATCCACAGGGTGATCGATTTCGGCAGCGATGGGTACATCACCAGACCGAATGGAATGACGGTCAGGATCACCGACAGGATGAAGCCGATGGCGTAGGACTTGACGCTGCCGTGATTGGCTCCGTCGTGGCCATTGTGGGAATGAGCTGCGTTAGCCATTTACATAGTCCCCATCAGATAAACAACCGTGAATACGCAGATCCACACTACGTCCAGGAAGTGCCAGAACAGGCTCAGGCAGCTCAGGCGGGTCTTGTTGGTCGACGTCAGGCCGTTCTTCTGCACCTGATACATCATGATCGCCATCCAGATCAGACCGCTGGTCACGTGCAGACCGTGGGTACCGACCAGGGTGAAGAACCCGGACAGGAAGCCGCTGCGGCTAGGGCCGTAGCCTTCGGCGATCAACACGTGGAACTCGTTGATTTCCATGCCGATGAAGCCGGCGCCGAACAGGAAGGTCATGCCCAGCCAGCCCAGCACCTGGTTCTTCTTGCCCTTGAACAACGCCAGCATGGCGAAGCCGTAGGTGATCGAACTGAACAGCAGCAGAGCGGTTTCGCCCAGCACGTATGGCAGTTCGAAGATGTCGTGGCCCGACGGGCCACCCGCTACGTTGTTAACCAGTACCGCGTACACCGCGAAGATCGACGCAAACAGAATGCAGTCGGTCATCAGGTAGAGCCAGAAACCGTATACGGTCATCTCGCCCGAGTCGTGGTGATGGTCATCATGCCCATGTCCATCGACATGGGTGTGTCCAGCATTGGTCACTAAGTTCGACATGGTTTAAGCCTGTTCCAACGAGGTTTCAACACGGGTGGCAGTGGCTGGAACTTTCCCGGCCGCTACCAGACGCTTGTGCTGCTCGGCTTCGATGCGCTCGATCACGTCGACCGGCACCATATAGCCTTGATCATCACGTGCAGCGTGGATCACGAAGTACACCACGGTGCCGACCAGACCGACGATGGCCAGCCACCAGATGTGCCAGATCATCGCGAAACCGAACACGGTCAACAGAGCACCCATGACCACACCGGTCGCGGTGTTGTTGGGCATGTGGATCGGCTCGTAACGGGCCGGAGCCTGGTACGCAGTACCGTTTTCCTTGGCTTCGGTGAACGGGTCGATGCTTTCTGCTTTCGGCAGCACAGCGAAGTTGTAGAACGGTGGTGGCGACGAGGTCGACCATTCCAGGGTATGGGCATTCCACGGGTCGCCGTGTTCGCACATGTTCTCTGGCTTGTTGCGATCACGCACGCTGACGTACAGCTGGATCAGCTGGCAGGCGATGCCGACGGCAATCATCACCGCACCGAACATCGCGACGTACAGGTACGGCACCCACTCTGGGTTGGTAGTGGCGTTCAGACGACGGGTCATACCCATGAAGCCCAGTGCATAGAGCGGCATGAACGCGACGAAGAAGCCCGAGATCCAGAACCAGAATGCAGCCTTGCCCCAACCTTCATGCAGCTTGAAGCCGAACGCTTTCGGGAAGTAGAAAGCGAAGCCAGCGATGTAACCGAATACCGCGCCGCCGATGATCACGTTATGGAAGTGGGCGATCACGAAAAGGCTGTTGTGCAGAACGAAGTCAGCACCCGGGATGGCCAGCAGTACGCCGGTCATGCCGCCGATGGCGAAGGTCACCATGAAGCCCAGGGTCCACAGCACTTGACTGGTGAAACGCAGACGGCCCTGGTAGATGGTGAACAGCCAGTTGAATAGCTTCACCCCCGTCGGGATCGAAATCAGCATCGTCGCCAGACCGAAGAAGGCGTTGACGCCGGCACCCGAACCCATGGTGAAGAAGTGGTGCAGCCAGACCATGAAGCCCAAGATCGAGATCGCGCCACTGGCGTAGATCATCGAGTGGTGGCCGAACAGTTTCTTGCCGGAGAAGGTCGAGATGACTTCGGAGAAGATCCCGAACGCCGGCAGAATCAGGATGTAAACCTCGGGGTGACCCCAGGCCCAGAACAGGTTGACGTACATCATCGGATTGCCACCAAGTTCATTGGTGAAAATGTGGAAATCCATGTAACGGTCAAGCGTCAGCAGTGCCAGGGTAGCGGTCAGGATCGGGAACGAAGCCACGATCAGGACGTTGGCCCAGGTGCAGGTCCAGGTGAAGATCGGCATGTCCATCAGCTTCATGCCCGGGGTACGCATTTTCAGCACGGTGGCCAGGAAGTTGACCCCCGTCAGCGTCGTACCTAGCCCGGATAGCTGTAGCGCCCAGATGTAGTAATCCATCCCCACGCCCGGGCTGTATTGCAGGCCCGACAGCGGCGGATAGGCAACCCAGCCGGTCTTGGCAAATTCGCCAACGCCCAGGGACAGGTTGATCAGCACTACGCCGGAAACCAGCAGCCAGAAGCTCAGGGAGTTCAGGAACGGGTAGGCAACGTCACGCGCGCCGATCTGCAGCGGCACTGCAAGGTTCATCAGGCCGGTGAAGAATGGCATCGCCATGAAGATGATCATGATCACACCGTGAGCGGTGAAGATCTGGTCATAGTGTTCAGGCGGCAGGTAGCCAGGCGAACCCTCGGTGGCCATGGCCAACTGGGTACGCATCATGATGGCGTCGGCAAAACCACGCAGCAGCATGACCATGGCGACGATGATGTACATCACGCCGATTTTCTTGTGGTCGACCGAGGTCAGCCACTCGGTCCACAAATAAGTCCACTTCTTGAAGTAGGTGATTGCAGCGAACAGTGCCAGACCACCGAGCGCGATCATGGCGATGGTTATCATCACGATCGGTTCGTGGAACGGGACCGCTTCCCAACTTAATTTACCAAACATCGTTTACTCCTCTGCCCCGGCAGCTGAATGCGAGTTCATGTCCATTCCTTGCGTAGCGGCCACTTCTTTCTCTTTCTTCTCGTGCTTGACCTTCGGACCCGGTTTCATGCCTTCGTACTTGTCTACGATGATCTGGAACAGGTTCGGCGTTACCGAGGAGTAGAGCTCGACTGGGTTGTTCTGGCTCTGCTTGGCAAGGGCTGCGTATTCAGCTTGTTCAAGCTGTTTAGGTGCCTTTTTGACTTCGCTTACCCAAGCGTCGAAATCTTCCTGGGAAGTGGCGATCGCTTTGAATTTCATACCGGTGAAACCCGCGCCGCTGTAGTTGGCGGAGATACCGTCCATTTCAGCGTTCTCATTGGCGATCAGGTGCAGTTTGGTCTGCATGCCCGCCATCGCGTAGATCTGGCCGCCCAGAGCAGGGATGAAGAACGAGTTCATCACGGCGTCGGAAGTGATCTTGAAGTTGATCGGGGTGTGCGCCGGGAACACGATCTTGTTGACCGTGGCGATGCCTTGTTCCGGGTAGATGAACAGCCACTTCCAGTCCAGCGCGACCACTTCGATGGTCACCGGCTTGACGTCGGATTCCAGCGGCTTGTAAGGGTCAAGCGCGTGGGTCGACTTGTAGGTGATGTAACCCAGGGCGATGATGATCAGCACCGGAATAGTCCACACCGCGATCTCGATCTTGGTGGAGTGGTTCCATTTCGGGGTGTAGGTAGCGTTGGTGTTCGATGCGCGATATTTCCACGCGAACAGGAAGGTCATGACGATGACCGGCACGACGACCAACAGCATCAGCAGCGTTGCGGTGATGATCAGGTTTCGCTCATCCAGGCCGACCTGGCCCTTGGGATCGAGCAAGGTCATGTTGCAGCCTCCCAGCAACAACGTGCCGAGCAGCGGCAATAAGCCTAGTAGTCTGGGGTACCTGTTTTTACTCATCTCACGACCTCTAAAGCAGCTTGCGCAATGCAGTTGGGTTTTGATCGCCAACACTTCACCCTGCCAAGGGTTGGCATTTTTCTTGGATTGAATAAGGGCCTGCCCGTCGCGCGTCAGACGCTATTCGACAATTGCTGGGCCTGCGGTGAGTTCTTATTCGAATTCGTGGTCAAGGGCCTTGTTACAGACCAATTCCATTTGGTGCGGATAGTCGGAAGGCACCGACACCTGGGAGTCGCATGAAGCCATCAGGCCTCTCGACACCCTAGTTCTGCTCATGCACCTGAGTAAGGGTGAGCAGTGCCGGGAATTCAGTGCGGGCGATTGTAGATATGTAACGATTCATAAACCATGTCTCATCCCGAAATAATTTATATCCGATCCGGCAACAATCATTAACGGCTTTTGCAAAAGTGCGCCATGGTATCGAAATTAATTCTCAACAAAAACACCAAAAATTGTAGGTCTACCACGCGAAGTTCAGACAGCTTCCAAGGCTCTGGACTCGCCTTCGACCCTGCTCTACCCCCTGTGTGACAAGGACTTTGGCAATTCGCCAGGCCCTGTTAAAACTGCCTGTTTCGACTGTCGAGCGCTGAAACCGGCAGCGCCTGGAAGAGCCGATTTTGGTGCGAAGCGATGCCCTGAATCAGCGATTTGAAATGCCTTGCGACACTCAAGCTGTGACAACATGTCGCACACATGTCGCACCCTTCCTTGTCGAGCATCAAGGTCTTTTTACCTGACCTGCGAATACGCAAAACGCCCCGGCCTCTTAACGAGAACCGGGGCGTTTTTTTGCCTGCAACGATACGGCGAACAGCCTCAGCGCAGCGCTTTGCGGTTACGCGAAGTGAGCAACGGCACCAGCACCACGATCAGCACAAACGCCAGCAGCGCCCACTGTGCCAGGGACAAGCCGAGGATCGGCGGGTACGGCGTAGAGCAGAAACCGTCGACCTGGAAGCCCAGCGGGAAGATCTTCGCCAGCGGCAAACCGTCGACGATCGGTTGCAGCACATCGATGCCGCAACTGACCGCCGGGTAAAACTGCGTGTAGACGTGATGCCCGGCCACCCCGGCACCCGCGATGGCACAGATCACCACCAACGTTTCGAACAGCGTGATGCTGCGGCGGGTGCGCGTCGCTGCGCCGATAAAGGCGAACAGCGCAATCAGCAACAGCGCGTAGCGTTGCAGGATGCACAGCGGGCACGGTGCCTCGCCCAGAGCCACTTGCATGTACAGCGCACCACCGATCAGCGCCAGGCAAATAATGCCCAGAAGCACCAGATAGCGCCGTTCACGCCCCAACCGCATCGTTTCCTCGCTCATCGCGTTTCCCTTTTGTGTCCGTGGATCAACTCGTCGGCGGCTGCGCTTGCAGCTGCGGCGTCAGGCTGATGCTGTCTTTGATATGCCAACTGGCGGCAATGCGATCTTGTCGATCTGATATCGGTTGCCCGGAAGTCTACACGCTGACCCGATCTTTGAGAGCCTTGAACGGCCTCTGAACCTGGCCTCGGGCAAGGGATCTTATCGATGAACAGCTTCGACAAGGCCGCTTTGGCCAATGTCGGGGAATAAACGATAAACCGGTTAAGAACGGATTAACTTTCAAGTGTTTTTCAAGCATCGAGCCCCTGAAGACGGATCGATTGCTTACTGCTTCCAGCGATCCGCCGCCGCATGATCGCTGTCACGCCCTTCCACCCAGCGCGGTCCATCACGGGTGTTTTCTTTCTTCCAGAACGGCGCGCGGGTTTTCAGGTAGTCCATGACAAAGGCACAGGCATCGAACGCCGCCTGACGGTGAGCGCTGGCGGCGCCGACGAAGACAATCGGCTCGCCCGGCTCCAGCGCGCCGATGCGATGCAACACTTCCAGCTTCAACAGCGGCCAGCGCTGCTCGGCCTCCACGGCAATCTTGCCCAGGGCTTTTTCGGTCATGCCCGGGTAGTGCTCCAGAAACATCCCGGCGACCTCGAGGCCGTCATTGAAGTCGCGTACGTAGCCGACAAAACTCACCACTGCACCAACGCCCACATTGGCCGCGTGCATGGCGTTGACTTCGCTGCCCGGGTCGAACGGCGTGGACTGCACGCGAATCGCCATGGCTCAGCCCCCGGTCACGGTCGGAAAAAACGCCACTTCATCGCCATCGCTCACCGGTTCGTCGAGCTGGCAGAGGTCTTCGTTGCGGGCGCACATCAGATTCTGCTCGCTCAGCACCTCGGCGCCATCACGTTGAGCGAGCAGCGCGCGCACATCGTCGACCGTGGCGAAATCACCTTCGACCTTCACCGAGTCCACGCCGAGCGCTTCACGGTAACGGGCGAAAAACTTCACAGTAACGTTCATGGTTGATCCGCCTGAAAATGGCCGCTCTTGCCGCCGAGTTTCTCCAGCAGCCGCACGCTCTCGATGGTCATGCCACGATCCACGGCCTTGCACATGTCATAGATGGTCAGCGCCGCGACGCTGGCGGCAGTCAGCGCTTCCATTTCGACGCCGGTCTGCCCGGACAACTTGCAGCACGCCACGATGCGCACGGTGTCGTCGCCTTCGGCACTGAGTTCAACCTTGACGCCGGTGAGCATCAACGGGTGGCACAGCGGAATCAGATCACTGGTTTTTTTCGCCGCCTGGATGCCGGCGATCCGCGCCACGGCGAACACGTCACCCTTGGGATGGCCGCCAGCAACGATCATCTGCAGGGTTTCGGGCAGCATGCGCACCAGCGCTTGGGCCGTCGCTTCACGGAACGTCACGGTTTTTTCAGTGACGTCGACCATATTGGCGCGACCTTGGGAATCGAGATGAGTCAGCACAGGGATACTCCTGATCAGGAGCATCGATTGTAAACCTGTGGGTCAAATTTCCGCACGTTTGATTATCCGATTACCACAATCCCCTTGTGGGAGCGGGCTTGCTCGCGAATGCGGTGTATCAGTTGAAATATAT
>NZ_VYKC01000018.1:0-76171 GCF_032424305.1 Pseudomonas sp. JV414 | reverse complement strand
TGACACGGTTCTTTCGTCCATCGACTACACCCTGGGCAGTAACCTCGACAACCTGACCCTGGTGGGCGGCGCCAACCTCAACGGCACCGGCAACACCCTGAACAACATGATCACCGGCAACGCCGGCGACAACATTCTGGACGGCGGCATTGGGACTGACTACCTGCTGGGCGGCACCGGCAACGACACCTACATCGTCGACAACATCGGCGATGTGATCAGCGAAACCAGCACCCTGACCGGCGAGATCGACACCGTGCGCTCTTCGGTGACCTACACCCTGAGCGCCAACCTGGAGAACCTCACGCTGACCAGCGCGGCCAACCTCAATGGCATCGGCAACGCCTCAAACAACGTGATCACCGGCAACGATGGCAACAACCAGCTTAATGGCGGCGCGGGCCTGGATACCCTGATCGGCGGCAAGGGCAACGACGACTACGGCCTCGATCAGGCCGGCGAGCTGGCCCTGGTCCAGGAAAATGCCAACGAAGGCACCGACACCCTGTTTGTCACTTACGCCGCCACGGCGCAAACCAACACCGTCGACCTGAGCCTGAGCAACCTGCAGAACGTCGAGAACGTGCTGTTGCTCGGTGCCGGAGCCTTTACCGCATTGGGCAACAACCTCAACAACACCCTCACCGGCAACACTGCCGACAACGTCCTCGATGGCGGACTCGGTGCGGACATCCTGATCGGCGGCACCGGCAATGACACCTACACCGTCGACAACATCGGCGATGTGATCAGCGAAACCAGCACCTTGGCCGGCGAATTTGACACGGTCCTTTCGTCCATCGACTACACCCTGGGCAGTAACCTCGACAACCTGACCCTGGTGGGCGGCGCCAACCTCAACGGCACCGGCAACACCCTGAACAACATGATCACCGGCAACGCCGGCGACAACATTCTGGACGGCGGCATTGGGACTGACTACCTGCTGGGCGGCACCGGCAACGACACCTACATCGTCGACAACATCGGCGATGTGATCAGCGAAACCAGCACCTTGGCCGGCGAGATCGACACCGTGCGCTCTTCGGTGACCTACACCCTGAGCGCCAACCTGGAGAACCTCACGCTGACCAGCGCGGCCAACCTCAATGGCATCGGCAACACCCTGAACAACGTGATCACCGGTAACGATGGCAACAACCAGCTTAACGGCGGCGCGGGCCTGGATACCCTGATCGGCGGCAAGGGCAACGACGACTATGGCCTCGATCAGGCCAGCGAGCTGGCCCTGGTCCAGGAAAATGCCAACGAAGGCACCGACACCCTGTTTGTCACTTACGCCGCCACGGCGCAAACCAACACCGTCGACCTGAGCCTGAGCAACCTGCAGAACGTCGAGAACGTGCTGTTGCTCGGTGCCGGAGCCTTTACCGCATTGGGCAACAACCTCAACAACACCCTCACCGGCAACACTGCCGACAACGTCCTCGATGGCGGCCTCGGCGCCGACACCCTGGTCGGCGGCGCCGGCAATGACACCTACGTCGTCGATAACATCGGCGATGTGATCAGCGAAACCAGCACCCTGGCCGCCGAGATCGACACCGTGCGCTCCTCGGTAACCTTCACCCTGGGCGCCAACCTGGAAAACCTCACGCTGACCGGCGCGGCCAACCTCAATGGCATCGGCAACACCCTGAACAACGTGATCACCGGTAACGATGGCAACAACCAGCTCAATGGCGGCGCGGGCCTGGATACCCTGATCGGCGGCAAGGGCAACGACGACTACGGCCTCGATCAGGACAGCGAGCTGGCCCTGATCCAGGAAAATGCCAACGAAGGCACCGATACTCTATTTATTACCTACGCCTCCGTGACCCAGCCCACGGGCCTGCCCAGCATAGTCGACTTGAACCTGAGCAACCTGCAGAACGTCGAGAATGTACTGTTGCTCGGCACCGGCTCGTTTTCGGTCATAGGAAACGACCTGAACAACACCCTGACCGGCAACAGTGCTGACAACGTCCTCGATGGCAGCCTCGGTGCCGACACCCTGATTGGCGGCGCAGGCAACGACAGCTACGCCATCGACAACCTCGGCGATGTAGTCATCGAGACCAGCACCCTGGCCAGCGAAATCGACACTGTCTATTCCTTGATCGATTACACCCTGGGCAGTAACGTCGAGAATCTGCTGCTGCAGGGCAGTGGCAACCTCAACGGTACCGGCAACGCCCTTAATAACGTCATCAATGGCTACATCGGCAACAACATCCTGGACGGTGGCCTGGGTGCAGATGTCATGAGCGGTGGCGATGGCAACGACACTTACATCGTCGACAACATCGGTGATGTGGTCGTTGAAACCAGTACCCTGGCTGGCGAGATCGACACCGTGCGCTCCTCGGTAACCTTCACCCTGGGCGCCAACCTGGAAAATCTCACGCTGACCGGCGTCGCCAACCTCAATGGCATCGGCAACACCCTGAACAACGTGATCACTGGTAACGATGGCAACAACCAGCTCAATGGCGGCGCGGGCCTGGATACCCTGATCGGCGGCAAGGGCAACGACGACTACGGCCTCGATCAGGCCGGCGAGCTGGCCCTGGTCCAGGAAAATGCCAACGAAGGCACCGACACCCTGTTTGTCACTTACGCCGCCACGGCGCAAACCAACACCATCGACCTGAACCTGAGCAACCTGCACAACGTCGAGAACGTGTTGCTGCTGGGTAGCGGCGCCTTTACCGCGCTGGGCAACGACCTGAACAACACACTGACGGGCAATACCGCCAACAACATCCTGGACGGAGGCATCGGTACAGACACCCTCACCGGTGGCGCAGGTGCCGACAAGTTCGTTTTCAGTGCCCTAAACGAAATGGGTACAGGCGCCAATCGCGATGTCATCACCGACTTCAGCAGTCTGCTGGGCGATAAGATCGATCTGACCAACTTCGACGCCAATCTGGTAAGCGCGGGCTTCAACGGCTTCAGCTTTATCGGCGCGAATGACTTCACCGGCGCAGGACAACTGCGCTTCGTCGACCATATGCTCTATGGCAACGTCAATGGCGACCTCGGCTCGGACTTCGAAATCCAGCTGGTGGGTGTCAATACCTTCAGTGCCAACGATCTGGTGGCCTGACGCTTCATCACGAAAGTAAACTCCGGCTTGTCAGGCAGGCCGGAATGTACAAACGAAAACGCCCCGACTTGTTCGGGGCGTTTTCGTTTTTGTGGGGGAACAGCTCTTGCGATGCTAAACCAACACCCCCAGCTCCTTCGCCCGCGCCACCGCCTGGGTTCTGCGTTCAACCCCCAACTTACTGTTGATATGACTGGCATGGGTTTTCACCGTGTGCAGCGAAATGAACAACTGATCGCTGATTTCCTGGTTCGAACACCCTTGGGCGATCAGTCGCAGAACGGCCAGTTCACGCGTACTGAGTTGTTCGGCCGCAGGCGATGACTCCACCATCGGCCGGGAGGCCATGGCCGGAAGTTTTTCCGAGAGACACTGCGAAACGGCCGTCGGCGCAAAGAGTTGAAGTTGCCCGCGCAGCCAGTCCGGGTGTTCGCTCAACAATGGGTCAAACGGTTGCAGGACACCACCGGCGGCCGCTGCCAAAGCCTGGGCCAATGCCTTGCGGGCCTCGGATTCGCGCCCGCCCGCCAGCAACAGGATGATTTTCTGACTCAGCGCCATCACGCTGAGCATCTGCCGGCCGCTGTGCTGACCGTGTTCATGCAACGCGTTCAAGCGCCCTTCGGCAAGCATGGGCTGGCCTTTCAGCATGTCCAGCACCGCCTGTTGCAGTTCAATGTGCAGTGGCAATTGCGGATGGAATTCCGGGGGAGCCGCCGGATGCTCTCCGTTGTAGGTCTGACCCAATCGCGCGAGCCAGGCTTCGGCGAGGTCGGTGCGGCCCTGGGCCAGCCAGAGTTCGCATTTGACCAGGGTGATCATCGCCAGGTAGTAAATCGGCGGGACATCCCAGATGTGCATCAGGCGCTCGGCCTCGGCGAGTTCGGCGAAGGCTTTGGCGAACTCGCCGCTGCTGCCCTCCAGACGGGCAATCACACAGTGGCCGATCAGCACACTGATGTCGCGACAGGCCCGCGCTTCGCCCAAACCCGCGAGCAAACGTGCCCGCGCGGCCTGGGGTTGCAAACGCAGCGCCAGCAAAAAACCCTCGTATAAGGTTAACCGTGCGCGCACCGCATAGAGCCGTTGCGGGGATAAGCCTTGCAGGCGTTGCAGCCCTTGGCGGACTTCATCCAGTGAGCGAAGAATCTCCCCGCGCGCTTGGAGCACGCGAGCGCGGTCGTAATGGGCCAGCGCCTCGAACAGCGGATTGCCGACCCGTTGCGCCAGTTCAAGGGACTCACGATTCAGCCCTCGGGCACGCCAGAGGTCGCTGTCGGCAATGGCCAGGTTAGACAATGTCGAGAGGCACATCAGGCGCTGTCCATAGCGTTTGGCCGGCAGGCTCTCCAGCGCTTCGGTGCAATAGAGCAACGTCAGCTCCCGATTGCCTCGCCCTCGGGCAATGATGCCGCTCAGGGCCAGCCACTGCGCAAGCATGGATTTTTGTGCAGTGGCCGACGGGGCCGGCAGGAAGCGGCTCAAGTGGCTGGCCAGTTCCTCAGCGGCGTCCAGTTGGCAGGCCAGCCCCAACGCCCAGCTGTAGAGCACGATCAGCCGTGGTGTGCTGATTAGCAGGCTGTCGGGCAAGTCCATTTTCCAGCGCAGCAGCATGCCGACGTTCTGCTCGGCCAGCAGCTGTTCTTCAGAGAGGTTTTGTACCAGATTCGCTGCAACGTCCAGATGCCCGGCACGCAACGCCTGCTCTACCGCCTCATCGAGTAACCCTTGGGCGTTGAACCAGCGGCAGGCACGCAGATGCAGGCTGGCCGTCGGCACCATCGCCTGGGCGGTGGGCCGGCTGCGCAGCAGGTCGGAAAACAGGTGGTGATAGCGGTACCAGTGACCGTGTTCATCCAGCGGCACCAGAAACACCTGATGCGCCAGCAGGAAACGCAGGATCTCGGCACTGTCATGGGCTTCGCGCACGGCGTCGCACAACTCGCTGCAAAAGCGCTCTTGAGGCGCGGTCTCGTACAGGAATGACTGCACCTCGGCGGGCAGGCAATCGATCACTTCCTCGAGCAGGTAATCGCGAATCAGCCCTTCCCCACCGTACAGCGATTGGGGCAATGCGCCCTCGCTGCCCGCCTCGGAGGCCGCCAGCAACCAGAAGCGCAGCCCGGCCACCCAACCTTCGCTGCGCTGAATCAAACTCTCCAGCGCCTCGCCACGCAATGAAATGCTGTGTCGATCAAGCAGGGTCAGGGCTTCATCGTGGGTCAGTCGAAGATCCTGCTCATTCAACTCGAGCAGTTGCCGCGACAGTCGCAGGCGTGCCAGATGCCAGTCGGGACGTTGCCGACTGGTAACCATGACCAGCAGACCATCGGGTAAATGATTGAGAAAAAATTGCAGGCAACGATCAAGCACCGGGCCTTGGGCCAGATGATAGTCATCAAGCACCAGCAACAGCGGCGTACCGGGTGAAAGGTGCACAGCCAGCTCATCGAGCAAACCGTCCAGCCATTCTTCGAAGGCGAACGGCTGATGACGTTGGCGCATTTTCAGCAGCCCCAGCGCCTGGCTGCCCAATTGCGGAAAATACTCCTGAAGACCTTCGAGCAGGCGCTCAAGAAAACGACCGGGATCGCTGTCCCGAGGACTCAACCCTAGCCACAGGCTTTGCCAGTGACCCGGCAACCCCTGGCAAAACTCTACCGCCAATGAACTCTTGCCGAACCCCGCCGGCGCACTGACCAGCAACAGCCTGCCACCGAGGCCGGCGCTCAGGCGCTCGCACAAACGCGGCCGCAGCACATGGCCGTCGGGCAGCGGAGGCCGGAAAAAGCGCCCGTCCAATGTGGCGACGGCAACGCTTGCAGGGCCCGGAATTGGGGACAGATCAGTCATGGCCGGCTCTTGTTTGAAAGGCTGATGGCGGCGTTACAGATGTCCGCAGCCTAGCGGTAAACGAAGAGCTATTGAAGGTTATTGCTACAAATGGCTACAAAAAGACTACGAACAGAAGTTGCCAAGCCTGAGGTGCAGTTTTTTCGACAGACCGTGTCGCTCCCTTCGCGAGCAAGCCCGCTCCCACACTGGATCTCCATTGCTCACAGATTGTATATCCACCGAAGATCAAGTGTGGGAGCGGGCTTGCTCGCGAAAGGGCCATCACAGTCACCGACGTTTCGCGAGCCCCCCCGCGTTAACAAGTGCGCCCTGATACAAAATTCCGATAAAAAAAGCCCCGAACCAGTCGGGGCGTTTTTTCGAGGATGCGGCCTCGGTTTACACCGTATTAGCGAACGCCTTCCTGACGCAAAGCTGCCGGCGTGAAGTCTGCGGTGCTGGCAGTGAAGCCGAAGTTATAGGCCGACTTCTCTTCGTTCTTCATGCCCAGGGCCAGGTAACGGCCCGATTGCAGGTCATACAAGGTTTCGAGGGCGTACCACGGCACTTGCTTGTCGTAGTAGTTCTCGGAGTGAGCCTCGGCGACACGCCACAGTTGCCCGCGACCGTCGTAGTGATCGACCACAGCTGCCTGCCAGGTATCTTCGTCGATGTAGAAGTCACGTTTGGCGTAGATGTGTCGCTGACCTTCCTTCAGGGTCGCGACCACATGCCAGACCCGACGCAGTTCATAGCGAGCCAGGTCCTGGTTGATGTGACCGGCCTTGATGATGTCCGCGTACTTCAGTTGTGGCGAATCGAGCTTGTAGCTGTCGGAGGCGATGTACATCTCTTTCTTGCCTTCGAGCTTCCAGTCATAGCGATCCGGCGCACCGTTGTACATGTCCAGGTTGTCGGAGGTACGCAGGCCATCGGCAGCGGTACCCGGCCCGTCATAGGACACTTGCGGCGCACGACGTACACGGCGTTGCCCGGCGTTGTAGACCCACGCCGAACGCGGTTCTTTAACCTGGTCGAGGGTTTCGTGCACCAGCAGCACACCACCGGCCAGACGCGCCGGCGCGGTCACTTTCTGCTTGAAGTAGAACAGGATGTTGCCCGGATTTTTCGGGTCGTAATCCTTCATCTTGTCGCGGAACACGAACTGGTCCTCGAAGTACACGAGGCTGAACGAGCCGTTCGGCTGCGGCGTGGCCTGGGTTATCAGACGGGTCACACTGCCGCCGCGATAACGGGTGATATGGTTCCAGATGACTTCAACACCACTTTTCGGAATCGGGAACGGGATCGCGGTTTCGAAGTTTTCCAGACCGTTGCCGCCGGACACCAGGTTAGTGTTGGTGGCGTTCTTCTTGATCGAGGCAAACACCTCATCCGGCACGGTGGCGCCGCGATGGGACGGGTAGACCGGCATCTTGAAGGTTTCCGGGTAGCGCTTGAACATCGCGTACTGACCCGGCGCGAGCTTGTCCTTGTACTGGTCGACGTTCTGCGCGGTGATGGTGAACTGCGGTTTTTCACTCGCGAACGGGTCAGCCAGGAAACCCTTGCTGTCCACGCTACCGGCGTTTTTCGGCATGGGTTTCCAGGCCGGGATCGAACCGTCGGCGTTACCCGCCATCTCGGCGCCCATCGGGGTCAGGCTCTTGCCCAGCTTGTCCGCTTCGGCCGCCGGGACTGCCGCCATGACACCGGTTGCCAGCAGCGACAGCCCCAGAACGCCAACGTGGAACAGACTCTTTGTTATTTTCATAAATGTGTTCGTCCTGAAAATACAGTGCTTAGAAGTTCACGCCGAAGCTGAGCGCAACGAAGTCGCGATCATCCACGGTGGTGTACTTGCCGTCGAAGAAGTTGGTGTACGCCAGGCTCGCGGTGTAGGTGTTCTGGTATTCGGCATCGACACCCAGGCTCACCGCTTTACGACCTTCCTCGAAGTTACCGCCAGGGCCAGGCGAGTAACCGCTCACGTCATGGGACCAGGCCACGTTCGGTTTGAGGTTCACACCGGCGAACACGTCGTTGTAATCCCAGATGGCGCGACCGCGATAACCCCACGACATCGATGTGGTAAAGCCCTCGTTGTTGCAGTTGCGGCTGCGGTTGTTGGTAGCAGCACCCGCGCCGGCACCGTTGATGGTGCTGGTGTTAAGGATCGCCGAGCAGGTGTTGAGGCCGCCGGTATTCGGCAGTTCACCTGGACCGTAAACCGGGTCACGGCCGTAACGGACATCAGAGCTGCTTTCCAGACCGCCAACATGGGTCACGCCCACTTCGCCCACCAGGGTCAGACGGCTGGCGCCCATGACCTGATCGAAGAAGTGCGTCAGGGTGGTCTGGAACTGGGTGACTTCCTTGCGGCGATAGCCGTGCAGATCCTGACCCGGTACACCGGGGAGCAGCGAAGCATTGGTCAGGGCGCCACCCAATGGGCGTACGCCGGCAAACAGGATGTCGGTGGAGTTGAGTTGCACCGGCGCGTTCGGACGGTAGCTGATCTCACCGCTCCACGCCGTACCGGTAGGCAGGGTAGTGGAGAAGCTCAGACCGTAGAGGCGGATATCTTCCGGGTACTCGACGAAGTACTCGGAATTACCTGCGACCACCAACGGCGCCAGAGCGCGCAGCGCCCCTGGCAAAGCCGCTGCCCGGGCGTAGGCCGCCGCTGGAGCACCGGTGGCGCTGAAGATCGGCGCACGACTGTGATAATTCATGAAATAGGCACCGAACTCGGTGTCCAGCGGCTCGAACATGTATTTGAGGGACGCGCCCCACTGGCCGCTGTCCCGCGCATCGCGATCCGCCCCACGGCGCACCAGCACACCTTCATTGTTTACGTCGACGCCCAGCCTGGTCAATGTAGGCAGGGCCGCGGCCGGAATGGTCGAGCGCTTGTTCAGCACGCGCAGGTTGTTGTCGCAACCGTCGGCAATGATGTCTGGCTGGGAGAAAAAGGTGCCGCAGTTATCGACAACCGTCTGGTCCCATTCCAGCTGATAGAAGGCTTCGGCCGACAGATTGTCGGTGAGGCTCTGGGACACGTAGAACATGTTGACCGGGATCAGACCTTCCTTGACCTCGGCACCGGGACGACGGAATGCGGACACGTCGATCGGGTTGATCGAGTTGATGCCACCGCCGATGAAAGTACTTTCACCCCAGCTCACAACCTGTTTGCCCAGACGCACGGAACCCGGCTGATCGGCAATGGCGTAGTTGTGGTAAACGAAGGCGTCGAGGATCTGGCCGCCGGCGGACTTGGCGCCTTCCTTGCGGTTGCTGTCGCTGATGTCCTTGAACTCGCGGCTTTCATCCTTGAGTTCGAAGTCGTACCAGTATTTGCCCCGGACGAAGACACCGGTGTCGCCATATTTCAATTCAAGGTCATGGATGCCCTTGAAGATCTTCGAAAAAGTTTCGCCGCTCTTGAAGTTGTTGTGACCGTCATCGGACGTCTGGGACAGGCCGTGGCCCCCGTTATTGACGCCGATAAGATTCTTGTTGGGGCTCTGAGTAGACCAACTGGCTCCGATCGACAGGGATGAGTCAAATTGACCTTCGATCTCACCGACGTTGAAACTGACGCCGAATGCAGGCCCGGCGAGCGAAGAGGCGAGACTGACCGCCAGGGGCAGTTTCGCCCGGCGCCAGAACTGGTTTACTGATGTCATCGACGCTACTCCATGTGCATTATTGTTATGGCTGAGTACTTTTAAAAACGTTGTGGGTGACCGGAAGCCAAGCGGTCCGAAGTCACTCCAAAGTTGCATCGCCCCGTTTTGTGCGTGAGCTCCGTTCTTAAAAATCCTTGAGCGGACTATAGCCAGCAGGTAGTAGTGCTTGATCCCTCTAAAGTGTGATTTGCAGCTGCCGGCCACTCTGGAACAGTCCTTTCGCCAGTCCGACACATGTCGGCACGGCAAGGATGGCTGAAAATTCGGATTTGACAAGCCAAGCGCTTGCTTGGTGGGTCTGGCGCGCCGTTTCCGGCGCGCCAGCGGACGCTTAAAGCGTCGAGAGGAAGGTACTGTTGTTGGCCTGCCATTCGGTGATGTCGACGCGGATGCGCTTCTTGTCGAGTTTGCCGACACTGGTCTTGGGAATTTCAGTAACAATGGCGATCTGACTCGGGATAGCCCACTTGCTCAGGTGCCCCTGTTCAACGAACGGCTTGAGGTGCTCCTTGAGTTCCTTGGCCCCGATCTCATGCCCTTCCCTGACTACCAGCAGCGCAAACGGCCGCTCGCCCCACTGCGGATCGGCGATGCCCACCACTGCTACTTCGCGTACCGCAGGGTGGCGGCTGATCAGGTCTTCCAGGTCCAGGGAGGAGATCCACTCGCCGCCAGTCTTGATCACGTCCTTGATCCGGTCGCGAATGTCGATCACGCCCATGCTGTCCAGCGTCGCCACGTCCCCCGTGTGCAGCCAGCCCCCGGCCCAGAGTTCGGCGCCTTTCTGCGGCTCGTTGAAATAACCCTCGGTGAGCCACGGCGCGCGCAGCACCAGTTCGCCCTGGGTCTCGCCATCGGCAGGCAGGAAGTTGCCATCGGTGTCGACGATCGCCGCCTCGACCAACGGCCCCGGTACACCGGCCTTGATCCGGTAGGTGGTGCGTTCGTCTTCGGTGCCGGCCATCAGCTCATCGTTAAGGTGCGCGCACGATACCAATGGCCCGGTTTCCGACATGCCGTAAGCGGCGGTCAACTGAATGCCCTTGGCTTTGGCCGCGTCATACAGCGCACGGTTGAGCGCACTGCCGCCGATGACGATTTTCCAGCCACCGAAATCGATGTTTTGCGCCGCCTTGGCATTGAGGACCATTTGCAGGATGGTCGGCACGCAGTGGGAAAAGCTCACCTTCTCCTTGCGCCACAGTTCCACCAGATACTCGGGATCGTAACGGCCGGGGTAGACCTGCTTGAGCCCAAGCATGGTTGCTACATATGGCAAGCCCCAGGCGTGTACATGGAACATCGGGGTGATCGGCATGTACACGTCGTTGGTGCCCAGCAGGCGCACGCTGTCGATGGAACCCATGATCGTCGACACGCCCATGGTGTGCAGCACCAGCTGCCGGTGGGTGAAATACACGCCTTTGGGGTTACCGGTGGTGCCGGTGGTGTAGAACGTGGTGGCGACCGAGTTTTCGTCGAAATCTTCAAAGTCGTACTGCGGGCTCGCGGCGGCCAGCAATTGCTCGTACTCGCCAATCAGGTTCGGCAGGTCGGCGGTTTTTTCCGGCAAGTCGGTCAGCAGCAGGGTTTTCTCCACGGTAGTCAGGTGCCCGGCAATCGCCTTATACAGCCCGACGAACTCGCTGTTGACCAGCACGAAGCGGTCCTCGGCGTGGTTCATGGTGTAGAGAATCTGTTCTGGCGACAGGCGCACGTTGATGGTGTGGATCACCGCGCCGATCATTGGGATGGCAAACATGCATTCCAGGTAGCGATGGCTGTCCCAGTCCATCACTGCCACGGTATCTCCGGCCTTCACGCCGGCGGCCGTCAACACGTTGGCCAGGCGCGCGACCCGCTCGATCAGGGTCGGATAGCTATAGCGCAATTGATCGCGGTAGATGATCTCGCGGGTTTTTTCGTAACGGGCACCGGACATCAGCAGCCGTTTAATCAACAGCGGATACTGGTAAGCGCCCTCGGCTGGGGGGATAACGCGAGTCTGCAACATAAGAGTCCCTTTTCTGACTGCACGGTCTTGGCTTTTAAAGCTAAGCACTCTAGAGCCCTTGAACGCCAGCCAAATCAGCCAAAGGGATGATTTGCACAGCCATATAAATGCTAGCTTTGCGCCAGCATTTGCAGGAATTCGTTATCTATATCGGATGCGCTGCTGAATCAGGCGTAGGAGCTGCCGAAGGCTGCGATCTTTTGATCTTGGGCGATTTCGATATCGCTGAAGATCAAAAGATCGCAGCCTTCGGCAGCTCCTACAGGGGACCGCGCCGTTTGGCAGAGTAGTGATTGATCAATGCATCTCGGTGAACGCTAGTTTCACGCCGATGGCGATCAGCACCGCGCCCATGGTCCGGTCGAACCAGTGGCCCATGCGGGCGAAACCGGCGCGCACGCGTTGTTGACTGAACAGCATCGCCACCAGGCAAAACCAGACAGCCGTCGCCGCGGCCAGATAAATCCCGTAACCGGCCTGTACCGCCAATGGTGTGTGCGGGTTGATCACCACGGTGAACAACGACAGGAAAAATAGCGTGGCTTTCGGGTTCAAGCCATTGGTCACGAACCCCGAAGTGAAAGCGCCCCGCGCAGTGCGTTCGCCCGCTTCCTGGTGCAGGTCGTCAGCCACCGGTTTGGCTGGTTGCGCGCGCAAGGCCTTGAAGCCGATGTACAGCAAATACGCGGCGGCGGCCCATTTCAAGGCGTTGAACAGCACGATCGACTGGGACACGATCAATCCGATACCCAACAGCGAATAGCCGACGTGCAGGAAAATCGCCGAGCCGACGCCCAGCGCCGTCCAGGTCCCGGCACGGCGACCGTGGGTCACGCTCTCACGCACCACCACGGCAAAGTCCGGGCCGGGGCTGGCAACGGCAAGCAGGTGAATCAGGGCGACGGTCAAAAACTCTGTCCAGTACATGGGGGCTCCTTTTGGGCAGGGCGATCAATTGAAATTTTTCCAAGGATGGACCACACCCTATGGCATCTGTGAAATCTGTGGCCACCGCAATCTGTGCATTCCTGTAGGAGCGAGGCTTGCCCGCGAAGAACGATAACGCGGTGCATCAGAGACACCGCGGTGCTTGCTTCGCGGGCAAGCCTCGCTCCTACAGCGAACGCAGCCTTCGGCAGCATTACCAATTGTGTCATCTGGTAGGCTCGGCAGATTACGCCTTCAGTTCAATGCACAAAAGGTACAGTTGATGACGAACTCTCGCCGCGCCGTTTTCCTCGACCATCCGTCCCTGGACCTCGGCGATCTCGACCTCAGCCCGCTACGCGAGTGCTTCAGCGACTTGCAGCTGTTCGCCCAGACCACGCCTGATCAGGTGGTCGAACGCCTCAAGGGCGCCACCGTCGCCATCAGCAACAAAATCCTGATCGATGCGGCGGCCATGGCGGCCAGCCCCGAGTTGAAGCTGATCCTGATCACCGCCACCGGCACCAACAACGTCGACCTCGCCGCCGCCCGCACTCACGGGATTACCGTTTGCAACTGCCAGGGTTACGGCACGCCGTCGGTGGCTCAGCACACGATCATGTTGTTGCTGAATCTGGCGACGCGCCTGGCCGACTATCAAAAAGCCGTCACCGAAGGTCGCTGGCAGCAGGCGAAACAGTTCTGCCTGCTCGATTATCCGATTGTCGAACTGGAAGGCAAAACCCTCGGCCTGCTTGGCCATGGTGAACTGGGCAGTGCCGTGGCGCGGTTGGCCGAGGCGTTCGGTATGCGCGTGTTGCTGGGGCAGATTCCGGGGCGCCCTGCCCGGCCGGATCGTTTGCCGCTGAATGAACTGCTGCCGCAAATCGACGCCCTGACCCTGCACTGCCCGCTCAACGAACACACTCGCCACTTCATCGGTGCCCGCGAACTGGCCTCGATGAAACCCGGTGCTTTCGTGGTCAACACCGCGCGCGGCGGTTTGATTGACGAGCAGGCATTGGCCGATGCACTGCGCAACGGTCACCTGGGCGGCGCGGCCACCGACGTGTTGAGCGTCGAACCACCCACCGCGGGCAATCCGCTGTTGGCTCAGGATATTCCACGATTGATCGTCACCCCACACAACGCCTGGGGCAGTCGTGAGGCGCGGCAGCGAATCGTTGGCCAGTTGACTGAAAACGCCCAAGGCTACTTCAGCGGTCAAGCGCTGCGGGTCGTCAGTTGATAAACTGCCGCACTTTTTTTCCAGGAGCAGAGTATGGATCCGCGCAGTGAAGTACTGCTTCGTCAGTCCGAATTATTCCAGGGTTCGGTGCTGCTGGCCGGTTTGCCCGCCGATGATTTGCTGGGCCGCTTGCCCGATGCCCACGGCTGGTGCTGGCATGCCGGCGATCAAGCGGCGCTGGACGCCCGTTTCGCCGAACGCAGCCATTTCGGCGTGAATGCGCCGGAGCGCGAGTTCGACAGCGCCGTGGTGTTTCTGCCCAAGTCCAAAGACCTGACCGACTACATCCTCAACGCCCTCGCCTCTCGTTTGGCCGGCCGTGAGCTGTACCTGGTGGGCGAAAAGCGCAGCGGCATCGAAGGCGCGGCCAAGCAACTGAACCCCTTCGGCAAACCGCGCAAGCTCGACAGCGCACGGCATTGCCAGCTCTGGCAGGTCACCGTGGCCAATGCACCCGAAGCCAAGTCGCTGGAAAGTCTGGCACAAACCTACGAACTGCCGTTGGCCGAAGGCCCATTGAAAGTCATCAGCCTGCCGGGCGTGTTCAGCCACGGCCGACTGGATCGCGGCAGCGCCCTGCTGCTGGAGCATCTGGACAAACTGCCGAGCGGCCACTTGCTGGACTTCGGTTGCGGCGCGGGTGTGTTGGGGGCAGCGGTCAAGCGGCGTTACCCGCACAACCAGGTCACCCTGCTCGATGTGGACGCGTTTGCCGCTGCCAGCAGTCGCCTGACCCTGGCCGCCAACGGCCTGGACGCGGAAGTGATGACCGGTGACGGTATCGATGCCGCGCCCATGGGCTTGAGCGCGATCCTGAGCAACCCACCGTTCCATGTCGGCGTACACACCGATTACTTCGCCACCGAGAACTTGCTGCGAAAAGCGGCTAAACATCTGAAAAACGGCGGCGAACTTCGACTGGTAGCGAACAGCTTCCTGAAATATCAACCGCTGATCGAAGAGCACTTGGGTGTGTGCGCGATCAAGGCTGAAGGACAGGGTTTCCGAATCTACCGGGCCAAGCGCGGCTGAAAACACTTTTGCAAAACAGGGCTTGCCCTGGAGCGACGAAAATCCTGTGGGAGCGTGGCTTGCCCGCGAAGAACGATGACGCGTAATACCTGAAAAACCGCGGCGCATTCTTCGCGGGCAAGCCACGCTCCCACAGGTTCTGCAACTTAACTACCGACATTGGGGCTTGCCCAATCGGATTTGCCTAGGCAGAATCCGCTCCGTCCTAGGGGAGTAGTCTCCCACGAGCGCCATGCTCGTCCGGCATACGTCAACATACTTGGTCCTCAGACCATGGCGTATGCGACCCAAGCGTCCGCATCAGACGGATCGCAGGGTTTGACAAGACCTATGACACGAACACCTTACCCGGGGCGGGAAGGCTGTACGTGTCATAGCCGTGTCGACCCGCCCCTTAGGAAAACCCTGATGATGCTGGACTCTCTGCTCGTTCCCACCGCAATCGTTGCCTTGGCCGAAATCGGCGACAAGACGCAACTGCTCGCGCTCATTCTCGCTGCCCGCTTTCGCAAACCCTGGCCGATCATCGCCGGCATCGTCGCCGCGACCCTGGCCAACCACGCAGCAGCCGGTGCGGTAGGCGCCTGGTTCGGCAGTTTCTTCTCGAATGCGACGTTGCACTGGATCCTCGCCGCGAGCTTCACCGCCACCGCGCTGTGGACCCTGGTGCCGGACAAAATGGACGAAGACGAAGCCAGCACCGCCCGCAAGTTCGGGCCGTTCCTGACTACGCTGATTGCGTTCTTCCTCGCGGAAATGGGCGACAAGACCCAAGTCGCAACGGTGATGCTTGCCGCGCAATACCCGGATCTGTGGCTGGTGATCATCGGCACTACCGTCGGGATGTTGATTGCCAACGTGCCGGTGGTACTGGCAGGTAACTTTGCGGCGGACAAACTGCCCTTGACCCTGATCCGTCGCCTTGCGGCGTCGGCGTTCCTGATCCTGGCGATTGTTGCGGTGTACACGGCGATGGAGAGCAGTGGGTGGGTTTGACGCTGTAGGTCGTTAGACCGCGTTATCGTTCTTCGCGGGCAAGCCTCGCTCCCACAGGTTTTCGGTCGATTACATAATGTGTGTACGACACAAAACCTGTGGGAGCGAGGCTTGCCCGCGAAGGCGTCAGCGGCATCAACGCCTATCGATCAGGATTTATTGGCTTTTTCATATAACGGCATGACTTTAGGAATCGCCGCCTGCAAGGCAGCAATCCGACTGCTCGACGCCGGGTGAGTGCTCAAGAACTCTGGCGGCGCGCCATTCGAGGCTTTGCTCATCTTGTTCCACAGGGTGATCGCCGCGTTCGGGTTGTACCCGGCGCGGGCAGCCAATTCGAGGCCGATCAAGTCTGCCTCGTTTTCATTGCCTCGACTGTTGGGCAAGGTCATGCCGTATTGGGCTACGGTGTCCGCCAGGGCCAAGCCGCCCTCGCCCAGACCGAACAACGCACCGGCGCCCTGCTTGGCCATTTCGATACCGTAAGCCTTGGACATCGCTTCGCGACCGTGCTCGCGCAAGGCGTGAGCGATTTCATGGCCAATGATGGCGGCGATTTCGTCGTCGGTGAGTTGCAGGGTGTCGATCAGCCCGGAGTAGAAAATGATCTTGCCGCCAGGCCCACAGGAAGCATTGAGATCGTCGCTCTTGATCAGATTCACTTCCCACTGCCACTGGGCCGAATCCGGACGGAACACCGGCGCCTGGGCAATCAGCCGCTTGGAGATCGCCTGAACGCGCTTGGCATCGTTACTGGTTTTGTCCAGAACCCCTTTGCTGCTCGCCTCCCCGACGGTCTTTTGATAAGACTGGGCGTACATCTGGTTGACCTCGGCGGTCGATAACATGCTGAACATGTATTGCTTGCGCTCAACCCCTACGGCACCACCGCTGGTGGTGTTGACCGACTGACAACCGGCGAGCAGCAGACCTGCGCTCAGTGCACACAAAACCAATGTCTTATTCATCAAGAAGCTCCCTGGAAACATGCCGCGTATCCTAGGTGGGGATTTGTATCGGCGCCAGATACAACGGACGTGTAACACGTACATTTCAGACAAAACCCCGTAGGAAAAAATTCACATAGCAGCGCCCGCCACGGCCGATCACGGTCAGCAATGATTCATTTGCGACATCCAGCACTCCAAAACAGCCAATTCGTCATGGGTCGTTCATGACCTTCCAGCTTCCTGCCGATACAGCACCGCAGACGTCCTCTTGCGTGCGGAGCACTCATGAAATTCAAGTCGATCCAGTTTTCCGTTGCCGCCCTGGCCGGCGCCATTGTGCTCAGCGTCGTCGCCGCTTTGGTGCTGTACGCGCTGTTTTCCGGCGCCCGGACCCAAGACATGGTCCAGCAACGGACTCAGGCGCAGTTCGAGCAAGTCATCGAACAACGCCTGACCTCGCTGGCGCAAACCCAGGTCAGCCAGATCCAGCGCGAACTCGAAGCACCGCTGCTGATCGCCGGCGGGCTGGTGCGGGTGAACGCGTTGATCGGTACCCCGGGCGCCGATGGCCAGCCACAGTTGAGCCTGAGCCGTGAGCAACTGATTAGCCTGATCAAGGAAAACGTCGCCCGGAACCCGAAAATTCTCGGCACCTACATCGGTTGGGAAAAAAACGCCCTCGACCACAACGATGCGGCCTACGTCGACACCCCAGTGGTCGGCATCGACGCCAGCAACGGGCGCTTCCTGCCGTGGTGGTTCCGCAACGAAGACGGCAGCCTGGGGCTGGACAAACTGGTGGACGTCGACGACCAGAAAACACTCTCCACCGGCGTGCGCGCCAGCGAGTACTACCTGTGCTCCAAAGAAACCAAAAAATCCTGCGTGATCGATCCGGCGCCCTACAAGGTCGGCGACAAGATCGTCATGCTCGCCTCTTTCATTGAACCGATCATGCTCAACGGGGCCTTCCAGGGCATCGTCGGCGCCGACCTGTCGGTGAACTTCATCCAGGACATGCTCCTGGGCGCGAATCAGAAACTGTACAGCGGCGCTGGGGAAATGGCGTTGATCGGTGGTAACGGCCGCATCGTCGCCTACACCAAAGACCCAAGCAAATTCGGCGAAAAGGTCAGTGACATTCTCGACAGCAAACAGATTGCCAACATGGCCAATCTCAAGCGCGGCGAAGTGACTTACACCGTCGACAAGGCCCAGGGCCGGATCGAGTTGTACCTGCCCTTCGGCATCGGCCAGACCGACGCCCGCTGGACCTTGATGCTGCAATTGCCGCTGAACGCGGTGATGGCCGATCTGCAAAAACTTCAGGGCGACCTGGACGCACAGCGCAAATCCGACACCTTTGGCATGGCCATGGTCGGCCTGTTGATCGCCGGTATCGGTTTGTTGGTGATCTGGCTGGTAGGCCACGGCATTGCGCGGCCGCTCAAGCAAATGGTCGCGATGCTCGACGATATTGCCCAAGGCGAAGGCGACCTGACCCGTCGTCTGACCAGCGACCGCGCCGACGAATTGGGCTCGATAGCCAAAGGCTTCAACACCTTCCTCGCCAAGTTGCAGGCGATGATTACCCAAGTGGTGACGTCGGTGCAGAGCGTCAGCGACTCATCGGAACATACCGCCGACATCGCCATTCGCACCAACATCGGCGTGCATAAACAAATGGCCGAGATCGATCAGGTCGCGACCGCCGTGCATGAAATGACCGCCACCGCCCAGGATGTCGCGCGCAATGCCACTCAGGCCGCGCAAGCCGCCAGCCATGCGGATCAGGCAGCGGCGCAAGGCATGCAAATCGTCCGGGATACGTCGAATTCAATTGGCGTTTTGGCGGTGGAAATTGGCAAAGCCGTCGGCGTTGTGCAGACCCTGGCCAAGGACAGCGAAAACATCAATGCGATCCTGACGGCCATTCGCGGCATTGCCGAGCAGACCAATCTATTGGCCTTGAATGCCGCCATCGAAGCCGCCCGTGCCGGTGAGCAGGGTCGTGGGTTTGCAGTGGTGGCCGATGAAGTGCGCAACCTGGCGCAGAAAACCCAGAAGGCCACGGAAGAAATCCAGACGATGATCCAGCACCTGCAACAAGGCACCCGCGATGTGGTGCGGGTCATGGAAGACAGCCAGAACCGCACCGACGAAAGCGTGCAGCACGCGGCAAAAGCGGCCGAGGCGCTGGAGACCATTACGCAGGCGGTGTCGGTGATCAACGACATGAACACCCAGATCGCCAGCGCGGCCGAGGAACAGAGCGCGGTGGCGGACGACATCAACCGTAACGTGATCAACATCGGGCAAGTGGCCAATGAAGTGGCGGGCGGAGCGGATGAATCGAGCGCGGCCAGTGCGGACTTGACCAAGTTGGCAGAGCAGCAGCGGCGGTTGATCAATCAGTTCAAGGTTTGATCCGAAGGCCCCATCGCGGGCAAGCCCGCTCCCACAGGTTTTGTGAACACCATAAATCCCTGTGGGAGCGGGCTTGCCCGCGATGACGTCAACCCAGACAACTAATCAGCCGGGGGTCAAACACTCCGGCCCATTGAGCTTCGGATCATTCACCAGGTTTGCCAGCACCCGCTCGCGCAACGCCGCGGGTTCGCTGGCCAGCAATGCCTGCAAGGCATGCAACGGCGTTTCGGGGTTGAGCCAGGCTTCCTGCCCCGCCGCATCGAGAATCAACGGTCGACGCTGACTCGAGGCCGGCTGGGTGATCACCGCCGTGCTCAACCACACCTGCTCCTGCACCGGATACGCCTCCCAGATCGCCGCAAAGAACAGCGCCGAACCCTCCCCCGGAGTCAGCCAGTACGGACGTTTGCGCGTGGTGCCGCGCCATTCGTAGAAACCATTGGCCGGCAGCAGGCAACGACGCAGGCGCAAGGCTTCGCGAAACATCGGTTGTTCGGCCACGGTTTCGGCGCGGGCATGGGCCGGGGTGCGGGACAGGTCGGTCAGCCACGGCGGCGTCAGGCCCCAGCGGGCGCGGGCCAACTCACGTTGCCCATCTGCGCCGGCACGCAGCATCAACACCGAATCGTTGGGGGAGATATTCCACTGGGCCTGCTGATCGGCGGGGAATCCGGGCAGGGCCGCGAAGGCGGGGTTCCAGCGAAACAGGGCATAACGTCCACACATGGGGCAATACGACTCTTGATCAAACGAACGTCAGCCTAACAGACCAGCGTGCCCGGAAAACTGTCCGGTTCATCGCCGGACAGCGGCAGCGCGGCATTGTACGCGGTGATCAGCTCTCGGGCGTATTCAGCCTGATCGTTATCGACCGACAGGCCCAGCAAGCCGAACATCGGCAACTCCCCGGTGCCGCCGACCAAATCACGCCCAACCAGATGCGCCTCGATGCCCTCGCTGGCGAGCATGCCTTGCAGCAACTCGCCTTCCATCAGGTTTTCCGGTTCGTAGATGCGCTGCATAGACCCTCACTCGTTTTCGCTGTGAACTTCGAGCAACCATTCATGACCGTCAGTCTGCAAAACAAAAGTAATGGGACGGCAACACACAGGACAATCTTCGATATAGGTCTGATCGCCGCCGGACAAGTCCAGAACAGCCTCAGACTCTTCACCGCAATACGGGCATTCATAGCGCTCGGTTTCCAGCATCGCGGTCTCCCAGGTGACTTGTGCGTATAATCGCCGGTCTATTTGCAGGGCTATTTTCGTCTGGCTAACTTTTCAGACCGTGCCCCGTTGGTTTTCGATCAAAACCTTTACTTACCCTAGCCGTTTCTAACAAGAGAGCATGATGGGCGAATTCGATGCCATCCGACCTTACGACGACAGCGAAGTCCCAGCGGTGCTGGCACGGCTGCTCGGCGACAAGGCGCTTCTAGATATCCTCATCCACTTCCGCTTCCCGCGTTATGCCGGTGCCTTCGGCTGGATGCTCAAACCTCTTATAGCTCATCGGCTGCGCCGTGAGTTCGCCAGCGTCAATTCGGTGGCCACATTGCAAGACAAGGTCGAGGTTTACGTCGACCACACCATCGAGCGCGCCACCGACGGTGTCACCTACACCGGCGTCGAGCAGTTCAAGTCCGGCAGCGCCTACCTGTTCATCGCCAACCACCGCGACATCGTGATGGACCCGGCCTTCGTCAACTACGCCGTGTACCACGCCGGCCTGCCGACCCCGCGCATTGCCATTGGTGACAACTTGCTGCAAAAGCCTTTTGTCAGCGATTTGATGCGTCTGAACAAGAGTTTCATCGTGCACCGTTCGATCACCGGCCGCCGGGAAAAAATGGCGGCGTATCAGCTGTTGTCGGCGTACATCAACCACTCGATCCGCAACGACTGCGCCTCGATCTGGATCGCCCAGGCCGAAGGCCGGGCCAAGGATGGCGACGACCGTACCGAGTCGGCGATCCTCAAGATGTTCCACATGAGCCGCAAGGACGAGCCGTTCGGCGAAGTCATCCGCTCGCTGAACCTCACTCCGGTGTCGATCAGCTACGAATACGACCCGTGCGACCAGGCCAAGGCCCGCGAGCTGTACATCCGCGCCACCACCGGCAGCTACACCAAGGTGCCGGGCGAGGATGACGTGAGCATCGCCAAAGGCATCACCGGTTACAAAGGCCGGGTCCACGTGAACTTCGCCGCGCCGATCACCGAGCTGTTCGAAGACACCAAGCAGTTGGCGATCGAGATGGACAAGCAGATTCTTGGTGGTTACCGGTTGTTCCCGGTGCACTACCTGGCCTATGCGCAGTGGAAAGACGCCGACCCGCAACTGCAGGTGCCGAAAGCGGCCGAGGTGTTTGCGGCTGATGAACTGGCCAAGGCTCAGGAAGAATGGCAGCGTCGCCTGGATGCCTGCCCTGAGGAGCATCGTCCGTTCCTGGTGCTGCAATATGCGACGCCGGTGCGCAATCAGTATCGGGTGAAGGCCGGGTTGCCGCTGTAAGGCAATGGCTGGAAATGACAACGGCGCCTTCGGGCGCCGTTTCTTTTATGCAAGATCAAAAGATCGCAGCCTTCGGCAGCTCCTACATTGACCGAGTACACCCGATATCCCACCTGTATGCACAATCCCCCGTAGGAGCTGCCGCAGGCTGCGATCTTTTGATTTTCAGACGCGAGTGCTGATCCACGACACCAGCAACGCCATCCCGAGGCAGGCGAAACCGAAGCGGTAGAAAAACCGGTTCATGCGCAGGGTCGCCCAATCCAGCGTTGGCTCTTCACTGGGACGACTTTGGCGCTGCGCCTCGATACTGGCCATGGCGCGCTGTTCGCGACGACGGGTGGCGTGCAGCAACCAGCCGCCCGGGAAGGCGAACAGCAAGGCCAGCAAGTTGATCAATTTGGCGGGATGAGAAGTAAGAAGCGAAATCAATTGCAGCGACATCACAAACCTCAGGCTAACCGGTGTAGCAGACGCCGGACCGACGACCACGGCGCGGATTCTACCGAAAGCGCTCCGACCTGCCCCGGCTTTCCGACAAATAACGAAACCATTTAGCCGATTACTGTCCTGTGTCACGGCGCCGTCATCTGAATCCGCCAGTCTGTCGCCCCTCGAAACCGACACGGACCCCGTCATGCTCCACGCCGAAAACCAGGACCGCCTCTACCTCATTGCCCCAAGCGACGAACAACAAACCTTAGTCGGCAGCCTCGCCTTCAACGTACAAGACCGGCATTGGCTGGTGTATTGCGCGCTGGGTGGGCATCAACATGCGGACTTGCCGGAGACGGATTTGCTGACGGGGGTGAGTGTTCTGGATTTTTATTCGGAGGCGGCTTGAGCGTCGTGCCCTGTAGGAGCGAGGCTTGCCCGCGAAGGCTTTCTCACATTCAACGTGGATGTTGCCTGACACACCACCATTGCGAGCAGAATCACATAATTGAATCGTGTGCATCTGCGAGGGATTGGCCGGTTGTCAGGCCGTCTTCGCGGGCAAGCCTCGCTCCTACAGGTGCATCGTGAGCAGGTTTGCTCCCACAATGGATCTGCGGGCACAAAAAAACCCGGTGCCATCACTGACACCGGGTTCTTTAAACAAGCCGCAAACGTTACTCGGCAAGCACCTGACCAATCGTCGGGTCCTTGAACAAGCGGGTCAACGCATCACTCAACACATCACTGACCAGCTTGGTATTGGTTTCCTGATTCGGCGCCATGCCAAAACGCTGATCCAGCGACGCACCGTAACGACCGCTGTAACGACGGTTGGCATTCTGCACATCCGAACGGAATGTCGCGCCAATCGTTGCCTCAGTCACGTACATGCCTTCTTTGGGCGACTGATACTTCAGCTCGGCCAGGGTCACCGTCAATTGCGGTGCATTCAGCGCATTGGCCGTGGGGGTAAAGCCCAGCAAGCGCACGGCCGCTTCAGCCTGAGCTTGCAACTTCGGCAGAATCTGCGCGCCCTGCACGGTGATCGCACTGGTCTCCGGATACAGACCACCACGAGTTCCCAGCGTTGGCGACGGACGACCGTCCACCACACGCACCACCACCGGCTGACCACGGCCGACCGGCGCCAACTGAGCCGTCAGCTTGGGTTCCGGGTTCAGTTGTTGCGGGCTGTGGGCGCAGCCGACGAGGGTCAAACTGGTCACAGTGATCAAACCGAACAACAGGCGTTGCAACATGCTCTTCTCTCCAGAATCAGGCACAAACAGGCCCGCAGTATAGCGGTGCGCCACTGCGGCGAACTAGCGTCCAGCAACGATTACTGAAATCTCTGACAAACCCGGCACAGCACGGTTCCTGTCACACATCTGTCACCGACCTTACACATGCACGTCATGGCTCACTGGCAACCTTCACAGCAGTCACCCCACAAGGTACTTTGCCATGCGTTTTCTCATCTCAATGTTCGCGCCACGCCCACTGCATCGCTGCTTTGCCCTGCTCGACCGCAATGGTCGCTGCCAGGCGTTCAAACAGTGCAGCCTGCAGCCCATGGGCGATGGCTGGGTCGAAATCGAAGAAATCCGCCTCAACTGGCTGCACCATCCCCTGCCCGCCAGCGCCCGTGTCAGCCAGCGCCAGCCACGTGTGCGTGCGCAACAACTGTTGACCACCTGACCGGACGCCTAATAAAAGTCATTAAACACGACCATTTCCCTGCGTTTCTTCGTTACAATCTCCCCCCGATTATAAGGACGTCTCCTGATCGGGCCTCGCAGCATCGTTAATGCCTCGGTATTGACACCCCCGCACCGCCCACAGAGAGCCGCCCACACAGATCGAGTGAAGCTGGCGCGCTTGCTGTTCCCTAAGCAAAAACACCACTTTTCGCGAATCTGCAGAGCTGTCATTACGCTCGGTCACTGAGCTGTTTGCCCGTTTTGCTTGTCATGTATCCCATGGCGGCAATCCATCCGGGCACGGTGCCAGGCTGGGACAGCCCTTTTTTGAGGTTCACGTCTTCAAAAGAGCGTGAAAAAAACGGGTTTTCACAACTTCACAAGAGTGTGGCGAGCAATGAATAGTTTTGCGTCTGAACATGCACCATTAGCGTCTACAACAGCCCAACGACACAGGACCGAGTATTCCTCGAACACCGGAGCCTGAAGCCTG
Organism: Pseudomonas sp. JV414; assembly: GCF_032424305.1. Taxonomy (NCBI): domain Bacteria; kingdom Pseudomonadati; phylum Pseudomonadota; class Gammaproteobacteria; order Pseudomonadales; family Pseudomonadaceae; genus Pseudomonas; species Pseudomonas sp. JV414. The sequence continues at coordinate 51,780 of NZ_VYKC01000018.1, read as the reverse complement.
TCCGCTACGGATTTGGTTGCACAAACGGATGTCTCGACCATAAGTCGAATTGCCAGCCGCGTGCCGAAATGAGTTCATGTGACTCTTGAGGCCAGGCCGCATGCATCCGTCGAAGTTGCAAAAAATTGCGAAGATTCGGACATGGCGATCCTGGCCATGGGTACCTGGGGCATCACTGACACGCCCCGTCACTCCTGGCAGCTATGCCGACAATTTGGTGCTGCAGATTTTGGAGACGCGTTAAATGGCGCATAACGAAGCAGTCGACGTAGTACTGGTTGGGGCCGGCATCATGAGTGCCACCCTTGCTGTACTGCTCAAAGAGCTCGACCCCGCGATCAAGCTGGAAGTCGTCGAGCTGATGGATTCCGGTGCCGCGGAGAGTTCCAATCCGTGGAACAACGCCGGTACCGGTCACGCCGGGCTGTGTGAGCTGAACTACACGCCACAGGCCGCCGACGGCACCGTCGACATCAAGAAAGCCGTGCACATCAACACCCAGTTCGAGGTGTCGAAGCAGTTCTGGTCCTACCTGACCAAGAAAGGCACGTTCGGCTCGTGCAAGTCGTTCATCAGCCCGGTGCCGCACCTGAGCTTCGTGCAAGGCGACGACGGCGTCTCCTTCCTCAAGGAACGTTTCAAGACACTGAGCAAACACCACGCCTTCTCGGACATGGAATACACCGAAGACAAGGCCACCATGGCCGAGTGGATGCCGTTGATGATGCCGGGCCGCCCGGCTGACGAAGTTGTCGCCGCCACCCGCGTGATGAACGGCACCGACGTCAACTTCGGCGCCCTGACCAACCAACTGCTCCAGCACCTGACCAGCGCACCCGATGCCCAGGTCAAGTACTGCAAGCGTGTGACTGGCCTGAAGCGCAACAACGGTGGCTGGACTGTCAGCATCAAGGACGTCAACAGCGGCAATACCCGTGAGGTCGATGCGAAGTTCGTGTTCCTTGGCGCCGGCGGTGCGGCACTGCCACTGTTGCAAGCTTCGGGCATCGAAGAAAGCAAAGGCTTCGGCGGTTTCCCGATCAGCGGCCAATGGCTGCGTTGCGACAACCCGGAAGTGGTCAAGCACCACCAGGCCAAGGTTTACAGCCAGGCTGCGGTAGGTTCGCCACCGATGTCCGTGCCGCATCTGGACACCCGCGTGGTCGATGGCAAGAAGTCCCTGCTGTTCGGACCTTACGCCGGTTTCACCACCAAGTTCCTCAAGCACGGTTCGTTCATGGACCTGCCGATGTCGGTTCGCGCCGGCAACATCGGCCCGATGCTGGCGGTGGCCAAAAACAACATGGACCTGACCAAGTACCTGGTCAGTGAAGTGATGCAGTCGATGGAACAGCGCCTGGAATCCCTGCGTCGTTTCTACCCTGAAGCGAAAGCCGAAGACTGGCGCCTGGAAGTGGCCGGCCAACGGGTACAGATCATCAAGAAAGACCCGAAGAAAGGCGGCGTTCTGCAGTTCGGTACCGAACTGGTCGCGGCCAAGGACGGTTCCCTTGCCGCCCTGCTTGGCGCTTCGCCAGGCGCTTCGGTGACTGTTTCGATCATGCTGGAACTGATCGAGAAATGCTTCCCGAACAAAGCCAAAGGCGAATGGGCTGCCAAACTGGCGGAAATTTTCCCGGCTCGGGAAAAGGTTCTGGAAACCGACGCTACGCTGTATCGCAAGATCAATGCGCACAACAATGTCGCGCTGGAACTGGTTGAAGCCAGTAACGAGACCGAAAGCTACGCTTGATTCGGCCGCATAAAAAACGCCCCGTCCTCATTGAGGGCGGGGCGTTTTTTTATGGGCTGTGCAACAGATGGCCTTAAGATCCTCGGTGTTAGTTACACCGCCTTCGCGAGCAAGCCCGCTCCCACAATGATCGGCGTACACAAATCAAATGTGGGAGCGGGCTTGCTCGCGAAGGGGCCAGCACAAGCACTAACCAATTCAGGGCAACAACCAGTGTGCCTGAGGTTAACCGCGAGCCTTGCTGATCAGCTCGATGTACTCGGCGGCGTTGCGCTGATCCTTGATCAGGGCGACGAAGTCATTGCCGTGCTCATCCTTGCCATCCAGGTCCAGGCCGGCTTCAACAAAGAACGTCAGAAAACGCTCGAAGTCATCGATGCGCAGGCCACGGTACGCCTTGATCAGTTTGTGCAGCGACGGTGAAGTGGCATCGACCGGCTCAAAATCGAGGAACAGCTTGATCTGCTCATCGCCGATCTCGTCACCAATCACTTGCTTCTTATCTTTACGCATTGCCGACTCCAGCTCGCAGACATTTCACGGGGCGGGCAGTTTACCCCTGCCTTAGCGCCGGGCTCAACGCGGACGAACGCTGCCTGTGTGCAAATCGGCCCAGACATGGCCGTTGGCGTAGCTGAGGAACTGGCAATACACCGTGTCATTGCGCAACAAATCGATCACCACCCGGTATTGGGCCATTGGGTAGAACAGCGTCAGAGTCTTGCGCTTCTCGTCGTAGATCGGCTTTTTCAGGCTTTTGCTTTCGCCATCGAAGTTGACTAGCACCTGGCTGATGGTCGCGCCCTTGTTCAAGGATTTGCCCTTGAGGCGGATCAGCAATGGCGATGTGACCGGGATCGGCTGTTGGTTGGACTGTCGCTGGCTGCCGATCACCACCGAATACTCGGTGACCTGCAACAGTTGCTGCTGCTCGGGTTCAGCGTCACGCAGGGTCAGGTCGTCCGGGGGTAAAAACTGCGCATGCATCGGCGACGGGGCGGCGGCCAAGGGCAGGCTGAGGGTCAGCAACAGGGTGGCGCAGCTGCGGATCAAAAGGCTCATGACAGGCTCCGGGGGCGGGGCCGAGCACTCTAGCATGGGTGTACGAAGATATTTCTATGGACACAGATCCCTGTGGGAGCGTGGCTTGCCCGCGATAGCGATCTGTCTGACACATTAATGCTTAATGCACTGACGCCATCGCGGGCAAGCCCGCTCCAACAGGAATTCGCGTCGGGAGTTACATGCCTTTAACAGCAAAAATCCCGTTAGCGTTACGCCAGTAGCCTTTGTAGTCCATGCCATAACCGAAGATGTAACGGTCGATGCACGGCAGACCGACGAAATCGGCTTTCAGGTCCGGGCGAGCCTTGCGGTCGTGGTCCTTGTCGATCAGCACGGCGGTGTGCACGGCGCGGGCGCCAGCGTGTTTGCAGAAGTCGATGATCGCGCCCAGGGTGTGACCTTCATCGAGGATGTCGTCGATGATCAGCACGTCACGGTCGATGAACGAGACTTCCGGCTTGGCTTTCCAGAACAGGTCGCCGCCGCTGGTTTCGTTGCGATAGCGGGTGGCGTGCAGGTAGGACGCTTCCAGCGGAAAGCTCAGATGGGTCAGCAGCTTGCCGGAGAAAATCAGCCCACCGTTCATCACGCAAAACACTACCGGATTGCTTTCAGCCAGCTGATCGTTGATGTGTGCACCGACGCGGGCGATGGCCGCCTCGACTTCAGCTTCGGTGTACAGGCAGTCAGCCTCTCGCATGATTTGACGGATATGCTCGAGATCAGCGGACATGGCGCTCTCCAAGGGGGGACGGACAAAGGAAAAGCGGGCAAAGGTACGCATCCCGCACGGCCAGATCAAGCGTTTGTGGACTAACGTTCTATATGTCTATAGGACAACACCCTCGGATAGATTAATCTGGGCCGGTTTTTTTTGCCCGCCCCCGGAGCCTTTCCCATGCCCATCCTCGAGATCCGCCATCCGCTGATCCGCCATAAACTTGGCCTTATGCGCCGCGCCGACATTAGCACGAAGAATTTCCGTGAGCTCGCTCAGGAAGTCGGTGCCTTGCTGACCTATGAAGCCACCAAAGACCTGCCGCTGGAAAGCTACGACATCGAAGGCTGGTGCGGCACGGTATCGGTGGAGAAAATCGCCGGCAAGAAAATTACCGTGGTGCCGATCCTGCGTGCCGGTATCGGCATGCTCGAAGGCGTGCTGAGCCTGATCCCGGGCGCCAAAGTCAGCGCCGTGGGCGTGGCCCGCAACGAACAAACCCTGCAGGCCCACACCTACCTGGAAAAACTGGTACCGGAAATCGACGAACGCCTGGCGATGATCATCGACCCGATGCTCGCCACCGGCAGTTCCATGGTCGCCACCATTGATTTGCTGAAAAAGGCCGGCTGCAAGGACATCCGTGCGATGGTCCTGGTGGCTGCTCCTGAAGGTATTGCCGCTGTAGGAAAAGCTCACCCGGACGTGATGATCTACACCGCTTCCATTGACGAAAAACTCAACGAACACGGTTACATCATCCCAGGCTTGGGCGATGCCGGTGACAAGATCTTCGGCACCAAGCAGAAGGACGCTTGAGCATGCAGCAAGAGTTCAACGATCCGCTCTGGCGCACAGTGCTGTCGGGTGCACAGATGCTGTTCGTGGCCTTTGGTGCCCTGGTGTTGATGCCGTTGATTACCGGCCTCGACCCGAACGTGGCGCTGTTCACCGCGGGTTTGGGGACGATTCTGTTCCAGATCGTCACCGGGCGTCAGGTGCCGGTGTTCCTCGCCTCGAGCTTTGCCTTCATCACGCCGATCATTCTCGCCAAGGGCCAGTTTGGCCTCGCGGCGACCATGGGCGGTGTGATGGCGGCGGGTTTCGTCTACACCTTCCTCGGCCTTGCCGTGAAGATCAAAGGCACCGGGTTCATCGATCGCCTGTTGCCACCAGTGGTGATTGGTCCGGTGATCATCTCCATCGGCCTGGCCATGGCGCCGATCGCCGCCAACATGGCGATGGGCAAGGCCGGCGACGGTACCGAGCTGATTCCTTACCAGACGGCGATGTTGATCTCGATGCCGGCGCTGCTGACCACTTTGATTGTCGCGGTGTTCGGCAAAGGTATTTTCCGCCTGGTGCCGATCATCTCCGGCGTGTTGGTGGGTTTCGCCATGGCGTTCTATTTCGGGGTGGTCGACACCGCGAAGATTGCTGCTGCACCGTGGTTCGCGATTCCACAGTTCACGGCGCCGGAATTCAACTGGCAGGCGATTCTGTTCATCGTTCCGGTAGCCCTGGCCCCGGCCATTGAGCACATCGGCGGCGTGATTGCAGTGGGTAGCGTGACTGGTCGCGATTATTTGAAGAAGCCCGGCCTGCATCGCACCTTGCTCGGCGATGGCATTGCCACCACCGCGGCCGGTCTGTTCGGCGGCCCACCCAACACCACCTACGCTGAAGTGACTGGCGCGGTGATGCTGACCAAAAACTACAACCCGAAAATCATGACCTGGGCGGCGATCTTTGCGATCAGCCTGGCGTTCATCGGCAAGTTCGGTGCCCTGCTGCAAAGCATCCCTGTGCCAGTGATGGGCGGGATTCTCTGCCTGTTGTTCGGTTCGATCGCTGCGGTGGGGATGAACACAATGATTCGCCACAAGATCGACCTGGGTGAAGCACGCAATCTGGTGATTGTCTCGGTGACGCTGGTGTTCGGGATTGGCGGTGTGCTGGTCGGCACCGGCACCGGCCCGGACGATTTCGGCCTCAAAGGCATCGCGCTGTGCGCGGTGGTGGCGATTGCGCTGAACCTGTTGCTGCCGGGCCATGACAGCTGGAAGCACAAGCAGGCGGAAGAGCCGCTGATCTAAGCAGGTCTCAAGAACGCCATCGCGGGCAAGCCCGCTCCCACAGGTATTGCGCTGACCTTGTGGGAGCGGGCTTGCCCGCGATGCTTTTAAAGCGCCAACGGCGCCCGTTCACACAATGCGTTCAACGCCCTGGCCCACTGCGGATCATCGTTGAGACACGGCACCAACACCAACTCCTCCCCGCCCGCTTCGCGGAATTGCTCATTGCCGCGATCACCGATCTCTTCCAGGGTTTCGATGCAATCGGCGACGAACGCCGGGCACATCACCAGGACTTTCTTCACGCCGCTTTTGGCCAACTCATCGAGGCGCGCTTCGGTGTAGGGTTCGATCCACTTGGCCCGGCCCAGACGCGACTGGAACGACACCGACCACTTGCCGTCCGGCAGGCCCATGCGCTTGGCAAACTCTGACGCAGTGCGCAGGCACTGAGCGCGGTAGCAAGTGGCTAATACTTCCGGTGAAGCGTTCTGACAGCAATTTTCGCTTTTAAAGCAATGGTGACCGGTGGGGTCGATCTTGGTCAGATGCCGCTCCGGCAAACCATGAAAGCTCAGTAGCAGGTGATCGTAATCCTGCTGCAAATATGGCGTAGCGCTGGCCACCAGGGCATCGAGGTATTCCGGCTGATCGTAGAACGGCTGGAGAATCGAGAACTGCACGTCGAGTTTCTTCTCCCGCACCACTCGCTTGGCTTCTTCGATCACCGTGGTCACGGTGCTGTCGGCGAACTGCGGATAGAGCGGCGCCAGGGTGATTTTTTTGTGACCCTGAGCCGCCAGACGAACCAGCGTCGACTCAATGGATGGCTCGCCGTAGCGCATCGCCAGTTCCACCGGCCCGTGGGTCCACTGCGCGGTCATGGCCCGTTGCAGACGACGGCTGAGCACCACCAGTGGCGAGCCGTCCGCCCACCAGATCGACGCATAAGCGTGGGCCGATTGCTCTGGGCGCTTGATCAGAATCAACGACACCAGCAAACGCCGCACCGGCCACGGCAGGTCGATCACATACGGGTCCATCAGAAATTGATTGAGGTAGCTGCGCACATCCGCCACCGAGGTGGAAGCAGGTGAACCCAGGTTGACCAGAAGCAACGCGTGATCGGTCATGCAACGTCCTATTTCTTAAGGCGGCTGGACAGATCGTCCAACGCCGCGCGCAAATCGGTGAACTGGAAAGTGAAGCCCGCTTCCAGCAAGCGAGCCGGCATGGCCTTCTGGCCACCCAGCAACAACAATGACAACTCGCCCAGGCCCACCTTCAACACGAGAGTTGGCATCGGCATGAACGCCGGACGATGCAACACGCTACCCAACGTTTGGGCGAATTCACGATTGCGTACCGGCTTGGGCGCGCAGGCATTATATGGACCGCTGGCCTCATTGCGGTTCAGAAGAAAATCAATCAGGGCGATTTGATCCTTGATATGAATCCACGACATCCACTGCCGACCACTGCCGATCGGCCCGCCCAGCCCCAGTTTGAACGGCAACAACAGCCGCGACAAAAAGCCGCCCTCGGCGGACAGCACCAACCCGGTGCGAATGAGGATCACGCGAATGCCCAAGGCTTCGGCGCGCTGCGCGGTTTCCTCCCAGGCGACGCACAACTGGCTGGCGAAATCATCGATGACCGGTGGCGATTCTTCAGTCAACTCCCGTTCGCCACCGTCGCCGTACCAACCGATTGCCGAGCCGGAGATCAGCACCTGCGGTTTCTGCTCGCGGCTTTCGAGCCAGGCCAGCAGGGTTTCGGTCAGGGTGATCCGGCTGCTCCACAACAACGCCTTGCGTTTGTGCGTCCAGAGCCGATCGGCAATCGGTGCGCCCGCGAGGTTGATAATGGCATCCACCGGTTCTTGACCCAGGTCCTCAAGGCGTGCGATTCCACGAACCTGAGTGCCACAGACTTTGGCGACTTTTGCAGGCGTGCGACTCCAGACCGTCAGGCGATGTCCCTGGCTCAACCAGTGCTGGCAGAGCTGACGTCCTATCAAACCAGTACCGCCGGTCAGCAATATGTGCATGACATCTTCCTCGCGTGGCGTTTAACCCTGATCACTAGTCTATTTTTATAAGCAGGGATCTTTGGTATTGGGCAGGCTCTGAGCTTAACAATAGGCCAAGCTGTCAGAACGAGGACGCTAAAAGTTATACCAAAAAACAATATTGTACAGGTTTGAACCACGGCGTAGTCTGTACAGAAAGGTAAACGAGGCCCCTATGACTGTACCTATCGCAATCATCGGCACCGGCATCGCCGGACTCTCAGCCGCCCAGGCCCTTACGGAGGCCGGGCATGTCGTTCAACTTTTCGATAAAAGCCGCGGCAGTGGCGGACGCATGTCGAGCAAGCGCAGCGATGCGGGTGCTCTGGACATGGGCGCGCAATATTTCACTGCCCGCGACCGTCGCTTTGTCACCGAAGTCCAGCGCTGGCAAGCCAACGGCTGGGTCGCCGTGTGGACGCCACAGCTCTATACCTTCCATGGCGGCCAGCTCAGCCCCTCGCCGGATGAACAGACACGCTGGGTCGGCACACCACGCATGAGCGCGATCACACGCGGCCTGCTCGGGGATCTGGAAGTGCATTTCGCCTGCCGCATCACCGAGGTCTATCGCGGTGAAGAACATTGGCATCTGCAAGACGCCGACGGCTTCACTCACGGCCCGTTCAGCCATGTGGTTATTGCCACGCCAGCCCCTCAGGCTACCGCGCTGCTGGCGGCCGCACCGAAGCTCGCCGGGGCCGCTGCCGGGGTAAAAATGGAACCCACCTGGGCCGTCGCCCTGGCGTTCGACACGCCACTGGATACCGCCATCGAAGGTTGCTTCGTGCAGGACAGTCCTCTCGACTGGCTGGCACGCAACCGCAGCAAACCGGGACGCGACACCACCCTCGATACCTGGGTGCTGCACGCCACCAGTGCCTGGAGCCGGCAGCATATCGATCTGCCCAAGGAAGCCGTGATCGAGCAATTGCACGGTGCCTTTGCCGAACTGCTGCACGACGCCATGCCTGCTCCAACCTTCAGCCTCGCTCACCGCTGGCTGTATGCCCGGCCGGCCAGCAGTCATGAATGGGGTGTTCTGGCCGATGCCGATCTGGGTCTGTATGTATGCGGCGACTGGTGCCTGTCTGGCCGTGTCGAAGGTGCCTGGCTCAGTGGTCAGGAAGCAGCCCGCAGGCTGCACGAACACCTGCAGTGAATTGAATCAAGCCCAGCCCATCGCTGCTGTCAACATGGACAGCAGCCCCGCAAAAACTTATACAAAAAATTTGACTTGTACACCTTTGAATCTATGATGAAGTCATGTTGTACAGACCTAATAATCTGTACAGATCTGGATTCGAGGCGTTCCTATGCCCCCTACAACCATGAAACCGAAAATCACCATCAGCGCCTGCCTGATGGGGGCCGAGGTGCGCTACAACGGCCGTGGTATCTACACCCAAGCCTTCTGTGCATTGCATCCTGATTTACCGGTGGAAGAAGAAGGCCGCCTCAACGACCCGGTGCTGCGGGACAACTTCCTCACCCGCGTGTTCGCCTACAACGCCTGGCAGCAGTTACTGCAAACAGGCCTGACCCGACGCGGCCTCACTGACTTCCACTCGCGCTACAAATACCTGCTGATGGCCCACAACCCGGTGCAATACAAAACCCTGGGCAACTTGTTGGGCAACATGGGCCAGACTGATCTCGAAGTACTCGGCCCGCGCTATTTCAGCGAGCTGATGGCGGCCCTGAAAAAATGCGCCACACGCCGCACCCACACCAACGTGCTGCAGCATCTCAGCGGCTATCTCAAACAAGCCATCAGCCCTGAAGACAAACAGAAAGTGCGGCACGTCATCAGCCAGTATCGCCAGGGAATCGTGCCGTTGGTGGTGCCATTGACGCTGCTCAAACACTACTTTCGCCAACACCCGAATCCATACATTGCGCAACAGGTTTACCTGCAACCGCACCCGGAAAACCTCAGCCTGCGAAACGCGATTTAATGAAAAATCCACCGGACACCCGCGCCAGCGAAGACCTTGGCAGTGACTTCAAGAAGGCCCTGGACGCTGGTTGGCTGCCCATTCGTGAAGTGGCCCGGCAAACCGGGGTCAATGCCGTCACCTTACGCGCCTGGGAACGGCGCTATGGGCTGATCGTGCCCCAGCGTACGCCCAAGGGGCATCGGCTGTTCTGTGCCGAACACGTTCAACGGATCCTGACGATCCTCACCTGGCTCAATCGCGGCGTGGCTGTCAGCCAGGTCAAACAACTGCTCGACACGCCTCAAGGGCTTACCGACCCCATCGGGAACGATTGGCTGGTGCTGCGCCAGACATTGCTGCAAGCGGTCACTCAGCTAGCCGAACGTACCCTCGATGACACGGTGAATCAGGCGATGGCGCTGTATCCGCCACGCACCTTGTGTGAAAGATTGTTGATGCCGTTGCTGGCGGAACTGGAACAACGCTGGCAAGGCCAGTTCGGCGCGCAGATGGAGCGGGTATTTGTTTATTCCTGGTTGCGCAGCAAATTCGGCGCAAGGATCTACCATAACAACCGTCAGTTACGCACCGCGCCGCTGCTGCTGATCAATCATTCGGACCTGCCACTGGAGCCTTATCTGTGGCTCACGGCCTGGCTGATCAGCAGCGTCGATTGCCCGGTGGAAGTCTTCGACTGGCCGCTCCCCGCTGGCGAACTTGCGCTGGCGGTCGATCACCTGCAAGCCCGCGGCGTACTGCTGTATTCCAGCAAAGCCATGAATCTTTCGCATTTGATGAAACTATTGAGTGGCGTCAGCTGCCCAAAAATGATTGCCGGATCAACGGTGCGCATTCACCACACCGAGTTATCCGCAAAAACCACCGCCATTGCTGATTTGTCCCTGGCCGAAGACCCGTTGTCGGCCCATCAGGGCCTGATTCAGCGTGGGCTCATTTAATGACGCTTTTTTAATGGATCGTGCGGATACCACCATGCAATTGATCTGGCTGCGCAGCGACTTGCGTCTACATGACAACACCGCCCTCTCGGCCGCCGCAGCCCGCGGTCCGAGTGTGGCGGTGTATTTGCTGAGTCCGCAGCAATGGCTGGCGCATGACGATGCGCCGTGCAAAGTGGATTTCTGGCTGCGCAACCTGAACGAATTACGCCACGCACTGGACGCCCTGAACATCCCGCTGCTGATTCGCACGGCGTCCCGATGGGATGAGGCACCGAAGGTCCTGCTCGAGTTGTGCCAGCAATTGAGGATCGACGCAGTGCACGTCAACGAGGAATACGGCATTCATGAAACCCGTCGTGATGCCGCGGTGGCCCAAGCCCTGAAAGCCCAAGGCATCGACTTTTACCGCTACCTCGATCAACTGTTGTTCAAGCCTGGCACCGTGCTGACCAGAACCGGCACCTATTTCCAGGTCTTCAGCCAGTTCCGCAAAGTCTGCTACGAACGCTTGCATGCATCATTGCCGAGATTGGTTAGCGCCCCCGCCATTCAGGCGCCGCTGGGTATCGCCAGCGACGAACCGCCCTCTCGTGTCGAGGGTTTCGACACGCCCAGCGACAGTTTGCGTGCTCTCTGGCCGGCCGGTGAAGCCGAGGCCCGACGCCGCCTCGAGACCTTTACCGACGCGCAGATCGACTATTACCACAGCGAGCGCGATTTCCCGGCAAAACCCGGCACCAGCCGGCTCTCGGCCTATCTCACCGCTGGGGTCATCTCCCCTCGTCAGTGTCTGCACGCTGCGTTGCGAAGCAATCAGGGGGAGTTTGAAAGCGGCAAGGTCGGCGCGGTCACCTGGATCAACGAGTTGTTGTGGCGCGAATTCTACAAACACATTCTGGTGGGCTACCCACGGGTCTCTCGGCACCGCGCCTTTCGCCCGGAAACCGAAGCCCTGGCCTGGCGTGACGCCCCGGAAGATCTCAAGGCCTGGCAACAAGGCCGTACCGGCCTGCCGATCATTGATGCTGCCATGCGCCAATTGCTGGAGACCGGCTGGATGCACAACCGTTTGCGCATGGTCGTGGCAATGTTCCTGACCAAAAACCTGCTGATCGACTGGCGTGAAGGCGAGCGTTTCTTCATGCGGCATCTGATTGACGGCGATCTGGCGGCGAACAACGGTGGCTGGCAGTGGAGTTCGTCCACCGGCACCGATTCGGCACCCTACTTCCGGATTTTCAACCCCCTGAGCCAGTCGGAAAAGTTCGATGCCGAAGGGGTTTTCATCAAGCATTGGTTGCCGCAGATCAATGAAATGAACAAAAAAGACCTGCATAATCGCGCGAGACTCGACGGATTATTCGGTGTGACAGATTACCCATCGCCGATCGTTAACCTGAGCACTTCCCGCGAACGGGCCCTGGCCGCGTTCAAGAACCTGCCGTCGCGACAGGGGTTATCACCACCGGAATTAATTTGAAGCCGCAGCATTGCGTGATGAACACAGCCGGGAAATTATCTGGTTTAAAAAAAAGGAATTGGGATGAGTCGCACACCTCCAAGACGATACTGGTTGACCGGCGCCAGCAACGGTATTGGTGCCGCTTTGGCCGAAGAAATACTGAAAGCCGGTGCCCACCTGGCTGTCAGCTCCCGCTCATTGGCGCCATTGGAAGCCCTGTCTCAGCGTTATCCCGGACAAGTGCTGGTGGTCGAGGGTGATTTGACCAATGGCCAACGGGTGCGTGAAATCGGCGAGCAGATTGCCAATGAATGGGGTTCTCTGGACACCATGATCCTCAACGCAGGTACCTGCGAATATGTCGATGTCAGCCAGTTCGACTCGTCAATCATCGAGCACATCGTGCGTACCAACCTGCTGGCCAGCAGCTATTGCATCGAAGCAGCCCGGCCCCTGCTGCAGGCGGGCACTGCGCCGCATCTGGTGGGCATGGCCAGCTCGGTGACCTGGTTGCCCCTGCCACGGGCCGAAGCCTTTGGCGATTCAAAGCCCGGATTGCGTCATCTTTTCGAGTCCTTGCGCACCGACGTGGAGCCGGAAAACATCGAAATGACCATAGTCAGCCCAGGACTTATCGATATCCCCCTGAGCAATGACGTTCCACAACACCTCGACTGGTCGGCGGACAACGCTGCGCGATACCTTTTCGACATGCTCAAGCATCGCCCACTGGAGCTCTCCTTACCGGAACTGCTCATGCCTGTCCTTTGGCCTCTGCCGCAAAAGCCCGGCCAGACGGGACTGGAAATCGACAAGCGCATGGAGCGAAACAATCCGCCGGTCGAGGATCTGCCGTGAAGCCTGAGCGTCCGTCAGGCCTTTCACACAGCGTGGGCCCACTGCCTTACACTGCGCGCCATGAAAACCATTCCCCACACGCAAATCGCCGAACCTGCGGTCACCTGCTCGACCTGCGCGGCCTGCTGCTGCCAGCTTGAAGTCATGTTGATCACCGACACCGGTGTGCCCGAGCGTTTTATCGATACCGATGATTGGGGCGGGGAAGTCATGCTGCGACTGGATGACGGCTGGTGCGCCGCGCTGGATCGCAACAGCATGATGTGCACCATCTACGAAAAACGTCCGCTGATCTGCCGGGAGTTCGAAATGGGCGCACCGGAATGCATCACCGAACGCCAGGGGATTGCGACGGCGTATCGGTAATTTAGAGATGTATCATCAGAACTGACGCCATCGCGGGCAAGCCACGCTCCCACAGGAAGTCACTAACCTGTAGGAGCGTGGCTTGCCCGCGAAGCTTTTGAAGTTACAACGGCATCGTGTAATGCAGCGAGTAACTCTCTACGCCATCGTTCGGGCTGCTGATCCCGGCATTGGAATAGTGCGTGGCGCGAATCCCTACTTCATGTCCGCCGGTAAAGCGCAGACCAAACCCGAAACGGTCTTCGAACTGAAAGGCACTGCCCAGTTTGTTGTCTTCGACTTCGGTGTTGGCAAACACCGCGATACCGATACCCGCTTCAATGTAGGGTTTGATGGTCTGACCGGCAAACTCGTACACCAGCACCGGCGAGAACGACAAACTGTGATTGCTCGACGTTTCATCGCCATCCCAATAGGTGTAAGCACCGCTCCAGTAGCCGGTCAAGCGACCGATGTCACTCTGCAACCAGCTCTTGTCCCAGTCGAATTGCATCCCCAATCGGTAGGTCATGGTCGAATCGCTGGTCTGGCCGACCCCGAACTCCACACCTGCCGCCTGTGCGGTAAAACTGTGCCCCATCAATGCGGTCGCAATCGCGGCCAAGCAGAATAGTCGCTTCATTAGAAACATCCTTTTCCGAACAATTTCGTATGGTTTTTATACTGCCCAACAGACAAAGCTATAGAAGTAGACGCTTGATCAGAAGTTCAGCCCAATTATTCGTTTCTTCACATTTTTTATCTACAAGTCGAAGCTTTGCACAACACCGGTCGAATGCCACAAAACCGGCAAGATATTTCTGAAATGCTCAGGGTCCGCACTTGTCCAAAACCGGGTTGCACCAGCAGGTCCCTCGGCCAGCAACTCACGCTCGGCCAACAATCGTTGAAGCTGCCGTGCCACAGCGGCACCGGTATCGATCAGGCTGATGTTCTGGGGGATCATCTGTTTAAGCAGCGGCTTTAGAAAGGGATAATGCGTGCAGCCAAGAATGATCGTGTCTGCACCTTCAGCCAGCAGCGGATCGACATACCCTTGCAGCAACTGACGCAATGTCTCGCTGTGCAAATCGCCATTTTCAATCAGCTCCACCAACCCGGGGCATGGCTGAGTGATGACTCGCACATCGGCGGCGAAACGGTCGAGCAAGGCGGCGAACTTGGCACTCTGTAAAGTGCCGGTGGTGGCGAGTACGCCAACCACACCGCTGCGCGTCGCCGCTGCAGCCGGTTTGACCGCCGGCTCCATGCCGACGATGGGCCACTCGGGGAAATCGCGCCGCAAATCCGCAACACCTGCAACGGTCGCGGTGTTGCAAGCGAGCACCAGCGCCTTGGCGCCCTGCTGCTGAAAGAACTGCGCCATGACACTGCAACGCTGACTGATGAATGCCGGTGATTTCTCACCGTAGGGAATATTCCCGCAATCGCCGAGGTACAAAAGAGACTCGTTGGGCAGCAACTGCTGGATCTCGGCCAGAACGGAGAGTCCACCGACGCCGGAATCGAATACAGCAATCGGCGCTTCACGCATGGCTTGACCCGCAGACGCTGCAGCCCGGATCACGCTTGACCCGCAATTCACGGAAGCGCGTGCCCAAGGCATCGATCAATAACAGGCGCCCCACCAGCGGTTCGCCGAACCCCACCAGCAATTTCAGCGCTTCGAGGGCTTGCAGACTGCCGACCAGGCCCACCAGCGGACCGAGTACGCCGGCCTCGCTGCAGGTCAGCTCGGCTTCGCTGCCGTGCCCGTACAAACAGTGGTAGCACGGGCTTTCCAGACGACGGGAGTCGAAGACCGACAATTGCCCTTCCAGCCGAATCGCCGCACCGCTGACCAGCGGTTTACGCGCAGCCACACACGCGGCGTTGACCGCTTCGCGGGTGGAAAAATTATCGGAACAGTCCAGCACCAGATCCACCGCCGCAACGGCCGCCGCCAGGGAATCTTCATCCAGGGCTGTACGATGGGCAATCAGCTGAATCTCAGGATTGATTGCGGTCAGGCGACGGATCGTCGAATCGACCTTGCTCAGGCCTACGCTGTCGGTGTCGTGAACGATCTGGCGTTGCAGATTGGTCAGGTCAACCGTGTCGAAGTCCGCCAGATGCAACTCACCGACACCGGCCGCCGCCAGGTACAGCGCAACCGGTGAGCCGAGACCGCCGAGGCCGACAATCAGCACGCGGCTTTCTTTGAGCCGTAACTGGCCGTCGATGTCGACGTGTTGCAGCAGAATCTGCCGGCTATAGCGTAGTAATTCCTGATCATTCAGCACGGCAAGCGCCCCAGACTGATGCGTTCGTGACCGCCCAGATCGGTGCGGCTATGGACCTCTTCAAAGCCGCGGGTCAGCAGCAAATCGCGCACGGCCTCGGCTTGATCATAACCATGTTCGAGCATCAACCAGCCACCCGCCTCAAGATGATCCGGTGCCTGATCGACGATCAGACGCAAATCGTCGAGCCCATCGACGCCGGCCACCAGGGCACTGGCCGGTTCGAAGCGCACGTCGCCCTCCGCCAGATGCGGATCGGTCGAAGCAATGTAGGGCGGATTGCTGATGATCAATTGAAAACGTTGGCCTTCCAAAGCGCTGAACCAATGGCTACTCAGCACTGTGGCGTTGTTCAGGTGCAGCCGCTGGCGATTGCGCTCGGCCAGGGCCACGGCTTCCAGCACGCGATCCACGGCGGTGACTTTCCAGGCCGGACGTTCGCTGGCCAAGGCCAGGGCGATGGCGCCACTGCCGGTGCCCAAATCGAGCACCAAGGCCTGTGTGGCCGGCAACAGTTCCAGCGCGGTCTCTACCAGCAATTCGGTGTCGGGACGCGGAATCAGCGTGTGGGGCGCGACTTCCAGGTCGAGTTTCCAGAAGCCTTGCTGCCCCAGAATGTAGGCCACCGGCTCACCGCTACGGCGGCGCTGCAGATACTCGGCAAACTTCAGTGCTGCTTCGCTCGGGACGATACGTTCAGGCCAGGTGTGCAGAAAACTGCGGGACTTGCCCAAGGCAGCCGCCAGCAGCAATTCGGCATCCAGACGCGCGGTGGGCGAGTCGGGCAAATCAGCGGCGCGCAACAAACTGGCAATGATCGTCATTTACTCACCTATCGCTGCCAATTGGTCGGCCTGGTACTCGGCCAGCAGCGGTTCGATCACCGCATCCACGCCACCGGCGAGGATTTCGTCGAGCGAATACAGCGTCAGGTTGACCCGGTGGTCGGTGACCCGGCCCTGGGCAAAGTTATAGGTGCGAATACGCTCGGAACGGTCACCGGAACCTACCAGCAATTTACGCTCGCTAGCGATTGCGTTCGCGGCGGCGCTGGTCTGCTGATCGTTAAGCTTGGCCGACAGCCAGGACATCGCCCGGGCACGGTTCTTGTGCTGGGAACGTTCTTCCTGGCACTCGACGACAATACCGGACGGCAAGTGTGTGATACGAATCGCCGAATCGGTCTTGTTGACGTGCTGACCACCGGCACCGGAGGAGCGATAGGTGTCGACCCGCAGATCCGCCGGGTTGATCTCGATCGCTTCCTGCTCGTCCGGCTCGGGCAACACGGCCACGGTGCAGGCTGACGTGTGGATGCGGCCCTGGGATTCAGTGGCCGGAACCCGCTGTACGCGGTGCGCACCGGACTCGAACTTCAGCTTGCCGTAAACGTTCTCGCCTTCGACCCGGGCAATGACTTCTTTATAGCCGCCGTGTTCACCTTCGTTCTCCGAGAGAATCTCTACCCGCCAGCCACGCCGCTCGGCGTAACGCGAATACATGCGGAATAGATCGCCGGAGAAAATCGCTGCTTCGTCACCGCCAGTGCCGGCACGGATTTCGAGGAATACGTTGCGCCCGTCGTTGGGATCTTTGGGCAGCAGCATACGTTGCAGTTGGGCTTCGATTTCGATCAGCTGCTCTTTGGCTTCGCGGACCTCTTCCACGGCCATTTCGCGCATGTCCGGGTCGCTGTCCTTGAGCAGCGCCTGAGCGCCTTCGAGGTCACCCTGCACTTTAAGCAGCTGTTTATAGGTGCCCACGATCGGCTCGACTTCCGCGTATTCCTTGGAATAGGTGCGGAACTTGTTTTGATCGGAAATGACCTCGCCGTCGCCAAGCAGGGCGGTCAATTCCTCGAAACGGTCCTGGAGGATGTCCAGCTTATTGAGCAGTGACGCTTTCATTGCGGTTTCTTATCCGAAAAGCTATCCGATGAGCCCTCACCGAGGGCAAAGAGTTCCTGGGCCATGGCCAGCGCATCGAGGCGGCCTTCGGCAGAGAGCTTTTTCAATTGCACGCTTGGGGCATGCAAGAGTTTGTTGGTCAGCCCGCGGGCCAGTTGCACCAGCACGTCTTCGGCGCTGCTGCCATTGGCGAGCATGCGCTGGGCTTTCTGCAATTCTTCGTCGCGCATGCGCTCGCTTTGTTGACGATAGGCCTTGAGCACATCCACCGCCGCCAGTTCGCGCAGGCGAACCATGAAATCTTCGGCACCGATCGACACCATCTCTTCGGCGGCTTGAGCTGCGCCCTGACGGCTCTTGAGGTTTTCGGCGACCACTTCGTGGAGATCGTCGACGCTATATAGGTATACGTCGTCCAACTCGCCGACTTCCGGTTCGATATCCCGAGGAACGGCGATATCCACCATGAAAATCGGCTTGTGCTTGCGCAATTTCAAGGCACTTTCCACCGCGCCTTTACCGAGAATCGGCAACTGGCTGGCGGTGGAACTGATGACGATGTCGCTGCGCACCAGTTCTGCCGGGATGTCCGAGAGCAGCACGGCGTGGGCGCCGAACTGTTCAGCCAGAATGCTCGCACGCTCCAGGGTGCGGTTGGCGACCACGATTCGCTTCACACCCAGCTCATGCAGATGGCGGGCGACCAGGGTGATGGTCTCGCCGGCGCCAATCAACAAAGCTTGGCTGCGTTGCAAATCACTGAAAATCTGTTTCGCCAGGCTGACCGCGGCAAACGCCACGGATACCGGGTTTTCGCCGATGGCGGTGTCGGTTCGCACCTGTTTGGCCGCATTGAACGTGGCCTGGAACAGCCGCCCGAGCAGCGGACCGATGGTGCCAGCCTCGCGAGCCACAGCGTAGGCCGACTTCATCTGACCAAGAATCTGCGGTTCACCCAACACCAGCGAATCGAGCCCGGAGGCAACCCGCATCATGTGACGAACTGCCGCATCATCCTCATGCACATAAGCGCTCGCGCGCAGCTCATCGAGGCTCAAATGATGATAATCGGCCAGCCAGCGCAATATGACGTCAGCCGAAAGGTGATCCTGTTCTATATACAGTTCACTGCGATTGCAGGTGGAGAGGATCGCAGCTTCGCGGCTGTCGGTGAGTCGGCAGAGCTGCTGCAAGGCCTCAACCAGCTGCTCAGGGGTAAAGGCCACGCGCTCGCGGACGTCTACTGAAGCAGTCTTGTGGTTAATACCGAGTGCAAGGAAGGCCATTCAAGGTCGCTGATGGTGACGTGAAGCCGACAATTGTCCTACTTCGACAGAGCCAGAACAACCACTCGATATCTATCGCTCATGCAAGAGGTGCCGAAGGCTGCGATCCGTTCTCGTTTACAAGGGCGCCGGGCCGACGGGGATTGCCCGCGCGGGTAAATTGGCCGGGCGGTTATGTTTGGCTGAAGGCTTGTGTCATGATGATCCGACCGCAGGTTAGTCGTCCTTTTCCTATATGAATAGATCTTCCGCGTTGCTCCTCGCTTTTGTCTTCCTCAGCGGCTGCCAGGCCTTGGCACCCGTTTCGTCGGACGGTACGCCGCCGGTCGAAGACAGCACTCCGGCTCCTGAAAAGCCCAAGGTTTACAGCTCGTTCAGTGAAGAAACCGTCTTCAGCCTGTTGAGCGCCGAACTGGCTGGCCAGCGCAATCGTTACGACATTGCCCTGGACAACTACGTGACCCAAGCCATCAACACCCAGGATCCGGGCATCTCCGAGCGGGCATTTCGCATTGCCGAGTATCTGGGTGCCGATCAGGCCGCCCTCGACACCGCACTGGTCTGGGCCAAAAACGCCCCGGACGATCTCGAAGCGCAACGGGCGGCTGCCGTGCAACTTGCCCGCGCCGGGCGTTACGACGACTCCATGGTCTATATGGAGAAGGTCCTGCAAGGCAAAGGCGACACACATTTCGACTTCCTCGCCCTGTCCGCGGCCGATACCGACCAGGAAACCCGCAACGGTCTGATGAAGGGTTTTGATCGCCTGTTGCAGCGCCATCCGCACAATAACCAGCTGATTTTCGGCAAGGCCTTGCTGCTGCAACAGGACGGCGATACCAAGGGCGCCCTGACCCTGCTCGAAGACAACCCGCCGGACGAGGGCGAAATAGCCCCGATCCTCCTGCGCGCGCGCCTGCTGCAAGGGCTCAACCGTGGCGATGAAGCCCTGCCACTGCTGCAAAAAAGCATCAAGAAATACCCGGACGACAAACGCCTGCGCCTGACTTACGCGCGCATGCTGGTTGAGCAGGACCGCATGGAAGATGCCAAGGCCGAGTTTTCGAGCCTGGTGCAGCAATACCCCGAAGACGACGAACTGCGTTATTCCCTGGCCCTGGTCTGCCTGGAAGCCAAGGCGTGGAACGAGGCCAAAGGCTACCTGGAAGATTTGATCGCTCGGGAAAGCCATGTCGACTCGGCACACCTGAACCTGGGGCGCATTGCTGAAGAGCGTAACGACCCGCAGGGCGCATTGATCGAATACGCTCAGGTCGGGGCGGGCAACGATTACCTGCCGGCGCAATTGCGTCAGGCCGATATTCTGATGAGCAACGGCAAGACCGCCGAAGCCCAAAGCCGTCTGGCAGCCGAACGCGGCGAGCAACCCGATTACGCGATCCAGTTGTACCTGATCGAAGCCGAAACCTTGTCTGCCAACAAACAGGGCGACAAGGCCTGGAAAGTCTTGCAGCAGGCGCTGCAGCAATACCCCGATGATCTGAATCTGCTGTATACCCGGGCCATGCTGGCAGAAAAACGCAATGACCTGGCGCAGATGGAAAAAGATCTGCGACTGATCATCAAGCGCGACCCGAACAATGCGATGGCGTTGAACGCCCTCGGCTACACCCTGTCCGACCGCACCACACGCTACGCCGAAGCCAAGGCCTTGATCGAACAGGCGCACCAGATCAACCCGGAAGACCCGGCAGTCCTCGACAGCCTCGGATGGGTCAATTTCCGCCTGGGTAACCTCGATGAAGCCGAGCGGTATTTGCGCCAGGCGCTGGAGCGCTTCCCCGATCAGGAAGTCGCCGCTCACCTGGGCGAAGTGCTGTGGGCCAACGGTAAACAACGCGAAGCCAAGCAAATCTGGAGCAAGTTCCTCAAGGAACAGCCCGACAGCCCTACCCTGCGCGGCACCATCAAGCGCCTGACCGGATCAGAGACTCTTTAAGTTATGTTTTTGCGCCACATCATCGTTTTCAGCTTCATCGCCCTGCTCGCCGGTTGCGCGGGCTTCGTTGCCCGCGAATCGGTCCAGGGTCAAGGCAACAAGGCCCAATGGCGCGAGCACAAACAGCAACTGACCGGCCTCGACGGCTGGCAGATCAACGGCAAAATCGGCATCCGCGCGCCAAAAGATTCGGGTAGCGGCACGCTGTTCTGGCTGCAACGCCAGGATTACTACGACATCCGTCTCTCCGGCCCGCTGGGTCGTGGTGCAGCACGCTTGACCGGTCGCCCGGGCAAAGTCTCGCTGGAAGTGGCCAATCAGGGCCGCTATGACGCACAGACACCGGAAGCCCTGGTTGAAGAACAACTGGGCTGGAAATTGCCGGTATCCCATCTGGCTTGGTGGGTTCGCGGGCTCCCGGCCCCGGACAGCAAAAGTCGCCTGACCCTCGACGTCGACAGCCGCCTGGCCAATCTCGAACAGGATGGCTGGCAGGTCGAATACCTCAGTTATGCCGAGCAAAACGGCTACTGGCTGCCCGAGCGGATCAAACTGCACGGCACCGACCTTGATGTCACGCTGGTGATCAAGGAATGGCAACCACGCAAACTGGGGCAGTGAACATGACTGCACCGCGCCTGACATTGCCCTCGCCCGCCAAGCTCAACCTGATGCTGCACATCCTCGGTCGCCGTGAAGACGGCTACCACGAGTTGCAGACGATTTTTCAGTTCCTCGATTACGGCGATGAAATCACCTTCGCCGTTCGCGACGATGGCGTGATTCGGTTGCACACCGAATTCGCCGACGTCCCTCACGACAGTAACCTGATCGTCAAAGCCGCAAAAAAACTTCAGGAGCAATCCGGCTGTTCGCTGGGTGTCGACATCTGGATCGAAAAAATCCTGCCCATGGGCGGTGGAATCGGTGGCGGCAGTTCGAATGCGGCGACCACATTGCTGGGCCTCAATCATCTTTGGCAACTGGGTTGGGATGAAGATCGGCTGGCCGCACTGGGCCTTACGCTTGGCGCCGACGTCCCGGTTTTCGTTCGTGGCCACGCGGCTTTCGCCGAGGGCGTAGGGGAGAAACTCACCCCTGTAGAGCCCGAAGAACCGTGGTATCTCGTGCTGGTGCCGCAAGTATCTGTAAGTACAGCAGAAATTTTTTCAGATCCACTGTTGACACGTAACACTCCTCCCATTAAAGTGCGCCCCGTTCCCAAGGGAAACAGTCGAAATGACTGCTTGCCGGTGGTAGCAAGGCGTTATCCAGATGTACGTAACGCATTGAATTTGTTAGGTAAATTTACCGAAGCAAAACTCACCGGAACTGGAAGTTGTGTGTTTGGGGGCTTCCCAAGCAAAGCTGAAGCTGATAAAGTCTCGGCCCTTCTGACAGAGACCCTTACAGGGTTTGTAGCAAAAGGAAGCAACGTTTCGATGTTGCATCGCAAGCTGCAAAGTCTGCTCTAAAAGGAATCGAGTACTGGGTACTCGTTGCAACAGATACAGGGGCGTCGCCAAGCGGTAAGGCAGCAGGTTTTGATCCTGCCATGCGTTGGTTCGAATCCAGCCGCCCCTGCCATTTTCCTATACTCATCCAGGTTACCCTCAGCCTTCAGGTACTGCGCGTGTCCAAGATGATGGTCTTTACGGGGAACGCTAACCCCGATCTGGCTCGGCGTGTTGTACGTCAGCTGCATATCCCTCTCGGTGACATCTCTGTCGGTAAGTTCTCCGACGGCGAAATTACCGCCGAGATCAATGAAAACGTTCGCGGTAAAGACGTCTTCATTATTCAGCCGACTTGCGCTCCGACCAACGATAACCTGATGGAACTGGTAGTGATGGCTGATGCCTTCCGCCGCTCCTCGGCTACTCGTATCACTGCTGTTATTCCTTACTTTGGTTATGCCCGTCAGGATCGCCGTCCGCGTTCCGCACGTGTGGCTATCAGCGCGAAAGTCGTTGCTGACATGCTTACCGTAGTCGGCATCGACCGTGTTCTCACGGTTGATCTGCATGCTGACCAGATTCAGGGTTTCTTCGATATTCCGGTAGATAACATCTACGGCTCCCCGGTACTGGTGGATGATATTGAAGATCAGCGCTTCGAAAACCTGATGATCGTGTCCCCGGACATTGGTGGCGTCGTGCGTGCACGGGCTGTTGCCAAATCCTTGGGCGTGGATCTCGGGATCATCGACAAACGCCGTGAGAAAGCCAATCACTCTGAAGTGATGCATATCATCGGTGATGTCGAAGGGCGTACCTGTATTCTGGTCGATGACATGGTCGATACCGCCGGCACTCTGTGCCACGCGGCCAAGGCCCTGAAAGAGCATGGCGCTGCCAAGGTTTTCGCCTACTGCACGCACCCTGTGCTGTCGGGTCGGGCGATCGAAAACATTGAAAATTCCGTGCTGGACGAGCTGGTGGTAACAAATACCATCCCGCTGTCCGCTGCAGCACAAGCCTGTGCGCGCATCCGCCAACTGGATATCGCACCGGTAGTTGCCGAGGCGGTTCGCCGCATCAGCAATGAAGAATCGATCAGCGCGATGTTCCGTTAAGGGCCCTGCCCTTTTCATTACATCTCGTTGACGAAAAGCGCCCCGCCCCGGCATTCCTGTCGGGGCGGGGCTTTTTTGCCCATATCGCCTTTAGCGCTGGTCGCAAACGCTGGGGCGAATGTGGTTATTTTGGAGATACAACATGAACGATTTTACTCTGAATGCTGAAGTGCGTTCCGACCTGGGGAAAGGTGCGAGCCGCCGCCTGCGTCGTCTCGCAAGCTTGGTTCCAGCTGTAGTTTACGGTGGCGAAAAAGCCCCTGAATCCATCAGCATGCTGGCTAAAGAAGTTGCCAAACTGCTCGAAAACGAAGCGGCTTACAGCCACATCATCGAGCTGAACGTTGGCGGCACCAAGCAAAACGTAATCATCAAGGCTCTGCAGCGTCACCCGGCCAAAGGCCACGTGCTGCACGCTGACTTCGTACGCGTAGTAGCTGGCCAGAAACTGACCGCTATCGTGCCTGTACACTTCGTTGGCGAAGCTGCTCCGATCAAGAAAGGCGGCGAAATCTCGCACGTTGTTTCTGAAATCGAAGTTTCGTGCCTGCCGAAAGACCTGCCTGAATTCATCGAAGTTGACCTGGCTAACGCCGAAGTCGGCTCGATCATTCACCTGTCCGACCTCAAAGCCCCTAAAGGCGTTGAGTTTGTTGCTCTGGCTCACGGTAACGACCTGGCTGTTGCCAACGTTCACGCTCCACGTGTTGCTCCAGAAGCTACTGAAGGCGCAGCAGAGTAATTTCACTCTGTTCGCCGGAGTGACCGGAAACATCGCGGACTAGAGCGTAGCGAGAAAGCGGGCGAGAACGCGGAGTTTACATAATGGTAAATGAGCACTTGTCGTCCACTTTCGCCGCACACCCTGATTGCGGCGATGTTATCCACCACTCCAAGGAAGGGCCCCTATCGTGACCGCCATCAAACTGATCGTTGGCCTGGGAAATCCAGGCGCTGAATACGAACAGACCCGGCATAACGCAGGGGCCCTTTTTGTTGAGCGCATCGCGCACGCGCAAGGTGTCAACCTTGTGGCCGATCGCAAGTATTTCGGCCTGACCGGGCGCTATTCGCATCAGGGTCAGGATGTCCGTCTGCTGATTCCCACCACCTACATGAACCGCAGCGGCCAAGCCGTCGCGGCACTTGCCGGCTTCTTCCGCATCAAGCCTGAAGAAATCCTGGTGGCGCATGACGAACTCGATCTGCCTCCGGGCGTTGCCAAGCTCAAACAGGGCGGCGGCCATGGCGGTCACAACGGGTTGCGCGACATCATCGCGCAACTGGGCAATCAGAATACCTTTCACCGCTTGCGGCTTGGCATTGGCCACCCGGGCGTTGCCAGTATGGTTTCAAATTTCGTCCTGGGTCGTGCGCCACGCGCCGAACAGGAAAAACTCGATGCCAGCATCGACTTTGCCCTCGGCGTGCTGCCGGATATCCTCGCCGGTGAATGGAACCGCGCGATGAAAAACCTGCACAGCCAGAAGGCCTGACTCTACTCCTCGGGGAAAACACCATGGGATTCAATTGCGGCATCGTCGGCCTGCCTAACGTCGGCAAGTCCACCCTGTTCAACGCCCTGACCAAATCCGGGATCGCGGCCGAGAACTTCCCCTTCTGCACCATCGAGCCGAACACCGGTATCGTGCCGATGCCGGATCCGCGTCTGGAAGCCCTGGCAGCCATCGTCAATCCAAAGCGCATCCTGCCGACCACCATGGAATTCGTCGACATCGCTGGCCTGGTTGCCGGCGCCTCGAAAGGTGAAGGCCTGGGCAACAAATTCCTCGCCAACATCCGCGAGACCGATGCCATCGCTCACGTGGTCCGCTGCTTCGAAGACGAGAACGTGATTCACGTCTCCAACAGCGTTGACCCGAAACGCGACATCGAGATCATCGACCTGGAACTGATCTTCGCCGACCTCGACAGCTGCGAGAAGCAACTGCAGAAAGTCGCTCGTAACGCCAAGGGTGGTGACAAGGACGCCGTCGTCCAGAAAGCCCTGCTTGAGCAACTGATCGCCCACTTCACCCTCGGCAAGCCTGCGCGCACGCTGATGAAGAACATGGGCGCCGACGACAAAGCGGTGATCAAGGGCTTCCACCTGTTGACCACCAAGCCGGTCATGTACATCGCCAACGTCGCTGAAGACGGTTTCGAGAACAACCCGCTGCTGGACATCGTCAAAGCCATCGCCGAAGAAGAAGGCGCCATGGTGGTTCCGGTCTGCAACAAGATCGAAGCCGAAATCGCCGAACTGGAAGACGGTGAAGAGAAAGACATGTTCCTCGAAGCCCTGGGCCTCGAAGAACCTGGCCTGAACCGCGTAATCCGCGCCGGCTACGAAATGCTGCATCTGCAGACCTACTTCACCGCCGGTGTCGAAGAAGTCCGCGCCTGGACCGTCCGCGTCGGTGCTACCGCGCCACAAGCCGCCGGCGTGATCCACACCGACTTCGAAAAAGGCTTCATCCGCGCCGAAGTCATCGCCTACGAAGACTTCATTCAGTACAAGGGCGAAGCCGGCGCCAAAGAAGCTGGTAAATGGCGCCTGGAAGGCAAGGACTACATCGTTAAAGACGGTGACGTGATGCACTTCCGTTTCAACGTGTAAAACACCCGCTCAAGAAAAAGCCGCGTTTAGACGCGGCTTTTTTGTGCCTCTTTTTTCGCGTATAAAACCAGCACAACAAAGGCTACGGCGGCTCCTTTTTCAGGCGCTGCCACCGTTATGTTCACACTCGGTACTTACTCCGATTGAAGAACATCGAAGCCCCCGCCCCCACTATCGCGATTGCAAAGATCCCGACATCGATGCTGCCAATGTAGGGCGGCAGCACAAATATCACACCAAAGCCCAAACCGACCAGAGCAACACCCAGCCATTTCCTGAGTACGTAGCTCCTTATGCAAGTGTACAGCAGCACAATCCCCAGACCGGCCAACGCATACTGACTGTAGAGACTCATGGGCCTATGCCCCTTGGGACTTGATGATCATGGAAGACACCGAGCGCTGCGGTCCGATACCGCCGCTGACTTGAGCGTCCAGACTGACGATGACATCGCCAGCGTGATAGGCCGGTAACTTGCTCTTCACCAACTCTCGGCCAAAATAGCCTGCCGCCGGTCCGGCAGCGAGACCAATAACCGGCACTTTAGAGCCAGCCGCCGTAAAGATCCCGGCGGTCATGTTGGCAATACTCATGCGCTGGTCGTTGAGCAGGTCACCCTGCTTGCGGGTCAGCGGGTTGGAGATACCTACCATCATCACGCAGGGCAGATCTTTGGCGAGCATCTTGTCATACAGCTCGACCAGCAAACTGCTGACCTCAAAATGGGCCGATTTCGCTTCCCCGAAATGGAGCGTCCTGAGGCCACCCCGGTCACTGGGGGTGACGCTGAAACGGGTGACGCTGAAGACAATGCCGTGATTGGCGATAAATTGATTCCTGTCAAACTCCACTGCTCGCATCCTTATCGAGTCCAGAAAGGCGCGAAGTTTCCATCAGGATAGTGATTTGCGCAAACGGCAATCACGGCTGCAGGCGCGCTTTAATACTACAAATCTCTATACCGTTCGGTACGGGTCAGACTTTTTTGGTTCGCGGCAGGAAGATCGCCAGCACACCAAGCAACGGCAGGAACGAACACAGGAAGTACACGTACTCAATGCCGTGGACATCCGCCAGATACCCGAGCAACGCCGCGCCAATCCCGCCGAAGCCGAACATC
This sequence comes from Pseudomonas sp. JV414, assembly GCF_032424305.1. Taxonomy (NCBI): domain Bacteria; kingdom Pseudomonadati; phylum Pseudomonadota; class Gammaproteobacteria; order Pseudomonadales; family Pseudomonadaceae; genus Pseudomonas; species Pseudomonas sp. JV414. Next base: position 24,760 of record NZ_VYKC01000018.1, on the reverse strand, counting down.
AGGCCGAAGAACACGCCAGCAATCATCCCGACATTCCCCGGCACCAGCTCTTGCGCATATACCACGATGGCCGAGAACGCCGAGGCGAGGATGAAACCGATCACTACGCTCAACACACTGGTCCAGAACAGATCGACGTGGGGCAGCATCAGGGTGAACGGTGCGACGCCCAGGATCGAGAACCAGATCACCGCCTTGCGCCCGATCTTGTCGCCGATCGGCCCGCCGAAGAAGGTCCCCGCCGCTACCGCACCTAGAAACAGGAACAGGTGCAACTGCGAACTGGCCACCGACAGGTCGAATTTTTCAATCAGGTAGAACGTGAAGTAACTGGTGAGGCTGGCCATGTAGAAATACTTGGAGAACACCAGCAACCCGAGTACCACCAGTGCGCTGATCACCCGTCGTTTCGACAAGCCGTGAGTCGCTGCCTGACCTTGTTTGAGCTTGAACAGGTTCAGGTGGTTGGCGTACCAACGACTGATCCGGTACAGCACGAACAGCGCAAACAGCGCGAACAATCCGAACCAGGCCACATGACCCTGACCGTAGGGAATGATGATCGCCGCCGCCAGCAACGGCCCGAAAGCCGAACCCGCATTACCGCCGACCTGAAACGTCGACTGTGCCAAGCCGAAACGCCCCCCCGAGGCCAGTCGCGCCACACGAGAAGCTTCCGGGTGAAAGGTCGATGAGCCGACACCGATCAACCCCGCCGCCAGCAGAATCATCGGAAAACTTCCGACCACAGACATCATCAGAATGCCGATCAATGTACAGACGGTACCGGCCGGCAACAGCCAGGGTTTGGGGTGACGATCAGTGTGATAACCGACCCATGGCTGCAACAGCGAGGCCGTCAGTTGAAAGGTCAGGGTGATCAGACCGATCTGGGTGAAGGTCAGGCCATAGCTGGCCTTGAGCATCGGATAGATCGACGGCAATACCGCCTGAATCAGGTCGTTGATCAAATGCGCCAGCGCCACCGCGCCGATGATGCGCATGACCAGCGGGCTGCTTTGTGAAGTGGCGGGCGCCGACGTGGCGGCGGACTGAGCGTTGCTGATAGCCATGAGAGTTTCCGTACTGCGGATGGGTGCGCACTGGCAGGCCGGTCAATGTGCCATTTTTCGGTGCAGGTGCGCCATCCCCTTAGCCTGCTAACGACTTCAAAAAATAAGGTGATAGCGCAAAGCCATGGTCTGAATCTTGCCTTGTTTATCCGCTTCAACGCGGCCCCTTACAAAGGGAACCGAGAATGGGAAGTTTCGCTACAGAGTCGGCCTACAGAGCGGACCAAGGGTGAACTTTCGAGGCCTTTTAGAAGGGCACGAGTCGCGGTCGCAATGACTTCGACGCACGCCAATGGTGCGTGGTGTCCAGAGGAGTCATGGGGCATGCAGGCTTTTTTATCACCGGGGATCGGGCTACTGGGGCGCTTCGGCTTCGCGCGCAAATTTCAGCTGCTGTTTCTGCTGTTTATCCTGCCACTGGCGGGCAGTCTGTGGATGACCGGTCAGGATTATCGTGACAAGTTGAACCTGATCTCCGGCGAACGCGCCGGGGTTCGTCAATTGCTCGCCCTGGATGCGCTCGACAATCTGCTCACCGCCCAACGTGACCGCGCCGCTCGTTGGCGCGCCACCGAAACCAATCGCCAGCCGACACCCGCAACCATCGCGGCGATGGCAGCGTTCGACGCAGTTCAGCCGGCTGTCGCCCAAGCCACCACGGACCTGGGCAATTCCCTGAAAACCGAAGGCGCCGAGGGTCAAACCCTCACCCGCTATCAAGCCCTGCAAAGCGCCCTCACCGGCCTGGACTCGAAAAGCCTGAGCAGCGTCGGTTGGTGGCCGGACGGTTACGATCGCTTCACCAATGCCTTGAGTGCTCTGCAAGCCTTGCGCGAACAAATCGCCATGGACAGTCGCCTGACCCTCGCCCCGTGGCTGGAAACCTGGCTGCTGACGCAAATCTCCACTCAACACGCGCCAGATCTGATCGAACGGGTCGGGCGTCTCGCCGCCGTCGGTCAGGCCTCAGTAGTATCCGGGCAGTTCACCCTGCAAAGCCGCCTGCAACTGCGGGACTTGCGCAGTCGCATCGGCGATGCCCGGGAGCAGCTTGTTAAAACGGCAGGCCTGCTGGAAGCACGCCTGCCCAGCGCCCTGAAAACCTGGGCCGGGCAATACCACGACAGTCTCAAGCACCTGGACGCCGGTTTGAAAGTGCTGGACGAGGGTGTCTTCGGCGGCAGCATCAACCTCAAGCCGCAAGACTTTGAACGCAGTCTCGACGCCCTCCTCGGCGACCTCGCCTCGCTGCGCCAGCAATCGTTGGTTTCGCTGGATCAGCGGCTGGATTATTACCACGGCTCGGCCATCCGCCAATTCATCCTGGTGGCGACAGTTTTTGGCTGCCTGCTACTGGCTGCGTTGTACCTGTTCATCTGCTTGCAGGCCTCGATCCGTCGCAGCGCCAGCGGCATCACGCTACTGGCCGAAGCGTTGCGTGACGGCAACCTGAGCCTGCAAGTACCGGTGCAGGGCCGCGACGAACTGGCTGCTATCAGCACCGCCTTGAATGTCGCAGTGGTGCAACTGCGTAACAGCCTGCTGGGGGTCGATCATGAGACCTTGCAGCTGAGCAACGCGGTGCGCACCCTCAACCATCACTCGAGTGGCGCCCTTGGGGAAGTCGAAGCTCAGCAGTTGCAAATCAGCCAGATCGCCGCTGCGGCCACGCAATTAGCCGCGACCTCTCAAGGGGTCGCCCAGAGTTGCGAACAGGCCTCAGGCAGCGCGCAGCACACCCAGCGCATCGCCGCCGACAGCAGCCGTGACAGCCAACGCACAACAGCGAGTATTCAGCAGCTCAATCAGCGTTTGAACGACACTGCGGCGGCACTGGGACGGGTCAGCGAGCAGGGGCAGCAGATTCAATTGGTGGTCGATACCATTCGCGGCGTCGCCGAGCAGACCAACCTGCTGGCCCTCAACGCCGCCATCGAGGCCGCACGGGCCGGCGAGCAAGGTCGTGGCTTTGCCGTGGTGGCCGATGAAGTGCGCAGTCTGTCGCAACGCACGCAGTCCTCCACCGCGCAAATCGCCGGCACCGTCGACAGCTTGCGCAGCACCGTGAATGAAGCGGTAAGCCTGATGGAAGCCGCCTGCGGCCAGGCCCAATCGGATGCGCAAGCCGTCACCGGTCTTGGCGAGCGCCTGGGGGAAATCGCCAGCGCGGTACAGAGTGTCACCGACACCCTGGCGCAGATCGCCACCGCTGTCGAAGAGCAAGCGAGCACCGCTGATGAAGTCAGCGGCAACATCCAGCAAGTCGATCAGGCCGCGGTACGCTTACTTGAAGGCGCACGGGCGGTGAACCTGGCCGCAGACACCTTGAGCCAAGGCAGCAAGGCCTTGAGTGAGAATACCGGGAGATTTCAGCTCGGTTGACGCCCTCTCCTGACCCGATTTTTCGGGTCAGCGGGATAAGCGGTTGAAAGTGTGGAGAAATATTTTAAATTTACGCTTGACGCATCTTCGTTCCAGGTGAATAATGCGCGCCACTTGGCTACATAGCTCAGTTGGTTAGAGCATAGCATTCATAATGCTGGGGTCCGGGGTTCAAGTCCCTGTGTAGCCACCAAGTACCGGTTTACAGACATCTACTGAAGTCTATAAACCACACAAGAAGCCCGCCTAGTGCGGGCTTTCTTGTGTCTGGGGCATTCGTTTTGCTTCCCCCCCCCATGGCCCGAACGCATGAAGATTCGTCGCAGATATGTCGTTTTTTTTCAGGCGAAATTCAGGACATCCACCACCATCCTCCCACCGCGGAGTTTCGACGGTATCAGGATGATTTTTTGCCATATGAAAAGCCGTAATGGCACACTGAACCTTGCACCGGTAGCATGAAACCTCATTCGCAAAATGCCCAAGACATAACTTGATACAATTTAACGCTTCACAAATCACGTTTCAGAAATATTGTTTGGTGCCGATATCGCATCAAATGATCCAACAGGACTAATCAAGAATGAGCGCTAGGATTAATATTCGTGACTTTGACGAGTGTCGCAATATTCATAAAGGCGCTGTTTTTATTGTAGCCTCGGGAGCGTCTGCCAAAGACTTTCATCCTGAACAATTCGCAGATGTCCCCATGATCACAATGAATGGGGCAATCTCAAAGTTTATCGGAACTGGCGTTAAGCCTTTTTTCTATGCCTGTACCGATAAAAACTTTTCCGAGCAGCAGCCGGAACTGTTCTCCCAAGCCTTGCTTCTTAGTGAGCGAGTTGCCTTATGGGAGGACCAGGTTCAGCAACTATCAGTTGCGCCAAAAGGGGAAGTGTTTTTGCTGAGCAAGGCGCCGAAGCTTTCTTGGGGCGAACTTATTGGTGTAGATAAAGACCTGATAAGAAATCGTAATTTTCTTAAGCGTCGCAATCGGCGTATCGGCTTCAGCAAAAATCTGAAACGCGGTTTTTTCGACGCACGCACTGTCGCCTATGTGGCTCTGCAAATCGCTTATCACGCTGGTTTCAATAAGGTGGTGATGGTGGGGGTTGACCTGAATCAGGCTGTCAGTCGATTTTATGAGGAGAAAAACACCGTAGTTTCGCCTTGCGGACTGGATCAACATTTTCACACCAGGATTTTACCGTCATTCAAAATAGTGGCGAGAAAAGTAATCAGTGATCAATTCCACGTCTACAACCTTTCCAATTCCTCAAGAATTCCAGCCGACATTATCCCCCAGATACATTTGGATGATCTCAATGCCCACGTGTATGACTTGGATTGTTCAAAAAAATAAAGCGCTTGCAAGTCTTTAGATTAACGGTCGAGCTCAAATGACGGTGTACCACCCAATGCTTGAAACGGCTTACCTAAAGGTAGGCCGTTTTTTTATGCCATGAGAAATGTGGCGAGAGAACCCTGATTTGCACACCATGCCCTCGCTCGATAAAGTCCCCGGACCTTTTATCCCATGGACGGAGTGCTCCGCGTGTTCTCAGCCTTCCACTTGAGTCGCTATCGCCTGTCAGCCTTTTCGCTGATCGCCACCGCTTTAACCCTCGTCGCGTGTAATACCCCGCCCTCTTCGCCACCCGTCTCAACCCAGCCGGTCGCGCCAGAAATCGCCTCTGGTTATCGCACCGAACTGCAGACCCGACACGCCTCCAAACACATGGCTGCAGCCGCCAACCCGCTGGCAGCCGAAGCCGGACGGGAGATGCTGCGCGAGGGCGGCTCGGCGATTGATGCGGCCATTGCCATGCAAGCGGTGTTGACACTGGTCGAGCCACAATCGTCGGGTATCGGCGGTGGAGCGTTGATTGTCCTGTGGGATGGCAAGGCTGTGCGCACCTATGATGGTCGCGAAACCGCTCCGGCCGGTGCTACCGAGAAACTGTTCCTGCAAGCCGACGGCAAACCGATGCCGTTCACCCAGGCACAGATCGGCGGACGCTCAGTGGGGACGCCGGGTGTGTTGCGGGCACTGGAGCTGGCCCATCAAAAGCATGGTCGCCTGCCGTGGGCGAAGTTGTTCGAGCCCGCCATCAAACTGGCGGAACAAGGCTTCGCCATCTCGCCACGACTGCATCAATTGATCACGGCAGACACGTTCATACCGCGCTCACCCGACATGGCCGCCTACTTCCTGAACGCCGATGGCAGCCCGAAAGCCATCGGCACACAACTGAAAAACCCGGCACTCGCCGCAGTGTTCAAGCGCATCGCCAAGGAAGGTCCCGACGCGCTGTACAAAGGTGCGATCGCGAAAGAAATCGTCGCCAAGGTTCAGGGCCACACCAACCCCGGCAGCCTGTCGCTGAACGATCTCCAAGGCTACAAGGCCAAGGAGCGCGGGCCGCTGTGCACCGACTACAAACGCTGGCAGGTCTGCGGCATGCCGCCACCGTCGTCGGGCGGGATCGCCGTGGCGCAAATTCTCGGCACCTTGCAGGCGCTGGAATCCCGCGACCCGCGTTTTGCCCTGGCACCACTCAAACCGGTCAAGACCAGCAAACCGGCGGGCATGGAACCAGCCCCAGAAGCTGTGCACCTGATCGCCGAAGCCGAGCGCCTGGCTTACGCCGACCGAGCGCAGTATGTCGCTGACACCGACTTCGTACCCGTGCCGGTAAAAGGTCTGATCGACCCGACTTATCTGGCCCGCCGCGCCACCTTGATTGGCGACCGCAGCATGGGGCTGGCCAAACCCGGCACCCCGCCGGGGATTCAGGTTGCCTATGCGCCGGACCGCTCGCCACTGCGCATCTCTACCTCGCAAGTGGTGGCGGTCGATGACGAAGGGGGCGCCGTGTCCATGACCACCACCGTGGAAGCAGCGTTTGGCTCGCACCTGATGGTCCAGGGTTTTCTGCTCAACAACCAGATGACCGACTTCTCGTTCATCCCCGAAGAGAATGGACAGAAAGTCGCCAACCGCGTTGAACCGGGTAAACGCCCGCGTTCGTCCATGGCGCCAACGCTGATCTTCGACCGTCAGAACGGCGAGTTCCTGGCCACCGTCGGCTCCCCCGGCGGCTCGCAGATCATCGAATACGTGGCCAAATCCACCATCGGCCTGCTCGACTGGAACCTCGACCCGCAAGCGGCCATCAACCTGCCCAACTTCGGCAGCCGCAACGGCCCGACCGAACTGGAACAGGGGCAATTCAGCCCGGCGCTGATTCAGGCACTGAAGGACAAAGGGCACAACGTGAACGAGATCGACATGACCAGCGGGACTCAGGCGATTGTTCGGGTAAAGGATGCGCAGGGCAAAGCGGCGTTGGCCGGCGGGGCTGATCCGCGGCGCGAGGGGGAAGCGTTGGGGGATTGAGTCGTACGCAGGCATAAGAAAAGGCTTACCGGGAGGTAGGCCTTTTTTTGTTAGCGAAGAATCCTAGTCTGATCAAGCCACAAAAGCAGGCCTGACCTTTTTAGGGGTATTCATGCCGCACAGATAGCATCAAGTCGATAACTGATTGGCAAACTGCCCGACCGCGTTCACCACTTTCTGCGCCCCGTCCTGGATCTCGACGATCACCGTGCCCGCCTCCGCCGCCAGCGCCAGCCCCTGTTCGGCCTGGAGTTTGCCATCGGTCATCAGGGCCACGGCATTGCGCGCCATATCCTGGTTCTGGCGTACGACGCCGACAATTTCGTCGGTCGCCTGGCTGGTGCGCGAGGCCAGTTGCCGGACTTCATCAGCCACCACGGCAAAACCTCGACCTTGTTCACCCGCGCGAGCAGCTTCGATGGCCGCGTTGAGCGCCAACAGGTTAGTTTGTTCGGCGATGCCACTGATGGTTTTGACGATGGTGCCGATCACCAGCGATTGCTCGTTCAGCGCTTCGATACCTTCGCCAGCGGTCTGCATGTGTTTGGCCAAGTCTCGCATGACGTCCACCGCTTGAGTCACAACCGTGGTACCGCGCTGGGCGCTGTTGTCGGTTTGCAACGAGGTGCTGTAGGCGATGTTGGCCGCTTCGGCGACGGCCTGCTCCTGATTTACCTGATCGGTAATCACCGTGGCGAATTTCACCACTTTGTAGAGCTTGTTGTTGGCATCGACCACCGGATTGTAGGAAGCCTCCAGCCAGACCACGCGACCGTGGCTGTCGATGCGCTTGAAGCGACCAGCCACGAACTCGCCAGCGTTCAGGCGGCGCCAGAAGTTCTGATACTCGGCGCTGTTGTAATCCTCTGGCGCACAGAAGGTGCGGTGATGTTTGCCCTGGATCTGCGCCAGGCTGTAACCCATGCCATTGAGAAACCGCTCGTTAGCCGCCAGCACATTGCCATTGAGGTCGAACTCGATGACCGCGGTCGAACGCACCAGTGCGCCGATCAGGTTCTCATGTTCACGGGACGCCTCGATGGTGCGTGTCAGGTCGCTGGAGTAAATCGAGAAGTTTTTGATCCGGCCATCCGAGGACCGCACCGGCTGCATGATCGACCGCAGCCAGGCTTCGGCACCGTTGCCCCGCAGTAAACGAACCGTGCCTGCAAAGTGCTCGCCACGGGTCAATGCAGTCTTGAAGCGGCGGTGAAATTCGTCCGACTTCACATGAACCGCGACGATGTCTTCGATGTTTCGGCCGACCAGATCGTTGCTCTTGTAGAGCATTTCACTCATGAAGTTCTGGTTGGCCGATTGAATCTTGCCATCGGAATCAAGAGTCAGGGCCAGCATCTCGCTGTCCAGGCTCTCCTTGACTTGCTGAAGGCTGGAGAGTTCTTCGCGAAGAGCCGACAGCTCCTGCTTCAAGCGTTTGTTGAACATGGAAAGCACCGATGGACAGGGATAAAAAGCTGCATACCGCCTAACCATCGGCCTTGGGGATATTTTCTGAAGAGTGTTTCGGGGTTGTCCTACAAAAATAGTGGCAACACGATCACCTTTATACCGCGCCAGCTACCGAACGGCGCCCAATTCGCGGTACTCGCGCACCGAAATACGCTGCGCTGCTGACGCCTACCGCCCCCATCACTGCGCAGAAAATCACACAAATCCATGGACTCCACGGCATCAGACCGATCAACAACAGCGGCGTGATACTGGCCCAGGCGGCGTAGGCAATGTTGTAGGTAAAGGAAATCCCCGAGACACGAATTCGCGCCGGAAACAGGCTGACCATCACCGACGGCACCGCGCCGACTACCCCGCAAGAGAGGCCTGCCACTGCATAGGCCAACCCGATCCACTGGCCTTCAATGATCAGGCAGGTGTAGAGCACGCCGATACCCAAAGGTAGCAGCAGGCTATACAGCATCACCGTGCGCCAGGCGCCGATGCGATCGACAAGCAGCCCCGCGAGTACACAACCGATGTTCAGAAACACGATGCCCAAGGCACTCAGGGCGAAGGTATGACTGGCGGTCATGCCGAAGGTTTTTTGCATCATGGTCGGGGTAATGACCACGAATACCACCACGGCCGAGGTCAGCACGCAGGTGAGAATCATCGCCGGCAGCATAGCCAGGCGGTGCTCGCGCAGGACCGTGCACAGCGGCAGTTCGACAGTAGCCTCGCGCTGGGCCTGCATGGCCATGAATACCGGGGTTTCACTGAGCCAGCGACGCAGCCAGACACCGATGACGCCAAACACACCGCCCAGGAGAAACGGGTAGCGCCAGGCGTAATCAAGGATTTCCGCCGGAGTGAACACCTGCGCCAGAAAAGTCGCGATCAAGGCGCCGATGAGGTAACCGAAGGTCAGCCCGGCCTGCAAGAAACCGAGGGCATAACCGCGATGTCCTACCGGCGCGTGCTCGGCGACGAACACCCAGGCACTTGGCACTTCACCGCCCACCGCCGCGCCTTGCAGGACCCTCAGGGCCAACAACAGCATTGGAGCGAAATAACCGATCTGGGCGTAGGTTGGCATGATCCCGATCAGCAGGCATGGCAACGCCATCATCAGGATGCTCAGGCTGAAAACCTTCTTGCGTCCCAATTTATCGGCGAAATGCGCCATCAGGATCCCGCCCAGAGGCCGCGCAAGGTAGCCGGTGACGAAGATCCCGAAGCTTTGCAGCAGACGCAGCCACTCGGGCATTTCTGGCGGAAAGAACAGTTGGCTGAGGGTCAGCGCGAAAAATACGAAAATGATGAAGTCGTAGATTTCCAGCGCGCCGCCAAGGGCTGCAAGCCCCAGTGTCTTGTAGTCCGAGCGGGTGAAGGGCGCCGGACGCGCATCGTTATTGGTAGTCACGGAAAAAACTCTGGCAGGCAAAAAACCAAGGCGTCCATGGTCTACGCAAATGCGCTTGTGGACAACCCGTTAGACCATCGTCCCAAACGCACAAACAGCGTCACCGCAACGGACCGATTGGTTGACTGTTGACACCAACCGGACGGGGCTCGTCATCTGCCTAATCGGCAACGATCAAGACTGGTCCGACATACAGACTCGATTGCGCCTGACATTAAACCCAGTCACTTCCTATCTCAAATATATAAATCAGCGGGTTAAACTTCGGCGTCTCACAACCTACTTTTTCAAAGTAAAAATAACACCACCCAAGGATGAACAAGTCAGATGTCTTTAGTACCGATACAGGCGAAGCCATCGTAAAGGATGCTGTTGTTGCACAAATAGAATACCTGCGCGCTGGCAGTCATTTGGCATTGCACTTGTTGTAATACTTTATATTCACCCGGTCCCGGACAAATTACTTGGGGGGCCGGACTCTCCCCCGTCAGGCCCGTAAATAGGCAGGGGCAGTCCTGTAAAAAAAACCATGAGAATCCACTTTTATATGTAACGCCTCTGATCCAATATGGCATGCATCCCATCATCGGGACCACGCTGAAAAGGATCTGAGCATGTTAAAACTCACAGGACTCACCCTCGCAGCCCTCACCCTGAGTGCCGCCGCTCACGCCGATGTCGATCTGAACCTGGGCAGTACCGAACGTGTCACCCGGCTGTTCGCCTACCCCAACAACTGCAACGTCATCTGCTATCGCAACTGGACGCTGGAACAGACAGTCGAGCACTACCTGACCCAAAGCGTACAACGCGATGGCTACAAAACCGCAAAAGTGGTGGTCAAAACCGACAATAAGCAGCTCTACGCCAATATCAGCGGTGTGCCCAAAGGCTATGACAAGCCATTGACCGCATTGCTCAACGCTGGGGATTTGGCTTACAACGGCGCCAGCAAGCTGAGTGCCGATGGTAAATGGACCTATAGCTGGTATCTGTTCCTGCCGCTGGGCATGGCGTTGGAAAATCGCAAAAGCGTCGAACTGCTGCATTTCCCGCCGGATTATTCGCTGACCCAGGCCCAGGACTATCTGGAGTCCAAAACCACCGACCGTTGGGCCACGCTGCTGACCGCCAACGGCATCCCTGACGACCAGACACCGGGTTATCAGACCATCATCGACATCGCACCGATTGCCGCACCATCCAGCGCCGGCAAGGACCTCGAAGGCGTCTATGACTACTTCAAGGATTACCAGACCACCATGGTCAAGGAAGTCAGCCAGAACGCCAGCGGCGCTGCGTTGCCAATGGTTGCCTTCGGCGCGCCAGTGCGTAACTGGATCAAGCAACAATACGGGCCGACCGTAGACGTGTTGGGCCTGGCAACCATCACCCCGAGCGAGGGTGTGAAGGTGCCGGTACTGGGTTCCAACCATCCGAGCTACATCTGGTACGCCGCAGATCCCGAAGCCTACAGCGGCAGCGATGCCCAGGCCAAGGCTGACGCCGCGGGGCTGAAAGTCATGGGGCAGGATTTGAGCGCCGCGTGCTGGCAGGCCGGGATGGGCAGCAAACCGGGCACTGACCCTACCGTTCAGCTGAAAAGCTGTACTCAGACCTGGCAAGTGACCCAGAAAGAAAAAACCTGCGAACTGTTCTACACCTCGATCCGCAGCCTGACGCCCGAACAGGCCGTGGCCAAATGCGCAACAACGACGGTCAAATCCCAGCTGAAACAGCTGAAGAGCCCGTCTCTTGCGACTTCTGCTCCTGCCCCACACTTGTAAACGATGAAAGTCTTTCCCGCGTGAGCCATGGCTGACGCGGGGAAGAGCTTTTTTCGCCTGTCATATCTGACAGTAGATCAATTGTTTCATTTGCGAGAGGCTTGGGGCATACCCATGTGCTGCAGAGCTGACAGGATGTCAGCAGACAGAGGTCGTAGCACCCAGCTGACAAGGATTGTTATGAGAGCTCATGCCGAGCAAGGAATAACCCCGCCCTCATCCAATGGCATCTATCCATTTGTAGAGTTGCCCCTTCGCCTTGGATTCCCCTCCAAAGACGATTTTGGAATCATCTGCAACGCTGAGGGATCGGCAATAGCTGTCACGGCGCTGCGCGAGTTCCCCCGCATCAGTCGAGTCTGCAGGGTTTCTGGACATCTGTTGCCCTATCGCTGCCGACACACCCGGCAGCTGGCGCCAGGAATCCACGTCTACGATCCGCGCTTCTGCGGTTTACTGAGCCACTCCTGCGACCCCAACGTCTTTCTCGACATGAGCGAGCTGTGGCTATGGGCGCTCAAAGACATCAAAAAGGGTGACCGACTGACGATGGATTTCGCCGCGACAGAAGACAAGCTGCTGCGGCAGTTCGCCTGCCGCTGCGGTTGTCCCTGCTGCCGTGGCTGGGTCATCGGCTATGACGAGTCGCCGAATGCCAATGGAGAACAGTTTTTTCAACACTGGCGTCGACGAAGTCCCAGCTGAAAAGCTTTTACAACGCCTCGACCGGACGCAAACGGTACTGCGGCGGCAACTGTTCGAAACCGCTGATCGTGGCGTTCAGGCTTTTCCAGCGACCATCCTTGATGCCGTAGATGCAGCCGTGAATCGACAGACTCTGCCCACGGTGCCAGGCGTTTTGCACAATGCTGGTATGACCGACATTGGCCACTTGCTGGATCACGTTGAGCTCGCAGAGGCGGTCGACCCGTTCTTCTTCAGTGGGTAACTTGGCCAGTTCGTCGCGCTTTTCATAATAGAGATCGCGAATCGAGCGCAGCCAGCCGTCGATCAGGCCCAACTGACGGTCCTGCATCGAGGCGCGTACACCGCCGCAGCCATAGTGGCCAGTGACCAGGATGTGTTTGACTTTGAGTACGTCGACCGCGTACTGAATCACCGACAGGCAGTTGAGGTCGGTGTGCAATACAACGTTGGCCACGTTGCGATGCACAAACAGATCGCCCGGCAGCATGCCGACAATTTCATTGGCCGGCACGCGGGCATCGGAACAGCCGATCCACAGGTATTCCGGGGTTTGCTGGCGGGCTAGCTTGGCGAAGAAATCAGGATCTTCTTTAGTGATCGCGTCGGCCCAGCGCTCGTTGTTATCAATCAGATCTTGTAAGTCGTTCATGCAGAAGCCTCGATAATGATGCGCTGCTTTGACAGACAACCGTCTGTCCGGGTCACGCGCGCGATGCAGATACCCCCTGATGCCCTGATACGTATAACGGCTAGCCGTCGCTCCCTGCCGGTGGAATTCTCGCAAGCCCAGTGGGTCAACTGTAGTAAGGCCTACAGTATGAGGGAATGCCATGACTGATTCACGACGTCCGTTCGATGAGGCACAACCCGAGCCCATCGATGACAACGAAGACCGCATGGGCTCAGTGCATGAGCTGGATTTCGACGAAGAAGAACCGAGCGCCAGAATCGGCGACTTGATCCCCGAACGCGAGCGTGCGCAGAAGATCCCCGACGAACGCGTCCGTGAAGCAGGCATGACAGGGGCCTCGACCGATGACCATGAATCCACCGACGATGACATGAGCCCGGAAACCTTGATCCGTGAAGACGGCGCACGGGACGCCCGAGAAGAAGGTGAAGGCGACCAGGCGGATTGGGATTTGAGCATTGTCGATGAAGACGACATCGGCGGAGGCAATGGGCTGGACGAAGCAGAGATGGCGCGGCGCGATCCAATGGATGGCAAGCGTTGATCGTTTTCGTCAGTGAGGGCGCCTTCGCGGGCAAGCCTCGCTCCTACAGGTTCTGAGTCGTTCACATTTTGTGTTCGACACAAATCCTGTAGGAGCGAGGCTTGCCCGCGAAGCTTTTAAGGCTCAATCCACTAACGTGCAGGCCATGACCACGGCATCTTCGCGCCCGCCAACGGCCGGGTAGTAATCCCGTCGACGTCCGATTTCGTTGAACCCATACCGCTCATACAACCGAAACGCCGCCCGGTTGCTGTCGCGCACTTCCAGAAAACATTCCCGCGCCTCTGCCTTGTAGGCAATCGACATCAGATGCTCCAGCAGCGTCAAACCCAGGCCTCGGCCCTGATTTTCCGGTTTGACGGTGATGTTCAGCAGATGCGCCTCGTCGAGAATGATCTGCACCACGCCATGACCGACCTGCTGCTGCCCTTCGAACATCAGCCAGATCTGGTACTTGCCCAGGCCATCGAGAAAAATCCCGCGGGTCCAGGGATGGCTATAAGCCGCATATTCAATTTTCAGTACAGTGTCCAGGTCCGCCTCGGTCATCGGGCGGAACGATACAGCGTCACTCATTCGATTCTTTCCAGCGCGCCATCAGCCGACGCATGGCTTGCCAGACATCAGCCTTACGCTGTGGCTCTTCCATTAATAATTCCAGACCCGGCAGGGCCCAGACCGAACCCAGGCCTTCGACCTGAAGTTCACGATTGAAGGATTCGGCGTTCGCCTCACCAGCAAAACGCACCGCCGGCAAGCCGATCAGCCACAGACAGACGCATGGAGCATCTTCCAGACGGGCCGACAGAAAGCCTTGTACGAAATCCCGAGCCGCTTCCGGCCCTTGATCCATGGTGCCGCGAGCCAGCAGCGGCCAGCGCACCGGCTCGCCGATGATCTGCGGGCTGTCTGGCAGGCCGGCGGCGCGCAGCATGTCCTTGAGCAACAGATAGGCCGGATCGCGGGTCTGGAAGCTTTCGCCTGTGGGTAACTCCACCAGCAACAGGCAACGACCTGCGCGCAGCAATTGCAGGGCGAAACGCGGTGGAGGAACGACCGGCGCCTTGACCGCGACCGGAGCCTCCTCTTCTTCGACCTTGGCGTTCGTGCGGGTGCTGGCCAGCGATGGCCGTGGCACCTCGATCTTCACCCGTTCGGCCGGTTTGACCACGGGCTCCATCGGTGCCTCGGCCATGGGAGCCGGCGCAACCGGGGCGACGACCAATGGCTCGGGCATCTCCAGCAGTTCGGGGCGCGAGGGCGCAGCAAAGGGCAATTCGGTGCGCGGCAGCCAGTTGACCACCTGCATGGCGGTCAAATAAGCGCGGCGACGGGACTCGATAAGCAAAGGTCGGCCACTTGTGGATAACTAAAGTGCGGTGATTCTACCGCCCTTCGCTCAAGATCGCCCGCGCTGTTGATCGATAGACTTCACCGATAGTCTTTCCACCTACGAAAAATGGCGACAGCCCATCCCGAGAGTGAATCGACACGGCTGTGATGCAGTACAATCGCGGCTTTTAATCGCCAACCAGCCGGCCATTCCGATGATCGAACCCAAGCGCGTCTTGCGCGCCCTCGCTGAACACTGGGCACTTCTGGAGCCACTGTGCGAGCACTTCGACCAAGGCACCCTGAGCCTCAACGAACTGCGCACGCAACTGGCCGCCCAGCAACTCGACAGTACACCGCAGGACATCACCAGCCTGCTGGACGTGTGGATCCGCCTCGACATTCTGGTTCCCGTGGCGAAAAGCCCGAACCGTTTCGAGCTCAACGCGCAAATCCACGACTTCCTCGCTTACCTGCGCCGCGAGCACCGTCTGGGCCTGTGCCTGGAAATCGAAGCCTATTTGCGCCATCTCGAGCGCCTGGCCGGTTACATTCAGGACGCCTTCGACATTCGCGACGGCCACGACCTGGCGCGCCAGTTGCGTCTGCTCGACATGCGCGTGCGGGACGTTCTGAAAAAACTCGCCAACGACGAACAGGCCCTGGTGGCTGTCGCCGAGCGGGCCAAGACCAGCGACCGGCAGATCCCGCTGCGTCAGCGCTACGCTGAAGTACTGGCGACCTGGGATGAATACGTCGAACCGATGATTCAGTTGGTGAACGCCGACGGCGCCTTCGAACAAGGCGTGCGCAAGGTCGAAAACGTCCTGCTGAAGATGCTCACTGAACAGCAGCGCCTCGGCCATCTGGTAGATGACGACATGCTGCTGCGCACCCACGCGCGCATCCTCGAAATGCAGACCAGCGCCCAACTGACCTTGCGTCATGCCCGTGAACTGCTGCTGCCGCTGCGTGAAGAAGCGCGCCGGCACAACGCCGTGACCCGTGGCGCGGCGCTGGCTTTGTCGGCCATTCGTCGTAAAGGTATCGATGCGGTGCCACAAGCGGCAATGCCGATGTTCACCCGGCCGCAAAGCACCTTCCTCGGCAGCGCCAGTCAGGTCGAAGCCTACGTGTACGCCTTGGCCCGTTTCGAGCCAAAACCTGCGCGTTTCCCCAAGGCTCACAAGACCCAGAAAGGCGAAGCCCCACGCGCGCCACGCACGGTTCGGGAAATGCTCGAACGCTGCGAAGACGCCCTGCCGATGCCGGACCTGATGACCTGGCTGCTTGAGCAGGAGCCGGACGGCGCTACTGACGAATTGCTTTACTGGTTCTCGCGCCTGTCGCGGGAAAAACGCTTCAAACGCGAGCGTCTGGAACGCCGCGATTACCACACTCATGAGCACCAGGTCAGCCTGCGCTCCTTCGCCCTGCTCTCGGCCCGCGACACCGCCGAGGATTCTGCGAGCACCCCACATGCATCTTGATCTAAATGAACTGTCCCAGCTGGCGCCGATCTTTCGCGAGCTGTTCAAGGGCTACCACGTCAGCCGCCGCGATCCGGAGCTGTACGCGCAACTGTCAAACTTCCAGGACCAGTACCGCACGCTATTCAAGGCTCTGGGCTTTGAGCTGGTCTGCGACACCCGTGGTTTCTACTACTTCGTGCCGGACCTCGCCGCTGCGGCGGTGAACAAGACTGCCCAGCGTCTGGCGCTTTTCACCTTCATCCTCGTCGAGCATCTGGCCGATCAGGGCCGTGACCCGGTCGCCGTACTCGACGGCGGCAGCCTTGGTCGCGATGAACTGCCTTCGTTGCTGGAAAAGTACCGCGACTTGTTCATCCAGGCTGAAGTGCAGACCGTGGAAGAACTCGAAGAAAAAATCATGCGCCGGATGACGCAGCTTGGTTTTGCCGGTGAAGAAAACGGCATCTACCGTTTCCTGCCGCCGATGCACCGTTTCCTCGATGTTTGCTTGTCGGTCCAGCAAGACCGCGATCTGGCAGCCAGTCTGCACAGCGTGCTGCCATTGCCGGTGCCAGTGTTGATCGACGACGACAGCGACGAAAAACTGCTGCAAACCGATGATCCGCTGGACCTCAGTGACTTCGAAGAAGAAAGCGAAGAAGACGCCATGGCCCGCGCCATTGCCGAAGAACAGGAGACCGACGCATGAGCAAGGAACGCTACGGCATTCGCCGCTTTGCCCTTTTGAACACCGCCGGTTACAGCCTCGGCCTGTTCCCGCTGGAAGAGCCGCTGTCGGTTTACGGCGCGAACAACCTCGGTAAATCCGCTTCGATCAACGCCTTGCAGTTCCCGATTCTGGCGCGCATGTCGGACATGAGCTTCGGCAAGTACAGCCTGGAGCAATCCCGGCGGTTCTACTTCGCCTCGGACACCAGTTACATCCTGGTGGAAGTCTCCCTGCCCCACGGCCCGCACGTAATCGGCGTGGTCGGCCGCGGCCCGGGCGGCGGTTTCGGTCACCAGTTCTTTGCCTACGCCGGCAAACTGGATCTGGCGCATTACCAGAAAAACGACACCTGCCTGCGCCAGAAAGAACTGTTTACCAACCTTGAGCGCGAAGGCCTGAAAGCCTACGAACTCAAGCCGGATGAACTGCGTCGCTTGCTGGTGGGCGGCCACACTTCGATTCCGCTGGACCTGACGCTCATCCCGCTGCGCTCCACCAGCGAGCAGAGCCTGAAGACCTTCCGCGCCCTGTTCATCAACTTGCTGCACATGCGCGAAATCACCGCGGCCAAACTCAAGCAGTTGTTCCTCGATGCTTTCGAACACAGCCTGCGTTCCGGTAGCGTCGATTACATCGCCGCGTGCGAAGAAGCCTTCCGCGATGTACGTCGTATGGAGCAGGATTACAACTCGCTGGTCACCGCTGGCCCGCTGGTTGAAGCACTGGCCGCTGGCGTGGCCCAGCGCAATATCCTGCGCGGCAAACTGCACCGGATCTCGCCGCTGCTCGATTCCTTGCTCGGCACCTGGTCGGACTACGCCAGTGCGCGCAAGGAAGAACTGACGATTCAGGCCGAGCACTATCGCAACGAGCAGGACGCGCTGCAAAACGATCAGCGTGGTGGCACTCAGGAGCTGATGCGTCTGGAGCGGGAAATCACCGGCATCCAGCGCTGGCTCGGCGAGTTGTCGGTGCTCAAGCATCGCTTCGCCCTGGTCGATGACGTCAAAGTCCTTGAGCAGCAACTGCTCGCGGCCAAGGACGCGCACGACGAACTGGCCGGTGCACTGGCCCAGTCGCGCCAGTTCTCGGCCGAGGATCTGGAAGAGCGTCTGCGGGATCTGGAAAAACGCCTGAAGTCGGTCAAGCAACAACTCGATCACGCCGACAACAACAGCTACGCCCGTTTGCGCGAAGAGTTTTCGCAGCAGGACGTCGAGCGCCTGATGCGCCTGTTCAACAGCGCATTGTTCAGCCTTCCGCTGGGCGAGCATGGCATTACGCTGGACGAGGACGGTCAGTGGGTCAAATCCATGGAACTGATCCTTGATGGCTTCAAAGGCGAGCGCTTCGAAGTGCCGGGCCTGTCCATCGACATCTCGCACATCGAGCCGCCGGCGCTGCAAGCCCTGGCTGACCGCGCGGCGTTGCGCGATCAGAAAGAGCGTCTGGACAAAGAACTCAAGCAACTGAAAACCCAACAAGCCGTGGCAGCCGACCGTGCGGCCAGCAAGACCCAGACTGAAGCGCTGTACCAGCAAGTGCTGGATGCGCAGAAAGCCCTGGAAGACTTCCGCCGCGCGCAAACCCTGAGCGCCGAAGAAGGCGACAAGCTGGAACAACTGGCGCAGATGGAAGCCGCTCAGGACGAATTGAAGCGTTCCAGCGATGCCTTCACCGAGCGCGTCCAGCAACTGTCGGCCAAGCTGCAACTGGTCGGCCGGCAGATCGGCGACATGGAAGCCAAGCAACGCACCCTCGATGACGCCCTGCGCCGCCGTCAGCTATTGCCGGCGGACCTGCCATTCGGCACGCCGTTCATGGACCCGATCGACGATTCCATGGACAACCTGCTGCCATTGCTCAATGACTATCAGGACAGCTGGCAGGGTTTGCAGCGCAGCGATGGTCAGATCGAAGCGCTGTATGCGCAGGTGCGCCTGAAGGGTGTGGCCAAGTTCGACAGCGAAGACGATATGGAGCGTCGCCTGCAACTGCTGATCAACGCTTACGCGCACCGTACCGACGAAGCCCTGACCCTCGGCAAGGCGCGCCGTGCCGCGGTCACCGACATTGCCCGGACCCTGCGTAACATCCGCAGCGACTATGACAGCCTCGAACATCAACTGGCCCTGTTCAACCGCGAGATCAACAAGCGTCAGGTCTCCAACCTGCAAAGCTTCCGTATCGTGCTCGCGCCGAACAAGGAAGCGCTCAAGCACATTGACCAGATCATCCACAGCGCCGGTCAGTACGAAGAAGGCGAAACCCTTTCCGTCTTCGATCTGAGTCAAAGCGCCGATCAGGACAACAAGAACGAAGAAGCCAAGGAATACCTGGCGCGGCTGGTGGCGGCGAACCACAACCAACTCGGTCTCAAGGATCTGTTCGAGCTGGCGTTCGAGATCACCAAGGTCAACGGCCAACCGGTGATCCACACCGACATCGACGGTGCGGCGTCCAACGGCACCACCATGACCATCAAGGCGCTGACCAACATGTACTTGTTGCTGCACTTGATGGACCGCGACCAGGCCGGTCGCGTGCGCCTGCCGTACTACCTCGACGAGGCGGCGGACATCGACGAGAAGAACCAGGCAGCACTGCTGGAAACCAGCCTGCAACTGGGCTTCGTGCCGATTCTGGCGAGTGTGAAGCCGCAAGTTTGCGCCAGTGTCGCCATCGACCTGGAAGGCGGCAGCGGCCCGAACGGCATTTACATCGACGAGGCGGACTGGAAGTACATCCGTCGCCATGATGAAGTGAAGGCAACTGTTAACGTGCAGGCGGACGAACCGGAGCTGGATGCGGTCTGACGCTTGAATCGAAGGTAATAAAAAAGGCCACGATCCAATGGATCGCGGCCTTTTTTATTTATGGGTACATTCTGAAGCTTTCAGTGAACTTGACGGCCCCTTCGCGGGCAAGCCCGCTCCCACAGTATTTGGTGGTGTACACAATATTTGTGTACGACGCCGATCCTTGTGGGAGCGGGCTTGCCCGCGAAGGCGGTATCACAGGCGCCGACAGACTACTTGCCGATCGAAATCTTCGGCGCCCAGGTCAGCCACTCATCTTCGAACTGATCGAACAGCGGGAACGTTTGTTCAGGCCGCGCCGGGACACCCATGCGGTCGCCATCCGGCGTGGCAAAAGCAATACCGCCCTGAACCAGCGTCTCCAGCGATTCAGTGCGTATTGTCGCGCCTTTGAACAAGCCATAGTCAAAACCAAAACCACTGGTGTTCCAGAACCGCGTGCCACTGCGCACCAGCGGCGCGTACTTCGGCTCGATCAGTATGTGTACCAACACTCGATCAGCCGTCTGGCCCAGTTCATAGCCGGTCACCTTGCCTACCGTGATTTCGCGATAGGTGACGGGGACGCCAGTCTTCAGCGAACCTCGACGAGCAGCGCTCAACACCAGGCTTAAACCAGCCTCTTCCTTGGCGGTTTCCGGAGGATTGGTCAAGGCTTCGAAGGTTTTCTGCGGGCCGAGGTTCTTCGGCGCGGGTTGCACTTCAATGTATTGCCCGGTGACCAAAGTTTCGAGGTTCGAAGTTTTAATCAGACCTAGCTCAGGTTTGACCACCCAGAACTGACTGCCGACCCGAGCGATACGCTCCGGCACTTCTGTGATCCGCGCGGTCAGCAGTACTGATTGCAGGTCATCACTGAGGTCGACGTCCTCAATCTTGCCAACGTCCAGGCCTTTGAATCGAACCGGCGTGCCACTGCGCAGGCCATCGGCGCGATTGACCTTGATTATCACCATAGTGCCTTTCTGCGTTGCCTCATCATGGTTGGCATGCAGGCGGAAGCGCGGAATACGCTTTTGCAGCGGCGCTTTGGCTTCCGGGGTTTCGAAGGCGATGCCACCGGCCATCAGGCTTTGCAACGACTCACTTTTGACCTGAATGCCGCCGGTCAACCCACCGGTGAGCGTAATGCCGCTGGCATTCCAGAAACGCGTCGAGGCGTTGACCAGCCCTTCGTATTCCTTCTCGATATGCACACCGATCACCAGCTGCTTTTTGGTGCGGGAGAATTGATAGCTCTGAACCGAACCGACCTTGACCTGCTTGTAGAGAATCGGGCTACCGACTTCCAGTGAACCGAGGTTTTCGGTGAACAGCACCAAGTGCAGGCCCGGCGAACGCAGGTCCAGCGGCGGCGCCTTGGCCCGGGCTTCGAACTCGCGCTGCGGTGCCCCGCCCTTGTCGCCAGGGCGCACGGCGATGTAGTTACCCTTGACCAGCGCTTCCAGGCCGGTAATACCGGCGAGCGAAATCGATGGTTTTACCACCCAGAACTGGGTGCCAGTGACCAGGTAATCCTCCGCCAGTGGGTCGAGAGTCAACTCAGCACTAGCACTGGACAGGTCCGGGTCAATTTTGAGCGTTTTCAGATTACCGACCTGGATGCCTTTGTACATCACCGGTGTACGACCGGCCTGCAGGCCTTCGAAATCGCTGAGTTTGACCTTGACCCGAATACCCGCTGCGGCTGCATCGAAATCCTCATAAAGACGGAACGGCAGGCTTGGATCGGTGGGCGGGCTGTCCTTGCGATTCTCCGGAGTGGCGAACGCAATACCACCGGCGACGATGCTGGCGAGGGACTCGCTGCGCACTTTCACACCAGAGAGGTTGGCGTCGATACTGATGCCGCTGGCATTCCAGAAACGCGTATGTTTACGCACCAGGCTGGCGTAGGTCGGCTCGATGAAGACTTTGAGTTCGACAGTGCTCTGATCTGCGGACAGCACGTAGCTTTTGATCTGACCGACTTGAATCTGTTTGTAGAACACCGGGCTGCCGCGATTCAGCGAACCTAGGCGATCTGCCTTGATGGTCAGGTGCAAACCGGGTTGGGCGTCCGATAGCGGAGGCTCTTGGGCCAGGGCCTTGAACTTGCGGGTCGGCTCGCCTTCACCTGGGCTGACGGCCACATAGTTACCCGAGACCAGCGTCTCCAGGCCCGTGATACCGGCCAGGCTCACGCTTGGTTTGACCAGCCAGAAACGCGTGCTGGTCTTGAGGTATTGCTCCACGTCCTTGTTCATCTCGATGGTAGCGATCACTCCTTTGGAGCTGCCTTCGTCATCGAGCTTGAGGGCTTTCACCTTACCGACCGACATGCCTTTGTAGACGACTTCGGTCTTGTTGGCCTGAATGCCTTCACCGCTTTCGAAGCGCACCTGAATCTCGATGCCCGTCTCGCTGTAGGCACGCCAGCCGAGCCAGCCGCCGATGATCAAGGCGATCAGGGGCAATACCCAAATGGCTGACCAGTTCGAGGCCGGTCGGGTTTTCGCTTTAGGCAAATCAGTCATGGTCGTCGTCCGACTCCGTGTTATCCCAAATCAGTCGGGGATCGAAAGTTACTGCGGCAAGCATCGTCAGAATCACCACACTGGCGAAGGCGATGGCGCCAAGATTGGCTTCGATGCTGGCAAGCCGTCCAAAATTCACAACCGCCACCAGGATAGCGATCACAAAGATATCCAGCATCGACCAGCGGCCGATGAACTCGATAAAGCGGTACATCAGAATGCGCTGGCGTGCCGAGAGCGGCTGGCGGCGCTGCACCGAAAACAGCAGCAATGCGATGCCCACCAGCTTGAACGTGGGTACCAGGATGCTCGCGATAAAAACCACGGCGGCGATCGGAATCATGCCGTGCTGAACCAGTTGGATCACGCCGGACATAATGGTGCTCGGATCGCCCTGCCCCAGGGAATTGACGGTCATGATCGGTAGCACATTGGCCGGGATGTAGAGAATCGCACCCGTGATTAACAACGCCCAGGTACGCATCAGGCTATTTGGGCGGCGGGCGTGAACCAGCGCGCCGCAGCGGGTGCAAATCTGCTCGTCGGTATCGGCTTCCTGTTTATTCAACTCGTGGCATTCGGCACAAATCAGAATGCCTGCATCAATCGCCCGCATGGGCATCTTCTCCTGATAAAGCCTGCCAGATCTGGTGCGGTGACATCACTACTTCCAGCCAGACCTGAACCAACAACAAACTGATAAAGCACGCCAGACCAAGACCTACGGTGACCGCCGCCATATCGGCCAATTTGACGATCGCAACCAGTACGCCCATGAGGTAAACCTCGAGCATCCCCCAGTCCCGTAGATGGTGATAAATGCGGTAGAGCAGCAAACCGTAGCTGCGTCCGATATCGAAGCGAATACTCAGCAACACGACTAGCTGGCAAAGCAACTTGAGCAGTGGAATCCCCATGCTGCAAAGAAATACCACTGCCGCTACGCCTCGCATACCGGTATCGAACAGACCGACAACGCCACTCCAGACAGTATCGTGCGACGACTGTCCGAGTAGATGGAGCTGCATGATGGGTAAAAAGTTCGCAGGGACATACAGCAACAGTGCGGCAATGACCAAGGCGAGACTGCGCTGCACGACATTGTGTCGATGGGCATACAGTTCATAACCGCAGCGTACGCAGATGGCTTTCTCACCATGAGCAAGCTCAGGCTTGCGCATCAGCAAGTCGCACTCATGACACGCTACCAAGTCGTCCAGCGGTAAATCTGACAGCCCTGGGGCGTCAACTGGATCTGGCATAAAGGCTCTGGCTCCAAAAAAGTTGGACCTATTCTAGTGTCCTGACTCAAAAATAACTGTGCAATTTTGTGTTGTCGCTGGAGTGCTCTTTTCCTGCGGACAAAAAAAAACCCCTACCTGCATACGCAGATAGGGGTTTCGGAATTTAATCTTGACGATGACCTACTCTCACATGGGGAAACCCCACACTACCATCGGCGATGCATCGTTTCACTGCTGAGTTCGGGATGGGATCAGGTGGTTCCAATGCTCTATGGTCGTCAAGAAATTCGGTAGCCAGCTCGTTTGCCTTACGGCTCACGCTCCAGCGAATGGGTATGTGATAGATCTGGTGTTTCGTGAGTGTCACAAACTTTCGGTTCGTTTCGTCTTCACACACCGCAATCTGGCGTCCCTTTTTATTTATAAAGAAGGGTCAGCAAATTGCTTGGGTGTTATATGGTCAAGCCTCACGGGCAATTAGTATTGGTTAGCTCAACGCCTCACAGCGCTTACACACCCAACCTATCAACGTCGTAGTCTTCGACGGCCCTTCAGGGGACTCAAGGTCCCAGTGAGATCTCATCTTGAGGCTAGTTTCCCGCTTAGATGCTTTCAGCGGTTATCTATTCCGAACATAGCTACCCGGCAATGCCACTGGCGTGACAACCGGAACACCAGAGGTTCGTCCACTCCGGTCCTCTCGTACTAGGAGCAGCCCCTCTCAAATCTCAAACGTCCACGGCAGATAGGGACCGAACTGTCTCACGACGTTCTAAACCCAGCTCGCGTACCACTTTAAATGGCGAACAGCCATACCCTTGGGACCGGCTTCAGCCCCAGGATGTGATGAGCCGACATCGAGGTGCCAAACACCGCCGTCGATATGAACTCTTGGGCGGTATCAGCCTGTTATCCCCGGAGTACCTTTTATCCGTTGAGCGATGGCCCTTCCATACAGAACCACCGGATCACTAAGACCTACTTTCGTACCTGCTCGACGTGTCTGTCTCGCAGTCAAGCGCGCTTTTGCCTTTATACTCTACGACCGATTTCCGACCGGTCTGAGCGCACCTTCGTACTCCTCCGTTACTCTTTAGGAGGAGACCGCCCCAGTCAAACTACCCACCATACACTGTCCTCGATCCGGATAACGGACCTGAGTTAGAACCTCAAAGTTGCCA